>JBAPXW010000019.1:0-619301 GCA_049284415.1 Leclercia sp.
TCGCCGGTAGTGGACGATTTCAGCGCGGTCAGCTGCTCTTCGAGGGTCTTCTTCTGGCTCTGCAGCTCGGAAAGCTGTTTAGTCAGCGCAGCGCTTTGAGCGGTTGATTTGTTCAGCTGCTCGGTGAGCCCGGCGGTTTTCTTCGTGCCGTCCGCCGCCGAGGCCTGCAGGGTCGCCAGCTGCTGCTCCTGTCCTTTGTACTGCAACTTGAGGTCGGCAATCTCTTTGATTAACGCGGCGCTCTTTTCAGTCGCCTTGTTGAGCTGCTCAACTATCTGCACGCTCTTTTTCTGATCGCCGGTAGTGGACGATTTCAGCGCGGTCAGCTGATCTTCGAGGGTCTTCTTCTGGCTTTGCAGCTCGGAAAGTTGTTTAGTCAGCGCAGCACTTTGAGCGGTTGATTTGTTCAGCTGCTCGGTGAGCCCGGCGCTTTTTTGCTTATCGCCGGTAGTGGTCGATTTCAGCGCGGCCAGCTGATCTTCGAGGACAGTTTTCTGATTCTGGGCATCGGCGAGCTGTTTGCTTAAGGCTGTACGTTGGTCTGTTGATTGCGTGAGCTGCGCAGCTAAATCGGCACTCTTCTCTTTTGCACCGCTGGACGCGGTTTTTAGCGTCGCAAAAAGGCTTTCCAGCGCCAGTTTTTGCGCACTGGTCTCTGACAGCTGTTTCTTTAGCGCGAGCATTTCTGCGCTATGATCGTTGCGGCTCTGCCCGGCTGCCGCCGCTTTTTCGAGGGCGGCTTTTTCATTTTGAACCGCGGCCAACGCCTGGCTTAGCGCGGCAATTTTATCTTTCGCCGTCTGGAGTTGGCTGCTCAGGCGTGTGAGCTTCTCCTGCGCAAGGGCAGCGCGCTGCGCATCCCGTGCGGCAGCCTGTCGGGCGCGGGTTTCAGAGACGGCTGCAGGTTTCGCTTTTGGCGGAACGGGTGCGGGCAGCGATGAGGACGCCTGCTGGCTGGACGGGGTCACTTCAGGTGCAATAAAAGGATTTGGCGAATCATTGCCGATAATATTCTCTTTATTCAGCTGATCCAGCAATTCTGTTCCTGCAGAAAACGACTTCCCTGTCGACAGTAATAATCCGCAGCAAAGTGCTGCACTAAAATATTTATTCATAATTTATTCATTTCATTCGCGCGGTTCATCATATTGGAATAGACGGTACTGCGGATCCTGATGCAAACTAATGATAACTTTTTATTAATCTCCGTCAGCATCACCTCAGAAGCGTTATCATCCACAAGCGATTTATTTGCCTCATAAATCTTATAATTCTTATTAATATTATCGAATTGCTTGCGGTAAGACTCATACGCAGCCGGGTCAAGCTTTTGCAGCGCCGAAAACTCCTGATAGCACTGAACTTCCTGCTTGCGCTCAGCAGGTGCCTTGGCGATAGGCGTGGTGGGAGTGGTCGTGCTGCATGCTGAAAGCAAAAGCGCAGAAAATAGAATCGCGGTGCCAGTAAAATGAAATTTCATAAATCCCTCTGAATCATCATTCACTCCATGAATATGAACAGAACAATCATTATCGAATTATATATAATTACGACAAATAGGTGTTGAAATCATTATCCATAGATGTGATATATATAAATAACTACCATATGTTGGCAGCAATAATAGACACAAAGAAAAGGATTCACAACGAGAGATATTTTTTTAGGAATTTATAAAGAAACTAATTACAGCAGTAATTAAATACACCCGGCGCACTCACTACTGAGGGCCGGGTAATCGACTAGATGTGCAGTTCCTGCAGCTTGTCTTTCGGCAGTGCCAGCTCTTCGTTGCTGTTCACGCGAACATCACGCTCAAGAATATGACGGGCAATCTCTTGCGCCTCTTCCAGAGAGTGCATCTCGTAGGTACCGCACTGGTAAACGTTCAGCTCTGGGATCTGGTTCTGCTCTTTCACTTTGAGCACGTCGGCCATCGCCGCTTTCCAGGCATCGGCGACGCGGGCTTCCTGCGGCTCACCGATCAGGCTCATATAGAAACCGGTACGGCAGCCCATCGGGGAGATATCGATGATCTCAACGCCATTGCCGTTGAGGTGATCGCGCATGAAACCAGCGAACAGATGCTCCAGAGTATGAATGCCGCGCTCCGGCATCACTTCTTTGTTCGGAATGCAAAAACGCAGGTCGAATACGGTGATCGTGTCGCCGTGCGGGGTATGCATGGTCTTCGCAACACGTACAGCAGGCGCTTCCATACGGGTATGGTCGACAGTAAAACTATCTAATAACGGCATACGTCACCTCCGAAAGTGATTTTTTTTAAAATAAACTGAACTCTTCTTACCAACGCGACTCTGAGTATATGAAAGACGCGCATTTGTTATCATCATCCCTGTTCTTCAGAGATGTTATTTTGGCCACAGCGATGTGGCCTTTTTCTTTTCTGTCAGGCGTTTTTCGCCAGAAACGCAGCAAAAGACTCCGTATCCGCCGCTTCTATCTCACGCTGACGCGCCACAGAGGCTTCACGTTCAGCGGCAAAATCAGCTTCACTTAATATCTCCAGCGGCTCTTGCTGCAGACTATCGCGATACTGCGCCGCAAGCGAACGACCGGTGCCGCCAATCCCCTGATCGATCATCGAACGCAGAATACGCGCCGAGAACGTCAGGTCTGGATTATCAAAGCTTTCAACCAGCTGGTCGCAGACTTTCTGATATTCCTCACCACCGTACACGCTGTCCATCGTCTGGGCCACGCGCTTAAGATCGCGGAACAGATCTTTACCCACTTTCGCCAGCGGGAACTGAGCGGTTTCGCAGCCAATGCCCAGCGTCAGGCCAGGTTTACGCCCTTCCAGAATCACGCGATTCCAGTTAGTGCGTGTACACAGCAATTCGTCGGCACTCATCTCTGGCGCATCGGCCAGCACGCACCAGACCATAAACAGGTCGAGGAAGCGCACCTGCTGCTCATCCACGCCAATCGGCGAGAACGGGTTGATGTCGAGCGAACGCACTTCGATGTATTCAATACCGCCGCGCTGCAGCGCATCAGACGGTGTCTCACCGCTGCGCGTAACGCGTTTCGGGCGAATCGGCGCGTACAGCTCGTTCTCAATCTGCAGAACGTTACTGTTGATTTGCAGGCGCTTACCGTCTTTTTCGAGTCCGATATTTTCGTACTCTTCCGACGGGGTTTTGATCGCCCGCTTCAATCCTGCCACATACTCGTGCAGGTCGTTAAACGTAATTCCGAGATTGCTTTGCGATTTATTGGTATAACCCAGGTCGCTCAGGCGCAGAGAGGTTGCGTACGGCAGGTAATACATCCCGCAGTCGGTTTTCTCAAACGGCAGCGTGGTCGGTTTGCCCTGCAGGAAAGAGGAGCAAATCGCCGGCGACGCACCGAACAGATACGGAATAACCCAGCCAAAGCGATAGTAGTTGCGGATCAGGCGGAAATAGCCCGCAGAGATCGCCTCTTTATCCGTCTCACCGCATTTCGCCTGCCAGAATGCCATCGGCAACGAAAAGTTATAATGCACGCCAGAAATCGTCTGCATCAGCGCGCCATAGCGATTTTTTAATCCTTCGCGATAGAGCGTTTTCAGACGACCGATATTTGAGGTGCCGTACTGCGCCAGTTCGATGTCCTGACCCTGGTCGATGTAGCACGGCATGCTCAATGGCCACATCCGCTCGTCACCCAGATTACGGGCGCTGTAGCGGTGAATGTCGCGCATAATCGTCAGCATGTGGTTAATATCACCGTCTACCGGCGTAATGAACTCCAGCAGCGCTTCGGCAAAATCGGTGGTGATCCATTTGTGTGTCAGCGCCGAACCCAATGCCTGTGGGTGGCCCGTCGTTGCAAGACTGCCATCCGCGTTAACGCGCAGCGTTTCGCGCTCAAGACCACGCTGAATACCCTTCAGAGCCTGAGGGTGGTTTTCCAGCCAGGCCAGTGCCTGTGATACGTCCGGGATCAATTCGACCTCCCGCCTGTCAAAATCATTTTATTTAGCATAATTGTCATGGTTCAAGGTCACAAACAGTCCAATTAGTGCCACCACGTCATACCCTGCAAAGTCACGACCGCCACAAGAACATAGCGCAACGCTTTGCCAAGGCATAAAAAAAAGAGCACTGGCCCCCAGGAGATGCGCATCCATCCCGCCAGCAGACACAGTAAATCACCTATTACAGGCATCCAGCTTAATAAAAGCGTGGCAGCGCCATAGCGTTTTAGCCAGCCCGCTGCCTTTTCCTGCCAGCGCGATGTTTTGCGTAACGGAAAGAATCGCCCAAGAATAACGTTAGTCAGCCCTCCAAAGCTATTACCCATTGTTGCTATTACTACCAACAACCAGGGCTGACTGAGGCCTGATAGCAGCATGGCAACCAGCACAACTTCGGAATTACCGGGCAGAAGCGTGGCGCTTAAAAAACTGCTGGCGAACAAAGAGGCAAGTGACAGCACGTCACTCACAGTAAGCGGACGTCCACCGCAGCCATTCCTGCGGCAAGCGCGGCCTGAATACCGAAATCGGCATCTTCAAACACGACGCATTTTGCAGGCGCTACGCCCATCCGCTCTGCACAAAGCAGGAAGGTATCCGGTGCAGGTTTATGATGTGTAACATGATCGGCAGCCACGACCGCAGAGAAATAATGACGCAGGCCCAGATGGTTCAGCAGGGCTTCAGCAATCGCGCTTTCACTGCCCGTTCCCACCGACATCGGACGGCGACCGTGCCAGGTTTTAACCACCTCAATCAGCGGTAGCGGTTGTACGGTATCGAGCAGCATCGCTTTTACCGCATCGGTTTTTTCGCGCGCCAGCATGTGTGGGTCCAGATCGGCCTGATTCAGCTCGATGACCGCCTGCGCAATACGCCAGGTCGGCGAGCCGTTAAGAGCCACCATCGCGTCGAAATCAAAACGCAGACCATAGCGGCCAAGAACATCATCCCAGGCTTTGCGGTGCGTCGGTTCGGTGTCGAGGAGGGTGCCATCCATATCGAAGATCAGACCGTCATACTGTGCGTACATCGTGCTCTCGCAGAAGGATTACAAAGCGTTACTTTATCGTATGTAAGGGTTTTTGTCGCTGACAGTGAGCGGGAACGCTGACGAAATGATGAAGGATTAAGCGAATGAAGAAGAAATGAAGAAGATTAGAAGAGAAGATGGTGCATCAGGGGGATTACTCAGAGAAGATGGTGCATCCGGGAGGATTACTCGGCTGCGCCTCACCCTACGGGCCGTTGCTAACGCAACGTTATCCTCCCTGGTGCTTGCGATTATCTCGCAGACCATGAAACAACAGTATGGCTGTTATCTCGGAGAAGATGGTGCATCCGGGAGGATTCGAACCTCCGACCGCTCGGTTCGTAGCCGAGTACTCTATCCAGCTGAGCTACGGATGCATAGGGATTTACTACTGTACTACTGGATACTTCGTCTCGCTTTGAAAACGACAGGAAGTAAAAGATGGTGCATCCGGGAGGATTCGAACCTCCGACCGCTCGGTTCGTAGCCGAGTACTCTATCCAGCTGAGCTACGGATGCATCGGGATTTACTGCTGTACTGCTTGATACTTCGTCCCGTTTCGAAAACGACAGGAAGTAAAAGATGGTGCATCCGGGAGGATTCGAACCTCCGACCGCTCGGTTCGTAGCCGAGTACTCTATCCAGCTGAGCTACGGATGCAAAATGGCGGTGAGGCGGGGATTCGAACCCCGGATGCAGCTTTTGACCGCATACTCCCTTAGCAGGGGAGCGCCTTCAGCCTCTCGGCCACCTCACCACACAACGCCTCTTTCGAGTGCCTCGAGTTACTCGTTAAGAGCTTCTCGTCGCTGCGTGGCGCATATATTACTTTCTGGGACTTATAAGTCAAACCTTTTTCCATACTCTTTTTTCGTTTGCACAAATCGCAGGCAAATTGCATGTAAAAGCCACAAACAGAGTGTTTTATAAGCGTATTTTCCAGCCCTGAAAGCAATAATGTGCAGGTATAAAGAGGATGTCAGGCAGAGACAGGTGATGCTGAGTGGTTAAAAAGGGAGCAGTTGAAATCGAACGGTAACTTTTGACAGGAAATATAGCGAGTGGGTTGCGTCTCGCCAGACAGCGAGACGCGATAATATCAGTAACTGGACTGCTGGGATTTTTCAGCCTGGATACGCTGGTAGATCTCTTCACGATGAACAGAGACTTCTTTAGGGGCGTTCACACCAATACGTACCTGGTTGCCCTTCACCCCTAAAACTGTCACGGTGACCTCATCCCCAATCATGAGGGTCTCACCAACTCGACGAGTCAGAATCAGCATTCTTTGCTCCTTGAAAGATTAAAAGAGTCGGGTCTCTTGTATCCCGGCATTATCCATCATATAACGCCAAAAAGTAAGCGATGACAAACACGTAATGTGTAGGCAGTCACGGCATTACATTCTGTTAAACGTAAGTTTAGCCGATATACACAAACTCAACCTGACTTTATCATTATCGATAGCGCAGTGCGGCATAACGATAACGTTATGCCGCCTGTGTACGCTTTGTAGTTTTTACAGTTTAGAACTTACCCAGCCTTCTACACTGGCTAATGCTGCAGGGAGGGCTGCTGCGTCCGTACCACCGGCTTGCGCCATATCCGGACGACCGCCCCCTTTGCCACCCACTTGCTGAGCGACCATACCAATTAGTTCCCCTGCTTTCACACGGTCGATCACGTCCTTAGATACGCCCGCAATCAGAGAAACCTTACCTTCCGCTACCGTTGCCAGAACGATAACCGTTGAACCGAGCTGGTTCTTCAGATCGTCGACCATGGTACGAAGCATTTTCGGCTCAACGCCCGCCAGTTCACTTACCAGCAGCTTGACGCCATTGATCTCAACCGCTTTGCTGGAGAGGTTAGCGCTCTCTGCAACGGCTGCCTGTTCTTTCAACTGCTGCAGCTCTTTCTCAAGCTGACGGGTACGCTCCATGACGCTGCGCACTTTCTCGCCCAGGTTATGGCTGTCGCCTTTCAGCAGCTGTGCGATATCGTGCAGCTGATCGCTCTGCGCATGCAGCACAGCAATCGCGCCTTCACCGGTCACCGCTTCGATACGACGCACACCTGCCGCCGTACCGGATTCGGAAACGATGCGGAACAGACCGATGTCACCCGTGCGAGCCGCGTGCGTACCGCCACACAGTTCGGTGGAGAAATCACCCATGCTCAGCACACGCACGCGTTCGTCATACTTCTCGCCGAACAGCGCCATCGCGCCTTTATTCTTCGCGGCATCGAGATCCATGATGTTGGTCTCGATTGGCAGGTTGCGACGGATCTGGGCATTCACCAGGTCTTCCACCGCGCGGATTTCCGCCGGTTTCATCGCTTCGGAATGCGAGAAGTCGAAACGCAGTACTTTGTCATTCACCAGCGAGCCTTTCTGCGCAACGTGCGTGCCCAGAACCTGGCGCAGCGCGGCGTGCATCAGGTGCGTTGCGGAGTGGTTCAGACGGATACGCGCGCGACGCGCTTCGTCAACCAGCGCCTGCACGCCGTCACCCACTTTCAGCGCGCCGGTGGCCAGCGTACCGAGGTGACCAATCGCCTGGCCGTATTTCTGCGTGTCGGTGACGGTAAAGCCGAAATCAGCGCCTTTCAGCTCGCCTTTATCGCCTACCTGACCGCCAGACTCGGCATAGAATGGGGTTTTGTCCAGAACCACTACCGCGTTCTGGCCCGCGCTGATGCTGTCCACGGCTTTGCCGTCAACAAACAGCGCGGTCACTTTACCGTTCAGCTGCAGATGCTCGTAGCCCTGGAATTCGCTGCTGCCATCCACGCGAATCATCGCGTTGTAGTCGGCACCAAAACCGCTGGACTCACGCGCACGGCGGCGCTGCTCTTCCATTGCGGCTTCAAAGCCCACTTCGTCAACCTTGATGTTGCGCTCACGGCAAACGTCAGCCGTCAGATCAACCGGGAAGCCGTAGGTGTCGTACAGGCGGAAAGCGGTTTCGCCATCCAGCGTGTCGCCTTTCAGCTTAGTCAGTTCGTCGTCCAGCAGAGCCAGACCGCGCTCCAGCGTACGTGCAAACTGCTCTTCTTCGGTTTTCAGAACCTGCTCAACCTGCGCCTGCTGGCGTTTCAGTTCGTCACCGGCAGCGCCCATGACGCCCACCAGCGGACCTACCAGCTTATAGAAGAAGGTGTCTTTCGCGCCCAGCATGTTGCCGTGACGGATAGCACGGCGAATGATGCGACGCAGCACGTAGCCACGGTTTTCATTCGACGGGATCACGCCATCAGCAATCAGGAACGCACAGGAACGGATGTGGTCGGCAATAACGCGCAGGGATTTGTTGCTCAGATCGGTCGCGCCAGTGACTTCGGCAACGGACTTAATCAGGGTGCTGAACAGATCGATATCGTAGTTGGAGTTCACGTGTTGCAGCACGGCTGCGATACGTTCCAGACCCATGCCGGTATCCACAGAAGGTTTCGGCAGCGGCTCCATGGTGCCGTCAATCTGGCGGTTGAACTGCATGAAGACGATGTTCCAGATCTCAATGTAGCGATCGCCATCTTCTTCTGCGCTACCCGGAGGACCACCCCAGATGTGATCGCCATGATCGTAGAAGATTTCGGTGCAAGGACCGCAAGGACCGGTGTCGCCCATCTGCCAGAAGTTGTCAGACGCGTAGGGTGCGCCTTTATTATCACCGATACGAATAATACGTTCGCGCGGGATACCCACTTCTTTTTCCCAGATTTCAAAGGCTTCATCGTCGGTTTCGTAGATGGTAACCCACAGACGCTCTTTCGGCAGGTTGAACCAGTTTTCACCGGTCAGCAGTTCCCATGCGTACTGGATTGCATCATTTTTGAAATAGTCGCCGAAGCTGAAGTTGCCCAGCATTTCGAAGAAAGTGTGGTGACGTGCGGTATAACCGACGTTTTCCAGGTCATTATGTTTACCGCCTGCGCGCACGCAGCGCTGCGAGGTGGTCGCGCGGGAATAATTACGCTTGTCGAGACCAAGGAAAACATCCTTGAACTGGTTCATCCCGGCGTTGGTAAACAGTAAAGTCGGATCGTTATTTGGTACCAGGGAGCTGCTGGCAACAACCTGGTGTCCCTTACTATGGTAAAAATCGAGAAACGCCTGTCGGATCTCAGCGGTGCTCTTGCTCATAATTATCCTGAAATCAAGCTAACGAAATGTCACAGCGGGTCGCAGCGCAACGTTTGTTGGACGGACCAGCTACTGGAAAAAGTGGGAATAAGATAAGTTTTCTTGTGAGGGAAGTAAAATCCCGCATGCGTTCATTCGATAAAATTACGCCAGATATCCTGAATATCTTCCATCAGATAGCCGCGATAGAGCAAAAAGCGCTGAATTTTGACTTTTTCTGAAAACTCGCGCGGCAGCGGTTCACCGTACTTACGCACCGCCTGCTCCCGCGCCTGCTCACACCAGTCGATCTCGCATTCGCGCATCGCTTTTTCGCTGGTTTCCCGCGCAATGCCTTTTTGATTCAGCTCCTGACGGATGCGTGCCGGGCCGTAACCTTTCCGGCTGCGGCTGGCGATAAAGCGCGTGACAAAACGTGCATCATCAAGATAGCTGTGCTCATAGCACCAGGCGACAACGCGGTCATAATCTTCGGCAGTGGCGTCGATGGCTTCCGGCCCGTTTTTCGTCATCACGGGCGCGGTAAGTTTGCGGCGCAGTTCCTGTTCACTGTGGTCGCGAACCGCAAGGATGCGTACCGCGCGATCTAACAGGCGAGCATACGCGGGGCGACGTGCTGTAGATTCACTCATAGATAAGCCTGCTATGGTTAAATGCAAAAAGGGCCGCATTATGCGACCCTTGTTTATACCCGTCATACTTCAAGTTGCAGGCGCGTTGGCTTTACTCGCTCACCCCAGTCACTTACTGGAGTAAGCTCCTGGGGACTCCCTGCGTCGCCGCCTTCCTGCAACTCGAATTATTTAGGGTATATTACATCTGATTATCAGAAATCTTCTTTGGTTTCTTCAGCGTCAGCGCCGTCAACGGCGAACTGCGGTTTAGAATCCTGGTTGGTGAGCAGCAGCTCACGCACTTTCTTCTCGATCTCTTTAGCCGCAGCCGGGTTATCTTTCAGCCAGGAAATGGCGTTCGCTTTACCCTGACCAATCTTGTCGCCGTTATAGCTGTACCAGGCGCCCGCTTTCTCAATGAACTTCTCTTTCACGCCCAGGTCAACCAGTTCGCCGAAGAAGTTGATACCTTCGCCGTACATGATCTGGAATTCAGCCTGTTTAAACGGTGCAGCAATTTTGTTCTTCACAACCTTCACGCGGGTTTCGCTGCCCACCACGTTATCACCGTCTTTCACGGCGCCGATACGGCGGATATCCAGACGCACGGAGGCGTAGAATTTCAGCGCGTTACCACCGGTGGTGGTTTCCGGGTTACCGAACATCACACCAATCTTCATACGGATCTGGTTGATGAAGATCAACAGCGTGTTGGACTGCTTCAGGTTACCGGCCAGCTTACGCATCGCCTGGCTCATCATACGTGCCGCGAGGCCCATGTGAGAGTCGCCGATTTCGCCTTCGATTTCTGCTTTCGGGGTCAGTGCGGCAACGGAGTCGACGATAATCACGTCGACTGCGCCAGAGCGTGCCAGAGCGTCACAGATTTCCAGCGCCTGCTCACCGGTATCCGGCTGAGAACACAGCAGGTTGTCGATATCGACACCCAGTTTACGCGCGTAGACCGGATCCAGCGCGTGCTCAGCATCGATAAAGGCACAGGTTTTGCCTTCGCGCTGTGCTGCAGCCACAACCTGTAACGTCAGGGTGGTTTTACCGGAAGATTCTGGCCCGTAGATTTCTACGATACGACCCATTGGCAGGCCGCCAGCACCCAGTGCAATATCCAGAGAAAGCGAACCGGTGGAGATAGTTTCTACATCCATGGAACGGTCTTCACCCAGGCGCATGATGGAACCTTTACCGAATTGCTTTTCGATCTGGCCCAGTGCTGCCGCCAACGCTTTCTGTTTGTTTTCGTCGATAGCCATTATTTCCTCTCATGCCGGGAGAAGCGACTGTGCTTCACCGTGGATTTCTGTTCTGTTGCCGCAATTATACTGTATGGTCATACAGTATCAAGTCTTTTGTAGAAATTGTTGCCAGAGCGTTTTTAACGCATATCCGGTCGCCTGACGGCGCACGCTTTCACGGTCACCGCTAAAGCACTCCCGGCGGGTGATCCCCTCGCCCTGCGCCGTCGCAAAGCCAAACCACACGGTGCCGACAGGCTTGAACGCGCTGCCGCCGTCCGGTCCGGCGATGCCGCTAATTGAAACCGCGTAGTCGGCACGGGCAGCGCGCAGCGCGCCAATCGCCATCTCGACAACCACCGGTTCGCTCACCGCGCCATGCTCAGTCAGCGTTGGCTCGCTTACGCCGATCATTTGCACTTTCGCTTCATTACTGTAGGTGACAAAGCCGCGGTCAAACCAGGCGGAGCTGCCGGCAATATCGGTGATGACTTTTGCCACCCAACCACCCGTACAGGATTCTGCCGTCGTTACCGTCGCACCGCGCTGTTTGAGCGCCTGCCCCACGGCTTCACTCAGCTGCATCAATTCATGGTCAGTCATGTTGTTAAGCTCCTGAAAAACGTGCAGCACAAGATAGCACTTTACGCCGCAGCCTGAAGGAAGAGGAACCGGTTTTACGAGCCTCCTTCCGAAAACTGTCTGCCAGCGATCGGGGAAAAGAAAAAAGGTGAGTGGATAACCTCCCCTCACCTTCCTGACTGCCCAGTCACGCCATTAATTGAACGGCGATGCCACCCGCGCCTGCGCCACGGCCAGCCCTAACTGCCAGACCGCCATCGCATAGTGCGTGCTGTGGTTATAGCGGGTAATGGTGTAGAAGTTCGGCAGACCGTACCAGTATTGATAACCCGTACCAATGTCCAGACGCAGCAGGCTCACCTGCTGATTGCCGGCGATCGGCTGCTGCGGAGTTAACCCCGCAGCGGTTAGCTGCGCTGCGCTGTATTTGGTTTTGAAGCCATTTTCCAGCCCGGCCGCCTGACCGTTGGCCTGGATGGCAACCGGCTCGCCTTTCTTCCAGCCGTGGCCTTTGAAGTAGTTAGCGACACTGCCAATCGCATCTTCAGGATCCCACAGGTTGATGTGCCCGTCCCCGTTAAAATCAACCGCGTACTGCTTATACGACGACGGCATAAACTGCCCGTAGCCCATCGCCCCGGCGAAGGAGCCTTTCAGATCCAGCGGATCGTCCTGCTCGTCGCGCGCCATCAGCAGGAAGGTTTCCAGCTCGGAGGAGAAGTACTCCGCGCGGCGCGGGTAGTTAAAGGAGAGGGTCGCCAGCGCATCAAGAATGCGGGTTTTGCCCATTACGCGGCCCCAGCGGGTTTCGACGCCAATAATCCCGACGATGATCTCCGGCGGTACACCGTACACCTGCCAGGCGCGGGTCAGCGCATCCTGATATTGGTCCCAGAACGCCACGCCGTTTTGCACGTTGTCCGGGGTAATAAACTGCTGACGATAGCGTAGCCACGCGCCGTTCGGCCCGGCCGGTGGCTGAGTGGTCGGGGCCTGGCGGTCCATCAGACGCAGGACATAGTCCAGACGCTTGGCCTGAGAGAGGATCTCCTGCAACTGGGTTTTATTAAAACCGTGCTTGCTGACCATTTTATCGATGAACTGCTCCGCAGCAGGGTTGTTGGCAAAGTCGCCCCCCATCTGCATCACGTCGTGCTGAGGTTCCAGCAGAAAGCCGCCAGAAGGCGCGCCCGCGGTTTGCTGGGCCGCTTCGGTTTTGGGTTTGCTACTGCAGGCAGAGAGCAGAATAAGCGCAGGCAATAAGACTGCATAACGACGCTTGAACATGGCACATCCATTCCAACGAATTCGATAAGTGGCAAGTATGGTAAAGCATCCGGGACACCTCAAGGAAGGGGCGCGGACATACGCCGTAAAATCTTTACGCTGCCTAAAGACAAATTCAGCGTCTTCTCAGCCGGATATGACTGCCCATCACCAATATCTTTCAAATTGATCTATTTTTCTTTCATTGTGAGATCCATTTAACACTTTAAAACCTTTCAAAGTGATTATTATGAGCTCCGTCAGACACGAACTCACACGTCCACAGGAGAGAAGAATGATAGAAACCATTACCCACGGCGCCGAGTGGTTTATCGGGCTGTTTCAGAAAGGTGGCGAAGTCTTTACCGGGATGGTCACCGGTATCCTGCCGCTGCTGATAAGCCTGCTGGTGATCATGAATGCGCTGATCAACTTCATTGGCCAGCACCGGATCGAAAAATTCGCCCAGCGCTGCGCCGGTAACCCACTGTCCCGTTACCTGCTGCTGCCTTTCGTCGGCACCTTTGTGTTCTGTAACCCGATGACCTTGAGCCTCGGGCGGTTTATGCCCGAGCGCTACAAACCGAGCTATTACGCCGCGGCCTCGTACAGCTGCCACTCGATGAACGGCCTGTTTCCGCACATCAACCCTGGGGAGCTGTTCGTCTACCTCGGGATCGCCAGCGGCCTGACCACCCTTGGCCTGCCGCTGGGACCACTGGCGGTCAGCTACCTGCTGGTCGGCCTGGTCACCAACTTCTTCCGCGGCTGGGTCACCGACCTCACCACCGCCATTTTCGAAAAGAAAATGGGCATTCAGCTTGAACAAAAAGTCCATCTGGCAGGAGCAACAGCATGACCCGCATTCGGATTGAAAAAGGCACGGGCGGATGGGGCGGCCCGCTGGAACTGGACGCCACCGCCGACAAAAAGATTGTCTATATCACCGCCGGTACGCGCCCGGCGATTGTCGACAGGCTGCGCGAGCTCACCGGTTGGGAAGCGGTCGACGGCTTTAAAGAGGGCGAGCCACCGGAAGCGGAAATTGGCGTGGCGGTGATCGACTGCGGCGGCACCCTGCGCTGCGGCATATATCCCAAACGGCGTATTCCCACAGTCAACATTCATTCCACCGGCAAATCCGGGCCGCTGACGCAGTACATCCTGGAAGACATTTACGTCTCCGGCGTGCGGGAAGAGAACATCACCCTGGCTGACGGAACCGCACCGGCGAAAAAGAGCGCCCCGCGCGAGTACGACACCAGCAAGAAGATCACCGAGCAGAGCGATGGCCTGCTGGCCAAAGTCGGGATGGGGATGGGCTCGGCGGTGGCGGTGCTGTTCCAGTCCGGGCGCGACACCATCGATACGGTACTGAAAACCATTCTGCCGTTTATGGCGTTCGTCTCGGCGCTGATCGGCATCATCATGGCCTCGGGCCTTGGGGATTGGATCGCCCACGGTCTTGCTCCGCTGGCCAGCCATCCGTTAGGGCTGGTGACGCTGGCGCTGATCTGCTCCTTCCCCCTGCTGTCGCCGTTCCTCGGCCCTGGGGCGGTGATCGCCCAGGTGATTGGCGTGTTAATCGGGGTGCAGATTGGGCTCGGCCATATTCCGCCACATCTCGCCCTGCCTGCCCTGTTCGCCATTAATGCCCAGGCCGCCTGCGACTTTATCCCGGTGGGTCTGTCGCTGGCGGAAGCGCGACAGGACACGGTGCGCGTCGGGGTGCCTTCGGTGCTGGTCAGCCGCTTCCTGACGGGCGCGCCCACCGTGCTGATCGCCTGGTTTGTCTCCGGCTTTATTTATCAATAAGAGGTGCTTGCGATGACTGTGATTTACCAGACCACCATTACCCGTATCGGCCAGAGCGCCCCGGATGCGCTCTGCGACCAGATGCTGATTACCTTTCGCGAAGGCGCGCCTGCGGACATCGAAGAGTTTTGCTTTATCCACTGTCACGGCGAGCTGAACGGTGAACTGCTGCCCGGCAGCCAGCTAACCTTGGGAGAAACCCGCTATCCGGTCACCGCCGTGGGCAGTGTCGCCGAGCAGAATCTGCGCGAGCTGGGGCATATCACCCTGCGTTTCGATGGTCAGACCGAGGCGGAATATCCGGGCACCGTGCATGTCGCCGGGCCGGTTCCGCAGGCGCTGGCCACCGGTTGTGTACTGAAATTTGTAGCTTAATAAAGGAGAGAACGATGAATCAGGTTGCTGTTGTCATTGGCGGGGGACAAACCTTAGGGGAATATCTCTGCCGTGGGCTGGCCGCAGAAGGCTATCGTGTGGCGGTGGTGGATATTCAAAGCGAAAAAGCCGCCCGGGTAGCCAGCGTTATTAATCAGGAGTTCGGCGAAGGGATGGCGTACGGCTTTGGTGCCGATGCCACCAGCGAACAGAGCGTGCTGGCGCTGTCGCACGGGGTGAACGAGATTTTTGGCCGCGTCGACCTGCTGGTCTACAGCGCCGGGATCGCCAAAGCCGCGTTTATCAGCGACGTAGCGCTGGGGGATTTCGACCGCTCTTTACAGGTGAATCTGGTGGGCTATTTCCTCTGCGCCCGCGAGTTCTCGCGCCTGATGATCCGCGACGGTATTGCCGGGCGCATCATTCAGATCAACTCCAAGTCCGGCAAGGTGGGCAGCAAGCACAACTCCGGCTACAGCGCGGCGAAGTTTGGCGGCGTGGGGCTGACGCAGTCTCTGGCGCTGGATCTGGCGGAATACGGGATTACCGTTCACTCCTTGATGCTCGGCAACCTGCTGAAATCGCCGATGTTCCAGTCCCTGCTGCCGCAGTACGCCACCAAGCTGGGTATTGAAGCGGATCAGGTGGAACAGTATTACATCGACAAAGTCCCGCTCAAGCGCGGCTGCGACTATCAGGATGTACTGAACATGCTGCTGTTTTATGCCAGCTCAAAAGCGTCTTACTGCACCGGCCAGTCAATCAACATCACCGGCGGACAGGTGATGTTCTGATCGTGCTTGAACGCCCGGTGGCGCTTCGCTTACCGGGCCTACAAAAACATTCGGACCGTAGGCCGGGTCAGGCGCAGCCGCCACCCGGCAATTAAGGAGCTGATATGGTCACCACATTAATCACCGTCGCCGTTATCGCCTGGCTTTGCCAGCTGGCACTCGGCGGCTGGCAAATCCACCGTTTTAACCGCGCCTTCGACGCCCTTTGCCAGCGCGGTCGCGTCGGCGTGGGTCGTTCCGGCGGGCGCTTCAAACCGCGGGTGGTGATCGCCATTGCGCTGGACGACGACAACCGGGTCTGCGACTCGCTGATGATGCGCGGGCTGACGGTCTTCGCCCGCCCGGTGAAAATTGCAGCACTCAACGGCCTTTCCCTGCAGGAATTAGAGCCGGGTGTGATCTTTCCCCATGATTCACTCTGTCAGAATGCACTATCATTAGCGCTTAAATTGAAACATGGATAATTTCGTTGTGAACGTTATAAGCTTGCGAAATTATCATTTCGCAACGTAAGGAACTCAACGTCTATGAAACCACGCCAGCGGCAGGCGGCCATTCTTGAGCATCTGCAAAAGCAGGGAAAGTGCTCAGTCGAGGATCTGGCCCACTACTTTGATACCACCGGCACCACCATCCGCAAGGATCTGGTGATCCTGGAAAACGCCGGGACGGTGATCCGAACTTACGGCGGCGTGGTGCTGAATAAAGACGAAGCCGATCCGCCAATCGACCACAAGACGCTGATCAATACCCACCAGAAAGCGCTGATCGCCGACGCCGCCGTAAAATTTATCCATGACGGCGACTCGATCATCCTCGATGCGGGCAGCACGGTGCTGCAGATGGTGCCAATGCTGGGCCGTTTCAATAACATCACGGTGATGACCAACAGTCTGCACATCGTCAACGCGCTGGCGGAATTCGACAACGAACAAACGCTTCTGATGCCCGGCGGCACCTTCCGTAAAAAATCGGCCTCGTTTCACGGCCAGCTGGCAGAAAACGCCTTCGACCATTTCAGCTTTGACCGCCTGTTTATGGGCACCGACGGTATCGATCTCAACGCGGGCGTCACCACCTTCAACGAAGTCTTTAGCGTCAGTAAAGCCATGTGCAATGCCGCCCG
The DNA here is from genome assembly GCA_049284415.1 of Leclercia sp. Taxonomy (GTDB): domain Bacteria; phylum Pseudomonadota; class Gammaproteobacteria; order Enterobacterales; family Enterobacteriaceae; genus Enterobacter. The sequence continues at coordinate 16,992 of JBAPXW010000019.1, forward strand.
GGAGGTGATCCTGATGGCGGATTCGTCGAAGTTTGGCCGCAAAAGCCCTAATATTGTCTGTGCCCTTGAAAGCGTCGATACGCTGATCACCGACGCAGGTATCGATCCGGCGTTCAAAGAAGCGCTGGAAGAGAAAGGAATCAACGTGATCGTAACCGGAGAGAAAGATGAGTGATTTTCTGATCAACGCAGGTCGTCAAACCCTGATGCTGGAACTGCAGGAAGCCAGCCGCCTGCCGGATCGTCTGGGTGATGATTTTGTTCTGGCCGCTAACACCATTATTCAATGTGAAGGCAAAGTGATTGTCGCGGGCATTGGTAAATCCGGCCATATCGGTAAGAAGATTGCCGCCACGCTGGCCAGCACCGGCACCCCGGCCTTTTTTGTCCATCCGGCGGAAGCGCTGCACGGCGATCTGGGGATGATTGAAAGCCGCGACGTGCTGCTGTTTATTTCCTACTCCGGTTCGGCGAAAGAGCTGGATCTGATCCTCCCGCTCCTGCAGGAAAAATCGGTCGCGCTGCTGGCAATGACCGGCAAATCCCGCTCGCCGCTGGCGCTGGCCGCCAAAGCAACGCTGGATATTTCGGTCGAACGCGAAGCCTGCCCGATGCACCTGGCGCCAACCTCCAGCACCGTCAATACGCTGATGATGGGCGATGCGCTGGCGATGGCAGTTATGCAGGCCCGCGGCTTTAACGAAGAAGATTTTGCCCGCTCCCATCCGGCAGGCGCCCTGGGCGCACGCCTGCTGAATAAGGTGCATCACCTGATGCGCACCGACGACGCGGTCCCGCAGGTGAAGCTGAATACCAGCGTAATGGACGCGATGCTGGAGCTGAGCCGTACCGGGCTGGGACTGGTGGCGGTCTGCGACGAGGAACGCCACGTTAAAGGCGTCTTTACCGACGGCGACCTGCGCCGCTGGCTGGTCGGCGGCGGCAAGCTTGAGGTGATCGTCAGCAGCGCGATGACCACCGGTGGCCTGACCCTGAACGCCGACAGCCGCGCGGTAGAAGCCAAAGAGCTGCTGATGAAGCGCAAAATCACCGCCGCCCCGGTGGTGGACGACAGCGGCCGCCTGTGCGGGGCCATTAACCTGCAGGATTTCTACCAGGCAGGCATTATTTAACTTTTCAGCCCCAGACGTTTTGCCAGCCGATGCAGGTTGGCAACGTCTGTCTCCAGCGCCCTTGCGCTCGCCGCCCAGCTACGGCTGTTCTGCTCAAGCGCCCGGGTAATCATCTGGCGCTGAAAATCTTCCGTGGCATCGCGCAGATTCTGGTTCACCGGGATCGCTATCTCCGGCATCTCAGACTGCGCCGCAGATACACCCTCGTCGTGCAGGGCAAAGTGTCGGGCATGGATCACCACCTCATTGCCTCCGCGTGCGGCCCGCGCCAGCACCACGGCGCGGTGGATCGCATGCTCCAGCTCGCGCACGTTGCCCGGCCAGCCGTAGCTCTGCAGATGGCTACGGGCACCGGGGCTGAGTACCACCCTGGATAAGCCCATCCGCAACCGACACTGCTCGCAGAAAAAGCCCGCCAGCAGCACCACATCCTCGCCCCGCTCGCGCAGCGGCGGTACCGAAAGCGGAAACACGCTCAGGCGGTGGAACAGGTCGGCACGGAAATTCCCGGCCAGCACCTCTTCACGCAGATCGCGGTTGGTGGCCGCCAGCACCCGGACGTCAACCCGCAGACTGCGGTCGTCGCCCACCCGCTGGATATCGCCATACTGCAGCACGCGCAGCAGCTTGGCCTGCAGCGCCAGCGACAGCTCGCCAATCTCGTCAAGGAACAGGGTGCCGTTGTCGGCCATTTCAAACTTGCCGCTGCGGTTGCTGATGGCCCCGGTAAACGCCCCTTTGACGTGACCGAACAGTTCGCTCTCGGCCACGCTCTCCGGCAGCGCGGCGCAGTTCAGGTAAACCAGCGGGTTTACGCCGCGCGGCGAGGCCTCGTGAATGGATTTCGCCACCAGCTCTTTGCCGGTGCCGGTTTCTCCCTCGATCAGCACGTTGAGGTCGGAGGCGGCGACAATCTCAATCTCTTTCTTCAACTGCATAATGCCCGGCGAGAGGCCGATCATCTCGGTGTGCGCCACCTGCTCAAACGCCGTCGGGCTGGCGGGGAGGCTGTTCTGGCTCTCCAGCTGCTCAATCAGCAGTGCATTGTTCAGTGCCCCAGCGGCGAGGGCGGCAATCAGCCGCAACTCTTCATTGCTGAAGGTATCAAACTGATCCGGTGACATGCCGTCGAGGGTCAGGGCGCCAATCAGGTTTTGCCCGGCGAACAGCGGCAGGCCGATGCAGGCGTGAACTTTCAGGCTCTCCTGACCGGGGATCAGCCCGTCGTAAGGATCGGGCAGGTCGCTGTCGGCGGGAAAGCGCACCACGTCCCCGGCGCGGGCGATGGTCTCCAGCCGCGGGTGGCCTTCCAGGGTAAAACGACGGCCCAGCACATCCTGCGCCAGACCGTCGATCGCCAGCGGAATAAACTGTCGCCCTTCATAGCGCAGCAGCGCCGATGCATCGCAGTCCAGCACGTGGCGCAGGGTGGAAATCAGGCGTTGAAAGCGATCCTGATGACCAATCCCGGTCTGCAGCTCAATGGCGATCCTCGCCAGTACCTCTACGGAGAAACTCATTCGCACCTCACAGTCTTTTTGACAATGCATCATGTCATATTGACTACATCAATGACAGTCAAATTGACTACCACTAAAGCATTATTATTTTAAAATTTCATATAAATCAATTCATTAAAAAGTTGGCACGCAACCTGCAATAAACAAAATATCTAAATACTGATTCGCTAAATTATTTTTCGAGGTTGCTATGTCTATTCTGGTTAAAAACAACATCCATTGGGTCGGTCAACGTGACTGGGAAGTGCGTGATTTCCACGGGACTGAATACAAAACCCTGCGCGGCAGCAGCTACAACAGCTACCTCATCCGTGAAGATAAAAACGTGCTGATCGACACCGTCGACCATAAATTCAGCCGTGAATTCGTGCAGAACCTGCGCAGCGAAATCGACCTGGCCGACATTGATTACATCATCATTAACCACGCCGAAGAAGATCACGCCGGTGCGCTGACCGAGCTGATGTCCTGCATCCCGGACACCCCAATTTACTGCACCGCTAACGCGATCGACTCCATTAATGGTCATCATCATCACCCGGAGTGGAATTTCAACATCGTGAAAACCGGTGACTCGCTGGATATCGGTAACGGCAAACAGCTGATCTTCGTTGAGACCCCAATGCTGCACTGGCCTGACAGCATGATGACCTACATGACCGGCGACGCGGTGCTGTTCAGTAATGACGCCTTCGGTCAGCACTATTGCGACGAACGTCTGTTCAATGACGAAGTGGATCAGACTGAGCTGTTCGAACAGTGCCAGCGCTACTACGCCAACATCCTGACCCCGTTCAGCCGTCTGGTCACGCCAAAAATTACCGAAATCCTCGGCTTTAACCTGCCGGTGGATATGATTGCGACCTCCCACGGTGTGGTATGGCGTGAGAACCCAACCCAGATCGTTGAAATGTATCTGAAATGGGCCGCTGACTATCAGGAAGATCGCATCACCGTCTTCTACGACACGATGTCCAACAACACCCGCATGATGGCCGACGCCATTGCTCAGGGCATTAACGAAGTGGACCCTAACGTGGCGGTGAAAATCTTCAACGTGGCGCGCAGCGATAAGAACGAAGTTCTGACTAACGTCTTCCGTTCTAAAGGCGTGCTGGTGGGGACGTCCACCATGAACAACGTGATGATGCCAAAAATTGCGGGCCTGGTTGAAGAGATGACCGGTTTGCGCTTCCGCAACAAACGCGCCAGCGCATTCGGCTCCCACGGCTGGAGCGGCGGCGCGGTTGACCGTCTGTCCACCCGTTTGCAGGATGCCGGTTTTGAAATGTCCCTGAGCCTGAAAGCGAAATGGCGCCCGGATATCGACGCGCTGGAAATCTGTCGTCAGCACGGCCGTGACATTGCACGTCAGTGGGCGCTCGCTCCGCTGCCAGCAGCGACCACCACAGCCTCTACTGAACAGCAGGAAGAGTGCGCCTGTGCCGCTGCGGCCGCTGCGGATCTCGGTCCGTGCATGCAGTGCAGCGTTTGCCAGTGGATCTACGATCCGGCGGTCGGCGAGCCAATGCAGGATGTTCAGCCAGGTACTCCGTGGAGCCAGGTGCCAGACAACTTCCTGTGCCCTGAATGCTCGCTGGGTAAAGACGTCTTCGACGAACTGGCATCGGAGGCAAAATGAACCACGGTATCGTGATTATCGGCTCGGGCTTTGCCGCCCGCCAGCTGGTGAAAAACATTCGTAAACAGGATGCAAACGTTCCGCTGACGCTGATCGCCGCCGACAGCATGGACGAGTACAGCAAGCCAGACCTGAGCCACGTTATCAGCCAGAGTCAGCGTGCCGACGACCTCACCCGCCAGACGGCGGGGGAGTTTGCCGAAGAGTACAACCTGCGCCTGTTCCCTTATAGCTGGGTAACGGAAATCGACGCCGCCGCCCACGTGGTGAAAGCAAAAGATACCCAGTGGTCGTATGACAAACTGGTGCTGGCAACCGGCGCAGCGGCCTTTGTGCCGCCGGTCGAAGGCCGCGAGCTGATGCTCACCCTGAACAGCCAGACCGAGTACCGCGCCTGCGAAACCACCCTGCGTGATGCACGACGGGTGATGATTGTCGGCGGGGGCCTGATCGGCACCGAGCTGGCGATGGATTTCTGCCGGGCCGGGAAAGCCGTCACCCTGGTTGACCATGCTGCCAGCATCCTGTCTGCGCTGATGCCAGCCGAAGTAAGCAGTCGCTTACAACATCGTCTGACCGACATGGGCGTGCACCTGCAGCTGAAATCCCAGCTGCACAGCCTGACCCAAACCGGGAACGGGATTTGCGCCATGCTGGACAGAGACCGCTGCATCGAAGTGGATGCGGTGATTGCCGCCACCGGCCTGCGGGCCGAAACCGTGCTGGCCCAGCGTGCCGGTGCAGAGGTGAATCGTGGCGTGAAGGTCGACAGTTACCTGCAGACCACGCAGCCGGATATCTATGCCCTGGGCGACTGCGCAGAAATTAACGGTCAGGTATTACCGTTCCTGCAACCGATTCAGCTGAGCGCCATGTATCTGGCGAAAAACCTGCTCGGCGGCAGTGCGCCGTTGAAACTGCCTGCGATGCTGGTGAAGGTGAAAACGCCGGAACTGCCACTGCATCTGGCCGGTGAAACCCAGCGCAAAGATCTGAACTGGCAGATCGCCATTGAGCCACAGGGGATGGTGGCGAAAGGTGCCGATGCCGAAGGCAACCTGCGCGCCTTTGTGGTCAGCGAAGATCGAATGAAGGAAGCTTTCGCCCTGCTGAAGTCATTACCTGTTTAACCCTCAGTCCATGCTCTTACTTGTTGTTCATTTGTTCTATTTTGCCTTTTGCAGCCCCGGTGCCCCGGGGCTTTTTTATGCGGAACAGCTGCAAAATCTCGCCCTGTTTTAATCCCCTTTCCCGGCCTACTCTGATGGGGTATTCCTCAACCGGAGACCGAACATGGCGACCTTCACCAAAGAACTTGCGTATCTTTCTGCCTACTTTAAACAGGTCCAACACAGGGAGCGCGTCCTGTTCAGCTGGCTGTACCTCAGCCCGCAGGCGCGAATGGAGCGACTCAACGAGCTGATGGCGCCGGTCAGCAAGATAAAACGCTGAGTGCCGCAAAACCGGAACTGTTCTTTTATCTAAACCTTATTTCTTCCGCAAAAGTCCCTACACTCTCTGCATCCGTGTTACTTGCATCAGGACGCTATGCGCCAGCTCCAAAAAATCCGCCAGTATCAGCGGCTCTCTGTGCATTACGGCTTAACGCCACAGCTCACCACCCTTGCCGACGTTGCCGGGGTGATGCTGTGCAGCGAACGCCATGCCCGCACCCTGTTACGCCAGCTGGCGCAAAGCGGCTGGCTGAGCTGGAGCGCCCAGCCGGGCCGTGGGCATCGCGCCACCCTGCACTGTCTGGCGACCACCCACGAACTCAGCGCCCCGCTGATGCACGCCTGTCTGGAAAAAGGCGATTATCAGAGCGCGTTGCAGCTGGCGGATGGCGATCCGGCCAGCCTGCACCACATCATTACGCCGTTTCTCGGCGGTAAATGGCTCAAGCATCAGCCGACGCTGCGTATTCCCTGGCATCGTCCGCTAACGTCATTGCACCCGGCCCTGCATCGTCGCCGCGCCGAACAGCACATCATCTGCGCGGTCCACGCCGGGTTAACGCGCTACGCGCCGGGGCAGACGCAACCGGTGGCCGACCTGGCGCACCACTGGGCCTGCTCCGACGACGGGCTGCGCTGGCACTTTTACCTGCGCAGCGGCGCGCACTGGCATAACGGCCAGCCGGTAAGTGATGACGATATTCTGAATGCCGTCCAGCAGCTGCTGGCCGACCCGGCGCGTAACAGCGGCTTGTTGCATATTGCGGCAGTGACGCTCGCCGCCCCCTGGTGTCTGGTCATCGACCTGCACAGCGCCGATGCGCTGCTGGCGCATCGGCTTGCGCACCACGCCTGTCGTTTGCCGCATCCCCGCCAGCCGGAGGTGGGTGCCGGGCCTTTCACCCTCGCCCGCCACCACTCGCATTTTTTGCGCCTCGAGCGCCAGCCGTGGTACTTCGGCACCCATCCGCTGCTGCACGCCATTGAATTCTGGCGTACCGGCGTGGTGGTGGAGAAACCGGCCTGGATAACGGTCGGCAAAGGCCGCGCCCCGCAGGAGGCAGTCACCTCCACCAGCGGCGGGTTCGCCTGGCTGATGGTCAATGCAAAACTGCCCGCAGCGCTGGCCGCCACTCTGCGCCAGGAAGCCCTAAACCTGACCCGGCAGAGCTTTGCCCAACGTGAGGATCTGCAAACCCGCACCGAGATTCTGCCCGGCATGCCGGTGCCCGACCTGCCTGTCGCGGCCGACGTCACGCTGCCGGCACATCTGACGCTGGTGGGCTACGATACCCCCGAGCTGCGGCTGTTGGCTGAAAAATGGCGAGTGCTGCTCCAGCAGCGTGGCTGCGAGCTGAGCACAGAGTGGAAGGATCGCGACGGCTGGTATGCGCCGCAGACGCTGGAGGAGGCCGACCTGCTGCTCGGGGATCATCTGGCGAGCGGGATGGCCGGATTTGCGCTGGCGGAATGGTTTGTACATGAACCCGCCTGGTCCCTGGCGCTGGGCGAGGTGCGCTGGCAGGCCAGCAAGCGCCAGCTGCTGCAGCACAGCGACAGCGAAGCGCATTTCCACGCGCATCTGACGGACCTGTTCCAGCAGTTGCTGGCAGAGGGGCTCTGCACGCCGCTGTATCACTATCGCTATCGCATCAACGCCCTGGAAAACGTGCAGGATATGGTGCTGACCGCGGGCGGCTGGCTGGATTTCACCCGCGCGTGGCTCCCCCCGACGGCCACGCTGTAAGATCAGCGATGCGGACCGGGCATCACCGAATCACGCAGGATCAGCTCCCCGTCAAAGGTCTGCCGGAAGGTAAAATCACCGCCGTCGAGCATAAAGATCACCCGGCTGATGGTCTCTTTCACCATCTCCGTAACCGGCACCCGCACGCTGGAGAGCGCCGGGATCACGTACGGTGCCATGGCGATATCATCGAACCCGGCCACCGACACCGCGCCAGGCACGGGCACTCCACTTTCATGCAGCTGCTTAATGGCGCCAATGGCCATATCGTCGTTACTGGCCACCAGCGCCGTAAAGGTCTCGCCGCGCGCCAGCAGTTCTGTCACCCCTGCCGCGCCGCTGGCTGGGGTCCATTTGCCTTCAACAATCAGCGATTCACGCAGCGGGATCCGCTGCGCAGCAAGCGCATCTTTATAGCCGGAGAGGCGCTCAATCCCGGTAGGTGAATCGAGTGAGCCGGTAATAAACGCGATATCCCGATGGCCCTGCCCGATTAACTGCGCCACCGCCGCCTGGCTGGAGGCTTTATGATCCGACCAGACGCAGTGGCTGCTGTGCTTGCGCAGGCGGCGGTTTAGCACCAGCACCGGCTGTTCGTGCTTCTCGATGATTTCGTCCATCTCATCAACGCTGAGAAAACGCGGGTAGATGATGATCGCATCGCAGCGCATATCCAGCAGATACTGAATCGCTTCACGCTCTTCATTGGCGCTGTGCTTGCCGTCGGCGAGGATCAGCTGCCGCCCTTTTTCTTCGGTCATTCTGGCCGCGTGGAACAGCAGCTCGCTGAAATAGACCCCGTGATAAAGGGTGTTGGTCACCACCAGCCCGAGGGTTTGCGTGCGTTTAGTCGCCAGGTTACGCGCCAGTAAGTTCGGCCGATAGCCGCTCTCCTCGATCGCCTGAAATACCCGGTCTTTTGTCTCCTGGCTCACGTAGCCATTGCCCGAAAGCACCCGGGAAACCGTCGCCTTCGAGACCCCTGCCCGCTTCGCCACTTCCAGCATCGTGGTCATAATCTGTTCCGTCTGAAACCAATGAGCGGCAGTGTACTGCACCCCGTGAAAATTGTCCTGGCGCGAATCGCGCACGCTGGCGCGCCATTAGTGATCGCTATCACGAACAGAAAAAATGACCAAAACGCACTCTTGTTTGATTCAGAAAAACTCTTCATGATTTTGTGGAACCGGTTTCCTATATAAGTTTCATCGCGCAGGCGGTGAAGACGTACCTTACTGATAAAACAGGATATAACCCGATGGCCAAAAATTATGCTGCACAGGCGTTTGCCGTTGTCAGCGCGCTCGGCGGTAAAGACAACATCGTTGCCGTCACCCACTGCATGACGCGCCTGCGTTTTGTGGTGAAGGACGAAAGCCTGATCGACAGCGCCACGTTGAAAAGCATCAGCGGCGTAATGGGCGTGGTGCGTAACGACAACCAGTGCCAGGTGATCATCGGGAATACCGTTTCCCAGGCGTACCGCGAAGTGCTGAATCTGCTGCCAGGCGACATGCAGCCTGCTGCGCCGCAGGGACCGCAAAAAATGACCTTCAAGCGCGTTGGCGCGGGGATCCTCGATGCGCTGATCGGCACCATGTCCCCGCTGATCCCGGCGATCATCGGCGGGTCGATGGTCAAACTGCTGGCGATGATCCTCGAGATGAGCGGCGTGCTGACCAAAGGTGAACCGACGCTGACAATTCTGACGGTGATCGGCGACGGGGCGTTCTTCTTCCTGCCGCTGATGGTGGCCGCTTCTGCTGCGGTGAAATTTAAAACCAACATGTCGCTGGCGATTGCTATCGCAGGCGTGCTGGTGCATCCGAGCTTTATCGAGCTGATGGCGAAAGCGGCGCAGGGTGAACACGTCGAGTTCGCGTTTGTTCCGGTGACGGCGGTGAAATACACCTACACGGTGATCCCGGCGCTGGTGATGACCTGGTGCCTGTCGTACATCGAACGCTGGGTGGATAAGATCACCCCGGCAGTAACCAAAAACTTCCTCAAGCCGATGCTGATCGTGCTGATTGCCGCCCCGCTCGCCATCGTCCTGATTGGGCCGCTGGGGATCTGGATCGGTAGCGCCATCTCTGCACTGGTTTACACCATTCACGACTATCTGGGCTGGCTGTCCGTCGCCATCATGGGCGCACTGTGGCCGCTGCTGGTGATGACCGGGATGCACCGCGTCTTTACGCCAACCATCATTCAGACCATTGCTGAAACCGGCAAAGAGGGGATGGTGATGCCATCCGAAATCGGCGCTAACCTGTCGCTCGGCGGTTCATCGCTGGCGGTGGCGTGGAAAACCAAAAACCCGGAACTGCGCCAGACGGCGCTGGCGGCGGCGGCCTCTGCCATCATGGCGGGGATCTCGGAACCGGCGCTGTACGGCGTTGCCATTCGCCTGAAACGCCCGTTAATCGCGAGCCTGATCAGCGGCTTTATCTGCGGCGCGGTTGCCGGGATCGCCGGACTGGCCAGCCACTCGATGGCGGCACCGGGCCTGTTTACCAGCGTGCAGTTCTTCGACCCGGCCAACCCGATGACCATCGTCTGGGTATTCGGGGTGATGGGGCTGGCGGTGGTGCTCTCCTTTGTGCTGACCCTGCTGCTGGGCTTTGAAGATATCCCGGTTGAAGATGAAGCCGAGAAAGCGCGCGCCCTGCAAACCGCGCCGGTCCAGACCACAGAAGCACGCGCATAATTTGACTAGCGAGGTAAAAATGTCTGTTTTTCCAGAAGGATTTTTATGGGGCGGCGCACTGGCCGCCAACCAGAGTGAAGGCGCATACCGCGAAGGCGGCAAGGGCCTGACCACCGTCGATATGATCCCCCACGGCGCCAACCGCCTGGCGGTGAAAGTCGGTAAGGAAAAACGCTTTGCGCTGCGTGAGGACGAGTTCTATCCGAGCCACGACGCGATTGATTTTTACCATCGCTATAAAGAAGACATCGCCTTAATGGCGGAGATGGGCTTCACGGTGTTTCGCACCTCAATTGCCTGGAGCCGTCTCTACCCGAATGGCGACGAGCCGCTGCCGAATAAAGACGGAATTGCGTTCTACCGCGCGGTCTTCGAGGAGTGCAAAAAGTACAACATCGAGCCGCTGGTCACGCTGTGTCACTTCGACGTACCGATGCACCTGGTGACCGAGTACGGCTCCTGGCGCAACCGCAAGATGGTCGACTTCTTCGCCCGCTATGCGCGCACCTGCTTTGAAGAGTTTAACGGGCTGGTGAAGTACTGGCTGACCTTCAACGAAATCAACATCATGCTGCACAGCCCGTTCTCCGGTGCCGGTCTGGTATTTGAAGAAGGCGAAAACGAAGATCAGGTCAAGTATCAGGCGGCGCACCATGAGCTGGTGGCCAGCGCGCTGGCGACCAAAATCGCCCACGAGGTGAACGCGGAAAACCAGGTTGGCTGTATGCTGGCGGGCGGCAATTTCTACCCTTACTCCTGCAAACCGGAAGACGTGTGGATGGCGCTGGAGAAAGATCGCGAGAACCTGTTCTTTATCGACGTGCAGGCGCGCGGCAGCTACCCGGCCTACTCCGCCCGTGTGTTCCGCGAAAAAGGGGTAGTGATTGTTAAGGATCCGGGCGATGACCAGTTGCTGAAAAACACCGTCGATTTCGTGTCGTTCAGCTATTACGCCTCGCGCTGCGCCTCGGCCGATATGAATGCGGGAAATACCAGCGCGGCCAACATCGTCAAATCCCTGCGTAACCCGCATGTCGAGGTGAGCGAATGGGGCTGGGGCATTGACCCGCTGGGCCTGCGCATCACCATGAACATGATGTACGACCGCTACCAAAAGCCGCTGTTCCTGGTAGAAAACGGGCTGGGGGCGAAGGACGACATCGACGCCAACGGTGAAATCAACGACGACTACCGCATCAGCTATCTGCGCGAACACATCCGCGCGATGGGCGATGCGATTGAAGACGGTGTTCCGCTGATGGGCTACACCAGCTGGGGCTGTATCGACCTGGTCGCGGCCTCGACGGGCGAAATGAGCAAACGCTACGGCTTTATCTATGTCGATCGCGACGATGCCGGGAACGGCACCCTTGATCGCAAACGCAAAAAATCGTTCTGGTGGTACAAAAAAGTGATCGCCAGCAACGGTGCCGACTTAGATTAACCCCCCTTTTGCCGGGCGGCGCTGCGCGTGCCCGGCTAACCCCCTACCTAATAAATCTAATAATTTCATCGCGTTATTGTCATTCATTGACACCATCAATGTATCATTGTATAAAACTCCGCCGTAATAATGATATTCATTCTCAGCCAGGTGCCTGGGCTGTCAAAAATAAATTAATGAAGGATAGCGTTTCATGAAAAAGGTCATCAGCGCATTAGGATTACTGATCGCAACTGCAGGTTCCGCTTTTGCGACCACGTATCCTCTGACGATTGAGAATTGCGGATTTAAAGAAACCTTCGCCAAAGCACCTGAACGCGTTGTCGCGCTGGGACAAAACACCGTTGAAATTCTGCTGCTGTTAGGCCTGCAGGATAAAGTGGCTGCCAGCGCCTTCTGGCCGACCAAAGTCCTGCCGCAGCTGGCCGACAAGAATGAAAAAATCAAAACGCTGACCGTAGAGATCCCGACCTTAGAATCGATTCTGGCGCAAAATCCGGACTTCGTACCTGCTCAACTGCCTTTACTGCTCGGCCCGGAAAGCAAAGTCGCGAAACGCGAAGATCTGGCGACCCTGGGAATCAACAGCTATTTATCACCGGGCATGTGCGCGACCAAAAAAGGGGTCGGCGATATGTACGGCAGTCGCCAGAAGCTGTGGGACATGGCGTATCTTTACCAGGAGATTACTGATTTCGCGACCATCTTTAACGTGCAGCCTGCCGGTGAGGCATTGATTGCCGACTACAAAAAGCGCGAAGCGGATCTGCGGGCTGAATTCAGCAAAAACAAAAAAGATCTCTCCTTTGTGTTCTGGTTCTCCAGCGCGTCACCGTCATCTGACGCCTACGTTGGCGGCAAAAACAGCGCCTCCGGCTTTATCGCTAACGTGCTCGGTGGCCATAACGCCATCACCTCCGAAACCGAATGGCCGACCGTCGGCTGGGAAAGCATCATTGCCGCCAATCCGGATGTGATTGTGGTCTCCAGCCTCGACCGCAACCGCTGGGCGCTGGACAGTGCCGAAGAAAAAATCAAATTCCTGAAGAGCGACCCGGCCATCAGCCAGCTGGATGCCGTCAAAAAAGGCCACATTGTGATCATGGACGGCCAGGCGATGAACCCGACCATCCGCACGATCTACGGCGCGGAACAGATTGCTGAGCAGCTCAGAAAAATGGGGCTTAATTAATGTCCGCAGTGGTTCAACCCACCCGGCAGGGGTGGTTTCTTCCCACCGCCGCCCTGCTCGCGGTGGTGCTTTTGCTGCTGGTGATTGCCACCGGCGTCAGCGTGGGGGAGCTGTCGATCCCCCTGCAAAGCGTGTTCTATGCCTTCACCAATAAAATGGGCGTAACCGACGTGCCGCTCAATCGTATCTACGAGAGCGTGATCTGGGACTTTCGCCTGAGCCGGGCGCTGGTGGCCGCCTGCTGTGGCGCGGGGCTGGCTATCTGCGGCGCTGTGCTGCAAAGCTTGCTGAAAAACGCCCTCGCCGAACCGTACGTGCTGGGCGTCTCCGCGGGCGCCTCTACCGGCGCGGTCTCCGTGGTGGTGCTGGGCATTGGCAGCGGCACGGTGACCCTCTCCGCCGGGGCCTTTGCCGGGGCGTTTGCCGCCTTTGCCTTTGTGGCCTTCCTGACCAACGGCGCGCGCGGCGGCAGCGAACGCACCATCCTGGCCGGGGTGGCCGCCTCGCAGCTGTTTAACGCCATTACCGCCTACACCATCAGCACCTCCGCCAGCGCGCAGCAGGCGCGGGACGTGATGTTCTGGCTGCTGGGCAGCTTCAGCGGCGTGCGATGGCCGGAGTTGCAGCTGGTGCTGGTGGTCGTGCTGATCGGTCTGGCTGTCTGCCTGTATTACTCCCGGGCGCTGGATGCCTTCACCTTTGGCGACGATGCCGCAGCCTCGCTTGGCATTGCCGTGCCGTGGGTACGTCTGATGCTGTTTATCACCACCGCGTTGATTACCGCGACCATCGTCAGTATGGCGGGGTCGATTGGCTTTGTCGGGCTGGTGGTACCGCACGTGATGCGTTTCTTCTTTGGCCCGCTGCACCGCACGTTGCTCATCGCCAGCGCGCTGGCCGGGGCGATCCTGATGGTGCTGGCGGATATCGCCTCCCGCCTGCTGATTGCTCCGCAAAGCCTGCCGGTTGGCGTGGTGACGGCGCTGGTTGGCGTACCGTTCTTCGCCGTGATCATCTATCGCTCCAGGACTAAATAATGAGTATCAGCGCTGAAAACATCACCTGGAAGGTGGGCAAAAAGGTGATCGTCAATAATGTCTCCCTTGCGGTATCGCAGGGGCAGACGGTGGGCCTGCTGGGACCGAACGGCTGCGGTAAATCCTCGCTGCTGCGGATCCTCGCCGGCCTGCGCCGCCCGCATACCGGCACCGTCGCGCTGGACGGCAAAAGCATCAAGGGGATGGCCAAAAAGCAGTTCGCCCGTCGGGTGGCCTTTGTTGAACAACACGGCATGACCGATGCCAATATGCGCGTGCGCGACGTGGTGAAGCTGGGGCGCATCCCGCATCACTCCCCGTTTTCCAGCTGGACCCCGCAGGATGACGAGACCATTAATTCGGCGCTGAAAACCGTCGATATGCTGCATCACAGCGAGCAGGGCTGGCAAAGTTTGTCCGGCGGCGAGCGCCAGCGGGTGCACATTGCCCGGGCGTTGGCGCAAATGCCCACCGAGATCCTGCTGGATGAACCGACCAACCATCTGGATATTCACCATCAAATCCAGCTGATGCAGTTAATCAGCCAGCTGCCGGTGACCAGCCTTGTCGCCATTCACGATCTGAACCACGCCTCGATGTTCTGCGATGCGCTGATCGTGATGCAGCAGGGGCAGATTGTCGCCACCGGTACCCCGCAGGAAATTTTGACCGAAGACCTGCTGTGGGAAGTGTTCCGGGTAAAAACCAAAATTGAGCTCTCGCCTTTTCATGGCAAAAAGCACATCCATTACCTCGTCTGAGGCGAGGTAAGCAGTGATCGCACTCCGTCCCGCCACCCAGCTCTGGCCGCCCGTCTTACTGGGCAGCCAGTTTGTGTTCAACATCGGTTTTTATGCCGTCGTTCCTTTCCTGGCGATATTTTTACGCGACGATATGCTGCTCTCCGGCGGGCTTATCGGGCTGGTGCTTGGGCTGCGGACCTTCTCTCAGCAGGGGATGTTTATTGTTGGCGGCGCCCTCTCCGACCGCTACGGCGCACGCAGGATCATCCTGTGTGGCTGCATCGTGCGCGTGGTGGGCTACCTGCTGCTGGCGTACGGACATTCCCTGCCGCTGATTATTGCCGGGGCGTGCCTCACCGGGATTGGCGGAGCGCTGTTCTCCCCCTCCATCGAAGCGTTACTGGCAAAAGCGGGCGCCCGCAGCGAGGCGCAGGGCAAACGCAGCCGTGCAGAATGGTTCGCCCTGTTTGCGGTCTGCGGCGAGCTGGGGGCGGTACTCGGCCCGGTGGCGGGTGCACTGCTGACCGGGCTGGGCTTTCGCCAGGTGGCGCTGGCGGGCGCGGCGGTCTTTGTGGTGGCGTTAATTGTGCTGTTCTTTTGCCTGCCGCCCGCCGTTACCAAAAACCAGCCGCTGCAGATCGCCCCATGGTGGACCACCTTTCGTCAGCCGCGTTTTGTGGCGTTTATCATCGCCTGGAGCAGCTGGTTATTAAGCTATAACCAGCTCTATCTGGCGCTGCCGGTGGAGATCCAGCGCGCAGGCGGCAGCGAAAAAGATCTCGGCCCGCTGTTTATGCTGGCCTCGGGACTGGTGATCCTCTTCCAGCTGCCGCTGGCGCGCGTTGCCCGTCGGGTGGGTGCGGTGCGGATCCTGCCGGTCGGGTTTGTGCTGATCGCGGCAGCGTTTCTGAGCGTGGCGCTGTTCGCCAGCTCACAACCGCCGCAGGGCTGGCTGCGTCTGCTGCCTGCAGCCTGCTTCGTCACTCTGCTGACCAGCGGGCAGATGCTACTGGTACCGTCGGCGAAGGACATCGTGCCGTGGTTTGCCAGCGAATCGACGCTGGGGGCGCATTATGGCGCGCTTGCCACCGCTGGCGGCTGCGCGGTACTGGCGGGGAATTTACTGCTCGGCAACCTGCTCGACCAGGCGCTGACGCCCTCTGCTGAAGCGACCTTCCCGTGGCTACTGCTGGCGGTATTCCCGCTGTGCAGCGCTATCGCCATGGTCTTTATCTGTCGACCCATGCGCAGACCGCAGGCCTGATATTATTTTTTAGGGCGGTATTTTTCCGGCAGCTCGGGCACCGGGCGGCGATCGTCAATCAGATGGCGGACGGTTAAAATCGGGTGCCGCCAGAGCATACGCGGCCCCGCCCAGCGCATCACCTGCTTCATCTCTTCGCGTTTGGCAGGCTGATAACAGTGAACCGGACACTGCTTACAGGCTGGTTTTTCCTCGCCAAACACGCATTTATCCAGCCGCTTGTCGGCATAATCGTTCAGTGCCGGGTAGTGCCCTGCCTCTTTCGATGCCTGTGGGCTCTGCGTTTCATACAGCGCGATCATCTTGCGGATAGTCTCTTTTTCGCGCGCGATTCGTTTTCCAGACATGACTGCGTCCCGAATGATAAGTTGCATTTATAATATCCCTTTCCCGGTGGGTTTTCAGCCCGATTTCATCTTTTGCATGTCATTTTCTGAAGGCGCTTCGCAGTTATAAATTTGTCCCCACCGCTTTTTACTGGCATTTTATACAGGTGTTTATTTCACCCGGTGTAACCGGAGAAAAAGGAGTTTCTATGTCAGAAATGTGCATTGCCCTGCCAAGCCGTCGGTTAACCGTGGGCTATTTCAGAAAGCGTCATGAAGATCGCAAAACCAAGATCCCACGACGCTACAGCGTGCATGCGTCGCTGAGCCTGAAAGGTGACTGGCTGGAAGAGGCCGGGTTTAAAACCCACGCGCAGGTGCGGGTGCTGGTTGAGCAGGGAAAATTAGTGATTGAACTGGTTGCGGAAGAGGCCTCGTAAAGTCGCGACATTTTGCTGCGCCGTGCCATTTTTTCATGCGACAATAGCGCCAACTTATGGCCCTAATGTCGCCTGAACCGCACTATTTTCAAAGAAATGGACATCATCACTCCATGACCACTACAGACAATTTCGACGCCCATACCCCCATGATGCAGCAGTACCTGAAGCTTAAAGCGCAGCATCCGGAAATTCTGCTGTTTTATCGCATGGGTGACTTTTACGAGCTGTTTTATGACGATGCGAAACGCGCCTCGCAGCTGCTCGACATCTCCCTGACCAAGCGCGGCGCCTCAGCCGGGGAACCGATCCCGATGGCGGGTATTCCGCATCACGCGGTAGAGAATTACCTCGCGAAGCTGGTCAATCAGGGGGAGTCGGTCGCCATTTGCGAACAGGTGGGCGATCCGGCGACCTCAAAAGGCCCGGTCGATCGCAAGGTTGTCCGCATCGTAACGCCGGGCACCATCAGCGATGAAGCCCTGCTGCAGGAACGTCAGGATAACCTGCTGGCGGCCATCTGGCAGGACAGCAAAGGGTTCGGCTATGCCACGCTGGATATCAGCTCCGGGCGTTTTCGCCTGAGCGAACCGGCAGACCTCGAGACCATGGCGGCAGAGCTGCAGCGCACTAACCCGGCTGAGCTGCTGTATGCCGAAGATTTTGCCCAGATGTCGCTGCTTGAAGGTCGTCGCGGCCTGCGTCGTCGCCCGCTGTGGGAATTTGAAATCGACACCGCGCGCCAGCAGCTCAACATGCAGTTTGGCACCCGCGACCTGGTCGGTTTTGGGGTTGAAAACGCCCCGCGCGGCGTTTGCGCCGCAGGCTGTTTGTTGCAGTACGTTAAAGACACGCAGCGTACCGCCCTGCCGCATATTCGCTCCATCACCCTCGATCGTCAGCAGGACAGCATCATTATGGATGCCGCCACGCGCCGTAATCTGGAGATCACCCAGAACCTGGCGGGCGGTGTGGAAAACACCCTCGCATCGGTGCTCGACAGCACCGTGACGCCGATGGGCAGCCGGATGCTCAAACGCTGGCTGCACATGCCGGTGCGCGATACCCACACGCTTACCGGACGCCAGCAAACCATCGGCGCGCTGCAGGACAGATACAGCGAGCTGCAGCCGGTACTGCGTCAGGTGGGCGATCTGGAACGTATTCTGGCGCGACTGGCGCTGCGCACCGCCCGTCCGCGCGACTTAGCCCGCATGCGCCACGCGTTCCAGCAGCTGCCTGAACTGCGCAGCCAGCTGGCAGAGATCGACAGCGCGCCGGTGCAGAAACTGCGTGAAACCATGGGTGAATTCAGCGAGCTGCGCGAGCTGCTGGAGCACGCCATCATCGACGCGCCACCGGTCCTGGTGCGCGACGGCGGCGTGATTGCCCCAGGCTACAACGAGGAGCTGGATGAGTGGCGCGCGCTGGCCGATGGCGCGACGGATTATCTGGATAAGCTGGAGATCCGCGAGCGCGAGCGCCTCGGGCTGGATACGCTGAAAGTGGGCTATAACGCCGTGCATGGCTACTTCATTCAGATCAGCCGTGGGCAAAGCCACCTGGCACCTATCCACTACGTGCGCCGCCAGACGCTGAAAAACGCCGAGCGCTACATCATTCCTGAGCTGAAAGAGTATGAGGACAAAGTCCTTACCTCGAAGGGCAAAGCGCTGGCGCTGGAAAAACAGCTATATGACGCGCTGTTCGACAGCCTGATGCCGCATCTGGCGGATCTGCAGCAGAGCGCTGCCGCGCTGGCAGAGCTGGACGTGCTGGTGAATCTGGCAGAACGTGCCGAAACGCTGAACTACAGCTGCCCGATCTTTACCGATAAACCTGGCGTGCGCATTACCGAAGGCCGCCATCCGGTGGTCGAGCAGGTGTTGAACGAACCCTTTATCGCCAACCCGCTGAACCTGTCACCGCAGCGTCGGATGCTGATCATTACCGGACCGAACATGGGCGGTAAAAGTACCTATATGCGCCAGACGGCGCTGATCGCACTGCTGGCCTATATCGGCAGCTACGTCCCGGCGCAAAAAGTGGAAATCGGCCCTGTCGATCGCATTTTCACCCGCGTGGGCGCGGCGGACGATCTGGCGAGCGGGCGGTCAACCTTTATGGTGGAGATGACCGAAACCGCCAACATACTGCACAACGCCACGGAAAACAGCCTGGTGCTGATGGATGAAATTGGCCGCGGCACCTCGACCTACGACGGCCTGTCGCTGGCGTGGGCCTGTGCCGAAAGCCTGGCCAATAAAATCAAAGCCATGACCCTGTTTGCCACCCACTACTTCGAGCTGACGCAGCTGCCGGAGAAAATGGAAGGCGTGGCGAATGTGCATCTGGATGCGCTGGAGCATGGGGATACCATTGCCTTTATGCACACCGTGCAGGACGGCGCCGCCAGCAAAAGCTACGGTCTGGCCGTGGCAGCGTTGGCGGGCGTACCGAAAGAGGTGATTAAGCGCGCGCGCCAGAAGCTACGCGAGCTGGAAAGCCTGTCGCCAAACGCGGCGGCAACTCAGGTGGATGGCACTCAGATGTCGCTGCTGTCGCCAGCAGAAGAGACCTCCCCGGCGCTGGAAGCGCTGGAGAATCTCGACCCGGATTCTCTGAGTCCGCGTCAGGCGCTGGAGTGGATCTACCGCTTGAAGAATCTGGTGTAAGTCACACAGGCCCGGCGGCACTTAGCTTGCCGGGCCGACAAGAACGGTGCAGGCCGGGTAAGGCGTAGCCGCCACCCGGCTTTTTTTACAGCAGCGGTGGGATCGTCGGTACCTGCGGCGCATCGTCGATATCTTTCTGCGTCATGCGAAACGCCTGCGGATAGTGCTCGCGGCTGGTGCGGCGTAGCGGTTCGGTATCGCGCCAGGTATACAGACAATGCTGGCACTGATACACAGTCCAGACCCCTTTCACCGGCGATGTCGCCATCACCTCAATGTGCTCATCGGCACAACGTGGACAAATCATCTTTCCCTCCTTAATAGCGTGCGGCCAGCATGGCAGTCAGTTTTTCAACCCAGGCTTTGGTTTCAGGCAGATCCTGTACCGGCTGGCTGTAGTGCCCCCGGTTATCAGGCGCAACCGGCGTGGTGGCATCAATAATCAGCTTGTCGGTGATCCCCGCCGGGCTTGAGCCGGGATCCAGCTCCAGCACTGACATGTTCGGTAGCTGCACCAGATCGCCCGCCGGATTCACCTTCGAAGACAGTGCCCACATGACCTGCGGCAGGTTAAACGGATCGACGTCCTCATCGACCATGATCACCATCTTCACGTAGCCCAGACCGTGCGGCGTGGTCATCGCCCGCAGACCCACCGCGCGAGCAAAGCCGCCGTAGCGTTTTTTGGTGGAGATGATCGCCAGCAGACCGTGGGTGTACATCGCGTTCACTGCCTGCACTTCCGGGAATTCGGCTTTCAGCTGCTGATACAGCGGCACGCAGGTTGCGGGCCCCATGAGGTAGTCGATTTCGGTCCACGGCATCCCAAGATACAGCGACTCGAAAATGGGCTTCGTGCGGTAAGAGACTTTATCGATACGCACCACGGTCATATTACGGCCGCCGGAATAGTGCCCGGTAAATTCACCAAACGGCCCTTCTATTTCGCGCTTGCGGCTTTCGATCACCCCTTCAAGGATCACCTCTGAGCCCCACGGCACATCAAAACCGGTCAGCGGTGCCGTGGCGATCGGATACGGACTTTCGCGCAGCGCGCCGGCCATTTCATACTCTGACTGATCGTATTTCAGCGGCGTGGCACCCATCAGGGTAATGATCGGATCGTTGCCGAGGGTGATCGCAATCGGCAGATCCTGACCGCGCTCCTCGGCCTTATGCAGATGCAGCGCAATATCGTGCATCGGCACCGGCTGCAGGCCCAGCTTGCGTTTGCCTTTGACCTCCATACGATAAATGCCAACATTCTGCTTGCCGAAGTGATCCGGATCGAGCGGATCGCGGGACACCACGCAGGCTTTATCGAGGTAGAAGCCTCCGTCGCCATCGTTCAGGCGGAACAGCGGCAGAATATCAAACAGGTTGATCGCCTCGCCGTCGACGGTGTTCTCAGCCCACGCCGGGTTGGCGCGACGCTCTGGCGCAACGGGGAATTTGTCCCAACGGCGGATGAACTCGTCGATCTGCTTTTTGACCGGCGTATTCGGCGGCAGCCCCAGAGAGATAGCGTGGTTTTGCCACGAGCCGATGGTATTCATCGCCACGCGGGCGTCGGTAAAACCGCGAATATTGTCAAACCACAGCGCGGGAGCCCCGTCACCAATGCGCCCGGTGGCGTTGGCGGCGGCGGCCAGATCCGGCTCCGCGTTGACTTCTTCCTCGATTCTCAGCAGTTGCCCTTGCTCATCGAGCGCCTGCAGGAAGCTTCTCAAATCATCAAATGCCATGTTCATTCTCCTGTGAAAAATTCTTCGCCGCCTGCAAACCGTTCCAGCGACGCGCGTGGTTATGCTCCAGACCAAACTGGTCGAGTACGCGGGTGACAATATGCTGGGTGATATCATCGGCAGTTTGCGGGTGGTTGTAATAGGCCGGCATCGGCGGCACCATCGCCACGCCCATGCGGGAAAGCGCCAGCATATTCTCCAGATGGATGGCGCTCAGCGGTGTTTCGCGCGGGACCAGTACCAGCTTGCGCCCCTCTTTCAGGACGACGTCTGCAGCACGCCCCACCAGCCCATCGGCGTAACCCGCCCGGATACCGGCCAGCGTTTTCATGCTGCAGGGGATAATAATCATGCCGTCTGTGCGAAATGATCCGGACGAGATCGTTGCCGCCTGATCGGCCGGGTGATGAACCACGTCCGCCAGCGCGGCCACGTCGGAGACGCTGAACGGGGTTTCCAGCTCAATGGTGGTTTTGGCCCATTTAGACATCACCAGATGGGTTTCTACCTTCGGCATTTCCCGCAGCGCCTGCAATAGCGCAACGCCTAACGGTGCGCCGGTCGCCCCCGTCATTCCCACGATCAATTTCATTCAGCACCTCAATCAATTCGTTCGCATACGAACATGTTGCTTAACGTACTCCTGGATCCAAGCCTCGACAATATCGTTCGCACACGATCGCACTCAATGCTAAAACGTGTCGCATTAAATTCCTGCGCGATAACGGCTATGATAGTGAAGAGAATTTTACGCCGGAGAGTCCATGGAGCTGAGACAAGAAGCGTTCCACCTGTTACGTCAGCTTTTTCAGCAGCACACCGCACACTGGCAGCATGCCTTGCCGGAGCTGACCAAGCCGCAGTATGCCGTCCTGCGTTCCATCGCTGAACATCCGGGCATTGAGCAGGTGGCACTGACCGAAGCGGCGGTGAGCACCAAAGCGACGCTGGCAGAAATGCTCAGCCGGATGGAAACGCGCGGGCTGGTCAAGCGTGAGCCCGATCCTGCCGACAAGCGCCGCCGGTTCGTCTTTTTAACCCCGGAGGGTGAAGCGTTGCTGGAAAGCTGCAAGCCGGTGGGCAATCGCGTCGATGAAGCCTTTCTGGGGCGACTGAGCAAGGAAGAACGTCAGCACTTCTCTGAACTCATCAAAAAAATGATGATCAGCTAAATAACCGAATTGATGAAATACAACCTGGAGAAACCATGAACCACTATGAAGCAGAGATCGTTGATGCACATATCGCACTGGAACAGTGGTTAGGCCAGGGTGAAGGCGATCTTGCGGCGCTGCTCGCACGTTTTCGCCCGGACTTTTTAATGATTGCCCCGACGGGCGCTCATTTTGATCACCCGGCGCTCGCGCAATTTCTGCAGAACCAGCGCGGTAGCCGACCGGGGCTGAAAATTACGCTTGATGAGATAACGCTGCTGCAAAGCTGGGAGAACGGCGCGCTGCTTCACTATCGCGAGACGCAGACGCGTCCTGAACAGCCGGTGAACGTGCGCTGGTCGACAGCCGCCCTGACGCAAGAGGGCGATAGCATCACGTGGCGCCTGTTACACGAGACCGCCCAGCCCTGATGCAAAAGAAAAAGGCCAGTCTCTCGACTGGCCTTTTTTGACGAAGAGTGGCTTACTCGCGGAACAGCGCTTCGATATTGAGCCCTTGGCCCTGCAGGATTTCACGCAGGCGACGCAGACCTTCTACCTGAATCTGACGAACACGTTCACGGGTCAGGCCGATTTCACGACCGACGTCTTCCAGTGTCGCAGCTTCATACCCCAACAGACCGAAACGACGTGCCAGCACTTCACGCTGTTTGGCGTTCAGTTCGAACAGCCATTTGACGATGCTCTGTTTCATATCATCGTCTTGCGTGGTGTCTTCCGGACCGTTGTCTTTTTCATCGGCCAGAATGTCCAGCAGCGCTTTCTCGGAATCGCCACCCAGCGGGGTGTCGACGGAGGTAATACGCTCGTTGAGACGCAGCATACGGCTAACATCATCAACCGGTTTATCCAGCTGCTCGGCAATCTCTTCCGCGCTTGGCTCGTGGTCCAGTTTATGGGACAACTCGCGTGCGGTACGCAGATAGACGTTCAGCTCTTTCACGATGTGAATCGGCAGACGGATGGTACGGGTTTGATTCATGATCGCCCGTTCAATCGTCTGTCGGATCCACCACGTTGCGTAAGTCGAGAAACGGAACCCACGTTCAGGGTCAAATTTCTCCACGGCGCGGATCAGCCCCAGGTTACCTTCTTCAATCAGATCCAGCAGTGCCAGACCACGATTGCTGTAACGACGGGCAATCTTCACCACCAGACGCAGGTTACTTTCGATCATCCGACGGCGCGAGGCAACATCACCACGCAGCGCACGACGCGCGAAATACACTTCTTCTTCTGCTGTTAACAGTGGGGAGTATCCGATCTCCCCAAGGTAAAGCTGAGTTGCGTCGAGCACGCGCTGAGTGGCACCCTGCGATAACAGCTCTTCTTCAGCTAAATCGTTATCACTGGGTTCCTCTTCTACTAAGACTTTTTCGTCAAAAGCCTCTGTTCCGTTCTCATCAAACTCCGCGTCTTCATTTAAATCATGAACTTTCAGCGTATTCTGAGTCATAAAGGTGGCTCCTACCCGTGATCCCTGGGCGTAACACACCAACTGGTATGTCCCGCCAAATTATCGCTGCGGTAAATACTGCAGCGGGTTTACGGATTTCCCCTTGTAACGAATTTCAAAATGCAAGCGTGTAGAACTGGTTCCGGTGCTACCCATGGTCGCTATTTTTTGCCCCGCCTTAACTTCTTGTTGTTCCCGGACCAGCATCGTATCGTTATGGGCGTAGGCACTCAGGTAATCATCGTTATGTTTTATGATAATAAGATTACCGTAACCGCGCAGAGCGTTACCGGCGTATACCACACGACCATCTGCGGTCGCGATAATAGCCTGTCCCTTACTTCCTGCGATATCGACCCCTTTATTTCCCCCCTCGGAGGAAGAAAAGTTCTCGATAACTTTGCCTTCAGCAGGCCAGCGCCAGGAAGAGATTGGCGAACTGGACGTCTGACTGCTGGCAACGGGCACGGTAGAGCTAACCACAGGTGCCGTAACGGGTGCTGTGACAACGGTCGCAGTCCCCTTATTATTCGGCAACATCTTGTTAGCACTCTGTTCACCTGAGTCCTCAGAATACGTAATTGTCGGTTGCGACGCAACCACTGTGCTTGATTTTTGCGCAGGCATCACACTGTTATTTTGCGCAGAGACATCCGCAACGGAAACGGTATTGCCTGGCGTTAACGGTGTACCTGTCGCATTGCCTACCTGCAGCGCCTGGCCCACTTCCAGACCATACGGGGCCTGCACGTTATTTCGTTGCGCAAGGTCACGGAAATCGTTCCCGGTGATCCACGCAATATAGAAGAGAGTATCGCCGCGCTTAACGGTGTAGGTACTGCCGCCGGTATAGCTCCCTTTCGGAATGTTCCCATACTTACGGTTATACACAATGCGGCCATTTTCGGTCTGCACAGGCGTATTCACTGCCTGAATCTGCGTTGGCTGGGTAACAGGACGCTGTGCAGGCTGAATTTGCGGAGTTTGCTGCGCAGGCACCGTGCCCATTTTAGGCGGTGGGGTGATCAGCATGCCGCCGGAAGAACTGCCCGAGCTGCTGTTGCCCCCAACCGAGCTCACTGGCGCAGGGGCGTTATTAGAGTTAGTACAGCCTGCCAGCCAGAGTGAAACCAGTGATAATGCCGCAACACGGCTGATGGTGAATTTTGGGCTTCCCGCGCTCATTTATCCCCCAGGAATGTGTTAAATACCAGTGACTTAATATTAACCGTGATGTCACGATGCTTTTGCGCCACACCATACGCTGAATTGGCCTGAATAATCCTGGAAAATTCCGAGTCTCAGGCCAGCTCACCTTTTACCAGAGGCACAAAGCGCACGGCTTCCACGGTATCGATGATGAACTCGTTGCCCCGTCGACGGACACGCTTTAACAGCTGATGTTCGTCGCCCACCGGTAGCACGAGGATCCCGCCGTCATCCAGCTGCGCCATCAGCGCAGAGGGGATTTCCGGCGGGGCTGCCGTCACGATAATGGCATCAAACGGACCGCGGGCCTTCCAGCCCTGCCAGCCATCGCCGTGACGGGTAGAAACATTATGCAAATCGAGCTGCTTCAGGCGACGACGCGCCTGCCACTGCAGACCTTTGATGCGCTCCACCGAGCAGACGTGATGCACCAGATGCGCCAGAATCGCGGTCTGATACCCCGAACCGGTGCCAATCTCCAGCACCCGTGAGTCCGGCGTCAGCTCCAGCAGCTCGGTCATGCGCGCCACCATGTAAGGCTGCGAAATGGTCTGCCCCTGCCCTATTGGCAAGGCGACGTTTTCCCACGCTTTGTGCTCAAACGCCTCATCAACGAACTTCTCACGCGGCACCAGTGAGAGTGCAGTAAGCACATGCTCATCGGCAATCCCCTGAGCGCGTAATTGATTCAGAAGTGTTTGTACACGCTTACTTACCATTGCGAACTCACCCCGGCGCGATCCAGCCAGCCCGACACCACATCATGCGCGTTATACGCAGTCAGATCCACGTGCAGCGGCGTGACGGATACGTATCCTTCATCTACCGCTGCGAAGTCGGTATCCGGCCCGGCATCGTGCTTTTCGCCCGGCGGGCCAATCCAGTACAGGGTGTTGCCGCGCGGATCCTGCTGCGGAATGACTTTATCCGCCGGATGGCGGCTGCCGCAGCGGGTTACACGAATGCCTTTAATTTGATCCAGCGGCAGGTCGGGCACGTTGATATTAAGGATGCGCCCGGTGCGCAGCGGCTCGCGATAGAGTGCCCGCAGAATGGAGCAGGTAATGGCCGCCGCGGTAGCGTAATGCTGATGGCCGTTAAGCGAGACCGCCAGCGCCGGGAAGCCAAGATGGCGACCTTCCATGGCGGCGGCGACGGTGCCGGAATAGATCACATCATCGCCCAGATTGGGTCCGGCGTTGATCCCGGAGACCACCACGTCCGGACGTGGACGCATCAGGGCGTTAACGCCCAGAAAGACGCAATCGGTCGGCGTGCCCATCTGAACGGCGATATCGCCATTGTCGTAGGTAAAGGTGCGAAGCGACGACTCGAGCGTGAGCGAGTTAGAGGCACCACTGCGATTACGATCGGGGGCCACAACCTGAACCTCGGCAAATTCACGCAGCGCCCTGGCCAGCGTCTGAATGCCTGGCGCATGGATCCCGTCATCGTTACTCAGCAATATTCGCATAGTCACCCGAAGTGTTGATAAGTTCCCTGACAACGCTGGTGGCAAAGCTGCCTGCCGGCAACCAGAAGCGCAGCTCGACGGTTGCGTCATCCCACCAGTTCCAGCTCAGCTCCTGCGGATAGAGCAGCATCGCCCGGCGTGCTGCTTCAACTTTTTCCCGCATCAGCAGAGACAGTAATTCTGTTTCACCGGCAACGGCGGCCTGCTCGAAAAGAAGCGCCTCCCCTTGCGGGCCCCACTCGCCGGTCCCCGCCAGCGCTGCGGTGATCAGCAGCGTTTTAGCATCGACGCGCGCCTGTAAATCGGGCATTTCTTCCGCGGTGGCGACAAACCAACTGCCGCGCCCCGCTAATTGTAGCGCATCGCCGACAACAACTTGATTCGCGTCCGGTTTTTTCAACCTTTCGCTCACAATTTGATTAAACAACGCGCTGCGGGCTGCCGACAACCAAAAACTGCGTTTATTTCTATCCCGTACCGGAGCATTGCTTTGTGACCAACGCAGCGCCCCCTGCAGGTTGCTGCCGCCAATGCCAAAGCGCTGCGCGCCGAAGTAGTTCGGAACGCCCTGCTCGCGGATGGCCACCAGCCGCTGCTCCACATCGTCGCGATGGCTGACGTCGCGCAGCACCAGCGTAAAGGCATTGCCTTTCAGCGCGCCGAGACGCAGCTTGCGCTTGTGGCGGGCGTATTCAAGCACCTTACACCCTTCGGGCTGGAACTTGCTTAAATCCGGCATCGCATTGCCCGGCACGCGCGCGCAGAGCCACTGCTCGGTTACGGCGTGTTTGTCTTTCTGCCCGGCGAAGCTCACTTCGCGGGCGGATATTTTCAGGAACTTTGCCAGCGCCTCGGCCACGAAGCGGGTGTTGCAGCCGTTTTTCAGGATCCGCACCAGAATGTGCTCGCCTTCGCCGTCCGGCTCAAAGCCCAGATCTTCAATCACCACAAAATCTTCCGGATTGGCTTTCAGCAGGCCGGTTCCCTGCGGCTGACCGTGCAGCCAGGTCAGATTGGTGATGTCGATCATTTTGCCGCCTTCACCAGCAGCGCCACCGCTTCACAGGCAATGCCTTCGCCGCGGCCGGTAAAGCCGAGCTTTTCGGTGGTGGTGGCTTTAACGTTGACATCGTCCATGTGACAGCCGAGATCTTCGGCGATAAACACGCGCATCTGCGGAATGTGCGGCAGCATTTTCGGCGCTTGGGCAATAATCGTCACATCGACATTACCGAGGGTAAAGCCTTTCGCCTGAATCCGGCGCCAGGCTTCGCGCAGCAGCTCGCGGCTGTCCGCCCCCTTAAACGCCGGATCCGTGTCCGGGAAGAGCTTGCCGATATCGCCCAGCGCCGCCGCACCGAGCAGCGCGTCGGTTAAAGCATGCAGTGCAACATCGCCATCAGAATGCGCAAGCAGCCCTTTTTCATAAGGGATACGCACGCCGCCAATGATAATTGGGCCCTCGCCGCCAAAGGCGTGTACGTCAAAACCATGTCCAATTCGCATTATGCCTTCTCCTGATGGGTCGAACGGGTAAGATAAAATTCTGCCAGCTGTAAATCTTCGGGGCGCGTCACTTTTATGTTATCTGCGCGCCCTTCAATCAGTTCGGGGTGAAAACCGCAATACTCCAGCGCCGAGGCTTCATCGGTGATGGTCGCACCTTCATTCAGCGCGCGGGTTAAGCAGTCGTGGAGCAGTTCGCGGGGGAAAATTTGCGGCGTCAGCGCGTGCCAGAGATCAACGCGATCCACCGTATGAGCAATGGCCTGCAGGCCCGGCTTGGCGCGCTTCATGGTATCGCGCACCGGCGTCGCCAGAATGCCGCCGATGCGGCTGGTTTCGCTGATGGCCAGCAGCCGCGCCAGATCGTCCTGATGCAGGCACGGACGCGCCGCATCATGCACCAGCACCCATTGCGCGTCACCGGCGGCCTGCAGACCCGCCAGCACCGAATCGGCACGCTCTGCGCCGCCGTCGACAACGGTGATTTGTGGGTGGCTGGCAAGCAAAAGCGCGGCAAAGCGGGCATCACCCGGGCTGATAGCGATAATCACCCGCGTTACACGCGGGTTCGCCAGCAGCGCCGCGACGGCGTGCTCAAGGATCGTTTTGTCACCAATTGAAAGGTACTGCTTAGGACATTCTGTCTGCATGCGCCGGCCAAACCCGGCGGCCGGAACAACGGCGCATACGTTCGAAAAAGTTACTGCCATGGCGTAATCCTGGGCCTGATTATCGAGTGTTTTGTACTGAGCCCTGGTTGCGTTTAGACGCATCCGGCACCAGACGATAGAAAGTTTCGCCCGGCTTAGTCATGCTGAGTTCATTGCGCGCGCGCTCTTCAATCGCTTCTTGTCCGCCATTGAGATCGTCAATTTCGGCGAACAGCTGATCGTTTCGCGCTTTAAGTTTGCCGTTTGTTGCCTGCTGCGCCGTCACGTCGTCATTGACGCGACTGTAGTCGTGAAGACCGTTCTTACCGAACCACAGCGAATACTGAAGCCAGACCAGCAAAGCCAGCAACAGCAGCGTAAGTTTACCCATCCTGCCCCCTGAAAAACGGCATCATCATCCCATAACTTTCCCCACGACTCTACATCGGGGCTACAGAGATGCCGCAACATTGCGGGCAAATGTACCACATTTTTTTCGCAGATTCGCGCAGCCAACATTGTCTCATAGTTGGTTACGGTTTGAATTATGGATGAACTTATCCCATGAGCCACAAAAATAACAGCCCGAACATCACGGCCACCGCAACAATGGTGGTGAGGGCGCTATACAGCAGCTTGCCATTGAGCAGAGAGTGCAGCGCAATCCCGACCACCACGGCAACGGGCATCAGCGCCAGGAAAAAAGGCCAGGTATAGAGGAGGAAGAATAAGGTATTGCTGCCATACAGCAGGAAGGGGATGCCCAGCGCCATCAGCCATGACGCAAAGCCGACTATCGCCCCGGGAAAAGACCAGGTCGTCTCGTCAGTCGCCGCTACCGAATCTGACCTGGTGATAATGTAGTTTTCGCTGTTCCGCATAGCTGATCCCGTGACCATGTCGCACCGATGATGGATGAACTGCTTCCTCATCGATACTGTCTCAGGATCTGATAATATCGTCCTGCCGGAGCAGGTCTAATAATTCACCCACCAAATTTGTTACCAATTGTTCACCCTTGAGGTGAATGTCCGGTGATTCGGGGGCTTCATATACGGCATCAATGCCGGTGAAATTTTTCAGCTCGCCCGCGCGGGCTTTCTTATACAGCCCTTTTGGATCGCGCTGCTCGCAGATCGCCAGCGGCGTGTCGACGAAGACTTCAATAAAGCGATCCTGACCGACCCGCTCGCGCACCGTCTGCCGCTCGGCCCGATGCGGCGAGATAAACGCCGTTAAGACCACCAGCCCGGCGTCGGCCATCAGGCTGGCCACTTCGCCCACCCGACGGATGTTCTCTTTGCGATCGTCGTCGCTAAAGCCCAGATCGCTGCACAGCCCGTGGCGCACGTTGTCGCCATCCAGCAGGTAGGTGCTGACCCCATTCTGATGCAGGGCCTCTTCCAGCGCCCCGGCCACGGTGGATTTACCCGAGCCGGAGAGCCCGGTAAACCACAGCACAACCCCACGGTGACCGTGGAGTTGTTCGCGCGCGGCAACGGTCACCGGATGAGGATGCCAGACGACGTTCTCATCATGCTGGGCCATTACTTGCCTCCCAGCAGATCGCGTGCGCCCCAGTGCGGGAAGTGTTTACGCACCAGCGCGTTCAGTTCCAGCTCAAAGGCGCTGAATTCAGACGGCACGGCAGTCGATTGTTCATGCGGCTGACGGACCATTCCGGCACCCACGGTAACGTTGGACAGGCGATCGATAATAATCAGCCCACCGGTCACCGGGTTCTGCTGATACTGATCCAGCACCAGCGGCTCGTCGAAGGTGAAATCGACCAGACCGATGCCGTTCAGCGGTAGCTCGGCGACGCTGTGCTGCGCCAGCGTGTTGATGTCCACCTGATACTGAATTCCGTCCACGCGGGCGCGGGTCTTCTTACCGGCGATTTTAATGTCGTAGCTCTGGCCGACGCTCAGGGCCTGCTCCGCCATCCACACCACATCGATAGCCGCGCTTTGTACCGCTGGCAGAGCGTCGTGCGCGTCCACCAGCAGGTCGCCGCGGCTGATGTCGATTTCATCTTTCAGCACCAGCGTCACCGCCTCGCCTGCACTGGCTTCCTGCAGATCGCCATCAAAGGTGACGATGCGGGTAACCGCGGACTCCACACCGGAAGGCAGAACCTTCACGCGCTGGCCAACGCTAACGCTGCCACCGGCGATGGTGCCAGAGAAGCCGCGGAAATCGAGATTCGGGCGGTTGACGTACTGCACCGGGAAGCGCAGCGGCTGGGTCTCGACGCTGCGCTGCAGCTCAACGGTTTCCAGCACTTCCAGCAGCGTCGGGCCGCTGTACCACGGCATGGTGGTGCTTTGGGAGGCGACGTTATCCCCTTCCAGCGCCGACAGCGGCACAAAGCGGATATCGAGGTTGCCCGGCAGTTGCTCGGCGAAGGTCAGATAGCTTTCGCGGATTTCGTTAAATTTATCTTCGCTGAAATCCACCAGATCCATTTTGTTGACCGCCACCACCAGGTGCTTGATCCCCAGCAAGGTGGAGATAAAGCTGTGACGACGGGTTTGATCCAGCACGCCTTTACGGGCGTCGATCAGCAGGATCGCCAGGTCACAGGTGGAGGCACCGGTGGCCATGTTGCGGGTGTACTGTTCGTGGCCAGGGGTGTCGGCAATAATAAATTTGCGCTTCTCGGTGGAGAAGTAGCGGTAAGCCACGTCGATGGTGATGCCCTGCTCGCGCTCTGCCTGCAGGCCATCCACCAGCAGCGCCAGATCGAGCTTCTCGCCCTGAGTGCCGTGACGTTTGCTGTCGTTGTGCAGCGATGAGAGCTGATCTTCGTAGATTTGACGGGTGTCGTGCAGCAGACGGCCAATCAGCGTACTTTTGCCGTCGTCGACGCTGCCGCAGGTCAGAAACCGCAGCAAACTTTTGTGCTGTTGCGCGTGCAGATAGGCTTCTACGCCGCCTTCATCGGCAATCTGTTGAGCAATAGTGGTATTCATGGCGGCTCCTTAGAAATAACCCTGACGTTTCTTCAGCTCCATGGAGCCTGCCTGGTCGCGGTCAATCACGCGCCCTTGTCGCTCGCTGGTGGTCGAAACCAGCATCTCTTCAATGATCTCCGGCAGCGTCTGCGCGTTCGATTCTACCGCGCCGGTCAGCGGCCAGCAGCCGAGGGTACGGAAGCGCACCATCTGTTTTTTGATCACTTCCCCTGGCTGCAGATCGATACGATCGTCATCAATCATCATCAGCATGCCGTCGCGCTCGAGCACCGGGCGTTCTGCTGCCAGATACAGAGGAACGATGTCGATATTTTCCAGATAGATGTACTGCCAGATATCCAGCTCGGTCCAGTTGGAGAGCGGGAACACGCGAATGCTTTCGCCTTTGTTAATCTGGCCGTTGTAGTTGTGCCACAGTTCCGGGCGCTGATTTTTAGGATCCCAGCGGTGGAAGCGATCGCGGAAGGAGTAAATACGCTCCTTGGCGCGGGATTTCTCTTCATCGCGGCGCGCGCCGCCGAATGCCGCATCAAAACCGTATTTGTTCAGGGCCTGCTTCAGCCCTTCGGTTTTCATGATGTCGGTGTGTTTACCGCTGCCGTGCACGAACGGGTTAATGCCCATCGCCACCCCTTCCGGGTTTTTATGCACCAGCAGTTCGCAGCCGTACGCTTTGGCGGTACGGTCGCGAAATTCATACATCTCGCGGAATTTCCAGCCGGTATCCACGTGCAGTAGCGGGAACGGCAAGGTGCCCGGGTAAAACGCTTTACGCGCCAGGTGCAGCATCACGCTGGAATCTTTGCCGATGGAATACATCATTACCGGGTTAGAAAACTCAGCGGCGACCTCGCGGATAATATGAATACTTTCCGCTTCCAGTTGCCGCAGGTGAGTCAGTCGTTTTTGGTCCATAACCGTTCCTTAAGCCAAATTTATAACAGAAGAACCAAACCCTTCTGCATCTGTTGTATGTTGAAACCAGGCGAGCGTGTCGTGCAGCTGCACAACTTCTCCCACCACAATCAGGGCGGGCATCGGGGCGTCTTTCGCCAGGCTTGCAAGCTGTTGTAACGTGCCGATTGCCACGTGCTGATCGACGCGTGTACCGCGCGAAATCACGGCAACAGGCGTTGTTGCGTCGCGGCCATGCTGGATCAGCTGTTGGCTGATTTCGGCCGCCTTCATGGTACCCATGTAAATAGCCAGCGTCTGGCGTCCCTGCGCCAGGTGCGCCCAGTCCAGCGGCGCGCTGTCGGCCTTGTAGTGGCCGGTCACAAAGGTCACGCTCTGGGCGTAATCACGATGGGTGAGCGGGATACCGGCATAAGCCGTGACGGCAGATGCCGCGGTGATCCCCGGTACTACCTGGAAAGGCACGCCCGCCTCGGCCGCCGCCTGCAGCTCTTCGCCGCCCCGGCCAAAGATAAACGGATCGCCGCCCTTCAGACGGACCACGGTTTTACCCGCTTTGGCTGCCGCAATCAGCATCTGATTGGTGTCATGCTGCGGGACAGCGTGCCCACCCGCGCGTTTGCCGACGCAGATTTGCTCCGCATCCCGGCGGATCAGTTCGCGTATGCCGTCGGTCACCAGATGGTCGTAGAACACCACGTCCGCGTCCTGCAGCACCTGCAGGCCGCGAAGCGTCAGTAATCCGGCGTCACCAGGCCCGGCGCCGACCAGAATAATTTCGCCCGCGCTGCTGCCTGGGTTATCCAGCTCATCTTCCAGCAGCTGTTGGGCAGCCGTCTCGTTGCCTGCGTGCATCAGGCTGACAAAGCGGCCACGGAACACGCGCTCCCAGAAGCGACGACGTTCCGTCACGCTGGTCAGGCGGGTTTTCAGATGGTTGCGCCAGAAGCTGGCTTTCTCGGCCATCCGTCCGAGGCTTGTCGGCAGTAAGGCTTCGATTTTCTCGCGCAAGACGCGCGCCAGCACCGGTGCGGTACCGCCGGAGGAGATTGCCACCAGCAGCGGCGACCTGTCGACAATCGACGGGAAGATAAAAGAGCACAGCGGCTGATCGTCCACCACGTTCACCAGACGATGACGGGCGTGAGCGGCAGCCGAAATGCGCTGGTTAAGCGTCCGATCTTCAGTGGCGGCAATCACCAGCACCACATCATCGATAAGCGATTCATCAAAGTCCGCCTCGGCCACAACCTGCACCTGCGCACCTGCACGCTGTAAAAAGGCGATTTTGCGCAGCGCGATCTCTCCGCTGCCGACAACCAGCACCGGACGGTCTTTTATAGCAGCAAATAAAGGAAGGTAATCCACAATGCTACAACTCGCTAACAACCAGGAATAGTGGGACTATAGGGGGCTGTTCGGGGCGAATGAAATTACGAATTGGAATGAGTAGTTACTCAATGGAATAACGCCGTGAAAAAGCTCATATCAAAAAGTGCTTAAGACGCGCCATGACAGGCATTTAAGAGCAATTCAAATTGTGTAAGCGCCATCACGGTTTCATACTAGGCGCGTTAAAATTTTGATCTCTTTTTAAGGATGCATTATGTTTTCCGCAATGCGCCACCGGATCGCTGCCCTGGCGTTCGGCGTTTGCTTTATCCTGCCCGTTCAGGCAAAAACCCCCGCCATGGGTGAAATGGCCGCCTCGCAGGCGCGTCACATTGCGACATTTTTTCCCGGCCGTATGACCGGTACCCCCGCCGAAATGCTCAGCGCTGACTATGTCCGTCAGCAGTTCGCCGGGATGGGCTACCAGAGCGACATCCGTACCTTCCAGAGCCGCTATATCTATACCTCACGTAATCAAAGCAAAAACTGGCACAACGTGACCGGCAGCACCGTGATTGCCGCCCATGAAGGTCACACCGAACAACAAATTATTATCCTCGCGCATCTGGATACGTACGCTCCGATGAGCGACAGCGATACCGACCACAACCTCGGCGGCCTGACTTTACAGGGCATCGACGACAATGCCGCAGGCGTCGGGGTGATGCTGGAGCTGGCCGATCGGCTGAAAAACACGCCCACCCAGTACAGCATTCGCTTTATTGCCACCAGCGGCGAGGAAGAGGGAAAGCTGGGCGCGGAGAATGTGCTTAAGCGCATGAGCGCCACCGAGAAGAAAAACACCCTGCTGGTGATCAACCTCGATAACCTGATCGTCGGCGACAAGCTCTACTTTAACAGCGGCAAAACCACCCCTGCCCCGGTGCGCAAGTTAACCCGCGACCGTGCGCTGGCCATTGCCCGTGCTCATGGTGTCTTTGCTGCCACCAACCCAGGCGGCAACGCAGCATTCCCGAAAGGCACGGGGTGCTGTAATGATGGTGAGGTGTTTGATAAAGCCGGGATCCCGGTCCTGTATGTCGAAGCCACCAACTGGTCGCTGGGTAAAAAAGATGGCTACCAGCAGCGGGTAAAATCGAAAGCCTTCCCGACGGGAACCAGCTGGCACGACGTGCGGCTGGATAATCAGCAGTACATTGATGCCGCGCTCCCGCACCGGATTGAACACCGCAGCCGGGACGTGGTGCGCGTGATGCTGCCGCTGGTAAAAGAGCTGGCGAAAGCGGCCAAGGCCTGAGAAAACGCCCGGTGGGGGCGACGCCTTACCGGGCCTGGTTTTCGTGTCGTTAACCTTCGTGCAGTCCGCACTCGCGCTTCAAACCAAAGAAGCGCGTCTCTTCTTCTGCCATGCCTGGCTCCCATTTGCGGGTGGTATGGGTATCGCCAACCGACAGATAACCCTGATCCCACAGCGGGTGATACTTCAGGCCGTGCTGCTGCAGATACTGGTAAACGGTACGGTTATCCCAGTCGATAATCGGCAGCACTTTGAACACCCCGCGCTGGAGACCGAGCACCGGCAGGCTCGCTCGGCTGCCGGACTGATCGCGACGCAGGCCCGCAAACCAGGTTTGCGCGTTGAGTTCAGACAGAGCGCGGTTCATCGGCTCAACTTTGTTGATGTCGTTGTATTTCTCAATGCCCTCAACGCCCTGCTCCCACAGCTTGCCGTAACGCGCTTCCTGCCAGGCCGCGCTCTGCTCAGCGCGGTAGACCTTCAGGTTCAGCTTGAGCTTGTCCGTCAGCTCATCGATAAACTGGTAGGTTTCCGGGAACAGATAGCCGGTATCGGTGAGGATCACCGGGATATCCGGGCGGATCTGATTCACCAGATGCAGGCTGACGGCCGCCTGAATACCAAAGCTCGAGGAGAGCACGTATTCACCGGGCAGATTCTCCAGCGCCCAGGCGACACGCCCTTCGGCATCGAGCTTTTCCAGCCTGCCGTTCGTTTCGGCCAGCGCCAGAATGCGTTCGACTTTTGGCAGTTCATTAAGGGCATTTAGATCGAGTACGGACATAAGTTCCTCACTTTTTGCCGGGCGGCACTGCGTTTGCCCGGCCTAAAAAAGCCCAGGCCCGGTAAGCTCAGCGCCACCGGGCATGACCGGGTTACTCCCAGAAATCCCTTGCGGGATCGAGCACCGGGCGAATAATGCCCGCACGCACCGTAAAGTCGCCGAAGCCTTCACCCGCTTCGCGCTCTTTCGCCCAGCGCCCGACCAGCTCGTCAATTGACTGCAGAATTTCCGGCTCGGTTATGTTTTCGCGATACATTCGCGGAATACGCGTTCCGCTGCGATTCCCGCCCAGATGCACGTTGTAGCGGCCAGGGGCTTTACCCACCAGACCCAGCTCGGCCAGCAGCGCACGGCCACAGCCGTTCGGGCAGCCGGTCACGCGCATCACAATATGTTCATCAGGGATGCCGTGTTTTTCCAGCACCGCCTCCACTTTGTCGGTGAACGACGGCAGGAAGCGCTCGGCTTCGGCCATCGCCAGCGGACAGGTTGGGAACGACACGCAGGCCATCGAGTTTTCACGCTGCGGTTTCACCGTATCCATCAGGGTGTGTTCCCGGGCCAGCTTCTCGATCTTCGCCTTCTGGCTCTCCGGCACGCCGGCGATGATCAGGTTCTGGTTGGCGGTAATGCGGAACTCGCCTTTGTGGATCTTCGCAATCTCCAGCAGACCGGTTTTCAGCGGACGGCCCGGATAATCCAGAATACGGCCATTCTCGATAAACAGCGTCAGATGCCATTTATTGTCGATGCCCTTCACCCAGCCGATGCGATCGCCGCGACCGGTGAATTCGTAAGGACGGATCGGCTCAAACGTGATGCCCGCCCGACGCTCCACTTCTTCCTTGAAGGTGTCGACGCCGACGCGCTCAAGGGTGTACTTGGTCTTGGCGTTTTTACGGTCGGTACGGTTACCCCAGTCGCGCTGAGTGGTCACAACCGCTTCGGCCACCGCAAGAGTGTGTTCCAGCGGCAGATAGCCAAACTCGCTCGCGGTGCGGGCGTAGGTTTTCTTGTTGCCGTGCTCAATGGATAAGCCGCCGCCCACCAGCAGGTTAAAGCCCACCAGTTTGCCGTTCTCAGCAACCGCGACAAAGTTCATGTCGTTGGCGTGCAGATCGATATCGTTCTGCGGCGGGATCACGACCGTGGTTTTGAACTTACGCGGCAGATAGGTCTGGCCGAGGATCGGTTCAACGTCGGTGGTGGCTACTTTTTCCTGATCGAGCCAGATCTCGGCATACGCGCGGGTCTGCGGCAGCAGATGCTCAGAGATCTTCTTCGCCCATTCGTAGGCTTCGGCGTGCAGCTCGGACTCGTACGGGTTGGAGGTACACAACACGTTACGGTTCATGTCGTTGGCGGTCGCCAGCGCGTCCAGCCCCACCGAGTGCAGCATCTGGTGTACCGGCTTCACGTTCTTCTTCAGAATGCCGTGGAACTGGAAGGTCTGACGGTTGGTCAGACGGATGCTGCCATAAATCGTATTGTCATGGGCAAACTTGTCGATCGCCTGCCACTGTTTGGTGGTAATGATCCCACCCGGCAGACGGCAGCGCAGCAGCATCGCATGACGCGGCTCCAGCTTTTGTTCAGCACGCTCGGCGCGGATATCGCGGTCGTCCTGCTGGTACATACCGTGGAAACGGATCAGCAGGAAGTTATCGCCTTTAAAACCGCCGGTCAGACCGTCATTCAAATCTTCGGCAATGGTGCCGCGCAGATAGTTGCTATCAACCTTCATGCGCTCGGCATCAGTCAGCTTGCCTTCGACCACCAGAGGGCCAGGATGTTTTTCGCTCATTAGTAGACATCTCGCTGATAACGGCGCTCTACGCGCAGCTCACTTAAAAATTCATCCGCCGATTCAGTATCCATGCCACCGAATTCAGCAATCACTTCCAGCAAAGCCTGCTCAACGTCTTTCGCCATGCGATTAGCGTCGCCGCAGACATAAATGTGGGCACCGTTATTAATCCACGCCCACAGCT
Source organism: Leclercia sp. (assembly GCA_049284415.1). Lineage (GTDB taxonomy): Bacteria > Pseudomonadota > Gammaproteobacteria > Enterobacterales > Enterobacteriaceae > Enterobacter. Next base: position 54,851 of record JBAPXW010000019.1, read on the forward strand.
CTGCGCCCTGTGCGCGCAGTTTGTCTTGTACGTATATTTTTTGTTGTTGGTCACGAGACCAGGCCAAATCGATGCGCGAGAGCACGCCCTCTTTGACGTAGCGTTGCCACTCGACCTGGTAAAGGAAATCTTCCGTAAAGTGCGGGTTGCCGAAGAAAAGCCAGTTTTTACCGGAGGCTTCATCGGCGGCGCGCTGCTGCATAAAGGCGCGGAACGGCGCAATACCGGTCCCAGGACCAATCATAATCACCGGGGTGTCCGGGTTGGCAGGCAGACGGAAGTTGTCATTGTGCTCAATAAACACCCGGACTTCGCCCTCTTCCTCAACGCGATCCGCGAGGAAGCTGGAGGCACCGCCCGCACGGGCGCGACCTTCGATGTCGTAGCGCACCACACCAACGGTCACGTGCACTTCACTCTCCACTTCTGCCTGGGAAGAGGCGATGGAGTAGAGGCGCGGCGTCAGCGGACGCAGCAGGCCGCTTAATGCCTCCGCGCTCAGCTGTGCCGGAGCAAAACGCACCATATCCACAATCGGGGTAGTCGCGGCATAGTGCTGCAGTTTCGCTTTGTCACCCACCAGCGGCAGCAGTGCCTCGCTGCGGGTCAGGGTAGCGTAGTTTTCCACGATATTGGCGGTGTTGACGGTCAGTTCGAAATGCCACTGCAGCGCTTCAGCGAGCGACAGGGTTTTGCCTTCTACCGTTACCGGCTCATCGCCCTTCAGCCACAGCAGCTCAACCAGCTCTTTCACCAGCGCCGGATCGTTCTGATACCAGACGCCAAGCGCATCGCCCGGCTGGTAACGCAGGCCGGAGTCGCCCAAATCGATTTCGATATGACGCACATCTTTTTCAGAATCGCGACCGGTGATTTTCTGGTTAACAGAGAGGCTCGCCGTCAGCGGTGCTTCTTTGGTATACGGGCTGGTGTGGATGTCGTTGACCACGCCAGTGGCGGTCACGGCAGCCTGCGCCGGCGTGTCCTGCGGAACGCGGGCTTTCAGTACATCAACAATGCGTGCGCGCCATTCGGCAGCGGCGGCCTGATACTCGACGTCGGTATCGACGCGGTCCAGCAGGCGCTCACCGCCCAGCTCCGCCAGCTTGCTGTCAAAATCTTTGCCGGACTGGCAGAAGAATTCATAGGACGAGTCGCCAAGGCCGAAGACGGCAAACGCGGTATCCGTAAGTTTCGGGGCTTTTTTCGAGAACAGGAACTTATGCAGTGCAACGGCTTCTTCAGGCGGCTCACCTTCGCCCTGGGTTGACGTAACCACCACAACCAGTTTTTCTGACGCGATTTGCTTAAATTTATAATCCCCGGCGTTCACCAGGTTCACGTTCAGTTTGGCCGCGAGCAGATCGTCGCGCAGTGCTTCGGCGACGCGGCGGGCGTTGCCGGTTTGCGAGGCAGAGATAAGCGTAATTGCCGGGATCTCAACAGCCGTAGCCGGTGCGCTTACCGCGCTGCCGGGCTGCTGATTGAGCATTCCCCAGAAATAACCGGACACCCAGGCGAGCTGGGTAGGCGAAAAATCAGTGGTGGCCGCCTGCAGGCGTGCCAGTTGCTCCGGGTTCAGGGGAAGCAAATTTGAAGGTGGGGCCTGTGTTGTCATGCGTCGTTATGTTCCAGTAGCAAAGCTGAATTTTTATCTTAAAGACAGAACAGAGTGTAAGGTTAACGGCGCGGATCATAACAATTAAAGAAGGGATGGAAATAATAAATAACCAAAAGAACTAACCTCTTTTAGCTATTGTTCTTAACAATAAAAACGATTAATTAAGCCTATGAAAATAAACCATAAAACCGCAAGGCATCGCAGTGTAAGCAGCGTCCCGGGAGAATGCCCGTTTTAGTTAATGATAAAAAAGGTACTTTCCGGTACTCTACGGCGGTTTTTTCCGCATTTTTGAGAGTCCACGATGTCCACCACACTGTTTAAAGATTTCATCTTCGAAGCCGCCCATCACCTGCCTCACGTCCCGGAAGGGCATAAATGTGGTCGCCTGCACGGGCACTCCTTTATGGTGCGCCTGGAGATCACGGGTGAAGTCGATCCGCACACCGGTTGGATCATGGATTTTTCCGAGCTGAAGGCTGCCTTCAAGCCGACCTATAATCGTCTCGATCATTACTATCTGAACGATATTCCGGGACTCGAGAATCCGACCAGCGAAGTGCTGGCGAAGTGGATCTGGGATGAGATGAAGCCGCTGGTGCCGCTGCTGAGTGCGGTGATGATCAAAGAGACCTGTACCGCGGGCTGCGTGTATCGCGGCGAGTAAACCCTATCCGCCATCGCGTTGCGCCCCCCCGGCGCAGGGCATGGCGGACGATGTTCACAGACGTGACCTTCAGCGCACCAGATAGCCACCGTCGACGGCCAGGATATGGCCATTCACATAATCCGACGCCCGACTGGCCAGAAAGATCATTGCCCCCATCAAATCCTGAGGCTCTCCCCATCGACTGGCGGGAATATGCTCCAGCACGCGTCTGTTTTCCTTCGGGGTACTGCGCGCGATCGCCGTGATATCCGTTGCGTAATACCCGGGCGCGATGCCGTTAACCTGAATATTGTACTGACCTAATTCATCACAATAGGATTTGGTTAAGCCCACCAGGGCATGTTTCGTTGCGGAATACGCCGGGGACCATCGCCCTCCCAGCCACGAGAACACCGAACAGATATTGATAATTTTGCCGCAGCGACGCGGGATCATCACTTTTGCCGCCTCGTGACTGAGCTCAAATGCCGCCGTCAGATTAATATCAATCATCGGATCCCAGTCAGCGCGGCCAAAACGTAGCACCTTATTGAGCTTACAAATTCCGGCATTGTTTACCAGGATATCAACGGTTCCGAAACGTTGGCAGCAGGCGGTGATAATCCTGGCGGGCGTACCGTCGGTCGCGATATCGGTAGGCATAAATTCAACCTCAACGCCCTGTCGCTCGATAAGCTCACGCGTTGGGTCATTATTGAGATGATTGCCTGCGATAAACAGGTTGGCGCCTGCTTTCGCTAGCGCAACGGCAAAGGCCTGCCCCAGACCGCGATTACCGCCGGTCACAATGGCCGTCTTGCCTTTGAGGGAGAAAAAATCCAGGGAAAAAGCGTTGAGAGACTCAATTGACATCATGTCTATTATTCTCCTTAAAGCGCGATTAATGCCGGACAAGTTCAAGCCTGTCCGACAATCAATCAGCCATTACTACGCGATATTCAGGTACTTATGGGTTTGCATCGACAGGCGCCAGTTGCGCGCAATACAGGTCTCGATACATAAACGGGTCGCATCGTCTTTCTGGCTGATAGGCTGCAGCGCAATGATACGCTGTTTGTCATCAGTTAAGGTCGCCAGCAGTTCATCCAGCGCTTCGATATCGCGCATACGCCCCACCGGGTGTTTGATTTCATCGGCACGTTCCAGTGCCTGCGACAATACATCGTACCCGCCGCGCATATTCACTTTTGGCGATACCGTCACCCAGGTAGAGTGGGTGCAGCGCACTTCGTGCGTGCCGCTGGTCTCTATCTGACAGCTGAAACCGTTGCTTTCCAGCAGTGAGGTCAGCGGGGTGAGATCGTGGATGCAGGGTTCACCGCCGGTGATCACCACATGGCGCGCCGTCCAGCCCTGACGACCAATAATCGCCAGCAGATCGTCCGGGTTTGCCGCACCCCATTTATCGCTCTCTTTGGTTTTCGCCAGAATGCTGAACAGCGACACTTCCCGATCGCTAAGCGTATCCCAGGTATGTTTGGTGTCACACCAGGCGCAGCCAACCGGGCATCCCTGCAAACGGATAAAAATTGCGGGCACGCCGGTGAAGTAACCCTCGCCTTGCAGGGTCTGGAACATCTCATTAATCGGGTACTGCATAGTTAACTCTTAAAAAGGGGTAATCTGTAATTATCGCAGATGTTGGCGTGCAGGTCATGTGCGAGAGCTGCTTTACTCTGGACATAAAAAAACCCGCCGAAGCGGGTTTTTATTCAGAGTGAAGGTTCAGAATTACTGACCTTTGATCTCTTTACGGCCGTTGTATGGTGCTTTTTCGCCCAGCGCTTCTTCGATACGAATCAGCTGGTTGTATTTAGCAACACGGTCAGAACGGCTCATAGAACCGGTTTTGATCTGGCCAGCAGCGGTACCAACAGCCAGGTCAGCGATGGTCGCGTCTTCAGTTTCGCCTGAACGGTGAGAGATAACGGCAGTGTAGCCAGCGTCTTTCGCCATTTTGATCGCAGCCAGAGTTTCGGTCAGAGAACCGATCTGGTTGAATTTGATCAGGATGGAGTTAACGATGCCTTTCTCGATACCTTCTTTCAGGATCTTGGTGTTGGTTACGAACAGATCGTCACCAACCAGCTGGATTTTGTCGCCCAGAACTTTAGTCTGGTAAGCGAAGCCATCCCAGTCAGACTCGTCCAGACCGTCTTCGATAGAGACGATTGGGTACTGTTTGGTCAGGTCTTCCAGGAAGTGAGTGAACTCTTCAGAAGTGAAGGCTTTGTTGCCTTCGCCAGCCAGAACGTATTTACCGTCTTTGTAGAATTCAGATGCTGCACAGTCCATCGCCAGGGTGATGTCGGTGCCCAGCTCGTAGCCTGCTGCTTTAACCGCTTCAGCGATTACAGCCAGTGCTTCGGCGTTAGAACCCAGGTTAGGTGCATAACCACCTTCGTCACCAACAGCGGTACCCATACCTTTAGACTTCAGAACTTTAGCCAGGGTGTGGAACACTTCAGAACCCATACGGATGGCTTCTTTCAGCGTTTTCGCGCCAACAGGCTGAATCATGAACTCTTGAATATCAACGTTGTTGTCTGCATGCTCGCCGCCGTTGATGATGTTCATCATCGGAACTGGCATGGAGTATTTGCCTGGGGTGCCGTTCAGTTCAGCGATGTGTTCGAACAGTGGCTGACCTTTAGAAGCTGCTGCTGCTTTGGCGTTTGCCAGAGACACAGCCAGGATTGCGTTCGCACCGAAGTTAGATTTGTTTTCAGTACCGTCCAGGTCGATCATGATCTTATCGATGCCAGCTTGGTCTTTGGCGTCTTTGCCAAGGATTGCCTGAGCGATTGGGCCGTTAACCGCGCCAACAGCTTTGGTTACGCCTTTACCCAGGTAACGGGATTTGTCGCCATCGCGCAGTTCCAGCGCTTCGCGGGAACCAGTAGAAGCACCTGACGGCGCAGCTGCCATACCGACGAAACCACCTTCAAGGTGAACTTCAGCTTCAACGGTAGGGTTACCACGGGAGTCGATGATTTCACGACCGATGACTTTAACGATTTTGGACATTAGATTTTCCTCAGTACAAGTTAAACTAAAACTCCAGACAAACAGCGCGTACCCAAGGTACGCGCTGCCGTTCTAACTTTTCTTACTTCGCCTGACGCTTCTGGAACTCGTTGGCGGCTTTCACAAAGCCAGCAAACAGCGGATGTCCATCGCGCGGTGTGGAAGTAAATTCCGGGTGGAACTGACAGGCAACAAACCACGGGTGGTTCGGTACTTCGATGATCTCGACCAACTGATCATCCCCGGAGCGGCCCGCAATACGCAGACCCGCAGCTTCAATTTGTTTCAACAGCAGGTTGTTGACTTCATAACGGTGACGATGGCGTTCAGTGATGACTGGCGCACCGTACATCTGGCGTACCAGGCTGTCGTCAGAGACCTGACAAGCCTGAGCACCAAGACGCATTGTGCCACCCAGATCGCTCTTCTCGGTACGGACTTCGACGTTACCTTCTTCGTCGCGCCATTCAGTGATAAGCGCCACAACAGGGTACTTACAGTCTGGCACAAATTCCGTTGAGTTGGCGTTTTCCATGCCCACCACATTACGAGCAAATTCAATCAGCGCAACCTGCATACCCAGGCAAATGCCGAGGTAAGGAATATTGTTTTCACGCGCATAGCGTGCGGTAGCGATCTTGCCTTCAACGCCACGGTAGCCGAAGCCGCCAGGGATCAGAATAGCATCCAGATCTTTCAGAATTTCTACACCGCGGGTTTCAACATCCTGCGAATCAATCAGCTTGATGTTGACGGTTACGCGGTTTTTCAGGCCACCGTGTTTCAGCGCTTCGATAACTGACTTGTAGGCGTCCGGCAGTTCAATGTACTTGCCGATCATACCAATAGTCACTTCGCCTGCCGGGTTCGATTCTTCGTAAATAACCTGTTCCCATTCAGACAGGTTAGCTTCCGGACAGTTCAAGCTGAATCGTTTACAAATATAATCGTCCAGACCCTGTGATTTCAACAGGCCCGGGATTTTATAAATGGAATCGACGTCTTTCATTGAAATAACGGCTTTTTCTGGCACGTTACAGAACAATGCAATTTTCGCACGTTCGTTAGCCGGAACTGCGCGATCGGAGCGGCAAACCAGGATATCAGGCTGAATACCGATAGAGAGCAATTCTTTCACGGAGTGCTGAGTTGGCTTGGTTTTCACTTCACCGGCAGCAGCCAGGTAAGGTACCAGCGTCAGGTGCATGAACAGCGCGTGTTCACGACCGATATCAACCGCCAGCTGGCGAATCGCTTCGAGGAACGGCAGGGATTCGATATCACCTACGGTACCGCCGATTTCAACCAGCACGACATCGTGACCTTCGCCACCCGCAAGGACGCGCTCTTTGATGGCATTGGTGATGTGCGGGATAACCTGAACGGTTGCGCCCAGATAGTCGCCACGGCGTTCTTTACGCAGAACGTCGGAATAGATACGGCCCGTAGTGAAGTTGTTGCGACGGGTCATTTTGGTGCGAATGAAGCGCTCGTAGTGACCCAGGTCCAGATCGGTTTCAGCGCCGTCTTCAGTAACGAACACTTCCCCGTGTTGGATAGGACTCATGGTGCCAGGATCGACGTTGATATACGGATCCAGTTTCATCATGGTCACGTTGAGGCCACGGGCTTCAAGAATGGCTGCCAGGGAGGCTGCGGCAATGCCTTTACCCAGAGAGGATACGACCCCGCCGGTCACAAAAATATAGTTCGTTGTCATGCTGAACCTGAGAAGTTAGGGTGAAACGATGGAATAACCAGGACGGGAAAGCAGTATACCCGATCATAGCAGACGCCACAAACTTTCATTATTCCTCCTCTTCATCAGGCTCAAACAAACGCAGGGAGTGAGAAAATAGCCCCTTTGGGGTAAATGTTTTTGACGCAAATCAAGCGCTTGTCATTTAAAAAATCACACAAATTGCGCTTGATCGCAAAAAACCGTTAGAGATCATATTCCTGGCGTTTTACTTCCTGCCAGACTTCTTCCATCGCGTCGAGGTCAACGCCGGTCATTTCCAGACCGCGCGCGGCAATGATGCGCTCCACTTCGCGGAAACGGCGTTCAAACTTGAGGTTGGCTTTCTGCAGTGCGGTTTCGGCTTTCACCCCTAAATGACGCGATAAATTCACCGTCGCAAACAGCAGGTCGCCCATCTCCTCTTCCAGCTTTGCCTGATCGATGACGGCCTGCTGCGCTTCGTGCATCACTTCGTCGATCTCTTCGTGCACTTTGTCGAGCACCGGGCCGAGAGAAGTCCAGTCGAACCCCACCGTCGAGCAACGTTTCTGGATTTTATGCGCACGCATCAGCGCCGGCAGGCTTAAGGGGATATCGTCCAGCGCTGAATGCTGTGCTTTTTCAGCGCGTTCAGCGGTTTTGATTTGCTCCCAGCGGGCCAGCACTTCGTGGCTGTTTTCTGCCGTCGCATCGCCAAAAATATGCGGGTGACGGCGCTCCAGCTTGTCGCTGATGGCGGCACAAATATCATTGAAATCAAAGCGCCCTTCTTCCTGCGCCATCTGCGCGTAGAACACCACCTGGAACAGCAGGTCGCCCAGCTCGCCGCGCAGATCGTCAAAATCTTCACGGGAGATGGCGTCGAGCACCTCGTAGGTCTCTTCCAGGGTATAAGGCGCGATGGTGGCGAAAGTCTGCTCTTTGTCCCACGGACAGCCGGTTTGCGGGTCGCGCAGACGTTGCATAATGCCAAGCAGGCGGTCGATCTGGGTCATGTTGGTTCCTGTTTAAATCGATGACGCCGGGTGGCGGCTTGCGCCGGACCCGGCCTACATGGAAGCGTAACCCCGGCCAGCAGCGCGCCGCCGGGGAGAGCAAAATACGATGAATTACCCGCCGTGCAGACGACGTGCGTCAATCACATCCGGCACCTGGTTCAGCTTGGCGAGCACCCGGCCCAGCACCTGCAGGTTATAGATTTCAATCGTCATATCGATGGTGGCGAGCTGCTGTCGGGTATCGCTCCGGCTGGCGACCCCCAGCACGTTCACTTTTTCGTTGGCCAAAATAGTGGTGATGTCGCGCAACAGGCCGCTACGATCGTTGGCCGCAACCCGCACCACCAGCGAATAACCCGCAGAGTAGCTCTCGCCCCATACCGCATCAACGATACGTTCCGGCGCATGCGACTGTAAATCTTCCAGCTGATCGCAGTCCGCCCGGTGGATGGAGATCCCACGCCCTTGGGTGATAAAGCCGACGATCTCGTCCCCCGGGATTGGCTGACAGCAGCGGGCAATGTGGTGCATCAGATTGCCAACGCCTTCGACAACCACCCGACCATTATCTTTACTGCGGTGCGGTGGCGTGTAGCTCTTCTGCTGCAGCAGCTTCAGCGCCGCCGCATCCTGCTCTGCCGCGCTCGGTTTGTTGAACTGCGCCTGCAGGAAATTGACCATCTGGTTGAGGCGAATATCCCCGCCGCCAATCGCCGCCAGCAGCTCGTCCAGCTCGTTAAAGTTGTAGCGCGGCAGCAGGAATTTTTCCGCCTCTTTCAGGTGGATGCCTAAATGCTCCAGCTCATCGTCGAGGATCTGGCGACCGGCAAGAATGTTTTTGTCACGATCCTGTTTACGGAACCAGGCGTGAATTTTAGAGCGTCCACGGCTGGTGGTGACGTAGCCCAGATTCGGGTTCAGCCAGTCGCGGCTCGGGTTCGGCTGTTTCTGGGTGATGATCTCAATCTGATCGCCCATCTGCAGCTGGTAGGTGAACGGCACGATGCGTCCACCGATTTTAGCCCCGATGCAGCGGTGCCCCACATCGCTGTGGATGTGGTAGGCGAAGTCGAGCGGCGTCGAGCCCGCCGGAAGATCGACAACGTCGCCCTTCGGCGTAAAGACGTAAACCCGGTCGTCAAAGACCTGGCTGCGCACTTCATCGAGCATTTCGCCAGAGTCGGCCATCTCTTCCTGCCACGCAATCAGCTTGCGCAGCCAGGCGATACGATCTTCGTGGCCGGAACGGGCTCCGCTTGAGGTGCCCTCTTTGTACTTCCAGTGCGCGGCAACGCCCAGCTCGGACTCTTCGTGCATCTGTTTGGTACGGATCTGGATTTCAACCGTTTTGCCGCCTGGCCCCAGTACCACGGTATGGATTGACTGGTAGCCGTTTGGTTTCGGGTTCGCCACGTAGTCGTCAAACTCGTCCGGCAGGTGGCGGAAGTGAGTATGAACGATACCCAGCGCGGCGTAGCAGTCCTGCAGCCGTTCGGCCACAATTCGCACCGCACGCACGTCAAACAGCTCATCAAAGGCCAGATGCTTTTTCTGCATTTTGCGCCAGATGCTGTAGATGTGTTTCGGGCGGCCATAGACTTCTGCTCGCACGTTTTCTTCTTTCATCGCCTTGCGCAGTCCACCGACGAATTCGTCGATGTAATGCTCTCTGTCGATACGGCGTTCGTGCAGCAGTTTCGCAATGCGCTTGTATTCCGCCGGGTGCAGATAGCGGAAGCAGTAATCTTCCAGCTCCCATTTCAGCTGCCCGATCCCTAAGCGGTTCGCCAGCGGCGCGTAGATATTGGTGCACTCTTTTGCCGCCAGCACGCGTTCATCTTCTGGCGCGTCTTTCACTTCGCGCAGATGAGCCACACGCTCTGCCAGCTTGATCACCACGCAGCGGAAATCGTCCACCATTGCCAGCAGCATACGGCGGACGTTATCGACCTGTTCAGCGGAGACGGAATCCGTATGCGCGGCCTTCAGCTGGCGAATGGCCGCCATATCGCGCACGCCGTGGATCAGTGCGACCACAGATTTGCCGACGCTTTCACGCAGCACGTCTTCGCTGACCACATCAGCATCGGCCAGCGGGAACAGGAGCGCCGCCTGCAGCGTTTCAATGTCCATATTGAGCATGGAGAGGATTTCGACCATCTCCACACCGCGCCACAGCAGCAAATCCGCATTGGGATGCCCCTGGGTAGTGCGCAAACAGTAGGCCCAGGTTTCGGTTAAACGTTCACACGACTGCTGGCTGGAAATTCCCAGACTGGCGATCCATTTTTGTGGGTCAAACTCTCCAGCTTTATTGAGATGTGCACTTCTTACCGCAACCATCGTCCTCTCCTTTAGGGACCCGTGCCTGTCGAATTCGACAAGCCGAAATTCATCAGTTAAGCGTGAACAACGCCATTGATTCCAGATGCCCAGTGTGCGGGAACATATCCAGCATTGCCAGACGCTGAATCTGGTAACCCGCGGCTAATAATGCCTCACTGTCCCGGGCCAGCGTCGCCGGATTGCAGGAAATATAGACCACACGTTTTGGCGCGAGTTTAATAATATGCTGCATCACGCCAGGGGCACCGGCACGCGCCGGATCCAACAGGATTTTATCAAAGCCGTGCTTCGCCCAGGGCTGCTGAGTAACATCCTCTTCCAGATTCTCGTGAAAAAATGTCACATTGTGCAGCGCATTGTGAACCGCGTTGTCACGTCCTTTCTCTACCAGCGCCGTCACGCCTTCGACCCCGACCACGCTTTGCGCTCGTTTTGCCAGCGGCAGGGTAAAGTTGCCCATCCCGCAGAACAGATCCAGCACCCGGTCGTCTGGCTGAATATCCAGCCAGGCCAGCGCCGTCGCCACCATCTGCTGGTTAACCCCATCGTTGACCTGAATGAAATCGCGCGGGCTGAACGATAAGCGTAGCCCGTCTGAGTCGTACCAGGGCGCTTCACCCGTTACGTGCTCAAGTATGTCGCTTTGCGGGGCGAGATACAGCGCGAGGTCATGAGAATGCGAAAAGCGTTCCAGTTTTTCGCGATCCCGGACAGAAAGTGGCGCGGTGTGGCGCAGCACCATCATCGGGCCGCCGTTCGCCAGAACCAGCTCAACGTGCCCCAGATGGCGAACGCCCTGCAGTTCTGAAAGGCATGCACGCACGTCTGGCAGCAACGCCTCAAGACGGGGCACCAAAATGGGGCACTGTTTGATGTCGACAATGTCGCTGGAGCTGGTTTTGCGAAAGCCCATCTCCAGACGCGCGGTTTTCGGCAGATAATTCAGGCTCAGGCGCGCCCGGCGGCGGTAGCCCCAGGGCTCACCGGCGATAATCTCGTTAACGTCATGCTTCAGCAGTCGCGCCAGGGCGCGGCTTTTACTGCGTTCTTGCAGGGCAATGCTGGCATGCTGCTGCTGGCAGCCGCCGCAAACGCCAAAGTGCGGACAGCGTGGCTTCACGCGTTCCGGGCTATCATTAAGGCGGCGTTTCACCTGCCCGCGCGCATACTGGCGTTTCTCTTCCGTCAGGGTGATTTCTGCCCGCTCATCCGGCAGCAGGCCGGGGATAAACAGGGCCTTACCGTCATGGCGCGCCACGCCCTGACCGAAGGGATCGAGGTCTGTGACATCAACAGTTATGATCTGACGCGTCGTCACGCGTCGCTTTGCAGAGTAGAATTGCGCCATTACCGGGTATTTTCTCAAATGAACATATTGACTCTAATTGTCCCATAACGGAACTCCATGACCAACTACAGCCTGCGTGCGCGCATGATGATTTTGATCCTCGCCCCTACCGTACTCATTGGTTTGCTGCTGAGCACCTTCTTTGTGGTTCACCGTTATAACGACCTGCAACGCCAGTTAGAGGATGCGGGAGCTAGCATTATTGAACCGCTGGCCGTCTCCAGTGAATACGGCATGACCCTGCAAAACCGCGAATCTATTGGCCAGCTCATCAGCGTTTTACACCGTCGCCACTCGGACATTGTGCGCGCCATCACCGTCTATGACCAAAATAATCGCCTGTTTGTCACGTCGAATACCCACATCGACCCCGGTACGATGAAGATCCCCGACGGCATGGCGTTTCCCAAGCGTCTGAGCGTTATTCATCAGGGCGACAGAATGATCCTGCGCACGCCGATCACCTCGGAAAGCTATTCACCTGATGAATCAGCCGGTTCAGATGCCAAGCCCGACAACAATATGCTGGGATATGTGGCGCTGGAGCTGGATCTCAAGTCCGTGCGCCTGCAGCAGTACAAAGAAATTTTTATCTCCACCGTCATGATGCTGTTTTGTATTGGCATTGCGCTGATCTTCGGCTGGCGACTGATGCGTGATGTCACCAGCCCGATCCGCAACATGGTGAATACCGTTGATCGGATCCGTCGGGGCCAGCTCGACAGCCGCGTTGAAGGCTTTATGCTCGGCGAGCTGGATATGCTGAAAAACGGCATCAACTCGATGGCAATGTCGCTGGCGGCATACCATGAAGAGATGCAGCATAACGTTGATCAGGCCACCTCTGACCTGCGTGAAACCCTGGAGCAGATGGAGATCCAGAACGTCGAGCTGGATCTGGCTAAAAAACGCGCCCAGGAAGCGGCGCGCATAAAATCAGAGTTCCTGGCGAACATGTCCCACGAGCTGCGTACCCCGCTGAATGGGGTGATTGGCTTCACCCGTCTGACCCTGAAAACCGAGCTCAACCCAACCCAGCGCGACCACCTGCATACCATTGAACGCTCGGCCAATAACCTGCTGGCGATCATCAATGACGTGCTCGATTTCTCCAAGCTGGAGGCGGGCAAGCTGATTCTGGAAAGCATCCCGTTCCCGCTGCGCAATACGCTGGATGAAGTGGTAACCCTGCTGGCGCACTCCTCCCACGACAAAGGGCTGGAGCTGACGCTGAACATCAAAAATGACGTGCCGGACAACGTGATAGGTGATTCGCTGCGCCTGCAGCAGGTGATCACCAACCTGGTGGGTAACGCCATCAAATTCACCGAAAGCGGCAACATTGACGTGCTGGTTGAAAAGCGCGCCCTCAGCAATACCAAGGTGCAGATTGAGGTGCAGATCCGCGACACCGGGATTGGCATCCCGGAACGCGATCAGTCCCGACTGTTCCAGGCCTTCCGCCAGGCCGATGCCAGCATTTCGCGCCGTCACGGCGGTACCGGACTGGGGCTGGTGATCACCCAAAAGCTGGTGAAAGAGATGGGCGGGGATATCTCCTTCCACAGCCAACCCAACCGGGGATCGACCTTCTGGTTCCACATCAATCTTGACCTGAACCCGAACGCACTGACCGATCGCCCGGCGATGGATTGCCTGCTGGGTAAACGGCTGGCCTACATTGAGCCCAACGCCGCGGCAGCCCAGAGTACGCTGGATGTATTGAGCACCACGCCGCTGGACGTGGTCTATAGCCCGGCGTTTTCTGCCCTGCCGGTGGAGCATTACGACATCCTGCTGATGGGGATCCCGGTGACCTTTACCGGCGAGCTGACCATGCAGCAGGAGCGGCTGGCCAAAGCGGCCTCGATGACCGATTACCTGCTGCTGGCGCTGCCGTGCCACGCGCAGATAAACGCCGAAGAGCTGAAGCATGACGGCGCAGCAGCGTGCCTGCTGAAACCGCTGACCGCCACGCGCCTGCTGCCGACGCTGACCGAATATTGCCGCCTGAACCACTACGTTGCGCCAATCATCAGCGATGACAGCAAACTGCCGATGACCGTGATGGCGGTGGATGACAACCCCGCCAACCTGAAGCTGATCGGCGTTCTGCTGGAGGATCAGGTGCAGCACGTTGAGCTATGCGAGAGCGGCCTGCAGGCGGTTGAACGTGCCCGACAGACACAGTTTGACCTGATCCTGATGGATATTCAGATGCCGGGCATGGACGGGATTCGTGCCTGTGAGCTGATTCGCCAGCTCCCTCACCAGCAGCAAACGCCGGTTATCGCCGTGACCGCGCACGCGATGGCAGGGCAGAAAGAGAAGCTGTTGAGCGCCGGAATGAATGACTATCTGGCAAAACCCATCGAGGAAGAGAAGCTGCACAACCTGCTGCTACGCTACAAGCCAGGCCCGGTGACGGGCAGCTGGATGGCGCCATCAGAGACGGTGGAGACCCCGGTCAACACCAGCGAGACGCTCGACTGGCAGCTGGCTTTGCGGCAGGCGGCGGGCAAGCAGGATCTGGCCCGGGAGATGCTGCAGATGCTGATCGCCTTCCTGCCGGAGATCCGCAATAAAGTGGAAGAACAGCTGGTCGGTGAAAAACCGGAAGGACTCACCGAGGCAATCCATAAGCTGCACGGCAGCTGCGGCTACAGCGGCGTTCCGCGCCTGAAAAACCTGTGCCAGCTGCTGGAACAGCAGCTGCGCTCGGGAACGCTGGAGAGCGACCTGGAACCGGAGTTTCTGGAATTGCTGGATGAGATGGATAACGTCACGCGGGAAGCGATGAAGGTGCTGAGGGCGTAACAACCCTCTCCCGTCGGGGAAAGGGTCATTGTGTGGGGATCGGTCTGCGTTAAACCTCCATCCCCACTTTCAACACGGCGGCAATATTTCTGGCCGCCATCCGCACGTTTTCAGCCGCATCTTCCAGCGCCTCCTCCAGCGTGCAGACGGTGTAGATCACGCTAAAGACCGCGTCGATACCGTGATCGTGTACCACGCCGACATCGGCCGTCAGGCTACCCGCGAGGCCAATCACCGGTTTGTTATAGCGTTTGGCAATTTTTGCTACGCCAACCGGGACTTTGCCATGCACGGTCTGGCTGTCGATTCGGCCTTCACCGGTGATCACCAGATCGGCATCGGCAACCTGGCGGTCCAGGTCGAGCGCATCGGTAACAATTTCAATACCCTGGCGCAGCTGCGCGCCGCAGAATGCGTATAGCGCCGCCCCCATACCGCCTGCCGCTCCTCCGCCTGCCAGCTTGAGCACTTCAACGTCGAGGTCGCGGGCAATGATCTGCGCATAGTGCGCCAGCGCGCGATCGAGACGTTCGATCATCTCCGGCGTGGCCCCTTTTTGCGGCCCAAATATCGCGCTCGCCCCGCTTTCACCGGTCAGGGGATTAGTGACGTCACAGGCGACTTCAATCCGACACTCTGCCAGCCGTTTATCCAGCCCGCTGATGTCGATGCGCGCCAGCTTTTCCAGCTCGCTGCCGCCAGGGCCGATTGACTCACCCCGTTCATCCAGCAGCGCGGCGCCCAGCGCCTGCACCATGCCTGCGCCGCCGTCATTGGTGGCGCTGCCGCCAATGCCGATAATAATGTGTTTAACACCCGCATCCAGCGCATGACGGATCAGCTCGCCAGTGCCCCAGGAGGTGGTGGTCAGCGGATTGCGTTGGGCAGGAACAACCAGCTCCAGACCGCTGGCCGCCGCCATCTCGATAAAGGCGCTTTTCTGGTCCCCGGAGCGGCCATAAAAACCGTCAACATGCTCGCCCAGCGGGCCCGTTACGCGCACCTGAATAATCTGCCCCTGCGTGGCGGCCACCATCGCTTCTACGGTGCCTTCGCCTCCGTCAGCAACCGGCAGTTTGACATACTCTGCCGTAGGGAAAATCTCGCAAAACCCCTCTTCTATCGCCGTCGCCACTGCCAGGGCACTCAAACTTTCCTTGTAGGAGTCCGGTGCGATAACAATTTTCATAAGCCGTCCTTACGCATGTTGACTACCATAAGCATACACCCGGAACGAAAGAGAAAATGCCGGCTCCCGCAGGAACCGGCACCCGACTTAGCGCACCATGCAAGGGCGCTTGTTGTTGAATGTCCACTCCGGAATCAGGTACTGCATCGCCATCGCATCATCACGCGCGCCCAGACCATGTTGCAGATACAGCTCGTGCGCCTTCATCACCTGATCCATATCCAGCTCAACGCCAAGGCCAGGCGTGGTTGGCACCTGCACCATGCCGCCTTTGATTTCGAACGGCTGTTTGGTCAGATGCTGGTTACCTTCCTGCCAGATCCAGTGGGTATCGATGGCGGTAATGTTGCCCGGTGCGGCTGCCGCCACATGGGTAAACATCGCCAGCGAGATATCAAAGTGGTTATTGGAGTGGGATCCCCAGGTCAGGCCGAACTCGTGACACATCTGCGCCACGCGTACCGAGCCCTGCATAGTCCAGAAGTGCGGGTCCGCCAGCGGGATGTCGACTGACTGCAGCGACAGCGTATGGCCCATCTGACGCCAGTCGGTGGCGATCATGTTGGTTGCAGTCGGCAGGCCGGTGGCGCGACGGAATTCCGCCATCACTTCACGCCCGGAGAAGCCCTGCTCAGCGCCACACGGATCTTCCGCGTAGGCCAGCACGCCTTTCAGCTGTTTACCGATTCGAATCGCCTCTTCCAGCGACCAGGCACCGTTTGGATCCAGCGTCACGCGCGCCTGCGGGAAGCGCTTCGCCAGCGCGATAATCGATTCGGCCTCTTCTTCACCGGCCAGCACGCCGCCCTTCAGTTTGAAATCGTTAAAGCCGTACTTCTCATAGGCCGCTTCCGCCAGACGCACCACCGAATCCGGGGTCATCGCCTCTTCATGGCGCAGGCGGTACCAGTCGCACGCCTCATCCGGCTGGCTCTGATACGGCAGCGGCGTCAGCTTGCGATTGCCGACGAAGAACAGGTAGCCCAGCATTTCAACTTCGGTGCGTTGCTGCCCGTCGCCCAGCAGCGAAGCCACGTTAACGCCCAGGTGCTGACCCAGCAGGTCGAGCATCGCGGCTTCAATACCGGTCACTACGTGAATGGTGGTGCGCAGGTCAAAGGTTTGCAGCCCGCGGCCGCCCGCATCGCGGTCGGCGAATTCGCCGCGCACCGCATTGAGGATATTTTTGTAGGCACCCAGGGTTTTACCCACCACCAGTGGGATGGCATCTTCCAGCGTTTTGCGGATCTTCTCGCCGCCCGGGATTTCGCCCACGCCGGTATGACCAGAGTTATCCTTGATAATCACAATATTACGGGTAAAGAACGGGGCATGTGCGCCACTCAGGTTCATCAGCATGCTGTCATGGCCGGCAACCGGGATAATCTGCATGGAGGTGACAACAGGCGTAGTAAATGTGCTCATAATTCAATCCTTTAATCAGTGGCGACCAAACGCCGGGCGTTTACGGTCAAATGTCCAGCCGGGAATAAGGTACTGCATCGGGCCTGCGTCATTACGCGCGCCGCCTGGCAGCTTCTTGTACGCTTCGTGCGCTTTGTGGATCTGATCCCAGTCGAGTTCCACACCAAGCCCCGGTGCATCCGGTACGGCGATCTTGCCGTCTTTAATTTCCAGCGGGTTTTTGGTCAGGCGCGCTTCGCCTTCCTGCCAGATCCAGTGGGTATCGATGGCGGTCGGCGTGCCGGGTGCGGCAGCGCCAACATGGGTGAACATCGCCAGCGAAATATCAAAGTGGTTATTGGAGTGACAACCCCAGGTTAAGCCCCAGTCGTCGCACAGCTGCGCCACGCGAACCGCACCGGAGAGCGTCCAGAAGTGCGGATCCGCCAGCGGAATATCCACCGAATTCAGCATCACCGCATGACCCATCTCACGCCAGTTCGTGGCGATCATGTTGGTTGCCACCGGCAAACCGGTCGCACGGCGGAACTCCGCCATCACCTCACGCCCTGAGAAGCCCTGCTCTGCGCCGCACGGATCTTCAGCGTAAGTCAGCACATCGCCCAGGCCTTTGCACAGCGCGATGGCTTCATCCAGCAGCCAGGCCCCGTTCGGGTCGACGGTAATGCGGGCGTCCGGGAAGCGTTTTTTCAGGGCGCGGGCGCTGTCGATCTCCTGCTCGCCCGGCAGAACGCCGCCTTTCAGTTTGAAATCTTTAAAGCCGTAGCGATCCTGCGCGGCTTCAGCCAGACGGACCACCGCCTCGCTGGAGAGCGCTTCCTGGTGACGCAGACGATACCAGTCGTGGTTGCCAGGGGAGCGGTCCAGATAGGGTAAGTCGGTTTTGGTGCGATCGCCGAGGTAGAACAGATAACCAAGGACGGTAACCGCATCGCGCTGCTTGCCGGGACCGAGCAGTTCGCACACCGGCACGTTCAGCGCTTTACCAAGCAGGTCGAGCAGGGCGGCTTCCAGCGCCGCCACGGCGTTAACCCGCAGTTCAAATGTCCAGGCGCCTTTACCGAAGGTATCGAAATCGGCGGACTGATTGCCTTTGTGGACGCGCTGCACCACTTTGTTCAGGCGGGCCACTTCCTGGCCGACCACCTGCGGGATGGCATCGACCAGCGTCTGGTAAATCACCTCGCCGCCAGGGGCTTCACCCACGCCGGTATTCCCGGCGCTGTCTGTCAGTACCACGATGTTGCGGGTAAACCAGGCGTTATGTGCGCCGCCGATATTCAGCAACATACTGTCCTGACCGGCGACCGGAATCACCTTCATTTCCGTCACAACGGGGCTTGATTGCATACTCATCATGAGCGCTCCACAACAGGTTTCAGCTCGATACGTTTGATATCACCCACCAGCACCAGGTAGCTCAGTACCGCCACCAGGGCGTGGATACCAACGTAGATCAGCGCGCCGTTGAACGAACCGGTGGTGCCAACGATGTAGCCAATCGCAATCGGGGTCACGATACCGGACACGTTGCCGAACATGTTGAACAGACCGCCGCTCAGGCCGCTGATCTCTTTCGGTGCGGTATCTGCCATCACCGCCCAACCGAGTGCACCGATGCCTTTACCGAAGAAGGCCATTGCCATAAAGCCGATAATCATCCACTCGGCGTCAACGTAGTTACACACCACCATCGACATGGAGAGCAACATACCGAGCACGATCGGCGTTTTACGCGCAATGTTCAGTGACCCGGTACGACGCATCAGCCAGTCGGAAATCACCCCGCCGAGCACGCCACCGATAAAGCCGCAGATGGCCGGAACCGAGGCCACAAACCCGGCTTTCAGAATCGACATGCCGCGAGCCTGCACCAGATAGACCGGGAACCAGGTGATAAAGAAGTAGGTTAATGCGTTGATGCAGTACTGGCCGAGATAGATCCCCACCATCATGCGGGAGCCCACCAGCTGTTTAATTTGACCCCATTTCTGACTGAACGGGACTTTCTCTTTGCTGCCGGCCTGGTCCATGTTGATCAGCGCGCCACCGGCGGCGATGTAGTCGAGCTCTTTCTGGTTTACGCCAGGGTGCTGGTTGGGTTCGTGGATCACTTTCAGCCAGACGAAGCTGATGATAATGCCCAGACCGCCCATGAAGAAGAACACGTGTGACCAACCCACTTCGTGCGTCAGCCAACCCATGATAGGGGCGAAGATCACCGTGGCGAAGTACTGTGCAGAGTTAAAAATGGAAACGGCCGTTCCCCTCTCCTGCGCCGGGAACCAGGCCGCGACGATTCGACTGTTGCCCGGGAAGGACGGCGCTTCTGCAAGCCCGACGAGGAAGCGCAGCGTAAAGAGCGCAACGATGATGCCAAAGCCGTTAAAGATATCAACGAAGCCCTGCAGCAGGGTGAACATGGACCAGATAAAGATGGACCAGAAGTAGACGCGTTTTGAACCGAAGCGATCCAGTAACCAACCGCCCGGGATTTGGCCAATAACATAGGCCCATGAGAATGCGGAGAAAACGTAACCCATCCCAACCGCATCCAGACCGATATCTTTTGCCATTTCTGAACCGGCAATCGACAGCGTGGCGCGGTCGCCGTAGTTGAAGGATGTGACGATAAACAGCATCACCACAATCCAGTAGCGAGCATTTGTGCGCTTTTCAGCGCTGCTTGCAGCCTGGCTTAATGTACTCATTATTGCACTCCTGAATCATAGCTTTTTCGCTACGTTCATTCTGAACAACGCAACCTGTAGGGTACTCAGAATGACGTGTTTGTGTTTTTTGCAGTTTTGAACGTTAAGGTCGTATCGCCTTGCTTACTGCATTTTTATTAACTGGCGAGAAAAGTATAAGAAAGGAACAACGCCACCCTCACCGTGCAACAACACAACATTGGTACAGTCATGTTCAGTTGTTTATGGCAAAAGCCCAGGCCAATGGAAGAGACTTCACGGAAATGAAAACTGCATGGCAGTAAGCGGCAGGCAAGCTGCAGGGAATGGCGGGAGTGTGAATCAGGTCGCTTGACGCAGTGAAAATGTCTGCTAATGCCCCTGATTAAGATAAGGATTTGAGGGCGATTGCCCAAAGCTAACTCGATTCAGTGACCTTACACTGTATGCAAGGTCGTTTTGTTAACTGGCAACGGGTTCTGGCCCTCCGCATCCGGGAGGGCCAGAGCTTATTTTAACAACGTACCCCAGTTTTCTACCCAAGGATTGGATTCGCTTTCCGGCTCGGGATGTTCAGAGGCATCAATCATCAGCATCTCACCCACGCGCTGGGCGCTTTGCTCTTGCAGCAGGGCATCGAACCGCTTGCCGCCGCCGCAGTAATTCGCGTAAGAGCTGTCGCCCAGGGCAATGATGCCGTAGCGCGTCTCGGGCTGATAGCCGAGATTATTTTTGATGCCCTCAAACAGCGGCACGATACTGTCCGGCAGATCGCCCTGTCCGGTTGTCGAGGTGACCACCAGCACATAGTCGCTCTGGTATTTTTGCCAGTCGGCCAGATCTGAATCTTCATAGACTGTGGCTTTATGCCCCATTCCCGCGAGAATGGCTTCGGCCTCTTCTGCCACCAGCAGCGCATTGCCATACATCGTACCGACAAAAATTCCGACTACAGCCATGTTTTACTCCCTGATTAGACGCGATTAACGCTCATCCTGAACGTTGGCGACGTCAAACTCAACCCTTTCATTTTCGGGGAGTTGCCCGCACCAGCCAAACTGTGACAGCGCCTGCATCCACACCGCATCAAGCCCGGCCCGAATGACCAGCGGCTCATTGGTAAACGGATGCGTCAGGCTCAGCTGGCTGGCGTGCAGCATCAGGCGATTGCAGCCAAAATGCTCTGCAGCACTGCGATTCTGCCGCAGGTCGCCGTGCTTACTGTCGCCAATAATTGGGTGGCGCAGATGCGTAAGATGACGGCGCAGCTGATGCTTGCGGCCAGTCTTCGGCTCCAGCTCGACCAGGCTGTAGCGCGAGGTCGGGAACTTGCTGACGGCGACCGGCATTTCGGTGGTCGCCAGACCGCGATAATGGGTCACCGCAGGCTGCGGGCCTTTGTCGTCACGGGCAAATTTATCGGCAATTTTATCCAGCTCTTCAACCAGCGGATAATCCAATGTTGCGGCATCGGTCAGCCAGCCGCGGGTGATGGCATGGTAGCGTTTCTGGATCTGGTGCTGTTCAAACTGCTGCGACAAGCGTCGACCAGCCTCGCTCGACAGCCCCATCAGCAGCACGCCGGACGTTGGTCTGTCGAGCCGATGGGCAGTAAAAACGTGCTGACCAATCTGATCGCGCACGGTCTGCATCACCACCACTTTCTCATCCCGATCGAGCCAGCTACGGTGAACCAGCCAGCCGGAAGGTTTGTTGACGGCGACTAACCACTCGTCCTGATAAAGGATCTCGATCATGACGGG
This sequence comes from Leclercia sp., assembly GCA_049284415.1. Taxonomy (GTDB): domain Bacteria; phylum Pseudomonadota; class Gammaproteobacteria; order Enterobacterales; family Enterobacteriaceae; genus Enterobacter. Next base: position 76,486 of record JBAPXW010000019.1, read on the forward strand.
TCGCCAAACAGCGCATCCAGCGCCAGCAGTTCCGCTAACACGATATCGCGAGCCGGGTGGGCGGCATCCAGCGTCATTTCATAATAGGGGGCAATAGCAAAACCGTTTGGCAGCGGGTGACCGCCGTCAATCAAGGCGTGCATGCGGGGAATAAGCACCCATTGCAGCCACTCAAACGGCTCCAGGGTATCCATGCAGAAGGGTTGCGTACTCTCAAATGCGTCAGGCTGCGGCGCCGTCATTTGCCACAGTTGATGATCGCGCAATAAGGCTTCGAGTGCGTGCAGCTGTGCGCGCACGCTGTCGGGATGCGTCATGGAAAACCTCAACTGAAAAACTGAACGGCGCGCAGCATAGCAAAGACCGCGCAGAAATAAAAAAAGGGAGCACTGTAAAAACAGTGCTCCCGGTTCGTTTCGCAGCAATCCAGCTACTTTTGGTGCTCCCTGCTCATCCGTGACAACTTTTCCTCTGATCCGAAGATCTGGTCTTCCCTCGACCGCTGCTTCCTGCACACATCATCCTGATATGCCTGTTTCATCCTGAAACGTCCTGGCCTTCCTGACCCACCGGACATCCGTACCGGCTCTCATTCTCCGTCCTGGAGGTGTCCTTCAACGCGTCCTGCGTTATCCTCTTGCTTCTTCCTGAAGCCTTCCTTGTTGCGCCATCCTGACGTATCCAGATTAAGAAACGCCATCATCCTGATGTTCGTTTCTTGCGTCGGCGTCCTGTCGACAGACATAGAATCCCTTATTCCGCTTCGTCTTACAAGGTACCCTGTAAGCCTAATAAAAGAGATAAGGCGGATGAATCAGCCGCAGTAAGCACGCAAATTATTGATAAAAATGGATTTAAAAACAAACAACGGAAAGGATCTTTCTAGTTATTACGTCGATCTCTCACAACCCGTGTAAGAGATCTCTCACAAGCACAGTAGTATTCTGGATTACACGACGGGATGAAGATGGATGAGGAAATCCGCAAGAGAATCAGAGAGTACCTGGCGGTTTCGCGTACCAATTGTCTCTTTGAGCACTTCGCCCGTGAGATTACAGACGGAGATGATATCCAGTTCGCTGTCCAGCGTAGCAATGAAGAACGTCGGCGACAGCTTCAGGCGTTTTTGTGTGACCAGATGCCCAATCAGGTTCTCCTGCACGCGCAGGAAGTCGTCTTCACTCCAGGTTTGCAGCAGCATCAGCGTTTCGTTATTGAAGCGAGCGCACATATCCCCGGCAAACTGTGTGGTATAGAACGCGATTACGGCTGGTTGTACCACAATATTCATGGCCCGTTCAATTGGCTTTACATTCTGCTCTGCCGTAAAGGGCTGCGGCTGCCAGATGACGTTGTCTGTGGCGTCCGTAATAATGCACGGCGAAGGGATGCCGGACAGCGCCTCGCTCTGGGGCCAGCTTCCTTTTTGCTCGTGCCATGCGTCACAATAGCGCGCGGTAAACGCCTTCAAAGCCGCAGCAGTCTCTTTATCCACCGGTTTCTCTCTTCATATAAGCCAGGATACACTCAGCCGTATAGTTTACCTTTAAAGTGACAATGAAACATGTCTTACGAAAACCATGATGCCTTATCAGGCTTAACGCTGGGCAAAACCACCGCCTACCGCGACACCTACGATGCCAGCCTGCTGCAGGGCGTGCCGCGCAGCCTCAATCGCGATCCTTTGGGCCTGAAAGCCGATGCCCTGCCCTTTCACGGCGGTGATATCTGGACCTTGTATGAACTCTCCTGGCTGAACGCCCGCGGCTTACCGCAGGTGGCGGTGGGTCACGTTGAACTCGATTACACCAGCATCAACCTGGTGGAGTCCAAAAGCTTTAAGCTGTACCTCAACAGCTTTAACCAGACCCGTTTTGACAGCTGGGAAACGGTTCAACGTACGCTGGAGCAGGATTTACGTGCCTGTGCGCAAGGCAACGTGGCTGTCGCGCTGTACCGCGTTGACGAGCTGGAAGGTCAGCCGATCGCCCACTTCCACGGCGCCTGCATTGACGATCAGGATATTGCCATCGACAACTACCAGTTTGACACCGCCTGGCTGGAAAACGCCGCCAGCGGCAAAGTGGTAGAAGAGACGCTGGTCAGTCACCTGCTGAAATCCAACTGCCTGATCACCCATCAGCCCGACTGGGGTTCGGTACAAATTCAGTATCGAGGGGCAAAAATCGACCGTGAGAAGCTGCTGCGCTATCTGGTCTCTTTCCGTAATCACAATGAATTCCACGAGCAATGCGTCGAGCGCATCTTTAATGACATTCTGCAGTTCTGCCAGCCAGAATCGCTGAGCGTCTATGCGCGCTACACCCGACGCGGCGGGCTGGACATCAATCCATGGCGCAGCAATACCGATTTCGTCCCGGCAACCGGCCGTTTAGTGCGTCAGTAACAGAAATAATTTCACAATATGCGCGGTAGCTTCCGCGCTTTGGGTTGTGAAAGGTCATAAGCCAGGGCTATTGTAATCAACAGGGAAAGACGATAAACGTCCCATAAGGAGCTCACTTGATTACACATATTAGCCCGCTTGGCTCAATGGATATGTTGTCGCAGCTGGAAGTGGACATGCTGAAGAGCACGGCCAGCAGCGATCTTTATCAACTGTTTCGCAACTGTTCACTTGCCGTTCTGAACTCCGGTAGCCTGACCGACAACAGCAAAGAGCTGCTGTCCCGCTTTGAAAGCTTCGATATTAATGTCCTGCGCCGGGAACGTGGCGTGAAGCTGGAGCTGATCAACCCGCCAGAAGATGCCTTTGTTGACGGACGCATCATTCGTTCGCTGCAGGCCAACCTGTTTGCGGTGCTGCGCGATATCCTGTTTGTTAACGGCCAAATCAGCAACGCCGGGCGTTTCCAGCATCTGGATCTGGACAGCTCAGTCCATATCACCAACCTGGTGTTCTCCATTCTGCGTAACGCGCGTGCCCTGCACGTAGGTGAAGCACCGAATACCGTCGTCTGCTGGGGCGGACACTCCATCAACGAGAACGAATATCTGTACGCCCGTCGCGTAGGGACCCAGCTGGGCCTGCGCGAGCTGAACATCTGCACGGGCTGTGGCCCCGGCGCGATGGAAGCGCCAATGAAAGGCGCGGCGGTGGGCCATGCCCAGCAGCGCTATAAAGAAGGGCGCTTCATTGGCATGACCGAGCCGTCGATCATTGCCGCTGAGCCGCCTAATCCGCTGGTCAATGAACTGATCATCATGCCGGACATCGAGAAGCGTCTTGAGGCGTTCGTGCGTATCGCTCACGGGATTATCATCTTCCCTGGCGGCGTGGGCACGGCGGAAGAGCTGCTGTATCTGCTGGGTATTCTGATGCATCCGGCCAATCAGGACCAGGTACTGCCGCTGATCCTGACCGGCCCGAAAGAGAGCGCCGACTACTTCCGCGTGATGGATGAGTTTATCGTCCACACCCTGGGCGAAGCCGCGCGTCGTCACTATCGCATCATCATTGATGATCCCGCTGAAGTTGCGCGTCTGATGAAAAAGGCCATGCCGCTGGTGAAAGAGAACCGCCGTGACACCGGGGATGCCTACAGCTTCAACTGGTCAATCCGTATCTCGCCGGATCTGCAAATTCCGTTTGAACCGTCGCACGAGAATATGGCGAACCTGAAACTGTATCCCGATCAGCCTGTAGAAGTGCTCGCCGCCGATCTGCGTCGCGCGTTCTCCGGCATTGTGGCGGGTAACGTTAAAGAGGTGGGCATCCAGGCCATCGAAGAGTTCGGCCCGTATAAAATTCATGGCGACCGCGAGATGATGCGCCGGATGGACGATCTGCTGCAGGGCTTCGTTGCACAGCACCGTATGAAGCTGCCAGGCTCTGCCTATATCCCTTGTTACGAGATTTGCGCGTAGTCTTTTAAGCCCGGCACGTCGCCGGGCTGACAATCCCCTCTTCCGCAGCCGGGTAAGGCCTTTTCGCCGCCCGGCTTATTTATTCCTGTCAGCCACATAGCCCGCGATTCATCATAATCTTCACTTATGTTTTTGCTTTTTCATAACACGACGCAAACGATTACTTCAAAATTGAAACCGTGTCTTATCATCCCTGAACGCCAGATACCGCCAAAAAACACTATAAATGTGCATCTTTACAGCGTAAGTCACCTATCTTTAAGGGCGCTCTATCTCACCGCATGTCGTTAATGGTAGCCTTCGCGACCATTAATTTGCCATGACGTTTGCTTAGCAGACAAATGGTCTAAATATATCCATATCAAAAGTGGATTATCGCATTTGGGATCACGATCACTGATAGATCCATTACGAAAATGTATCTTTCCGCCCGCCAAAAGAGACGGGTGAAAATTATATAAAAACCGTCACTGAACGAATTTCATATTACCGTCAGGCCGTTTTTCATCGGATTTGACCAGAAACCTGACATTTAGCTACTTCCTGGAGACACAATGGAAACCACCCAAACCAGCACCGTTGCTTCGATTGAATCCCGAAGCGGATGGCGTAAATCAGATACCATGTGGATGCTTGGCCTGTACGGTACAGCAATCGGCGCTGGTGTTCTTTTCCTGCCTATTAACGCGGGCGTTGGCGGATTAATTCCGCTGATTATCATGGCGATTATCGCTTTCCCGATGACCTACTTTGCACACCGCGGTCTGACCCGTTTTGTGCTGTCCGGTAAAAACCCGGGCGAAGACATCACCGAAGTCGTTGAAGAACATTTCGGTATCGGCGCAGGTAAACTGATTACCCTGCTCTACTTCTTCGCGATTTACCCGATTCTGTTGGTGTACAGCGTCGCCATCACCAACACGGTGGATAGCTTCATGACCCACCAGCTGGGAATGACCCCACCACCGCGCGCCATTCTGTCGCTGATCCTGATCGTCGGCATGATGACCATCGTGCGCTTCGGTGAGCAGATGATCGTGAAAGCGATGAGCGTACTGGTGTTCCCGTTTGTTATCGCCCTGATGGTGCTGGCGTGCTACCTGATCCCTCAGTGGAACAGCGCCGCGCTGGAAACCCTCTCCTTCAGCAGCGCATCTGCAACCGGCAACGGCCTGTGGATGACCCTGTGGCTGGCGATCCCGGTTATGGTGTTCTCCTTCAACCACTCCCCGATCATCTCCTCCTTCGCCGTCGCGAAGCGTGAAGAATACGGTCAGGGCGCAGAGAAGAAGTGCTCCAGCATCCTGGCACGCGCTCACGTCATGATGGTGATTACCGTTATGTTCTTCGTCTTCAGCTGTGTACTGAGCCTGGCCCCGGCGGACCTGGCAGCAGCTAAAGCCCAGAACATCTCGATTCTTTCTTACCTGGCAAACCACTTTAATGCACCAGTGATTGCGTGGATGGCACCTATCATCGCCATTATCGCGATTACCAAATCCTTCCTCGGCCACTACCTGGGCGCACGTGAAGGCTTTAACGGCATGGTGATCAAATCCCTGCGCGGTAAAGGTAAAAGCATTGAAATCAGCAAACTGAATAAAATCACCGCGCTGTTTATGCTGCTGACCACCTGGGCGGTTGCGACCATGAACCCGAGCATCCTCGGCATGATCGAAACCCTGGGCGGCCCGATTATCGCGATGATCCTGTTCCTGATGCCGATGTACGCGATTCAGAAAGTACCCGCGATGCGTAAATACAGCGGCCAAATCAGCAACGTCTTCGTTGTGATTATGGGTCTGATTGCCATCTCCGCTATCTTCTTCTCACTGTTCGCTTAATTCCTCTCGCGCCGTCTTCGGACGGCGCACCCTTCTCTACACACGGAAAGCAAGAGACGCATCATGATTAGCGTTTTCGATATTTTTAAAATCGGCATTGGTCCTTCCAGCTCGCATACCGTCGGGCCAATGAAAGCCGGTAAACTCTTCACGGATGACCTTATTTCACGCGGCATTTTGCGCGATACCACCCGCGTGGTGGTTGATGTCTATGGTTCCCTGTCGCTCACCGGCAAAGGCCACCATACCGACATCGCCATCATTATGGGCCTGGCGGGCAACCTGCCGGATACCGTTGATATTGACGCGATCCCTGATTTTATTCAGGACGTGAATACCCATGGCCGACTGCTGCTGGCCAAGGGCGAACATGAAGTTGAATTCCCGGTTGATCGCTGCATGAATTTTCATGCTGATAATCTGTCGCTGCACGAAAACGGGATGCGGATCACCGCCCTGGCCGGCGACAAAGCGATTTACAGCCAGACTTATTACTCCATCGGCGGCGGATTTATCGTCGACGAAGAACACTTTGGTCAGAGCAGCAGCGCGCCTGTGGCGGTGCCGTACCCGTATAAATCGGCGGCAGACCTCCAGCGCCATTGCCAGGAAAGCGGCCTGTCGCTCTCTGGCCTGATGATGAAAAACGAACTGGCGCTGCACAGCAAAGAAGCGCTGGAACAGCACTTTGCTAACGTCTGGGATGTGATGCGCGGCGGTATTGAACGCGGTATCACCACCGAGGGCGTTCTGCCGGGCAAACTGCGCGTCCCGCGTCGGGCGGCAGCGCTGCGCCGGATGCTGGTCAGCAGCGACAAAACCACCAGCGATCCGATGGCGGTCGTGGACTGGATCAACATGTTCGCACTGGCGGTGAATGAAGAGAACGCAGCAGGTGGCCGCGTGGTCACCGCGCCAACAAACGGTGCCTGCGGTATCGTTCCGGCGGTGCTGGCCTATTACGACAAGTTCATTCGCGAAGTAAACGCTAACTCACTGGCACGCTACATGCTGGTTACCAGCGCCATCGGCTCGCTGTACAAGATGAATGCTTCTATTTCAGGCGCAGAAGTCGGTTGCCAGGGTGAAGTGGGCGTGGCGTGTTCCATGGCGGCGGCTGGCCTTGCTGAGCTGCTGGGCGGTAGCCCGATGCAGGTCTGCATTGCCGCAGAAATTGGCATGGAGCATAACCTCGGTCTGACCTGCGATCCGGTCGCGGGTCAGGTACAGGTGCCGTGCATCGAACGTAACGCGATTGCTTCGGTGAAGGCGGTCAATGCTGCACGTATGGCCCTGCGTCGTACCAGCGAGCCGCGCGTCTGCCTCGATAAAGTCATCGAAACCATGTACGAAACCGGGAAAGACATGAACGCCAAATACCGCGAAACCTCTCGCGGCGGTCTGGCGATGAAAGTGGTCACCTGCGATTAAGTCCTACAGGAGCTTCGTTTTGCGAGGCTCCTTCCTGTTCTTCCCGCCTCTCGTAGTTTCATCCTGCCGACGGTGTTACCCTTCTTCCATTGGGTTTAAGAGGGATTATCTGTGGCTGTTCATCTACTTATTGTCGACGCGCTGAATTTGATTCGCCGTATCCACGCGGTCCAGGGCACACCCTGCAAAGATACTTGCCTGAACGCGCTGGAACAGCTTATTCGCCACAGTCAGCCCACCCACGTGGTGGCGGTGTTCGATGACGAGGCGCGTAATACCGGCTGGCGACATCAGCGTTTAGCGGACTACAAGGCCGGACGCGCGCCGATGCCGGACGATCTGCACGCCGAAATGCCGGTCATCCGTGCGGCATTCGAGCAGCGCGGCGTGCCCTGCTGGGGCGCACAGGGTAACGAAGCCGACGACCTCGCCGCTACGCTGGCGGTAAAAATCGCCAGTGCCGGGCATCAGGCCACCATCGTCTCCACCGACAAAGGCTACTGCCAGCTGCTCTCGCCAACCATTCGTATCCGCGATTATTTCCAGAAGCGCTGGCTGGACGCCCCCTTTATCGCCGCTGAGTTTGGCGTATCGCCCCAGCAGCTGCCGGACTACTGGGGTCTGGCGGGGATCAGCAGCTCAAAAGTGCCGGGCGTAGCGGGAATTGGCCCAAAAAGCGCCGCGCAGCTACTGACGGATTTTCAGGATCTGGAGGGGATTTACGCGCGACTGGATGAGGTGCCAGAGAAGTGGCGCAAAAAACTGGAGGCGCACAAAGAGATGGCCTTTATCTGCCGCGACGTGGCACGGCTACAGACTGATTTACAGCTCGACGGGAATTTACAGCAGCTACGGTTAGCGCGGTAATTTTGGCCCGGTGGCGCTACGCTTACCGGGTCTACGGTCTGGATCCCCTCTCCCTTTGGGAGAGGGTCAGGATGAGGGATAACTATCTCTCGTCGCGACGGCCGCCTGTCGCAGCCCACCAGCGGCGAACATGCACGGTCACCTCTTCGCGGTCGTGATAGAGCTGACGCGCCTGAATGACCACGTTAATACCGTTTTCATCCATTTGCTGCTGGATGTAAGCCAGGTTCTGAGAGACTTCCTCATAGCGTTTTTTCATTGGCAGCTTGAGGTTAAAAATGGTTTCACGACACCAGCCATTGACCAGCCATGAGGCCATCAGTGCCGCCACTTTCGCGGGTTTTTCTACCATGTCGCACACCATCCAGGCGATGTTATTGCGCGTTGGACGGTAGCGGAAGCCATCCTCACGCAGCCAGGTCACCTGCCCGGTATCCATCAGGCTTTGCGCAATTGGGCCGTTATCAACGGAAGAGACCCACATGTTGCGTTTCACCAGCTGATAGGTCCAGCCGCCAGGACAGGCACCCAGATCCACCGCGTGCATCCCGTTTGCCAGGCGCTCATCCCACTCGTCGGCAGGGATAAAGATGTGGAACGCCTCTTCCAGCTTAAGGGTGGAGCGGCTCGGCGCATCAGAAGGGAACTTCAGACGCGGGATCCCCATATAAAACGGCGAGTTATTAGTGGTGTACGAATAGCCGGTATAGCAACAGCCAGGCGCAATAAAGAAGACATGCACGACCGGACGCTTTGGCGTTTCGTAATTGGTCAGCACACCCACTTCACGCAGTGCGGCACGCAGCGGCACGGTGAATTTGCGGCAGAACTTCATCAGCTCTTTGCTTTCATTGGTATCGGCAACTTCAACGCGCAGATCGCCACCTTTCTCCACCACACCCTGCAGCATGCCAACAATCGGCGTGATGCGATCGTCCGGCGGAAGATCCTTCAGCAGTTCACCCGCGACAAACATCTGGCGAGCAAAAATCAGCGAGCTAAACGGCAATTCGCGAACCAGTTTGTCCGCATCCTCTACCTGATAGCATTCGAAAACGACATAGCCGGCGTTCTCTTTGACACGAGCAAAACCAAACACCTCACGCTGCGTGGCTTTATCAGTGATTTCCGCGGCACACTCTTTTTCAAAGCCTGGGCGACAATATAAGACAACTTTATTCATGAACAACGCCCTTGCGTTTCAGACGGATAGAACCGATTAACATTAATACCCACCCGACCAGGAAGCTCACGCCGCCGACCGGGGTAACAAACGCCCACAGGCGTAAATGTGACAGCGCAAGGCAGTACAGGCTACCGCTGAACAGCACGGTACCCAGCGCCATAAATACGCTGCTCCAGTAAAACCAGATACTGATGCGACGCTGCATCGCCACGGCCAGTCCGAAGATGGCCAGCGTATGAAACGCCTGATATTCCAGGCCGGTGTGGATCCAACCCATCTCCACAACGCCCAACGATTTACGTAAGACATGTGCGCCAAAAGCCCCCAGCGCAACAAAAATAAAGCCACTGACTGCGGCAAAAATCAGCATAAAACGGCTGGTCATGTGTCTGTCCTAAAGTAGTGCGCGTCCTGCACGCAACAGAGAGTATTACTCGTAGCGAAAGCGAAATTTTTCTTGCTCGTTTGCCGCCTTTGCCAGGATCCACTGGCGAAACGCGGCTATTTTACCCAGTTCTGCCTGACTGTCATGACAAACCAGATAAAACGCATTCTTACTGACCAGAACATCATTAAAAGGACACACCAGGCGGCCTGCCTCGATTTCGGACTGCGACATCACGTTATTCGCCAGCGCAACGCCCTGACCGTGGATCGCCGCCTGCAGCACCATCGCGCTATGGCTAAAGATCGGCCCCTGCTGCACGTTGATATGATTCAGACCCAGCTGGCGGGTATACGTTTGCCAGTCACGGCGAGAAGCATCGTGCAGCAGCGTATGTTTCGCCAGATCGGCGGGCGTTTTTAACGCCTTCTCACCCGTTAACAGTAGCGGCGAACAGACCGGCAGCAAATATTCTGCGTACAATTTTTCGACGCGCAGGCCGGGCCAGTTGCCACGACCATAGAAAATAGCCACGTCGACGTCGTCTGCCAGCTTGTCTTCCTGACGGTCGACAGCCTGGATTCGTACGTCGATCCCCGGATAAGCTGAGTTAAAGCTTGAGAGCCTTGGCACCAGCCACTGGATGGCAAAACTGGGCAATAAACTGACCGTCAGCGCGCCTTTTGCGCTCCGCGCCTGAAGCTTGCGGGTTGCCTCGGTGAGCTGGGAAAAGATCTCTTTGATATCCTGGAAATAGCTCTGCCCCTCTTCCGTCAATAGCAGGGAGCGATTGCGGCGGCGGAACAGCTTGAGGCCCAGGAAATCCTCGAGAGACTTGATTTGGTGGCTGACTGCGGCCTGAGTCACAAAAAGCTCATCAGCCGCGCGCGTGAAGCTTAAATGACGCGCAGCTGCATCAAATACACGTAATGCATTCAGTGGTGGTAATCGCTTTGACATGGTTATCTGGCTTAGATGTTAACGGCTTTTAACAAACAGGAAACAACGTTTAACCTATTAGTTTTTTTTATCTGAGCCATTATAATTTGTCCGTTGAGGAACTACCAGCAAATACCTATAGTGGCGGCACTTCCTGAGCCGGAACGAAAAGCTTTTATTGGAATGCGTGTTCTGATGAGCTTTTGGCTTACGGTTGTGATGTTGTGTTGTTGTGTTTGCAATTGGTCTGCGATTCAGACCTCGGTAGCATCGCTACCAATTTTTCACTTCCTGTACATTTACCCTGTCTGTCCATAGTGATTAATGTAGCACCGCCCAATTGCGGTGCTTTTTTTTGTCTGCTATTCCATTAATGTTCCAGCTCAACCATCTCTTTTACATCACCACGGTTGATTTGCTGCTTGTTCCCGTTCGCATCTTTATACGAGATCATCCCGGTATCATTGTCGGTTTGCGGCTTGCCGTCTGCAACAATGGCACGACCGTCGTTGGTGTGCATGACATAGTTAGGGCTTGAACAGGCGCTCAGTGCAAAGGTAAACATACAGGCGGAAACAATAGCGATAGACTTTTTCATGTTCTTCTCCTTCAGCAATTAATGCTATATGAACCATGTTTAAAACAGGCTAAGACATTCTCCTGACTCTATTTCAGCATAACCTGCTTCCTCCGTGTCGCTTGCATAAACAGACAATTCCGATAGAGATCAACCTCCTTGCCCTGCCGCGCAATTTGCGCGACGATCTGATGACGACGAAGAGGAATTCCATGAACGCATTCAGCCCTGCCCATTTTCGCGCGCAGTTTCCGGCGCTGGCCGATGCCGGTGTCTATCTTGATAGCGCCGCGACAGCACTTAAGCCGCAGGCGGTCATTGACGCGACGCACCAGTTTTACAGCCTCAGCGCAGGCAATGTTCATCGCAGCCAGTTTGCCGAGGCGCAACGCTTAACCGCGCGCTACGAAGCGGCACGCGATCAGGTCGCCAGCCTGCTTAATGCCGAAAGCGGCAAAAACATTGTCTGGACGCGGGGCACTACCGAAGCCATCAATATGGTAGCCCAGTGCTATGCACGCCCGCGCCTGCAGCCGGGCGACGAGATTATCGTCAGCGAGGCGGAACACCACGCCAACCTCGTGCCGTGGTTGATGGTGGCCGAACAGACCGGTGCCCGGGTGGTGAAGCTCCCCTTGGGCACAGACCATCTTGCGGATGTCGCCCGCCTGCCCGAATTGATCACCCCGCGCAGCCGTATCCTCGCGCTGGGGCAGATGTCCAACGTCACCGGCGGCTGCCCGGATCTTGCCCGCGCCATTAGCATCGCCCACGCCCATGGCATGGTGGTGATGGTGGACGGCGCGCAGGGGGTGGTGCATTTCCCGGCGGATGTGCAGCAGCTGGATATCGACTTCTACGCGTTCTCCGGACATAAGCTGTACGGACCTACCGGTATCGGGGCCCTGTACGGGAAAGCGGAATTGCTGGAACAGATGACCCCGTGGCTCGGCGGCGGCAAGATGATCACCGAAGTGAGCTTCGACGGGTTTAAAACCCAGGACGTGCCCTATCGCCTGGAAGCAGGCACACCGAACGTCGCCGGGGTGATTGGCCTGAGCGCGGCGCTGGAGTGGCTGGCAGATATCGATCTGCAGCAGGCCGAGAGCTGGAGCCGCGGGCTGGCAACACTTGCCGAAGACGCCCTGCAAAAACGCCCCGGTTTTCGCTCTTTCCGCGTGCAGGATTCGAGCCTGCTGGCGTTCGATTTTGCGGGTGTCCATCACAGTGACATGGTGACCCTGCTGGCAGAGTACGGCATTGCCCTGCGCGCCGGTCAGCACTGCGCGCAGCCGCTGCTGGCGGCACTCGGCGTCAACGGAACGCTGCGCGTCTCGTTCGCGCCTTATAACACCCAAAGCGATGTCGATGCGCTGGTTGCCGCCGTCGATCGCGCCCTTGCCCTGCTGGTGGATGAATGACAAGCCCAACTCTGGCCGGACACCCGTTCGGCACCGTCGTCACTGAAGAGACGTTAAAACACACCTTCGGCCCGCTGAATCAGTGGGAAGACAAATATCGCCAGCTGATCCTGCTGGGCAAACAGCTGCCTGCCCTTTCCGATGAACTGAAAGCGCAGGCAAAAGAGATCCCCGGCTGCGAAAATCGCGTCTGGCTTGGCGTCACGCCTGTCGGGGATAAACTGCACTTCTTCGGTGACAGTGAAGGAAGGATTGTTCGCGGGTTGCTGGCGGTTCTGCTGACGGCAGTCGAAGGGAAAACGGCGGCGCAGCTGCTGGCCGAAAGCCCGCTGACGCTGTTTGATCAACTGGGATTACGCGGTCAGCTGAGCGCCTCGCGCAGCCAGGGGCTGGCTGCGCTGAGTGAGGCAGTGCTGGAGGCGGCGCGTCAGGCCTGACGCTCGGCCTTCGCCATCATCTTTTTCAGGGCGTGAGAGACCGCAATAAAGCCAAACGTCGCGGTCACCATGGTGGCCGCGCCAAAACCGGAGGCACAGTCCATCCGCTTTGGCCCTTCAGCCGTGCTTTTCATGGCGCACACCGATCCGTCCGCCTGCGGATAAACCAGCGCTTCGGTTGAGAAGACGCAGTCCACGCCCAGCTTGCCTTTGCTGTTTTTCACCACCCCAAAGTCGCTCTTCAGCCGCTCGCGCAGCTTGGCCGCCAGCGGATCCTGAATCGTCTTCGCCAGATCGGCCACCTGGATCTGCGTCGGATCAATCTGCCCGCCCGCGCCGCCGGTGGTCACCAGCGGAACTTTGTTGCGACGACACCAGGCGATCAGCGCCGCTTTAGGCCGCACGCTGTCGATAGCGTCAATCACATAGCTGTAGCCTGCGCCCATATACTGCGCCACGTTGTCGGCGGTGACAAAATCGTCGATCACGGTCACCTGGCATTCCGGGTTGATCTGACGGATGCGATCCGCCATCACCTCAGACTTGGCCAGCCCGACGCTGTCACGCAGGGCGTGGATCTGGCGATTGGTGTTGGTGACGCAGACGTCGTCCATGTCGATTAACGTAATGGCGCCGATCCCGGTACGTGCCAGCGCTTCCGCCGCCCATGAGCCCACGCCGCCGATCCCGACCACGCAAACGTGCGCCCCGGCAAACAGCTGCAGGGCTTTTTCACCATATAAACGCGCGGTGCCACCAAAACGCTGGCGCCAGGCTTCGCTCATTACCACAGACATAAGACCTCAGATGTAAAAAGGGTGAGAGTTTCCTCTCACCCCAGCCCTCTGTTAATAAGAGGGAGGAAAACAATGCCGAAATATTATCATACTCAGCCGCTAAAAACGCTGCCCGCCCCCGGCGCGGTTTTCAGCACCCAGACGCGTCCGTAGTGGTTATACCAACCCGCGCGGTGGCCTGCATCCGGGCCAATCCCCTGGTAGATGTCAAAGTGCTGGCCTTTAATCGCACCGCCGACGTCCAGCGCCACCATCAGGCGCAGCTCGTACTGACCGGAGAACTTACCGTTGTGATCCAGAGTAGGCACTTCTGCCAGCAGGGTGGTGCCCGGCGGGATCACGGTCTTGTCAGAGGCTACCGACGCGCGGCCAATCAGTGGTACGGCACTTGCGCCCTTCACCGGAGCAAAGTTTTGCGGCTTAAAGAAGACGAAGGACGGGTTTTGCTCCAGCAGCTCGCGCACTTCATATTCGCTGTGCTTTTCGCCCCACTCGCGGATTGCCTGCATCGACATATCTTCTCGCTTCACTTCGCCGCGGTCGATCAGCACCTTGCCGATGCTGCGATAGGCGTGGCCGTTCTTACCGGAGTAGCTAAAGAAGTTAAGCGGGCTGCCGTCGCCAAAATCAATATAGCCGCTGCCCTGCACATCCATAATGAAGTTATCCATCAGCGAGTTACTGTAGGCGAGGATGTAAGTCTCGTTCAGCGCACCGGAGTAGATCTCGGCGCGCGACGGCAGACGACCGCGTTTTGGCGGCATGCGGTAGATGGGATACTTGAACTCACCCTGTGCAGTATGGCGCGCCTGCACCACCGGCGTGTAGTAGCCGGTGAACTGGACGTTACCGTAGTTATCGGTACCTTCCATCTGCCACGCGTCGAGACCGTACTGGCGCATGGTGCGAGTATCGCCCCCGGCACGCAGCCAATCCTGCACGGCATTATAGATAGCGTTCTGCGAACCATACAGCCGCGGTGAGGCACTGCGGATCTGACCCACCTGTTCCGCATAGTCGCCGCCATTGATTGGCGCGCCCACGGCGTCAGGCTGATTCACTAAAGAGAAAGGCTGGGTGAATTTCCCATCTTTATATTGCTGACCGCGATCGGTCGGTTTGGAGGAACAGGCTGCAAGCATTGCTACCAGTGCGCCCGTGATCAGATACTTCGCCCAACGTCCTTTCATTGTCTCTCATCTTTAAGTTGCCCGTTTCTGCAAAATGAAGATAACAAACCGGCAGGGGTATTGAAATGCGATTACATCCCCTTAGCTAAATTTTGCGCAATAAACACTCTTATTGTTGCCAAATTGTTCAAACAAAGCTTAATTTGATGAATATTACCAAAAAGGGTTGCAACAAAAAGTCATCCGAGTATAGTGCGCATCCACGGACGCGGGGTGGAGCAGCCTGGTAGCTCGTCGGGCTCATAACCCGAAGGTCGTCAGTTCAAATCTGGCCCCCGCAACCAATTAAAATTTGATGAAGTATTTTTCTACAGAGTAGAAAGACGGACGCGGGGTGGAGCAGCCTGGTAGCTCGTCGGGCTCATAACCCGAAGGTCGTCGGTTCAAATCCGGCCCCCGCAACCAATACTTCTTAAAACAAATAACACCCTCAAGGGTGTTTTTTTGTATCTGCAGTTTGTCATTTTACCGGGCGTTAACCCGGCATCCTGATTATCCTCTTCTGGCTAACGTCGCCCCGTCAGAGAAGTACGCCTTAATCCCCGCCAGAATCGACTCCGCCACTTCCTGCTGGAACGCCGCCGTTTTGAGCTTGCGCTCCTCTTCCACGTTACTGATAAACGCCGTTTCGACCAGAATCGACGGGATATCCGGCGCTTTTAGCACCGCAAACCCCGCCTGCTCGACGCTGTTCTTATGCAGTTTATTCACCCTGCCCAGTTTACCCAGCACCGCTTTACCAAACTTCAGGCTGTCCGTGATGGTCAGCGACTGCACCATATCGAACAGAGTGTGATCGACATAGCGATCGCCGCTCTTACTGACGCCACCGATCAGGTCAGAGGCGTTCTGCGAGTCTGCCAGCAGTTTTGCAGCCGTACTGGTTGCCCCTTTGGTCGACAGCGCAAACACCGACGATCCTCTGGGCTGACGGCTGGTAAAGGCGTCCGCATGAATAGAGACGAACAGATCCGCGCGCTGCTTTTGCGCTTTGGCGACCCGCACCTTCAGCGGAATAAAGACGTCTTCGTTGCGCGTCATGTAGGCGCGCATGTTACTTTCTCTGTCGATCAACGCCTTCAGACGGCGGCCGATCTGCAGCACCACGTCTTTTTCACGCGTGTGGTATTTCCCCACCGCACCGGAGTCTTCCCCGCCGTGACCCGGATCGAGCATGATCACAATCGGCCGATCGCGTCCGGCTTTCCCCGGCTTCGGACCGCTTTGCGCAGGCGGGACCTGCTTTTCGAGATCGCCCTTGTTGTAATCTTCGAGCAAGGCCAGAAGCGGATCCTGGATATCGGTCGCGTTCGCCGGATAGAGATCCATCACCAGACGCTCTTTAAAACCGGCTACCGGCGCAAGAGCGAACAGCTGCGGCTTCACGTTCTGCTTCAGTTCAAACACCATCCGCACGGTATTCGGGTCAAACTGCCCGACGCGCGCTGACCTGATGTAAGGATCGTCGCCACGGATCTGCGCGCTCATGCCTTTCAGAACTGAGTTCAGGTTTACGCCTTCGATATCCACCACCACGCGCTCAGGATTGCTCAGCGCGAACTGCTTATAGTTCAGGATCCGGTTTGACTCGACCGTGACGCGGGTATAGGTCGACGATGGCCAGACGCGTACCGCTACCACCTGACTGACGGCAGCGAGCCCCACCTGACTTACGCTAAGCAACCACATGGCCCCGGCCCCTTGTAACAGGCGGCGACGACTTACTGCTTTACTGGATCCCGACATGCTTCTCCCGAGCAAAGATATCGAATAAATTCTCATAACGTCCAAATTGACCGAAAACTTTAACGAATGATGCATAAGCTGTCACCCAGAAAAGGGTAAACAATCATACGTTAACCTACGGTTTGGTCTGATTTTCTTTGTTACGGCAAAAAGTTTGGCTTGCGCGCAAGGCAATATTCGAATAAAAATACAAAAATTACGAATAAACATTCATTAAAGGGGTTGTGCCGTGGTGAAGGAACGTCGAATCGAACTGGTCCAGGGTTTTCGCCATTCTGTTCCCTATATCAATACCCATCGGGGAAAAACGTTTGTCATCATGCTGGGTGGCGAAGCCATTGAGCATGAAAACTTCTCCAGCATAGTTAATGATATCGGCCTGCTGCACAGCCTGGGTATTCGCCTGGTGGTGGTCTATGGCGCCCGTCCGCAGATTGAAGCCAATCTGTCCGTTCATCAACACGAACCCCTTTACCATAAACACACCCGCGTCACCGATGCCAAAACGCTGGAGCTGGTTAAGCAGGCTGCCGGTCTGCTGCAGCTGGATATTACCGCGCGGCTGTCGATGAGCCTGAATAACACCCCGCTGCAGGGGGCACACATCAACGTCGTCAGCGGCAACTTTATCATTGCGCAGCCGCTTGGCGTCGACGACGGCGTGGATTACTGCCACAGCGGGCGTATTCGTCGTATTGATGAAGAGGCCATCCACCGCCAGCTGGATGGTGGTGCGATTGTGCTGACCGGTCCGGTTGCGGTCTCCGTCACTGGCGAAAGCTTTAACCTCACGTCGGAAGAGATTGCCACCCAGCTTGCCATCAAGCTGAAGGCCGAGAAGATGATCGGCTTCTGCTCCTCGCAGGGGGTGATCAACGAGCTGGGGAATATCGTCTCTGAGCTGTTCCCTAACGAAGCCCAGGCGCGGGTTGAAGCGCTGGAAGAACAAGGGGATTACTACTCCGGCACGGTACGTTTCCTGCGCGGGGCGGTCAAAGCCTGCCGCAGCGGCGTGCGTCGCAGCCATTTAATCAGCTACCAGGAAGACGGTGCCCTGCTGCAGGAGCTGTTCTCCCGCGACGGTATCGGTACCCAGATCGTCATGGAGAGCGCCGAGCAGATCCGCCGCGCCACCATTAACGATATCGGCGGGATCCTCGAGCTTATTCGCCCCCTGGAGCAGCAAGGGATTCTGGTGCGTCGCTCGCGCGAGCAGCTGGAGATGGAGATCGACAAGTTCACGATTATTCAGCGCGACAATCTCACTATCGCCTGTGCAGCACTGTATCCGTTCCCGGAAGAGAAGATAGGTGAAATGGCCTGTGTGGCCGTGCATCCTGACTACCGCAGCTCTTCGCGCGGCGAGGTGCTGCTGGAGAGGATCGCCGTTCAGGCGCGTCAGCAGGGCCTGAGTAAACTGTTTGTACTCACCACCCGCAGCATCCACTGGTTCCAGGAACGCGGTTTCTCGCCGGTGGATATCGATTCCCTGCCTGAGTCCAAAAAAGAGATGTACAACTATCAGCGCCGCTCAAAGGTGCTGATGGCAGATTTAAGTTAACGTCCCCTCAGGCCGGGCACGCGCCCGGCTTTTGACTGACTTACATCGCTTCAAAAATGGCACTCAGGCCGCTGCGCCGTTCCGTACGGGTCGTGACGGCCTGCGCCAGCACGCCTTCGTCGGCGTACAGTGACAGCCGCTGACGGGCGCGGGTGATGGCGGTGTACACCAGCTCCCGGGTCACCACGGGGGACATCTGCACCGGCAGGATCAGCGCCGCATGATCGAACTCAGAGCCCTGAGATTTGTGGACCGTCATCGCCCAGGCGGTTTCATGCTCCGGCAGACGGCTGGGTTGGACCGACTTGACGCTGCCGTCCGGCATCTGGAACCAGACGCGCAATCCCTGGCCGCGATCCAGCGCAATCCCGATATCGCCGTTAAACAGCCCCAGCGCGCTGTCGTTGCGCGAAATCATCACCGGCCGCCCCTCAAACCAGCGGGAATACGGCTGATGGCTGATCCGGCGCTTTTGCGCCAGCACCTGCTCCAGCTTTTCGTTGAGCCCGGCCACGCCAAAGGGCCCATCGCGGAGGGCACACAGCAGCTGATAGCGACCGAATGCGGTCAGCACCTCTTCTGCGGAGGCCTGCTGGTGGACGGTGTCGAGAAAATGCCGGTAGCCCAGCAGAGCATCCTCGAGCATCGCCAGATACTCTTCGCCACTTTGCAGCTGCTTTTTCTCGATATCGTTGAACCCGCCGTCAAACACCGCACGCATGGCCTGCCGATCGCCGCGGTTCACCGCTGCTGCCAGCTTGCCGATACCGGAATCGCTGCCAAAACGGTAGCTTTTTTGCAGCAGGCACAGGCTGTCGCGCAGTGCGCCCGCCACCGGGCTGACGTTGCCTTCCATCTGACATCCGGTCAGCTCAGACAGCTCCTGTGCGCGCTGGGCGGTAAAGCCTGCGCTGGCCCAGGTACAGATATCACCCAGTACCGCCCCCGCTTCTACGGAGGCCAGCTGATCGCGATCGCCGAGGAAAATCACCCTTGCATGGGACGGTAAAGCGTCAATCAGGCGCGACATCATCGTCAGGTCGATCATCGAGGCTTCGTCCACCACCAGCACGTCCAGGTGCAGCGGATTACCAGCATGGTAACGCAGACGCTGGCTGCCGGGCTGAGCGCCGAGCAGACGGTGCAGCGTGCTGGCCTCGGCCGGGAACAGCTTGCGCTGTCCGTCGGTCAGAGGCAGCGTTTGCAGCGCCCCGCCCAGCGACTGCGTTAAGCGCGCGGCAGCTTTCCCGGTGGGGGCCGCCAGCCTGATGCGGCACCGCCCTTCCCCTGCCATCTGAATCAGCGCCGCCAGCAGCCTGGCGACGGTGGTGGTTTTACCGGTTCCCGGTCCGCCGGAGATCACCGAGATGCGGCGGGTTAACGCCACCGCCGCCGCCACCTTTTGCCAGTTGACGGCTTCGTCAGAGGTAAACAGCGCGTTCAGGGTGCGCTGCATTTCGCGACTGTCATGCATCAACGGCTGGTTGGCCTCGCTAAAAAATCCGGCCACCGCCCGTTCGTAGCGCCACATCCGGTTGAGATAGAGTCTGTCGCCAATCAGCACCAGCGGCGTGGGCAACTCGCCGGTACTGACCGCCGGCGAGCGCAGCAGCGTCTGAGGCCAGTCCAGCGCGTCGTCGTGTAGCGCAAAACAGGCCTGCAGCAGCGCAGGGGTTTTCGCCTCTGCCCGCAGCTGCGACAGCGGCAGGCAGACATGCCCTTCTCCCGCATCGCGACTTAACAGCGCCGCCGCCAGCATCACGGCGGGTTCATCGTTACTCGCCACCATCATCGCGAACTGCACGTCCAGGCGACGCAGCACCCGCTGTTCTACGGCTTCCAGTAACAGTTTCTGCATCGTCATTGCGCAAGTTCCTCGTTGCTGGCGGCAAATAGCCTGTCCATGCGATCAATTAACACTTCATCCGGGCGGGTGGCAAAGCACCCTGCGCCCGGCGCGCTGCCGTCCACCCCGCGTAAAAAGAGGTAGATAACGCCGCCGAAATGCTGCTGATAGTCGTAGTCAGCAATGCGGTGACGCAGGTAGCGGTGCAGCGCCAGGGTATAGAGCTGATATTGCAGATCATAGCGGTGAGACTGCATCGCTTTGGCCATCGCCTGCGGGGTATAAGACTCGCTGTCTGCCCCCAGCCAGTTGGATTTGTAGTCCAGCAGGTAGTAGCGGCCGTTGTGACGGAACACGAGGTCAATAAAGCCTTTCAGCATTCCGCGCACCTGGCGGAAATCGAGCGGCGGGCAGTCCTGCGACAGCGGATCGTACTCACGGATCAAGGCATCCAGCGCATCGGCGGTCAACGGCCCGGCGATGGGCAGATAAAATTCCATCTCCACCTGCTTGTCCGCTTCGCGAAGCTGGTTCAGGGCGATCCCCTCTTCGTTAAGCGGTGCTTGCAGAACCTGGTTGATCCACCCGGTCAGGACCGGCTCCCAGCGGGCGTCATAGCCGCCTTTTTGCAGCATCTCCAGCATCCACTCCGGGTCGACAGGTTGCGTAAAATCGAGTTCTTCAAACAGGCTGTGTAAAAAGGTGCCCGGCGACGCACCACGCGGGAACTGGTGCGGGGTCAGCTCCGGCTCCTGCGCCACGTCGCCAACGCCCGCGGCGTCGACATCGAGCCGCGGCATCAGATCCTGGGCGACGCTGTGCCCGTGCTGCTGCAGGCCGGAGTAGCTGGTTACCCGCCAGTCATCGTACAGCACGCGGGCAATCTGCCGCGCCTGCAGATCCGGGATTAACGGTGCCGGCATCTGCCAGCGGGCGGTGTCGGCGACTCCGGCCACCTGCAGCGCAATGTGCTCATTGCACAGGGTTTGCAGGCACTGACGCAGGCCCGCCGCGTCTTTCGGCTCGCCCTGCTGGATCAGCCGCCCGAGTGCGCTCAGATGAAAATCGCTTTCGCCCGATTTGTCGCCGCGACGACGAAACAGCGGCGCGACACCTAAGCTGCAGTGCCACACCGAACGCGTCAGCGCCACGTACAGCAGGCGTAAGTCTTCCGCCAGCCGCTCGGCTTCGGCAAGCTCTACGCTGTCGTCGGCCTGGCTTAAGTCGAGCACCGCTTCAAAGGTTTTACGATCGTGATAAAAGGCCTGGTCCTGTACGCGGTAATTGGCGATAAACGGCAGCCACACCAGCGGATACTCCAGCCCTTTCGATTTATGGACGGTGACGATTTTGACCAGATGTTTGTCGCTTTCAAGGCGCATCTGCTGACTGGAAGCATTGCTGTTCGGATCGGCGATGTGCTGCGCCAGCCAGCGCACGAGGGCGTGTTCACTCTCCAGCTGGGTTCCTGCCTCCTGCAACAGCTCGCTGATGTGCAAAATATCGGTCAGTCGGCGTTCGCCCCCGGCAGTTGCCAGCATGTTTTCGGCGATGTTGCGCCGGGTCATGATGTCGCGCAGCATCGCCATCACCCCGCGCTTCTGCCAGCGTTCGCGGTAGCGGGTGAACTCTTCCACCGCCTCATCCCACAGTTCTTCATTGTTGTTAAGGGTATCGATGTCGAGCGCGGTCAGGCCGAGCATCGAGCTTGCCAGCGCGCTGCGCAAGGTGCTTTCGCGCTCGGGCGCCAGCACCGCCTGCAGCAGCCAGAGCATCTCCTGCGCCTCCAGGGTTTCAAATACGCTGTCGCGATTGGAGAGATACACCGACGGGATGTGCAGCAGGGTCAGCGCGTCACGCACCAGTGCCGCTTCCAGACGGCTGCGCACCAGCACCGTAATGTCGGATGCTTTTACCGGTTGGGCTTCATCGCCCCGGTACAGGATCGCGTCGCCGCGTACGCCCGCGCTGAGCCAGTCGCGGATTTGCGCCGCGCAGTGCTGGGCCATAAAGGCTTGATAATCCCCGACGCCGCAGCCTTCGCCCTCCATCAGCCAGACATTCATCGCAGGCTGTGTTTCACCGCGCAGTTCAAAGCGCAGTCCGGCATTTTTAGCGGCGAATTTAACCGGCTGGAAGGGGATTTCACGGAACATAAAGGCATCGTTCATCTGCGAAAACAGGCTGTTCACGCTCTCGACCATTCCCGGTGCAGAGCGCCAGTTGGTGTCGAGGGTGTAATGGGCGGCGACTTCGCCACGCGCCTTCATGTAGGTGAAGATGTCCGCGCCGCGAAACGCATAGATTGCCTGTTTGGGATCGCCAATCAGCAGCAGCGCGGTGTCCGGCTGCTGGCGCCAGATGCGGCGGAAAATGCGGTACTGCTGGGGATCGGTATCCTGAAATTCATCAATCATCGCCACCGGGAAACGACCCCGGATCGCCGCCGCCAGCGCGTCGCCGTTCTCACTGTTCAGGGCCGCGTCAAGGCGGCTTAACATATCGTCAAAGCCCAGCTCGCCGCGGCGGCGTTTTTCGCGCGCAACCGCTTCACGGATCTCCGCCAGCGCGCGGGTGATCATCAGATCGTTGAGGGTCAGCGGCTCGGCCAGCAGGGTGTCGATAGCGGAAAACAGAGGATGTTCCGGCACCACACCGCCTGCCTTGGTGCGTTCCGCCAGGAAGGTCTGAGAGAACTTTTCCAGCGCGTCAGGCAGTTGATAGCTGTGCTTCTCTTCCTGCGCCCAGGCGGTAATACGTTCGACATATTTTGCCTGATTGCCACGGTTAAACTTGCGCCGGTCGATGCCGGAATTTTCGATAACGGCGTCGATTTCGCCCACGCTGTCAGTCCACTTTTGTTTCATCCCGACGATAAGGGCGACGATCTTCTCATGGCGGGAGGCCAGCGTTTCATCCGCCGGTGGCGGTGATTTAATGACGGGGGCTTCACCCTGCAGATAGCGATCGATAGCCCGCAGCAGCGCTTCCGGGCCTTTCCACAATTCGTGTACCGCTTCGGCAATATCGCGCGGCAGCGGATAGCAGTGGCGACGCCAGAAGTCCGCGCAGGCCTGATAGCGTAACGCAGACTCATCTTCGATCAGCTGCTGCTCAAACAGCATCCCGGACTCAAACGCATTAAGGCTGAGCATGCGCTGGCAGAAACCGTGAATAGTGAACACTGCGGCCTCGTCCATTTGCCGTTCGGCCAGCAGCAGCCACGCCGCCGCCTGCTGTTTATCGACGATCTCATCCAGCAGACGTGCATAAAGGGGGTTATCGGTGCTTTGCCGCAGACAGGCGATGCGCAGCTCATGAATGTTGGCGCGGATACGTCCGCGCAGCTCTTCTGTTGCGGCTTCGGTGAAGGTCACCACCAGCAGCTCTTCCACGCTCAGGGGGCGGGAAAAGGCTGCGCTGTCGCCCAGTTTGAGCAACAGTCGCAGATAGAGTGCCGCGATGGTGAAGGTTTTTCCGGTTCCCGCTGAGGCCTCTATCAATCGTTCCCCCTGTAACGGTAAACGGAGGGGGTCAAGGGACTCAGCGGTATCGGTCATTCGTTCTTACTCCTGGGCATAGATTGCTGCAATTCACTCACGCTCTTCCAGACGGTCCAGCCTTTAGGCTGGGTATCTGTGGCTTGCTTACTTTGGCTACCGGACACCTGCGACAGGATAGCCATCCCCTGTGGGGCAACCACCGCCTGGTGGAAGAAGTCGGCCACTTTCTGCGGCGTGAGCTGTTTGATCTCGGCCACTACTTTATCACGCGAATCGAAGCGCATATTACCCCGATCAAAATCTTTGCTGATCCTCGAGGCCTCTTCGCCGAGGGTTTGCGGCGGCTGAGTGACCTGTGTAATGACGGCCTGCTGGATCTGCGCAAACTCTTCAGGCTTTAAGGCCCGCAGCTTCGCTTCTGCCTGCGGGAAGAAGGCCTGGAAACGATCCCAGAGGTAGGCTGGCTGCTTATCGCTGCTTTGCAGCAGGAAGCCCATTCCCCACTGGCGGCCAACGTTCATGGAGAAGGCAAACACCGCATAGCCGAGCTGCTCTTCGGTGCGCAGCTGGCTGTAGAACCAAGGCTGAACGATTTGCCCTAACACCGCGCTGTACGCCGAGCTGGCATATTCGTCATAGCCCGTCGGGACAAACACCGCCGCCAGCGCAGAATCGGTGCTGCTGCCTGCTTTCTCGAAAATGACGTTCTGCTGTTTATCCACCAGCACGTCCTCGTTACGGCACCATTCGTTACCGTTGGCACCCAGCTGGGTGCGGACGTTTTGCGCCAGCGTTTTGGCCTGATCTTCACTCATGTTACCGACGACCAGAAACTCCGGTCTGGCGTTGGTTTTCAGGGCTGTCCGATACGCCATCACCTCTTGCAGCGTGATGGAAGGCAGCAGCGCCCGGCGCTCTTCGCGTTGGAAATAAGGAATTTGCGACAGCATCTGCACCGGCATAATGGCCTGGTCGAAGGCTTTGCCCTTCTCGGCAGAGTCCATCATCTGGGTATACCAGGATTTCGCCTGCGCCAGCTGATCATCGGTTGCGGTGTAGCTGAAATACCCGTTCAGCAGCGCCTCGAACAGCTGCGGTAAACGCTGGGTGTAGCCGTTGGCATTGAGCATCAGGCCATTGTTGGCATTGGTGGAGAAGCTGATCCCACCTACCGCCGCCTGGTTGCTGAGCTGATCCAGCGCGATCCCCGCCAGATAGTCGTTCAGGGCAAACAGCACCTGATTTTTGGCGCTGTCCATCGCCTGGGGGTTACGCAGCACCATGCTGACGTTGGCTTTTGGCTCGCTGGCAAAATAGCGGCTCGGGGTGTAAACCACGCGCAGGTTGGACTCATCCACAATCAGCTGCGGCTGCGGATAGTCTTTCGCAGGTTTGATCAGCGTAAAGTCGTCCGGAATATAGGGGTTCAGTTCCGGCAGCTTGAGTGCGATCCCGGCGGCCTTCTGCTGCCAGTCGGCGAAGGTTTTGTCGCTGATTTTGTCCACCTGATACTCGGCATTCACAAAGTAGGCGGTTTTATTATGCGGCTCGTTCGGGCTGATGTACCAGATACGCGCATTCTGCGGCGTCATCATCGCCAGACGAGCTTTCACCGCGTCGGCATCATACTGATCCGCGATGTTAACGGCATCCAGCGTATGCACGACCGGCACGCGGATCATGGTATCAGCCAGCCACTCGACATAGTCCATGTCGCGGGTGATCGACGGGTAGCGGAAGTCGAGATCCAGCACGTGCGCCAGCTCGTCAAAGTAGCGTTTATCCACGCCCTTTTCACGCAGCAGTGAGAGATAGCTGAAAATGGCCGCGACAACTTCATCCCTATGAGCCAGCCCTTTGTCAGTTAAGGTGGCGGAGATCGCCAGTACGCCGCTGTTGCCGTTGACGACAGGATCGGAATCGGCGCGAATGCCTTCCACCAGCCCCTGATTTTGCAGCCAGTCAGAGAGCGTGTCGGGGCTACGGTTGCCGATCAGGTAGTTCACCAGCTCATCGGTTTTGCTGCGGAACTGGGCGGTATTGTTATCAATACGAAACTCGACGCGCAGCACCTTGCGCGGCATCGCGGGAACGTAATGAATGATTAAGCCTTTCTGCGCATCAGTCACCACCGGAACGGTGGTTTCCGGTTTGGCGATATCTTTATTCGGCACCCGACCGTAGGTCTGGGCTGCAAGCGTTGCCAGCTCAGGCAGCGGTTTGTTGCTGTACACCACGGCCTTCATCAGGTTGGCGGAGTAAAATTTGTCGCGGAAGGTGTGCAGGGCATCAAGAACCGGGCTGTCAGGTTTGTCGCTCAGCGTTTCGAGATTACCACCGGAAAAACGCGAGCCAGGGTGCGCCGGGTTGATGGTTTCTGCGCTGACCTGGGCCATGCGCATCCCGTCCCGGGTGCGAGCCATGGTCAGCTCGGCGTTCACCGCATTACGCTCACGATCGGCATATTTTTTATCCAGCAGCGGCGCGGCAATGGCGTCCGCAAGACGATCGACTGCGCCTTCCAGCGCATCGTTTTCCACTTCAAGATAAAAAGCCGTACGGTACGGCGCGGTGCTGGCGTTGTGGCTGCCACCGTGCATTTTTAAAAATTCGGCAAGGCTGTCAGGCTGCGGGTACTTCTTTGAGCCCATCAGGGTCATGTGCTCGAGATAGTGCGCAAGGCCAGGATGAGAGTCAGGATCTTCCAGCGAGCCGACCGGCACGACCAGCGCCGACAGGGATTTAACGGCCTGCGGATCGGACACCAGCAGCACGATCATCCCGTTATCAAGACGGATCGCCTGATACTCACGGGTATCTTTATCGCTTTTGCGAATCGTTTCCTGGACGGGTTGCCAACCGGTGTTTGCCTGACTGAGGGGTGCCCAAAGGGCGACGAACAAAACCAACGTTTTCAATAAGGTGCTGCCTGACATTCACTACCTCTTCATCACGGACATCATCATTAACACGCTTCGTGCCGGGCAAGCCAGCATCTCTTAATGGCGGTACATCAGTCCATGACAAGATGGGCATCATAAATGAATGCCCAAATCTGCGCAATTTTTATACAGACGTCAGGACTATTTAAATCTATACAGCGGTAACAGGTAGCGCCGGGCCTCTTCGGTGATGGCATCGAAGTATTCTGGCTCAAGGGTTCGCCACAGGCGTTGATACCAGACATCCTCCCCTTCGCCGCGCACCATCATGTTACCTTCGTAGGCCTGCAAAAATTTACTGCGCGCTTTTTGCAGGGTGGCCTCATCCGTTAACATGGCATCATTCGTGGCGTCATAACAGGCTTTAATCCATGCCCCCCCACTTTCTGGCAGCAACAGCAGCGGTTTATTCATCCCCTGCCTGTAGCCTTCGATAAACAGTGAGAGATGTTCCATCGCCTGCGCGGCGGGCAGCGCCGGGAAGCGCCATTCGCCGTCTTTGCGTACGAACAACCGGCTTTCACCTTCACCGCCGCTCGCACAGTAGACAAGGTGTTCCAGCCAAAGTTGCAGACCTTGTGAAACGCTGAGCATCGATGGCCGCCAGCGCAGCAGCCCATCCGCCTGCACATGCTGCAGCCAGCCCGTCAGATTGATGCCGTTACAGTGAAGATCGATCTCCATGCTTTTGCCCGGCTGACGGCACTCAATCACCCTGCCTGCCAGCGCCTGCATCTCCTGACACTGGGCATCCCAGGCAATTTCACCAAAGGCACCGTAAGGGAGCTGGCCCGCCGCACGATAGCGACGGAACAGCACCTGCGCGTCTTCCTGCTCCACCAGCGCATTCAACAGCTGCTGGTTGAGCTGATAGCGGCTTAACCCCTCAAGGGTAAACGGCTCTTCATCCGGGATCTCGCTCTCTTCAGAGCGGAAGTTAACCTGCAGACGCATCTGGAAAAAGGCGCGCACCGGATGGGCCCAGAAACGCTGGAGCTGTTCAAAGGCCAGGGTATCAACCTGCCGCGGCGCCAGGGTCTGGATAAAATCGCTGTGGGCCACGCCTTCTCGCTTCGCCGCCGGGAGCCACTCCCGGGCGTAGCTCTGCTGCTCGTTGTGCTCATAGTTCACCGCGTCAAACGGCATCCGGCTGTGGCAGCAGGTGATATGCGCTTTCACCCGCCGTTCGCTTTCATCACAGTTAAGCGCTTCGTCGCCCGGCAGGTAGTGACTTTGTCCGATATAGTCGACCAGCTCCTGCACCAGCACCGAGGGGAATCGCTCGCTGTTATCCTGAATAGAGCGCCCGATATAGCTGATATACAGCTGCTGCTGGGCGGAGATCAGCGCCTCGAGGAACAGGTAGCGGTCATCATCCCGGCGGCTACGATCCCCGCGCTGCGGTTTATGACTCATTAAATCGAAGCCCAGCGGCGCCAGCGCGCGCGGGTAGACCCCGTCGTTCATACCCAGCAGGCAGACGACCTTAAAGGGAATGGAGCGCATGGGCATCAGGGTGCAGATATTGACCGGTCCGGCCAGGAAGCGCTGGCTGATCCGCTCCTGATCGAGACGCTGGGTGAGTTCATCGCGCAGCAGCGACAGCGGGATCGCTTCACCATAATGCGATGAGAGCCCCTCTTCGATAATGGCCTGCCACTGCTGCTCAATGAGCGCCATCGCGGCTTCGGTTTCCTGATCTGGCAGGAAGAAGTCATTCAGCATCTCGCGGCAGACCGGCAGCCAGGCCTCGAGCGGTCGCGCCTGCATCAGCTCGCGTCGCCAGCGGTTAAGCTGCATCAGCAGCGAGGCCAGATGCCCCACCAGCTCGGCGATTAACCCGCTGGATTCATCATATGGCAGAACGGCATTCCATTCTCCCTGGCTGCTCTCCATGGCATAGCCGAGCAGCATGCGCGTCAGGCCAAACTGCCAGGTGTGCTGGCCGGTGACGGGTAGCTCAAACTCCTGCACGTTGTCGTCATCCATCCCCCAGCGCACGCCTGACTCGTTGACCCACTGGCGCAGGTAGCGCAGGGCGTCTTCATCAATATCAAAGCGAGCCGCCAGCACCGGAACATCCAGCAACGCCAGCACGTCTTCAGGAACAAAGCGGCTGTCTGGCAGGGAAAGCAGGCTGACAAAGGCCTGCAGCGCCGGATGCGACTGGCGCGCGCGCCGGTCCGATATCGCAAACGGCAGATAGCGATCGCCGGTGGCGCTGCCGAACACGGCCTGAATATAGGGGCTGTAGCTGTCGATATCGGCCACCATCACCACGATATCGCGCGGCGTGAGCTCAGGATCGTCTTCCAGCATCGCCAGCAGTTTGTCATGCAGCACTTCGACTTCGCGCTGCGGGCTGTGACAAAGGTGCAGCGTCACGCTGCGATCGTCGGGGTCCAGCAGGCGTTTGCTGTCGCTGCGGGCGAACTCCGTCGCATTGACGCCCTCCACCGAGCGCTTCTCAAGATCCAGAATATCCAGCTGCACGTTATGCAGCAGGCTGTCCGGGGTGATGTCGGCAAAGGCATCCACATCCCCTTCACCGGAAGCGGTCAGTTCGGAGAGCATGTAAATATAGTCGCGCCCCAGCTTTCCCCACGAGGCCAGCAGCGGGTTAGGTAAGTTCTGCACACCCTCGTCGTCAAAGAGCTGCTCCGCCGTACTGCTGTCTTTAAACAGCGGCACCGTGCGTTCATCAAACAGGCGGCGACGCTGGCGCGTCACAATCCGGGACAGCCAGCGGGCATCCTGAATATCGCCCCAGTAATGGCGGCAGGGGTTGGTGAACAGAATATGGATATCAATGTGTCTGCCCAGCGCATTCAGCGCCTTCAGATAGACCGGCGGCAAGGCGGAGATGCCGCAGATAAAGACCCTCGACGGCAGCCCGGCGGGCGTCTCGGTTGCTGTGTCCAGCGTGGTGATAAAACGATCGTAGAGATTTGCACGGTGCCACTGGGGTTGGCCCAGCTTTTCGGTGTGTTCGACCAGCGCCTTCCACAGCGGAGCCTGCCAGATTTGTGCCTGGTCGAGGCCATCGATCAGTTCGCCTGCTTCCCAGCGCGTCAGCCATTCCGGGCGATAGACCAGATACTGGTCATAGAGATCTGCCGTCCGCGACGCCAGCTGGAACAGCTTCCGCTTGTCGGTATCGTCGTTGAGGTAGTGGCGCAGCATGGTGAATTCATCCTGCGGCAGCATCTCGGGCAGCAGCGACATCAGCTTCCAGCTCATGCTCTGCTTGTTGAATGCGCTCTGTTTCGGGATCTCTGGCAGCACGCGGACAAACATATCCCAGATAAAGCTGGCGGGCAGCGGGAAGTCGATATTGGCGGCAATACCAAACTTTTGTGAAAGGGACATCTGCAGCCACTGCGCCATACCGGTGCTCTGAACCAGGATCATTTCCGGTTCAAAGGGATCGTCGAGCCGCTGTTGCTCAACAATAAATTCCATCAGCGCTTCCAGCACGTCCAGACGGTTTGAGTGGTAGACCCTTAACATTGCTGCTCCCAACTACTGGCTAACCGGGCAGTGCAGGCGTGTCATCTGACCCCGCCGACCCAGAGGAGAAATAAGTGTGACCGAGATGCTGACACATCCGGCCTGTGTTGTCTGCATTCGGTTCACCTGCCAGCCCGCGGGGGATTCTGCGGGCGTGAGCTGCGACTGATTCCAGACCTGGCGCCAGACCTGGCGGTACTGCTCCAGCGCCACGAACCGGCTGGCTAAAACACGATGATAGCCCGCAAGCGCAGTGACCACGATAACCATCAGCATCATAGCGAGTAACACTTCCACAATGCTAAACCCCTGCTGTTTCGCTACGGTTGCTGACACAGCGCACTCTCCTTAAGCGGGCAAAAATCACTCCAGCCGTGCGGCATAAAAACAACCCCTTCGGTGGTCACCTCCCCCAACCGCCACAGCGTGATGCCACCACTGCTGGCGATAAGCACGGCGCGCTGCGCCAGGATACGCAGGCAGGTGCGCCACGGCTGCTGCGGATGCTGCTGGCATGCTGCGTCCGCATCCGTCGGCCAGGGAAGCGTTCTGCCCCACTCCAGCGCCGACTGGGCTGTCGCCTGATGATAAATGGCCTGGCGGTCGGCCCTGACAATGCGCATCAGGGCATCAAGCTGCTGGTTGAGTCCAGTCAGCATCAAGCTGCCCAGCATTAATAGCAGGAGCACCAGCGCCAGCGACGACATCCCCTGCTGGCGGCTCATAAGTTAAACCCGGTGACACGATGATGCGCCTCAAGGTTACCGCCACGCGCGCCTTTGAGAGAGGCACCTAACGCGATGCTTAACTCTGGCACGAACCCCGCCCGCAGGATGCGCTGCACCTGAAAATGCACCACGGTGATCCTGGCAGGATCGGTCACTCTCTCCCATCCTTTGCCGCTGCACTGCGTGGCACCCCGCAGCGTCTCCAGTGCGCCATCGTTGAGGCGAAACCCCGTCTGTTCCGCAGCGGTTGGGGGCGTCGTCTCCCAGCGGCCATTGCTGTTCTCGTCCCACTGCACAATGATGCATTCGCCGCCCTGGGCAATCTTTAGCGCCTCGCCCTGGCACTTGCCCGCGCAGTAGCCCGCCCGCTGCAGGTGCTTCCCGATGCCGGCCATCCGCAGCCAGATCTCCTCTTCAAGTTCCTGCTGCTGCGTCTGCAGCAGTATCGCTCGCTGCAAACCGGGTAAGAACCGCGCCGCGCTCATCAGCAGGACGCTGCTTATCGCCATCGCTACCAGGACTTCGGTCAGTGAAAATCCCTGCTGGGTTACAGGCATGCGAATCCTCCCTTGCCGTTGCACATACGGATGCGCCCCCAGGCCGAGACGATAATCAGCCATTCGCCAGCCTGGCTTTGCAGGCGAATTCGCCCTGCCCAGGCGGTGTCCCGCAGGCCATAAAACCCCAGCGCGGGCGTAATCTCGGTGATGTGAATGCCCGGCCACAGCGGAATTAGCGTAAAGGCGCTGTCGGCCTGACACGCGAGGATATCGGTTTTGAGCAGGCACCACTGCTGGCCGTCCTGCTTTAGCGCCACCACGTGATCCCGGTTATGTCGCCAGGCGTCGTTACGCAACACCACCAGAAAATCCCGCACCTGGCGCGCCGTCTGCCAGAGCTGCTGCTGTTGCTGCCAGCGTCGCCAGCCGTACAGCCCCGTCGCGCTGAGCGTAACGATCAGTGCGACGGCGACCAGCATTTCAATGAGCGTAAAGCCCTTTTGCTTTTTCATGACCCCAGTGTGGCGAGGCGCGAACAGCAATTCGAGGCGCAGTTCAGAGATTGTCGAGGCGGGTTCAGCACTTTCTTGCGGTTTGCAGCGCGTTGCGCACAAGCCGGAAACAGGCTCGCAAAACCCTAATTTGGGCATAAAAAAACCGGCGCACAAGGCGCCGGTTATGTCAGGATTGCGATATCAGATGGCCACAGGGGCTTTGATGCCCGGATGCGGGTCATAGCCCTCGATGTCGAAGTCTTCAAAGCGGTAGTCGAAAATGGATTCCGGCTTACGCTTGATGACCAGCTTCGGCAGCGCACGCGGCTCGCGGGACAGCTGAAGATGGGTCTGTTCCATATGATTGCTGTACAGGTGGGTATCTCCGCCAGTCCAGACAAAATCACCCACCGCCAGATCGCACTGCTGAGCCATCATATGCACCAGTAGCGCATAGCTGGCGATGTTAAACGGCAGGCCGAGGAACACATCGCAGGAGCGCTGATACAGCTGGCAGGAGAGCTTACCATCCGCCACGTAGAACTGGAAAAACGCGTGGCACGGGGCCAGCGCCATTTTGTCCAGCTCGCCCACGTTCCAGGCAGAAACGATAATACGGCGCGAGTCCGGATCGTTTTTCAGCTGGTTTACCACGGTGGTGATCTGGTCGATATGGCGGCCATCCGGCGTAGGCCAGGCGCGCCACTGCTTGCCGTAGACCGGGCCCAGGGAGCCGTTGTCGTCTGCCCACTCGTCCCAGATAGAGACGTTGTTCTCACGCAGATACGCGATGTTGGTATCGCCCTGCAGGAACCAGAGCAGTTCATGAATAATCGAGCGCAAATGGCAGCGCTTGGTTGTCACCAGCGGAAAGCCATCCTGCAGGTTAAAGCGCATCTGGTGGCCAAAAATGGAGGTCGTACCGGTACCGGTGCGATCGTTTTTCGCCGTGCCCTCATCGAGCACTTTTTGCATCAGTTCAAGATACTGTTTCATGATGACTCAGGAGACCTGTTGCTGTGGACGACGGTACGCCCAGACCATCATCGCGATACCCGCGACAATCATCGGAATAGAGAGGATCTGCCCCATGCTGATGTACTGCACCCACTCGCCGGTGAACTGCTGATCCGGCTGGCGGAAGAATTCCACGATGATACGGAACGCGCCGTAGCCAATCAGGAACAGGCCAGATACCGAGCCCGTCGGACGCGGTTTGCGGATAAACAGGTTCAGAATGATAAACAGTACCACCCCTTCCAGCGCCATCTCGTACAGCTGTGACATATGGCGCGGCAGGGCACCGTAGGTGTCGAACAGCGACTGCCACTCAGGATGTGAAGGCAGCAGAGCAATATCTTCGGCACGGGACTGCGGGAACAGCATGGTAAACGGCACGCTCGGATCGACACGGCCCCACAGTTCGCCGTTGATGAAGTTGCCCAGACGACCGGCACCCAGCCCAAACGGGATCAGTGGCGCAATAAAATCAGCCACCTGGAAAAAGGTACGTTTGGTGCGTTTCGCGAAGATCACCATCACCAGGATGACGCCAATCAGGCCGCCGTGGAAGGACATGCCGCCATCCCAGACGCGGAACAGATAGAGCGGATCGCTCATGAACACCGGGAAGTTGTAGAACAGTACATAGCCGATACGCCCACCGAGGAAGACGCCGAGGAAGCCTGCGTACAGCAGGTTTTCAACTTCGTCTTTGGTCCAGCCGCTGCCAGGGCGTTTGGCGCGACGGCCAGCCAGCCACATAGCAAAGACGAACCCGACCAGATACATCAGGCCATACCAGTGAAGCGCTACAGGTCCAATTGAGAAAATGACCGGATCGAATTCCGGAAAATGCAGATAGCCACTGTTCATCTGTCACCACAAGATGTTGATATTCCGCTGAAAGTGGACAGCGGTAAAGACGTGCGCGAGGGGTTACCTGCGCTCCAAAGTTGCGAATAATAGCACAAGCGGGCGGGGAGGATGAGCCCGAGATGTAAAAGATGTGTATAGAGACGTCGCACGTTTGTATCCCTCAGCCCAGCGCTGAGGGATACCCGTTGTTAACGTCCGCCGCGGATCAAACCGCCCATTCCGCGACGCTCCATAAAGGCCGCCACCTGGTGGCGTACTTCGGTTGCCAGCTGGGCTTCGAGACTGCGGGTCGCCAGCAGTTGCGCCTCTTCGAAATCAATGTGGCGCAGCAGGTATTTCACGCGAGCCACGGAGCGACCGTTCATGGACAGATGATGGAAACCGAGGCCAATCAGGATTGCCACGCACATGGAGTCCCCCGCCATCTCGCCGCACAGGCGCAGGTCGATGCCGTGGGTTTGCGCCTCGCGGGCAATCATCGCCAGCGCCCGCAGCATCGCCGGGTGCAGGCTATCGTAAATACTCGCCACGCGGGTGTTGTTGCGATCCACCGCCAGCATGTACTGGGTCAGATCGTTGGTGCCTACCGAGATAAAGTCAACGCGATTAGCCAGCTGCGGCAGCATAAAGACCATCGACGGGACTTCGAGCATCACTCCCAGCCGGGGTTTTGGGATTGCGTAGCCGATCATCTCTTCGACTTCGCGCCCGGCACGTTCGATCAGCCGTCGGGCTTCGTCGATTTCATCAATGCTGGTCACCATCGGCAGCAGAATGCTGAGGTTCCCGGTCGCGGCATTGGCGCGCAGCATGGCGCGCACCTGGATGAGGAAGATCTCCGGCTGATCGAGGGTGATACGAATGCCGCGCCAGCCCAGACAGGGGTTTTCTTCGCTGATCGGCATGTACGGCAGCTGTTTGTCGGCCCCCACGTCAAGGGTACGCAGCGTCACCGGCTTGTCGTTGAACATCTGCAACATGCCCTGATACTGTGCCACCTGCTCCTCTTCCGAGGGGAAGCCGCTCTGCAGCATAAACGGGATTTCGGTGCGGTAGAGTCCGATGCCATCGATGCGCCCGCCGAGCTTCTCTTCATGCTCCGGGCTGAGACCGGCATTGAGCATCACTTTGATCCGCTCGCCGCTTTTGAGCGCCGCAGGCTGGTTCACGTCGTCTTCGGCCAGACGGCTCAGCTCATTCTCTTCGCTGATAAGCCGCTGGTACTCCTGCAGCAGGACCGGTTCAGGATCGACCAGCAGTTCGCCGCGATAGCCGTCCACCACCAGCGTGCGGTGGTGCAACGCCGACGGCTGGATATCCGCACCCATGACGGTCGGGATCCCCAGCGCGCGTACCATAATGGCGGCATGGGAGTTAGCCGCACCGTCGCGAACCACAATCCCGGCGAGCCTGTCCTGCGGCAATTCCGCAAGGGTAGTGGCCGACAGTTCATCCGCCACCAGCACAAAGCGTGGCGGCCAGGTGTTGGGTCCCTGAATGGTGTCATCGAGATGGAACAGCAGGCGCTGGCCCAACGTGCGCAGGTCACCGGCACGCTCTTTCAGATACCCGTCGGTTAAGGTGGCAAACTGCTCAGCGAATTTCTCGATGCTCTTTTTGACTGCCCACTCGGCGACCGAGCCGTTATCTACTTCGGCAAACAGCTCCCGACGCAACCGGGCATCGGAAAGCAGGTGGGAGTAGAGATCGAAAATGGCAGCGGTTTCTTTCTGCGCACCGGCGGCAAAACGTTTGCTGTAGCGGCGAAACTCGTTAGCTGCCTCTTCCAGCGCGCCGGTCAAACGCTCGCGCTCGAGCGCGGTATCCAGCGTTGACGCTTCGTAAACCTGCTCCATCAGCGGCAGGGTGGCATCCATCCAGCCTTCGGCAATCGCCACGCCAGGCGACGCGGGTAAGGCGCGAATACGCGTCTGCCGGTACTGGCCAAACAGCGCCGTTAGCTGAGACTGAGAGAGGATCGCCGCCATTTGCGTGGCCAGCGTAACGAGGAAAGACTCTTCACTTTCGTCGTATTGCCGCAGCTCGCGCTGCTGGACCACCAGCACGCCAAGCAGCTGGCGGCGCTGGATAATCGGCACGCCAAGGAACGCCCGAAAGCGTTCTTCTTTTACTGCAGGGATATATTTAAAGCTGGGGTGTTTCTGTGCATCGGCAAGGTTGATGGGTTCAGCCAGACGCCCGACCAGGCCCACCACGCCTTCATCAAAGGCGAGCGCGACGGTACGACCGCGCGGCTTTTTCAGTCCGCGCGTCGCCATCAGGTAATAGCATCTGCGGTCATGGTCGGCCAGATAAACCGAACAGACTTCGGTTTCCATCGCAAGGCAGATGTCAGTGACCAGAATATCCAGCGCCTCGTTGAGCCGTGGAGCACTGGCCACCTTCTCGACTATTTCGCGCAGGCGGGTGAGCATAATGTGCGTAGCTTAACCTCTTTTACGTCGCCAGGCAGGTGCGCTCTGTGGCTTAGGAGGGGCCTCCTGAAGCATCATCACAGCACTTGCGAACTCTTTCATCACCCTGCGGTAAACGTCGCGCTTAAACGACACGACCTGACGAACGGGATACCAGTAGCTGACCCAGCGCCAGCCATCGAATTCAGGCGTGCTGCTGGTTTGCATATTGATATCCGCATCGCTGCTCACCAATTGCAGAAGAAACCACTTCTGTTTCTGGCCGATACATACCGGCTTTGTGTCCCAACGCACCAAACGCTTCGGTAACTTGTAACGCAACCAGTTGCGGGTCGAAGCCAGAATGCGGACATCCTTACGGCTTAAGCCAACTTCTTCGAACAGCTCCCGATACATCGCTTGCTCTGCGGACTCTCCCGGGTTAATTCCCCCTTGGGGAAATTGCCAGGAGTGCTGACCATATCGCCGGGCCCACATGACCTGCCCCTGGCGATTACAAATTACGATACCTACGTTCGGGCGGTAGCCATCGTCATCAATCACCGGACTACCTCAAACTAAACCTGATATATGAATGATTGTTTCACACTCCAGAGAGGCGGTAAACCACTCTCTTACGGGCCTGGAGCCGAATAACATTTGAATAACTCACAATTATCATCATAGTTATAAACAGATGCGCGATCGGAAGCGCAATTTTATGCACTTTTTCTGTGGATAGAGTTGTGAAGAAGTTCGGAATTACCGATGGACAACCTAAACCCCCCTGAATAATGCAGAATTTTCTTAACTTAATAAAACTTTATATTTCATTTAGTTAAAGTTATAAAATTGCAATAAACATCGTATAGTGTGATACAGGTCACTCTAAAGATCTGCGCGTTGATGAAAGATCGAGCAGCGTCGGTTTTATCCACAGATTGTGCCACTAAGTTAGTCACATTTTGTCGATTTTTTCGATTTTCATCGCACGTCAAGGCTGTAAATGGAAACAGTAGTAGGGGTTATTCCCAGTTATCCCACTTTTCTGTGGATAAGTAGGTGTAAGATCCTGTTTATTGCCAGTGACCAGATTTGAACAACCTGAAGTACAACGGGCGGCCTGCCACAAAATACTGTCTAAAAAGATATATAAATCATCAACCTGGCACAAGCAAAAAGAAAAAGTTAAACTCTGTCTGTGCGGTGGAAAACTACCGCTCATTTTTTAACCAATGGATAAATTATCATGCTTCCCCTCGTCCCGATGGCCTCTCCTCCCGAAACGGAAGCGGCATTACTGCAGCAGGCGCAACGTCTCGCGGGCTACTCGCTGGGAGAGCTTGCCGCGCTTGCCGGTCTGCCCATCCCTGCGGATCTTAAGCGTGATAAAGGCTGGACAGGGGTGTTGCTGGAACTGTGGCTGGGGGCCAGCGCAGGCAGCAAGCCCGAGCAGGATTTCGCTGCCCTGGGCGTGGAGCTGAAAACGATCCCGGTCGACGGCCAGGGCCGACCGCTGGAGACCACGTTCGTCTGCGTAGCGCCGCTCACCGGCAACACGGGGATCACCTGGGAAAGCAGCCATGTGCGGCATAAGCTTAAGCGCGTGCTGTGGGTGCCGGTCGAAGGCGATCGCGCGATCCCGCTGGCGGCCAGGCGCGTCGGTGCACCGTTAATCTGGAGCCCGAATGAGGAAGAGGATCGTCAGCTGCGGCTGGACTGGGAAGAGCTGATGGACATGATTGTGCTCGGTCAGGTTGAACGCATCACGGCCCGCCACGGCGAAGTGCTGCAGCTCAGGCCAAAGGCGGCAAACAGCAAAGCCCTTACCGAGGCGATTGGCGCACGTGGCGAGCCAATTTTGACGCTTCCGCGCGGGTTTTATTTGAAAAAGAACTTCACGGGTGCCCTGTTAGCACGTCACTTTTTGCTGAATACCTGATTTTTGGCGCGATTTGTGATGTTTTTAACAGAATTGGCGGCTTTTTAAGATTTTCCCTCTTTCGGGAAACCCGCTCAGCAGTTATTACTACACTAAGATCTAACACGAACCAGGTGAGGTGATAAAAATGAAAAAATGGGCAGTGATAATCTCGGCTGTTGGTTTAGCGTTTGCCGTTTCTGGTTGTAGTAGCGATTACGTCATGGCGACCAAAGATGGTCGCATGATCCTGACCGACGGCAAACCCGAAGTCGACGATGATACCGGTCTGGTCAGCTACCGCGATCAGCAAGGTAATAATATGCAGATCAACCGCGACGATGTGTCGCAAATTATCGAACGATAATGCGTAAGGTCAGCGGCTGGCTGGCCTTTTGATTTTTCTCTTCCCCTTTTGCTTCCCCTCTGCCATGTTTATATCCCGCTGTCGGGAGGTTCCTGACGCCGTTAACATGTCCAATAAGGAAGCCGGCTATGCATTATCACCGTATCCCCCATAGTTCTCTTGAGATAAGCCAACTGGGGTTGGGCACGATGACATTCGGTGAACAAAATAGCGAAGCCGATGCCCATGAACAACTCGATTACGCCGTCAGCCAGGGCATCAACCTGATCGACGTCGCTGAAATGTACCCCGTGCCGCCGCGCCCGGAGACCCAAGGATTAACCGAGACTTACGTCGGCAACTGGCTGGCGAAACGCGGCAACCGCGAAAAGCTGATTGTTGCCTCTAAGGTCAGCGGCCCTTCCCGCCTTAATGACACCGGTATCCGCCCGAATCAAATCCTCGATCGCAAGAATATCCGCGCAGCGCTGGATGACAGCCTTAAGCGCCTGCAGACCGATTATCTCGACCTCTATCAGGTGCACTGGCCGCAGCGTCCGACCAACTGCTTTGGCAAGCTGGGCTACAGCTGGAGCGACGGCGCGCCGGTGGTGACGCTGCTGGAAACGCTGGAAGCGCTGACCGAATGCCAGCGCGCCGGGAAGATTCGCTATATTGGCGTCTCTAACGAAACGGCTTTTGGTGTGATGCGCTATCTGCATCTGGCGGATAAGCACGACCTGCCGCGCATCGTGACCATCCAGAATCCGTACAGCCTGCTGAACCGCAGCTATGAGGTGGCGCTGTCAGAAGTCACGCAGTATGAAGGCGTCGAGCTGCTGGCGTACTCCTGCCTGGGCTTTGGCACGCTGACCGGTAAGTACCTCAACGGCGCACAGCCTGCAGGCGCGCGTAATACGCTGTTCAGCCGCTTCACCCGCTACAGCGGTGAGCAGACGCAGAAAGCGGTAGCGGCCTATGTGGATATCGCCAGACGCCACGGGCTCGATCCGGCGCAGATGGCGCTGGCCTTTGTCCGTCGTCAGCCGTTTGTGGCCAGCACTCTGCTGGGCGCAACCAGCATGGCGCAGCTGAAAACCAACGTGGAAAGTTTCCATCTGGAGCTGAGCGAAGAGGTGTTAGCGGAGATTGAAGCGGTGCATCAGGTGTATACCTATCCCGCTCCGTAATAAAAGCAAAAAGGCAACGTCAGTTGCCTTTTTTAATGTTTGCGCCCTCTCCCAGACCCTAGGCCGGGTCAGGTGAAGCCACCACCCGGCATTTTTTTATCGACGTCGCTGCCACACCCACAGCGCCGCGATCGCCAGGGCAAACAACCCACCAAACCCGACGCCAATGCCCACTACCGGCACGCCCACTTTCACGGCCAGCGAGTAAACGCCCAGCATCAGCAGCATGGCGGCGTTTTCACCCAGATTTTGCACCGCAATGGCATTGCCTGCCCCGACGGTACGCTTGCCGCGCTCCTGCAGCAGGGCGTTAAGCGGCACCACGAAGAACCCGCCGAGGATCCCCATCAGGAACAACAGCGCATACGCCGGTAACAGCGCGTGCTGCAACGAGAACAGCAGCACCACCACGCCAATCAGCACCCCAGCAGGCATGCAGCGGGCGACCGTTTGCAGCGTCACCAGCTTTGCCGCTGCACCCGCACCGACGACGATCCCCACCGCGACCATCGCATTGAGATAGGTAGGCGTGGCGTTGTCCGTGATCCCCAGCACCGTCGGCACCCACAGTACCAGCAGGAAGCGCAGCGTGACCCCCGCCCCCCAGAACATGCTGGTGCCAATCAGTGAGAAACGGGTTTCGCCGTTATGCCACAGCACCCGGCAGGCGTTAAAGAAGCTGGCAGTCATGGGAGTGAAGCGCCAGGACTGGCCCGGACGTGCCGCCGGCAGCTTAGGAATAAACAGGTTCGCCACCACTGCCCCGGCATACACCACGGCGCACACGCCCAGCGCGGCCAGCACATGCCAGTCCGCCAGAATGCCGCCGGCCATCGAGCCCAGCAGGATCGCCGCAATGGTCGACGACTCCATCAGACCGTTGGCTTTAACCAGCTTATCGCCGGTGGTGAGTTCCCCCAGGATGCCGTATTTGGCAGGTGAATAGGCCGCAGCCCCGATCCCCACCAGCGTGTAGCCGATAAACGGGTTCACCCCGATGCAGATACTGGCCGCCCCCAGCAGTTTCAGGCTGTTGGCAAACATCATCACCCGACCTTTGGCAAAGCTGTCCGCCACCTGGCCAACAAAGGGCGCAAAGACGATGTAAGCTCCGACAAACACCATCTGCAGGATCGGCTGGCTCCAGTCCGGGTAAAATTGCGACTTCAGCAGCGCCAGGGTAGCAAACAGCAGCGCGTTATCGCCAAAGGCCGAGAGGAACTGCGCGGCGGTAACCGCCATCATCCCTTTCGACCAGATGGAGGTGTTAGTGGGTGCTGACTCACTCATGATGCGACTCCGCCTGTTCAACCATGCCTTTCAGGGTGACAAAATCCGGTTTGCCGCTGCCCAGCAGCGGAAGTTGCTTCAGATAGCGAATATCACGCGGTACGGCCAGCTCCGGGATACCGTGCTCGCGCGCCTGCTGGAGCAACTGTTCGCGCGTGAGCTCGCTGTCAGTGGTAAACAGCACCAGCGCCTCGCCTTTACTGGCATCGGCTTTTACCGCTGTCGCGTGCATTTTGTCAGCCGAGACCGACAGCGCCAGCTGCTCGACCATCTCCAGCGACACCATCTCGCCCGCGATTTTGGCAAAGCGTTTGGCCCGGCCCTGGATCTGCACATAGCCCTGCTCGTCGAAGCGCACGATGTCGCCGGTGTCATACCAGCCGCTTTCCACCTCACCCTGGGCGTTTTCCGCCGTTGGCGCTTCGAGCACGCCGGGGTTTTCCACCCGCAGATAGCCGTTCATCACGTTCGGGCCTTTCAGCTGCAGGCGACCGCCCTCTTCGATACCCGGCACTTCCAGCAGCCGTGCGTCCATTCCCGGTAATATGCGCCCGACCGTGCCGGGCTTCGCCGCCATCGGCACGTTAATAGAGACCACCGGCGCACACTCGGTCACGCCGTAACCTTCCAGAATGCGCAGGCCAAACTTGTCCTGCCACAGCTGGCGAGTGCTCTCCTGCAGTTTTTCCGCCCCGGCCACCACGTAGCGCACACGGTGGAAGTCATACGCATTGGCGAAACGCGCGTAATGCCCGAGGAAGGTGGAGGTGCCAAAAATCACCGTACAGTTACGGTCATAGGTCAGCTCCGGCACAATGCGGTAGTGCAGCGGGCTGGGATAGAGAAACACCTCCGCACCGGTCAGCAGCGGGGTGAAAAGGCCCACCGTCAGACCGAAGGAGTGGAACAGCGGCAGCGCCGACATAAAGCGGTCGTCGGCGGTGAAATCGGCGATGGTTTTTATCTGTTCGACGTTAGCCAGCAGGCTTTTGTGGCTGTGCACGACTCCCTTCGGGTTCCCTTCGGAGCCGGAGGTAAACAGGATAATGGCCGCATCTTCCGGCTGCTGTTTTACCTGCGCCAGGTGCGGGGCCAGCAGATGAGCAAAGATCCACAGCTTGTCACCGGTGGTGACCTCGGCTTTGAGATCTTCCAGGAACACCCAGCGCACCTGGGTAAGCTGTTCCGGCAGGTGCCAGAGCTTGCCTTTATCGAGGAACGTGCGTGAGGTAAAGACCGTGTTGATCTGCGCGGCAGTAATGGCGCTGCTCAGCCCTTTGACCCCGGCGGTGTAGTTCAGCATCGCCGGGATGCGTCCGCGCGAGACGGCACCAAAAATCACCGCCGCGCTGATGCCCGCATTGGGCAGCATCAGGCCAATCTTTTCGCCCTGCTGGCTGTATTTTTCAAGAATACGCCCGACAAACAAGGTCTTGGTCAGCAGCTTGCGGTAGGTGTCGGGGGCGAAGTTAATGTCGTCGATACAGTGTTTCTTTGCGCCAAAGCGAGACATCGCCGTCAGCAGCGACTCATACAGCGTTTCGCGCGGGCGCACCGCCATCCGGGCTTCCATCATTATCTGATGCAGCATTTCACCGGCGATTTTACGCCGATCGCGGGCGCGGGGTGCCTCGGGCATCGGCAGCGAGGTCGGGGGCAGCAGATGCAGGGTAATGCGCGGGAACAGACGCTGCTTCACCCGCCCTTTCAGGCGGCTGAAGTGGGTCAGCTCGGCCCCTTCGATACGCAGCGGCACCACCGTTGCGCCGGATTTCGCCGCCACAAAGCCCGCTCCGTCATAAATTTTCATCAGCGAACCGGTGATCGAGATCCGCCCCTCGGGGAAGATCACCACCGGACGGCCCTGCTCGATCAGGCGCACCAGATGTTTGATCATCATGGGTTTAGTAGGATCGAGCGGAACAAAATCAATCAGCTTTGTCAGCCAGCGCATGTACCACTGCTGGCTGACGGAGGTATAGACCGCAAACACCGGACGCACGGGTAAAAACAGCGCCAGCAGGATGCCATCAATAAAAGAGACGTGATTAGGGGTAATAAGAACGCGATCGGCGTGTAATGACCGGGTGTCGCCAGTCAGACGCACACGAAAGAGGATACGGAACAGCGTGCGGAAGAACCCAAATAGCATTTCAACTCCCTGTGCCAGTCAATTTGTCGGGTGGCGGAAAATTGTGGCAGATTACACGAGAAGTGTAGCAGGGGCGACAGCTGTGTTCAGACAAAAAAAAACCTGCGCATCTGCGCAGGTTGGTGCAAGTGATGAGTACGCAGTACGTACTAAGAATTCTCACCAATCAATACCTCTGGGATCTTGATTGTGGCGTTTACCCCCCTGCTTCACCAGCGGGAAAAAGCAACAGCCTGAGGCAAAGTGTAACTAATGATTCCGATTAACATTCTTCTGTTACGCTTCGCTGTGTAACGATTACACGCTTTCCTATGGGGTGCATCACGTTTGTGGATTGCCCCTAGGCCGCAAGCTTGAATAGACCTCGCTTTTCCGCAACACTAGTTGGTGTGTAAACGCTTACCCCAAAGA
The DNA here is from genome assembly GCA_049284415.1 of Leclercia sp. Classification (GTDB taxonomy): domain Bacteria; phylum Pseudomonadota; class Gammaproteobacteria; order Enterobacterales; family Enterobacteriaceae; genus Enterobacter. Next base: position 119,880 of record JBAPXW010000019.1, read on the forward strand.
GAAGGTATCGAATGGCGACAATTAAGGATGTGGCCCGGCTGGCTGGTGTTTCTGTCGCCACCGTTTCGCGTGTCATCAATGACTCACCGAAGGCCAGCGAGACATCCCGAAAGGCGGTGCTCACTGCCATGGAATCGCTCAACTATCACCCCAACGCCAACGCCCGGGCGCTTGCTCAGCAGTCTACCGACACCGTCGGGCTGGTGGTCGGGGATGTCTCAGATCCGTTCTTCGGGGCGATGGTCAAAGCCGTGGAGCAGGTCGCCTATCAGACCGGCAATTTTCTGCTGATCGGCAACGGCTATCACAACGAACACAAAGAGCGTCAGGCCATTGAGCAGCTGATTCGTCACCGCTGTGCAGCGCTGGTGGTGCATGCTAAAAAGCTGACCGATGAAGAGCTGGTGCATCTGATGAAGCAGATCCCCGGCATGGTGATCATCAACCGCATAATCCCCGGCTACGAACAGCGCTGCGTGGCGCTCGACGACCGCTACGGCGCCTGGCTCGCCACCCGCCATCTGATCCAGCAGGGGCATACCCGCATCGGCTATCTGTGCTCGAATCACCCCATTTCCGACGCCGACGATCGTCTGCAGGGCTACTATGATGCCCTGCGCGAAAACGGCCTGCCCTGTAACGATCGACTGGTGACCTACGGTGAACCCGATGAGAGCGGCGGCGAACAGGCGATGACGGAGCTGCTGGGACGCGGACGCAACTTTAGCGCCGTCGCCTGCTACAACGACTCGATGGCGGCCGGAGCGATGGGGGTGTTAAACGACAATGGCATTGATATTCCAGGTGAGATTTCGCTGATTGGCTTCGATGACATTCTGATTTCTCGCTACGTGCGCCCGCGCCTGACGACCGTGCGTTACCCGATTGTCACCATGGCAACCCAGGCCGCCGAGCTGGCGCTGTCACTGGCCGATAAGCGCCTGCCGCCGGACGTGACCCATATCTTCAGCCCGACGCTGGTGCGCCGTCACTCGGTCACGCCACCGGCGGAATCCGCCAGCGAATAGCGATAGAGGTGGACTGTTTTGTTCGGGTACTCCAGCGCATCGCCGATGTAATGCCAGCCGTAACCTTCATAAAAATCGCGACAGGCCGACCAGAGATGCAGGTCGCGATGCCCGGCCTCGGCGGCATACGCCTGCACGTGTCGCTGCAGCTGCCCTGCCAGCCCTTGTCCACGCGCCGGTTCATCCACGTACAGCGCCGCCAGCCACGGAAAGAGATCCTGGCGGGTAATCAGATCGCAGCGCCAGAGTCCCACCGTGCCGAGCAGCCGCTCGCCCTCGGTGGCGATAAAGGTCAACGGCAGCGCGCCGGGGGTCTGACTGTGGGCCACAATGCTGGCAAAAAATTCACGCGGCAGTCCGTCGCCAAACGCCTGCCACTGCCAGTCGATGACCTGTTCAGCGTGTTGGGGTGCCCTGTAGAGCGGTTGAATATTCACACCAGTTTGCCCTGGAAAATAGGCACGGATTCAAACAGGTAGCCGTCAAAATCCGGGGCATCTTCGTCAGACAACTCCAGCAGGCTCTTTTTCACGTTTTCCAGATGTTGCCACATCGCCTGCCAGGCCCCCATCACGTCGCGACGGCGCAGCGCAGCCAGAATGGTCTGGCGATCGCCGAGCCACTTCAGGCGATAGGCCCGGCTGGCAATATGCACGTTAAACTGCTGCCACAGCGGGCTGCTGTCCATGTTGTGCCAGACGCTTTCGACGGTCGCCAGCAGCATCTGATTTTGCGTGGCCCCCGCCAGCACCAGGTGGAACATCTTATTGTTGTCCTGGCTGTTGTCGTTGGCAGCGATGGCCCGCTGCTCCTGCTCGATGATGCGACGCAGGTTGTCGATATCCGCGCGGGTGGCCATTTTGGCGGCAAAGGCGGCAATATTGCTTTCGAGCAGCTGGCGTGCCTGCAGGATTTCAAACGGGCCGACATCGCTTTTTAACAGTCGCTCTTCCTCGTTCTCGTGCTCCTCGGGGATGCGCATCACGTACACCCCGGAACCCTGACGGATATCCACGGTGCCCTGCAGTTCAAGCATCAGCAGGGCTTCGCGCACGATGGTGCGGCTGACGCCGTAGGTTTCCGCCATGTTGCGCTCCGGCGGCAGGCGCGAGCCCACGGGATAGTGCCCGAGGATTATCTGGGCGCGGAGATCCTCGCCTATCTCCTGGTACTGTTTCTTTTCCGCCGGGACGACTGCCTTATCCACGTTATCACCTGTGCTGTGAGTTAATGCGCGGGCCGGGCATCCTCCCGACCACTGTGCGCGCTATGTTACCAGAACCGCCGCAATCTTCGCCTACTTCCATTCGTCATCCACGTTCAGCGTCAGCATGCGTTCATCCCGCAGCTGGCGGAACCAGCTGGCCGATTTTTTGGCCCGCCGGGCGCGGTTGTTATCAAGGTCGATCTCAATCAGGCCGTAGCGATTTTTAAAGGCATTCATCGGCGAGACGTTATCGGTAAAGGCCCACAGCATGTAGCCGTGGCAGTTAGCCCCCTCCTCACGCGCCAGCAGCGTGTAATACAGATGCTCGCTGATAAAGTTGATGCGGTAGTCATCGGCAATCACCCCGTCGCTGTTGCGGAACTGCGCTTCGTTTTCAACGCCCATTCCGCTTTCGGCCACAAACCAGTCGATGTTGCGATAGTCGTTTTTAATCCGCATCGCCATGTCGTAAATAATGCGCGGGGCAATCTCCCAGCCGCGCGACGGATTCATCCGCCTGCCCGGCAGCTCAAACGGCTCGTAGTAACAGGACGGGTGGAACGGCGTCTCAGGATGCCAGGCGCGGGACGGGGCTTTTACCCGATGCGGGTAATAGAGGTTAATCCCCAGTTCGTCGACGGTGTTATCGGCAATCAGCGCCAGCTCATCGTCGCTGTAGTCCCACTGCACCTGATGTTTTTCCAGCAGGCTGAACAGCGCCTGCGGGTAATGCCCGTGCACCAGCGGATCGAGGAATACCCGGTTGTAGAACAGATCGTAGATCTCCGCCGCCTTCACGTCGTGAGCGGCGCGGGAACGGGGATACGTGACTTCCGGGTTGAGAATGCAGCCCACGCTGCCCGCGTAGCCTTTGTCGCGAAACAGCTTCACCACCTTCGCCGTCGCCAGCACCTTATGATGATTCCACTGCATCCAGGTGCCGGTGTTCTGCTCGTATGGCCAGCGCAGAGCATCCAGATAGACCCGGGTCTGCACCACAATCGGCTCGTTAAAGGTAAACCAGCGCTTCACTACGTGATGATAGCGGGCAAAAACCTGTTCAGCGTAGCGGGTGAACAGCTCGACCACGTGCTTCGACGCCCAGCCGCCGTAGGTCTCCAGCAGCGTGCCCGGCAGCTCGTAGTGCTCAAGGCAGATCATCGGCTCAATGCCCTGACGTTGCATCTCGGCAAACAGGGCGTCGTAGTACGCGGCGTACTCCTCATCCACCGTGGCGGTTTCATAGTCGGTCAGAAAACGCGACCAGTTGATCGAGGTGCGATAGTGCGTCAGCCCGGCCTGCTTCATCAGGGCCACGTCTTCACGAAAACGGTTGATGAAATCGGTGGCTACCGCCGGGCCATAGCCGTTGTGCCAGACCTGACGATCGTTTTTGTACCACAGGTCGATCCATGAATCCTGCCCCGCTTTCTTGCCGCTCCAGCCCTCGGTTTGCCAGGCGGAGGCGGCTGCCCCGAGGATGAAATCTTCCGGGATGGTTTTCTGTTTTATGCTCATACGTTATTCGTCGCCTGTTGGTTTTGCGCCTGCAGCGCAGCCTGTTCGGCACGGCGTGAAGCGATCTTCACAAACGGCAGATAGATAAGAACCGCGGTGATGATGCAGATACCCTGCGTGACCACCGCGCCCATTGAACCGGCGGTGGAGAGCCAGGCGTTAATCAGCGGCGGCGTGGTCCAGGGCACCATCACCACGGCCTTCCCGGCAAAGCCGGTCACGGTGGCGAAGTAACCGATGGAGCCGGTGACCAGCGGGGTGATGATGAACGGGATCGCCAGAATCGGGTTGAGCATGATTGGCATACCGAAAATCACCGGCTCGTTGATGTTAAAGATGCCAGGGCCAATGGACAGCTTGGCGATCTCCTTCATCTCTTTGCGCTTGGTGCCAATCATCACCGCAATCAGCAGGCCGATGGTCAAGCCCGAGCCGCCGATGCTCATGTACACATCCCAGAACGGCATGGTGATGATGTTCGGGATCTCTTTGCCCTGCTCAAAGGCGCTCATGTTGACAGTGATAGCCCCCAGCAGCAGCGGCTCGCGGATCGGTTTGATCATCTGGTTGCCATGAATACCGATCACCCAGAACAGCTGGGCAACAAACATCAGCAGCAGGATGCCCGGCAGGCTTTGCACCACGCGCTCCAGCGGCTGTTGCACGACCTGGTATACCGCATCGTAGAGATACATGCCGGTTGCCTGGTGGAAGACAAAACCAAACGTGGCGATGGCGGTAGTGGTAATGATGGCCGGGATCAGCGCCGAGAACGAGGCCGCCACGTTCGGCGGTACGGTGTCAGGCATTCTGATTTTCAGGCCCGGACGCCCCTCCAGCCAGCAGTAAATTTCCACCGACAGGATGGCGATAAACATCCCGAGGAACAGGCTGCGGGTGTCGGAGAACTGGCGCATCAGCACATCTTTAACCATGTGCATTTCGCCATCGACCATCATCTCGACGGTGGTTGGCGTGACGCAAATAAAGCAGATCACCGCCAGCAGTCCGGGGAACAACGACTTGATGCCGTTAATGCGCCCCAGCTCAATGCCGATCAAGAACACCGCGCCGATATTAAGGAAGTTCAGCGTGGCGTAGTTTAGCGCGCTGGTGATCGGCTTGAGGGTGGCCAGAAACGAGAGCGATTCAAAGCTGGCTAAGCCGTTTTTCGGATCCAGCACCATGTTGGAGATCAGCACCGAGAATGCGCCCACGATGATGACCGGCATTAAGGTGATGAAGGCGGACTTTATCGCCATGATATAGCGATAACTGTTGAACGTAGTGGCGAAACTGCCCAGCGAATTGATCAGTTTTTCCTGTAATGCCATAGGGTAATACCTCAGTAAAAGGGCTTTTTATTGGGATAAGGTGGACAGCCTGCTTCTATTGGCATACCAAAAATAGCTTCTGATGATAATTTGTTCTGTGATTAAGCTCTCAACGCGGAAATAGGTATTCCAGAGTGTGATTTAACGCCACTTTGGTATGCCACTTTCACCCACGGCGATCGTCGTAGCCAAAAAGCGTGATCCTGGTGGGGGTTTTGCCCTTTGCGCCCGGCTTATGCGCCAGACCGTCTGTGATAAACTGCCGGGCATAACGGGGAAGCAGGAATAATCAATGGCAACAATGCTGGATGTCTCACTGCGCGCGGGCGTGTCGAAAGCCACGGTGTCACGCGTACTGAACGGCACGGGTCAGGTCAAAGAGAGTACGCGTCAGCAGGTCTTTCGCGCGATGGAAGAGCTGGGCTATCGGCCCAATTTCCTGGCGCGCTCGCTGGCGAACCGCACCAGCAACAGCATTGGGCTGGTGGTGTCGACCTTCAACGGTTTTTACTTTGGCCGCCTGCTGCAGCAGGCTTCTCGTCAGACCGAGTCGCACGGTAAGCAGCTGATTGTCACCGACGGGCACGATACCCCGGAGCGGGAAGAAGAAGCCGTGCAGATCCTGGCCGATCGCCAGTGCGACGCCATTGTGCTGTATACCCGCTTTATGAGCGAAAAGGCGATCATGAAGCTGATCAACAGCGTGCCGATGCCATTGGTGGTGATCAACCGCGACGTCAGTCAGGCGCGGGAGCGCTGCGTGTTCTTCGAGCAGCAGGACGCCGCCTTTAAAGCGGTGGAGTATCTGATTAGCCAAGGCCATCGGGACATTGCCTGCATCACCGTCCCAATCCACACCCCAACCGGCAAGGCGCGCCTGATGGGCTACCGTCAGGCGCTGGAAAAGCACGCCATTGCCTGGGATGAGAGCCGGGTGAAATATGGCGATGCGGGCATGACCCGAGGATATGAGCTGTGTCAGGAGCTGCTTAACGAGAAGGTCACGTTCAGCGCGCTGTTTGCCTGCAACGATGATATGGCGCTGGGGGCCTCAAAGGCGCTGCATCAGGCCGGGCTGCATATTCCGCAGGACGTGTCGCTGTTTGGTTTTGACGATGCGCCGTGCGCGAAGTGGCTGGAGCCTGCCCTGTCGACGGTCTATCTGCCGATCGACAATATGATCACCACGGCTATCGATCAGGCGATTCGGCTGGCGAGCAGTCAGCCGATCGAGGCGATCCCGCCCTTCACCGGCACGCTGGTGTTACGCGATTCGGTGGCGACGGGACCCTGGTTTGATCAGAACAGTTCGAGGGCGAGCAGTTCCTGAATGGTCTGGCGACGGCGAATCAGACGCGCCGCGCCATTATCGAACAGCACTTCCGGCAGCAGCGGGCGGCTGTTGTAGTTAGAAGACATGGACGCCCCGTACGCGCCGGTATCGTGGAGCACCAGATAATCCCCCGGCACCACCGCTGGCAGCGCGCGGGTTTCAACTTTTCCGCCTTCCTGCTGGGTAAAGACATCCCCGGATTCGCACAGCGGGCCTGCCACCACGGTTTCTACGCGCGGTGCCGTGGTTAAATCACGTCCGTCGGCGGCCAGCGCCGTAATGTGGTGATAGCTACCGTACATTGACGGGCGCATCAGATCGTTAAAGCCTGCGTCGATCAGCACAAAGTGACGGCTGCCCATCGCCTTCACGCTGCGCACCTGCGACACCAGCACGCCCGACTCTGCAACCAGGAAACGACCCGGTTCGATCTCCAGTTTCACCGCATGGCCGAGGTGGGCGGCGATTTTGTCACGCGCGCCGTTCCACAGGCCGTAGTAGTGATCGGTGTCGATCGCCTCTTCCCCTTCGCGATACGGGATCGATAAACCACCGCCCGCAGAGATCGCCTCCAGATCCTGGCCGAAATCAATTACCTGACGCACCATCGCGCCGCACACCTGCTCAAGGTGGCCGTAATCCACGCCGGAGCCGATATGCATGTGAATGCCCACCAGCTTCAGGTTGTAACGTTGCAGCACCTCGAGTGCCGCAGGCAGGTCGCTGTACCAGATGCCGTGCTTGCTGTTTTCGCCGCCGGTATTGGTTTTTTGACTGTGGCCGTGACCAAAGCCCGGGTTAACGCGCAGCCAGACGCGATGGCCGGGCGACACCTGACCCAGCTGCTCCAGCATATCTACCGAACCGGCATTCACCGGGATCTGCAGCTCATGCACCCGGGCCAGGGTCGCGCTGTCGATCAGATCGGCGGTAAAGACAATGGCATCGCCATCGATCTTTGGATCGTATCCGGCGGCCAGCGCGCGCTCGATTTCCCCCAGCGACACCGAATCCACCTTCACGCCCTGCTCGCGCATCAGGCGCAGAATATGGATGTTGGAGCAGGCTTTCTGGGCAAAACGCACCACGTCAAACTGATGCAGGGCCGCAATTTTCTCGCGGATAATCTGTGCGTCGTAAACCCACACCGGGCAGCCAAACTCAGCAGGCAGGCGCAGCAGATTGTCGGCGTTCAGGGCGGTTTCAGTGTTGTTCAGCGGGCGTGGCATGGTGCTCTCCAGGAAGCTATTTTTTATGATTACGCCACAGTGCGAAGGGAATAAAAAATATCGTTTTATCGCCAGTCTATGCAAAAATGATATGGATTAGGCTCAGACAGGTTGCGAACATGCCCGCTGTAAACTTACGCCACATTGAAATTTTCCACGCCGTGATGACCGCCGGGAATCTGACCGAGGCCGCACGCCTGCTGCACACCTCCCAACCAACGGTGAGCCGCGAGCTGGCGCGCTTTGAAAAGGTTATCGGGCTGACCCTGTTTGAGCGCACGCGCGGGCGCCTGCATCCCACCGTACAGGGGCTGCGATTGTTCGAAGAGGTGCAGCGATCCTGGTACGGGCTGGACCGCATCGTCAGCGCCGCCGACAGCCTGCGCGAGTTCCGCCAGGGCGAACTCTCGGTCGTCTGCCTGCCGGTTTTTTCTCAGTCGTTTTTACCCGCCCTGTTGCAGCCGTTTCTGGCCCGCTATCCGGACGTGAACCTGACGATTGTGCCCCAGGAGTCGCCTCTGCTGGAGGAGTGGCTCTCGGCCCAGCGCCATGATTTAGGCCTGACCGAAACCCTCGCCACTCCCGCTGGCACCACGCGCCACGAGCTGCTGTCGCTGGATGAAGTCTGCGTTCTGCCCGTAGGGCATCGGCTTGCGGCAAAAGCGGTGCTGACTCCGGCCGATTTTCACGGCGAGAACTACATCAGCCTGTCGCGCACCGACAGCTACCGGCAGCTGCTGGATTCGCTGTTTGCCGAGCATCAGATTAAACGCCGGATGGTGGTGGAGACCCACAGCGCGGCGTCCATCTGCGCGATGGTGCGGGCCGGGGTGGGGATTTCAGTAGTCAATCCGCTGACGGCGCTGGATTATGCCGACAGCGGGATCGTGATTCGCCGGTTCAGTATTTCGGTGCCGTTCACAGTCAGCCTGATCCGCCCTCAGCACCGTCCGGCCTCAGCGCTGGTCGACACCTTCAGCCAGCATCTGCAGAGCGGGCTTGGCGCCTTTACCCACCCGCTGGAACAGCTGTTAGCGTGAGAGCATAAACTCCACCGCATCGGCGGCGTGGATCGCGGCGGTATCGAACACCGGGATCGGGCTTTCTGCCGTCGGGACCAGCAGGCCGATCTCGGTGCAGCCGAAGATCACCCCTTCCGCCCCCCGATCCGCAAGCTGCTGGATCACCTCGAGGTAATAACGGCGCGAGGCGTCGCTGAAGGTACCGAGACACAGTTCGTCGAAAATCACCTGATTGATACGCGCCCGGTCGGCCTCGTCCGGTATCAGGGTCTCGATGGCAAACTGCGACGTCAGCCGTCCGCGGTAGAAATCCTGCTCCATGGTGTAGCGCGTACCCAGCAGCGCGACGCGGGTCATGCCGGTGGCAGTAATGGCCCGGCCAGTGGCATCGGCGATATGCAGGAACGGCAGCGAACAGCGCGACTCAATCTGTTCCGCCACTTTGTGCATGGTGTTGGTGCAAAGCAATATACCGTCCGCCCCTGCCCCCTGTAACCCCAGCGCCGCATTGGCGAGGATCTCCCCGGCTTTGTCCCAGTCGCCGCTGGACTGACAGGCTTCAATCTCGTGAAAATCGACGCTGTGCAACAGCAGGCTTGCCGAATGCAGCCCACCCAGGCGTTGTTTTATCCCTTCGTTAATCAGACGATAATAAGGAATGGTGGATTCCCAGCTCATTCCTCCCAGCAGGCCGATCGTTTTCATCTCTTTCTCCTTTGCGGTTTTCTCCAGTGAAGCAAACTTGTGATCGAGTTTCCAGTTCTCTGGTTCCACATTTCCTTTTGTCAGCGTCTGGGATAAATTAAATGAAACATCGTTTCACTATAAAAGGACACAGGCATGTTTATTTTCCACAAAGAGACCTCTCTGGAAGATCTCGGCAATGGCGTTTCACGTCGTATTCTGGCGCATGACGGCAAAATGATGGCAGTAGAAGTGAATTTTGAACAAGGCGCAGTAGGCCCGATGCATAACCACCCGCACGAGCAGCTGACCTATGTTTTATCCGGCGAATTCGAATTCACCATCGGTGAAGAGAAGCACGTCGTCACCGCTGGCGATACGCTGTATAAGCAGCCGCATATTATGCACGGCTGCGTGTGCCTGAAGCCCGGCACGCTGCTGGATACCTTTACGCCGGTTCGCGAAGACTTTCTGAAATAAAACATCTGGCGATGCGCAGGCATCGCCTTTTTAGCCTCTGACCTTAGCCACTAATCATTCCGCTGAATAACAATTCAAGTTACTAATCATTTCGTTGCTACTTATTCTGATGTTACCAGTTTGCTACCAATATTAGTCGTTTGTAACTGCTCGCCATAACTCCCAGAATACGTGGGCTCTGGCCGTTGTTTTTACCGGTTTTTTTGCAGCGTCTTTCTCCACACACCTCTAAAAATGCCACGCATCTCACCTTATTGAAACGCTGTTTCGACCTCGATCACATTTCCACTATTTATAGAATGACGCCGATTGAAATCCTAATAAAATAAATTAAAACGATGTTTTACAATTTGAAAACGATGGTTCATAAGTTTTAAAAAATTGCGACACCGGGCAGATTTCCGTTTTAAACCATTAATTACCAGGTAGGTATGTATGAATGAAAACAAGATGCTGGGGCTGGCGTGGATATCACCCTACATAATAGGGCTGATACTCTTTACCGCCTTCCCCTTCGTTTCATCTTTCTTTCTCAGTTTTACTGATTACGACTTGATGAGCCCGCCGGTATTTAACGGCATTGAGAACTATCGCTACATGTTTACAGAAGACACCCTCTTCTGGAAATCCATGGGCGTGACCTTTGCATACGTCTTTTTAACCATCCCGTTAAAGCTGGCATTTGCACTGGGCATTGCGTTTGTTCTGAACTTTAAACTGCGCGGCATCGGCATGTTCCGTACCGCTTACTACATTCCGTCGATCCTCGGCAGCTCCGTCGCCATTGCCGTTCTGTGGCGCGCCCTGTTTGCGATTGATGGCCTGCTTAACAGCTTCCTTGCCGTGTTTGGTTTTGATGCCGTGAACTGGCTTGGCGAACCGTCTCTGGCGCTGATGTCCGTTACTCTGCTGCGCGTCTGGCAGTTTGGTTCTGCGATGGTTATCTTCCTGGCCGCTCTGCAAAACGTACCGCAGTCTCAGTACGAAGCCGCGATGATCGATGGCGCGTCTAAATGGCAGATGTTCATGAAAGTGACCGTGCCGCTGATTACGCCGGTTATCTTCTTCAACTTCATTATGCAGACCACACAGGCGTTCCAGGAATTTACCGGGCCGTATGTTATTACCGGCGGTGGACCAACTTATTCCACTTACCTGTTCTCACTGTACATCTACGACACCGCATTCAAGTACTTTGACATGGGTTACGGCGCTGCACTGGCCTGGATCCTGTTCCTGGTAGTCGCTATTTTTGCCGCTATCGCCTTTAAGTCTTCGAAATACTGGGTGTTCTACTCCGCCGATAAGGGAGGCAAAAATGGCTGATATTCAACAACTCTCCGAGGCGAGAAGCATCGCAGAACGTGAAGTGGCGCGTACCCTACGCCGTGAAAAAATCAACGCCAGTATTCGCTATGTGATCCTGCTGTTTGTGGGTCTGCTGATGCTCTATCCGCTGGTGTGGATGTTCTCGGCATCGTTCAAACCGAACCACGAGATCTTCACCACCCTGGGACTGTGGCCGACGCACGCAACCTGGGACGGCTTTATCAACGGCTGGAAAACCGGTACCGAGTACAACTTCGGTCATTACATGCTGAACACCTTCAAGTATGTGATCCCGAAAGTGATCCTGACCATTATCTCCTCCACCATCGTGGCGTACGGCTTTGCCCGCTTCGAGATCCCATGGAAGAAATTCTGGTTCGCGACGCTGATTACCACCATGTTGCTGCCAAGTACCGTACTGCTGATCCCACAGTACCTGATGTTCCGTGAAATGGGCATGCTGAACAGCTATATGCCACTGTACCTGCCGCTGGCGTTTGCCACCCAAGGGTTCTTCGTCTTCATGCTGATTCAGTTCCTGCGCGGCGTACCGCGTGACATGGAAGAAGCGGCGCAGATCGACGGCTGTAACTCTATCCAGGTGCTGTGGTACGTGGTGGTGCCGATTCTGAAACCGGCCATCATCTCTGTCGCACTGTTCCAGTTCATGTGGTCAATGAACGACTTTATCGGGCCGCTGATTTATGTCTACAGCGTGGATAAATACCCGATTGCACTGGCTCTGAAAATGTCCATCGACGTCACCGAAGGTGCGCCGTGGAACGAAATTCTGGCAATGGCGAGCATCTCCATTCTGCCATCTATCATTGTCTTCTTCCTGGCACAGCGCTACTTCGTACAGGGCGTAACCAGCAGCGGAATTAAAGGTTAAGAGGGAAATATCATGGCTGAAGTTATCTTCAACAAACTGGAAAAGGTTTACTCCAACGGCTTCAAAGCGGTACATGCTATCGACCTGAAAATCGCTGAAGGTGAATTCATGGTGATTGTCGGTCCATCCGGCTGCGCCAAATCCACTACCCTGCGCATGCTGGCCGGTCTGGAAACCATCAGCGGCGGCGAAGTGCGCATCGGCGACAAAATCGTCAACAACCTCGCACCGAAAGAGCGTGGGATTGCGATGGTGTTCCAGAACTATGCACTGTATCCGCACATGACCGTGCGTGAAAACCTGGCCTTTGGTCTGAAGCTGAGCAAGCTGCCAAAAGCGCAGATCGAAGCGCAGGTGAACGAAGCGGCCAAAATCCTCGAGCTGGATGAGCTGCTGGACCGTCTGCCACGCCAGCTCTCCGGTGGTCAGGCACAGCGTGTGGCCGTAGGCCGTGCGATTGTGAAAAAGCCAGACGTGTTCCTGTTCGATGAACCGCTGTCTAACCTGGATGCCAAGCTGCGCGCCTCGATGCGTATCCGTATCTCTGACCTGCACAAGCAGCTGAAAGCCTCCGGCAAACCGGCGACCACCGTGTACGTGACGCACGACCAGACCGAAGCAATGACCATGGGCGACCGCATCTGCGTAATGAAGCTCGGCCATATCATGCAGGTGGATACCCCGGACAACCTGTATCACCGACCAAAAAATATGTTCGTTGCCGGCTTTATCGGCTCGCCAGAAATGAACATCCGCGCCACTAAACTGGTGCAACAGGACGGTCAGCTGTCTCTGACCATTGGCAACCAGACCCTGCCGTTAAGCGCAGAGCTGAAAGAGAAAGTCGCCAGCTACGCCGATAAAGACATGTTTTACGGCATTCGCCCGGACTTCGTGTCGATCTCCGATGAGCCATTTGCACAAGGCGGCTGCAGCGCAGAGATCGTTCGCGCTGAAAACATGGGCCACGAATTCTTCGTGTACCTGAAAGTTGGCGAATACGAACTGACTGCCCGAATTCCTTCCGATGAAGCTAAGCCAATGATTACCAAAGGCCTTCACCGTAAGGTGTACTTTACGTTCGACATGCATAAGTGTCATATCTTTGACGCGAAAACTGAACAGAACATCTCTCTCTAACTGGAGTTATAAAAATGAAAAAAGTGCTTTTAAGCGCAGCAATCTCCGCCACTCTGGGCCTTACTGCTTTGCCATCGATGGCGCAGGATGTTGATTTACGTATGTCCTGGTGGGGCGGCAACGGCCGTCACCAGGTCACACTGAAAGCGCTGGAAGAGTTCCACAAACAGAACCCGGATATTAACGTGAAAGCGGAATATACCGGCTGGGATGGTCACTTATCCCGTCTGACCACGCAGATTGCGGGCGGCACTGAGCCGGACGTGATGCAGACCAACTGGAACTGGCTGCCGATCTTCTCTAAAACCGGCGACGGCTTCTACGACCTGAATAAAATGAAGGACGTGATCGACCTGAGCCAGTTCGATCCGAAAGAGCTGCAGTCCACCACCATTGACGGCAAGCTGAACGGGATCCCGATCTCCGTCACCGCGCGCGTGTTCTACTTCAACGATGAAGTGTGGAAAAAAGCGGGCGTCGAATACCCGAAAACCTGGGATGAGCTGAAAGCCGCCGGTAAAGCCTTCGAAGGCAAACTGGGCAAACAGTACTATCCGGTGGTGCTGGAGCACCAGGATACGCTGGCGCTGCTGAACTCCTACATGATTCAGAAGTACAACGTCCCTGCGGTTGACGAGAAAGCGAAAAAACTCGCCTGGAGCAAAGAGCAGTGGGTTGAGGTCTTCCAGACCTATAAATCACTGGTTGATAGCCACGTGATGCCGGACACCAAGTACTATGCGTCGTTCGGTAAGAGCAACATGTACGAGATGAAACCGTGGATCGAGGGTGAATGGGGCGGGACCTACATGTGGAACTCCACCATCAAAAAATACTCCGACAACCTGAAGCCACCAGCAAAACTGGAGCTGGGCAGCTACCCAATGCTGCCGGGTGCAACCGATGCGGGCCTGTTCTTTAAACCTGCACAGATGCTCTCAATTGGTAAATCCACCAAAAACCCGGAAGCCGCAGCAAAAGTCATTAACTTCCTGCTGAACAGCAAAGAAGGCGTTGAGACTCTGGGCCTGGAGCGTGGCGTACCGCTGAGCAAAGTGGCCGTCAAGTACCTGACCGAAAGCGGTGCCATCAAAGAGAGCGATCCGGCGGTTGCGGGTCTGCGTCTGGCGCAGTCTCTGCCAACCAAACTCTCCGTATCGCCATACTTTGACGATCCGCAGATCGTTGCCCAGTTCGGTACTTCTCTGCAGTACATCGACTACGGTCAGAAAACCGTGGAAGAAGCCGCAGCGGACTTCCAGCGTCAGGCTGAACGTATCCTGAAACGCGCAATGCGCTAATTACTTTCTTATATCAATACCCTGGCGCTTCGGCGGCGGGGTATTTTTTTATCTGAAGGGTCACAAAAGGACTGAAAAATGAAAGGCAAAATCATCCCGCTGTCATTTCGCACGCGTCAGGACAGTATTACCGGACACGACGTTATACGGATGACGCCCCCGCACATCATTTGTCACCGCAACTACTTCTATCAAAAATGTTTTACCCGCGATGGCGGCAAGCTGATTTTTGGCGGCGCGTTTGAAGGCCACTGGAACTACTACCTGCTGGATATCGCTAAGCAGCAGGCCACCCAGCTGACCGACGGTGCCGGGGATAATACCTTTGGCGGCTTCCTGTCGGCTGACGATCGTTCGTTATGGTACGTAAAAGACAGCCACCAGCTCAGGCGCGTCGATCTCGACAGCCTGGAAGAGCACGTGGTGTATGAGGTCGAGAGTGACTGGGTCGCCTATGGCACCTGGGTGGCGAACAGCGATTGCACGAAACTGGTGGGCATTGAGATCAAAAAAAGCGACTGGCAGCCGCTCACCGACTGGCGTAAATTCCGCGATTTTTACTTCACCAACCCGGAATGCCGCTTGATCAATATCGATCTGCAAACCGGTGAACGCCGGGTGATGCTGCAGGAAAAACGCTGGCTCGGGCACCCGATTTATCGTCCGTTCGACGACAATACCGTGGCGTTTTGCCACGAAGGCCCCCGCGATGCGATCGATGCGCGGATGTGGCTGATCAACGAGGACGGCAGCAACCTGCGTAAGGTGCGCCAGCACGCGGCGGGTGAAAGTTTTACCCACGAGTTCTGGGTCCCGGACGGGTCCGCGCTCTGTTACGTGGCGCATAAAGAGAACGATCCACAGTGCTATCTGTTCAGCGCCGATCCGCAGACGCTGGAGAATCGCCAGCTGATGGCGATCCCGCCCTGCTCCCATCTGATGAGTAACCACGACGGCTCGCTGATTGTCGGCGATGGCGCCCCGCACAACACCGGCGATATCAGCCTGAACGATCCGTTTATCTGGGTGTTCGACATTAACAAGGGCACGCAAACTGCGGTTTGCCAGCACAACACCAGCTGGAAAGTGCTCGACGGCGATCGTCAGGTAACGCACCCGCATCCGTCGTTCTCGCCGGACAATAAGTGGGTGCTGTATACGTCAGATGAAGAAGGGATGCCTGCGCTGTATCTTTGTGCGGTCTGAAGAAAGCCGGGTGGCGGCTCCGCCTTACGCGGCCTACACGAGCCTGTAGGCCCGGTAAGCGAAGCGCCACCGGGCGATAAACTCACACGCCGATATCGCGTAACTTCTCCCCGCTCATCAGCTTGCGCTCGATGTGTTCCAGCGTCACGCCTTTGGTTTCTGGAATCAGCCAGAAGGTGATCCCGATAAATACCACGTTCAGCACGGTATAAAGCCAGAAGGTTCCCGCTGCGCCGATAGAGTCCAGCAAGGTCAGGAAGGTGGCGCCGATGATCATGTTCGAGACCCAGTTAGTGGTGGTGGAACAGGTGATGCCAAAGTCGCGGCATTTCAGGGGCTGAATTTCCGAGCACAGGATCCACACCACCGGGGCGGCGCTCATGGCGTACCCCGCGATGCACATCATCGTCATCCCCACGGACAGCCAGGATAAGCTGCTGGAGGCGGTACCGTTATCAAACTGCATCAGGCAATAGCCGAGGATCAGCGTCCCCAGCGCCATGACGCTAAAACCAATTTTGAGCGCCGGCTTACGGCCCGCTTTATCGACGGTAAACACCGCAATAAAGGTGGCGAACATAAAGGTCAGCCCCACCACCAGCGTGGCGACCATCTGCTGTTCCGTGGTGGTGAATCCGGCCATTTTGAAGATGCGTGGCGCGTAATACATGATGATATTCATGCCGGTAAACTGCTGCATCGCCTGCAACAGCATGCCGAGAAATACCGCCCGGCGCACGTTGCGGTTGATTTTGAACAACGCCCAGCCGCCCTGCTTCAGCTTGAGGCTTTCGCGGATCTCGTTCAGCTCTTCACGCGCTTTCTCAGAGGTGTCGCGCAACATCCGCAGCACTTCTTCCGCCTCGACGTGACGCCCTTTTTGCGCCAGCCAGCGTGGACTGTTAGGCAAAAAGATAACCAGCACAATCAGCAATACCGCCGGTAACGCCAGTACGCCCAGCATCGCGCGCCAGTTGCCGCTATAGCTAAAATACGTATCAGAAAGAAAAGCCAGCACGATACCCAGCGTCACCATCAGCTGGTACATGCTGATCATTTTGCCGCGCACGTTTTCGCTCGCCATCTCCGAGAGATAAAGTGGTGCGGTGTAAGAGGCAATCCCCACCGCCACCCCCAGCAGCACGCGAGAAAGCAGTAAAGCCTCAATGCCGGTGGCAAATGCGGAGCCCAGTGAACCGGCCACAAACAGAATCGCGCCCACCATCAGGCTGTATTTTCGACCCAGGCGAAATGAGAGCCAGCCGTTGAACAAGGCCCCCAATGCCGCGCCCAGCATCATACTGCTCACCACCCACTCCTGCAGGCGATTGCTTAACGTAAAGTGATCGGTAATAAAAGGTAGCGCACCGGCAATGACGCCGATATCCAGCCCAAACAGTAAACCGGCCACCGCAGCGGAAACAGAAACAAACTGGTTCATCCTGCGGGTATCGCGAAGGGCGCGAGGCATAAAAGTAGCGTTGCTGATAGATGTCATATTTTCCTGCCTGAACAGCGTAAGACGTTAAACGAAATTACGAGAAAGCCAGAGAAAGTGTCAGGGCGTATAACGTGAAGATATGGATTTATTGGCTGGGAGATAGCGTTCTGTGATGGACATTACAATTTCAACTCAGGATGAATTATCACCACTATTTATTAATTAGCTCATTTATAAGCAATATATCTGTGATGTTCGTCATTTTCTCATAATGACTATGGATTTTTCTCTTTTAGTCATATGGACAATGGCTAATTCAGGGCAAAAAAAACCTCCGCCCGTGGGCAGAGGTCTTTCGGCAGGGGCGAGAATTAACGCGCCAGCCAGCCGCCGTCAACCGCTACGGTGTAGCCGTTGATGTAGTCAGATGCGCTGGATGCCAGGAACACCACCGGACCCATCAGGTCGCTTGGCAGACCCCAACGACCCGCAGGGATACGCTCGAGGATTGCCGCGCTGCGCTCTTCGTCAGCACGCAGCTGCTGGGTATTGTTGGTGGCCATGTAGCCCGGTGCGATCGCATTCACGTTGATTTTGTGCTGCGCCCACTCGTTCGCCATCAGACGGGTTACGCCCATTACGCCGCTTTTGGAGGCGGTGTAAGACGGAACGCGGATGCCGCCCTGGTAGGAGAGCATAGACGCGATGTTGATGATCTTGCCGCCGTTGCCCTGCGCGATGAAGTGCTTCGCGGCCGCCTGCGCCATGAAGAACACGCTCTTGATGTTCAGGTTCATGACGTCGTCCCAGTCTTTCTCGCTGAAGTTGATCGCGTCTTCACGACGGATCAGGCCAGCGTTGTTGACCAGAATGTCGATATGACCGAATTCAGCCACCGCGCGCTCCAGCAATTCAGGGATCGCGTCGATTTTACGCAGGTCAGCGGTCAGGCTCAGGAAACGACGACCCAGCGCGGTCACGCGCTCGATGGTCTCCTGCGGCTCAACGATGTTGATACCGACGATGTCACAGCCCGCTTCGGCCAGACCAACCGCCATACCCTGGCCCAGACCGGTATCACAACCCGTAACGACCGCAACTTTACCCTGCAGAGAAAATGCATCCAGAATCATTTTTGTTCCTTAGTCTTTCAGCGCCTGAACGAACAGGCAAGTTTATGCTTAACTGTCCGCGACTAGCGCAGATCCTTGACGGCCACGTGGTCCATATCATCGAAGACCTGGTTTTCGCCAACCATGCCCCAGATGAAGGTATAGGCACGCGTACCTACGCCTGAGTGAATTGACCAGCTTGGGGAGATTACCGCCTGCTCGTTATGCATAACGATATGGCGCGTCTCCTGCGGCTGACCCATCATATGGAATACACAGGCGTCTTCTTCCATATTGAAGTAGAAGTACACTTCCATGCGGCGCTCATGGGTATGGCACGGCATGGTGTTCCACAGGTTGCCCGGATCCAGCTCGGTCAGCCCCATGCTGAGCTGGCAGGTTTCCAGCACATCAGGAACGAAGTATTTGTTGATGGTGCGGCGGTTGCTGGTGAGGTTGTCACCCAGCGTGACCGGAGAAACATCCGCAGGGGTCACTTTTTTGGTCGGATAGGTGGTGTGTGCCGGGGCGCAGTTGTAGTAGAACTTCGCTGGCTTGCTGCTATCGACGCTGGCAAAGACCACTTCCTGCGCGCCTTTACCCACATACAGGGCATCGCGTGCGCCAATTTCATAGCACTGACCGTCAACGGTGATGGTGCCCGGGCCGCCGATGTTAATCACACCCAGCTCGCGACGCTCCAGGAAGAAGCTCACGCCCAGCTGTTTGCCCACTTCGCCACCGACAGAAACCGTTTTGGCAACCGGCATAATGCCGCCGACAATGATGCGGTCAATGTGGCTGTACACCATGGTGTACTCATCCGCGACAAACACTTTCTCAACTAAAAACTCATCACGCAGCCCCTGGGTATCCAGCGTTTTCGCATGCGCACTGTGGATGCTTTGTCTGACTTCCACATTAACCTCCAGAATTAATCGGCCTCGACGGCCAGGATAATTTACAAAACGACGTTCCGTTTTCTTGATGTGCACATATTATCTGCTGTGAAATAGGTTTTCAATTACATTTAAAACGTTGTTTCACTTTTTCTGTTTGTTATTGTCAAAAATGCAGTTCGGATCACGATTGTTAGGGGATTGACGAACAGGCCCAACGATTGATACTTAATGGGTAGCTTAAAATAACAATTAAAAACAGCGTCTTATAAAAACCCTCAAAAATAGCGTCGGGGACCGCTGTTACTGCATCGGCTAAAAAACATTCCGCTACTGACCGGCTTTTCCTTCAGAAGTGCGCCACCAGTCACACACATTGAAACGATGTTTTGATATTTTAACACCCAGTTTTTAAACTCATATTTTATCGATCGGACCGCAGGATGATCACCTGCCGTCGAATTCAAGGAGTCCATCATGGCAAAAGGTATGCGGGTCAAACTGAACTATGACGTCAGCCGCGATCCGGATACAGGCGTGGAAATTACCCGCCTGACCCCCCCTGAAGTAACCTGTCACCGTAACTACTTCTATCAGAAGTGTTTTTTTAACGATGGCAGCCATCTGCTGTTCGCCGGGGAATTCGACGGTCACTGGAACTACTATCTTCTCGATGTGAATAAAGCCGAAGCGGTGCAGCTGACCGAAGGCGCGGGTGACAACACCTTTGGTGGCTTCCTGTCCCCGGATGATAAATCGCTCTATTACGTTAAGAATGATCGCACCCTGCTGGAAGTCAATCTGACCACCCTGGTTGAGCGCGAAGTGTATCGCGTCAGCGATGAGTGGGTCGGCTATGGCACCTGGGTGGCAAACAGTGACTGCACCAAGCTGGTAGGGATCGAAATTGCGAAAAGCGACTGGACGCCGCTGAACGACTGGAAAATTTTCCACGACTTCTTCCATAAAGGCCCGCACTGCCGTCTGCTGCGCGTAGACCTGCAGACCGGCGAAAGCAGCGTGATCCACGAAGAGAAGAACTGGCTCGGCCACCCGATCTACCGTCCGTTTGACGACAACACCGTTGCGTTCTGTCACGAAGGCCCGCACGACCTGGTCGACGCGCGCATGTGGATGGTGAATGAGGACGGCAGCAACGTGCGTAAAGTGAAAGAGCACGCGGAAGGCGAAAGCTGCACCCACGAATTCTGGGTGCCGAACGGCTCATCACTGATGTACGTTTCATACCTGAAAGGCCAGCAAGGCCGTACCATTTACAGCTTCAATCCGGATACCGGCGTCAATAAAGCGGTTATGCAGATGCCAGCCTGTTCGCACCTGATGAGTAACTTTGACGGCACGATGCTGGTAGGCGATGGTTCCGGCACGCCGGTGGATGTGAAAGACACCAGCGGTTACACCATCGATAACGATCCGTATTTGTACGCCTTCGACGTGGCGAAGGAAGCTTACTTCCGCATCGCCCGTCATGACACCTCATGGGCAACCGTGGCCAACAGCCGCCAGGTAACCCATCCGCATCCATCCTTTACCCCGGATGATAAAGCGGTTCTGTTTAGTTCCGATAAAGACGGCAAGCCTGCGCTCTATATCGCGAAACTTCCTGAGCAACCTGAATTGTTGCGTAAGTAATAAAAAGTTTGTGTTTCTGTAACTGGCCTTGCCCTCCTATGGAGGGCTTTTTTTTGCCCTGGATTACGCAGTAAATAATAAAAAACGGCAACAGCAGGTCAATATATTGCGGGCATAAAAAAAACCGGCTCATCTGAGCCGGTTAATCCCGGAGAGGTATCACTTATTATTAGAAGGAATATGCTACGCCGACACGGAAACGGGTTTGACGGTCATCGCTTTCTTTGACGCCAACGTTACCCACTTCACCGTACGGGGACCAGTTTTTATCCAGTTTGTACGCCAGCTTGACGTTATATTCCTGGGAGTAATCTTTGTTGTTATTACGGATAAAGCCTTCTGAACTTTTCGCGTAAACGTAGTTCAGCTCGGTACGCCAGTCACCCAATGCGAAACCAACCCATGCATCGCCACGGTTTACTTTATCGTCGTCTTTATTGGCGCTGGAAGGATAACGGTTGTACTCATAACGGTAACGACCGGCAACGTAGAAGCCATTGTCGAAGCTGTATTGCGCGTGCAGATACGGTTTATAAATGGTATTGCTCTCTTTACTTTCAACCGTAAAGCCCGGAGTCAGCGAGATATTCTTGTCTGCTTTCCAGCGCCAGCTGATCTGATCTTCATGACCGTTGCCTACCATATCGGAGAACGGCTGGTCGGCTTTATCGCCACCTGATTTCCATTTTGCTTCGACAGAGAAGCCAAAGCCATTTTCAAAACGGTGTGATACCGCCACGCGGTCTGCGTTGGTGCCAGTATCGATGTATTCGTGACGCAGATCGACGGTAACAGCTTGAGCTGCGAAAGATGCGCCAATAAGGGAAGCGAGGACCAGAGATTTCTTAAACATGACAAAACCCTCAATTAAAATTACGTTTCGTTTTTATGGAACCGCATTTTATTTTTTAATGAACGTAATTTTAGTGATCCTGATCGTAATTAATTGTTTCATTTTTTTTGACAAAGCAGGGCGTGACAGACATCAACAAAAGAGGGGCCTTAACGGGAATTAAAACGATCGCGATCACACAAAGCCGTTATTTAACGGTGCTTAATCACGTTATAAATTAATAGAGAGCTTAAGAAAGTACTGAGAGAGGTAAAAATATGATGAGGTTCACAAATAAATAAGCCTCCATAAATGGAGGCTTAACTCTTGATGCATATCAACGCAAATTATCGTTCTATTGCCAGCGCCACGCCCTGCCCGCCGCCAATACACAGCGTCGCCAGCCCTTTGCGGGCATCGCGTTTTATCATCTCATGGACCAGTGAAACGAGGATCCGGCACCCTGACGCGCCAATCGGATGCCCAAGGGCAATCGCCCCGCCGTTGACGTTCACCCGGCGTTCATCCCATTCCAGCATTTTGCCCACCGACAGCGCCTGCGCGGCAAAGGCTTCATTCACTTCGATCAGATCGACATCCGCCAGCTGCCAGCCTGCCCTCTCCAGACAGCGGCGGGTGGCATACACCGGGGCTATCCCCATTAAGGCCGGATCCACCCCGACGCTGGCAAACGCTTTAATGCGTGCCAGCACCGGTAAATTCAGCGCTTCGGCTTTGCTTTCGCTCATCATCATCACCGCGGCTGCCCCGTCGTTAATAGAAGAGGCGTTGCCGGCAGTCACCGAGCCGGTCAGCTCAAAGGCCGGGTTCAGCAGCGCCAGCCCTTCGGCGCTGGCATCCGTGCGCGGCTGCTCATCGGTATCCACCAGATGGCCATCGCCACCCGGCTTTTGTGCACTCACCGGCACGATCTCATCGCGAAAGCGACCCGAGTCGATGGCGGCACGCGCTTTATGCTGCGAGCTCAGGGCGTAAGCATCCTGCAGCTCGCGGGTGATGCCATATTCCCGGGCCAGATTTTCGGCGGTGACGCCCATATGGTAATCGTTGAACGCATCCCATAAGCCGTCATGCACCAGGCTGTCGATCAGCTGGCTGTTGCCGAGCTGCGCCCCGGTACGGCTGTCGGTCAGGACATGCGGGGCGCGGCTCATGTTCTCCTGCCCCCCGGCGATGACCACATCCGCTTCCCCGCACTGGATCGCCTGCGTCGCCAGATGCAGCGCCTTCAGGCCGGATCCGCAGACGTCGTTAATGGTAATGGCAGAGACGGTGTTAGGCAGTCCGCCTTTCAGCGCGGCCTGGCGGGCAGGGTTTTGCCCGGCGCCTGCCGTCAGCACCTGGCCCAGGATCACCTCGTCGATTTCGTGCGCGTCGATCCCGCTGCGTTCCACCAGCGCCCGGAGCACTACGCTGCCGAGATCGACCGCCGACTGACGCGCCAGCGCCCCCTGGAAACAGCCGATGGCGGTGCGCAATGCACCCACTATCACGACCTCTTTCATCTCTACCTCTGCGCAAAATGACACCGGCCATAGTAGAGGATTGTTATCAACAATTTGTGTAATTGTTTAAAATAAGTGAGTTTTATCACAAAGGATCCGCCGTCGACGAAGCGGGATGGGAGCTAAGGCTTTATTTTATTGGTGATGTTGTTTGCTTTATCACGGCTTAACGATAAGTTAAGAGATGCAAACACGCGTTTACACTGGAGTAACAAATGTCCGACTGTATCATTCCAGAAATAAAAGAATCAGAAGAAGAAATCATCGCTATTCGTCGTTATTTACACGCCAATCCCGAATTAAGCCTCGAAGAGTTTAATACCAGCAATCTGGTCGCTCGCCAGCTTGAAGGCTGGGGATATCAGGTGACCCGTGATATCGGTAAAACCGGCGTGGTCGGTTCGCTCAGCAAAGGCGATGGCAAGAAATCCATCGGTCTGCGCGCCGATATGGATGCCCTGCCAATTCTCGAAGCCACCAATTTACCCTGGGCCAGCACCGTGCCCGGTAAAATGCACGCCTGCGGTCACGACGGTCATACCTCTATTTTACTGGCCGCCGCCAAATATATTGCCTCTGATGCCTGCCAGTTTAACGGCACCGTGCACCTTATTTTCCAGCCTGCGGAAGAAGCGATTGGCGGGGCGGATTTAATGATTAAAGAGGGGCTGTTTGACCGCTTCCCCTGCGACCGTATTTTTGCCCTGCACAATATGCCCTACCTGCCGACCGGTAAATTTGGCTTCTATGAAGGCAACTTTATGGCCTCTGCCGATACCGTAAAAATTACCCTGCAGGGCTACGGTGGCCACGGCGCCCATCCGGAACGCACCGTCGATCCGATTGTCACCGGCGCGGCGTTGATCATGTCCCTGCAAAGTATTGTGGCGCGTAACGTGCCGCCGGGTGAAACCGCGGTGGTGACCGTCGGCACCTTCCAGGCGGGCATTGCCTCCAACGTGATCCCTGACAGCGCAGTGATGGAGCTGACGGTGCGTTCGATGAAGCCAGAGATCCGCGAGCTGCTGATCCGCCGCATTCAGGAGATCACCGACTTCACCGCCCGCAGCTACGGCGCCACCAGCGAAATTGAGATCTATGACTCCTATCCGGTGCTGGTGAACGATGCGGAACAGACGGCGTTCGCCCGCCAGCTGGCCATCGAGTTCTTTGGTCAGGATGCGGTCCTCGACAGCGTTTCGCCGTCCAACGGCAGCGAAGACTTCGCCTTTATGCTCCAGCAGCGTCCGGGTAGCTATTTCTTACTCGGCAACGGGGAGAAAGGCGAAAAAGGCGGCTGCATGGTGCATAACCCCGGTTACGACTTCAATGACGAAATCATCACCACCGGGGCCTCATTCTTTGCCCGTTTAGTTGAAAACTATTGCCGTTAAGACAGGAACCTATAATGAAAAAATATCTTTTACCGCTGGTGGCATTAATGGCGGCATCATCCGCTTTCGCAGGCGAAATCAAAGAGCTGCGCTTTGGCGTGGATCCAACCTTTGCTCCCTTTGAGTCCAAAAACCCGCAGGGCGAGGTGGTCGGTTTTGATATCGATCTGGGCAATGCGATTTGTAAGCAGCTGCAGGCGAAATGCGTCTGGGTTGAAAGTAACTTCGACGGCATTATCCCGTCCCTGAAAGCGCGTAAGTTCGATGCCATCCTCTCCGGGATGTACATCACCGAGAAGCGCAAAGAGCAGATTGCCTTCAGCGATAAGATTTACAGCGGCCCTGCCTTCCTGGTGGCGCGTAAAAATAGCCTGCCGGGCAACAGCCTGGATCAGATCAAGGGCAAGACGATTGGCGTGGAGCAAGGTTCCGCCCAGGAAACCTATGCTAACGCGCAGTGGCGCGGCCAGGGTGTTAACGTGGTGGCCTATCAGGGCGCTGACCAGGTGATTCGGGATCTTGAATCCGGGCGCATCGACGGGGCCGTGCTCTCGGGCGTGATGGCGGAATACAGCTTCCTGAGCCAGCCGCAGGGCAAAGAGTTTGCCTTTGTCGGCGGCGCGCTGCAGGACGATGCCCTGTTTGGCGCCGGGGCAGCCATTGGTCTGCGTAAAGAGGATGACAAGCTGCGTCAGGAGCTGAACGGCGCGCTCGCCGCGATCCTCGCCGACGGAACCTATAAAAAGCTCGCCTCAAAGTACTTTAGCTTCGATATTTATACCGGTAAGTAATGACACTCCGCCCTTCAGCCTCTGAAGGGCGGTGATTTCCAGTGCTGCGTTAAAGCGGGTGAGTGTCCGTTTAACGGATCCTGCTCAGGAAACGGCAGCGCAGCGATACGCGCCAGCATTGCCGGTGTCGCAGCCTGCTTACACAGATCGGCATCCGTCCCCGGCGGATACGCCCCCACCACCAAAAAATCACGCGTTGCAGATAAACGACAATGCCCGGTTCCGGCAGGTAGCAACAATGCGTCCCCTGCTACTAGCTCGACAACCTCCCCCTCAGGACCGCCAATCAGCAGGCGCGCAGCCCCTTGGGCAATTCCTAAAACCTCATGCGCATTAGAGTGGTAATGGTGGTAGTCGAAAACCCCGTTGCGCCACTGGGGCGGCCAGCCGTTATCGGCAAATCGTTGTTCAAACTGGCTGGCGAGATCGCCATCCGGTATCGCCCCTCTATAGATCAACACCGGCAAATGGGGATTGTTCGGTATCCCGTCATGGGCTGAGAGCATCAGGGTCTGAGGCGTAATGGGATTTTCAGCAGCCATCTCTGTTCTCCGTCTGTCAGTCACTCCGTTAAGCGTAGTCAGTTTTGCCGGTGCTGCAGGTAGTGCCGCAGCCAGTTTCCGGCCGTTCCCGGCGGGGAGCGTTTATTCCACACCAGGTCGATGGCCACCGATCGCGGCCAGCCCGGCACGTTGAGCTGAACCAGCGTTTTCGTCGGGGCAAACTCCTCCACCAGCGCACAGGGCAGCGCGCACCAGCCAAAGCCCTGCACCGCCATGCTGAGCAGCATCAGATAGTTGGGTGCTGACCACACCGGCCCCTGCGCCAGCACCGGCTCGCGCTCCATATAAGTGTTCAACCGCAGCTCGCGCCAGCCGTGCAGTTCATCGGCTTCCGTCCGGCTTTGCGCCGCCAGCGGATGGCCCACCGAAGTATAAATCGCCATATGGGTCTGCATCGGCAGGCGGATCGCAGCGATGTCGGTGGGATAACTTTCTCGCGCCTCGGTCAGGCCGATGTGCGCCCGCGCTTTTTGCAGCAGGTCGATGACATCTTCTTCTTCGCCGACCAGGCATTCGAATTCGGTGTGGGGAAAGCGCTCATCAAAGCGAAACAGCAGATCCTCCAGCACATCCGGATGCAGCGTATCCGAGAGCACAAAGGTCAGCCGCGCTTCGGTCTCATCACTCAGCGAGACCGCCAGCTCATCCAGCCGCGCGCTGGCCGCCAGGATCGACTGAACGTAGCCCAGCACCTGCTTGCCTTGGGCGGTGAGCACCGGCTGGCGGGCGCTGCGATCGAACAGTGCAAAGCCGAGATCGTCTTCCAGATGGGCGATAGCAGTGCTGATGGTGGACTGACTTTTACGCAGGCGGCGGGCGGCAGCGGAGAAAGACCCTGCCGCCACCGTTTCAACAAACGCGGTTAACGCTTCGGGAGAGTAGCGCATGATGTATCTACTTTATCGATGGAATCTAACTTTTATATATCAGTTTTAGCGATAAAAATAGCACCAGATTTTGCCCATCCCGGCACGTTAATGAGGTATCAGAGTATGCAGCACAACGACATTCAGCGCAGAAAACTGCCGGAACGCATCTTCCACGCCGTCTGTTTTGAGGGTATTGCCACGGCAATCCTCGCCCCGACCACCGCCTGGCTGATGCAGCGCCCGATCCTCGAGATGGGCGCGTTAACGATTATTCTCGCCACCACGGCAATGGTCTGGAACATCATCTACAACGCCGGTTTCGACAGAGTGTGGCCACGCCATAAAGTGACCCGCACCGCGAAAGTCCGCGCCCTGCACGCCCTCGGCTTTGAAGTCGGGTTTATTTTTATCGGCGTCAGCATCGTGTCGATGGTGCTGGGGGTTAGCCTGCTGCAGGCCTTCACCCTCGAGATCGGTTTCTTTATTTTCTTCCTGCCGTACACCATGTTCTATAACTGGGCGTACGACACCCTGCGCGATCGCCTGATGGCGCGACGCCAGCAGCAGCGGACAATCGCTGACTAATCTTCCCGGCCGGAAATCCTTTCCGGCCCTTCTCTCACAGCGTCAACTGCGCCATGCGCTCTGCATTATGGTAAAATACCCTCCTTTTTTGTTGTTTTCATAGTTGATACGTTTCTCTCATGTCGAAAATCTGGTCTAAAGAAGAGACCCTCTGGAGCTTTGCCCTGTACGGCACTGCCGTGGGCGCAGGAACCTTGTTTCTGCCTATCCAGCTGGGGTCCGCAGGCGCTATCGTCCTGCTCATCACTGCCCTCGTGGCCTATCCACTCACCTACTGGCCTCACAAAGCGCTATGCCAGTTCATCCTCTGTGCGAAGACAAAATCCAGTGAAGGGATCACCGGCGCGGTCACCCACTACTACGGCAAGACCATCGGGAACCTGATCACCACGCTCTACTTTGTCGCCTTCTTTGTGGTGGTGTTAATTTATGCCGTGGCAATCACTAACTCGCTGACCGAACAGCTGGCCAAACGCATGACGGTGGATACCACCGTGCGGGTGCTGGTCAGCCTGGGCGTAGTGCTGACGCTGAACCTGATCTTCTTAATGGGACGGCATATCACTATCCGGGTGATGGGCTTTTTGGTCTTCCCGCTGATTGCGTACTTCCTGCTGGTGTCGCTGTACCTTACCGGCAGCTGGCAGCCTTCGCTGCTCACCAGCCAGATGACGTTCGATCAGCACACCCTGCATCAGGTGTGGATCTCGATTCCGGTGATGGTGTTTGCCTTCAGCCACACCCCGATTATTTCGACCTTCGCCGTCGACCGCCGGGAGAAGTACGGCGATGCCGCCATGGGCAAATGCACCCGCATTATGAAAGTGGCGTACCTGATCATCTGCCTGAGCGTGCTGTTCTTTGTCTTTAGCTGCCTGCTGTCGATCCCGCCGTCGTATATCGTCGCCGCCAAAAACGAAGGGGTGACGATCCTCTCTGCGCTGTCGATGATGCCCTCTTCCCCGGCATGGCTTGGGATCTCCGGCATTGTGGTGGCGATTGTCGCGATGTCGAAGTCATTTCTCGGCACCTACTTTGGCGTAATTGAGGGCGCGACGGAAATCGTCAAATCCTCGTTAAATCAGGTAGGCGTGAAGAAAAGCCGGGCCTTCAACCGGGCGGTGTCGATTATCGGGGTTTCGCTTATCACCTTTGCGGTGTGCTGCATTAACCCCAACGCGATCTCGATGATTTACGCCATCAGCGGACCGCTTATCGCCATGATCCTGTTCATCATGCCGACGCTGTCGACGTATCTGATCCCGGCCCTGAAGCCTTATCGATCCATCGGTAACGTGCTGACGCTGATTGTCGGGCTGCTGTGCGTGTCGGTGATGTTTATCGCCTGAGTCGATACAGCACATGAAGCGCGAGGCGGTGCTCAGGGGGCAGCGACGGATGCATAAAATAGCCCTGTTTCGTCATCCCCAGCCGCAGCATTAATGATTCAGAAGAGACGTTGTGTAGGGAGGTGAATGAAACCACCTCCTCCAGCGCCAGCTCCTGAAAGGCAAAGGCCAGACAGGCGGTTGCCGCTTCACAGGCAAATCCCTTGTGCCAGAACGGTTTCGCCAGCCGCCAGCCAATTTCGGTACAGGGCGAGAAGGTAAAACGGTCGGGTTGATGATGCAGCCCGACCGTGCCGAGAAAGGTTCCGCTGGCCTTCTCCTCCAGGGCCCAGAATCCCCAGCCGTTTAAATCAATGAGTGCGCTAAAACGTTCTGCCAGCGCATCGCTCTCTTCCCGGCTCAGGGGTGAGGGAAAACAGCTCATCACCTCCGGGTCACTGTTTAGCGCGGCAAAAGGCGCCAGATCCTCTGGTCGCCACTGCCGAAGCCGCACGCGTGATGTTTCAGGCGCGGATATCGTCATATTCACGGGTCTTATCAAACTCATGTTTAGCAAACGGACACAGGGGAATGATTTTTCGCTGCTCGGCACGCATTTTTTCCACCACTTTCGCCACCAGCAGTTTGCCAACGCCCTGCCCTTTCAGGCTCTCATCAACATCCGTGTGCTCAATAATGCTGAGGTGCTCACCGGTGGGGACGAAGACAATCTCCGCAACCTGATTACCGTCGGCGTCGTTCACATAAAACTTATTATGGCCTTCCTGAATGTGCATGCTATCTCGCTTATTTATGGCGGTATTTAAGGGCGCCGCTCGGGCAGGTTTCAATCACGCGTACAACCGTTGCAACATCCACTTCATCCGGGATGATCCAGGGTTTACGTTTCAGATTAAAGAGACTGGCGCTGCCGCGCACGCAGTTTCCCGAATGCTGGCAGATACCGGTGTTGAAGTAGACGTCAATTTTTTCACCGGTATAAGCCCGGAACCCTGCGTCCAGAAGATCGTTATCCATGACATTGCCTCGGTAATTATTATGGGTGCGGCAATAATCATAGTGCTTTGCTTTATAAAGTAGCAAAGTGAAAAAGGCCGCCCGCAGGCAGCCTTGGTTGTCAGAGCCAGAATTACGGCGTGACGATATTGAACCAGAAATCAAACTTATCCATATAGCTCAGCATTTCGTCCAGCTTGGCGGCATTGCCGGTGATGGTCACTTCGCCTTTCTCCTGCGCCTGCTTCAGCGTTTCCTGCTTCAGAATAATGCTGTTCAGGGTCGCACGATTCAGGGTAATGGTAGCGTCCGCATCCTTCGCGAAGGTATTCGCGCTGTGGTTCAGAACCCCATTTTCCAGCTCGAGCTTGTATTTACCGCCATCGCTGCCCAGATCGACATTAAAGACCGCTTTCGCTTTGGCGGCTTTTTCTCCGTTGATATGCACGCCCAGGAAATCGAAGAACATTTCTGGCGACATCGCCCGCACGGTATCCGGGCTGGCGGTGTTCGGCGTCGGCAGTTTCTGCACGCCATTACGCAATTCCTGAGCACCCGTCAGGTAGAAGTTGCGCCACGGGCCAGATTCCGCCTGGTAGCCGAGCTGTTCCAGCGCATCCGCTTCGAGGTTTCTTGCCGTGCTGTTGGCCGGGTCGGCAAACACCACTTTGCTCACGACCTGGGCAACCCAACGATAGTTTCCCTGCGCATAATCGGCTTTCGCTTTGTCCAGAATGGCGCTGGCACCGCCCATGTAGTCGACATACTTTTTCGCTGCATCGACCGGTGGCAGCTCATCCAGCGTCGCCGGATTGCCGTTGAACCAGCCGAGATAAAACACGTAGGTGGCTTTGACATCGTGGCTCACCGAACCGTAGTAGCCACGGCTGGCCCAGGATTTTGCCAGCCCTTCCGGCAGCGTAAAGCTGGCGGCGATTTCATCGCGGGTCAGGCCTTTGTTGGCCATTCTCAGGGTCTGATCGTTGATATAACGGTACATATCGCGCTGGCTTTTCATCAGCTTAACAACGTTTTCATTACCCCAGGTCGGCCAGTGGTGCTGGGCCATGATGATCTCGGCTTTGTCGCCCCAGCGCTCTATCGCCGCATTAATATACTTAGACCACGCCAGCGGGTCGCGAATTTTGGCCCCGCGCAGTGAGTAAGTGTTGTGCAGGGTATGGGTCACATCCTCTGCCGCTTCGATCATTTTTTTCTCTTCCACGTACCAAAGCATTTCTGAAGGGGCTTCGGAACCTGGCGCCATCATAAAGTCATAGGTCAGGCCATCGATAACCTCTTTCTGACCATCCTCAGTGATGTAATTGGTAGGCTCGATCAGCGT
Source organism: Leclercia sp. (assembly GCA_049284415.1). Classification (GTDB taxonomy): domain Bacteria; phylum Pseudomonadota; class Gammaproteobacteria; order Enterobacterales; family Enterobacteriaceae; genus Enterobacter. The sequence goes on from JBAPXW010000019.1 coordinate 150,938, forward strand.
CACCGTGCCTGCTGAGGTTGTGGTTCCCAACCCGGCGCCCACCTGGCCTTTGGCATCCGGTTTTAACAGGTTGCCGTACATATAGCTGGCGCGGCGGCTCATGGCGTTCCCGGCCATGATGTTTTCAGAGACCGCTTCCTGCATAAATCCGGCTGGCGCGTAGACTTTAATCTTGCCGGATTTAACGTCCGCTTCATCGATAACACCGCGCACGCCGCCGTAATGGTCGACGTGGCTGTGGGTATAAATGACGGCAACAACCGGTCTTTTACCGCGATTTTTATAGTACAGATCCATCCCGACCTTCGCGGTCTCGGCGGACACCAGCGGATCGATAACGGTGATCCCCTCTTTACCTTCCATGATGGTCATGTTCGAGAGATCGAGGTTACGAATCTGATAAACGCCGTCGGTTATCTGGAACAGGCCACCAATATTGATTAACTGCGACTGACGCCAAAGGCTAGGATTCACCGTATCGGGTGCCTTCTGGCCCTCTTTAATAAAAGCATACTGCTGGGGATCCCAGACAACATTGCCCTTCTCACCCTTGATCATCTCCTGGGGCAAGGCGGCGATAAAGCCTCTGTGCGCGTTGGTGAAATCGGTGTTATCAGAGAACGGCAGCTGATTGTAGAGTGCTTCATTGCGGGCTTTCGTGTGCGTTGTCGCGTCGTTTGGCATTTCCTGGGCAGAGACCGGCAGAGAAATAAACGGCGCGGACGCCAGGCCTGCCACAACCATACAGCTAACGAGTTTGTTCAGTTTCATAAATCCTCTGTTGCTAACAGGGTTGCCTGCTAATGGCACTATCCGCTGTATTTCATGTCGTCGCGAGCGCTACAGCCATATTAATAAGGAGAGATCAGGCAACCGATAATGTTATGCGCAAGGGCATATCGGTAAAACAAGGCTACCACCGTGCTGGTGGATGTAATATCGAAGAGACATTTAAAAATAAACAACAATAATCTGCATCTGCTTTATTCAGCCCGGATAATTGACGCTGAATTTTAATTTAACCACAGGTCAAATAATGAAACGACATTCACCACTTCTGCTGGCACTGAGCCTGGTCTCGTTAATCGGCTGCAGCAGTCAGGTTCCGGATAAGGTCGCGCAGATCAATACATTGCATATTCCGCTAGTTCTGTCTGGTGAAAAATCAGCGCAGCCTGTCACCGCCCTGTTCAACGCCAACAAACAGGATATTGACCAGCTTACCCTCACGCTCAAGAAAACTTATTTACAGGATGCGAAAGCGAATGAGATATTTTCGCCGGATAGCGATATACAACCGGTCTATACCTCCCTGTCAAAGCTGGAAGAATTAAGCATGGTTAATCAGCAATATCTCAAGGACAAGAATGCGCGGGGATTGCAGCAAATCCACGCGGTGCTGCAACCCATTATTAGCGGTTAAAAAAAAGCCCGACATTGCTATGCCGGGCCTATTAATTGACGGGATATTACTTACCGGTAATTTCTACCACCACGCGGCGGTCCGGCGACAGGCAACTAATCAGCGCATTGCCGCTCTGACCGTCACACTGTGAACCCGTGACAGATTCACTCGCACCACGACCCTCTGCAGAAATGCTTTGCGCCGGGATACCCAGCGAAACCAGCTCATCAGCCACGGCCTGCGCGCGGCGTGAAGAGAGCTGCTGATTGTAGTCAGCAGCACCGAGGCGATCGCTGTAGCCGACAACAACGGTCGATTTGTCGCTGGTCGGTTGCAGGCCCGGGCTGTTGTACAGCTGACGGATCGCGGCGTGACCTTCGTTGGTGAGGGTGGCGGAGTCATAGCCAAACATGACATCGGATTTCAGATTGAAGTGCTTAGCTTCTGGCGCAGGGGCAACGACCGCCGCTGGCGTCGCGACGACAGGGGCATCGTCATGCTGGCCAAAACGGTAAGTCAGCCCGGCCGTGACCGAACTGACGTCGCTGCTGACACCGATCTGGTTGGCATTACCCACGTTGCTCACCCACTGATACTCAACGCGGCCTGCCCAGTTTTTATTAAAGGCATACTCGGTACCGATGGCCGCCAGCGGGCGTACGCCGGTTTCAAAGCGGTTATGGCCGCTGACGTCAGATTCTGCGCGATAGCCCATCGCCCCGGCGCGACCATACAGATCCCATTGCGGCGTTACGGCATAGCTGGCTTTCAGGGACATCTGAATACCCTGACTTTTCATTCTGGCGCCAGAGCCGCCTTGATGGCCGTTAATCTGCATATTCCCTAAATAGTCGTAGCCGCCTTCAACCGCCAGCCATGGGTTAATCTGGTAGCCGGTATAAATACCGCCACCCACATTATCGCGATCGATATCAAAGTGATTTGTGCCGCTATTATTTTCGCGTGCTTTGGCACCGGTATTGGTATCAAAATAGTGCGACCAACCGAATTTTGCACCGCTGTACCAGGTGCCGGCATCACCCGCAGCAAAAGCAGCGGTGGTTGTGAAAGCATTCGCAATAATTAACGCAACAATCGTCTTCTTCATAATAATCCCGTTTACACTTACCGTAGACAAATTTATTGATATATTTCAGTCGGCAAACGATATAGCGAAACGCAGACGAGGTTAATGCAAATTCTGTTTAATTTTAAATTCCCCTTCAGAACGACTCGGGCAAGGCTTGTAGTTCCTGCAGATATCCTCCGCGTTTAAAGGTGATATATTCTCCACGCTTCAAGGCCGACAGCACATTTAATATACTGCTGCGTGAAAGGAGGGTTCTGTCCTGTATATAATCGAGAATGGATATTCGCATCCGGGCCTCTTCCGGCAGGGTCATCATCTCCAGCAGATGGCTACGAATCACCGAATAGGTTCGCTGCTGCATGACTAATGCATCACGGTAAAACAGATAAGCAGTATGGTAAGAGAGCACGGCTGCGGCATCTTCCCATAATCCTTGCTGGCGAAAGAGTGCTGCCGCCTGTTCTGCATCGACACGCAGTATGGTCGATTCAGATTCCGTGCGCAGAATATGCCCTTTCGTCGGCTGGATCATCTCCGCTATGCCAAACAGATGCGTGTCGTAGACCGTAACAATCAGCAGACCATCGGAAGCGCGCAGGATCGACAGCGCCCCCTGCACAAACAGGTACAGCTGCGGGCGGCTTTTATGGGTCCACGTCATTCTTTTACGCGAAACGACCTTCATTTTTTCAGCGATCGGCTCAAGCACGGCAGTTAAACGCTGCACTGACGCTTCCGGACGGATGGGAGGAATGAGATGCATAACATGACCTGATAGCAGGGAGTAATAGCCAGTATAGTTCAGATAGTTAGGACGTTGACTGTGTGCGGGCTTCATCCGCCTTGCGGTGTTGATGCTTCAGATATAGCAATGAATCAACGGTGGGTAAAATTTAGGTTGTTTATTTTTAAATTTTTAGCGCCGCGGCCTGTGAGGATGGATTGAGAAATCAAACGGCGATATCAAAGGGGGCCTTTCTACGCTGCCTGTACGGCAGTGAACGATATGTGTCGTCATATCATCCCCAATATGACTTTCTAAGCTGCCTGTACGGCAGTGAGCGATGTGTGTCGTCATATCGTCCCAATATGACTTTCTAAGCTGCCTGTACGACAGTGAACGACTCCACCAGCAACCGCGCGGCTCGTGGGTTTTTCTAAGCTGCCTGTACGGCAGTGAACCGGAGTATCCGGTAGTCCGCCATGACGGAACTTTTCTAAGCTGCCTGTACGGCAGTGAACGGGCACTTTACCAACATCGACCAGGTTGCCGCTTTCTAAGCTGCCTGTACGGCAGTGAACTTCCATACCCCGGCAGCACTCAAGATGATGAATTTCTAAGCTGCCTGTACGGCAGTGAACCGGAGTTAACTAGTGGCTTATGTTTGTGTGGTTTTCTAAGCTGCCTGTACGGCAGTGAACTGCGCCACATGTTCCAACGCCGCTTGCAGTAATTTCTAAGCTGCCTGTACGGCAGTGAACCCAGAAGAAATCACCGAGGACGACATGGGCCTTTTCTAAGCTGCCTGTACGGCAGTGAACTCAACACCAATGGAACGCCGACCCAGCTTTACTTTCTAAGCTGCCTGTACGGCAGTGAACATGAAGCGGACAAAGGGGGATGGCGTGAAAGTTTTCTAAGCTGCCTGTACGGCAGTGAGGCGAACGGCAACTTCATCATCGCGCACTTTGTATTTCTAAGCTGCCTGTACGGCAGTGAACCTGATGATGCCGCACGCCGCGTCAAGCCTGGAGTTTCTAAGCTGCCTGTACGGCAGTGAACATCTGGGTTGATGAGCAGTCGGAAAGGGAACATTTCTAAGCTGCCTGTACGGCAGTGAACGTCACAGAATGTGCGGTACCGCATCACTGGTGTTTCTAAGCTGCCTGTACGGCAGTGAACTGCAACAGAATATACTTATCCTTTTGTTTGTGTTGAAAAATGGTCTGTTCTGGTTGTAAAACCCTTTTTTAACGCTCCAACCTTCAACCTTTTAAAATCAATGCGTTACATTACTCCAGGAAAAAAGGGTTAAAACCAGGGAACGGTTGCCGTGTCACTCAGTCCATAACTGCTGAACACCCCTTGGGTTGGCGTCGCATGTAAATCGCTGTGACGGATAAATAATCTGAACGATTGCCCGGTAGATAAGCTCTTGAGCTGCAAGAAAGGCAAATTACACTGCCGGTCTTTTACGTTAGTCATTCTCTGTTGCGCCTGTTCCTCGGTTATCCAGCCTTTACGTAATGAACGACGAACGAGACGCGCCACGCTGCTCTTAACCTGAACCCGGCTTACCGTCCGCCAGCCAGTAATTTCTGGCGTGGTTAAGATTGCGGTCGCAGTGCAGTAATCATTTAAACCGGCTCGCCAGCGGTTTGCCTCAAGCATGCTAAGTGCCATCTGGCTACCGTGCAGACGAATCACACTACCCGGCTTTTGTGCATACTCCGGGAAGCTAATGCCAATATCGCCCTGTCCATATGCGCCCAATGCCCGGTGCAGTTTTGCAAACAGCGCAGCCATCAGCGTCTCTTCTTTAAATTCCGGGTCGGCCAACACGCGGATTTCCTGATAGCACTCCATCAGCGTCCCCTTATTCTGATTTTTCGCCAAACACGCCACCACGGATCAGCACCGCCATAACATAATGTTGCTGTTCTGGTGCCGGTTTATTACCCTTCGTCACCCAGTTATCCAGCAAGGTATAAAAGTCGATTTTCTCTTTAGGTTGTCGGCAGGCGATACCGCGACTGGTGACCGAGCCATAAGGTTCGACGGCAATAGCCCCCAGCACCTCAACCTGAGGGTGCCAGGTATCAATGGTACGCAGTGCATTACCAATTTTCTGCGAGTGCAGTGCCGCCACCTTGTTCACCTGATAGAGCACCTTACTTTTGGTACTGTTGCTATCCAGCACTAATTCCTGAGAGGGGAACACTTCCTGCCCCTGGCCAAGGCGGACAAACGCTTCAACGTTCAGCAAAACAAAACTGTCGCCTTTCAGGCCGCGCTCAATCTCATCCGCCAACGTCTGAACGTTACTGTCACGTTTATCGAAATCACGCAAAGAGTAGTCATGGGCGTTAAAGGTCCAGTTTTGGCTGCCTTTTACCGTGACCTGAATATGTTCAGCGCCCATACGGTTGCGCCACAGGAAACGGGCATTCGCAAGGTTGGTCGCATAACGCAGCGCCAGCTCGCTAAAACCGTGCTCAGCGATATACCCTTCGATAACGCTCTGTAAAGCGTCCTGATAAACTTTATCGTTACACACGGAAGGCATCGACAGATTGCCAAGGACACGCAGCGAAAAGGTCATTTTTAACGTATCCGCATCGGCAGGCAGTGCGGCGACATCCACGCGCTGTAGGTTGGCTTTCTGGATCTCTGCATCCAGTTTTGCCGGATCGCTTGTCACCGCATTTTTCAAGCGGTTGGAGATGGTGCCACGTACCGCTTTTTCCTGAAGGGGAACAGGCTGCCACTGGGTACCTTGCCAGTTGCCGGAATACATCATTGCATCTGAATTTGCCAGTTTGCGTTCAAATGCCAATACCGATGCTGTTTTGATATCACTATTTTTAGCCATTTTTTAATCCCTTAATATTCAGTATCGAAATAGTCGTCTGCTTCGCCATCATCATCAATAGCCGTTTGTCCACAGCAGTAATAACCTGTATCAGTGGTGCGGTAGCGCCAGAGCAAATCATCAGCCGTTTTTATCTGATGAACGCCGCGCCACTCGCCAACGCCATATACCGCCTCAGCAAAGCAAAACGGCCATTCATCGTCACGCGCGTTGGTCACCGATCCAGGTTCATAAAGCGGTGATATTCGCTGCCAGCCGGTCATTAACGGCACCAGATAGCCTGGCTGTGGTTTTTTCAGATATCCCCAACTCACGCTATCTTCTGGCTTTGCACTCTTTTCGGCTGCCATTTTCAGGGCTGCAAAGTCGAGCCAGGCATCCATTATTTCGGCATCAGGGTTCTGCTGTTTCAGCGTTTGATAATGTTCATCAAGCCAGGAGGAACGATCGTGTAAGGCAAAACCCGGCATCAGGCCATATAGCTTTGTCCTGAGATTAGCGGTACCGAATACCTGCACTCTGCGTAACCCCGTAATCGAGCCACCTGCCAGCTTTTGCGTCTGACAAAGCGTTTGCACATGTTCAGCCAGTTCGCGCATTCCCACATCGCCATTGGCAATTTCACCGAGACATTCCACCACCAGTGAAACGGTCATATGCATGCGCCCTTCTTCATTAAAGGATGCTGTTTTACCTTCGCGGGTAAGTGGATTACGGGTTAATGCAAACTGATAATCGCGCCCTGAAGTGTAAGCATGTACCTGATGTCGATGGCAGATTACGCCACAGCCTTCAAGGCGTAGTCCATGCGTGACCTGGAGCTTACGTGACAGCGCATGTATATAGCCCAGGAAGTGAGTAATGGATGGAAAACCCCAGGTTAACCCCGCCACCGCATTGGCATTTTCCACCTCCAGCCACGGTAAAATAATGAGATTACTCATGCCGATACCCTTTAATGGCTTGTTCCATTTCCCGCAGTCGACGACTGAAATGCGGTGCTGTGCGCCACTCACGTCGCTCAGTGTGCCCCACCTTCAGTTCGGACTGACGAAGGTGGCTGTTTAACCACAGCGCAAAATCATCTGCGACGGCGGCCTGCCAGTCGTCTTTGTCACGCTCGTTGAAAAACGCCTCGTCCATTTCTGCACGCCACGGATCGAGCCAAAGCTGTTGATGCGGTTTTAGCTCGCAATGCTCATGGTTTGTCCAGCCAGCCCAGTCGTGGCGTTGGATATCCGCCGCAACATTGAATAGCATGTCAATGATTTCATCGACATAACGCTCACGTGTCCGACGGATGTGGTGGTTTTTAACTTCACCAGAGTTGATAAGGAGATTGATAAGCTGGCGCCGAGGCCTACGGGTTGCGTATTCAAACGGCCCTTTCGCAAACAACGTTTTACAACCCAAGGGTGGTTTGGTCTGGCTTTCCCACTGCGGGGCAGAAGATGGCAGAAGCCAGACTCGCCCATTACGTGCAATATTTAACAAAGAACGTGTTTGTGGTTTAGCCCTGCAAAAGCTCATTACCACCAGATTAGGTAACATCACTAACGGTTTAGGGTGCCATCTTCGAGCTTTATATGCTGCCCAAATAGCATTGCTCTCATCGCTAAAACGCAGTGCTATCATTCGGTTATGTAATGACTGGGCTAGCGATGAGGAAAATAATGGACCAAGTAGGTGGTATCCCCCATCTACAGGGAAATAGATCTGTTTCGCAAGTTTATGAGATGCGGGTTGTTTGGTTTTGATCACACGAGTAAAACCAGCCATCCAGTTAGCCAGCTGTTCTTCATTTTCTGCAAGCGCAGCGAACACGCTCGTATCACCACACTGCAAACTGTCAAGAAGTGAATCACCGTCTATTACAGTTTGCAAAAGTTTAGCAACATCAAGTGCAGCAGCATTACCTACCACATCTGCGATGGGGGTCGTCAGCGTAGCCGTAGAAAGATACCCTTCCGACACCGTCGTTTCAGTAAAAATACTGCTGCTTTTTGAATCGCCATGCGTGTACTTTGCCGCATGGGTAACAAGGCTAATTTGCCCTGCGCGGCTGGCAGCATCCGTTAGCCATGTCCGTGTTTCGTAGCGTAGTTCAAGCTCGCGCCGCTCCTGTAGCAAATCCGCCTCTGGCTCTCCAGCAACCCGTCTTTTTGCCATTTCCTTATCAAATGCGTCGAGTTTTGTTTGCCGTCGCCCGCCGATGTAATCGACGATAAAGGCAACTAATCCTTTATGTGACATATATCTCCTGACTTCTGAATTAAAGATCCCTGAACACACCCAGCAACGGATGCCATAGCCATTCTTCAGCGTCATCACCCTTGCTGCTCCGTAAATTAATCTCCCCAAAACGTTCACAAACCTCTGCTATTTCCAAATCGAATATCTCAGCCAGCGCCACCAGCACCGGGGCGTAATCGGTGTTTATCCATGACTCAACGCCTTCGGCCATTTCAACTGGCTGAAATTTAAATATTCCGGGGTCTTTCCAGCCTGCGGCACCATCGTCGCGCACCCAAAAACGAGGTTCGTCGAATTCATCCTCCATGCGCAGGAAAAACTGCATTTCAGGCTGCGACTGTCTGAATGGGGTTCGCCGCTGAAGCTCACCACTCCAGTTCACTTTTGCCCGCCACCAGTCAGCAGCTACAGAGTGCTTGCGCTTTTTCCCTAACAGCTCCTCAGCAGAACGCCCATGCTCCAGCGTGCTGAGATTGTCGTAAGGTTTGCCTTTAGCATGTGTGAACTTCGCCGCCACAATCCGCGGTACGGAATTAATAAAACGATACTGATCTGCATGCAGAAGCTCCCGAATATCATGACTACCAAGCAAAAAATCTTGCGTCTCAAACCCTGGTCTGCAGAAAACCGGGCGATCGCCATTTGCTGAGCGCAGCGCACGCACATTTTTATTGAGGATCAGCATATTGGCAGCCGAAGGAACAACCTGGCGATGACGCTGGATACGCCCGGCAAACTGAATCAGCGAGCGCATAGAACTGGGTTCAATAATGCCCCAGTCGGCATCCCAGTCGCGGCCTACTTCAATAACAGAAGTGCCAAGCACCACAAAAACATGGTGTTGCGCAGCGCTATTTTGGATTGCCTGTAGAATATGGGGGTGTAGCAGGTGCGGTTGTTCCGCATTCCGTGTAAACGCACCGTCGAGATGCTTTTCGATATGCGAGCGCACCGCAAGCGGATGCTGACTGTGGTAGACACAGTAATGGATGCAATATCCTTCAGGAGACGATTTACGCATGAGCGCCTGTGCTGCTGCCACCAGAGGATTGATATTCGCCATTCGCACCAGCCCCAAAGAGACCGTTTTGCCCCGGTCGAGCGGCTGAGAATGTACCAAATGCAGTTTCAGTATTTCGCAGTGCAGCGTATCCGCCAGCCCGCTAATCACATCCTCTGGCTGTACAGAAGAAGAGATGACACTGGCGATATCGGCAATACGCAGCACGGGTTTTGCCGGAAGGCGTTTCGCCCGGCTTTCTGCAAAGGCACAATGGGTACGGTAGAAATCATCCGCCGTAGTGCAGACTTTTTCCTGAGCGCTATCTTCATCAAACCAGGCACAGCATACCTCTAGCGGTATGCCCGGCTCGCAGCAGGCCTGTTGATACGCTTTGCGGCCCGTGCAATACGCAGTATGAAGTGCCAGCACGAAAGCCGGTGGCATTGTTGCGGATGAAAGCAGAACCCGGCTCCCCAGCATTCCCGCCCAATTGACCAACCGACACAACGCATGCTGGTCGGCAATGTCAAAATCATCCGGTTCATCCAACACAAGGTCGCTGGTCAGTAATCTCAGCATGGGGGCAATCTGCTTACCGCCACGCACGCCTTCGGTTGCTGGCATCAGGTGATCGATAGTAGCAACCAGTACCGGCGCATCAACCTGCTGCCGTAATTTGATGTCTTTATCCAGCCATTGACGCAGCGGCCCAGTATTTGGTACGCCATCGTAATGGACATATTGATGAGACTCGAAGAAAGGCTCTTCGGAAGCGCTATTTTCGTCCGGTTGGTGCTCTTTTTGATGAAGCTCCTTTACCGCACGGGAACCTACCATCACGGCGAGATCGTCTTCTCCTAACCCAAGGCGACTGCGCAATGCTTCGCCGGTTTGCAACGTCAGGGTGCGTAGCCCCAGCGCAACAGTAAAACGGCACCCTTCTTCTACCCCTGCAAGTGCATACATAATACGTGCATTGGCAAAGGTCTTTCCGCAGCCCGTCGAGGCCATATTAATCCCGAAAAAACCCTGTTTACGGGAACGCTCGCGCAGGCTCTCTGACACATCCCATGCCTTGTTTTGCCAACGATAACGGGGATCGTTTGCACGCTCTCGAAAGCCTTTATGCCGGGTGACAGCCGGAAGCTGTCGACGCAACAACGGTAATGAGCGCCCCAGAAGAAAGGCATGATGGCTGACACCTGCGGTATGTTCATCCAGCTGCTGCTTTACCCGTCCCGTTAAACGATCCGTATTCGCCCAAACGCGATATTCAGCATCCTGCCAATGGGTAACCGGCGCATGGGAAGAATAATGATGATCTGCAAGCATCAGGGCCAGGCGAGCAAGATGAATCGTAAGCAGCTGATCCAGCTTGCCAAATTCACTTAATGAGACAGCATGTATTGCACGTTTTGCCAGCTGTCGGGCTTTCTCTTGCCAGGTTCTGCTGCGTAACGGCAGTCCCTCAGGAAATGTCCAGGCACGCTTAAAATCTGCCTCACTCCAGTCGCTGCTTTCATGATTGAGGGCATTCCACCCCACGTTAAGCTGCCTGGTTAGCCAGTTTTCACTGCCCGAAAGCTCAGGATCATTTTCACCCAGGTACTGGGGTAAACGATGATGGGAAAGGATCAGCCACGCCACCACCTCCGCAAGCGGCGGTAAGGAGGTGAAGGGACTATCGCTCCAGCTTTGCGTGTCTTTTTGCACACGACCCAGTAAGCGTGGTTCGTCGGATGCAGAGAGCGAGCCAAGACAAGCAAGCCACTGTCTGTCCGTCTGTTCACCGACAAATGCCTGGAACAGACGCACAGATATCCATTCATGACGAAATGGTTGATAGCGATGTTTGTTCTTTTTAGCTTGCAGTCCGTCCTGGAACAACGCCCCTGCTTTTCCAAAATCGTGAAATAACCCGGCGATAGCGGCAAGCAGAGCAATGGCTTCAGTGCCGGGCCAGCGAGACTCGTGTTGATTGCGTAAAATATCGTGCGACGTGCGGTTGGTAGGGACGGCGCCCTGGACATTAAAACGCCTCAGATTACCGACTAGCCATAATATTTCGGTTTGACCACTTTTTTTTATCCAGTGACACGCCACTGCCGTGTTTCGACGCGCTGTTTTACGTAATAACCGGCGTAATGTATTTAGTCCTTCAAGCGTGATTGCCGTTTGCCAGACGCCGTCACCTTTTCGTTCGGCAAACTGATCGAGTATCTGACAACTTTGTTGTCGCGCATTCTTACTGCACTGCGAAATAAGCAAAACATTCATTTTTAACTTTGCCCAAACTTTATCGCGGCAGACTGTAATGAATTAATAATGAGATCCAGTGCTTCTGCCCTTTGGAATCCACTAATACAACGCTGGCGAAAAGTCTGTTCATCCTCCCCTCGCATTGCGGCGATAAAAGCCTGAGGCAGAACAAGAGCATCTTTGATTAAATCAGCGAGATCGAAAACTAATCCCCCTCTACGTGTTTTCCCATGCATGACTGCCAGACCATGCGGAATACCCGTAACCCAGGCCGCAACGGCAGCCTGACCATAAGCAAGATAATTACCGTGATCGAGAAAACGATTTGCGATATCAGTTCCACCACCTCGCTTCGCGCGGGTAAACTCCCGCATTGCAGCCTGAGTAACAGAAGTGCCCGTTCCCAACATCACTACTGTGGTATTTGCAATCGGTATATTCCAGTAGAGGGACGCTTTCCCCTCGTCGGTGACGTACTCAACCCGACCACCATTGACCAATACCCGGCAATACTGCAAATAATAGATATTTGCGCGTTTCGAGTGAAGAATGGTTTTCAAATCAGATGGCATCAGCATAATTATTTGCTCCCTGCATTATTTATACAACGGGTAATAGATGCTGCGCCCTTTCATCACATCAGAAATTCATAACAACAAATCAACACTGAGTGAAGAATAAATAACAATATATTGTACAGACATCAGCATAAACGATACCGAATAACAAAATTACGGATATAGACAAAGCTGCTATATTTTTCATTTTTTTCGCGAATGCTTTTCGTGAATCCATTTATTTCAATGTAAGTGACGTAGTTTTCGTTTTATCGTGTGGGATCGTTCCAGGCGTTTCAGCACAGAAAAGAGAAGATGTTGCTTTTGAGGGTGTCGCGCAAATGTAAGCGTTTAAAAATTTTGAGAAAATTATTGAGAAGAAAAGCTGGAGCGGGCGAAGGGAGTAGAACAAACCGTTCAATAAATTGAAAAATATGAAGTTTTCAAGTTATAACTTTACTTATACCCCCAAAGATACCCCCAAAGCACAGAGGCTTTAAATTCAAGCAATTACCTTTGTCGATAAATCAGCAGGAAGCGAGATGATACCAAATGGCAGGCATACTCAAAAGCAGCGATACCGTTAGCATCAGACTAATTACGATTCATTAAACCCAGATCGCGACGGGCCCTCATGATATCAATAATCGTGAGATATGGCGTTTGTTCTTGCCAGCTAAACCCTCTGCGATCGATACGAACCAGTTCGTACTTTTCCACTAGAAAGTTAATGGCATTAGCGAGAGTGATACCGGCATCGATATGTTCCTGTATGACGGTTTCATCACAGAAAGGTGTATCGTTTAGTGTCAGGCCATAATGCTGTTCCAGCAGACGACTAAGTAGCATTTGCCAGATAGTCACGGGCGACAGGCATGGCTTCGCCGCCTGCGAAATTGTAGCAGGTAGAATTTTCATGTTTGCTCTCGTGAAATTTGTTAGCGTTGAGTGGAATAAACAGCGACGTATACATAGCCGCAACAGCCAAGGGTATCGGCTTCGCAAGTAAAACCGTTGTAGTACAGGGTGACGCAGTGGGCGTGGCGAGGATTCATTTCACCAGTGGTCAGCATGGATTCCATCTTGCTGATAAAATGCGGAAATGCCACATCCAGCTTAAGAGATTCGGCATCACTGAACTTACCGGTGGGACTGGCCCGGTCAGCCAGGTAGTGCAGCCGGTTGCCCTCCTGCACCAGACGTGCTCCCAGGCGCGGCGTGATATCTCGCTGCAGGCCCCATATGGTGTTGCTCATTTATAACCTCTTTATTGTCAGTTCAGGGTGATACTCATCAGGCAGGCATACGGTCCGCTGCGGTCCTGGCGGCGTTCGGCGTACACAGCCAGGACTCCTGTGATATCCGGAACTTCCCTGCCTGTGTAATGACAGACGCTACCGTGCCACTGGTATTTGCCGGTGCAGTAGCGAAAGATTCGGGACTCAGGATGCTGGCGGTATATCGTCATTGCCCTGCGTTTACTGATAATTTTCATGTAATACCTCAAAGCAGACCGTGTTCTGCGAATGAATAGATTTGCCTGCCACCAACAATCAGATGGTCAGGGACACGGATATCCACCAGTTGAAGTACCTGAACCAGTCGCTGCGTGAGGGCTTTGTCAGCCTGGCTGGGCGTCGTCTCGCCGGAAGGATGGTTATGCGCCAGTATTACCGCTGCCGCGTTGAAATACAGGGCGCGCTTGACCACCTCCCGGGGATGCACCTCGGTACTGCTAATAGAACCGGCAAACAGGGTTTCGTGGGCAATCAACTGGTTCTGCTGGTTCAGATACAGCACCATAAACTCTTCGCGCTCCAGTCCCGCCATTTTCAGTTTCAGCCAGTCACGGGCAGCCTGAGTAGAGGTGAATGCCACGCCTGTTTCGCGCAGGTGTCGATCAAGCAGTGTTAAGGCGCGTTTTATCGTGCGTTGTGCGGTTAGTGGAAGTATCGGACTTAGTGGGCTAAGTGACTGTTCCATCATGGGTATCCTTAATCAATAATGCGCAAAATGGCGCTGGATTCAGGGTGCTGCAGGGCGTAATCCCGCAGGCGGTAATAGTGCTCAGTCATGGCATCACATTCGGTGCGACAGGCGTGATGGCTGTATTCAATCAGACAGACAGCGATACCTGCGGCTTCCGCGCTCATTTGCGCACCATTGCCGTTCATGCCGTTGAACAGATGCCATTTATCGTCAACGTCAGCATCAGGGGCCATAAACGCGCCGCCATTGCTGAGCGTGTAAAAGGACCAGATACCACTGTTGTACTCGTCACAGAAGCGGTCCATCCAGGCGAAAATGCGGGGTTCCAGCGTTATCCATTGTGGGATAGAGCCAAAGTACTGCGGCCAGAAGCAGATACGCTGTTCGTCGGGTATCTGCGTTACGGTCAGTTCAAATTCGGATTCGTTAGCAGCAGATGCGAGGTTGTTTTTTGTCGCTGTTGTCATGGGTATGTCTCCGTCAATAAAAAAACGCCAGCGGCGATGGCTGGCGTATGCGGTAATAATGAGTGTTCGGGAAGATTAAATGTTGCTGGTAAATCATGCGGAGCCAGCAGTTGGATACGTCCGTACAGATGCCTGGCTTGCGGGTATAGCGGTTAAGACCTTCACCGGCATCCGGTTCAAAGTTCCATGCCTGCCCTAGTCGTCTTCAATGTTAATGCCGGTGATACCGGCAGGAACCAATGGCCCTGCTGCGCAATCAGCCGATACCCACTACGGTAGGTCATAAAGCGATTAGTGAAACGACTTCAAACCTTCAGAATTATTCATTACTACCCCCCTGAAAAATAATAAAAAAGCGGCAGAATCGTGAGATTCTGCCGTTAGTTGTGTATGTTCAGAGGGATGATATATATCTGAATATTTTTATAATGCTGATAGGCCGTTCTGTGCCAATAACGGACGTTGTTAAGCTCATGCAGTATGGATTCACGAAGAACATACGTTATTTTTTGTCCTGATTGACTCGGAATGAAAGCTCCTGATGGCTCTCTTTTCGCTCGCTGTAACGATCTGCAAGATAACCGGTTTGTCCCTTAAGCAGCACTGTGATTTTAAACAGCGCCTCGGCTACATCGACGGAACTAAATGTTTCTCGACTATTCTCTAAGGCAACTTGCGGCCTATACAAAAAAGAGCCGGGTTATACCCGGCTCTTTTTAGCTGATTTCAAAATCTTTTAATTCCCCACCTTCAGCAATCAGATTTGAGATCCGCTTCGGCATTCGCCCCTGACCTGACCATGTTTTTGACTCTCCAGTTTCGTCAGTATATCGATACTTCGCGGGACGGGGGGAGCGCGTCCTTTTAGACTTACCCGGAGAGCCAATAGCAGCCATAAGTTCGGAGGGGTCGATACCCTCATCAAGCATCATCTGACGAAGTGTTTCCAGTTTATCGCGGCGCTGACTTTCATTTGCAAGACGTAATGTCTCTTCTTCTCGTCGTTCTATAAGAATAATTTTAAACTTTTCCAGAATATCTTCCAGTACATCTAATGACATTTCACGAGTCTGAGAGCGTAAGGTACGGATATTGTTTAACTGTGTAAGAGCATCTGACATAAAGAGACCTTTAAAAATTTTTTCGTTGTTCAGCAAATACCAATGTCGACGGTTGCTCATCAACCCGATTTCTCTTACTGAGCATTTTAATCCGATTGGTACATATTGTTATTAACGAGGTTTAGACTACTGATATAAATCTCTTATCGCAAGACAAAATTAAGAAGAATGTGCAAGAACTAAATTCTAACCCCTACGAAATGTCCATGCATTTTTAAAGGTACTTAAAACGATGATGCCAGGAGTCATCCGAAGAGCCTTTTTATACCCTCATAACTTATTGCTTCAGTCATACCTGATGAGTTTTAAATCAGGAGAGACATTTAGTGAATTAGCGCCGCCGCTTAGTAAGGTTTTTCACAAATGGCAAGATGGCACACAGGGGATAGACACCTGCATTTTTTCAAATGTAAAAAAAAAGCCTGCTGTTAGCAGGCCATAAATTTTTTTAACTCATTTTTTGTTCGATTCTGATAAATAGGGTAAGCATGCAATTAAACGTGAATCAGAGAGCATAACAAAAATGCTATAAATATTTCCTGGCCGCATCAAATATCTCCTGTGACGTTAACTCCCTGTCAGTAGCCACGTAAACAATGCCATGATCGCCAGTTAAGGAAGGAAAACCTGCAGACATAATCCGAAGATGTGTTTCTTCACCGTTTGGATATTCCTGCCTGATAGAGGATATACCTTCCAGAACGGTCATGACTTTACAGGATTCAGCATTAAAGAAAACAAGGACTTTAATCATATTCTATTATCCTGTTCTCTCGTGGGTGTTAGCTGGCAGATGCCATTAAGGTCAAAGCCATTACGTGGTTCTTTCGGAGATAGCCTCGCTCATTACGCACTTCTTATTTAACAAGCAGTTAGTTTGTGCTTTTAAAATTTTTATGCAGTAGTCCTGCACTTCATTACATCGGTCAGCACACTCATAATTGTGAAGAATATGCTGATCAGATATTAAGAATAAACGATTTTTCACTGATTTAAGTTATGGGGCTGTCTACTCAGGGATAATCCTTCATCGTTATCGCAGACCCACATTGATTTATTTATCGCAAAGTATTACGTTTGCAGCAGCAGGACCTTTATCTCCGATCTGAATGGCGAATTCAACTTTCTGTCCTTCAAATAAAGTTTTAAAGTTGTCGCCATTAAGCGCAGAAAAATGGACAACGATATCTTTGCTGCCATCAAGAGGAGAGATGAAGCCAAAACCTTTGTCTTCGTTAAACCATTTTACCAGGCCTGTAATTCTAGAGGTCATACTGACTCCTGTTATACATCATTGTATTGATAGTAAATGTATGGACTCAAAAAGAGGGGATATCAACGATAGCGCCTGGTAATGAGAACTGCCCGGAAAATTTCTAACTTTCATTAGTACATCGAACTGATGGGATTCATTAAGGCACAGGGAATAGATATAAGCAAATTATCTTTTAACCATCCAGAGGTCCTGTAGGAAAAATAAAAGTGGCTGAATGCCATTTTCAATGTATAGTCTTTAAGTGTTTTCAATAAGGAATTGACTTGTCCCATAAAATGACAGGAATTGTCAAAAGCTTTGATATTCTTAGTGGTAAAGGCCTCATCATCCCATCTGATGGACGAAAAGACGTTCTGCTTCACATTTCAGCCGTTAACTCTCGCGAATCAGAATTACTCATCCCTGGAAGCCGCATAGAGTTTTGCCGGATAAACGGTCTCAGGGGGCCTGTGGCTGCGAACATTTATCTTTCCTGATTTTCAGTGTGTCAAAATAGATAGATTAAAACTTAACCACATGTGGTACGGTGAAGCTCATTCATTGAAAGGTTAATGGTTATGTCTGTTATCAATTACGCAATGAAATTCTTCAGTAGTGCGTCTACTGCCACTGCTGCCTGTCCTGTTTGTGGCTTAAAATCAGTACAACCGTTGTCAAAAATCCGGCTCAACCAGACCATGCTTTGCCCCGGATGTAAGGCTCTGTTTATCTCCCGACGCTAGCTCGACCAAAACCGCAGAACAGAGCTCATGTCCTATACTTATGTTAGATTCCGGCAGCTGTTAAATCCCTGATGCCTGACGCCCATCCTGAGAGAACGTTTCTGAACTGATTTCGCAACTGCTCCTGCGCGCTAACGTCGCATCAGAGCAATGCTATGAAAATGATCCCCAGAGCGTGGTTTAACCGCTCCCGTATTCTGATGAATGCTGCCGAAAACATAACGTTTTCGGCGAACGATCCTGCCGGTGAAAGCTCGCCGCGGTCAGAACTCTTTTCAACCGTCCAGATGGAACGCTACGGCCAGAAGCTGGCGCGGACTCATAAAGTATCACCGGATAGGCATCCTTATTATCTTCTGAAACGGCTTGGCGACAATGAGGCCGTCATTACCCAAAACTGCTATGAGCTTAACGCGGGTAAAAAGACCAGTATCATGCCCGCCGGTGAATGGCTGCTGGACAATTATTATTTGATTGAGGAACAAATCCGCACTGTCCGCCAGCATCTGCCGAAAAGCTTTGGCAAAGGTCTTCCGTCGCTGGTATCACCGTTGAATTGCCCACGAATTTATCATATTTCATCAGAGGCCATTGCTCATGGCGATGGCCGCTGGGATGCCGCCAGCCTGACCAGCTATCTCACTGCCTATCAACAGGTGACGCCGCTGACGCTGGGTGAAGTCTGGGCGTTACCGGGAATGCTGCGCCTTGCGCTGATTGAAAATCTTCGTCGTATCAGTATGGAAGTGATAAAAGCGCAGCAGGACAGAAACCTTGCTGATACGTGGATAACAAGGATTGTCGAATGCGCAGAGAGTGCGCCTGGTGATTTAATCATGGTGGTTGCCGATATGGCGCGCTCCCGACCTCCGTTAACCAGTGCGTTTGTCGCAGAGCTGGTGCGGCGCCTGCAGGGGCATGGCAACGCGCTGTCGTTACCTCTGACCTGGGTTGATCAGTGCCTTCGGGAACAGGGGATCACCACTGACGTTCTCATACATAGTTTCAATCAGCAGCTTGCCGCCAGCCAGCTGTCCGTCAGTAACAGCATCGCGGGCCTGCGTTTATTGAGTGAAACGGACTGGGCTGATTTCGCCGAAACGATAAGCGTTGTCGAACAGGCCTTACGCAATGATCCTGCCGGCATCTATCCCCGGATGCACTTCAATACCCGGGATCATTACCGGCACGTAGTTGAGGTTCTGGCCAGAGACAGCGGTCTCAGCGAGCCTGAGGTTGCTGAGAAGGCGCTGGCGTTTTCAGAGGAAAAAGCGCCTGATACACCGGAACATCATGTTGGTTATTATCTTGCGGGCGAAGGTCGACAGGCGCTGGATATTCATCTCCTGGCAGACGCCTCAAGGCTCATACGCTTGCGGCACAGTTTCAACAGAATAACCCTGCTGTCATGGCTTGGAAGCCTGGCGTTGCTGACAACCGCAGCGACCGCAGCAATATTGCACGAAACCGCCATGCAGGGCGCAGACTGGCTATTGATCGCGGTGATATTACCTCTGATTATCGCATTAACTCAGTTAATGAGCGATTTGCTCAGTGATGCAACCACCCGTTTTCGCGTTCCTCGACCCTTGCCGGGGATGGATTTTTCAGCCGGTATTCCCGCTGACAGTGCCACCATGTTAGTCATTCCCTGCATGTTGACCAGCCACGAAAGTTTCAGCCAGCTCCTCACCAGTCTTGAAGTCTGCTGGTTGGGGAATGAAAACGAAAATCTCAGGTTCGCGCTGCTCACTGATTTTGCTGATTCTGAAAATGAACCCTCGCCGGAAAGTCACGCGCTGCTCAGACAGGCTATCGCCGATACGCAGGCGCTTAATCGCCGCTACCCCTCCGGCCGACCACGTTTTTATCTGTTACATCGCCAGCCTGAATGGAACCCCTCGGAAGGAGCGTGGATGGGCTATGAACGCAAGCGGGGAAAACTGGCGTTACTGAACAGCTGGTTGCGCCATCCCGGAACGCAATTCGTCAGCGTTGCAGAGATGCCTGCCCACCTTTTACCGGGTCACATAAAATACGTCATTACCCTGGACAGCGATACGGTGCTCCCGCGCGATACGGCACACAAACTCGTCGCGACGATGGCGCATCCGCTGAATACGCCTGAGTATGATCCGGTACGCCAGAGGGTTGTCAAAGGATTCGGTATTTTACAGCCCGGTCTTGCGGAGGAGATACCACGCAACGGTCAGGGGCGTTACGCAGCCCTGCGCAGCAGCGTACCGGGCAATAACCCTTATTCAATGATGTCTTCGGATATTTATCAGGATCTCTTTGGGGAAGGCTCGTTTGTGGGCAAAGGGATTTACGATGTTGATATTTTTATGCAGGCCACTACCAACATCTGCCCGGAAAATCTGGTACTCAGCCACGATCTGCTTGAAGGATGCTATGCACGTTCGGGTCTGCTGAGCGAGGTGTTACTGTACGAACAGTACCCTAATAATTATCTGTCGGATGTTGCACGACGTTCACGCTGGATCCGGGGTGACTGGCAACTGCTTAACTGGCTAAAACCACGCGTCAGAAAAGCCGATGGAACCCGGGTCAGGAATCCGCTGACCGCGCTTTCTTACTGGAAATTACTCGATAATCTACGTCGCAGTCTGGTCGCCCCTTCCTTACTGGTATTGCTGTTCTTCACTCTGCTTTGGGTACCCAATCCGGTTTACTGGCTGGGCATACTGTTGCTGATATGGCTGTTGCCAGCCATCCTCTGCATTAGCCACGACCTTCTGCATAAACCTCTGCGTCGCCGCGTGAAGCCGCATCTGTTACTGGTGGGGGCGGGCGCGCTAAAGCGTCTGTCAGGTATCAGCCTTAATTTTGCGATACTGCCGCACGAAGCCGGATATTCGCTGAAAGCGATCGCCGTGACGCTATGGCGACTGGGGATAAGCAGGCGTCACCTCAGCCAGTGGGTCAGCCACAGCCAGGACAGCAGTCAGGCCAGACCCACTGTTGCACGTTTTTATCAGGCGATGTGGCTGAACGTTGCCGGTGGCGTGGCGCTGACAATACTGACCGGACAATTTGCCCCACAGCTGCTGGGGATTGCGTTACCGATCGGTTTGGTATGGTGTGTGGCACCGCTGCTGATGAGCTGGCTGAGTCGCCAGCCCGTGCGTAAGGTTTTTTCGCCTAATCAGGAACAAAAACAGCTGTTACGCCAGACAAGCCGTGAAATCTGGGCTTTTTTTGAAACATTTGCCACAGCAAAAGAGAACTGGCTTCCGCCTGATAATTATCAGGAAATACCACAACCGACGGTGGCACACCGAACTTCTCCTACCAATATTGGTCTTTCACTTATGGCTAACCTGACGGCATGGGACTTTGGCTACCTGCCTGGCGGAGAGGTACTCCGGCACGTGTCGCTCACGCTCGACACGATGGATAAAATGGAGCACTACCGGGGCCATCTCTACAACTGGTATGACACCCGTACGCTGGTCCCCCTCAGTCCACGCTATATCTCCAGCGTCGACAGCGGCAATATGGCCGGGCATTTATTGACCCTGCGTGCAGGCCTGTCCGCCATGCGTCATCAGCCTGTTTTAAGCAACCAACAGATACTGGCAGGACTGAACGATACGCTGGATATTCTGGAAAAACAGTGGGGTCAGAACCCACCTGACAGCCTGAGACTGCTGCGCAAGCATTGCCTGAACGCGGTGTCGCTCTCTCCGCAGGCGCTTTTCAGCGAACTGAAAAGCATGCGCACCCAGTGCAACCATCTGACCAGCGCATGTCATCAGGGATCTCCTCTTCAGATGCGCTGGGCTGGACATCTGGAGCATCAACTGGTTCAGCTTTGCCATGAGTGGTCTCTGTTGCTTGGCTGGTTGCCTGCATCCTGGAATGAACAGACGCTGCCGACGCTGAGCGAGCTTGCCCGTCCGACATTAACCGGTACAGGAACGCCTCCGGCGTCAGTGGCGGAGCAGGCCCGAATGCGACTCAATATTATCACCGAGCTGGAACAGCGGCTGGATGAGCATGCCCGGATGGATTTCGCCTTTCTGTACAACGAAGCAACCAGTTTGCTCTGCGTCGGTTATAACTGTGACACCAATATGCCTGACAAGAGCCACTACGATCTCCTGCCGTCTGAAATCCGCCTGACCAGTTTTCTTGCCATTGCGACTAATCAGCTGCCTCTTAAAAGCTGGTACGCGCTGGGTCGATTGTTTACCACGATTGATAATGAAACTGCCCTGATGTCATGGAGCGGATCCATGTTTGAATATCTGATGCCGAATCTGGTGATGCCCACCTGGCCCGGCAGCCTGCTCGATGAAATGAGTCAGTCGGCGGTTATGCGCCAGATTCACTGGGGGAAAGAACGCGGGGTACCATGGGGTGTTTCAGAGTCTGGCTATCATGCTTTTGATGTTCAGCATAATTATCAGTATCAGGCATTTGGCGTACCGGGGCTCGGTCTACGCAGGGGACTTGCCGATGACATGGTTGTTGCTCCTTACGCCACGCTGCTGGCGCTGATGGTTTCCCCACAGAGAGCCTGTGAGAACCTGTTCAGGCTGCAAAAAAATGGTGCACGCGGAGAATACGGTTTTTATGAAGCGCTGGACTATACCCCCTCACGTCTTGCAACCGGTCAGCTCTATGCGGTGGTACAGTCCTGGATGGCGCATCACCAGGGTATGGCATTTCAGGCGCTGGCTCATGTGCTGCTTGACGCCCCCATGACTGAACGCTTTATGTCCAGCACGGTATTCCGGTCAGCGAGTCTGCTGTTACAGGAGCGCGTGCCGGATGCGGTCGATCTGTACAGTCCGCGCCGTCATTTTGAATCTCATGAGGGCATGGTCAAACCCGTTCGCTATGAACCCCGTATTTTCTATAGCGTGGATACCCCCGCCCCGGATATTCAACTCCTGTCCAACGGCCATTATCATCTGATGTTGACCGCGGGCGGCGGTGGTTACAGTCGCTGGAATGATATTGCACTAACGCGCTGGCGCAGTGATACCACCCGTGATAACTGGGGAGCATTCTGCTACATCCGCGATACCCAGACGGGAGATGTGTGGAGCAATACCTGGCAACCAACAGCCCACACCAGCGGACAAGACGAGGAAGTGTTGTTCACCGATGCGGGGGCAGAATTCAGACGCAGCTTAGGGGGACTCAGCGTCAAAACTCAGGTGGTGATCTCTCCGGAGGATGATGTTGAATTGCGACGGCTCACACTGATTCATCGTGGTCGCAAGCCTCGCTCTCTGGAGCTGACAACCTATGCTGAAGTGGTACTGGCACCTGATGCCAGCGATCTGGCACACCCGGCATTCAGCAATTTGTTTATTCAGACTGAGCTGGCTCCTGAGCGTGACGCTATTCTTTGCCACCGGCGCCCGCACTCACCGGATGAACCGGGCCCTTGCCTGTTTCACATGATGGTGGTGCACGGCGATAACCGACATAACGTGTCGTTTGAAACGGACAGGGCAAGGTTTATTGGACGTGGCAGAACCCCTGCGAATGCACAGGCAATAGAGACGGGAGGGATGCTAGGCAACACGTCGGGCTCGGTGCTGGATCCGATACTGGCAATTCGCAACGCCATCATTCTGCAGCCGGGGCAGCCGGTTACGATTGATATCATTTATGGCATCAGCGAGACCCGTCAGCAGAGCCTGGCGTTGCTGGAGAAATATCGCGATTACCCTATCGCCGATCGCGTCTTTGAACTGGCCTGGTCTCACAGTCTGGTGGTATTGCGCCAGATGAACGCCAGTGAAGATGATGCCACGTTGTTCAATAGTCTCGCCAGCGCAGTGCTTTACCCTGTCCAGGAGCTGCGCGCCGAAGGCCAGGCGATCGGCCGCAACCGGCGTGGCCAGTCCGGACTGTGGGGCTGGGCAATTTCAGGGGATCTGCCGATAGTGCTGCTGAGTATAACCAGCGAGGAAAGTATCACCTCAGTGACCACACTGATTCAGGCACACCGTTACTGGAGACAGAAAGGGCTGGATGTTGATTTGGTTATCCTGAATAACAGCCCCGGCGGCTACCAGCAGGGATTACAAAATCAGATTATGGAGTTAATTTATGCCGGGTCTGAAGCCAGTCTGCTGGATAAAAAGGGCGGGCTTTTTGTCCGCAACGGTGAGCATCTCTCCGCTGAGGATAAGTTGCTTTTGATGAGCGTGGCCTGTCTTTATCTTGATGACCGCGCAGGGGGTATTAATGAGCAGCTTAACCAGCGTATTCATACCCTGAAATCGCCTGCAAGGGCATTCATTCCGCGTGCTGCGCGCGAGCGTAATCAACATACGGACTGGAGCCCTGATACCAGTCAGTTATGCCATTTCAATGGGTACGGTGGATTTTCTCAGGATGGGCGGGAGTATCAGATCGTCCTTCGGGAAAATGCGCTTACACCGGCTCCCTGGTCGAACATACTGGCAAATTCCCGTTTTGGCAGTGTGATCTCAGAGGCAGGGCAGGCCTATACCTGGTATGAGAATGCCCATGAATACCGGTTGACGCCGTGGGAGAACGATCCGGTGAGCGATCGCAGCGGCGAGGCATTTTACCTGCGCGATGAAGAGAGCGGGGAGTGCTGGTCGCCGACGGCTTTACCTGTTCGCGGACACGGTGATTACCTGACCCGCCATGGTTTTGGCTACAGCGTTTTTGCCCATCGTGAGAGTGGTATAGACAGCGAGTTGACGGTCCTGGTTGCTGAAGAAGATCCGGTTAAACTGGTGCTCCTGACGCTCAGTAACTCTTCGGGACGGACACGTCAACTTTCCGTCACAGGCTATGTAGAGTGGACGCTCGGAGAAACACGAACGCGCTCAGCCCCTCACATTGTGACACATGTGGCCAGAACGCCCGGCGGCTGCGGGGTGCTTGCGAATAACTTTTATGGTGATAATGGTGGCGGCCGAACTGCATTTTTTGCCGTCAGCGGTAATGACTGTTCTCTGACAGGGGACCGCCGGGAGTTTATTGGCCGTAATGGTTCCCTTCACGCCCCGTCGGCCATGAAACTGCAAAAGCTTTCCGGTAAGACGGGGGCCGGTCTGGATCCCTGCGGAGCGGTGCAATCGGCGGTTACATTAATTGACGGGGACCAGAGGACGTTTATTTTTATCCTCGGCGCAGAGGAGAATGATGTTTGTGCTCAGGAGACGCTGGCCCGCTACATGAACGAGGATACGGTCCGCCAGGAGCTGAACCGGATTCATAATCACTGGCACAATGTTCTCGATAAAATCGTAGTTAACACCCCCGACACGTCCGTAAATTTACTGGTTAATGGCTGGCTGTTGTATCAGACGGTCGCCTGCCGTCTTATGGCCCGGAGTGGCTACTATCAGTCTGGCGGTGCATTTGGTTTTCGCGATCAGCTGCAGGATACGCTGGCTCTGAGCCACGCTGCTCCGGACCGGATGCGTGAACAGATAATACTCTGTGCATCACGGCAGTTTATCGAGGGGGATGTGCAACACTGGTGGCACCCGCCACACGGCAACGGTGTCCGTACCCGCTGTTCCGATGACTATCTTTGGCTGCCGCTTGCTGTTTGCCACTATGTTGAAACGACGGGGGATATGGATGCACTGGAAATACGCATTCCTTATCTGGAGGGACGCTCGCTTCAGCCTGGTGAAGAGTCTGTCTATGACACGCCGGTCATCAGCGGCACCGAAGAGACACTCTGGTTACACTGCGTCAAAGCTATTCACTATGGACTTCGCTTCGGGGAGCATGGCCTGCCGCTGATGGGGGCTGGTGACTGGAATGACGGGATGAACCGGGTGGGTATCGAAGGCAAAGGTGAAAGCGTCTGGCTGGGCTTCTTCCTGTACGACATTTTGCAGCAGTTTGCAGCGCTGGCGGAGCGCAGGCTGGATGAAAGCGTCGCCGCGATGTGCCGTTCACAGGCTCTGCGCCTGCAAAGTAATCTCGAAGCCCACGCCTGGGATGGGGAATGGTACCGGCGCGGGTATTTTGACGATGGTACTCCCCTGGGATCGAAAACCTCACAGGACTGCCGGATTGATGCGATTGCGCAGAGCTGGTCTGTATTGTCCGGCGCCGCGAGCCCGGGACGGTGCGCAAAGGCCATGCAGGCGCTGGATAAGCACCTTGTGGATAACGAAGGAGGGCTGATCAAACTGTTAACGCCTCCTTTCGACGGACACGGTCCAAATCCGGGCTACATACAGGGGTACCTGCCCGGCGTGCGGGAAAACGGAGGGCAGTATACGCATGGCGCCATCTGGGCAGTGATGGCCTTTGCCCGAATGGGGAATGCCGAACGAGCCTGGCAACTCTGGTCAATGCTCAGCCCTATAAATCATACCCTGAATGCGGACTCTGTCGGGATTTATAAAGCTGAGCCTTATGTCATGAGTGCTGATGTCTACAGCGTCGCTCCCCATACCGGACGTGCAGGGTGGAGCTGGTATACCGGTTCCGCAGGCTGGGCCTGGCGTTTACTTACCGAGGAATTACTGGGGATAAAACGTTCCGGCACTGACTTTAGTGTTAATGCCAGGTTACCGGATGAGTGGTCGTCTTTTTCTATGGCATATCAATATGGTGAAAGCCATTATCAGATTAGTGTTTCACGCGGCGATGCAGAATATTGCGTGACGCTGGATGGTGTTCTCCTCCCTGATGACAGAATACCGCTGAAGGATGATGGACAAAACCATACGGTTGAGATCATTCAGAACTGACACTGATCCCGGAGGTGCATTAACGTCTGCCGTTAATGCGCTGATTATCCCTGAGAACATCAATCGCAGTCTGCATGGCGATTTTGTCATCCCGCCTTTTTTGTTTGTCCTGCATGACCTGAAGGTATTCCAGCAAGGTGCGGGTATTAATCGGTCGGCCCTGTTTACCCACAGCCAGCACGGCTTCGCCAAGAATAATTTTCACAGGCGGTAGTTGTGCCGGATACCAGTCAAGGGTGTCTTCTGATTTCATCTTAAATTTCTCACGGAAGGGTAGTGTATCATAAATAAGACGTTCAATTTTCAATATCTGATATCCTGATTCAGACACAACTTAACATAACTTATGCCAGTTATTTTTATATTAAAGCGTATAATAATTACTGTATTCCTCAGGGAATTATTTATGTCTTATGCAAATGGGCTCAGGTATTTTAAAGAAAGACCGGTTCATGTTGCCTGCCCGGTATGTGCACACAGAGCCGATCAGAAAGCAGGTAAACTAAGAAAAGATGCGGTTCTTGAGTGCCCTGCCTGCGGACTGTTGTTCAGACCTTCAGAATGCTGGTGTATCGGCGGCTGATCAGCTTCTGCCACTTAACGTCAGTGATGTCGGAAAATGACAACATTCCTCCTGTACTGCTGTTGTCGAGGGTATGATAATGAAATCTAAAAAATCTGTTTTTATTGAAGGGCATATCCTGTCAAACAGCTGTCACGGACAGGCTGGCCAACCTTTCTGTATTCACCGGGTCAGGTTTAGTAATGGTAAATATGCGATTATTCGGGTGGCATCCGGGATATGTTTCAAACCAGGCGAAATTATTCAACGAAACGATTGTGAGTGGTTTTATAAACTTACCAAAATTCGGCTTCTTTCTTTTGAGTACCTTGATGATGATGAATCAAGAAGACAATTCCTTGAGTATCAATGATAAAACCATGGATTTATAACAGAATAAATTTGCTGGCTTACAATTCACCCCTGGCTCTTTAAATTATTCACCAGTCATTGCAAAATATTTTTTCCTGAATTTAGATGAATTTAAATTATCTTAAACAAAATGTATCGCTAAAGACGAATTGCCTCATTGTTTTCCTTTTGCGTTATAACCTTCATTAGCATTAAGGAAATTTATGGCACAGACTTTTACTCATAATTTACTTCATCCTCGCCACTGGCTTACCTGGTCTGGTTTGGGTCTGCTGTGGCTTCTCGTTCAACTTCCTTACCCGGTTTTACATATTCTGGGTTCTGGCCTTGGAAAAATATCCAGACCCTTTCTGAAACGCCGGGAAGGAATTACGATTAGAAATATCGAACTGTACTTTCCCGAGATGACACCGTTTGCCCGGAGTCAGATGGTCAATAAAAACTTTGTTTCTCTCGGGCTGGGACTGATGGAAACAGGAATGGCCTGGTTCTGGAGCGATGCGAGAGTCAAAAAATGGTTTGATGTCGAAGGGCTTGAAAACCTGACCGGTGCGACAAGAGGAGTAATGGTTGTCGGGATTCATTTTATGTCCCTTGAGTTGTGTGGAAGAGTAATGGGGTTATGCCATCCTATGATGGCAACGTATCGCCCACACAATGATCCATTAATGGAATGGGTACAGACAAAAGGGCGTATGCGTTCAAATAAGGCTATGATTAATCGACGTAATTTATCAGGTTTTGTTCATGCGCTAAAAGCAGGTGAAGCCGTTTGGTTTGCACCAGACCAGGATTATGGGTCTAAAGGAAGCGTTTTTGCACCTTTTTTCTCGGTAAAAAAAGCAGCCACGACGAACGGAACGTATGCTCTGTCAAAACTAGCTGGTGCACACTTGATCACACTTAGCATGATTCGACGTAGCGATAAAAAAGGTTATCACATGTATATCAGCAATCCGTTGTCAGGCTATCCAGGGGAAGACAAGGTCGCCGCAGCGGCTTATATGAACAAGATCATCGAGCGTGAAATTCTCCGTGCCCCTGAGCAATACCTGTGGATGCATCGCAGGTTCAAAACGCGTCCTGAAGGCGAAGTCTCTTTATACAAATGAACTACTCTGCTTGTCATGAGCCAGAATCTATCTTTCTTGCCACTGCGTATTTGTAAAAAATTCGATAAGGAATTTCCGATCGGATTCATGTTAACGATGGCTTAACTGACAACCAAGGTTAATCAATTGAATCGGTTCGGATTTGAAGGTCCGTTTTTCGCTCAGAGCTGCCTGTCATGTCTGCTTAAGAAACGGCCTTAACGTAGGATATTTTCCGTTTTCCAAGCGGACCCCTAATAAGACGATGGATCTGGCTGATTTAGGTGTGGCAGTAAAAAAAGGCGTTGAAACTGGCGACTGGAAGGATGCGATTACCAAAGTCGAGTCTATAGCATTGACCAATACTGCTGGACAGTTAACTGCAATCGCGTTTGCAGCAGCGGGTGCTCCTTTGGGTATTGTAGGTTTTGGTATTGTCATGCTCCTGTTAGGAGTTGTCTTCAGTAATGAAAATGTATTAAGCGCAATTAATACATCGCTTGGGATGAAGTAACAATGTGACCGGGTAATTAATTACCCGGTCGTTCTTTGCTAACGAATGGGTAAAGAATAAGTAGCGGGATTGATAATAATACACAAAGTAGGTATACAAAAATAAAAGCACCCCATGATGGGCTATCTGCGCCAAAAATATTATCCCATGCTTCCTTTTTCATTAACTTTAGAGCTAGTTTCTCTGAAACATAAAAAGCAAACGGATAAGTTACTGCGGCTATTGATAAGTAGGCAGCGACGTAAGGCATGTAAGGTGCATAAGCTGGAAATATTTTTCCATTGAGTAGGTCAGTTATAATTGTGTAGGAAAGATACCCGCAGCCAACTAAACCCCAGAGGCAATGCTTTAGATAATATTTGATAGTCATTTGTTTAGTGTTTTAGGGGGAAGTTGGAGTTATTGTATCTAATGGGGGGCGGAGAGGCAATGGCGATATTTTATATGTAAATATCATATGGATTTTAAAGCAATCTGAAAACAATAAAAAATGAAAGGATTGAATATGAGAAAGTTACTCTTTACTGGCGTAGTGGTTGTTTCGATGGTGTTGGCGGCATGCCAGGTAAATAATGTTCGTGATACTGGAGGTGGCGCGGTGTCTCCGTCATCAACAGTCACTGGAGTTACCCTTGATAGCGGTATGAACGGCAATCCATAAAGGATCTACTTGAGATCCTTCCCAATGAGTCGTAGTCTCTTGCTCTGTAAACGAAAAAACCGCCTGGGGAGGCGGTTTAATCGAAGGTTAAGTCAGTTGGGGAACTGCTTAACCAGGTAACAGTCTTGTGCGAGACGTCACCAAATCTGTCCTTCCAGTGTAGCCTCAGTTAGGCCACCACTTCAAGAACTCTAAACATCTCTCGCACATCCTGTTTACCAATGGCTGCCGCCACTGGCGATTTTTCGTGTCTGTTCCGGGTTGGACTCAAGATGATAGTTACCGGAACAACGTGGTAGGGGTCAGTTTGGATATCGAAAATTATTGTACGTTAAGGTTATTTTTTGTACCTCTGAGCTATGTAAAGCTTGACCACTTTGACAGGCAGCTTTGAGCGATCAACGGACTCTCGAAATGGTTCCGCAGGCAGGAAAAGGGGTTCTGGCATGGTTACGTATTAATTAGCTGGGAATTGGTTTGATAAATAAATTGAAAAAAAAACCGCAATTTCACGGTTTTTTATAAAATATTAAATAGTTACCAACTGCCGGACTAGTTCGTCTGGAACACTGATAAAGGGTTCATGCCCACTTTCCAAAATGCGAATATCACTGATTCCAGCTCTTTCAGCCATAGAGCGCTGGAGCGCAGGAGATACTGCTCTGTCTTGAGTGCAAATGATAAATGTCCTGGCGAGTGGTATCGACTCGACACCAGAACTTAATGGTGTGATAACCGGCCCCAATGGCTGGGGTGTGAAATATTGCAGAAGATGCTGGTATTTATCTTCCTTACAGTCATTGAAAAAGGTACCGGGGATGTATTCGGGTGTTAGTGTAGCAATACCATCTTCCAGATTTATATCAGCCTTGGGCCCAGTTACGCCTAATTGATTACTTTCCTCGCCCAATCCTGCTACTGATTCCCCCGCGCGAGGGGCGAACGCACATACATACACAATACGACTAAATAGTTCCGGTGCTAAAGCCGCAGCAAGAGTTATAGCAGCCCCCCCATACTGTGACCGACCAGAGTAATATCACCTGCAGTGGAAAATTTACTTGCTTGGGAAATGATTGTCTCTGCATAACCTTCAAGCGTTACATTTCCTGGTAATGTTAAGTCTTGCCCGCTTCCCGGCAGATCAAAAGTAAGAACGTCCTTCCCTTCATAGCGAAGTTTTTCAGCAACTGACAGCCATGCCCACTCACCTTGCCATGCACCATGGATTAAAACGTACTTTTCGGTCATCAAGAGTTCCTGCTATAGGGCTATCTGTACGAAATGGAACCTTACTCATCGCTGTTCAGAAAGAAAATAATCAGTAAATGTGATTATTTGCATAACAGTTGAACAGTTCCGCTCTGAACTACACAGAAAGATGTTTTCACCGTCTGCTCCGTGCCAACAGCGGAAGTTGGTAAGCCTTGGTTCTATTGAGCATTAGTGAGTGCTAATGGATACTTGTCATGGATGAGGAATGTTGGGTCGTTACCAATAGACAAACCTCCTCGACAAGAATTATTTTATTAAGTCTGGAATGCTAATCCACAAGAAACTTGGTAAATAAATGCGCCGTAAAAATGTGAACGATTATCAAGCTTTTATCGCAGTTGCCCGTGAAAAAAGTTTCACAAAAGCGGCCGCTCAGTTAGGTGTCTCGCAGTCGGCACTGAGCTACACGGTAAGGACTCTTGAAGCGGATCTTGGCCTTCGTCTTCTTACCCGTACAACGCGTAGCGTTTCTGTGACAGAAGCTGGCGAGCGGTTACTCTCTCGTATAGGACCCCATTTTGACGAAATAGAAAGTGAGATCGCCGCACTCAGCGGGTTGAGAGAAAAACCAGCCGGTACTGTGCGTATTACTGCCGTTGAACATGCAGCCGATACAATTCTCTGGCCTAAACTCACCCCGGTGATGCTTGAGTACCCCGATATCAACATTGAAATTATCAGCGAGTACGGACTCAAAGATATTGTCGCTGAGCGTTATGATGCTGGCGTTCGGTTGGGCGAACAGGTCGATATGGATATGGTTTCCCTGCCGCTTGCCAGAGACTTCCGTTTTGCAGTGGTCGCAGCGCCCTCTTATTTCAAGCGAAAAACCCATCCGGTAACGCCTCGTGATTTAAACGACCATAGCTGTATCAGATTACGTCTGCCCACTCATGGCGGATTCTATACCTGGGAGTTTCGCAAGGATGAGACGGAAATTAAGGTCCGTATTGATGGACGAGCGACTTTCAGCACAATAAATATGATGAGGCAAGCCGCCCTGGATGGGCTGGGACTTGCTTATCTGCCGCTGGATACCGTCGAGACTTATCTTGAAAACGGGATGTTAGTCCAGGTACTGACAGACTGGTGTCCACCGCGCCCCCCTTATCATCTTTACTACCCCAGCCGTCTACAACATTCTCCGGCATTTGCACTTGTGCTCGAAGCACTCCGTGCCCCATAACCTTTGAGCGCTGTTTGTCCTGGTCCATATCGAACTCAGTTACTTATAACCCTATTAATAAAACCTCCTTCTAAGCCCATGCGAAATTAAGCATCTAATTTCTCAATACTAAAGAGATTAAGATGGCCGCTGAAACAACCCATGTGCTTTCAGCGGCCAGGGCCGCCATCATGTATATGAAGGAGTCTTGCAATGAGTAATAAAACAGGTGGGTTAAGCCGCCGAAATTTTATCCTGACGAGTTCAGTGGCCTCAGCAGGATTACTGATGGCTGGTCACGCTTCAGCCCTGCTCTCACCAACACCTCGTACATCTGGCACCACGACACACGTAGATGGAATCACTGTCACCAGTGTCCTGTTCCGGAACAATGAGATAATGATGTCCGGAAACGTCTACGTTCCCCCTGATTTCAGCGAAAACCGTCAATACGCTGCTATTGTCGTTGTCCACCCTGGTGGTGGTGTTAAGGAACAGACAGCTGGCCTTTATGCCCTCAAACTGGCTAAAGAAGGATTTATCACCCTGGCGTTTGATGCCTCCCATCAGGGGGCTAGTGGCGGATTACCGCGTTTTGTTGATGATCCCATGAAGCGAGTCGTCGATTTCTATAGCGCAGTCGATTACCTGACGACTCTCCCTTATGTCGATAATAATCGAATCGGCGCATTAGGCGTTTGTGCAGGCAGTGGTATCACGGTTAAAGCGTCGATGACGGAACGCCGAATCAAAGCGCTGGCAACGGTCAGTGCCGTAGATGTTGGAGCGGCGACCCGTAAAGGCTGGGAGGGAACAACATCAGAATCAGAGCTCATTCCAACTCTGGATGCGGTTGCTAAACAGCGCACAGTCGAAGCAGCAGGCGGCGCACCGGTTTATGTCAACTATGTGCCCAAATTGGGTGATACCAGTGCCCCAAAAGATCTTCAGGAAGCTGCGGACTACTATCTGACCGAACGTGGAAAATATCCGACTTCTACCAATCAAATGCTGATGACAAGTATCAGTACGCTGGCGTCTTTCACCGGATTTGAAGGGGCGGATGTCTTTTTAACACAACCACTTCTGATTGTAGCCGGTAGTAAAGCAGGGTCGCTCTGGCACAGCCAGGAATTACACAACACTGCGGCTTCTGTTCAAAAAACGCTGCATATCATTCCGGGTGCAACACATATGGACCTCTATGATGGTCAGGGTGCAACGGTTGCAGCGAGTAAGCTGGCTCCTTTCTTCAAAAATAATCTCGTACAGGTATGACTATCCATGAAACAAACTCCACTTCTTGAAAGCTTTTCCCTCGGTAAAGGTGTGACTCTGCGCAACCGTATTGTGATGGCCCCGATGACGACCTGGGCGGGTAATGATGACGGCACGGTATCTCATGAGGAAGAAGCATATTATCGTCGACGCGTTCAGGACATCGGGCTGGTCATTACTGGCTGTACACATGTTCAGGAAAACGGCATTGGGTTTACGGGAGAGTTTGCTGCGTATGACGACAAATTTATTCCCGGTTTAAAGCGCCTTGCTATTGCTGCAAAAAGCGGTGGAGCACCGGCAATCTTACAAATATTTCATGCAGGTGTGAAAACCAGCCCTGAACTGGTTTCGGATATTGTAGCTGCAAGCGCTATTCCCGGTGACGCCGGTCCTTTCGCACCGTCCGTTACCCCTCGTGAACTGACATGCACTGAAGTCGAAACTGTTATTCAGGATTTCGGGGAAGCAACTCGCCGTGCAATAGAAGCAGGATTTGATGGTGTTGAGTTACATGGTGCTCATGGCTTTTTACTTCAGAACTTTTTCTCACCTCATTCCAACCGTAGAGAGGATCAATGGGGCGGCTCTCTTAAAAACCGTATGCGTTTCCCACTCAGCGTCATTGAGAGTGTGCGTAAAACGATTGCTGAGCATGCAACCAATCCCTTCCTGATGGGATACCGCATTTCACTGGATGAGCATTACGAAGATGGGTTGCGCATTGATGAGTCGCTTCAGCTGGTTGACCGCCTGGTCGATGAGGGTATTGATTATCTCCATGTATCACTCGGTAATGCTCTTGAAGCCAGACCCGTTGATGCACCGAATGGACCCAAAGTCATCGAAATCGTGCGCGATCACCTTGCTGGACGCATACCTCTGATTGTTGCCGGGCAGCTCCGCACACCAGAGCAGGCGGAGGATGCTGTTAAAACAGGAGTATCTTTGGCGGCAGTAGGTCAGGGTATGGTTATGAATCCAGACTGGGTTAAGTTCGTAGATGGCAAAGCTGAAGGAAAAATTGCTCTCAATATTGCTGCATCAGACGTAGAGCAACTTGCTATACCCCAGAAACTGTGGCGTGTAATTGAGGAAACGACTGGCTGGTTTAACATTCGTTAGATATGACCCAGCGGTAATATGACGATAAGAATCAACTTGCAGTTGATTTTATTGTAGAAGTTAGAAGGCTCATATTAAAAATTCACATGGCCAGATTTAGGGATGAACTGGGTTATGGTCATGTAAATTTTACCTTATTCCTTTAAGCCTTCTTCAAATTCGAGAGCTATTATTTCACGCATAACGTCCGTTCCTCGCTCATAGCGGACCTTCAATCCAGTAAGTCTGTCCGCTTCGTGCTGTGAGTCCAGCGATTATTGCAAGAATCGAAATACACTAACCAACTGGGAGCGGGGTACGTCGGCAATCGAAGCTGCAGGCAGGTAGCTCCTGCAGCCAGTATTGTTAACATTTTAACAGCAGCACTCTGCTTCTTTTTCACTACATTCTTCACAAATTCTGCAAGAGCAGAAGTCCTCAAGGTTATTGCACTGGCTACATTTTTTGCAGGTACAGTCCGACTCTTTCTCGTCACAGTTCTCACAAGTTCCACAAGTACATGCACTCATCATGTGTGCACACTTATCACAAATTTTACCCATAGCTTCTCTCAACCGTTAAATAAACAATCTCAACATAACACGTGATTATTTTATCATTTCTATATGGTCAACTAAAACTGGCCACTGCGCTCATTATTCGGAAGTGCCTGGACTAATCGGTGGAAATAAAAAGGAAAAAAATAAGCCCTGGCTGCCTCTGGCAGCCAGGTATGTTGTTATGGATGGAAAGCACAACAGTCACTCGTTCGTGCAGTCTGCTAATGTTGGCAGTGCCTTCGTAGCGTTTGTCAGGTCAACGCTGAAGGTCCCTGCTTTGCGGTCATTGACGTAGACTTCGAACTGCCTAGCCTTGCGGATATCCATGATGAAACTAAACCAGGCATTATCCCCGTTACGCCAGCCAAGGGTTGAGGGAATGGCATATTGCTTATGGTCCATCACCACTGTGATGTCGGTACTGTTATCATGCGAGCTGATCGTTTTATCTCCTGCGAGGGTCAGAAAAACCGAGTGCTGGTAAATACCGTTCTGGTCCGGATTTTCCGTGCAGTTGATGGTGAACATCTTTCCGCTGCTATTCGTCACACTGTATTCCGCATTGCCCTGACCGTACCCCTGTTGCCAGAGTCCCGGGACCGCAGAGGCATTAAAGCTCATGAGCAGTACACCAGCCAGCACAAACCGGCTTATTGAACGTATTTCCATTTCTGTCTCCTTTGTCTTTGTATTTATTCCCGGTTATCAGGATTTGAGGGGATCAGCAGCCGTCCCATCAGTTTGCCGTCATGGGAATATTCAAGGAAACGCTCCCGAGTGAGCGAGTCAGTTTTCTCGTGGTATTCCAGGCTGATGTTGTCGGCAATACACAGCGCGTTCATCAGCGGCTGGACGGTTTTTTCCTCCATATCCACGAGGTAGTAGTAACTGCCACCCTCGCAACCATCGGGCGACTGGCGGGTACGTAAGACCTGCAGAGTGGGGCCAGAATGAGCAATCTGCGACCACTCTTCCCTGACATCATCCTGACGGCTCACCACATCGCTGAAGCGCGGAGGCGTGAGGTCCTTAAATTTACTGATAGCTTTGAGATCATCACCCCTGTCATCGCAGGCGCTCAGAAACAGAGTGGCGGCAACCAGCGCCAGCAGAGGTTGTGTTTTACGTTTCATTATTTTTTTCCTGAAATCAGACGAACCACTTTGGAAAAGACATAAATCCCTACAAAAATACCCACCGGCACGCCGACGAACGGCGTCAGCGCGACACTGGCAGCACCGGCTACGCCACCTCCCGTCAGTAGTGCGGCAACGGTGGCAAGTGTCAGCGCCGTGAGGCTGTCGGACACTCCGGTTTTGTTCAGAATGATGACGATGATAACAATGGCGATAATGGCAATAACGGGCACTGGGTTCCTCCCTGTTGCCGGGTTGATAACAACGCCTGCGCTATTCCGGTGGGCTGTCAGCCGGAACAAACGTAAGCAGTGACTGCTGGATAAAGCGAAAATGGGGTAAGGCCTGAATGAAGACCGGGTCTTCAGTCAGACGGCACAGACAGTCATTGCGGCGAAAAGTCTCCTGCAAAGGCTGAATCAGATGGATTTCATCAAGTGTGAATACGGCGATATGCCCTTCGTGTTCAGCCACCAGATACCAGGTCTGCTGGTGGATGTGTAACCGGCAGGGAGCCAGGCGCTCACAGCGTCGCCCCTCCGCAATCAGCGTCACCCGCCTGCGCCCGGTAATGGCCTGAATCAGTCTCCAGAAAGACAATGCTCCTGAAGGCGAAGGAACCGGATTGGCTGGTGCTATCACGCAGGGAGACTCATCGCACATCAGCAGTGCATTCACCAGACGGCGGTCAAGGCCGGGAAAAAGCCCGGCCAGCCCGCTGCGGTGGGCAAAGATAAGCACGTCGGGCACCATCTGCATCTCACTGCCAGCAGTGCGTAAGCGGCAGTATCCGGACTGATACTCCAGGTCCAGATACATCAGTCGTTCACGAAAATCACGCCGCAACGTGCGCATTGACACGCCAAACTCAGCCGCCAGTTTGCGCACGCTCAACGTTTCACCCGCAACCAGACGGCTGATTATCAGTGACAGCCTGACAGCCAGCCGGTCATGGCGGCGTTCTGCCTGTGTCATGAGAGGTTCTCCAGGAAAGTTAACTGACTGAAAATGATGTGATTACTTTAAAGAGGGGGGCGGACAGGGTATGGACAACGCAGAAACTATTTTTTATTTCTGCAAAAGCCAGATGTAACGGGGGTTAAAAGCTATAACCGGGGGATTGAGGCACACGAGCACATAGCGATGCGGACAGGAGGTGTCCGATATTAACAACGTGGCAACATGAAACGTCTACTGCAGTTGCGTGAGCAGTGTTTCTGCCATCACCCACAGCGCACGGTTAAGCTTCACGTCCCCGTCAATGCCACGTACGGCACGGGTATGCGTTCGTCCGCCTTTAGCATTACGCCCGCTGAGTCCGCCCTTAATCAGGTTTTCCTGAATCCGCTGATAGATGGTCCAAAGGTCATTGCTCTCATCCTGCCAGCGGCGCGGGGAGAGTATCTGTGATTCAGTAACCGGCTGGTGATCCTCACCAAAGCGATACGTTAGCGCAGCTTTTGCCAGCGCCTGCTGCGCAGGTGGAGGCAACAGCAATGACTGCATGGCATCCCGCTTTTCTTCCACACGGTCAAAAATCCCCAGCACTTCATACGCCCCCTCAATAACCTGACTCACCACGTCCCCCTTGTGTGGCACCCGTACCTCGCCAAACGACTCACCACAGACGAGGCCGTTCTGACACACAGCCCTGAACAAGCCCGGTAACATCTGGTACGAGCTGGTGCCATCATGGGAGTTGAGCAGGATAATTTCCGGCACCTGCTTACCGGTAATCTGCCCCTCCCTACGCAGACGCAGCATATGCTTCGTATGTTCACGACGGCCAGGATCACGTACCCGGGTCTGACAGGCAAAGAATGGCTGGAAGCCTTCCCGCTGTAGACTGTCCAACAGAGATATAGTCGGAATATAGGTATAACGTTCACTGCGGGATTCGTGTTTGTCCTCGCTGAATACGCTGGGCACCACTCGAAACAGTTCCTCTCGGGTTAATGGACGGTCACGACGAATTAGGTTTGATGCGCCAAAGCGCGAAGCCAGACGGGTCATAAGCAGACTCCTCAGTATGGGTAAAATAAATTAAGAAAGCCCTGCCGCAAGTGCGGCAGGGCTCGGAGAATAACAGGGCAGAATTAAACCCTCAGAAGAAGAAATCCCAGACAGCGCGGGCCACTGACACCACCGAGGAACGCACGGCCTGAATAATGGTCCGCACCGGGGCGGGAATAAGGGGAAAGGTGCTTACCGTATCGAGTATGGCAC
The DNA here is from genome assembly GCA_049284415.1 of Leclercia sp. Lineage (GTDB taxonomy): Bacteria > Pseudomonadota > Gammaproteobacteria > Enterobacterales > Enterobacteriaceae > Enterobacter. The sequence goes on from JBAPXW010000019.1 coordinate 189,355, forward strand.
CTACGGTTTCACCGAAATCATCACGGGCCTGTTCCCGGACTACCGTTGTGCGAAAGGGATGCTGCAGTTGCGCTACCACCGGGCTGGTGGCTTCGCGTGGCAGACACTTAATCATTCGCTCGGCCATCACCCGCAGCCCCCATTGCAGACGAACCGACACCGCACAGATCGGATTTACTGGCTGGAACAGCTCATGCAGCAGGCAGATTTTGCGGCTGATATTTTGTTTCTGTTCCGGGGATAGTTTATTGGCACTGTTGGTGGGTTCGACCTTATCCGACTGGCAGATAACAAACAGCACCTTATGTCGATAAGGCTCACCGATCACCTGATGGTAAAAATGCTCATCCACGGCCAGCGCACGATCATCAGCCTTGATCAGCCATAGCACCAGGTCGAGACGGGGAAGCTGTGCGCGATACAGGGCGGCATATTCGGCATCACGTTCACCACTTTCACCAACGCCAGGTAGATCCACCAGCGTCATATAGCGCTCGCCAACCTGCAGGCGAAATCGCAAAGGTTCACGGGTACAGGCTGCCACATCGCTGACCGGCGATACTTCGCCGACAAACAGAGCATTGCAAAGGCTACTCTTTCCCGCCCCGGTTTTGCCCATAATGCCGATCACTGGCTCGTAGTGGGTTAACTGATTTATCTGCTGCAATATACGTTCAGACACCCACTGTGGCAGGCCGGAAAGCGAATGGTTTAATGGCTGCAAACCTTCTGGGTTATTCATGATAACTCCTGCAATAAATAAAACTAAAAACGGCAGGACCGTGAAGTTCTGCCGTTATGCTGGTATGTTCATGAAAATGATATATATCGGAAATATTTTTAATCTTTGTTTTTTTCTTTCATTCTTTGGTAAGCATCATCAATCAAACTTTTCAGTATGGCATTTGGTTCAACGCCTGATAACTGCTGTATAGCCATAAGCTTTTTCCTGGATTGCGCCGTAAGCTTGATTCCCGTCGTATCTTTTTTTATTTTCTGACGATGCCGCCTCTGCACCCAGGCATTGCGCGCATTGTCTAGGAAAACTTTCCTGCAAGCATCGGGCGTAGAGGGATTTAATAGCTTCTTTAGCGAAGACGGCTCTTCGGGGTTAGCCCTCACTTTACGGGCATTTTCTTTTTGTTTACTAAACTGTTCATTCGTCCACCCGGCCCAGTTATCAAACGTTGCCAGCAAAAAATATTTTCTTTGCTTAGACGATGACGGAAGCACATCGCATCCAATATGATTTTTCCGCATATAGTCCCACAACCAGAGAACATTATCTTCTTCGTTTAAATCAATCCACTTAAATGGGCGAGGGAATCGACTAAAATGCTCGCACCACGCTTGGTGTGCTTTATCTATTAAAGAAATTTTTTTATCAATTGTAGTGTTTATCTGATCAATCAGTAGCATCACATTAAAAATGTAACCATCAACCGTATCGCTTACAGTGTTAATACACTGAAAGTTAATTCCATTAGCATGATCATCAACAAAAACGTCGAAATCATTCCTTTCAAAAAAAGGATTTTTCAGATTTTGATCACCTTTAAAAACAGTCGTTAACTCCTGGACCGAATGTATATATGAAGCATCAGCAGTATGTTCTAACTTATCATTAATAAAAGGATTGAAATCACTTTTAACAGATGGGATAGAGAATCCTTTTAAGCTATTTAAAACAGGAAGAGAAATCTCACTATGGCTTGCTAGCCAAAACATTGTATAACATGCAACCCTGTCACTATCTTTCATCCAAATAAAATAAACCTCAGGAACAATAGTCGCAGAGGCATATGCCTTCATATCACGAACAATTATTTTCCTTCGTTCTCTTAACGAGTCATTATCAGCAATAAGTTTATTGATCAAATAAGCATATTGAGTCGCAGAGTGAAAAAATCTCACTTCTTCCCAGTTCACCTTTTCTTTGTAGAGCGTCTCAAGGCATCTCAGATACTGATAATACTTCCTACAACGACCATAATCCATCTGCGCCATCCAAATCCCCCACGAAAATCAGCACAAAAAACGCACAATGAAGCGTAATTATGTCATAAAAATAGAATAATAAAAAACTAATTTATTAGTAATTTTTTAGTAATGTTATTTTAATATTTCCTTTGATATTCATTGCAATAGAGCCACTACATTGAAGTTAAAACCCATCAAAAGATGTGTGCAATCAAGCGACGCGTAATTTTTTACATTACTAGGTTATGGTATAAGCCGCTCCCTCCTCCATACACAGCCAATTTTTGTTCGTATGAGTTGCCAAGGTTTCCAGCTTGCACAACTGCTTCAAATGCAGCACAGATACTTCAACATCAAACAGCATCGTAGAATCAGTGCTAGTGACGGCTGTTACTTCGTAACAACGATCATTTAGGTTAATTAATTTAATTAATATTCCTTCCACCTCTTGCCATCAAACCACCTTACAAAAAATACAACACATCCCTTTCCTCTGGACCATAATCTCAGAGGAAACAACATGAACGATAACTATCCATACATTGCCAAATATAAAATGGACTGGTTTTTACATAGCCTGATAAATCACCACCTGAATAGTGTCATTGAACGCTATTCAAAGGTGATCGGTATCCGACTGGATTTTTCGTACAACCAGAACTCAGAACGTTACAAAAAGGACTACAGTTGCCTTCAGCAGGATCTTCGGAAACTATTTAAGCAAGTCGAACAGGAACATGGTATAGCTGGATTTTTCTGGGTAATTGAATATGGTGAGGACAATAGGTTTCATTCTCATACAGTGGTGTATCTGGACGGACAAAAAATACGTAAAACATTTCCGGTAGCAGAACGTATTGGTAATTTATGGAAGGAGATAACTCAGGGAGACGGTAAGTATCATCGATGTGAACACAAGGAGAACTATAAAGCTGATATAAATAAGATCATTAACCATCGGGATACTGACTATATCCAAGGATTAAGATATATCATCAGCTATCTTGCTAAGCAGGAACAGAAGTATGACATGAATATCTACGGGAGTAGTGAAGTGCCACCACCAAGTGGATTAGGCCGCCCAAGGAACTTATAAGCGGAGTATTTTATGTAGGTAAGGTTTACCCTTGCCTATGTTCCAAACTTTTTTACAACAGAAGCCATTGATGTGGAGGAGCTGGCAGTAAATAATTTTACTAACGGCTCCGGTTATTTATCCTTAACCGGAACACATCACCATGTATACAAAGCCCACATTGTTTGAAGATCAATTTATTGATATGAAATTCATTACCCAACTTACTGGCCTGAGCGACAAATGGTTTTACAAGCTGATACAGGATGGCTTATTCCCGAAGCCAATTAAGTTAGGCAGAGCTTCCCGTTGGTTAAAAAGCGATCTTGAAGAGTGGTTGTATTCTCGCATTTATGAATCCAGAACATAATCCAGCTTGGTAAATTACGGATAGAATCATCTTGCCAAAAAAATTCGTTTGTTTACTCCCAAATTAGTATCTCTCAAGATTATTCCTTGAGAGTCAGAGTTGCATGAATCTACAAATTCTCAGTATTAATGAATACCATTCATAGTCCCTATTCTCCCCCCTGTGATTATCAGCAAGCACAAACCCGTTAACATACCCCTATATCTTCATGTCCAACGGATCACCATGCTTAATCAACAGGCAAAAACACAGTCAGCTTCAGTTAAAAAAACCGGCCTATCGTTTCTACTCATTCTCAGCGCCCTGATGGCTGTTACCTCCTTATCAACCGACATCTATCTTCCTGCCATGCCCGTCATGGCGAAAGATTTACAGGGTGATGCTGAGCTGACAATCACAGGGTTTCTGATCGGCTTTTGCATCGCACAACTGATATGGGGACCGATTAGCGATCGTTATGGGCGTCGACTGCCGATGTTTATCGGTTTAGGTCTATTCATCTTCGGCTCGGTGGGCTGCGCGTTATCAACGGAAATAGTGCAAATTGTCTTCTGGCGCGTTTTTCAGGCGTTAGGTGCCTGTACCGCGCCGATGCTGGCTCGGACAATGATCCGTGACCTGTTTAGCCGTACTCGTGCAGCACAAATGCTTTCGACACTGATGATCATCATGGCTATCGCGCCGATTGCCGGGCCCCTGATCGGCGGGCAGATGATTAAAGTCACCTCGTGGCATGCCATTTTCTGGCTGCTGGCGATTATCGGAACATTAATGCTGATGTCTTTATTCTGGTTACCCGAAACATTACCTGCCGAAAAACGCACGCAAGCCTCCGTAACCAGAGCCTTTCACAACTACTATGCCTTGCTCACCAACGCCAGATACATGCGGTTTACGCTATGCCTGACGTTCTACTACGTTGCTGCCTACGCCTTTATCACCGGTTCTCCGTTTGTGTACATCACGTACTTCCGTGTTGACCCGCAGCATTACGGTTGGCTGTTTGCAGTAAACATTGTTGGACTGATGGCCGTGAGCATGGTCAACAGACGTCTTGTTCACCGCTATCCACTGGAAAAGTTGCTCAGGAATGCCGTATTCATCGCCGCTATTGCGGCGATAGTGCTGGCGGTCACCACCGGCCTGGGTGTAGGTGGAATTACCGTGATTGTCGGCGCTGTGTTCGTATTCTTCTCCATGAATGGCATCATCGCGGCGACATCCACGGCTTGCGCTCTGGACGCAGTGCCTAATGTAGCTGGCTCCGCGTCGGCGCTAATGGGCGCGTTACAATACGGCAGCGGCATTATCTCTTCACTGCTTCTCGCTCTGTTCAGTGATGGCACGCCATGGACGATGGGCTGGATAATTGCGTTGTTTACAGCAGCCAGCGCCCTGATGGCACTGACTGTTCAGATAAAAAAATAAAACTTCGTTATTGATGCCAGACGACACTTTCGTCTAGAGATACCCGCCCTTCCCTGTAACTCAGGGAGGGATGTGTTTCATTTGGGATCCCAAAAGAAATACATCCTTCCCTGTAACTCAGGGAGGGATGTGTTTCATTTGGGATCCCAAAAGAAATACCGTAAAGCAGCCTGAAGCCCTCAGGAACATTTAATATTCGACGCACCGTTTGGGCAAAATAACTCAGCACTGCCTGTGGAACGCCTGCGTAACCTCGAGCTGCCAGAGAAAGCAGGAATGTTTGCGCATACATACCGGCGTCCGAGGCTACGCGAACGTTGTCCCCTACAGCAGGAATGAACAGCAGGGCAACATGAGGCGCGCCGAAAAATCTCACATTACGCTCGACCACTTCTGAGCGACTTAAGCTATCCCCCCGCGCAACACCCAGTGCCTGATAGTACGAGCGCCCCTGCTCCGAAGCCCGTTGCCTGAATGGCTCGGGATAAGCTTCTTTATCAAAGGTAAAATCAAGACTGTAGTTCCCAGCCCTCAGATCTTCCGTCAGTGCGTGGCTTAATTCACGAAGTTTATCTCCTGCAACGATATGCAGGGACCAGGGTTGAGTATTGCAGTTGGATGGTGCGCACTGCGCTTCGAGCAAAATGTCTTTGAGGATATCGCTGGGGATAGGAGATGGAAGAAAGGCTCTTGCCGAGTACCTGTTTTTTACTACCTCGCTAAATGTTGGCTCTTGCGAACTCATTTGCTTCTCCGCCTGAAAGTAATTTGAAGTGAATGATTCACTCTCTCCCGATCCATCCTGTCACATCAGGCCCATCGTTTTCATTCCTGGTTCCAGATTAGGTCTATGAATTCCATTCATAGCGCCTATTTAAGCAGCGTAATTATCTTTAACCGCAACTTCGTTAATCTGGGTCTATCGCGTGAACACGCAAGCGGTAAGTGGCAACTGATGATCACGCCCCAGCCTGCGCGGCTGGGGCGTCATCGGAGGATAACTAAATATTCTTATCGAAGAAGACGTCTAACTTTTGCATTGCCTGGTCAACGTATTTTGGCACCCAATACGTCTCGATATGGGTAGCACCATCGATCAGGAAGAGTTCTTTGTCCTTCGTACCGGTGGCTTTCGCGAACGCATCTTCAGTCATATAGAGCGTATCCGCTTTTGTCCCGGCAATCATCAGCAGCGGTTTATTGATGAGATTGATATGGTCCGTTACGTCAAAGCTCATCAAATCCAGAAAACTGCTGGTGGTGTATTTAAACGTGGAGTTCGGGTGGGCATGGGTTTTCCAGTAGTACTCGTAGCCCTGGCGATACAAGGCAAAAGGTAATTTAGCAATCTGTTCATCAGTCAGGTTGGCATCGCCGGAGTAAAGCACTTCTCCTCCGGCTGCTTCCTGAGCACGTGCGTCAGAAGCCTGCTGAAGACGCTGCTGGATAGTATCCAGCTGCAAATCCTGCATACCGTTGCGGCGCACAAGACCTGAATTAAACATGCTGATGGTTGCTATCGATTTGAACCGCTTGTCAGTTTCAGCCGCAACAAGTGAATACCCGCCGCCTCCACAAATACCCAGCAGACCAAGGCGGGCGGTATCTACACCAGGATACTGGCTGATGTAGTCAGCCATGCCGTGGATATCCTCAATGCGATTAGCGGGTTTATCTACGCTGCGCGGCATCCCACCGCTAGCGCCCTGATAAGCCGCGTCGGCGGTAATCGTGATGTAGCCCTGCTCGGCGAGACGCTGGGCATACAACCCGGCGACCTGTTCTTTTACGCCACCATTAGGATGTGCAACCACCACCGCAGGATATTTTTTGGCGGGATCGTAGTTAGCAGGGGTATAGACATTCGCAGCAATCTGGATGCCATGCAGATCGTATTTCACGGGGTGAATGTTGACCTTGCCTTTGACGTTCTCAGTAATGGCACCGTCATAGGCCAGTGTGAATGGATTTTTTTTGTAATCAGCCGCATTGACTGAGGTCACTCCAGCCATTGCCGTGAGTAGCATTGCACTGATAAGCGTGAATTTCATGGTCTCTCCCGATGAGTGTCGGCCTGGTTATTCAGGCTCGCGGAATCAAATTTGCAGGCTCAGAGTAGGCGGAGAGGGCTGTCAGCATCGTGACAGGGAAATAACATTTTTGTCAGGAAAAGACTGGGATGGGAAAGCATTTCTGACAGCGCTGTCAGGTAGCCGTCAGCTTTATGTTGGCAATCCAAAGGCAGAATGGTCTCGCTTAAATGAGATTCATGTTCAATTTTCTGAGAAACGGAGCGATCAATGAAAAGCCAGAATGCCCCAACAATGCCAGAGCGGCGCAAGCTATTAGTCGCCGGTGCCGGTATTGCCGCCGCCTCGCTGATTCCGCACGTATCAGCAGCGAGCCAATCCTCTCAGGTCGATTCATCCAGACAACCCAGCCAACGCAATGCTGCTCCGGGCAAGCGTAAACTCGGGAAGCTGGACGTTTCTGCCGTCGGTATGGGCGTGCAGAACATGAGTCGCAAATACGACACCTCCGTTCCCTGGCGTCCCGAGATGATCAATGTTATCCACCGGGCATTTGATGAAGGGGTAACGTTCTTCGACGCCGCTGAAGCCTACGGCCCGTTTGAAGTCGAAAAAATTCTCGGGGAAGGCGTCGCCCCGTTCAGGGACAAAATCGTTATCGCCACCAAGTTTGGCTGGAACATTGACCAACAGACGGGTAAGCGTCTGCCGGGCCTTAACAGCAGGCCGGAGCATATCAGGCAGGTCGTCGACAATATGCTCAAACGCCTGCGTACCGATCGTATCGATTTACTGTATCAGCACCGGGTTGATCCTCAGATCCCGATCGAAGATGTCGCCGGTGTGGTTAAGGATTTAATGGATCAAGGGAAAGTCCTGCACTGGGGTCTGTCTGAGATGGGCATCAACACGTTGAGACGCGCCCATGCCGCATTACCCGTTACCGCCGTGCAAAGTGAATACTCCATGCTCTGGCGCGGCCCTGAAAAACAGGTGCTTCCGGTGTGTGAAGAGCTGGGCATTGGTTTTGTACCATGGAGCCCACTCGGCGTGCAGTTTTTAACGGGCTGGATTGATGAGAATACCCGGTTCGCTGCTGGTGATTTCCGCGCGACAGAAACACGCTTCTCGCCTGATAACCTGCCACATAACTTACAGCTGGTGGCGCTACTGAAATCCTGGGCAATAAGAAAAAATGCCGCGCCGGGGCAGATTGCACTGGCATGGCTCCTGGCCCGTAAACCGTGGATTGTTCCCATTCCTGGCACCACCAATAAAGACCATATGCTGCAAAACACAGCGGCTACCGGCGTGTCGCTGACTTCCGCCGAGATGACCGAGCTCACCCGCTCACTGGACGCCATCACTATCCAGGGTCAACGTCTGCCGGATGCTGTGCAGGTTTATTCCGATGTTGAAGCACCGATGAAAAGTTAAGAGGAAGTCCCGTTATGCGCCTGTTGTTAGTCGAAGATGAAGAAAAAACGTCAACCTATCTCAACCGTGCGTTGAGTGAGTCCGGATTTACGGTAGATGTCTCTGCAGACGGAGCTGAAGGTCTTCATTACGCGCTGGAGTTCGACTACGACGCGATAATACTGGATGTGATGCTGCCGGGGATGGATGGCTACCGGGTGCTCGAGGGTGTGCGAGCAGCCAAACAGACGCCGGTGCTGATGCTCTCGGCACGGGGTTCGGTCGATGAACGCGTTAAAGGGCTTCGCCTTGGCGCGGATGATTATCTGCCCAAGCCCTTTTCGCTTATTGAGCTGGTGGCGCGTATTCAGGCCCTGGTGCGTCGTCGTTCTACGGATGGCGTGGACATCACCCAGTTGCAAATTCACGATCTGCATCTCGACCTGCTGGCTCGTCGCGTATTTCGCGCCGGAACGCGACTGGAGCTGACTGCGAAAGAGTTTTCCCTGTTGAGCCTTCTGGCCCGGCATCAGGGGGAGATTCTGTCAAAAATGATGATAGCTGAGCAGATATGGGACATGAACTTTGACAGCGATGCCAATGTAGTCGAAGTCGCCATTAAACGCCTGCGAGCCAAAGTGGATGCGCCGTTCGCCGTCAAACTATTACATACCGTTCGTGGCATGGGTTATGTCCTCGAAGTCCGGTCCGAATAAATGAAGGGGATAAGCATGCCTGAGCGTTCCATCTCGGTTCACCTGGCGCTGATGTTTGCCTTATCCGCGCTGCTGATTGTGTCCGTTATTGGCATCCTGTTAAGAAGCTCATTGCATGATTCTTTGCAAAAGCAGATGCACAACGAACTGCTATTCCGGGAATCATTAATGAGTCCGTGGATCACCGCGCGAACTTCGACTGACGGCTGGTCTACGCTGGCCAATAAATTCACCGTATTAACCAATTCTGAAGGTGAGCGCGTTCGCTATTGGATAGTGAGCGATAACCCACGCTTTAGCATGGGGGGAACACCGCCGGTGGGTGTTCAGTGGTCTTCTTTGCGGGAAGGCTTTAATAAAGTGCCCGGCGCATCAGAAGGTGCCTGCTCGCTGTTTCTGTTAGTGAAAACGATCCCCGCCAACGGTGAAAGGCCTGAGCTGCGCTATGTGGTTGCCATCGACTCCACGCCGTACATGGGCACACTCGATGCGTTCACGCGTACATTGCTGATCATTACCGCACTGGGCGTCGTGATTGTCGCCTTACTGGGATACGTCGTTTCAAGGATCGGTCTTCGTCCCGTTGGGGCGCTTAGTAAACAGGCCCGGCAACTCGCTCCTGGGGACCATGGTCAGCGCCTGAATACCGAAGCATTACCTGACGAATTACAGCAATTAGCATCATCTTTTAATGGCGTTCTGGAACGGCAAGAGGTCGCCTGGCGACAGCTCGAAAGCTTTAACGCCGATGTTGCGCATGAACTTCGAACCCCACTGACTAATCTGATCGGCCAGACGCAGCTGGGTCTCTCACGCCGACGTTCACATGATGAACTGGAAGAGTTATTGGGTTCCAATCTGGAAGAACTTGAACGCATGACGTCGATAGTTAACGACATGCTGTTCCTGTCCCATGCTCATGCGGGTGAGCATGCTTCCCAGCTTACGCAGGTTTCCCTGCGGGAAGAAACCCTGAAAACAGCAGAGTACGTTGAGCCCTCTTTTGCTGAAAAACAGCTTTCGCTGAATGTTGAGGGTGATGTCACCGTGCACATCGACCGACGACTGTTCCACCGCTCACTGGCTAATTTACTGGAAAATAGCGCAAGACACTCATCATCCAACAGCACGGTTACGGTGCGGTTAAGCGAAACCGGTAATCAAGCCTGTGTTGAAGTTTCAAACCCTGGCGAGCCGATAGCGCCAGAGCACTTACACCGGCTTTTCGAGCGGTTCTATCGCGTTGATACCTCCCGAGCCAGGAGTGATACCCATCATGGGCTGGGCCTGTCGATCGTGCGTGCCGTCGCCATTATGCACCGGGGAGATGTATTTGCCCGTAGTGAAGATGGCATCAATATATTTGGCCTCACCTTTGCGATACATGCGGATAAAGCGGCGGGCAATGCTCAATCCGGCACTGAGCCGGGGCCAGGGTTAACTGACAGAATTGTCAGGGGGGCGTCAGCCTGACGTCATCACCCTCTCGATAAAATCATCGCAGGCAATCCCCTCTTCATTGATAAGGACGCTTTGCATGATCGGACATTTACATTACCTCGGGCTATTACTGCCCCTTTTCAAATTTTCATCCTGGGCAGCGGAACAAAATCCCGCTGTCCATATCGCCCCCGCAGGAAGTCAGAATGCGGTGTTCGGGCCAGCCGAGAACTTTACCGGTCGTGTCAGGGTTGATCCTCTCTTCAAACCGGATAACGACATCCCTGTTTCCGGGGCTTATGTCACCTTTGAACCCGGCGCTCGTTCCGCCTGGCATACGCATCCGGCAGGTCAGCGGCTGATTGTGACCTCGGGTGTTGGGCTCACTCAGCAAGAAGGCCAGCCGGTGCAGGTTATCCGCGCCGGTGACGTTGTCTCTTGCCCGGCGGGCGTCAAACACTGGCACGGGGCGGCACCCGGCAGCGCGATGACGCATCTGGCGATAACCGGGATTGTGGATGGCAAAAGCGTTAACTGGAAGGAGTTAGTGACAGATGAACAATACCACGCCCATTAAAGCATTAGCGGCAGCGGTACTGCTGACCTTTGGTTTTGGTCTCGCCGCACATGCTGCGCCCGTCAATAAAGGAGCCTCAGAAATGAACCACGAACAAAAGGTTTCAGATACGCTTTCAGCCAGCCAACAGGCCATCCCGTTGATTGCGGCATCGATGGCCAGCAGTCAGATGAATAAGCTGAATGCCGCCCTGAATCAGGGTCTTGACGCAGGACTCACGATAAACGAAACCAAAGAGATTCTCGTCCAGCTTTATGCCTATACGGGCTTCCCCCGTAGCCTGAATGCGCTTAGTGAACTGATGAAGGTCGTCGAAGCACGTAAACAACGTGGTATCAAAGACGTTGAGGGTAAAGAACCGGTTGCCCCGATCCCTGTCGGAGATGAGCTTCGCCGTGTCGGTACCGCAAACCAGACAAAAATCTCAGGCGCTCCCGTCCAGGGCCCGCTGTTTGATTTTGCCCCAGTGATTAACCAGTTCCTGCAAACGCATCTTTTCGGCGACATTTTCGCCCGCGATAACCTCGACTGGCAAAGCCGCGAGCTGGCAACGGTTGGCGCATTAGCGGCCACACCAGGCGTTGAAGCCCAGTTGCTATCGCATACACGAGCCAGCATGCGGGTCGGCCTGACGGCAGCGCAGCTGCGCCAGCTGGCACAGGTTCTGCGTGAACATGGCGAAAGTGATGCAGCAACGCGAGCTGAAAAGGCGCTGCAGCAGGCGCTCGCAAACAATTAGGAGTGGGTTATGGAGCATGATCCCAACCGCAGAATGTTAATCACCGCACTTGCCGGGCTCACGCTGGCGAACATTTCTTTGGCATCAGCTGAGACCGGAACCGCAAACGTGCAGGGTAAAAGCCGTGTTCTGGTGGCGTACTTTTCCCGCAGCGGAAATACACGAGTCATTGCTGGCGTCATTCACCGCAGGCTGAATACCGATCTGTTTGAAATCGAACCGGCTACGCCTTATCCAGAAGACTATTTTCAGACCGTTGAACAGGCGAAAAATGAGCGTGAGCGGGGAGTAAAACCCGCATTGAAAAATAGCGTCGCAGATATCTCACACTACGAGACCGTGTATTTAGGCTTTCCGATCTGGGGGACCAGCGTGCCGCCTGTCGTGCAAGCATTTCTCAGCAGCCACAACCTTGGGGGCAAATTACTCATCCCCTTCATTACTCACGGTGGCTACGGTAAAGGAGACAGCGACGACATCCTTGCCCGTCTCGCCCCAACTGCGCGTCGGGAAAAACCGCTGGTCATTGAATGCGACCAGGAGCGAAGAACCTCTGAAACGGTCACCAGCTGGTTAGAGACAATACGCAGTTAATCGTCCGCATTCATGAGTCTGCCAAATAAGGGCAATCAGGGGTGCTAAATAATTAACGCGGACAACTCAGATATTATTGAACGGCAAACATAACAGAGGATGTAATCTTGAAGACAATCTTAAAAACGCTGGCCATCTGCGTAATGGCGGGTGGCCTGGTGGCTCAGTCGGTCTATGCCGAGCCGCTGGTCATTCAGGAACAAGGAAGCTTTTCTGCTGGTGGCACCATCATTACCGCCCCAGGAACATTTGATGCGAAAAAGCCGCTGGATTCAGCTGGCCAAACCTATCATGGCGATCACGCCTCAGTGTTCTACCAAATCCCGGAGAATCCGCATAAATACCCTATCGTCATGCTGCACGGCGCAGGTCAGTTCTCCCGTACCTGGGAAAGTACCCCGGATGGTCGCGAAGGGTTCCAGAACATCTTCCTGCGTCGCGGGTTCTCAACCTATCTTGTCGATCAGCCACGACGGGGCAGCGCCGGGCGCACGACGGTAGAAGGTACTGTTACGCCAAAACCGGATGAACAGATGTGGTTCAATCAGTTCCGCGTTGGCGTGTGGCCAGAGTATTTTAAGGGCGTTCAGTTCTCTCACGACAAAGAAGCACTGAATCAGTATTTCCGTCAGATGACCCCAAATACCGGGCCGTTTGATATCAATGTCATCTCTGATGCGATGTCCGCCGTCGTGGATAAATCCGGCCCCGCTATCCTCTTCACCCACTCTCAGGGTGGCGGACCAGGCTGGTACACGGCGATGAAAAATGACAAGGTCAAAGCCATTGTCGCCTTCGAGCCAGGCAGCAGCTTTGTCTTCCCGGAAAAAGAACTCCCTGCCCCTATGCCAAGCGCGTTTGACACGCTGAAGGGTGAGCCTGTTCCAATGGAGCAGTTTATGGCTCTGACCAAAATTCCGATTCTGATTATTTACGGCGATAACATACCGGATAAACCTGTAGCCATGCCCGCGCAGGACAGCTGGCGCGTACGTCTGGCAATGGCTCGGGAGTGGCGTGACGTGGTGAACAAGCATGGCGGGGATGTGACGGTGACTCATCTGCCAGAAGTGGGAATCAAAGGGAATACCCACTTCCAGTTCTCTGATTTAAATAATGTGCAGATTGCTGATTTGGTTAGTCAATTTTTGAAGGAAAAAGATCTGCAATAGGTAAAGCTAGTATTGAGCCTTCATAAATGAAGGCTCAATACACACATCAGTTTTATCAAAAAATAAAATGGGAACGTGACGGTCTGCTTTGAGCGAGGAACGGACATTACTTGAGACACGACGAAGCGCCACTGGCAGCAGCCACTGGTAACAAGATGAGCAAGAGATATGTTGAGAGTACTTGAAGTGGTGGCCGAACTGCGGCTACACTGAAAGGACAGATTTGGTGACATGTCTCTTACTTAGACTGTTACCTGGTTCAGAAACTTGCCGGTTTACTGAACCTTCGAAAAACCACCTTGCCGGGTGGTTTTTTCGTTTACAGAGCAAGAGATTACGACTCATTGCAAAGGATCTCAAGAAGATCCTTTATGGATTGCTGTTAATGCCGCTATCAAGCGTGATCGTTGATGACGGAGATACTGCACCACCTCCGGTATCACGAACATTGTTTACCTGACATGCTGCTAACACCATTGAAACAACAACAACCCCAACGAAAAGTAACTTTTTCATATGTGATCCTTTTCTTTTTATTATTTTAGAATCAAAGCCCTCTTTTCAAAGGGCTTCACATACACACTTTAAATGTCGTATTTTTTTTGCGTTACAAAAGTAGGCTCTTTCCAGTTAGGTCCCTTAATAACATTTTTATTAGAGTCATACTTTAGCTCACCGTTATCGAACAATTTTTTATATTCAGATAAAAGAACGCCTTCAGAGATAACCTCAAACTTATATGACACATACATACGGTCAATTTTTGAAATGTCACGACCAGGACCAAAGTAGCGCAGCACATCACTTACGGATTCATTTTTAATGATTTCTTCAATAGAATTGCTCATTTTTCCACCCTCAATTATTTTTTAGCTCTGCTTTATACTCTGCCTCTTCAGCATCCTTTGTATAAAGCGGGTCAGTCTTTTCATTAATTTTATAATCTTCCAGCGTTGCTGTATGAGTGTTATTCCACGTAACGCCTTTATCATCCGGCTTCACATTATCAGGGACCCCTAAAGCACGATAACGTTCAAGTTCTCTGAGTTCGTGAGTATAAAAACGTTTATCCCTATCAGTTACCTGTAACTGACCGCTCAGGATTTTCTCCAGACGGTCGATCATTACTTTGTTTGCCGCTGACTCACCAAAGCGACGGGTATGTAGTTTCACCTTATCGATCCCGGACTGGTCAATGACAACACCACGCCAGTTAAGATCCTGTACCGGTCCGCCAGCCTTATCAGGATTATACGGGGTCCGCTTGGAAAACGGAAAATATCCTACGTTAAGGCCGTTTCTTAAGCAGACATGACAGGCAGCTCTGAGCGAAGAGCGGACATATATTCTTTCAAGCCAATTGGGGCGCGTTAAATTCCAGGCGTAACGATAAACTCTACATCTTAGGATATCGTGTTCTTGTGTAGGGATACAACGTAGAACGTTTGAGCATCTAAAATAAATAATTCATACGTAGAGGACTTAACTGAGTACATAAAACAAAAGTCAGAAACACTCCCCGACGCATAAAAGATTTTTAATCTGTATGGCCAGTATACTTCATTTTCCTGAACGTAAAATTTTCATAAGATTAGCATTGTTGGAATTTCAAGAACACAGTAATTACCAATTTCCCCGAGAAGAAACACAGCCTACTTAAAACCAAATCAACTTGTGCATAAGCACCTCACAACGACGACCTCAGATATAAAAAACAGATCTTAAATTACCCCTACATTATATATTTAAGATGTATTCCCAAGTGAGATCTATCTTTATCCCCCACAGAGTACCATTAATACTTCATAGCTAATGGTCTTTCTGAAAATGGTGCTTTTAATTTTATTGAATATTGCACCCTTGCTATTGAGTGAGATGTTTTTTGCCAACTAACGTAGAGAAGAAAAAATTTTAAAACCCTGTTCAAGCAGGGTCTCAAGAGAATTCAAATCTTATCCCTATTTGCGTTGGGTCTCATTTTTTAATCATAGACTTTTACTGTAAATGTATTGATAGCCTTGCATGAATTGTTATCCAAGCCATCATTAACAAGTGGTTTTAACCTTTCATCCTTCTGCTCATTGTAACTGGCCATGTAAATGTCATAAAGTTTTTTACATTCATCTTTAGTAACGTCGTGAACCTTTATAATAAGCATGCCATTTATAGCGGCATTGTAAGGAGCCGTAGATAATGAGTAATTACGCGGTATGTTAGAAAGATTTGTTATGTGGGAATCTAAATTATTAAACATTTCCCCAGTTCGACCACCATAATTAGATTTAACATCATTTATGATTCGGGAAATAGTTTGAACATCATAAGTCAAAGCTTTGCCCTCACCATAAATCTTGTATGCATCAGAAATTTTATCCGCCGTGCCTAAAACTCCATTTCCAAATGCATTAGTGAACACAAAAAGACTTGAAAAGAACAAGATTTTTATTCTCATTAGAATTTCCTTTTATATTAAGTTCATCATTTATGTTTTGTGATTTTTGCATTAAAAATTCGTGCGTTTTTATTTTTTATTAAAAAACATTTTCCTAAACCTTTGTCAATTCTAATTCAACAGAAGAACCAACTGCAATATTTATCAGAGATGCCAGTTAAAATATGTTAACCAAGTCATATGATAAATGTAACAGTCTCCATGGCAAACTGACTGGCATGGCTAAAGTAGTGACCAGCTTTGCTTTCAACGTCTGCTCCTGGCTGTAAGTTCAATGGGTCGATGCAACGCTATCTTAATCAAGGAGGAACGTTGCTATGAAACGAAGAACGCGCAGACAGCTCAACGAGAGGCCGAGAAAAACGCTAGACTATGAATCACCCGCAGAGCGGTTCAATCAATGTGTTGCATCCATAGGTTGAACTCACAGTATGAAGCGGACGATCTGACTGAGCTGAAGGTCCGTAGTGAGCGAAAAGCGGACGCCCGCATAGCGTGAACAGGCGTCCGATATTTTGATGTGGGCAGATTACTTAACTCGCTTCCCCGTTTCGTCAATGACCTTCTCGCCATCCTCTTTGGTAAACGCTCCTTTCTGACCTTCCGGTAGAATATCCAACACTATTTCTGAAGGGCGGCAAAGACGAGTGCCAAGCGGCGTAACGACTATCGGCCGATTAATCAGGATCGGATGTTGAAGCATGGAATCAATCAACTGCTCATCACTAAATTTCTCTTCATCAAGACCCAGGTGTTCATAAGGTTCAACATTCTTACGCAGTAACGCACGCACCGTAATTCCCATATCTGAAATAAGTTTAATCAGCTCATTACGGGTCGGTGGCGTATCGAGATAATAAATTATCGTCGGTTCGTTGCCACTGTTACGGATCATCTCCAGCGTGTTGCGAGAAGTGCCGCAGGCAGGGTTGTGATAGATGGTAATGTTGCTCATATCTGTGTCTCATTACAAAGTGATGGAGAGCCGCACCGCCAGCGCGGCCAAAGTGACAAACAGCACGGGCAGAGTCATGATAATGCCGGTGCGGAAGTAATATCCCCAGGTAATCGTTATATTTTTCTGGGCAAGCACATGCAGCCAAAGCAGGGTTGCCAGGCTGCCAATCGGGGTAATTTTCGGGCCTAAATCGCAGCCAATCACGTTGGCGTAAATCATAGCCTCTTTGACGACGCCAGTCGCCGTACTCCCGTCAATCGACAGTGCGCCAATCAGCACCGTCGGCATATTGTTCATCACCGACGAGAGGAACGCGGTCAGGAAGCCGGTGCCGAACGTTGCTGCCCATAACCCCTTTTCTGCCAGTAGGTTCAGCACGTCAGACAGAGACTCCGTGAGTCCTGCATTGCGCAGGCCATAGACCACCAGGTACATGCCCAGCGAGAAAATAACGATCTGCCATGGCGCACCACGCAGGACTTTTCCGGTATTGATGGCATGACCTCTTTTCGCCACTATAAACAGTACTGCTGCGCCTGTAGCCGCTATCGCACTGACCGGGATCCCCAGAGGCTCCAGAACAAAGAAACCGACAAGCAGCAATAACAGAACAATCCAGCCCGCCCTGAACGTTGCCGGATCTTTTATCACACTGACAGGCGTCTTCAGCAGCGAAACGTCATACGTCGCCGGAATGTCCCTGCGGAAGAAGAGATGCAGCATGGCCAGCGTGGCCGCAATCGCTGCCACATCTACGGGGATCATAACGGAGGCATACTGCGTAAAGCCCAGACCGAAAAAGTCCGCCGAGACGATATTCACCAGGTTAGAAACAATGAGCGGCAGGCTGGCCGTATCTGCAATAAATCCTGCGGCCATGACAAAGGCCAGTGTCGTGCTCTGGCTGAATCCCAGTGCGAGCAGCATCGCAATTACAATCGGCGTCAGGATCAGCGCGGCGCCGTCATTGGCAAACAACGCAGCAACAGCGGCACCAAGCAAGACTATCCAGGTAAACAAAAGGCGGCCACGTCCGTTACCCCAGCGGGAGACGTGCAGTGCGGCCCATTCAAAGAACCCGGACTCATCGAGCAGCAGGCTGATGATGATGACCGCAATAAATGCCGCTGTCGCGTTCCAGACGATATTCCAGACAACGGGAATATCAGCGATATGGATGACTCCGGTTCCCAGCGCCAGCGCAGCTCCGATACTCGCGCTCCAGCCAATACTCAGACCTTTGGGTTGCCAAATCACCAGTACCAGCGTCAGTAAAAATATACTCCCTGCCAAAAACATTTCAGACTCCATTATATATGATTATGTGAATGTGTTTTTCTGCCTCAGCAGGAGGTGCAGGCCGACTTTGCCAACCATTCCCGCACATCCTCCCGAAGGCATTGCCAGGACGTCGTGATTGTCTCAGCAGCCCACGCAGGAATATGAGGTGACAGACGATAGTGGATCCATTTGCCTTCCCGACGATCAAGAACAAGCTTAGCCTCGCGCAGAACAGCCATGTGGCGTGATATTTTGGGCTGTGATTCAGCAGTGGCTGCACAGATATCGCACACACACATTTCTCCGGACTCCCGCAGAAGCATGACAATGGCGAGCCGTGTTTCATCCGACAGGATTTTGAAAAGCTGAACAGGTTGTAGCATTTCCCTCTCCGTTCCCTTTAGAATATACATATGGTAAATCATATGCATTGATTTTGAAATCATCTGCTCTCTCTGGAGGATAAAAATGGAACAATTTCCTGCCCTGAATACTGAATGCTTTGATCAACACATCGCTGAACGCCTGCACCTGCAGGAGCCACCACGGATTCTGATCCTGTATGGTTCAGTAAGAGAGCGCTCCTACAGCCGCTTAGCCGCGGAGGAAGCAGATCGCCTGTTGACGGCAATGGGCGCTGAGGTGAAACTCTTTAACCCCTCGGGTTTACCCCTGCCGGATGATGCGCCGGACACGCATCCCAAAGTCACCGAGCTGCGCGGTCTGGTCAGATGGTGTGACGGGATGGTGTGGAGTTCTCCGGAACGGCACGGTGCTATGAGCGCAGTTATGAAGGCGCAGATTGACTGGATACCCTTAAGTGAAGGCGCGGTTCGTCCTTCGCAGGGCAAAACTCTTGCGGTAATGCAGGTCTGCGGCGGTTCACAGTCCTTCAATGCCGTGAACCAGATGCGTATTCTGGGTCGCTGGATGCGGATGTTTACGATCCCCAACCAGTCCTCTGTAGCCAAGGCATGGCAAGAGTTCGACGAAAACGGACGAATGAAACCTTCTTCATGGTATGACCGCATCGTCGATGTAGCGGAGGAGCTGTTTAAAATCACGATGCTGCTTAAGGGACAAACCGGTTATCTTGCAGATCGTTACAGCGAGCGAAAAGAGAGCCATCAGGAGCTTTCATCCCGTGTCAATCAGGACAAAATATAACGTATGTTCTTCGTGAATCCATACTGCATGAGCTTAACAACGTCCGCTATTGGCACAGAGCGGACAAATGCAGGGCTCTGGAGGTCGGCTTTGAGCGAGGAGCGGATGTTGGCAGTTGTGTAAGCCCGGCACCGGCCTTACACATGGTCCGGACACCTTCAACGTTGTTACAGATGAACCGCGACTTGCCGTGCATCTGGATCTGGACGTCCTCAATCCGGACGTTTTCCTCTCGCTGCTGTTCGCGGAGCCCGAACCTGAATTTGACTAGCAGACGGTCTATCCGGTAGGGAAATTAAATCTCGCCCAGACACTCAGAATAATTAGTGATGTCTCTGCAGAAACAGAAAATGTGATTATTGGTATTACCGAACATCAGCCGTGTGATGCCTGGAACCTTAAGGCGTTACTCAACAAACTGCCCCTGCTTGATGAATAAGTGTTTTTTGTAAATATCAGCCCGCGGGGCTGCTGACGTTCATGCGGGCTGTTATATTGTCAGATCAAGGTGTCCCTGAAGATGTAGCCACCTGTCGTGTATTTCTTTCGGAAAAAGACGTACTCCTGATTAGAACGGAATATCATCGTTCTTGACAGCATCATCAGAGATGAGTGCACCTCCGGGCAGAGGTATATTACTTACAGTATATAAATTAAGAATGTCTTCCCGGTCCATAAACATTATCTGGCTTCTTTTGCTGGCATCAAGTTTCCCGCCCAGCCAGTTCCTCGCCTGTTTAGTAATTTCTCCGCCGGCAACAATAAAGGCATGATCAACCAGCACCTTTCTGTTTGTTTCCGGGTCAAATATTTCATGGCCAAGCATCATCAGTACCTGGTTGTGGATTTCAGCCACGTTTGAATTCGTAGCTTTGCTGACGCCGGACGCATCCAGCTTGCCTTTTTTTGCCTGAATGCCGAAATAAAGAACATGCTGAGTTGGCAGTGTGAACTTCATCCAGATGTCTTTCCCGTATTCCAGCGCTTTATCTTTATGTCCAGCTGCTGTTATCCGGTGAAAACCGAGTTGCCGGAATAAAGGGAGGAGTACCTCTTCTATCAGCTCATCTTCAGAGCAGGTATCGAGAAACGCTGTCAGTAATATTCTGCGTTTTATTTCGTGAGGCGTTAAGGGCCGGTGAGGGTTATTACTTACTGAAACTGTTTTGGTGCCAATATGGCGTATATGCAAAAGGTCATCGTCACCATAGAATGCCTCATAGCCCTCCCGCATCAATGGCTTGTTCAGTTCTTCAAGCGCTTTTGATCTCCCGGGATCGTCATCCATGGCATCTTCTTTTAACATTAAAGTCCTGAGCACATGAACAAACCTTTCCGGTAAAGCATGGGCCTTTGGCTGTGGCTCATTAAGAAGTTCTTCAAGCCTCAGGGCCGTCCATGCCCACCGCGTTGATCCGTCATGAATAACCTCCATATCGCAGTCCTGGAGAAATTCAGTGATGCGACTGCTTGAGCGATACAGGAATGCCGTATTATCTCCGATGAGACATTCCGCGAGAGCCCTGAGATTTCTGTCCTTAAATTTCATGTGTAATAATCTCACCCCTGTTTAGTTATATAGAATTAATTGCAGGCACCGTTTGTTCGGGTAACTGTTAGCGATTCACTACTCATTAACACTAATTCACAAAAGAAACGCCCGAGGCAGTTATTGGGCGGGTATCTCTTTTATCAGTCTACCTGCTGCTAATTAACCCAGTCTTCCAGTGTCAGGCCCGGTACCCGCTCAAACTCTCTCACATTATTGGTCACCAGCACGACGCCGGCGGCAATGGCGTGCCCGGAGATCGCCGTGTCGTTGGGGCCGTTCGGCCTACCGGCCAGGCGCAGCGCCACCTTAATCGCCGTGGTGGTATCCACCGCGGCGCGGTCCCAGGGCAGAATGACATCAAGGCGGGCGCAGAACGCGTCAACCAACTCCACGTGCAGCAGTGAGCCCTTCGGGCCGGTGGCGCCGAAACACAGCTCCGCGTAGGTAATGGCTGACACCACGATACGGTGGTTTCGCAGCACCGCCTGCTCCAGGCGAAGTCGGATCTCTGCTGGCCACTGTAAAATGCCACTCAGAGACCCGGAGTAATGTTCCTCTCTATAAGGGATTGAGCCAGAGCATGCCGTATTTCTGCTCCCGGGCCTCAAATGCGTGGCGCCCCCCTTCAAGCACATCGCAGATTGCTCTGCGCATGCTGTTTGGTGCGTCATGATCGCCGTACTCCAGTGCCCCGGCCCGGTAACTGATCACCTCTTCATCGTTTGTGGCAATTATCACCTGTTCCGAATCACAGTTCACCACTAGGTTAGCGTTATGAGTCACTATGATGACCTGACGGTACTGTTTGATTTTCCGGAACAGCGGCACCAGATTGTGCATGATGAAATCGTTATCCAGATCATCCTCCGGCTGGTCGAAGACAAAAGGTGATCCAAACGCATCCGTAGCCAGTTTGAGACAGACGTAAAAGGTTCCGCGCTGACCGGCAGACAGTTTCTCGACGGTTTTTCCCTTGTATTCAAACTCTGCCCTGACGCTCAGGTATTGCTGGATATGTTCTGGGCTGAAGAGGAAGTTCAGAAGGGCATATGGCCCCGGGCTGTTAAAGTACTCACTGCGCCACAGAAATTCTTCAATGGTGAGTTTCCTGTCTGGGCATTCCGGTAGTGTCATTACAGGAGCGTTGGAGAGCAGTGCATGTAAATCAGCAATGGTTTGCACCTTGAACACATCGCGTAGCCGTTCAACAGACGTCTGTTCAGCGGAAGCCCTGAACCGGCCGCGGTTCATATGATCCAGCATGCCGTTGTAAAACGCAGCTACATCAAAATGCGGCCGGCCGTAAATACGAATGTCCGTCAGAATATCTCGAATCAGCGCCTGCTGATCTTCAGTCAGGTGCGGTCTGGTGGTCAGAGAGACATAAGCAGTATCGATAACTTCCTGCCTTGTCAGCAGCGTGTCAATAAACGCGGTAGCCAGTACGCCTCGCTGGAGTAATTCCTGCTGATACTGTGTCTCCCGGGCGTCAATAGTGCCCAGGTGTTCATCTGCACGATCCGCCTGCAACTGATATTCCTGCACCTTCTCCAGTAATCCCGCGATATCCTGACCCAACCCCTGCTCCTTAAACGATGCAATGATACGGCGATTATCCTCGGTAAGCCGGGCTGTCTGCTCGTCAATGCTGGCCAGTTTTGTCCCGACGGCGGCGCTAAGCAATGACATATCAGGGTACGGGATAACCGTGCCGTCATCGACTGCAGCATTGACGGCGTCAATCTTTGTAATTAGATCCCGAGCGGTGGTTTCAATCGCTGTTTGCAGCCCGGTGGCGTGTTTCCTGGCCTGTGTCAGGGTGGCCTGCCGGCCGCTGTTGTCACGAAATTGCGCGATCAGCTCCCTGTTACGGGTGCTGGTCAGGACATCAATTTTTTCCCGGGCCGTTCTCGCCAGTGCTTCCTGAAATGCCCGCGTATTGATCGGCTCATCACGCTCATTTTTAAAGGTAAGAAACTCACGCCATGCCCGCCAGGCACTGAGGTTTTCGTTCAGCTGAATGCCCGTACTGCCGGCCTCATGGTGAGGAGACAGTCGCAGCATTTTTTTAATCTCGTCGCTGATAAGACCAGGCTCCTGGCAGAGTTTTTTGATCTCGCCCTGCGATACGTGAAGGTATTCATATCCTTCTGAATGTGCATCAAAGCGCACCTTTTCCCCGTTGGCCTTGTCCAATTCAACGCAGAGATTCTGCACATTCACCGCACGTTGCTCACTTCCCCTGGCGGCGGCTCCGGCAAACCGGGAGCGAAGCGCATCCAGGAGCAGACTTTTTCCGGTTCCCCGGCCTCCGATAATGGCGACCATGTCCTGGCTCAGGGGGATTGCCAGTTGCCGGAAGCGGATCTCCTGCCCATCAAAAATTGTCCCTTCCACCTCGATCTTACTGAAGTGGGCCTTGGGTGTGCGGGTGGCCAGCCAGTCATCACCTATCCTCAGTCGCGACTCGGGTTCAAGCAGGGCCTGCCGGAGCCCCTCAAAGGTCGGCATTGCCTTTACCCACGTATAACGCCCGCCAATCTGTGCCACGCTGTGCGCGTCCGAACACAGAAAGACGGGTTTGATTGTGGCGCCGGGATAACGGTCGGTCCGTAGGTAAAATGCACGATCGGCGGCACCACCGAAAATTATCTGTCCCTGGCGGTCAATCTCGGTCGCGGCGGCTGCGGACCGTCCAGTGGCCCCCGGACGATATCCGCCGTAGCCGTTGGGGCACACGGCAATTAGAAAATCCTGGAATGGACGCAGCGCGGAATTAAGATGGGAAGTCAGCTCTGACAGTGCAACCGTGATGGTATGAACACCGTGCCCGCTGTCGCCAACGCTTTTCTCACAGCAGTAGACATTCTTCCCCCCACCATCCGTCAGCCTGATCGGCAGGCGGGAAAGGGCTTCATTGATGCGCTCGGTTGAGAGCTTTTCTGAAAAGAGAATATGGATGTTAATGAACTGGTCATCCCGGTTCTGCTGATCGAGACGAAATTCCACGTTGGCAAGTACCGTGATCGCCAGACCCTGCCGGGCAATCTCCTCCCGGATGATTTCCAGTTCGTTCTGCCGGAAATAAAAGTAGTTCGTCACGGCGATGAGGGACAACTGATGCTCCCCCAGCGTGCGAACATAATTCTCAATATCGTCCGGAGTATAGCTGTTGGCCAGCCACGTAAGGGGACTGTGGATGTGTAAATCCCATTTATTCCATTGTGAGCCTATCACCGGCGGATCCTTCATACAGAAAGTGTAGCCGCCATCTTAATGGGGTTAAAACGTCCCAGCTACGGGATCAACGCACTCGCGTGAAGCAGATTTGATCCGGCACGCTTTTTTCGTTTCCTGAGGGCAGAAAAATGAAGTGACCCGTTCCCCGTTGAACAACACAGATGTTTGTTAACCACTTCCGCTTTTGGCACAAAGCCGATCTTCAGCCCTCCCTAAAAATTAATGAACACATCTAATAAACCCTAGCTAATTACCCCATCTAATCGAATAAATCAGTTTGCGTTATGCTTTTCCAACACAACAGCTGAAGGATAACGTCATGCAAACTGTAAAACTGAACAACGGTATTGAAATGCCCCTGCTGGGCTATGGTGTCTTCCAGATGACGGATGCTGCTGAATGCGAAAGAGCGGTTATTGATGCGATCGATACGGGATACCGCCTGATCGATACCGCTGCGTCTTACCAGAATGAAACCCAGGTCGGGAACGCTCTGAAACAGAGCGGTATCGCGCGTAACGAACTTTTTGTAACGACCAAACTGTGGCTACAGGATACCAATTACGAAGGCGCTAAAGCCCAGTTCGAACGCTCCCTGAATCGGCTGCAACTTGATTACGTCGACCTGTATCTGATTCACCAGCCTTACGGCGATGTCCATGGGGCATGGCGTGCTATGGAAGAACTGCAGCAGGCAGGCAAAATTCGCGCCATTGGCGTCAGCAACTTCCATCCAGACCGACTGGCCGACCTTATCGCCTTTAACAAAGTGGCCCCTGCGGTAAACCAGATTGAAGTAAACCCCTTCAACCAGCAGCTGCATGCTGTTCCGTGGAATCAAAGCCATGGCATTCAGCCGGAAGCCTGGGCACCGTTTGCTGAGGGTAAAAATGGCCTGTTCCAGCATCCCGTGTTAACGGCGATTGGCCAGAAGTACGGCAAAAGCGTGGGTCAGGTTGTGCTGCGTTGGATCTTCCAGCGAGGCATCGTTTCGCTGGCGAAATCGGTGCGCAAAGAACGCATGGAAGAGAACATCAACATTCTCGATTTTGAACTCAGCTCTGAAGATATGCTGCAGATTGCTGCCCTCGACACTGCAACCAGCGCCTTCTTCTCTCACCGCGACCCGGCGATGGTGGAATGGCTGACGGGCCGCAAACTTGATGTTTAAGTTCCGATAAAAGAGGTATTCATTCAATGCAAAAACGTTATCTGGGTAAATCCCGACTCGAAGTATCCGCGCTTGGGCTCGGTTGCATGGGCTTAAGCCACGGCTATGGTCCGGCGACCGATACTCGTCAGGCTATCGAGCTCATTCGCGCAGCGGTCGAACGTGGCGTCACCTTCTTCGATACCGCTGAAGTGTATGGACCTTTTCTTAATGAAGAGGTTGTCGGCGAAGCCTTAAAACCATTTCGTGACCACGTGGTCATCGCCACTAAGTTTGGTTTTACTTTTGGCGACGACAACAAGCAGCAGATTTTAAACAGCCGTCCGGAGCATATCCGTGAAGCTGTGGAAGGATCATTACGCCGTCTTAAGACTGATGTCATTGACCTGCTGTACCAACACCGTGTCGATCCAGATGTCCCGATTGAAGATGTTGCAGGAACGGTGAAAGACCTGATAGCTGAAGGCAAAGTCAAACATTTCGGTCTGTCCGAGGCTGGCGCGCTAACCATTCGTCGTGCGCATGCCGTACAACCGGTCACTGCCCTGCAAAGCGAATACTCAATGTGGTGGCGCGAACCGGAGCGGGAGATCCTGCCGTTACTGGAGGAACTGGGCATTGGTTTCGTTCCCTTCAGCCCATTAGGCAAAGGCTTCCTGACGGGATCTATTAAGCCAGGAACAACTTTTGGCATGGATGATTACCGCAGCACTGTGCCGCGTTTCGCCGAGCAGGCGATTGAAGCCAATGAAAAGCTGGTCGCATTGCTGGGTGAACTGGCGGCAGAGAAAGGTGTGACGTCTGCACAAATCGCTCTGGCATGGCTGCTGGCACAAAAGCCGTGGATTGTTCCTATCCCTGGTACAACCAAAATGCACCGGCTGGAGGAAAATCTGGGGGCTGCCGACATCATTCTTTCACAGGATGACTCACTGCAGATAACCCAGGCGCTTGAAACCATTAAAATCGTCGGCGAACGTTACTCCCCTGAACATCAGGCTCGCGTGGGCCGTTAATACCCGGACGGGTCTACGGACCCGTTATTCCGAGTAGCGAAGTGCATCGATCATCAACGCAAAAGCGGGCGGATGCTGCTTACGGCTCGGGTAATAAAGATAATATCCGGGGAAAGACGGACACCAGTCCTGCAGAACCTGAATAAGCTCTCCTGACTTTATATAATCCTGCACCCTGTCTTCAGGTATACAGGCGATACCAAAACCGGATAACGCCGCATCAATCCTTTCCGCTTGCAGATTAAACGTGACCTGCCCTTCCACTCTGACCCGTAACGGTTTCCCATCCTTCTCAAACTCCCAGTGGTAAAGCCCACCGGCTGTTGGCAGGCGCATATTGATACACCGATGATTTTGTAGCTCGTGCGGCGTTTCAGGTGCAGGGTTTGCAGCGAAATAAGACGGTGCTCCCACCACAGCCATTCTCATGTCCGGCCCAATTCTTACCGCAATCATGTCTTTATCCACGCTTTCCCCCAGACGGATCCCGGCATCAAAACGCCCCTCAACAATATCGACAAAGCCGTTATCAACGACCAGTTCAACATTGATTTCCGGGTATTCCCTGAGGAAGGGTTTTAGCTTCGGCCATACCAGACTTCGCACGGCATGCTCCCCGGCAGATAAACGGATATTACCGGAGGCAGTGCCGTTCAGTTGAACCAGCGATTCCAGTTCCTGCTCGAGATCGGCAATACGCGGTTCAAGGCAGGCAATAATTCTCTCACCGGCCTCTGTAGGGGCAACGCTTCGGGTCGTGCGGGTCAGAAGGCGGATATTCAGCCTTTCCTCCAGGGCCTTCATCGCGTGGCTGAGTGCAGACTGAGAAACGCCCAGTTTGCCCGCTGCTTTGGTAAAACTTCGCTCCCTTGCCACCACAAGAAAGATTTGCAGTTCGTTGAAATTTTCTTTGAGCATCGGCGATTTCCTTATGGAGGCATTCCCTTCATCGCACACTCATGAAGGGTGTTCATAGACACAATCATTTTAGCCCTATTACTGACATTAATGATAATTGATATTCTGACCGTATCGAAAATAAGTCTGAATTATCAGTAGGTTTATCATGAGAATACTCGTTGCAGGGGCGACAGGAAGTATTGGCCTTCATGTCGTCAATACCGCTATCAAAATGGGCCATCAACCTGTAGCGCTGATCCGAAATAAGCGCAAAGTGAAATCGCTTCCTCGGGGAACAGATATTTTTTACGGCGATGTTTCATTGCCTGAAACACTCACCGAATTACCGAAAGATATTGATGCCATCATCTTCACTCTCGGTTCCGATGGTCAGGGTCGTATTGGTGCCAGGGCGATAGATTATGGCGGAGTGCGCAATATTTTACGAATATTCAGGGATGTATCTGTTCGTATCAGCCTGATGACCACGATTGGCGTGACTGAACGACTCAGCACCTGGAATCAACGCACTGAGGTTCATGACTGGAAAAGACGTGCCGAGCGTCTGGTCAGGGCCACTGGTCACCCCTATACCATCGTCAGGCCCGGCTGGTTTGATTACAACAATGATGATGAACACCGAATCGTTATGCTTCAGGGAGATCGTCGCCATGCAGGAACACCGGAAGATGGTGTGATATCCCGGGAGCAAATCGCCCAGGTTCTGGTCAGTGCCCTGACCCACGACGAGGCAAAAAATAAAACGTTCGAGCTGGTGGCTGAACGAGGTGAAGCACAGCAGGATCTTAACCCACTGTTTGCAGACCTGCAGGCTGATGATCCACAAAAAAATGATGGGGTTCTGGACATAGACAATATGCCTCTGCGTGAAGAACCTGACTGCATTATTAACGAGCTGAATTTGTATTCAAAAAAATTAACTAATCGACAACCCTGACAATTTTGTCATATAGCCGTCAGCCTCATGACAGTTTAAGTCTGTATATTTGAATACACAGATGGAGGAAGTTACTCCTGATACAAGTCCAGTTTCAAGCATATTGTTAAAGAGGTACTAGATATGAAAACACTACTTATTACTACATTGGTCATGGGGTTTATTTCAGTGAATGCCGCCTCTGCTGCTCAGGAAATTAACCATGCAGATGGGAAAGAAAAGATCGGTGTAGTATCAGTAAGCAATGCCTATACGCTTGATGATTTATCTAATGCGCTCTCTCGTAAGGCTGATGAGCAAGGAGCAACGTCATTCAAAATCCTGTCGACAACGGGGGATAACAGGCTACATGGGGTTGCTGAAATATATAAGTAAATCATTAGCATCCCGACAGGATGTGTCACAGCCCTCTTATAGTGAGCGTCGTTCTATGTTCAGAACAGAAGACATCATCGATGAGATAACTTAATGGATTGATTCAAACTTACATAAACCGCTGAAGATAGAGGATGTTGCTGCGTGGGCAGGATACTCCAGGTGGCATCTTCAGCGGATTTTTATGCAGGTGAAATAATTTATTTACTCCTTCTTTCCATGATAATTATAGAAATGTGCAGATACACCACTTCTGGACTTTATAGATAGATCTTCATGCCTGTCTATATAATAAAAATAAAGCTCATCGACAATATTTTTACAAGAAGAGAGAGCACTTTGTATTTCATTAACTACAAGATCGTATATTTTATCTCTTGATTTTTCATATATTACATTTAAATCATATCCTTCTAGGTGTGAACCATAGCCCTCTATCCACGACATATTCTTAAACATCTCATCATCATCAGTGTATAAATTATAGAATCCCTTATGAGCTCTTGTATTTCTATCTGTACGTAGAGGACCACCAGAGGAATCAATTACTTTTAAGTTACTCAAAATATCAGCATGAGTGTCTTTAATAATCTTACCGAATTGTTTAATATTTAAAGAGTAATCTGGGATATTAAGTTCTAAAACCTCATTAACAAAATGAAAGGTTATATCGCGAAGGCTTGAAAATCTAAATAATGCCAAATCAACAATTGCCTTAAGCCAATCATATCGATTAATATTTTTTACTTTTGAAACCAATGGCAAATTATTAATCCCTAGCATTTGAGGGATGAGTCTTAAATCTACGAATTGTTGTTCTAATGCGTTAAATCTAATATAGGTCAAATGCGCATATGCCATATGGGGATCTGCTTTAGAGAACTCATTCCAATCAGCGTAGGAATGATCATACAGAAAATATGTATTAATCGAATCATAAAGTACCCCTTTGAAAGCAGTCCCCTCCAGATCCCACCAATAATAATCATCTTTCATGAAAAGCCTCGCTGAAGTTAAATGCAAAATCCAAAAAAAATCTTATTTTAATGTCAGCCTAAAACCTTATCCAACTCTTTACTATCAGAATAAACACTTAGTATTTTACGCACCCATTCCTGATTATATAAATACCCATCAAAACCTTCGATATAACCACAGTACTTCCCTTTTAGAGTTTTATCTACATGAGATGGTCTGACATCAAAATGCTTCCAAAACTTTGCATGAGTACTAAGATTAAAAGACTTATGTTTTTTTTGAACCAACTCAACTACCTTTTTAGGTTTCAACTTAAATTGATTTTCCACTCCTTTGATGAAAGCAATACCAGTATCAAATTTCTCAAGTTCATCTTCGGTGAGATTATTAACATTGATAAACTCTATAGAAATATCAGAACTTGATGCCTTTTTACCTATCAAGGGGACTAACAAAGCTCTGAGTCGATATTGTTGACTTTCTAATATCTCTTGCTCCAAGTCTCTTTTATAATCCTCGATATATTTCTTAACAATAGTGAAATTTTTTGATTGGACTTTCTTCAAAGCGTCGATCTGCGCTTGCTGAGACATCCTTGTAAGTTGCATTGCAAGAGACAAGTTTACCATTAAAGCATTTTCATCACCAAATTCGTTAATGAGAATATCTTCAAAGTTATTTATTGAAGCCTGGCACTCACCAAAAGTTAGTGTATCTATTTCAGGGAGACCTCGGTGTTCAATGATATTACGTAAACCTATTAAAAAAAACACATTCGATTTTTCTGGGGTATTTCTTCCAAGCCAATATTTTTCACAGCAGGTTTTCAGTTCCCACGCTTTTTTGTCACCATCAACAATTTTATGAGAGCCATCATCATTCAAGTAAAAATAATCAACACCTCTTTTTGCGAATATAGCATGAAATAATGATGTATATGCTATAACCACATTAACTATAAAACCATGAGTTTTAAACTCTGTAAATGGATTATTGTAAACAGAAACAGCAAGCATAGCGAACTCTCTTGCTTTTTTTAAATTAATGCTTCGCTCACTTTTGGCCGGTTCAACGCTCTTCTGACTATGAAGATTTCTGAAGTCTTCCTTACTTAAGTATTTTAATCCAAGTGTGGTATATTGAGCGCCATCCCTTGATATATATTTACTCCATCTTTTAGTTGGATATGTTTTACATGTCTGAACTTTCCAACCAGTAGCCACTGCTAACTCAGCAATAGTAAAAAATTCTTGCCGATTTTCCTTTCCTACTAAAAAATCAAAAGCCTTATCAACCTGATCATATTTTTTCATACAACATCCCTATTTAACTCTTAAAGATGAATGTCTTTTTAGATTGGTCTGCGAAAATTTTTTCGCAGACCAATAAAAAGACATTGTACATTCTAAATATATTATTTTAATGTACTTACATCACACATAAAAGATAACAACTCGCCATACCACTGCATCATCTCCCTCCTCCCATCCAGATACTGCGCATGGTTATACGTCCCACGAATTGAGTTCTTATCGACGTGAGCCAGCTGTAACTCAATCCAGGCCGAATTGAAACCCTGCTCATGCAAAATGGTACTCATCGTGTGGCGGAATCCATGCCCTGTAACGCGCCCGGCATAGCCGATACGCCTGACCAACACAGTCAATGCCATATCACTCATCGGTTTCTTAGGATCATTACGTCCTGGGAACAGCAACGCTCCTGCTCCCGTCATGGGTTTAAGCTGATTAAGTAGGTCAATTGCCTGGCTTGATAACGGAACCAGATGAGGGCGGCGCATTTTCATGCGTTCCGCTGGTACATTCCAAACCTTTTTCTCAAAATCAAATTCCTGCCACTCCGCTTGCCTCAACTCCCCAGGCCTTACTCCGGTTAAAATAAGCAATTGCATCGCAATCTTAACAAGCACACTACCAGCATAGGTGTTCAGAGTCCGAAGAAACTCAGGCAATTCATCCTGGGTTAAAAAAGCATAGTGTTCTTTTTCATGAGGAGTTACTGCACTGGCTAAATCAGGTGCTGGATTGTACTCGGCCCTGCCAGTCACAACAGCATACTTCCAGACCTCTCCACAGCGCTGGCGAACCTTACGGACCTTCTCAGTTGCCCCTCGTGCTTCTATCTTTGAAAGAACTGCAAGCAACTCCATCGGCTTGATATCTTTGATTGGCCGGTGACCGATATAAGGAAATACATCTTTCTCAAAGGTTCGCATCATCTCTTCACGATAGGAGACAGACCAGCGGTCATAGCGACGCTGATACCACTCCCGCGTGATAGCCTCAAAAGAGTTTTCTGCGTCTTGTTGACGACTAAGTTTCTCAATTTTTCGTTCAAGAGAAGGATCGTTACCTGCGGATAATGTCCTTTTAGCATCCTCACGCTTACTTCGGGCTTCAGCTAAAGAAACATCAGGGTAAACGCCAATAGCGAGCAGTTTCTCTTTACCTAGTGAACGGTATTTGAGACGCCAGTATCTTTTGCCGTTGGGATTAACCAGCAGGTAAAGACCACCACCATCAGCCAGTTTGTAGGGCTTCTCTTTGGGTTTTGCAGTTTCAACCTGACGAGCTGTCAGCTTCATTGGGGGTACCTCTCAGCAGGGGGTACAATTATACCCCCATCCATACCCTCACATTGAGCTTGACCCTGGGGGAGTACAATTGAGTTCAATAGACTAATAGAATGCTATAACTGCTGATTTATCAAGGGAAAATTGAGTTGGGTAGACTTCAGGAGACTTGAGTTTGGAGCGGGCGAAGGGAATCGAACCCTCGTATAGAGCTTGGGAAGCTCTCGTTCTACCATTGAACTACGCCCGCTTTGAGGTGCGTAAAGCATTATAGACTTTACGCTTCTCCTGACAAGACTCCCGATGACTAAGTGGCGATTAAATAACCACTTAGCACTTCGGTTTGCTGCCCTGCGCCGGTAAATAACGCACCGGATCGATAGCCGTCGCCCGGTAGCGGATCTGGAAATGCAGCGCCACGGTGTTGGAGCCAGTACTGCCCATGGTGGCAATCTTCTGCCCGGCCTTCACGTTTTGGCCGTTGTTGACCAGCATCGAATCGTTATGGGCGTAGGCGGTGATGTAATCCTCGCCGTGCTTAATCATGATCAGATTGCCGTAGCCGCGCAGCTGGTTGCCAACGTAAACCACTTTACCCGCATCGGAAGCATACACCG
Source organism: Leclercia sp. (assembly GCA_049284415.1). Classification (GTDB taxonomy): domain Bacteria; phylum Pseudomonadota; class Gammaproteobacteria; order Enterobacterales; family Enterobacteriaceae; genus Enterobacter. The sequence continues at coordinate 222,150 of JBAPXW010000019.1, forward strand.
GTGCGCCACGGGTGCCGGCGATATCAATGCCTTTATTACCGCCTTCTGAGGTGGAGTATGGCATCACCACTTTACCGCTGGCAGGCCAGACCCAGCAGCGCTGCCCTACCGGTGGCCATGACGATTTAGGCACCACGTAAGATGGCGTTACCCCCGCAGTTTTACCGCTGCTCTTCGACGAGGATTTTTTGCCCGACGCACCGCTGACCTTCAGCTTTTGCCCCACTTCGATGGTGTAAGGCGCAGAGATATTATTGAGGCGCGCGAGCTCCTTCACGCTGGTGCCGGTCGACCGCGCAATGCGATACAGGGTATCGCCGCGTTTAACGGTATATACAGGACCAGAATCCGATGATTGGCTGCCCGCGCAGCCTACCAGCAACAGGGCCAGGATCAGGCAAAACAGAGCAGAAACGGGATTTTTCGTCGGGCTTCCTGCGAACACAACAGTTCCTCGGTCGGCGTGAATGGCCGCGCTATCATAACAGCCTCACTGCCGATGCCCAAGAGCACCCTATACGACAAAACGTCTACCGGTGATTAGGCTATAATCGCCCGGCCCGATCGCACTGCACTTACCTGAACGCTGTAAGTCAGTCCCATCCGGCGATATCAGCTCGGGAGTCACTATGGGAACACACGAACACGTCATTCTGGTAAACGATCGGGGAGCCGTTATCGGCACGCAGGAGAAGTATGCTGCGCACACCTCGCATACCCCTCTTCATCTGGCATTCTCGTGCTGGCTTTTCAACGCCCAGGGCGAGTGCCTGGTAACGCGTCGCGCCATGAGCAAAAAAGCCTGGCCCGGCGTATGGACCAATTCGGTTTGCGGTCATCCACAGCTGGACGAAGCCCCGGAGCAGGCGCTGATCCGTCGCTGTCGCTTTGAAGTGGGTGTCGAGATAACCAATATTGTTTCAGTTGCCCCGGCGTTTCGCTACTGCGAAACCGACCCTTCCGGGATTGTCGAAAACGAACTCTGCCCGGTGTTTGCTGCACAGGCTGCCAGCAGCGTGGCAATTAATCGTGATGAAGTGATGGATTATCAGTGGGTCAAACTGGACGCGCTGCTCTGCGCGCTGGAGGCAACGCCCTGGGCCTTTAGCCCGTGGATGGTGATGGAGGCCCGCGAGGCTAAAACCGAGCTACTGGCTTACGCCGCCTGCGCCCAGCAATAAAAAAAGCCCCGACGCGATTAACGCCGGGGCTTTTCAGATCTTAACGCCTTACTTCACCGGACGCATCGCCGGGAACAGGATCACGTCGCGGATGGTGTGGCTGTTGGTGAACAGCATAACCATACGGTCGATACCAATACCCAGACCGGCCGTTGGCGGCAAACCGTGTTCCAGTGCGGTCACGTAGTCTTCATCGAAGAACATCGCTTCGTCATCGCCCGCCGCTTTCGCGTTAACCTGATCCTGGAAGCGCTGCGCCTGATCTTCCGCATCGTTCAGCTCGCTAAAGCCGTTGCCGATTTCACGGCCACCGATGAAGAATTCGAAGCGGTCAGTGATCTCCGGGTTCTCGTCGTTACGACGCGCCAGCGGAGACACTTCTGCCGGGTATTCAGTGATGAAGGTCGGCTGAATCAGATGCGCTTCGGCCACTTCTTCGAAGATCTCGGTCACGATACGGCCCTGACCCCAGCTCTTCTCAACCTTGATACCAATGCTCTCAGCGATCGCTTTCGCCGAGTCGAAGTTATCCAGATCGGCCATCTCGGTTTCCGGACGGTACTTCTTGATAGCTTCGCGCATGGTCAGCTTGACGAACGGCTTGCCAAAGTCGAACACTTCCTCGCCGTAAGGCACTTCGGTTTTGCCCAGAATATCCTGCGCCAGGGTACGGAACAGGGATTCGGTCAGCTCGATCAGATCTTTGTAATCTGCGTACGCCATATAGAGTTCCATCATGGTGAACTCTGGGTTATGACGAACGGAGATGCCTTCGTTACGGAAGTTACGGTTGATCTCGAATACGCGATCGAAGCCGCCAACCACCAGACGCTTGAGGTACAGTTCCGGCGCGATACGCAGGTACATGTCCAGATCCAGCGCGTTGTGATGGGTGATGAATGGACGCGCAGACGCACCGCCCGGGATCACCTGCATCATTGGCGTTTCCACTTCCATAAAGTCGCGGCCAACCATGAACTGGCGGATACCGGCCATGATCTGAGAGCGAATTTTGAAGGTGTTGCGGGAATCATCGTTAGAGATGAGATCCAGGTAACGCTGACGGTAGCGCGCTTCCTGATCCTGCAGACCGTGGAACTTGTCCGGCAGCGGGCGCAGGGCTTTGGTCAGCAGACGCAGCTCGGTGCAGTGAATGGACAGCTCGCCGGTCTTGGTTTTGAACAGCTTACCGCGGGCACCGAGGATATCGCCCAGATCCCACTTTTTAAACTGCTCGTTGTAGATGCCTTCTGGCAGATCGTCACGCGAAACGTACAGCTGAATACGGCCGCCCACGTCCTGCAGCGTAATAAAGGACGCTTTACCCATAATGCGGCGGGTCATCATGCGGCCAGCAACGGCCACTTCGATGTCCAGCGCTTCCAGCTCTTCGTTCTCTTTAGCGTCGAAGTCAGCATGCAGTTGGTCTGAGGTGCAATCGCGGCGGAAATCGTTCGGGAACGGCACGCCCTGCTCACGCAGTGCAGCCAGCTTCTCGCGGCGGGTTTTCAGTTCATTATTAAGATCCGCTACCGCGTCAGCGCTCTGTACTTGTTGTTCAGACATGTTGGTTCCTCATAACCCAGCTTTCAAACTTGCTTCGATAAATTGGTCCAGGCTGCCATCCAGCACCGCCTGCGTGTTTCGGGTTTCAACACCGGTACGCAGGTCTTTAATGCGGGAGTCATCAAGGACGTAAGAACGGATCTGGCTGCCCCAGCCGATGTCAGATTTGTTGTCTTCCATCGCCTGTTTCTCAGCATTTTTCTTTTGCATCTCCAGTTCATAAAGCTTGGCTTTCATCTGCTTCATGGCCTGGTCTTTGTTCTTATGCTGGGAACGGTCGTTCTGGCACTGCGTTACCGTATTGGTTGGAAGGTGCGTAATACGCACCGCCGATTCGGTACGGTTAACGTGCTGACCACCCGCACCGGAGGCGCGGTAAACGTCGATACGCAGGTCAGCCGGGTTGATTTCGATATCGATATCGTCTTTCACTTCCGGATAGACAAACGCGGAGCTGAAAGAGGTGTGACGACGGCCGCCGGAATCGAACGGGCTCTTACGCACCAGGCGGTGAACGCCGGTTTCAGTGCGCAGCCAGCCGTAAGCGTAATCGCCAATAATCTTGACGGTAACGGATTTCAGACCCGCCACTTCGCCTTCGGATTCTTCGATGATCTCGGTCTTGAAGCCGCGAGCTTCAGCCCAACGCAGATACATACGCGTCAGCATGCTGGCCCAGTCCTGCGCTTCTGTCCCGCCGGAACCGGCCTGGATATCGAGATAGCAATCGGCGCTGTCATACTCACCGGAGAACATACGACGGAATTCAAGCTGTGCCAGCTTCTCTTCCAGAACGTCGAGCTCTGCTACGGCTTCGTTGAACGTCTCTTCGTCATCGGCTTCAATTGCCAGCTCCAGCAGCCCGGAAACATCCTCCAGACCCTGCGCCATTTGATCCAACGTGTCGACGATGGCTTCGAGAGAGGAACGTTCTTTACCCAGCGCCTGTGCGCGTTCAGGTTCGTTCCAGACGTCCGACTGTTCCAGCTCGGCGTTTACTTCTTCAAGACGCTCTTTCTTGGCATCATAGTCAAAGATACCCCCTAAGAACGTCAGAGCGCTCCGTGAGGTCCTGAATGCGGTTTTTTACCGGATTAATTTCAAACATGGTCTGTTTTCTTTTATGGACGAGTAAAATGCGGTGATAAGGGCGGAATTGTACCGGATTCACGCCCTGTTTTATAGCGGAATAGTGATGCTAAAGTGGCCAGATATGGTCGATGATGATTTGCAGCGTGCGGTTGCCGCGAAACTCGTTGATATCCAGTTTGTAGGCCAGCGTTACTTCACGCACGCCGTTGTCCGGCCAGACAGCGGTATCGACGTTAAAGGCGATGCCATCCAGCAGCGGTCCACCGCCCACCGGCTCGACCATCACTTTCAGGTGACGCTCACCGACCAGCCGCTGTTGCAGCAGGCGAAAACGCCCGTCGAACAGCGGCTCCGGGAACATCTGCCCCCACGGCCCGGCGTCGCGCAGCATCTGCGCCACCTCCATGGTCATGTCGGCAGCCGCTAACGGGCCGTCGGAGACCACCTCACCCTGCAGCAGGGCCGGATCCAGCCAGTCGGTGACCAGCTCGCTGAACAGACGCTGAAACTGATCGAACTTCGCCTCTTCCAGCGACAAACCTGCCGCCATCGCGTGGCCGCCGAATTTTATCATCAGCCCCGGATGTAGCGTGTGTAGCCGCTCCAGCGCGTCACGCATGTGCAAACCCTGAATGGATCGCCCGGATCCTTTCAGCGTCCCGTCTCCGGCAGGGGCAAACGCAATCACCGGGCGGTGAAAACGCTCTTTGATGCGCGAGGCTAAAATGCCGACCACGCCCTGATGCCACTCCGGGTGATACATCGCCAGCCCGCCAGGCAGCGTCTCGCTGCTGCGTTCCAGCTTTTCACAGAGGATCAGGGCTTCGGCCTGCATCCCCTGCTCGATCTCTTTGCGGGTCTGGTTCAGGGCATCCAGCTCGCTGGCCAGCACCCGCGCCTCGCCGATGTTGTCGCACAGCAGCAGCGCCACACCGACCGACATATCATCCAGACGCCCCGCCGCGTTCAGACGTGGCCCGAGGGCAAAGCCCAGATCGCTGGCAGCCAGCTTCTGCGGATCGCGGTTGGAAATTTCCAGCAGTGCCTTAATGCCCGGACGGCATTTACCCGCACGAATGCGGCTCAGGCCTTGCCAGGTCAGAATGCGGTTGTTGGCATCCAGCGGCACCACGTCGGCCACGGTGCCGAGCGCCACCAGGTCCAGCAGTTCTGCCAGATTGGGCACCGCAATACCGCGCGCGTCAAACCAGCCTTTATCCCGCAGCAGCGTGCGCAGCGCCAGCATCAGGTAGAATGCGACCCCCACGCCCGCCAGCGATTTTGACGGAAATGCACATTCGCGCAGGTTAGGGTTAACGATCGCTTCTGCCGCCGGGAGCGTGTCGCCGGGCAGATGGTGATCGGTGACCAGCACCGGGATCCCCAGCTTGTGCGCATGATCAACTCCGGCATGGGACGAGATCCCGTTATCCACCGTCAGGATCATCTGCGCGCCGCGCGCGTGCGCCTGATCGACCACTTCCGGGCTCAGGCCGTAGCCGTCCTCAAAGCGGTTCGGCACAAGATACGCGACGTTATCGCACCCCATTGCCCGCAGGCTGAGCACGCTCAGCGCGGTACTGGTGGCGCCATCCGCATCAAAATCACCGACAACGATGATTCGCGTCCCTTCGTTAAAAGCGTGATAAAGCAGCTCGGCTGCGCGATCCACGCCGCTGAGCTGCTGCCAGGGCAGCATGCCTTTTACGCCGCGTTCAAGATCGCCCGCGTTGTGCACGCCGCGACTGGCGTACAGCCGACGCAGCAGAGGAGACAGATCGGCAGGCAGGTCCGCATGTTCATCCACCTCACGGCGACGAAGCTGTATCGTTGATTTCACGTGAATTATTTACCGCCAAACTGTTTCTGGTGCGCGTCGAGGAACTCTTTCATCTCTTTCGGCCCCTGATAGCCCGGCACCACATAGCCGTTGCTCAGCACGATGGCCGGCGTACCGGTCACGCCGAACTGCACGCCCAGCGCGTAGTGGTTCGCAATGTCAATATCGCAGGAAGCAGGCTGAACCCCTTTGCTGCTCATCGCATCATCGAAGGCTTTTTTGCGATCTTTGGCACACCAGATGGCCTTCATATCCTGCTCTGGCTTGCTATTGATGCCCGCGCGCGGGAATGCGAGGTAACGCACGGTGATCCCCAGCGCGTTGTAGTCTTTCATCTCTTCATGCAGCTTGTGACAGTAGCCGCAGGTGATGTCGGTAAACACGGTAATGACGTGTTTTTCCTGCGCGGCTTTGTAGACGATCATCTCTTTTTCCAGCGCATTCAGGTTCTTCATCAGCATCTGGTTGGTGATGTTCACCGGCTGAGCACCGCTCACGTCGTACATCGGCCCCTGCAGAAAGTGCTTACCGTCTTCGGTCACGTACAGCACGCCGCCGTTGGTCAGCACCGTCTTCAGCCCCGCGACTGGCGCAGGTTGAATATCGCTGCTGGTGACGCCGAGCTTCGCCAGAGACTGTTTAATGGCCGCATCGTCAGCGTGGGCCAGACCGGATAATGAGGCTGCCAGCAGAGAGAACAGCACTAAAGACTTTTTCATATTCATTCCTGTTGCGATTCAGCAGTCACGCGCGTGGGTGATGCTGTTGGTGTAGCTGCCGCAGGCGTTCCGTCGCGACATGCGTGTAAATTTGCGTCGTTGACAGGTCACTGTGCCCCAGCAGCATCTGGACCACGCGCAGGTCGGCGCCATGGTTCAAAAGATGGGTGGCAAAGGCATGACGCAGAACGTGCGGCGATAGTTTTTCACTGTCGATACCCGCCAGTGTGGCGTAATGTTTGATGCGATGCCAGAAGGTTTGACGCGTCATTTGTCGGGCGCGCTGGCTCGGGAACAGCACATCGATAGAGACCCCGTTGAGCAGCCACGGACGCCCGTACTCAAGGTAGTTCTCCAGCCAGTAAACCGCCTCTTCGCCCAGCGGCACCAGACGCTCTTTGTTGCCTTTACCGATCACCCGTACCACGCCCTGACGCAGGCTGATGTCGCTCATCGACAAGCCGACCAGCTCCGAGACGCGCAATCCGGTGGCGTATAAGACCTCAAGCATCGCTTTATCGCGTAACTCCAGCGGTTGGTCAACCACGGGCGACTGTAATAATCTCTCAACTTGCGCTTCGCTAAGATCTTTCGGCAGACGCTGGGGCAGCTTTGGCGAGGCCAGCACCGCACTGGGATCGTCCGCGCGGAATTTCTCACGATACAGATGCTGAAACAGACGCCGGATAGCGCTCAGCAGCCGCGCGGAGCTGGTGGCCTTATAGCCGCCTTCCATACGCTCGGCCAGCAGAGCCTGCAGATCGTCACTTTGCGCGGTTTCAAGAGAGCGACCATGGTGCTGCAGCCAGGCCGCCAGCATCGCCAGATCGCGTCGGTAAGCACTGAGGGTATTTTCGGCCAGATTCTTCTCCAGCCACAGCGCATCGAGAAACTGTTCGATGAGTGCGAGATCCTTTTCCACATCAGCCCCTATGGTTCAGCAATCGGTGCATTATGCCTGAATGCGCATTGTTTCTGGTACACTACTCGCAAAGTCATAGCAAGTATTGAGACATTTTAGCGATGAATATTGGTCTGTTTTATGGTTCCAGCACCTGCTACACCGAGATGGCGGCAGAGAAAATTCGCGACATTATCGGCCCGGAACTGGTGACGCTGCATAATCTTAAAGACGACGCCCCGACGATGATGGAACAGTACGACGTGCTGATCCTCGGGATCCCAACCTGGGACTTTGGTGAACTGCAGGAAGACTGGGAAGCGATCTGGGAACAGCTTGATTCGCTGAAGCTTGAAGGCAAAATCATCGCGCTGTACGGCATGGGCGATCAGTTAGGCTACGGCGAGTGGTTCCTCGACGCGCTGGGGATGCTGCATGACAAGCTGGCAGCAAAAGGCGTGACTTTTATTGGTTACTGGCCGACCGAAGGCTATGAGTTTACCAGCAAGAAACCAATCATTGCCGACGGTCAGCTGTTTGTTGGGCTGGCACTGGATGAAACCAACCAGTACGATCTAAGCGAAGAGCGCCTGCAAAACTGGTGCGAGCAGATCCTGGGCGAAATGGCGGAGCAGTACAGCTAAACCGCTACCGCCGTCCATGCGTCGGTTGTTGCGAAATCATCCGACGCAGATCCCGCCACTCCCCTTCATCCATACTGTCTGCGGATAACCATAAATGTTGGCAGCGCTGTCCGTCGCCTTTGCGCAGACGAAACATCATGCCGGCGTTGAGCATCCACGGGGTGCCAACAATCTCCCAGTCACTCCCCTGCCAGTGCAGACGGGAATCCATCAGCAGTTTGATTTCACCCTGCCGGGTATTGATGCGCCGTTGGCTACGCACGCTATCAAACACTACCAGCGAAAGTAATATCAGCCAGAGTGGGGTGTAGCTAAGCGGCCACGGCATCAACAGGATCAACGCCGCAACCAGGCCGTGGAGCAAAAGAGACATCCACTGTGAGCGCCACGAGACGCGCAGATCAGATTGCCACAGGACCACGTTCCCGATTCCGTGTTTGAATTAAAAGCACCATCCGTTGCAGTTCGGCGTCGGCAGGTTTGCCGTGATTCATCAACCAGTTAAATAAGTCGGGATCGTCGCTCTCGAGCAGGCGGATGAACAGATGTTTGTCGTCATCGCTCAGGCTGTCGTATTCGTATTCGAAGAACGGCATGATAGAAATGTCGAGCTCGCGCATGCCGCGACGGCACGCCCAGTGAATGCGGGGTTTATTACTAATATCCATGTGTTCTATTCCTGCATAACGTTGAGTTCAGGCAGTATCCTGTTCGACTCTGCTGAAATGGGCATCAACCGTGAAGAAACTGCCCTTAGTGTAACGTGTTTTTTGCGGCTTCATTACTGGAATATTACAGACTCACAGCACGCCTTCAGAAAAAAACCGCAAAAAATATACGTGTTCATCGGTTTTGCGCTGCGTTACGCAGAACCGCGTGAAGGCACGAATAGCCTGATGAAACCACTTGCAATGGCTACAGTCTCTTTTACCATTAGGCCTTAACAAAGCGTTAAGCAATTCAGGACATCACTATGGCTTTTACACCTTTTTCTCCGCGCCAGCCTGTCGCCTCTGCGCGTCTGCCGCTGACGCTTATGACACTTGATGACTGGGCGCTGGCGACCCTCGTGGGTGCAGACAGCGAAAAGTACCTGCAGGGCCAGGTGACTGCGGACGTCAGCCAGTTGACCGAACACCAGCACCTGCTGGCCGCGCACTGCGATCCGAAAGGCAAGATGTGGAGCAACCTGCGTCTTTTCCGCCGTGGGGCCGGTTTTGCCCTGATCGAACGCCGCAGCCTGCGCGACGCGCAGCTCACCGAGCTGAAAAAGTATGCGGTATTCTCCAAAGTCACCATCGCCGCTGATGATGAATTAGTGCTGTTAGGCGTGGCAGGGTTCCAGGCGCGCGCCGCGTTGAAAAACCTGTTCAGCGAGCTGCCAGATGGAGAAAAACAGGTCATCAGCGATGGCGTCACTTCCCTGCTGTGGTTTGAACACCCGGCAGAACGTTTCCTGCTGGTCACCGATTCAGCAACCGCTGAACGCGTTACCGAAGCCCTACGCGGCGAAGCGCAACTGAACAATTCCCAGCAATGGCTGGCGCTGAACATCGAAGCGGGTCAGCCGGTTATCGACGCCGCCAACAGCGGGCAGTTTATTCCGCAGGCGACGAACCTGCAGGCGCTCGGCGGTATCAGCTTCAAAAAAGGCTGCTACACCGGCCAGGAGATGGTCGCACGGGCGAAGTTCCGCGGCGCGAATAAGCGTGCGCTGTGGTATCTGGCCGGTCACGCCAGCCGCGTTCCACAAGCCGGCGAAGACCTGGAGCTGAAAATGGGTGAGAACTGGCGTCGTACCGGCACCGTACTGGCCGCCGTTCAGCTTGATGATGGTCGTCTGCTGGTGCAGGCTGTCATGAATAACGATATGGAGCCGGACAGCGTGTTCCGCGTGCGCGAAGATGTGAATACCCTGAGCATTGAACCGCTGCCGTACTCGTTGGAAGAGTGATGCTATTAGTGCCGGGTGGCGGCTTCGCTTACCCGGCCTACGGATCGACTTGTCGGCCCGTGCAAGCGCTAGCGCCGCCAGGCATCAGTCCGCAGGAATTAAACCTGCCCGACATACAAATAAATCGCCAGGAAGTGGCACACGCTGCCGCCCAGCACAAAACCGTGCCAGATAGCGTGGTTGTAGGGGATGCGCTTACAGACGTAAAAAATCACCCCCAGCGAATAGACCACGCCCCCGACCGCCAGCAGAGTGACCCCGCCCGCCGCCAGTTTTACCGCCAGTTGATACACCACAATCAGCGACAGCCAGCCCATCGTCAGATAGGTCACCAACGACAGCACTTTAAACCGGTGCGCGATGGTCAGTTTGAACAGGATCCCCAGCAGCGCCAGGCTCCAGATCACAATCATCAGCCCACGCGCCAGCGGTGAATTCAGACCGACCAGCAAGAAAGGTGTATAGGTGCCGGCAATCAGCAGATAGATGGCGCAGTGGTCGAATTTCTTCAACCAGATTTTGGCCCGCTGATGCGGAATGGCGTGATACAGCGTAGAGGCCAGGAACAATAAAATCATGCTCCCGCCGTACAGGCTGTAACTGGTGATCGCCAGCGCGCTGGCGTTCGTGTCGACCGCCTGGACCAGCAGCAGCACCAGCCCGACAATACCAAACACCAGACCAATCCCGTGACTGATGCTGTTGGCTATTTCCTCAGCCAGTGAATATCCCTGTACGGTTAATGACTTGCTAACCATAGACAACTCCAGGAAAACCTACGTGAGTAATGCATTGCCGACTATGCTAACTGAGAATGATTCCAGTGAACACCTGTTAGCTAAAATAAATACCAATATAAATTATATTGGTACAATCATAACGTTATGAGAGAATTTCAGCTAACGACCGTTCACTGTAAAAATCAAAGGCATTTAAATTCAATGACATAAAACTGCGTCTGATTCGGATAAATTTCCGCGATCACGCGCTTAAGTTCCTCACGCGTCATGTTCTCCTGCTGGGCATGTTTTTCGGTCAAGGTCTCCAGCGTCACCGTCGAAGTGTCCGTCACCTCAATGGTGCAGAAGTACCCTTGGTCCTCAAAACGCCCGACCCGCAGAATATCGCCCACTTTGAAATGCGCTTCGCTCTCGTCGCGGATGGTGATGGTTTTACGTCCGGCCAGAATGTCATCCTGAAAGCGCTGAAAAAAAGTAATGTCGTTTGGCTGCATGTTATTATTCCTTAAGATGAAGTCTGATGAGTGAGTTTAGCCACTGTGAGCATGTTCTCCCATTCCGCCATTGCCAGCCTCAATAATCTGGAGATGATGGTCTACAACACCGTCATTAAAAACCGCGATCGGGTGATGTACATGACCATTCGCGAACTGGCGGACGCGGCGGGGGTCTCCACCACCACCGTGCTGCGCTTTTGTCGCAAGCTAAAATGCGATGGCTATTCTGAATTTCGCGTGCGGTTTAAATTGTATCTCGAACAAAATGAACCACAGCAGGCCAATTTTGGCGCCAGTGAGATTATCAGTTTTTTCAAAAGCGTGAACAACGACGAGTTTGATATTTTACTGAATAACGCTGTCGATATTATCTTATCATCCGAGCGTATTATTTTTGTCGGTGCTGGCACCTCCGGCTCGCTGGCAAAATATGGCGCGCGCTTCTTCTCCAATATTGGTAAATTCAGCAACCATATCGACGATCCTTATTTCCCGGTCACCAATGACATGGCGAAAAACGCGCTGGCTATTGTGCTCTCCGTCTCGGGCGAAACCGAAGAGATCCTGCGCTTCGCAAGCCAGTTCAGCCTGCATAACTGCAAGGTGCTGTCCATTACCAGTCACGAACATTCGCGGCTGGCAAAGCTGGCCGACTTTAATCTCTCCTGGCACGTGCCGCAAACCCGCATCGGCGGGGTCTACGATATTACGACCCAAATCCCGGTTATTTATATTCTTGAATCGCTGGGGCGCAAACTGGCGAAGAAATTAACACAATAAAACGCCCTGTTTTTTTGATGTAACAAATCACAATTACCGCAAATTGTTATATCGTGACTTTTTATTCCCCTTTGTTAGACTCGAAATAAGACATTCAACGAGATCAGCAAAGATGAAAAAACTCACCTTACCGAAAGACTTTTTATGGGGCGGCGCGGTTGCGGCGCACCAGGTTGAAGGCGGCTGGAACAAAGGCGGCAAAGGCCCGAGCATTTGTGACGTGCTGACCGGCGGCGCGCACGGCGTCCCGCGCGAAATCACCCAGCAAGTGGAAGCTGGCAAATACTATCCTAACCACGAAGCCATCGACTTCCACGGCCATTATAAAGAAGACATCAAGCTGTTTGCCGAGATGGGCTTCAAATGCTTCCGTACTTCGATCGCCTGGACCCGCATCTTCCCGAAAGGGGATGAAACTCAGCCGAACGAAGAAGGGCTGAAGTTCTACGACGACATGTTCGACGAACTGTTGAAGTACAATATCGAGCCGGTGATCACCCTCTCCCACTTCGAAATGCCGCTGCACCTGGTGCAGGAATACGGCGGCTGGACCAACCGTAAAGTGGTCGATTTCTTCGTTAATTTCGCCGAAGTGGTGTTTGAGCGCTACAAGAGCAAGGTCAAATACTGGATGACCTTCAATGAAATCAACAACCAGCGTAACTGGCGCGCACCGCTGTTTGGCTATTGCTGTTCTGGCGTGGTGTACACCGAGCATCAAAACCCGGAAGAGACCATGTACCAGGTGCTGCACCACCAGTTCGTGGCCAGTGCCCTGGCAGTGAAAGCGGCCCGTCGCATCAACCCGGAGATGCAGGTTGGCTGCATGCTGGCGATGGTGGCGCTCTATCCGTTCTCCTGCAAACCGGAAGACGTGATGTTTGCTCAGGAATCCATGCGTGAGCGCTATGTCTTTACCGACGTGCAGCTGCGCGGCTACTACCCGTCTTACGTGCTGAACGAATGGGAGCGTCGCGGCTTCACCATTCAGATGGAAGCAGGCGATGAGCAGATCCTGCGTGAAGGTACCTGTGCTTATCTGGGCTTCAGCTACTACATGACCAACGCGGTGAAAGCGGAAGGCGGTACCGGCGATGCCATTTCCGGCTTCGAAGGCAGCGTGCCGAACCCGCACGTGAAAGCATCCGACTGGGGCTGGCAGATTGACCCGGTGGGCCTGCGTTACGCGCTGTGTGAACTGTATGAACGTTACCAGAAGCCGCTGTTTATCGTAGAAAACGGCTTTGGCGCGTACGACAAAGTGGAAGAAGACGGCAGCATCAACGATGACTACCGTATCGACTACCTGCGCGCTCACGTGGAAGAGATGATCAAAGCCGTCACCTACGACGGTGTGGATTTGATGGGTTACACCCCGTGGGGCTGCATCGACTGCGTGTCATTCACCACCGGTCAGTACAGCAAGCGCTACGGCTTTATCTACGTAAATAAGCACGACGATGGCACCGGCGACATGTCCCGTTCCCGCAAGAAGAGCTTTAACTGGTACAAAGAAGTGATTGCCAGCAACGGCGAAACGCTTTAATTCCGTAATGCCGGGCAGCGCCGCGCTTGCCCGGCCTACGGTAGATCCCCTCTCCCTTTGGGAGAGGGAACGTTATTTCCCGCCCGCTAACTCAATAAAACTGCCCGTCACGTACGACGCTTTCTCGCTCAGCAGCCAGACAATGGCCTGCGCTACCTCTTCCGGCTGACCTCCACGCTGCATCGGCAGGACGGATTTCAGACGATCCACGCGCCCGGGCTCACCGCCGGAGGCATGGATTTCAGTGTAAATCAGCCCAGGCCGCACGCAGTTGACCCGAATGCCCTGCGCCGCCACCTCCAGCGATAAGCCGGTCGTCAGGGAATCAACAGCCCCTTTCGACGCTGCATAATCCACATATTCCCCCGGCGCGCCCAGTCGTGATGCTGCCGAAGAGACGTTCACAATCGCCCCGCCTTTGCCGCCATGCTTGAACGACATCCGCTTCACCGCTTCACGGCAGCAGAGGAAATAGCCCGTCACGTTGGTCGCCAGCACGCGGTTAATCCGCTCGGCGGAGAGGTTTTCGATGGTGCTTTGCTCGAACAGGATCCCCGCGTTATTGACCAGCGCGGTAAGCGGCTCGCCTTCACGGTCGAGGCTATCGAACATCGCCAGCACCTGCGCTTCATCACTGATATCCGCGCGGACCGCAAAGGCTTTACCGCCTTCTTCGACGATGTGGTGGATAACCTCCGTCGCGGCTTTGATGTTGTGGTGGTAGTTCACCGCCACGGTATAGCCCTCGCGGGCCAGCTCCAGCGCGGTGGCTTTGCCGATCCCCCGGCTGGCTCCGGTTACAAGTGCAATTGCCATTCACTATCTCCCAAAAATAAAAAAGGCCGGGCAGCGCTGATGACGCTCACCCGGCCTACAGTCAGACGTTAAGTATTACTGATATTCGCTCATTGGCACACAAGAACAGAACAGGTTGCGATCGCCATAGACATCGTCCAGACGTTTCACCGTTGGCCAGTACTTGTTCGCCACACCTGCCGGGAAGACGGCCTGCTCGCGGGTGTAACCGTGGTTCCACTCCGCCACCAGCTCGTTCTGGGTGTGCGGCGCATTCACCAGCGGGTTATCTTCCAGCGGCCACTCGCCCTGCTTCACGCGGTCGATTTCACTGCGGATAGCCAGCATGGCGTCGATAAAGCGGTCCAGCTCGACTTTGCTTTCAGACTCGGTTGGCTCCACCATCAGCGTGCCCGCAACCGGGAACGACATGGTCGGCGCGTGGAAGCCGTAGTCGATCAGGCGCTTGGCGATGTCCAGTTCGCTGATGCCGGTTTCGTCTTTCAGAGGACGAATATCAAGGATACATTCGTGCGCCACGCGGCCATCGCGACCGGTATACAGCACCGGATACGCCTCTTTCAAGCGCGTTGCAATGTAGTTCGCATTCAGGATCGCGACCTGGCTGGCCTGCTTCAGCCCTTCTGCGCCCATCATGCGGATGTACATCCAGCTGATTGGCAGAATGGAGGCGCTGCCAAAAGGTGCTGCCGAAACGGCGCCCTGACGGGTGAGCATCCCTTCGATTTGTACGACGCTGTGACCCGGAACAAACGGTGCCAGATGCGCTTTCACGCCAATTGGGCCCATACCCGGGCCGCCACCGCCGTGCGGGATGCAGAAGGTTTTGTGCAGGTTAAGGTGCGACACGTCTGCGCCGATAAAGCCCGGCGTGGTGATCCCTACCTGGGCGTTCATGTTGGCGCCATCAAGGTATACCTGACCGCCATGCTGGTGCACGATTTCGCACACTTCACGGATGGTCTCTTCGTACACACCGTGGGTGGACGGATAGGTCACCATGATGCAGGAGAGTTTGTCCCCGGTCTGCTCGGCTTTCGCACGCAGATCTGCGAGGTCGATGTTGCCGTTTTTATCGCAGGCTACCACCACCACGTCCATGCCTGCCATCTGGGCAGAAGCCGGGTTCGTGCCGTGGGCGGAGCTTGGGATCAGGCAGATATCGCGATGGCCTTCGTTGCGGCTCTCGTGATAGTGGCGGATCGCCAGCAGGCCTGCGTATTCACCCTGCGCGCCAGAGTTTGGCTGCATGCAGAGCGCGTCGTAGCCGGTCAGCTTCACCAGCCAGTCGGAGAGTTGGTTAATCATCTGATGGTACCCTTCTGCCTGATCGGCCGGGCAGAACGGGTGCAGCTCGGCGAATTCCGGCCAGGTGATCGGGATCATCTCGGCGGCGGCGTTCAGCTTCATGGTACAGGAACCCAGCGGGATCATCGCCTGATTCAGGGCCAGATCTTTGCGCTCCAGCGAGTGCATGTAGCGCATCATCTCGGTTTCGCTGTGGTAACGATTGAACACCGGATGGGCCAGGATCGCATCGTCACGCAGCATGTTTTCCTGAACAGAACGGCTGTCGTGCGCCACTTCTTTATCAAGGGCATCCACATTCAGGCCGTGGCCATCACCCAGCAGCACGTTGAACAGCACCTGCAGATCCTCACGGGTGGTGGTTTCGTCCAGAGTGATGCTAACTGCATTCAGGATGTCACTACGCAGGTTGATTTCTGCCGCTTCGGCACGCGCCAGAACCGCCGCTTTGTCGACCACTTCAACACACAGGGTATCAAAGAAGTGCGCGTGGCGCAGTTTCTGGCCTTTTTGCTGCAGGCCACAGGCCAGAATGTCGGCCAGACGGTGAATGCGGCTGGCGATACGCTTCAGGCCAACCGGGCCGTGGTAGACAGCGTACAGGCTGGCGATATTCGCCAGCAGAACCTGAGAGGTACAGATATTGGAGTTCGCTTTCTCGCGGCGAATGTGCTGCTCGCGAGTCTGCATCGCCATACGCAGGGCAGTGTTACCGGCGGCATCTTTCGATACGCCGATAATGCGGCCTGGCATGGAGCGTTTGAATTCATCTTTGCCGGCGAAGAAGGCCGCGTGCGGGCCGCCGTAGCCCATCGGCACGCCGAAGCGTTGTGCAGAGCCGAACACGATGTCCGCGCCCTGTTTGCCCGGGGAGGTTAACAGCACCAGCGCCATAAAATCGGCTGCCACGCTGACCACGATTTTACGTGCTTTCAGCTCGGCAATCAGTGTGCTGTAGTCGTGGACTTCACCGGTGGTGCCCACCTGCTGCAGCAGCACGCCGAACACATCCTGATGATCCAGCACTTTTTCCGCATCATCGACAATCACTTCAAAGCCGAAGGTTTCGGCGCGGGTACGCACCACATCCAGGGTTTGCGGGTGAATATCTGCAGCAACGAAGAAGCGGTTCGCGCCTTTCAGCTTACTCACGCGTTTTGCCATCGCCATCGCTTCGGCACCCGCCGTTGCTTCATCCAGCAGAGACGCGGAGGCGATATCGAGACCGGTCAGATCCAGCGTTACCTGCTGGAAATTCAGCAGCGCTTCCAGACGACCTTGCGAGACTTCAGGCTGATACGGGGTATAGGCGGTATACCAGCCCGGATTTTCCAGCATGTTGCGCAGGATAACCGGGGGTAACTGCACGTTGGTGTAGCCCATGCCAATGTAAGACTTAAAGCGCTTATTCAGGCTGGCGATGCCTTTCAGTTCTGCCAGCGCAGCGTATTCGGTTGTCGCATCACCCACCTGCGGCGGAGTCGCGAGCTGAATGTCTTTCGGCACGATCTGCGAAATCAGTGCGTTTAACGAATCCGCGCCAACCGTGTTCAGCATCTCCTGCTGTTGCTGAGCATCCGGCCCAATGTGACGTTCAATAAAAGCGCCACGGTTTTCAAGCTGGCTTAAAGTCTGTGTCATGAGCGATGGTTCCTGAAACGTGCAGTGAATTTGTTTTCTCCCTCTCCCCGGAGGGGAGAGGGTAATCGATGCTTACTCGTCTTCTAACAGTGCTTCATAGGCGGTTGCGTCCAGCAGCGCGGCAACTTCCGCTTCGTCGCTGGCTTTGATTTTGAAGATCCAACCTTCGCCATACGGCTCGCTGTTGACCAGCTCCGGGGAGTCACTCAGGGCGTCGTTCACCGCCACGATTTCACCGCCAACAGGCGCGTAAATATCGGAAGCGGCTTTTACGGATTCAGCCACGGCACAATCGTCGCCTGCGGTCACGGTGGCGCCCACTTCTGGCAGATCCACGAAGACCATGTCACCCAACAGCTCTTGCGCATGCTCGGTGATCCCAACGGTATAAGTGCCGTCGGCTTCTTTGCGCAGCCACTCGTGTTCTTTGCTGTATTTCAGTTCTGCTGGCACATTGCTCATTGAATTTCTCCTGATAAAAAGGGATTAAGCGACCGGTTTACCGGCGCGAACAAAAATTGGTTTGGTTACGCGGACCGGCATTTCGCGGTTGCGGATCTGCACGACAGCAGTCTCGCCAATGCCCGCAGGAACGCGCGCCAGCGCCACGCTATAACCCAGCGTCGGGGAGAACGTACCGCTGGTGATCACGCCTTCGCGGTGATTGCCATTGGCATCGGTGAAACGTACCGGCAGCTCGCCGCGCAGCACGCCTTTCTCGGTCATCACCAGCCCGACCAGCTGGTCGGTGCCCCGTTCGCGCTGCAGTTCCAGCGCTTCACGGCCAATAAAATCACGATCGGCCGGTTCCCACGCGATGGTCCAGCCCATGTTGGCTGCCAGCGGAGAAACACCTTCGTCCATTTCCTGGCCGTATAAATTCATCCCGGCTTCCAGACGCAGCGTATCGCGCGCGCCCAGGCCTGCCGGTTTAACCCCTGCTTCCACCAGCGCACGCCAGAAATCGGCCGCTTTTTCGTTCGGCATCGCAATCTCAAAGCCCGCTTCACCGGTATAGCCGGTGGTCGCCACAAACAGGTCGCCCGCCTGCACGCCGAAGAACGGCTTCATGCCTTCGGTGGCCTGGCGCTGCTCGTCGCTGAACAGCGAGGCCGCTTTCGCCTGCGCGTTCGGCCCCTGCACCGCAATCAGCGACAGGTCATCACGCACGGTGATGTCGATGGCGAAGGGTTCTGCGTGTTGGGTGATCCAGGAGAGGTCTTTATCGCGGGTGGCGGAGTTAACAACGAGGCGGAAGAAATCATCAGTCAGGTAATAAACGATCAGGTCGTCGATCACCCCGCCGGAGGCATTGAGCATCCCGCTGTACAGCGCTTTACCGGGCTTTGTCAGCTTCGCCACGTCGTTCGCCAGCAGATAGCGTAAAAACTCCCGGGTGCGACTGCCGCGTAAGTCGACAATGGTCATGTGGGAGACGTCGAACATACCGGCATCGGTGCGCACCGCATGGTGCTCATCAATCTGCGAGCCATAGTGCAGCGGCATCATCCAACCGTGGAAGTCGACCATGCGTGCGCCGCATAAGGTGTGTTGTTCGTATAAAGGCGTCTGTTGAGCCATCTTGTCCTCGTTGAATAAGCGGGGCTGTCTTGTGTTTCATGCCGAAAACTCACCACGAAACCCGGCATCGGCCTCACTCCAGGATGCCGACGCAAACGTTCTCTTTTCTCTGAACTTACCACTGAAAACGGAGGTTAACCATAAGGAAGAATGGGCCATCACATTAGCTTATGACTAAAATCGCCACAAAAGACTACAGAGTTATTCACTATAAAAATGCGAAAGATCCCGCACAAAAGCAAAGTCGAAAGAGGCCGGGTGCGTCAGGAATGATATTTCATGCGGGAAAACGGGCGAAATTTCCGTAACATAAAAATAGCGAGATTAGATAAACTAATGCGAAAAAGTCAGTGAAATTAGAATATTTCAAACGAGGGAATTTTCCCGGCCCACAGGCCGGGAGAAGAAAGTGTGACGGGGTTCTAAATTAGCGCAGCCAGTCCGGCAGATCGTTCAGACCCATCGCCTGACGCAGAAGCTGAGGCTTAACGCCGGGGAGGGTATCCGCCAGCTTCAACCCGAGATCGCGCAGCAGTTTTTTCGCCGGATTGGCACCGGCAAACAGCTCGCGGAAACCCTGCATCCCCGCCAGCATCAGCGCCGCGCTGTGCTTACGGCTTCGCTCATAGCGGCGCAGGTAAAGATGCTGACCAATATCTTTGCCTTCACGCTGCAAACGGCGCAGTTCGCTTACCAGTTCTGCTGCATCCATAAAGCCCAGGTTAACGCCCTGCCCGGCCAGCGGATGAATGGTGTGCGCTGCATCGCCGACCAGCGCCAGACGATGCGCGGCGAACTGCCGGGCATAGCGACCGGTAAGCGGGAAGACCTGACGATCGCTTTCAACGGCGCAGAGGCCGAGGCGGTTATCGAACGCCACGCACAGCGCCTGGTTGAATTCCTCGGCGCTGGCCTCCTGCATCTGCTGGGCTTTTTCCGGCGACAGCGACCAGACGATCGAGCAGAGATGAGGATCGCTGAGCGGTAAGAAGGCCAGGATCCCGTCGTTATGGAAAATCTGCCGCGCCACGGCCTGATGCGGCTCCGTCGTGCGGATGGTGGCCACCAGCGCATGGTGTCGGTAGTCCCAGTACGTCAGGGGAATATCGGCTTTATTGCGCAACCACGAATTGGCGCCATCGGCCCCCACGACCAGCCGGGCCGTCAACATGTCACCGTTTTGCAGTGTAATGAAGGCGTCGTTTTCGCCCCACGCCACCTGCTGCAGCTGCGCGGGGGCAATCAGCGTGACGTCGCTGCACTGCTGTGCTTTTTGCCACAGGGCATGGTGGATGACCGCGTTTTCGATGATATGCCCAAGATGGCTGTAACCTACGCTTTCATCATCAAAGGCAATATGGCCGAAGCTGTCTTTGTCCCACACTTCCATGCCGTGATAGCAGCTGGCGCGCTGGGCAATAATATCGGACCAGACGCCAACGCGCGTCAGCAGCTTTTCGCTGGCGGCGTTGATCGCCGAGACCCTGAGCTCAGGCGGCGCATCGGGAGCGACAGGCTGCGGCTGCTTTTGTTCCAGCACCGCCACGCGCAGACCGCTGCCCTGCAGACCACAGGCCAGCGCCAGTCCAACCATTCCGCCGCCGACAATGGCGACATCAACATTCTGCACTATGTTAACTCCTTAGCGAGCGACCCAACCGAGAGTCCTCTGCGCCAGCACATCGCGTGCCGGAATGAATAATTCCATCGCCATCAACCCGGCGTTACGCCCGGCCACCAGCGGCGCCCAACGATTCGCAAACAGATGTACCAGCCCGTCGGTTACACCGATGGTGGCCTCTTT
This sequence comes from Leclercia sp., assembly GCA_049284415.1. Taxonomy (GTDB): domain Bacteria; phylum Pseudomonadota; class Gammaproteobacteria; order Enterobacterales; family Enterobacteriaceae; genus Enterobacter. The sequence goes on from JBAPXW010000019.1 coordinate 242,760, forward strand.
ATCGATCTTACGACGTTTTTGATAGTGGCATAACAGCGGATACGCCCCGCAATCCTGCTGTTCAGCAAAGGCTTGCGCCAGCGTTTCGGCCAGCGTCATTACATCGCGCAGGCCGAGATTAAAGCCCTGACCGGCAATCGGATGCAGCGTCTGGGCGGCATTACCGACCAACGCCACGCGATGGGAGACAGACTGTGAGGCGGTGGTTAATGCCAGCGGATAAACGGTACGCTTGCCCGCATGGGTAATGCGCCCCAACCGCCAGCCAAAAGCTTTTTGCAATTCGGCACAGAAGCGTTCATCAGACCAGTTCTGCACCTCATCGGCTTTTTCCAGCGGATGGCTCCAGACCAGCGAGCTGCGCCCCTGCGACATCGGCAGCATCGCCAGCGGGCCATACTGGGTAAAACGTTCAAAGGCGCGCCCACGGTGTGGCTCGGCGGTCGCAACGTTGGCGATCACCGCCGCCTGATGATAAGGCTGCTGCTGCCATTGGATCCCGCACTGCTGGCCGAGCGCCGAGCGGGAACCGTCGGCAGCCACCAGCAGCTGTCCATCAAGGGTGCTGCCATCATCCAGCGTGACGCTGACCGCTGTTTCGCTGCGGGTAAAGTGCTCGACGCGCGCCGGACAATGCAAGGTCACGCCGGGGGCATCCTGCAGCAGACGGAACAAGCGCAGGCCGACGTCGTGCAGCTCCACCACCTGGCCCAGTGCATCAATACGATAATCCTGCGCTTCAAGGGTGACAAACCCCGCGTGGCCGCGGTCGCTGACGTGAACAGTTTCAATCGGGGTGGCGCAATCGGCAATCGCCTGCCAGATCCCGCTGCGCGCCAGGTGCTGGCAGGTACCCTGTGCCAGGGCGATAGCGCGGGCGTCAAATCCCGGATGGCTGTTGGCCTGCGGCGCGACGGCTTCAATCAGATGGACCGGAAGCTGACCGCGGGTCAGCATAGAGATCGCCAGCGCCAGCGTCGCGCCCGTCATGCCTCCGCCCACGATGATGATACTCATGCGCGGGCCGCCGCCATCAGCGCTTCGATATCATCGGCGCTTTTCACCACCGAGGCGGTCAGGTTTTCATTGCCGGTTTCGGTGATCACAATGTCATCTTCGATACGAATGCCAATCCCGCGATACTGCGCAGGGACATCGGCATCCGGTGCGATATATAAACCCGGCTCTACGGTCAGCACCATTCCTGGTTCCAGCACACGCGAACGCTCGGGACCGTACGCGCCCACGTCATGCACATCAAGCCCCAGCCAGTGGCTCAGGCCATGCATAAAGAAGGGACGATGGGCGTTATCGGCTACCAACTGATCCACGTCGCCGTTAAGAATGCCCAGATCCACCAGCCCGCTGACCATAATGCGCACCACCTCGCCGGTCACCGCCTGAATGGAGGTGCCAGGGCGGTACAGGGTCAACGCCGTGTCCAGCGAACGCAGAACGATGTCGTAAACGGCGCGCTGTGCTGGGGTAAATTTGCCGTTAACCGGGAAAGTACGGGTGATATCACCCGCATAGCCCTGATATTCGCAGCCGGCGTCAATCAGCACCAGATCGCCCTCTCGCAGGGCGCTTTCGTTCTCGGTGTAATGCAGGATGCAGCCATTTTCGCCGCCACCCACAATGGTGTTGTAAGCCGGATAGCGCGCGCCGTGCCGGGTAAACTCATGGTGAATTTCGCCTTCCAGCTGATACTCGAACATCTCCGGACGGCATTTTTCCATTGCCCGGGTATGCGCCAGTGCGCTGATCTCGCCTGCGCGACGCATCACGTCCAGCTCTTCAGCGGACTTGAACAAGCGCAGCTCATGCACCGCGGGACGCCAGTCAATGAGCGTGGCGGGCGCTTTCAGATTCTGACGTGAACCTTTACGCAGCTTATCCAGCGCGGCAAAGACAATCTCGTCGGCATACGCATATTCGCCCTGGGCGTGGTATACCGCATCCAGACCGTTGAGCAGTTGATAGAGCTGGTCGTTGATCTCGCTAAATGCCAGCGCACGATCGACGCCGAGCTTTTCGGGCGCGGCCTGCTGGCCTAAACGGCGGCCGAACCAGATCTCGGCGGTGAGATCCCGGACGCGGTTAAACAGCACGCTGTGGTTGTGGGTGTCGTGACTTTTAATCAGCACCAGTACCGACTCAGGCTCGTTAAAGCCGGTGAAATAGCCGAAATCACTGCTTTGACGGTACGGATATTCACTGTCGGCGCTGCGCGTGGCTTCCGGTGCGGCAAAAATCAGCGCAGCGCTGCCCGGTTGCATGGTCGCCAGCAGCGCCTGACGGCGGCGAAGATACTCTTGCTGAGTCATGACACCCTCCTGTCGTTGTTTTTAATGTAAGGTTGGTTTACGCACTTCCGGCGCGGTCGGCTGTACGCGCGTAAAGGTGTCGTGGCACAGCAGCGACGCGACGCGCACATACTCAATAATCTCTTCGACAGACATCTCCAGCTCTTCCTGGTCTTCGTCTTCGTCATAGCCCAGCTGAGCGATGTTACGCAGATCGTCGATCGCTTCCCCGGTTTCACCGGTCACCTTCTCCAGCTTAGGCTGCGTGACGCCCAGCCCCAGCAGGTAGTGATTGACCCAACCGGCCAGCGCATCGGCGCGATCGAACACGCTGACATCGTCGCCTTCAGGCAGATAAAGCTGAAAAAGGAAGCCGTCGTCTTCCAGTGCATCGCTGGTGGCGCCGTGCATTTTACGCAGCGCCTGAGCCAGGTCGTGACCAAACGCCAGCCCCTCGTTCGTCAGGTCGTGAATCAGCGGCAGCCATGAGCTGTCGTTGTTTCCACCACACAGCATCCCGCTTATCAGACCGTGCATTTCTGCAGGGGTTAAACCCACGCCCTGCTGGTTCAGTAACTGGCTCACTTCGGTGTAACCCGGCATTTCGTTCTGTATAGACATGCGCATTCGTCATCGTTGGGAGGAATATTCATGATATGCTACCACTTTGGACCCTGGTGAACCAGAATAGGGCTTGTATCTCCGCACCAGGGTAGCTATAGTGTCGCCCCTTCGCAGACCCCTGAGTCGGATGTGAAGGCAGCGCAGTCAAACAGCAGGAAGGTGGCATGTCTGCACAACCCGTCGATATCCAAATTTTTGGCCGTTCACTGCGAGTGAATTGCCCGCCTGAACAAAGGGATGCCTTAAATCAGGCTGCGGACGACCTTAATCAGCGGTTGCAAGATTTAAAAGAACGCACTAGAGTCACAAATACTGAGCAGCTGGTCTTCATCGCCGCGTTGAACATCAGTTATGAACTGGCTCAGGAAAAAGCGAAGACCCGCGATTACGCGGCGAGCATGGAACAACGTATTAAAATGCTCCAGCAGACCATTGAACAGGCGTTGCTTGATCAAGGTCGCATAACAGACAGACCGGGGCAAAACTTTGAATAACACTTCGTGGTCTACTATGGTAGAGTGACCCTGAAGGAAAAATTTCTCTGAGATGTTCGCATGCGGGCCAGTCCCCTGAGCCGATATTTCATACCACAAGAATGTGGCGCTCCATGGTCGGTGAGCACGCTCGGTTCGTCCGAGAAGCCTTAAGACTATGACGACACATTCACCTTGAACCAAGGGTTCAAGGGTTACAGCCTGCGGCGGCATCTCGGAGATTCCCTCACCTTTCTACCTACCCTGTTACTACCATGACCCAACTTTCTGAAGTTCCTACCTCTCGTCAGCACATTCGCCAGTTAATTCGTCAGCATCGCCGTGCCTTAACGTCCGATCAGCAAGCCCATTTCGCCCAGCAGGCCGCAGCCCGCATGATGGCGTATCCGCCTGTGGTGATGGCGCACACTGTGGCGCTGTTTCTCTCCTTCGATGGTGAACTCGATACCCAACCGCTGATCGACCAGCTCTGGCGTGCCGGGAAAAAGGTCTATTTGCCCGTACTGCACCCGTTTAGCCCCGGCAACCTGCTGTTCTTAAACTACCATCCGCAGAGCGAACTGGTGGTGAATCGTCTGAGAATTACAGAACCCAAACTGGACGTGCGCGACGTGTTGCCGCTGGCAAAGCTGGATGTGCTGGTGACGCCGCTGGTGGCCTTTGATGATTTCGGGCAACGTCTGGGTATGGGCGGAGGTTTTTACGATCGCACACTGCAAAACTGGCAGCAGTATGGTCTGCAGCCGGTAGGTTATGCGCATGACTGCCAGCGCGTCGATATATTACCGGTTGAGAAGTGGGATATCCCACTGCCTGCGGTGGTGACACCGTCAACGATCTGGCAGTGGTAAAAAAAGCCGGGTGGCGGCTTCGCCTGACCCGGCCTACAGGTAACGCTCGGATTTTGTAGGTCGGGTAAGCGTAAGCGCCACCCGACAAAAAAACTCAAATCAGTACAGCAGGCGCGCGCGAATGGTGCCTGGAATGGCCTTCATCCCCTGCAGCGCTTTCTCAGCCACATCTTCATCCGCTTCGATATCGATAACCACATAGCCCATCTGCGCGTTCGTTTGCAGATACTGGGCAGCAATGTTAACGCCCTGCTCGGCGAAGATCTGGTTAATGGCCGTCAGTACGCCAGGACGGTTTTCATGGATGTGCAGCAGGCGGCGTCCGCCGTGCAGCGGGAGAGACACTTCCGGGAAGTTCACCGCAGAAAGGGTAGAACCGTTATCGGAATATTTGCTCAGCTTACCGGCCACTTCAAGGCCGATATTTTCCTGCGCTTCCTGCGTTGAACCGCCGATGTGCGGGGTCAGGATCACGTTATCAAACTCGCACAGCGGCGAGGTGAACGGATCGGTATTGGTGGCAGGCTCGGTCGGGAAGACATCGATTGCCGCCCCCGCCAGATGCTTGCGCTTCAGCGCTTCGCACAGGGCCGGGATATCCACGACCGTACCGCGCGCGGCGTTGATCAGCAGCGAGCCCGGCTTCATCAGCGCCAGCTCCTCTGCACCCATCATGTTTTTGGTGGAGGCGTTTTCCGGCACGTGCAAACTCACCACATCGCTCATATTAAGCAGGTCGGAAAGATGCTGAACCTGCGTGGCGTTACCCAGCGGCAGTTTGTTTTCGATGTCGTAGAAGAAGACGTGCATCCCCAGCGATTCCGCGAGAATACCCAGCTGCGTACCGATGTGGCCGTAACCGATAATGCCCAGTTTTTTACCACGCGCTTCGAAAGAACCGGATGCCAGTTTATTCCAGATCCCACGGTGGGCTTTGGCGTTGGCTTCAGGAATACCGCGCAGCAGCAGCAGCAGCTCGCCAATCACTAACTCCGCCACGGAACGGGTGTTGGAGAAGGGGGCGTTGAATACCGGGATCCCGCGCTTTGCCGCCGCGCTGAGATCAACCTGGTTGGTGCCGATGCAGAAGCAGCCGATCGCCACCAGTTTTTCCGCCGCCGCAATCACGTCTTCTGTTAGTTGGGTACGGGATCGCAGACCGATGAAGTGGGCATCACGGATCGACTCTTTCAGCTGTTCGGTGTCCAGCGCACCTTTGTGAAATTCGATGTTGGTGTAACCTGCCGCACGAAGGTTATCCAGTGCTTTCTGATGCACCCCTTCGACCAGCAGAAATTTAATCTTGTCTTTCTCCAGTGATACCTTTGCCATTTACCCGACCCTGTCTGATTGTCTGAACTATGTTGTGCTGGATTTGAATCCGCTCCAGCCAACATATCAAAAAAAACTATTGCAGCAATATGAACGTTTGCGTCGGGACTCTGAAGAAAAGTCATCCAGCGTGAATTGGCAGTCAAAAATGCTAAGGAAAAATACGAATGCGGCAGGATCGTCAGAAGACCATCAGAAATGTGATACAAGTCACCGAATATGGCCTTTGCAAAAAAAGTTAGCGGGGGGAGGCTCCCCCCGTCAGATCATTTCACGATGGTTTTGACGCCATCGGCAGTGCCAATCAGTGCGACATCGGCGCCACGATTAGCGAATAACCCTACTGTTACCACGCCTGGCAGGCCATTAATGGCGTTTTCCATCGCGATGGCGTCCAGGATTTCCAGTCCATAAACATCGAGGATCACATTGCCGTTATCCGTGACCACGCCCTGGCGGTATTCCGGGCGGCCGCCCAGTTTGACCAGCTCGCGCGCAACCGCGCTGCGTGCCATCGGGATCACTTCAACCGGCAGCGGGAAGGTCCCCAGGATATCGACCTGTTTGGAGGCATCAGCGATACAGATAAACTTGTCGGCAACAGACGCAATGATTTTCTCGCGAGTCAACGCCGCACCGCCGCCTTTGATCATCTGCATATGGCCGTTGATCTCATCCGCGCCGTCGACGTAAATCCCCAGACGATCGACTTCGTTCAGGTCAAAAACAGTGATACCGAGGCTTTTCAGCTTTTCCGTGGAGGCATCGGAGCTGGACACTGCGCCCTCGATCTGGCCCTTCATGGTACCCAGCGCATCAATAAAGTGCGCTGCCGTTGACCCAGTGCCCACGCCGACAATGGTGCCCGGCTGTACATACTGGAGAGCGGCCCATCCTACTGCTTTTTTCAGTTCATCCTGCGTCATGATCTCTTGCCCGTGGTGTTTTTTGCGTGACGCGCATTATAGAACATTCACCTGCGCCGTGTGATCTGCGAGGTCACCAATTTCGTCTGTATCAAACATAAATTTATGTCATAGTGCGACGTAATGAACTATTTGGAGTCAGCCAGAGCAATGAAACGTCCGGACTACAGAACACTACAGGCGCTTGATGCCGTTATTCGTGAACGCGGATTTGAACGCGCAGCGCAAAAGCTGTGCATTACGCAATCCGCCGTTTCACAGCGAATCAAACAGCTTGAGAATATGTTCGGGCAGCCGCTGCTGGTTCGTACCGTACCGCCGCGTCCCACCGAACAGGGACAAAAACTGCTGGCCCTGCTCCGTCAGGTTGAACTGCTGGAAGATGAGTGGCTGGGCGATGAACAGACCGGCTCGACGCCGCTGCTGCTGTCGCTGGCGGTCAACGCCGACAGTCTGGCCACCTGGCTGCTGCCTGCGCTTGCGCCGGTACTGGCCGACTCCCCTATCCGTCTGAACCTGCAGGTAGAAGACGAAACGCGCACTCAGGAACGTCTGCGTCGTGGCGAAGTGGTTGGCGCAGTCAGTATCCAGCCGCAGGCGCTGCCAAGCTGCCTGGTGGATCAGCTGGGCGCGCTGGACTATCTGTTCGTCGGCTCCAAAGCCTTTGCCGATCGCTACTTCCCGAATGGCGTGACCCGCGCCGCGCTGTTGAAAGCACCGGCCGTGGCCTTTGACCATCTTGATGATATGCATCAGGCGTTTTTACAGCAGAACTTCGACCTGCCGCCGGGCAGCGTGCCGTGCCATATCGTGAATTCGTCAGAGGCTTTCGTCCAGCTGGCGCGCCAGGGCACCACCTGCTGCATGATCCCGCATTTGCAGATTGAGAGAGAGCTTCAGAATGGCGAGCTTATCGATCTGACTCCAGGCTTGCATCAGCGCCGCATGCTTTACTGGCACCGTTTTGCGCCGGAAAGCCGCATGATGCGCAACGTGACCGACGCGCTGCTGGCGCATGGGCACAAGGTCTTGCGACAGGACTAACGAAAAGACCCTCTCCTTTTGGGAGAGGGATCAGGAAGGGATTTTACTGGGCTTTTGGCGCGGTTTCAGGCTGCTGCTGAGCCTGCGCAGGTTCAATCTGGAACACCACGTCAACCTGATCGTCGAACTGAATCGTCGGCTGCTCGTAAGTTTCCTGAGCAGATACCGGCGCGGCATCCGCCTTCATCATGCGTACCATCGGGCTCGGCTGATAGTTAGAGACGTGGTAACGCACGCTGTACACCGGCCCCAGCTTAGTGTTAAAGCCAGAAGCCAGCTGCTGTGCCTGACGCAGCGCATCATCAATAGCGGCTTTGCGCGCTTCGTCTTTGTATTTTTCCGGTTGCGCAACGCCCAGTGAGACAGAACGGATTTCGTTCAGGCCCGCCTTCAGTGCACCATCCAGCAGCGCATTCAGCTTATCAAGCTGACGCACCGTGACTTCAACGGTACGCACCGCGCGATAACCTTTCAAAATGCTTTTGCCATTCTGGTAGTCATAGTCCGGCTGGGTGCGCAGGTTCGCGGCGTTAATGTCTTTCTTGGCGACCTGGTTCTGTTCCAGGAACGAGAGATATTGCGCAACACGGTCATCTGCCTGTTTCTTGGCGGATGCTGCATCCTTTGCCGAAGCATTCACCTCAATGGCTAACGTGGCGATGTCCGGTACGGCATCTACGCTTGCGGTTCCTGTGGTTACGATATGTGGGCTGTTAGGCAATTCGTTTGCCTGTGCCGACACTGCGCCAAAACTTACTAATGCCGCCAGGGCGAGTACGTTAAACTTCACTGTTATTCCTCCATGTTGCGAAGAGTGCCCATTTTACAGGGCGCATGCCAGCAAGCTTAGCGTTTCACGCTCAGATGTCCATAAGAGAACACTTAGTTAAACAGCGCCTGGATATGAGGAATACCGTCTTTCGCCAGCTGAACAGCGATAACCCACATCACCAGCCCCACCAGGATATTGATAATGCGTTGGGCTTTCGCCGTGCGTAAACGCGGGGCCAGCCAGGCCGCGAGCAGCGCCAGACCAAAGAACCACAGGAATGAGGCACTGACGGTACCCAGCGCAAACCAGCGTCTCGGCTCGACATCCAGCTGACCCCCCAGGCTGCCCAGCACGACAAAAGTATCCAGATAAACGTGCGGATTGAGCCAGGTCACCGCCAGCATGGTGATGATGATTTTCCAGCGCCCCTGCTTCATCACCTCGGCGCTGGCCAGCTCCAGATTACTGCTCATCGCTGTTTTCAGCGCACCAAAGCCATACCACAGCAGGAACGCAACGCCCCCCCAGGTGACCAGCGCCAGCAGCCACGGCGACTGCATCAGCAGCGCGCTGCCGCCAAAAATACCGGCGCAAATTAGCAGCAGATCGCTGACGGCGCATAACAGGGCGATCATCAGATGATATTGACGGCGAATACCCTGGTTCATCACAAATGCATTTTGTGGGCCGAGGGGCAGGATCATTGCGGCACCTAAGATAAGCCCTTGAAAATAATAAGTTAACATAACAAGAATTCCGGTAAATCGTCTTAATCGCAGACTATACCGCGAGGGAATCATTAGAGGAAATTGAAAATATTAATCATGAATAAGTATCGTTAATAATGTGCGCATTGCGGTCTGCCAGAATCAGATTTCAACAAGAGTGTTACTGCTTCGCCCCGGGTATGCTGCCAGTATCTTTACCCTCTCTTTGCATGAGGATCTGTATGAAACGTACCGGATGGGTTTTAAGTCTCTTCGCCGCGCTCGTCTTGTCTGGGGTCGTCAAAGCACAAACCACGCTGCGCTACACCGACCACGAACCTTACGGGAATATGCGCACTCACATTATCAAGAACACCTTTTTCAACGCGATTGAGCATGAGTCTCAGGGGCGGATCAAAATTGATGCCCACTGGAACGGCGAAATCAGCAGCAGTTATAACGCGCTCGAAACCCTGTCGCAGGGAGAACGCGCAGATATCGGCATCGTGGTTCCCGAATATAACCCTGAACAGCTCCCGCGCCATCAGCTGTTTAAAAGCTTTCCGCTGGGTCCGGATAACGGCAACGCCCAGGTACAATTCTTTCACCGCGTATTCAGCGAGTATCCGCAATTCGCCGCTGAGCTGGATAACAATAACCTCGTGATGCTGCAATTTTTCCTCGGCTATCCGGCGGCATTTTTTACCACCCGGGCTGGCGTTGGACCTGCGCAACTTACAGGCACGCGGTGGCGTACCGCCAGCTTCTGGCATCAGTCTTTTTTACGCAATGCCGGTGCCACACCGGTTACCCTGCCGTGGAACAGCAAGATTGTCGACGCACTACACGAGGGGCAACTTGATGGGCTGCTCGTGAATGTGGACAGCGGTGACGATATTGGTGCCCCGCGCGCCGCGCCCTATATTCAGCTTTCTCCTGCGCTCTGGTTAGGTCATGTCTATCTGCTGGTGATGAATAAACAGACCTGGAATACGCTTTCACCGCAGGACCGAGCCGCGATCCAACGGGCTGCGGCATCAACGGAACACGCCCTCGGTTCCTGGCTAGATACCAGCCTGAATCACATGGCGAAGCAGCTGGAAAAGCAAGGCGCGCACGTTCACTTTCTTTCAAGAGAAGAGCTTAATCAGTGGCGGGATGTGACGCGATATCAACAGGTGCAGGCCAGGTGGATTGAAGAACAGCAGAGAAAAGGCGTAACGGATGCAGGTAGGTTATTACAGTCTGTCAGCACGCTGCTCTCAGACTCAATACAGGAGAACCAATAGCAAAGCCCGCGCACTGGCGCGGGCTTTGCTGATAATCGGGGGCGTTATTCCGCCCCTTCTTTCACACGCTTAAAGTTCACGTCCATCTGCGGGTACGGGAAGCTAATGCCGTTGGCATCAAAATCACGCTTCACGCGTTCCAGCACATCCCAGTAAACGCTCTGCAGATCGCTGCTGTTGCTCCAGACGCGCACCACAAAGTTGAGCTGGGAGGCACCCAGCTCATTCAGGCGTACCGTCATGTCGCGATCTTTAAGAATGCGATCGTCAGACTCGATGATGTTAGTGAGCAGCTGCTTCACCTTATCGATATCGGAGTCATACGCCACGCCAATAATGAACTCATTACGACGCACCGGCTCGCGGGAGAAGTTAATGATGTTGTTGGCGATAATTTTACCGTTCGGGATCACCACGATACGGCCATCAACGGTACGCATGGTGGTAGAGAAGATCTGCACCTGCAGCACGGTCCCTGCCACGCCGCCTAAATCGACATACTCACCGGAGCGGAACGGACGGAAGGTCACCAGCAGCACACCGGCCGCCAGGTTGGACAGCGACCCCTGCAGCGCCAGACCGATTGCCAGACCAGCGGCACCGAGAACCGCAATCACTGAAGCAGTCTGTACCCCTACGCGGCCAAGCGCGGCGATCAGCGTAAAGGCGATAATACCGTAGCGCACCAGCGCAGAGAGAAAGTCCGCCACCGTGGCATCTATGTGACGCGCACGCATCAGGCGATTAACCGTATTCGACACGATACGTGCCACGATCATCCCCACGATAATAATCGCGATCGCCGCGACGATATTAACGGCGTAACTCAGCAGCAACGCCTGATTGCGCACTAACCAGGAGCCCGCGTTATTGATGCTATCTACAACACCGAGATCTTCCATTCAATTTTCCTTATCTAAGCCAGACCATAAAAACACTCCCTCATCAAGGCAGGAAGATGAGTAAAGGGTAAACAAAAAGCGAAGATTTTGCCAAGTGGATCACAAAAAGAGCCGTTACAGCTCGTTGAAAAGGCGAAAAAAAGCCCGCACTCAGTGCAGGCCTTTTGATGCTAACAGCAGCTCAAATTACAGAACGTCAACCGCGTTCAGCTCTTTGAATGCCTGCTCCAGACGGGTGATCATAGAGGTCTGAGCAGCGCGCAGCCATACGCGTGGATCGTAGTATTTCTTGTTCGGCTGGTCTTCGCCTTTCGGGTTACCCAGCTGACCCTGCAGGTAAGCTTCGTTGGCTTTGTAGTAGCCCAGAATACCTTCCCATGTTGCCCACTGGGTGTCGGTATCGATGTTCATTTTGATAACACCGTAGCTTACAGAGTCTTTGATTTCCTGAGCAGAAGAACCGGAACCGCCGTGGAATACGAAGTTCAGGCTGTTGTGCGGCAGGTTATGTTTCTTGGAAACATAGTCCTGAGAGTCGCGCAGGATAGTTGGGGTCAGTACCACGTTGCCTGGCTTGTACACGCCGTGTACGTTACCGAAGGAAGCCGCGATAGTGAAGCGTGGGCTGATTTTGCTCAGCTCAGTGTAAGCGTAATCAACGTCTTCTGGCTGAGTGTACAGGGCAGAAGCGTCCATGTGGCTGTTGTCCACGCCGTCTTCTTCACCACCGGTGCAACCCAGTTCGATTTCCAGAGTCATGTCCATTTTGGCCATGCGCGCCAGGTATTTGGAGCAGATCTCGATGTTCTCTTCCAGAGACTCTTCAGACAGGTCGATCATGTGAGAAGAGAACAGTGGCTTACCGGTAGCCGCGAAGTGTTTTTCACCCGCGTCCAGCAGACCGTCGATCCACGGCAGCAGTTTCTTCGCGCAGTGGTCAGTGTGCAGGATAACCGGAACACCGTAGTGCTCAGCCATCTGGTGAACGTGATGCGCGCCAGAGATTGCGCCCAGGATTGCTGCACCCTGAGGAACGTCAGTTTTCACGCCTTTACCAGCGATGAACGCCGCGCCGCCGTTAGAGAACTGTACGATGACGGGTGCTTTAGCTTTGGCTGCGGTTTCCAGAACGGCGTTGATGGAGTCGGTACCCACGCAGTTAACGGCTGGCAGAGCAAAGTTGTTTTCTTTAGCTACCTGGAACACTTTCTGAACGTCATCACCGGTGATCACGCCAGGTTTTACGAAATCAAAAATTTTAGACATGTTACGAGTCCTGTATCTTCGGCCTTGGAAAGGGGCGTGCTCTTGAAAGCGCGCTGAAAATTGGGCAGGTTTCCCTGCCCTGAAATGGCTTACTTCTTAGCGCGCTCTTCGAGCATCGCTACTGCCGGCAGAACTTTACCTTCCACGAATTCGAGGAATGCGCCGCCGCCAGTGGAGATGTAGGAGATCTTGTCGGAAATACCGAACAGATCGATAGCTGCCAGGGTGTCACCGCCGCCAGCGATAGAGAATGCTTCGCTGTCTGCAATCGCGTTAGCCACGATTTCAGTACCTTTGCGGAAGTTAGGGAATTCGAACACGCCAACCGGGCCGTTCCACAGAATGGTTTTTGCGTCTTTCAGGATAGCAGCCAGTTTCTCTGCAGAAACATCGCCCAGGTCCAGAATCTGCTCTTCATCTTTGATGTCGGCAACAGATTTCAGCTCTGCAGTTGCGGTTTCAGAGAACTCGGTCGCCACGCGAACGTCGGTCGGAACCGGGATATCGCAAGTGGTCAGCAGACGTTTTGCTTCGTCAACCAGGTCAGCTTCGTACAGGGATTTGCCCACGTTGTGGCCCTGAGCGGCAACGAAGGTGTTGGCGATGCCGCCACCGACGATCAGCTGGTCAGCGATTTTAGACAGGGAATCCAGAACGGTCAGTTTGGTAGAAACTTTAGAACCACCAACGATAGCCACCATTGGACGAGCAGGCTCTTTCAGTGCTTTACCCAGTGCTTCCAGTTCGTCAGCCAGCAGTGGACCTGCGCAAGCAACGTCTGCGAATTTACCGATACCGTGAGTAGAAGCCTGTGCACGGTGAGCCGTACCGAAGGCGTCCATGACGAACACGTCGCACAGTGCAGCGTATTTTTTGGACAGGGCTTCGTCGTCTTTCTTCTCGCCTTTGTTAAAGCGAACGTTTTCCAGAACAACCAGTTCACCCGCAGCGACTTCAACGCCGTCCAGGTAGTCTTTAACCAGACGTACCGGGCTGGACAGTTTGTCTTCCAGGTAATTAACAACCGGCAGCAGAGAGAATTCTTCGTTGTACTCGCCTTCGGTCGGACGACCCAGGTGGGAGGTGACCATCACTTTTGCACCCTGCTTCAGCGCCAGTTCGATGGTTGGCAGAGAGGCACGGATACGCGCATCGCTGGTGACTTTCCCATCTTTAACCGGTACGTTCAGATCTGCACGGATGAAAACGCGTTTACCTGCCAGATCCAGATCGGTCATCTTAATTACAGACATGGTGAATCCTCTCATTGATTCTAAAGTTTTGCAGACGCACGACGCGTCTTACCTGAAACCTTGTGCAGCCATTGCTAACGTGGTGTCGAGCATCCGGTTAGCAAAGCCCCATTCGTTGTCACACCAGACCAGCGTTTTGATCAGGTGCGCCCCACTCACTCGCGTTTGCGTGCCATCAACAATGGCGCTGTGCGGATCGTGGTTAAAATCTATTGAGACCAACGGTAATTCCGTATAGTCAACTATACCATGAAATGCTTGCTGCGCCGCTTTTTGCAGCAACAGGTTGACCTCGCAGGCTTTTACCGGTTTCTTCACGGTAACGCTGAGATCGATTGCCGTGACGTTGATGGTCGGAACACGCACGGCAATGGCTTCAAAACGGTCATGAAACTGGGGGAAAATTCGGGTAATGCCGGCCGCCAGTTTGGTATCCACCGGAATGATCGACTGACTCGCCGCGCGAGTGCGTCGCAGGTCCGGATGGTATGCGTCAATGACCTGCTGATCGTGCATCGCGGAATGGATCGTCGTAACCGTACCCGACTCAATGCCATAGGCATCGTCCAGCAGTTTGATGACCGGAATAATACAGTTGGTCGTGCAAGAGGCGTTGGAGACAATGCGGTGTTCCGCCTGCAGTTCATGATGATTGACGCCATAAACCACAGTGGCATCAAGATCGTGACTGCCAGGATGTGAAAAGAGCACTTTCCTGGCACCAGCCGCCAGATGGGCCTCGCCGTGTTCGCGATTGCCGTAGACGCCGGTGCAGTCGAGAACCACATCGACGCCCAGTTCACGCCAGGGCAGTGCCTCAATCGTCGGTTCATGCAGGATACGAATCACGTCATCGCCGACGATCAGCTGCTCTCTTTCCTGACGAACGTCCCAGGCAAAGCGCCCATGGCTGGTGTCATATTTCAACAAATGCGCCATGCCCGTAGCATCCGCCAGTTCATTGATTGCCACCACGGTGATTTCCGCACGACGCCCGGATTCATACAAAGCACGAACCACGTTGCGCCCGATGCGACCGAAGCCATTAATCGCTACGCGTACGGTCATAAGTCTCCTGCAAGGCTTTCCCTGATTTGAGGTGGCTGACAGAGTAATCCAGCAGCGCGCCGAGGGGAATCCTCGCCTGTCACAAACTCCAACTGATTGGTCAATTGTCGAACATTTAATCGACTGAAACGCTTCAGCTAGAATAGGCGAAACCAGGAATAAAAGGAATGACTGTCCAGACCAATAAGCCAGCTATATGACGCACATCACATTTCATGGCTGATTATCGCGGGTTTTATTCCATATTCCAGAATCGTGCATAAGCGTAGCAATATCTTTTCGTTGTCGCGTCGTAAATCCTGATTTATATCAGAATGCCGATCAGCCCGCGTCGATATCATCTGCGCCACGTCCGAGTCTCGGAGTCCTGCAACGTATGACTATGCCTCATTTATCTTCCTCCGGAGCGCGTTTCTATGCGCTTCGTCTGCTTCCCGGTCAGGAAGTCTTTACCGGGTTACACGCCTTTGTGCAGCAGCACCAACTCCACGCCGCCTGGATTGCCGGATGCACCGGGAGCCTGACCGACGTTGCACTGCGCTACGCCGGACAGGACGCCACCACGCTGTTGATGGGCACGTTTGAAGTGATCTCGCTCAATGGCACGCTCGAGCTGACCGGTGAACATCTGCACCTCAGCATCTCGGGTCCGCAAGGGGCAATGCTGGGTGGACACATGATGCCAGGCTGCACCGTGCGCACCACGCTTGAGCTGGTGATTGGCGAGCTGGATGCGCTGGCGTTTAGCCGCCAGCCCTGCGCGCTCTCCGGCTATGACGAACTGCATATCTCATCCCGTTAATCGACTACTCAGCAAGAGGTGCTCTATGGCGCGTCGCCCGTTCTCCAGCCAGTCTTTAGTTCTGATCGTGATCGCTATTGCCATCAATATGGTGGGGGGCCAGCTGATCAGCATGCTCAAGCTCCCTATTTTTCTCGACTCCATCGGCACTTTAATCAGCGCGGTTCTGCTCGGCCCGGTGATTGGCATGCTGACCGGACTGCTGACTAATTTGCTCTGGGGGCTGTTGACCGACCCGATTGCCGCCGCCTTTGCGCCGGTGGCGATGGTGATCGGCCTTGTCGCCGGTTGGCTGGCGCGTGCGGGCTGGTTCCGTACCCTGCCAAAAGTGGTGGTGAGCGGGATCATCATTACCCTGGCGGTCACGGTGGTTGCGGTGCCGTTACGCACTGCGCTCTTTGGTGGGGTAACCGGTAGCGGTGCCGATCTGTTTGTCGCCTGGATGCACTCCGTCGGCCAGGGCCTGGTGGAATCTGTCGCCATTACCGTGCTGGGCGCCAATCTGGTCGATAAGATCCTGACGGCGGTACTGGTCTGGATGTTGCTGCGCCAGCTGCCATTACGCACCACCCGCCAGTTCCCGACGATGTCAGCAGTGCGCTAAATGCACCCGTTTACCTCGTTAACGCTGTGGGCGCTGGCGGCCTGCACCACTTTGCTGCTCCCTGCAGAGAGTGTGCTGCCGGTGTATAGCGTAGCCACGTTTTTATGCCTGCTGACGCGGCAATCGACGCGTCGACGGGCAAAATATGTGGCCTTACTGATGCTCTCCCTGGGGCTGGGGCTGTGGCTGGTACACGGCGGCTGGCTGGCGGAGTGGATCAGCGGCCAGCCTCGCGATCCACAGCGTTGGGCGCATGCCATCACCTTATGGCTGCGCATTCTGGCGATTGTATCGACGTCGCAGCTATGGATGGCGTATGTGCCGGTGCAGCGATTTATCCGCGCGCTTTTCGCCTCGCGCCTGCCGCCGGGGATGGCTTACCTGTTTGCCGGCCCGCTGCTGGTAGTCGAACAGCTTAAGCGCCAGCTGGCCATTATTCATGAAGCCCAGCGCGCCCGCGGCGTGCCGCTGGATGAAGCCTGGCATCAGCGCCTGCGCGCAATGCCCGCGCTGATTGTGCCGCTCACCCATAATGCACTGAACGATTTAGCCGTCCGCGGCGCGGCGTTGGATATGCGCGGCTTTCGCCTGCATCGCACGCGCACCACACTGTGGGCGCCCCAGGACAGCCATCGACAGCGCCTGATGCGCTACGGGATGCTACTCCTGATGGTCACGGAGATGGGAGTCTGGATATGGTTACGTTAGAACAGTTTCGCTATCTTCCTACCCACGCCACGCGTGCGCCTTCCTGCTTTGATTTACACTACTCCGAACCGGGAATGGTGGCGATTTTTGGTGATAACGGCAGCGGAAAAAGTACCCTCGCCCAGCTGATGGCCGGCTGGTATCCGGATTTTCTTCCCGGTGACATTGAGGGCAAAGGCATCCTGCTGGGTAACCCTGTCGGCCAGCTGTCGCTGGTGGAACAATCCCCCGCCATCCAACTGGTGCAGCAATCGCCCTATCTGCAGCTTTCCGGCTGTACGTTTAGCGTGGAGGAGGAAGTGGCTTTTGGCCCGGAAAACCTGTGCCTGAACGAGGCAGAAATCCTGCGTCGTATTGATGTCGCGCTCACGATGACAGACTGTCAGCCGCTGCGCCATCGCCACCCCGGCACGCTGTCCGGGGGCGAAACCCAGCGCGTGGTGATCGCCAGCGCGCTGGCCATGATGCCTGAGCTTTTGATCCTTGATGAAGCGTTCAGTCGACTGACGGCGCAGGCCACCGACCGGCTACTGGAACGGCTGACGCACTGGGCGCAACAACACCGTTCGCTGATTGTCCTTTTCGAGCGTAATCCCTCTCCTTTTATCAGCCACTGCCAGCAGGCGTGGCAGCTGCGCGACGGAGCGCTATTTCCCCTATGTTAACGCTGGATCAGGTCACGTATCGCTGGCCGAACGCGACTGATGACTGCCTCTGCGAAATCTCGCTTGAACTGAAAGCAGGAGAATGGCTGGCGTTAACGGGCGATAATGGCGCGGGGAAATCCACGCTGCTGCGCATCATGGCGGGCCTGCTCTCCCCGTCTTCCGGCGCGGTGGCCTTCAAAGGTGAACCGATCGCACGGCTTAAAAACCGTCAGCGCGCTCGTCACCTTGGCGTGCTGTTTCAGGAGGCGGAAAACCAGATCTTCCACAGCAACGTCGCCGAAGAAATAGCATTCGGCTTGAAGCTGCAAAAGTTACCTGCAGAAGACATTGCACGCCGTACCCAGGCCGCACTGCAGCTCTGCCAGTTAGAAGACGTCGCCGATGCGCATCCGTTGGATCTGCACACGGCGCAGCGGCGGATGGTGGCGGTTGCCAGCCTGGAAGCGATGACGCCAGAGATTCTGCTGCTGGATGAACCCAGCCGGGATTTTGATGCGCACTGGCTGGCGGTATTTGAACACTGGCTGGCGGTCTGTCGTGGGCGGGGAACCAGCGTCATCGCCATCAGTCACGATCCGGCGTTTACGCAGCGTCATTTTTCGCGCGTCGTTCGCCTTGAGGCGGGTCGGTTATAGCAGAGCCAAAAAAAAACGGGCCGCCGAAGCGACCCGTCTTATGCCGTAAAGCGGATTACAGCAGTTCTTTCGCTTTCGCGACCACGTTCTCAACGGTGAAGCCGAACTCTTCGAACAGCTGTTCAGCCGGAGCAGACTCACCGAAGGTGGTCATGCCGACGATAGCGCCGTTCAGGCCTACGTATTTGAACCAGTAGTCAGCGATACCCGCTTCCACTGCCACGCGAGCGGAAACCGCTTTCGGCAGTACGGATTCACGGTAAGCCGCGTCCTGCTTGTCGAATGCGTCGGTAGACGGCATGGAGACCACGCGCGCTTTCACGCCTTCGCCTGCCAGCTGATCCCAGGCAGCAACCGCCAGTTCAACTTCAGAACCGGTAGCGATGAAGATCACCTGCGGCTGACCGTCGCAATCTTTCAGCACGTAACCACCGCGCGCGATGTTTGCCAGCTGCGCGTCGGTACGATCCTGCTGTGCCAGGTTCTGACGGGAGAGGATCAGGGCGGTCGGGCCGTCCTTACGCTCAACGCCATATTTCCACGCTACCGCAGATTCAACCTGGTCACATGGACGCCATGTAGACATGTTCGGGGTCACACGCAGAGAAGCAACCTGCTCAACCGGCTGGTGAGTTGGACCATCTTCGCCCAGACCGATGGAGTCGTGGGTGTAGACCATCACCTGACGCTGTTTCATCAGCGCAGCCATACGCACCGCGTTACGGGCATATTCCACGAACATCAGGAAGGTAGAGGTATACGGCAGGAAACCACCGTGCAGGGTGATACCGTTCGCAATCGCGGTCATACCGAATTCACGCACACCATAATGGATGTAGTTACCGGCAGCATCTTCGTTGATCGCTTTAGAGCCAGACCAGATCGTCAGGTTAGACGGGGCCAGGTCAGCGGAGCCGCCCAGGAATTCTGGCAGCCAAGGACCGAAGGCTTCGATCGCATTCTGGGACGCTTTACGGCTGGCGATTTTGGACGGATTAGCCTGCAGCTTAGCAATGAATTCGTTCGCTTTCGCGTCGAAGTCTGATGGCATATCGCCTTTCATACGACGGGTGTATTCAGCCGCTTCCTGTGGGAAGGCTTTCGCGTAGGCCGCGAATTTCTCGTTCCAGGCAGACTCTTTCGCCTGACCGGCTTCTTTCGCATCCCATTGGGCGTAAATCTCAGACGGGATTTCGAATGCAGCATGTTTCCAGCCAAGCTGCTCACGGGTCAGTGCGATCTCTGCGTCGCCCAGCGGTGCACCGTGGGAGTCGTGGGTACCCTGTTTGTTCGGGGAACCGAAACCGATGATGGTTTTGCACATCAGCAGGGACGGTTTGTCCGTCACCGCGCGCGCTTCGTCTACAGCACGTTTGATGGAATCCGCATCGTGACCGTCAACGCCACGGACTACGTGCCAGCCGTACGCTTCGAAACGTGCCGCGGTATCGTCAGTGAACCAGCCTTCAACGTGTCCGTCGATGGAGATGCCGTTGTCATCATAGAACGCAACCAGTTTGCCCAGCTTCAGGGTACCTGCCAGGGAGCACACTTCGTGAGAAATGCCTTCCATCATGCAGCCATCGCCCATGAACGCATAGGTGAAGTGGTCAACAATGTCGTGACCCGGACGGTTGAACTGCGCCGCCAGCGTCTTCTCAGCAATCGCCATACCCACTGCGTTGGCAATACCCTGACCCAGCGGGCCGGTGGTGGTTTCAACGCCTGCGGTGTAACCCACTTCCGGGTGACCCGGAGTTTTGGAGTGCAGCTGACGGAAGTTTTTCAGCTCGTCAATTGGCAGGGCATAACCTGTGAGGTGCAGCAGGCTGTAAATCAGCATTGAGCCGTGGCCGTTAGACAGCACGAAGCGGTCACGATCGGCCCAGGCTGGGTTTTGCGGGTTGTGATTCAGGAATTCACGCCACAGGACTTCGGCGATGTCAGCCATGCCCATCGGGGCGCCCGGGTGGCCGGATTTGGCTTTTTGTACAGCATCCATGCTCAGCGCACGAATAGCATTGGCAAGCTCTTTACGTGAGGACATTTTGACTCCAGATCGGATGTTGATGGCCATACCCGTTTCGGCTTGACGACAGCGCGGTTTGGGCTACGCCGGAAAAAAGTGCCAACAATGTAACCCAAGCGACAAAGCATGTACATGGACCATTCTTTTGCCGGTTAAGAAATCTCTGGAACAGCCTCGCACGTTGCGCAATCTTCTCGCTCGCGGTGGTTTATATTCTTTATACTGAGTGAAACTCCGGCCTGACGGCAGGGAGAACGTTCGCAATTTATCGAGTTTAACGGGTACGGAAGCAACATAATGAAAATGCGTGCAATTGTGCTGGCTCTGGGAACGACACTCCTGCTTAGCGGGTGTCAGAATATGGACTCTGGCGGGCTGATGAGCTCCGGTGCTGAGGCGTTTCAGGCCTACACCCTGAGCGACGCTCAGGTCAAAGCGTTAAGTGATGAAGCCTGTAAGGAGATGGACGGTAAAGCCACTATCGCCCCGGCAAGCAGCACTTACGCTCAGCGTCTGAACAAGATTTCTTCTGCTTTGGGCGACAACATCAACGGTCAGCCGGTGAACTACAAGGTTTACATGGCGAAAGACGTTAACGCCTTTGCAATGGCGAACGGCTGTATCCGCGTCTACAGCGGGCTGATGGATATGATGACCGACAACGAAGTCGAAGCGGTGATTGGCCATGAAATGGGGCACGTCGCGCTGGGCCACGTGAAGAAAGGCATGCAGGTTGCGCTCGGCACCAACGCCGTTCGCGTCGCGGCCGCGTCTGCCGGGGGCATTGTCGGAAGCCTGTCTCAATCGCAGCTTGGCGATCTGGGCGAAAAACTGGTCAACTCCCAGTTCTCTCAGCGTCAGGAGTCTGAGGCCGACGACTACTCTTACGATCTGTTGCGCAAACGCGGCATCAACCCGTCGGGCTTAGCCACCAGCTTCGAAAAGCTGGCACAACAGGAAGCGGGCCGTCAAAGCTCAATGTTTGACGACCACCCTGCCTCTGCAGAGCGTGCGCAGCATATTCGCGATCGCATGTCCGCAGACGGCATCAAGTAACGTCGAAACAGGCCGGGCAACGCTCACTGCTACCCGGCCTGCATCATTACTTACTCGCCTTTTTTCGCCGCCTGGATGTACAGCATTTCCAGCGCCAGCGTCGCTGCAGCCAGCGCAGTGATTTCTGACTGATCGTAAGCCGGCGCCACTTCAACCACGTCCATCCCCACGATATTCAGATCCTTCAGACCGCGCACCAGCTTGATGGCGCGATCGGACGTCAGGCCACCGATTACCGGCGTGCCGGTACCCGGAGCAAACGCCGGATCCAGACAGTCGATGTCGAAGGTCAGATACACCGGCATGTCGCCGACGATCTGCTTCACCTGGGCGATGATGTCGTCCACGCCGCGATCGTTCACCTGGCAGGCGTCCAGCACGGTAAAGCCGTTGTCTTTATCAAACTCGGTACGAATGCCAATCTGCACGGAGTGGTTCGGATCGATCAGGCCTTCTTTCGGCGCGGTGAAGAACATGGTGCCGTGGTCGAATTCGCAGCCGTTCGCGTAAGTGTCAGTGTGGGCATCGAAATGCACCAGCGCCATTTTACCGAAATGCTTGGCATGGGCGCGCAGCAGCGGCAGCGTAACAAAGTGGTCACCGCCGAAAGAGAGCATACGCTTACCGGCAGCCAGCAGTTTTTCTGCGTGGGCCTGCAGCTTTTCACTCATTTCACGCGCATCGCCGAAGGCGTACACCAGGTCGCCGCAGTCCACCACGTTCAGGCGCTCGCGCATGTCGAAGTTCCACGGGAAGCGGTTATGCTCCCAGGCCAGGTTGGTGGAAACCTGACGGATAGCTGCCGGGCCATGGCGGCCACCGGCGCGACCGGAGGTCGCCATATCAAACGGCACCCCGGTGATCACCCAGTCCGCATCGCTGTCGTACGGCTGGAAGTTCATCGGAAGGCGTAAAAATCCAAAAGCGTTAGATACCAGAGAGTTATCGTACTGATGACCTAAAGTGCTCATGTCCTGACCTCTTTATAACGTCGATGCATTAAAAATAGATGAAAAAAAATCCCTTCCGCGTCGTTAAGCCCGACGAGAAAGGGATTGATTCGAATACTGCCTGTTGCGGCGAATTATCGCCGCTAATTGATACGGGTTCAAGTGAGTACAGGCGATGTGCGGTCTGTGACACTCACTCTGCCCCCCCGGAATAAGGCTTACTCGTCTTCCAGATACGTGTAACCGTACAACCCGGCTTCGAACTCTTCCAGGAACTGCTGCTGCAATGCGGCGTCCAGATCGGTCTTTTTCACCTGATCGCGGAACTGAGTCAGCAGTTTTTTCGGATCGAGCTGAACGTACTGCAGCATATCCGCCACGGTGTCCCCCTCGTCAGAGAGTTCCACTTCCACGTTGCCGTCAGGGAAGACAAACACGTCAACCGCTTCGGTATCACCGAACAGGTTATGCATGTTGCCCAGAATTTCCTGGTACGCACCGACCATAAAGAAGCCCAGCATTGGTGGGTTCTCCGGATCGTACTCCGGCATTGGCATGGTGGTAGCGATACCGTCCCCGTCAATGTAGTGATCGATAGCCCCGTCGGAATCGCAGGTGATATCCAGCAGCACCGCACGGCGCTCAGGGATCTGATTCAGACCTTCCAGCGGCATCACCGGGAACAGCTGATCGATACCCCAGGCATCCGGCATCGACTGGAACAGCGAGAAGTTGACGTACATTTTGTCCGCCATACGTTCCTGCAGCTCGTCGATAATCGGACGGTGGGCACGGTTGCTCGGGTCGAGCTGCTTCTGCACTTCATGGCACATGTTCAGGTACAGCTGCTCTGCCCACGCGCGTTCCTGCAGGCTGAACGTACCGGAAGAATAACCGGTGTGAATGTCGTGCAGATCCATCTGGCTGTCGTGCAGCCATTCGCGCAGCGAACGGCGGGTGCCCGGCTCATGCATTTCCTGCCAGGTTTCCCACATGCTTTGCAGCGCGCGCGGCGCATCGTCAGCAGGCGGTGTCGCTTCGGTGTATTCGTTGCGCTCAACGCCGATGATGTTCGACACCAGCACGGTATGGTGTGCAGTAACGGCACGACCGGACTCGGTGATCACCGTTGGGTGCGGCAGACCGTTCTCTTCACAGGCATCGCCAATCGCCCAGATGATGTTGTTGGCGTATTCGTTCAGGCCGTAGTTCACCGAGCAGTCAGACTGCGAGCGGGTCCCTTCGTAGTCCACGCCCAGACCGCCGCCGACGTCGAAGCACTGAATGTTGACGCCGAGCTTATGCAGCTCAACGTAAAAGCGTGCCGATTCGCGCACGCCAGTGGCGATGTCGCGGATGTTGGCCATCTGCGAGCCGAGGTGGAAGTGCAGCAACTGAATGCTGTCCAGACGCCCCTTCTCGCGCATGATTTCGACCAGCTGCAGAACCTGATTCGCCGCCAGACCGAATTTAGATTTTTCACCGCCGGAGGACTGCCATTTACCGGAGCCCTGGGAGGCCAGACGCGCACGTACGCCAAGGCGCGGCACCACGTTCAGGCGCTCGGCTTCATCCAGCACGATAGCGATCTCAGACATCTTCTCGATGACCAGATAGACCTTGTGGCCCATCTTCTCGCCAATCAGCGCCAGACGAATGTATTCACGGTCTTTATAGCCGTTACAGACAATCACTGACCGGGTCATACCCGCATGGGCCAGAACGGCCATCAGTTCCGCTTTGGAACCCGCTTCCAGTCCCAGCGGCTCGCCAGAGTGAATGAGGGATTCAATCACGCGACGGTGCTGGTTAACCTTGATCGGATACACGAGGAAATAGTCGCCGTTATAGCCGTAGGATTCACGCGCGCGCTTGAAAGCGGCGTTAATCGAACGCAGGCGATGTTGCAGGATCTGCGGGAAGCAAAACAGTGCAGGCAAACGCTGGCCCTGCGCTTCACGCGCTTTCACCAGTTTGGCAAGATCGACGCGAGCTTCCGGTACGTCAGGATCCGGGCAAACGCTGATGTGGCCCAGTTCGTTGACGTCGTAGTAGTTATTGCCCCACCAGGCAATATTATAAGTGCGCAGCATCTTGCTGGCTTCCTGGGAGCTCATCGCAACCTCCTGCATAGAACGTAGTACACCCTGTTCGCCTGCTGACGAAGGCGAAACCGAAGACATGTCGTCAGACATAGCGAACCTCAAAACTGACTATTCAGTGTAAAACAGTTGACTACTATCGCAGCGTTAATCTGCGATAACAACCCATTAACCGACCACTTATCCAGCACAGAATGCTGAAAGCCGGGTCGTGCGACCGGTTTCTTATTCATATCATTGTAAAACACGTATCCGAACTCTGTATGACAAGGTCCGGCGAAACCACGAGAAAACTCTTGTAATGACAAGAGCGCCCTTGTTCATTCATCACAAAGCGTAATACCGGCCCTGGAATCCTGAGAAGCGCCGAGATGGGTATAACATCGGCAGGTTTGCAGATTAGAAATGCGAATGGCGGGGAACACGTTCCGGCCTGAGGGGCAGAACGATTTAAGCAGAAAACGACGGTTCATTATCTCGACTCACCTCCACGCAAGTTTGAAAAAACTCGCGACAAGTTAAAGCTACAAATGCACTGCTTTACCCGGCTGGAAGTGGCGACACGCAGTAACGTCGTGTGCTTTTTGTATGAGCCGCGCGCCGCGTTTTATACCGACATGACAGGGAAAATGCAAAATATAAATGTGGGCATTGCCAGCACCGTCAGGAAAAATTTCCAGCCGGGTTTTCAAGGGCGTGAGAGAGGATTCAAAAAAAGCTGGAAATCGGGCGAAGAAGTGACCTAAAATAGCCGTCCAGATGTTAATCCATCTATACCGATTAACACTCAGACTGCCAGTGTCATCGTCTGTAAGACCTGGCAGAAAATACTGCTATGGCTATCCCACACAACAGTTTGAGCTAACCAAATTCTCCTTAGGTAAATTATAACATGGCAAAACACCTGTTTACGTCCGAGTCCGTATCAGAAGGACATCCTGATAAAATTGCTGACCAAATCTCCGATGCGGTGCTGGATGCGATCCTCGAGCAGGATCCGAAGGCGCGCGTAGCGTGTGAAACCTATGTCAAAACCGGCATGGTTATGGTTGGCGGTGAAATCACCACCAGTGCCTGGGTTGATATCGAAGAGATCACCCGTAACACCGTGCGTGAAATCGGCTATGTACATTCTGATATGGGCTTTGATGCCAACTCGTGCGCGGTACTGAGCGCCATTGGCAAACAGTCCCCGGACATCAACCAGGGCGTTGACCGTGCCGATCCGCTGGAACAGGGCGCGGGCGATCAGGGCCTGATGTTTGGCTATGCGACCAACGAAACCGACGTGCTGATGCCAGCGCCAATCACCTATGCTCACCGTCTGGTGCAGCGTCAGGCTGAAGTGCGTAAAAACGGCTCCCTGCCGTGGCTGCGTCCGGATGCAAAAAGTCAGGTCACCTTCCAGTACGATGACGGCAAAATTGTCGGTATCGACGCGGTGGTTCTGTCGACTCAGCATTCCGAAGACATCGATCAGAAATCCCTGCAGGAAGCAGTGATGGAAGAGATCATCAAGCCGGTTCTGCCGACCGAGTGGCTGAATGCGTCGACTAAATTCTTCATCAACCCGACGGGCCGCTTTGTTATCGGTGGACCAATGGGCGACTGCGGCCTGACCGGTCGTAAAATCATCGTTGATACCTACGGCGGCATGGCACGTCACGGTGGCGGCGCGTTCTCTGGTAAAGATCCGTCTAAAGTTGACCGTTCTGCCGCCTACGCAGCACGCTATGTGGCAAAAAACATCGTTGCTGCAGGCCTGGCTGACCGCTGTGAAATCCAGGTTTCCTACGCCATCGGCGTGGCAGAGCCAACGTCCATCATGGTTGAAACCTTCGGTACCGAAAAAGTGCCTACGGAGCAGTTGACTCTGCTGGTGCGCGAGTTCTTCGACCTGCGTCCATACGGTCTGATCCAGATGCTGGATCTGCTGCACCCAATCTACAAAGAAACCGCTGCCTACGGTCACTTTGGTCGTGAACATTTCCCATGGGAAAAAACCGACAAAGCGGCTCAGCTGCGTGAAGCTGCCGGTCTGAAATAATCGACTGACCGCTTGTGTGAAAAAGCCAGCCTCGTGCTGGCTTTTTGCTTTTCTGCCGCGCGTTCCCCCGCCTGAAATCGCTTACATCAAGACAAACTCTGCGCCCTTTCGGATTACTCTCTTTGTCACCTCCGCCTCTCTGACATATTTTTACTGTTTCCTTATCAAATCTTTACAATGACAAAACAACTAACCCACAGGGAGGGCTGAATGCCTGACAATAATAAACAAGGGCGGACGTCCAACAGGACAATGACGTTTTTTGTCTGCTTCCTCGCCGCACTGGCGGGATTACTTTTCGGTCTGGATATTGGCGTCATTGCCGGGGCATTGCCCTTTATTACCGATGAATTCCAGATTACGGCCCACACCCAGGAGTGGGTGGTCAGTTCGATGATGTTCGGTGCCGCGGTCGGCGCGGTCGGCAGCGGCTGGCTCTCCTTCAAGCTCGGGCGTAAGAAGAGCCTGATGATTGGCGCGATCCTGTTTGTGGCCGGCTCGCTCTTTTCCGCCGCTGCCCCCAACGTTGAAGTGCTGATTGCCTCCCGCGTATTGCTGGGCCTGGCGGTCGGGGTCGCCTCTTACACCGCTCCGCTCTATTTATCCGAGATCGCACCCGAGAAAATTCGCGGCAGCATGATCTCTATGTACCAGCTGATGATCACCATCGGTATTCTCGGGGCCTATCTTTCCGATACCGCGTTCAGCTACAGCGGCGCATGGCGCTGGATGCTCGGGGTGATCATTATCCCGGCGATCCTGCTGCTGATTGGCGTCTTTTTCCTGCCGGACAGCCCGCGCTGGTTCGCCGCCAAACGACGCTTTAACGATGCGGAACGGGTGTTACTGCGCCTGCGCGACACCCGTGCTGAAGCGAAAAACGAGCTGGATGAAATCCGCGAAAGCCTGAAGGTTAAGCAGAGCGGATGGGCGCTGTTTAAAGAGAACAGCAACTTCCGTCGGGCGGTATTCCTCGGCGTGCTGCTGCAGGTGATGCAGCAGTTCACCGGGATGAACGTCATCATGTATTACGCGCCCAAAATCTTTGAGCTGGCGGGATACACCAACACCACCGAGCAGATGTGGGGCACGGTGATCGTCGGCCTGACCAACGTGCTGGCGACCTTCATTGCCATCGGCCTGGTGGATCGCTGGGGCCGTAAACCGACCCTGACGCTGGGCTTCCTGGTGATGGCGGTAGGAATGGGCGTGCTGGGGACGATGATGCACATGGGCATCCACTCGACCACCGCACAGTACTTTGCGGTAGGCATGTTGCTGATGTTTATCACCGGTTTTGCGATGAGCGCCGGTCCGCTGATTTGGGTGCTGTGTTCTGAGATCCAGCCTCTGAAAGGCCGCGACTTTGGCATCACCTGCTCCACCGCCACCAACTGGATAGCCAACATGATCGTCGGCGCCACCTTCCTGACCATGCTCGACACGCTGGGCAATGCCAATACCTTCTGGGTGTATGGGGGCCTGAACCTGCTGTTTATCATCCTGACCCTGTGGCTGGTTCCTGAAACCAAGCACGTGTCGCTGGAACATATCGAACGCAACCTGATGAAAGGCCGTCCGCTGCGCGAAATCGGCGCTCACGACTGATGGACCAGGCTTCCTCCCGCCCGGGAGGAAGCCCCTTGCACCGCCCCGCCGCACGCTCTATGCTCTGCCCCTATGAAAACACCCCGTCTTCCCATTGCGCTCCAGCAAGCTCTTAAGCGCTGCCTGCGCGACAAACTGGAACAGGCTAACCTGAAGCTTGCCCGGAACTACCCGGAACCGAAACTGGTCTGGCAGCAACGCGGCACCGCAGCGGGAACTGCC
Organism: Leclercia sp.; assembly: GCA_049284415.1. Classification (GTDB taxonomy): domain Bacteria; phylum Pseudomonadota; class Gammaproteobacteria; order Enterobacterales; family Enterobacteriaceae; genus Enterobacter. The sequence continues at coordinate 271,025 of JBAPXW010000019.1, forward strand.
TGGCTGGAAGCGTACGAGATCCGCCTGAATCCCGTACTGCTGCTGGAAAACCAGCAGGCTTTTATCGACGAAGTGGTCCCACACGAGCTGGCGCATCTGCTGGTGTGGAAGCACTTTGGCCGCGTCGCGCCCCACGGCAAAGAGTGGAAGTGGATGATGGAAGCGGTGCTCGGCGTCCCGGCGCGCCGCACGCATCAGTTCGAGCTGGATTCCGTTCAACGCAATACCTTCCCCTACCGCTGCGGGTGTCAGCAGCATCAGCTTACCGTGCGTCGTCATAACCGGGTGGTGCGCAAAGAGGCGACCTACCGCTGCGTAAAATGCGGTGAGCCGCTTATTGCCGAGTAACCGACGGAATCATCAGGAACTTTCATGATCTGACTGATTGCATACCAGAACAACATTCGCTACGTTGCGGGCTCGTTTTGACACGGAGTTCACGATGTCCCGTAATTTCTCTCTCGCGGTCGCCTTTCTGACGACGGCATTTTCAGGCCATGCGCTGGCCGACGGTATCAACAGTTTCTCTCAGGCCAAAGCCGCTGGCGTTAAGGTTAACGCCGACGTTGCGGGCGATTTTTACTGCGGCTGCAAAATTAACTGGCAGGGCAAAAAAGGGGTCGTGGATCTTGCGTCCTGTGGCTACAAAGTGCGTAAAAATGAGAACCGTGCCAGCCGAATCGAATGGGAACATGTGGTTCCGGCATGGCAGTTCGGCCACCAGCGACAGTGCTGGCAGGACGGCGGACGTAAAAACTGCGACAAAGATCCGGGCTACCGCAAGATGGAGATCGACATGCATAACCTGCAGCCTGCGGTGGGCGAGGTGAATGGCGATCGCGGTAACTTTATGTACAGCCAGTGGAACGGCGGCGAAGGCCAGTACGGCCAGTGCGCCATGAAGGTTGATTTTAAAGAGAAGCTCGCCGAGCCGCCGAGCCGCGCTCGCGGCAGCATCGCCCGGACCTACTTCTATATGCGCGATCGCTATGAACTCACCCTCTCGCGCCAGCAAACCCAGCTGTTTAACGCCTGGGACAAACTGTATCCGGTGACGGACTGGGAGTGTCAGCGCGACGAGCGCATCGCCAAAGTGCAGGGGAATCATAACCCATATGTGCAGCGCGCTTGCCAGGCGCAAAAGAGCTAACCTACACTAGCGGGAATTGTTTATTCGCCCCTCGCCCTCACCTTCTCTCCACAGGGCTGAGGGGGCAGATCGATGGAATTCTTTGACTATGCGCATTCCCCGTATTTATCACCCGGAACTGATTACCGCAGGCAGTGAAATTGCTCTGTCCGAAGAGGCCGCCAACCACGTTGGCCGCGTGCTGCGGATGGGTGCAGGCCAGGCGATTCAGCTGTTTGACGGTTCAAACCAGGTCTTTGACGCCGAAATTACCCGCGCCGATAAAAAAAGCGTGCAGGTCAGCATCCTGCGTGGCGAAATCGACGATCGTGAATCACCGCTGCATATTCACCTGGGCCAGGTGATGTCGCGTGGTGAAAAAATGGAATTCACTATCCAGAAATCGATCGAACTGGGTGTAAGCCTCATTACGCCACTCTTTTCTGAGCGCTGTGGCGTTAAACTGGATGCCGAACGTCTGAACAAGAAGCTCCAGCAGTGGCAAAAAATCGCCGTTGCCGCCTGCGAACAGTCTGGCCGCAACCGCGTCCCGGAGATCCGCCCGGCGATGGATCTCGAAGCCTGGTGTGCCGAAGAGGAGCAGGGCCTGAAGCTCAACCTGCATCCCCGCGCCAGCGCCAGCATCAACACGCTGCCGCTGCCCGTTGAGCGCGTGCGGCTGCTGATTGGCCCGGAAGGCGGTCTGTCGGCGGAAGAAATCGCCATGACCGCACGCTACCAGTTTACTGATATTCTGTTGGGACCCCGCGTTCTGCGTACTGAAACCACCGCGCTGACCGCCATTACTGCCCTGCAGGTGCGTTTTGGCGATTTAGGTTGAAGCATTAACGGAGAAGACAATGATTAAGCTCGGCATCGTGATGGACCCCATCGCAAGCATCAATATCAAGAAAGATTCCAGCTTTGCTATGCTGCTGGAAGCGCAACGTCGCGGCTACCAGCTCCATTATATGGAGATGAGCGACCTTTACCTGATTAACGGCGAAGCCCGGGCGCGCACCCGCATCGTCAACGTCGAGCAGAATTACGATAAATGGTACGAATTTGGCTCCGAGCAGGAGCTGCCCCTGGCCGAACTCGACGTCATCCTGATGCGTAAAGATCCGCCGTTCGACACCGAATTTATCTACTGCACCTATATTCTCGAGCGCGCAGAAGAGAAAGGCACCCTGATCGTTAACAAACCGCAGAGCCTGCGCGACTGTAACGAAAAGCTCTACACCGCCTGGTTCTCCGATCTGACCCCTGACACGCTGGTCACGCGCAACAAGGCCCAGCTGAAAGCCTTCTGGCAGAAGCACGGCGATATCATTCTGAAACCGCTGGACGGAATGGGCGGCGCGTCCATTTTCCGCGTCAAAGCAGGCGACCCGAACCTGGGCGTTATCAGCGAAACCCTGACCGAACATGGCTCCCGCTACTGCATGGCGCAGAACTACATTCCGGCCATTGTTGATGGCGATAAACGCGTGCTGGTGGTGGACGGCGAGCCGGTACCTTACTGCCTGGCGCGCATTCCGCAGGGTGGCGAAACCCGTGGGAACCTGGCAGCAGGTGGCCGCGGCGAACCGCGTCCATTGACCGAAAGCGACTGGGAAATTGCCCGCCGCGTCGGCCCGATGCTGAAGGCCAAAGGGCTTATCTTTGTCGGCCTCGACATCATTGGCGATCGCCTGACGGAAGTGAACGTCACCAGTCCAACCTGTATTCGCGAGATCGAAGCGGAATTCCCGGTCTCTATTACCGGCATGCTGATGGACGCGATTGAAAAACGTCTGAAGCAATAACACAGCCAATACTGTTAGTGACAGTATCCGGGTTTCTACGCATACTGGGTGCTGTCGCTTTTTAAACCAGGAAACAGATCTCTGACAATGAATTTACAGCATCACTTTCTTATTGCCATGCCTGCTCTCCAGGATCCGATTTTCCGTCGTTCAGTCGTTTATATCTGCGAATACAGCGATGATGGCGCGATGGGTATCATCATCAATAAACCGCTGGAAAATCTTACCGTTGAAGGCATTCTGGAAAAGTTAAAAATTTCCCAGGACGCACGCGTGCCTGAAATTCGCCTCGATAAACCGGTTATGCTGGGCGGTCCACTGGCCGAAGAGCGCGGCTTTATTTTGCATACGCCGCCGGGCTTCGCTTCCAGCATCCGTATTTCGGACAACACCGTTATCACCACCTCCCGCGACGTGCTGGAGACGCTGGGTACGGAAAACCACCCTACCGAAGTGCTGGTGGCGCTTGGCTACGCCTCGTGGGAAAAAGGCCAGCTTGAGCAGGAGATCCTCGACAACGCCTGGCTGACGGCACCTGCGGACTTAAACATTCTGTTTAAAACCCCGATCGCCGATCGCTGGCGTGACGCTGCAAAACTGATTGGCATCGATATCCAGACTATGCCTGGCGTAGCGGGGCATGCCTGATGAGCGGCACTCTCCTCGCATTTGATTTCGGCACCAAAAGTATCGGTGTGGCGATTGGCCAGCGCATTACCGGCACCGCCCGCCCATTGACGGCCATCAAGGCGCAAAACGGCACCCCGGACTGGAATCTGATTGAACGTCTGTTAAAAGAGTGGCAGCCGGAGGCCGTGATCGTCGGTTTGCCTTTAAACATGGACGGCACCGAGCAGCCGCTGACCGCCCGGGCGCGTAATTTTGCCAATAAGATCCACGGTCGTTTTGGCGTGGCAATCAAGCTGCACGATGAACGCCTGAGCACGGTCGAAGCCCGCGCAGGCCTGTTTGAGCACGGTGGTTTTCGCGCCCTCAACAAAGGCAGCGTTGATTCCGCCTCCGCAGTGATTATCCTCGAAAGCTTCTTCGAACAGGGTTACTGAGCCCTGCCCGAAGCAGTGCCCGCACTCACGACATGTCCAGCAGTTTGCCGTTGAGCGCCGTCAGGGCAGCAAGACGGCTCTGGATGCTCTGCTCGTCAATATTCCACATGCCGGCAAACGCCAGCGCGGCATGATGGGCACCCACCGGCTGCGCCATTGAGATCTCGCCGTCGTCATGATGCCAGATAACCCGCCCCTGCTGGCGCTGCTGCGCAACATGGGGCGCAAGCTGCTGCCACTGTTCCGGGCTAAAGCGCGGTATTAATGCCGCGTCCGTTTCGGCGGCCAGCAGTGACATCCCGATAACCGATTGCCACGCAGGCAACATATGGTAACCGGCCAGCGCCTGGCTGGTCTGGCTCCCGGGCACTGAGTGCCAGATATAAATCACCTGGTCTTCCCACAGCACGCCCAACGCCACCACGATATCGCGCGGTGCCAGCCGTTCCAGCTGCGGCAGCGCGCGGGAAAACAGCTCGGAACCCCGGATCGCCTGCGCCGCCAGGGCATGAATGCCGGGGCCGGGCAGATAGCGCCGCTGTTCATCCTGCATGGTCAGCCCAATGGAGGCCATCGACATCAGCAGGCGGTTCACTCGCGTGGTGTTGATCCCCATCAGCCGCGCAAGTTCACGACAACCGATAGCGCGGCCGCTGGAGACCAGATATTGCAGACAGCGAATGCCGTCAATCAGACTTTGATTCGGTTGGGATGACATAGCCGCTTTCTGTGAGTGCAGGTCAGAGTCTGATTCTACCGCCCGCACCGCAGGATACAAGGTATGGCGCGGTTTACCCCAGCCGCCCCTGCGCCTTTCTCTCGGCCAGACTCTGCTCAAAGTTTTGCATCCCTGCCTGTTGCCCGGTCTGGATCACACCGGGCAGCTGATACGTTTTGCCTTCGCGGATAAGATTTGCCGCCGCAGGCGTATTGATCAGTAGTTCAAACAGCGCAACCCGCCCCTGCTGGTTATCCCTCTCCAGCTTTTGCGCCAGCACCGCACACAGGCTGCCCGCCAGCTGTTTACGCACCGGCTCTTTTTCCTGGGCGGGAAAGGCATCCACCAACCGCTCGATGGCCTGGGCCGCGCCACGGGTATGTAGCGTCGCCAGCACCAGATGGCCGGTCTCCGCCGCCGTCAGCGCAAGACGGATAGTTTCGCTGTCGCGCAGTTCCCCCAGCAGAATGACGTCAGGATCTTCACGCAGTGCGGCGCGAAGTGCCTCGGCAAACGTCGGGCAGTGCAGGCCAATCTCCCGCTGCTGGACCAGGCAGCGCTTGCTCTGATGGATGAACTCCACCGGATCTTCCAGCGTCAGGATATGCCCGTCGCTGTAGCGGTTAAGAAAATCGACCATCGCCGCAAGGGTGGTGGATTTACCGCTGCCTGTCGCGCCCGTCACCAGAATCAGACCATTATCGTGGGTCAGCAGCTCGGGTAACGCGCGCGGCGTACCCAACGACCGCAACTGCGGACAGTGTTCCGGCAGCAACCGGAGCGCCAGCGAGCAGCCTTGGGTATGAGCAAACGCGCTGCCGCGCAGGCGCTGTTGATTCTGCAGCGTAACGGCAAAATCCACCTGCCCGCAGGCGCACCATGTGCCCTGCTGTTCATCGCTGAGCCAGCTTTTTATCAGCGCGACGACGTCAGGCCCGGGAAAAGGCGCAAACTCCATTTTGCCTCGCCGCCGCCAGCGGGGCGGCGCATTACTGCACAGGTGTAGATCCGACACGTTATGCTTTACACTAAGGGCCACAATTTCTTCCATATCCATATAATGATCCTCGGAAAATGAACGACATTGCGCACAACCTGGCACAGATCCGGGACAAAATCTCAGCCGCAGCAACGCGTTGCGGCCGTGCTTCAGAAGAAGTTACGCTGCTTGCAGTCAGCAAAACCAAGCCTGCGAGCGCCATCGCAGAAGCAATCGCGGCAGGCCAGCGCGCATTCGGCGAAAACTACGTGCAGGAAGGGGTAGAGAAAATTCGCCTCTTTCGCGAAAACGGCCATACGGACCTTGAATGGCACTTTATCGGGCCGCTGCAGTCGAACAAAAGCCGTCTGGTCGCCGAGCATTTTGACTGGTGCCACACCGTCGATCGCCTGCGCATTGCCACACGTCTTAGCGAGCAACGCCCTGCGGATATGGCACCGCTTAACGTGCTGATTCAAATCAATATCAGTGACGAAAACAGCAAGTCAGGCATTACGCTGGACGAACTGGATGCGCTGGCGGAGCAGGTTGCGGTGCTTCCTGGCCTTAGGCTTCGCGGGTTAATGGCGATCCCGGCCCCGGAACCCGATTACGACAGGCAATTTGCCGTCGCCCAGCAAATGGCTGTAGCATTTGGGGCGCTTAAAACGCGCTACCCGACGGTCGACACGCTTTCGCTGGGCATGACGGACGATATGGACGCCGCTATCGCGGCTGGCAGCACCATGGTGCGCATCGGAACGGCTATTTTCGGTGCGCGCGATTACACCCAATAATCCCCATACTAAGGAAACCTGAGGAACGCCATGAAGACGTTGACCTTCTTGCTCTCAACGGTCATTGAACTGTATACGATGGTGCTTTTGTTGCGCGTCTGGATGCAGTGGGCCCGTTGTGATTTTTACAATCCCTTCTCGCAGTTTGTCGTCAAAGTGACCCAGCCGATCATCGGGCCGCTGCGCCGGGTGATCCCACCGATGGGGCCGATCGACAGCGCCTCAATGTTAGTGGCGCTGATTTTATGTGTGATCAAAGCGATCGTGCTGTTTATGGTCGTCACCTTCCAGCCGATCATCTGGATCGCCGCCGTGCTGATCCTGGTGAAAACAATCGGCCTGCTGGTGTTCTGGGTGCTGATGGTGATGGCGATCATGAGCTGGGTCAGCCGGGGCCGTAGCCCGGTGGAATATTCGTTAATCCAGCTGACCGAGCCGCTGCTGCGCCCGATCCGTAACCTGCTGCCAGCGATGGGCGGAATCGACTTCTCGCCGATGATCCTCGTGCTGCTGCTGTATGTTCTCAACATGGGTATCGCTGAACTGCTGCAATCCACGGGCAACATCCTGCTGCCGGGGCTGTGGATGGCACTATGAGTGCTGTCAGCACCTGCGCCGACGGGCTGGTTTTACGGCTGTATATTCAGCCGAAAGCCAGCCGCGACGCGATTGTTGGGCTGCATGGCGACGAGTTAAAAGTCGCCATCACCGCCCCACCGGTGGACGGCCAGGCGAATGCGCATCTGGTGAAATATCTGGCGAAGCAGTTTCGCGTCGCCAAAGGCCAGGTGGTCCTCGAGAAGGGTGAACTGGGCCGCCACAAGCAGGTCAAAATTGTTAATCCGCAACATATCCCGACGGACGTCGCGGCACTGATACCACAGGATTAAACCATGCAAAAAGTTGTTCTCGCTACCGGTAACGCCGGTAAAGTGCGCGAGCTGGCCTCGCTGTTAAATGATTTTGGCCTGGATGTCGTTGCCCAGACCGAGCTGGGTGTGGACTCTGCCGAAGAGACCGGCCTGACGTTTATTGAAAACGCTATCCTGAAAGCGCGTCACGCAGCACAGATTACGGGTCTGCCTGCGATCGCTGATGATTCTGGTCTGGCGGTAGATGCGCTGGGCGGCGCGCCGGGGATCTACTCCGCCCGCTATTCCGGCGTTGATGCCAGCGACCAGCAAAATCTGGAAAAGCTGCTGGCAACCCTGAAAGACGTTCCGGATGCACAGCGCCAGGCGCAATTCCACTGCGTGCTGGTGTATCTGCGTCATGCCGAGGATCCGACCCCTCTGGTCTGTCACGGCAGCTGGCCCGGCGTCATCGCCCGCGAAGCGGCAGGCAGTGGCGGCTTTGGCTACGATCCGATTTTCTTTGTCCCTTCTGAGGGCAAGACCGCGGCCGAACTGAGCCGTGAAGAAAAAAGCGCGATTTCCCATCGTGGGCGCGCACTGAAACTGTTACTGGAAGCGTTACGTAATGGCTAATTTGCCACCTCTGAGTCTTTATATTCACATCCCGTGGTGCGTGCAGAAATGCCCGTACTGCGATTTCAATTCGCATGCGCTGAAGGGTGAAGTACCGCATGACGATTACGTTCAGCACCTGTTGCAGGATCTGGATGCCGACGTTGCTTACGCGCAGGGACGTGAAGTTAAGACCATTTTTATCGGTGGCGGTACGCCGAGCCTGCTCTCGGGCCCGGCGATGCAGACGCTGCTCGACGGCGTGCGCGCACGTCTGAATCTGGCAGCGGATGCAGAAATTACCATGGAGGCCAATCCGGGCACCGTTGAGGCCGATCGTTTTGTCGACTATCAGCGCGCCGGGGTGAACCGCATCTCGATTGGGGTGCAGAGTTTTAGCGCGTCAAAACTGCAGCGTCTGGGGCGTATTCATGGCCCGGATGAGGCAAAGCGCGCCGCACACCTGGCGACCGGACTGGGGTTGCGCAGCTTTAACCTCGACCTGATGCACGGCCTGCCGGATCAGTCGCTGGACGAAGCGCTGGACGATTTGCGCCAGGCTATCGACCTGAACCCACCGCACCTCTCGTGGTATCAGCTGACCATTGAGCCCAACACGCTGTTTGGCTCGCGCCCGCCAGTGCTGCCCGATGACGACGCGCTGTGGGATATCTTCGAGCAGGGCCACCAGCTGCTGACCGCTGCCGGGTATCAGCAGTATGAAACCTCGGCCTATGCAAAGCCGGGCTACCAGTGCCAGCACAATCTGAACTACTGGCGTTTTGGCGATTACTTAGGCATTGGCTGCGGCGCACACGGCAAAGTGAGCTTCCCGGACGGGCGCATCCTGCGAACCACCAAAACGCGCCACCCGCGTGGCTATATGGAAGGGCGCTATCTGGAGCGTCAGCATGACGTTGAAGCGCACGACAAGCCGTTTGAGTTCTTTATGAACCGCTTTCGCCTGCTGGAACCCGCCCCGCGCGCAGAGTTTGCCTGCTATACCGGTCTGTCCGAAGCGGTCATCCGCCCACAGATTGACGCCGCGCTGGCGCAGGGCTATCTGACCGAGTGCGACGACAACTGGCAGATCACCGAGCACGGCAAGCTGTTCTTAAACTCCCTTCTTGAGCTGTTCCTCGCTGAAGAATCCTGAAGCACGATTCAGGATTTTACATCCCGCTCTGCTGGCTGAGGAATTAGCTGGCAGAGTACGGGGATGGATAACGCAAAACACTTACGCACGAATATGACGCCTGAAGAAGGACGCCTCTGGTATTTGCTAAGGGCGCGTCATTTTTATGGTTTTAAGTTTCGCCGACAACATCCCGTTGGTCATTACATTCTTGATTTTGCCTGCTGTGAGGCACGTCTGGCAGTAGAGCTGGATGGTGGTCAACATGATGAAAGAGAAGAATATGACCAACGCAGAACCGCCTGGTTGAACCTGAAAGGCTGGACTGTGATTCGATTCTGGAATAATGAATTGTGGAATAATGAGGAAGGTGTCTTAGAAGAGATATTAACCACCCTGCAAAAGCGTCTACCCTCACCCCGGCCCTCTCCCTGAAAGGGAGAGGGAGCAAACCATTCCCTCGCCCCTTTGGGGAGAGGGTTAGGGTGAGGGGAGCAGACCGCACTGAAGCAAAACTACTTCAGCGACCCGACCAACCCTTTGCGGCTCTCTTCCAGCGACACCACGCGTTTACACACGTCTTTGCCGAATGCCTGGAAATCCGCTTCCTGGTTTTTCCACTCGTTCTGAATCGAGGTTTGCAGGCCGCCCAGACTACCCAGTACGCCCTGCAGCGGATTACCGCCGCCTTTCAGCACCGCTTTGGCGCCCATCTCGTTAATACTGTCCTGCAAAATACCGCCCATCGCCTGGTTCACCAGCTGCTGTCCGTCGGCGCGTACCTGATCAATCGCCTGATAGTGGAACGTCAGGCCGTCGGTGCGACGTTCGATAATACGGTTCATCTGCTCTTTGAGCTGCGCGTCCAGTTTGGTCAGGCGCGAGCGCATGTTGCTGCTCTCCCCTACCTCTTTAGCGATGATTTTATCCAGCGCGACGCGGCCTTTTTCAACCCGGGTCAGCGCACCTTCGTTGATCCACGGCAGCGCACTGCGCAGATCGGCCTGATAATCCTTGGCCTGCTCGCGCTGGGCAGCGCTCAGGGTGGGCTGCTTGCCGTTAAACATAACGTTGCCATCCGGGGTGATCACCAGATTGCCGTTCTCGCCTTTCACCTGCACGGTTTGCGGGCTCAGGATCACATCGTCGCGCGGCGTGACTTCGCATTTGTACTCTGCGTGAGCAGTCAGTGCGGTGGTCATTAAAGCCGCCGCGAGCAGCGTTTTGCGCATCATAAATACTCCCTCATACAAAACGGGCCAGCAATTGCTGGCCCCTGATGCTTTATTAGTCCCACCAAATGTCGAAAAGTTCGCTCACGCGCACCTCTTCTAATTTGTGGTCTTCCAGCCACTTACGCACGATAGCCTGCTGCTCTTCGGTACATTGACCGATTTCCTGCTTGCAGATCAGACCTTCCCACGCCAGATAGCCGCCGCCGTCAAAGGCCAGCTTGTTCGGCTCAATGACTTCATCAATGAAGGCATCAACGTCCTTATCGATCTGTTCTACACTGGTGCCTTCCGGGAAACGCCATGCGACGGAAAATCCAATTTCCTGGAATTCCTCGATGTGCATTTTCTTACGCAGACGACGGCTACGATTCTTTGCCATTATTTCACCCTCTCGAACATTAAGTCCCATACACCGTGACCAAGACGATGGCCACGCTGTTCAAATTTCGTTACCGGACGTGAGTCAGGACGCGGTACGTAGTCATTGCTTGCCGACTGGTTTTTATACCCGTCGAGCGTCGACATCACTTCCAGCATATGCTCCGCATACTGTTCCCAGTCGGTCGCCATGTGGAAAACGCCACCCAGCTTCAGCTTGCTCTTTACCAGCTCGGCAAAGGGTGCCTGAACGATACGGCGTTTATTATGACGTGCTTTGTGCCATGGGTCAGGGAAAAAGAGCTGAACCATGTTCAGAGAATTGTCAGGAATCATCTTGTGCAGCACTTCTACCGCATCGTGACACATGACGCGCAGGTTCTCTACGCCCTCTTCATGCGCCGTCGCCAGGCAAGCGCCGACTCCCGGGGAGTGAACTTCAATACCGATAAAGTTCTGCTCAGGACGCACTTTCGCCATCGTAACCAGCGAGGTGCCCATGCCGAAACCGATCTCCAGGGTCACAGGTGCGTCGCGGCCAAACAGCTCAGCGAAGTCGAGCGGCTGTTCGTTGAACTCAACGCCCATCACCGGCCAGTAGTTATCCAGCGCATGTTGCTGCCCTTTGGTCAGGCGGCCCTGACGGCGGACAAAGCTGCGAATACGGCGCAGAGGGCGACCGTTTTCATCAAATTCCGGTGATATGACGTCGTTTTTCATAAAGAGTTGTCTGCTTGTGAGAATGTTCGGGAAACGCGCATTATCCAAAGTTAAAGGTCGGATGCAAGCATGGGAAAGATCCGGTTTACAGCCGAATGCCTCTGTGCTGCAATCTGCGTCCCTGATATCGCGAAGCGAAGACCATGCAAGCCTCTCAATTTTCAGCCCAGGTGCTGGACTGGTACGACAAATACGGGCGTAAAACCCTGCCCTGGCAAATTGAAAAAACGCCGTACAAAGTATGGCTCTCTGAGGTGATGTTGCAACAAACGCAGGTCGCTACCGTTATTCCTTACTTTGAGCGCTTTATGGCGCGTTTCCCAACGGTAAGCGATTTAGCGCACGCCCCGCTCGATGAAGTATTACATCTGTGGACCGGGCTCGGCTATTACGCCCGCGCGCGCAATCTGCATAAAGCCGCGCAGCAGGTGGTCACCCAACATAACGGTAAATTCCCGGAAACCTTCGAGGAGGTTGCCGATCTGCCGGGCGTCGGGCGCTCTACCGCTGGTGCGATTCTCTCTCTTTCACTGGGCAAACACTTTCCTATTCTCGACGGCAACGTAAAACGCGTGCTGGCGCGCTGCTCCGCCGTGAGCGGCTGGCCGGGCAAGAAGGACGTTGAAAAACGTTTATGGGAAATCAGCGAAGCGGTTACCCCAGCCAAAGGCGTGGAACGCTTTAACCAGGCGATGATGGATTTAGGGGCGATGGTCTGCACCCGATCCAAACCCAAATGCGAGCTTTGCCCGCTGAATAACATCTGCGTGGCTTACGCCAACCACAGCTGGGCGCAGTATCCCGGTAAAAAACCAAAGCAGACGCTACCGGAACGTACCGGCTATTTTCTGCTGATGCAGCACGACGAAACGGTGTTTCTTGCCCAGCGTCCACCGAGCGGGCTGTGGGGAAGCTTGTTCTGTTTTCCACAGTTTGAAGATGAAGCCAGCCTGCGCGACTGGCTGGCACAACGCGGCATCAGCGGCGATACTCTCAGGCAGTTAACCGCGTTTCGCCACACGTTTAGCCATTTCCACCTGGATATCGTGCCAATGTGGCTTCCCGTGTCCTCATTCACCGCGTGCATGGATGAAGGCAACGCTCTCTGGTATAACTTAGCGCAACCGCCGTCAGTGGGACTGGCGGCCCCTGTAGAGCGCCTGTTACAGCAATTACGTGTCGGAGCAATGGTTTAGCTCCGGGGCGACAAAGAGGAATGAGTATGGCCAGAACAATTTTTTGTACCTACCTGCAACGCGACGCGGACGGTCAGGATTTCCAGCTTTATCCAGGCGATCTGGGTAAGCGCATCTATAACGAGATCTCTAAAGAGGCGTGGGCGCAGTGGCAGAAGAAGCAGACCATGCTGATTAACGAGCAGAAGCTCAATATGATGAACGTTGAACACCGCAAGCTGCTCGAGCAGCAGATGGTCGATTTCCTGTTTGAAGGGAAAGACGTGCACATCGAAGGCTACACGCCGCCAGAAAAATAATAATCTGCGGGCTGATGCCCGGCGGCGCTACGCTTGCACGGGCCACGGTTTGTAGGCCGGGTAAGCGTAGCGCCACCCGGCGAAGCAGCACCAAAACAAACACAACACGCATCCCGGAATGATGAAAAAATTTTTAGCGCTGGCTCTTGTTGCACCGTTACTTGTTTCGTGTTCTTCCAGTAAAAAAGGCGATAGCTATAACGAAGCCTGGGTGAAGGACACTAACGGTTTTGACATTCTGATGGGGCAGTTTGCCCACAACATCGAAAATATCTGGGGATTTAACGAAGTCCTGATCGCAGGTCCAAAGGACTACGTTAAGTACACCGACGCTTATCAGACCCGCAGCCACATCAACTTTGATGATGGCACCATCACGGTCGAAACGATCGCAGGTACCGACCCCGCGGCGCGTTTACGCCAGGCGATCGTCAAAACCCTGCTGATGGGCGACGATCCGGGCTCTATCGACCTTTATTCCGACGTCGACGACATTACTATCTCCAAAGAGCCGTACCTGTACGGTCAGGTGGTGGATCAAACCGGACAGGCCATTCGCTGGGAAGGTCGCGCCAACAGCTTTGCCAACTATCTGCTGCAAACGCGCCTGAAAAGCCGCAGCAACGGCCTGCGCATTATCTACAGCGTAACCATCAACCTGGTGCCAAACCACCTCGACAAACGTGCGCATAAATACGTGGGGATGGTCCGCCAGGCGTCGCGTAAATACGGCGTTGATGAGTCGCTGATCCTGGCGATTATGCAGACCGAGTCGTCGTTTAACCCGTACGCCGTCAGCCGCTCCGATGCGCTGGGTCTGATGCAGGTTGTCCAGCACAGCGCCGGGAAAGACGTGTTCCGCTCGCAGGGGCGTTCCGGCACGCCGAGCCGTAACTATCTGTTCGATCCCGCCAGCAATATCGATACCGGTACCGCCTATCTCGCGATGCTGAACAATGTTTACCTGAGCGGCATTGATAACCCCACCTCGCGCCGGTATGCGGTGATCACCGCCTATAACGGTGGTGCAGGCAGCGTGCTGCGGGTCTTCTCCAGCGATAAAATTAAAGCGGCCAGCATCATCAACAGCATGACGCCAGGGGATGTTTACCAGACCCTGACCACCCGTCACCCCGCAGCTGAGTCACGCCGCTACCTGTATAAGGTCAACACGGCTCAAAAGAACTATCGTCGTAAGTAATCCTCCACGGTTCACCCTCTCCTGCGGGAGAGGGTTCTTGCACCCGCGCGCCATCCATACGAAATTGTTATTTGCATCACAATCCAGACTGCAAATTAATAAGGATTGCATTTTTTTGCGGGAGGTAACAAAACATCACGCCACCTGCTGATAGAATTGCATCAAATACCGTACACAAATGTTTTTAATTCAACACACAGCCCGCTCTCTTGTGAGGAAAGTTACATGAACCTTAAGCTGCAGCTTAAAATCTTATCGTTTCTGCAGTTCTGCCTGTGGGGGAGCTGGCTCACCACGCTCGGCTCCTACATGTTTGTCACGCTCAAATTCGATGGCGCATCGATTGGCGCGGTCTACAGCTCTTTGGGTATCGCCGCCGTCCTTATGCCGACGTTACTCGGGATCGTGGCGGACAAATGGATAAGTGCGAAGTGGGTGTACGCCCTTTGTCACCTGGTCGGAGCCGGAACGCTGTTTATGGCAGCCGAGGTCACAACGCCAGGGGCGATGTTTATGGTTATCCTGTTCAACTCGCTGGCGTATATGCCAACGCTGGGCCTGATTAACACCATCTCCTACTATCGCCTGAAAGAAGCCGGTATGGACATCGTCACCGATTTCCCACCGATTCGTATCTGGGGCACCATCGGCTTTATCATGGCGATGTGGGCAGTGAGCTTCTCCGGCTTCGAGCTGAGCCATATGCAGCTGTATATCGGTGCTGTGCTCTCCGTGGTACTGGCTCTGTTCACCCTGACGCTGCCGCACATTCCGGTCTCTAATCAGCAGAAAGACCAGAGCTGGAGCAGCATGCTCGGCCTGGATGCCTTCGCGCTGTTTAAAAACAAACGCATGGCGATTTTCTTTATCTTCTCCATGCTGTTGGGTGCAGAACTGCAGATCACCAACATGTTCGGCAACACCTTCCTGCACAGCTTCGATAACGACCCGCTGTTCTCTGGCAGCTTTATCGTTGAACACGCGTCGGTGATGATGTCGATTTCGCAGATCTCCGAAACCCTGTTTATCCTGACCATCCCGTTCTTCCTGAGCCGCTACGGCATCAAGAACGTCATGATGATCAGTATCTTCGCGTGGATGCTGCGTTTCGGCCTGTTCGCCTACGGTGACCCATCGGCATTCGGTACCGTGCTGCTGGTTCTGTCGATGATCGTCTACGGCTGTGCCTTCGACTTCTTCAACATCTCAGGTTCGGTGTTTGTGGAAAAAGAAGTGCGTCCAGAAATCCGCGCCAGTGCTCAGGGTATGTTCCTGATGATGACCAACGGTTTCGGCTGTATTCTTGGCGGGATCGTGAGCGGTAAAGTGGTTGAGATGTACACCACTAACGGGATTACTAACTGGCAGCCGGTGTGGTTGATCTTCGCAGGCTACTCACTGGTTCTGGCCTTCGCGTTCATGGTGCTGTTCAAGTACAAACATGTTCGTACGCCAACAGGTACCCAGTCCATCGCGCACTAATAGCTTTAACTTCCCCCTCCTGTCGGAGGGGGAAATCGTTTATTTCAGCACATATCCGTACAAGCGCTTAATCCCGTCCGCATCCTTCTCGCTATAGACGCCCTGCAACTCCGGTGAAAAACCGGGCAGCAGATTGACGCCCTCTTCCAGCGCGAGGAAGTAGCGTTGCACCGCCCCGCCCCACAGCTCACCCGGCACCACGCACAGCACGCCCGGTGGATACGGCAGCGCGCCCTCGGCGGCAATACGCCCTTCGGCTTCGCTGATGCGCACCAGCTCGACGTTACCGCGAATAAAGGCCTGGTTGGCATCCTGCGGGTTCATCGCCACGGCGGGCAGGCTCTCCTGGCGGAACATCGCCTTCTGCAGATCTTTGACGTCAAAACTGACGTACAGATCGTGCATCTCCTGGCAGAGCTGACGAAGGGTGTAGTCGCGATAGCGCACCGGGTATTTCTTCCAGATGGTCGGCAGAACGTCCGCAAGCGGGGTGTCATCTTCGATATGCTGTTCAAACTGGCCGAGCATCGCCACCAGCTGCGCCATCTTCTCTGCGCTCTCCGCCGGGGTCAGCAGGAACAGAATGGAGTTGAGGTCGCACTTCTCCGGCACGATGCCTTTCTCACGCAGGTAGTGCGCCAGAATGGTCGCCGGAATACCAAACTCGGTGTATTTCCCACTCTGGGCGTCGATTCCCGGCGTGGTCAGCAGCAGCTTGCACGGGTCGACAAAATATTGATCTTCGGCATAGCCTTCAAACCCGTGCCATTTCGCCCCCGGTTCAAAGCTGAAGAAACGCAGCTCGCGGGCGATAGTCTCGGTGGGATGATCCTGCCACGGACGCCCGGCCACCACTGGCGGGATAAACGGCTGAATCATTTTGCAGTTGGCGATAATTGCCTTGCGCGCTTCAATGCCCAGCGCGACGCACTCCGCCCAGAGCCGACGCCCGCTCTCCCCTTCGTGGATCTTGGCGTTAACGTCCAGCGCCGCAAACAGCGGGTAAAATGGACTGGTTGAGGCGTGCAGCATAAAGGCGTTATTGAGACGCTTATGCGGGCAAAAACGCGCCTGGCCGCGAAGATGGTTATCTTTTTTGTGGATCTGCGAAGTCTGGGAGAACCCGGCCTGCTGCTTATGCACCGACTGGGTCACAAAGATCCCCGGATCGTTCTCGTTAAGCTCCAGCAGCAGCGGCGAGCTATCCGCCATCATCGGGATAAACTGCTCGTAACCGACCCATGCAGAGTCAAACAGGATGTAATCGCACAGCTGGCCAATCTTGTCGATCACCTGGCGGGCGTTATAAATCGTCCCGTCATAGGTGCCAAGCTGGATCACCGCCAGGCGGAACGGACGCGCTTCATCAGCCTTTTCCGGTGCCACGTTACGGATCTGCTGGCGCAGGTAAGCTTCGTCAAAGCAGCGGTCATCAATGCCGCCAATAAAGCCAAACGGGTTGCGCGCCGCTTCAAGATAGACCGGCGTAGCCCCGGCCTGGATCAGCGCCCCGTGGTGGTTAGATTTGTGGTTATTGCGGTCGAACAGCACCAGGTCACCGCGGGTCAGCAGCGCATTGGTCACCACCTTGTTGGCAGCCGAGGTGCCGTTCAGCACAAAATAGGTTTTGTCGGCGTTGAACACCTTCGCCGCGAACTTTTGCGCGTGTTTGGCAGAACCTTCGTGGATCAGCAGATCGCCAAGCTTCACGTCGGCGTTGCACATATCGGCCCGGAAAAGGTTCTCGCCGAAGAAATCGAAGAACTGGCGGCCTGCGGGGTGCTTCTTGAAGAAAGCCCCGTGCTGATGCCCCGGACAGGCAAAGGTGCTGTTGTCCATCGCCACGTACTGGCTCAGGGTGTCGAAAAACGGCGGCAGCAGGTTCTCTTCATAGCGACAGGCGGCCGTTTCCAGCTCAAGCCACTCCTGCGCTTTACCGCTGATCGCCGCGTCGACGCCAGCGGGCGCGTCTACCGACTCTTCTGAGAACATAAAAACAGGCAGCTGAAAGCCCGTACGTTTCAATAACGCGAGGATGCCGCTGTGACTATCAGCGACGGTAATGACGACTGCCGCCACGTCCGTAAAATCTGTGTTATCCAGCGTCACCACTTCCCGGTGCGTAGACAGGGCGGACGCCAGCTCACGGCTGACGGCAATTTTCATTGTTTTCATAAGCGCAAATACCCGTGCAAGGCGAGAAAAGCCCCGGACAGGGAATCTTCCCTGCCCAACGAATGTGTCTGACCGGAGTTCAGCTCCGACCGCCAGACATCAGTAAAAACAGAACGCGTCTGGTTTTACTGTTGTCCTGCAGTGAGCCTGCGTTACCCTCACCGCACGGTGAGCGTAGAATAAGAAGCGTAGATACGGCGAGGCATGTGCGCAGCAATAAAGAATTTGTTCATTGGCGGCCCCGTATCTGAGAGGAGAAAATTCGCGCAATAATGTCACCTTTCACCAGGGGGTGCAAGGAGGAATCATTATGCAAAAAAAGCATTAAAGCAGCGTGATTACTGCCTGAAAAGAGCAATAATAATGCAATATCAATGAGTAAATAACGGGAGTTTACTTTGGTTATTGGACCCTTTATCAACGCCAGTGCCGTGTTGCTGGGTGGCGTACTTGGCGCCGTGCTGAGCCAGCGATTACCGGAGCGTATTCGCTCCTCCATGCCCTCAATTTTTGGTCTGGCTTCGCTGGGGATCGGTATTCTGCTGGTGATCAAATGCGCCAACCTGCCGGTGATGGTGCTGGCCACGCTTGTCGGGGCGCTGATTGGCGAGTTTTGTTATCTTGAAAAAGGCATCAACAGCGCCGTCGGCAAAGCCAAAAACCTGCTCTCTCGGGGTCAGGCGAAAGGTGGCTCGCACGAGACATTTATCCAGAGCTATGTAGCGATCATTATTCTGTTCTGCGCCAGCGGCACCGGGATTTTTGGATCGATGCAGGAAGGGATGACCGGCGACCCCAGCATCCTGATCGCCAAATCATTTCTCGATTTCTTTACCGCCACCATCTTTGCCACCACGTTAGGGATTGCGGTGGCGGCGATCTGCGTGCCAATGCTGGCTATCCAGCTGGCGCTCGCGACCTGCGCCACGCTGATCTTACCGCTCACGACCCCGGCGATGATGGCAGACTTCACCGCCGTTGGTGGCCTGCTGCTGCTGGCAACGGGGCTTAGGATTTGCGGAATCAAGATGTTTGCGGTGGTCAATATGCTGCCCGCGCTGGTCATCGCGATGCCGCTCTCCGCCCTGTGGACCGCCTTTTTTGCCTGAGAAAGCAGCAAGCTGGCGACAGAGTGTGCGGTCAGTAGCGAATTCAGCAATTTTCGTTGACGACATGGAGCGGATCGGTTTTAATTCGCCCCGTTGCCCGGATAGCTCAGTCGGTAGAGCAGGGGATTGAAAATCCCCGTGTCCTTGGTTCGATTCCGAGTCCGGGCACCACTCTTTAGAAAAACCAGCCTTAGGGCTGGTTTTTTGCTTTCTGCGAACCGAACACCGTTAACCGCTCGGGATTTCCCCCTGGCAAAAACGGCGCGTCGCACGACAAGTATTCCTGATATTCAGCGCCGTGCTGCAGAAGCGGCTCTGTGCAAAACTCCCGCTCACCGTAGTCGACCTTCGTTGAAAACTGCGTAAAGAAATTCATCATGATCGTTCACACCGTCTGACCAGGCTCCCGGGTAAAGCATAAGGGAGCCTCGGGTTTATGCTTTTTTAGCGCTGTACACTTCATCGCCGGAGAACGCCGGTTCGGCCCAGAAATTGATATTAAACTGTGCGTCGTCGGTCATTTCGATACGGTGCCAGTATTGCGGTGGACTGGTGGCGAAAGTACCCGCATTAATCACCACTTTCACTTCAGGTTCGACCGCGTCTTCATTGGCGAAACCGTAGTAGGTCACGGTCCCTTCCATCACGCACAGCTGGCCAAAAATACCGGCGGCGGTGTTGTGATGGCTCAGGAGTGCAGCGGGTACGCTGTCTTTAGTAAAAAAAGGGGTTGAACGTTTGATAGTCCAGTTTTTAGGGATTCTGTGATGGCTCATAATTGACTCCGGCTCTAAACATGCATTTAAAATACATCTTTAATTTTAGCCCGTAAAGCACTTTTGATAATAAATCTCATTATCAATTTTCGACTCTCTTTTTCTCAGCAGTCAGGCAACCCCTTCGCCAGCAGTTGCGGCCATACTGCCGGCCAGTCAGAGCCGTGCGCCATGCCGTCTATCGTCTCAACCTGAGCACATCGCCCGCCAACGGCCTGCTGAAAACGCCGGGCGACTGCGGGCGGCACGGTGTCATCCGCCCCACCGCTGTAGTGAACCTGCGGCAATCTGCGAAGTGCTGAAGCACTGTTGATAGCGCTGAGCGCCGCAGGCATTGGGGTAACACGATGTATCTCATTCACATAGGCAACGTCGAGATTGCCCGCCACGGTACGCAGCGAGCGCACATCGTCGCGGGTGGCCGCCAGCAGCGCGGCAATATTTCCTCCGCCCGAATACCCCACCAGGTCGAGTTTCACCCCCGGATAACGCTGCACAACGTGATTGAGTGCCTCGTTCATCGCCTCAACAACCGCTGGCGAGAATCGCTCGCTCGTCCAAACATTAACGCGGCACGTAGCCGGTAACGGTGGCCCGATAAACTGGCAGGGCCGGGCGAGATACAGCACATTTTCGCGATTATCCGCAGCGGCCAGCATCAGGCCGACAGGGTTACGCGGTGTGGGGTTATTGGATGGCTGGGTGCGGCTTTTCCAGGCAAAGCCATCGCCCTCAATGTAGACCCGCAGTGAATGCACCGGAGGGGTCATTCGCTGCCAGGCGGCGATCGGGAACGACGACGTGTTAATTATTTCACTGATCAGACCACTACGGGCGGCGATCTGCTTTCCGTCGCTATCGGGGTCGTGTGAAACACAGCCGGCGAACAATAAAGATAAACTAATCAATAGTGTTCCCTGCAAAATGTGAGGATATATCTTCATAACCGCTACCAGCCTAAAACCAAATTATAAACACCACAAAAATTAAGGGTTTGTTTCAGCAAGAAATAATTAAGCAAAGCTTATTGTTTTTAGCAACCAGTTGTATATTCTGCGCCCGAAGATATCGGATTAATCCGAAGAAAATCACACCTGCTATTGCACAACTCTCGCAACGTTATGACGGAACACCATGGAAAAGAAACGACTCAGCCAGCTTATTTCCCTGCTGCTGGCCTCAACGGCAGCGCAGTCTTACGCAACCTCAGACATGATCATCGACTCACCGGTCAGCAATGTTCAGATTGCCAACTCCACGGACCTGGTGCACATCACCGAGCAGGGCACGATTATCGGCACACCTGCACCGGCGTTATCGGTCAATCAAGGCGTCACCGTCAACACCCTGACCAACGATGGTGTCATCAGTAGTGCTGATTCATTCCTGCTGTTTACCAGTAACAATACTGTTCAGATTGAGGGTACGGTCGGCACCTTTAATAACAACGGAACCATTACCAGTAATAATCAATATCAATCTGGCAATGTCGTGGCGGTGAGCGCCTCGGGCGTGGTGAATAATTTGACCAACAGCGGTACCCTTCAGGGCGACGCGGTAAATAATAACTACGGTATTAATCTCCCCGGGATTATCAGCAATGCGGGTACGATTGACAATCTGACCAATACCCTCGACGGCGAAATTATCGGTTATCGCGGTATCAGCAATCAGGGCACCATCAATAATTTAACTAATGCGGGCCTCATTACCTCAGCGAACAATACCGGTAATGTGTTTATGGGGCAGAACGGCGCCATTTATAACAGCGGCACCATTGGCACGCTGCACAATACCGGAACCATCCAGGCGGGTTTAACCAACTATTACGGCGCCTCGGGGATCGATAACCAGGGCACGATGACGACGCTCATCAATGATGGCGAGATTAATGGCAGCTGGTATGGCGTGTATAATTCGGGTGCCATCGACAGCCTTGAAAATAATGGTCAGATCACCGGCATTGAAACCGCTATCTACAGTGACAGTAATAATGGCAGCACCCTCGGCACGATAGTCAACAACGGTGAACTCAACGGTGGCTGGAGTGGGATTTATCTCTGGAGCTACAAAAATCAAGGCCCGTCAACGCACATCGTTAATAATGGCCTGTTAACCGGCGGAAGCTATGCCCTGTATGTTAACACCCTTTCCAGCGAGGCGGTGACGCTGACCAACACCGGTGTCATCAGCGGTGATATTTATTCCAACAGCACGTTGCCGTTCGTTATTAACGGCGGCACCACCACACAGGGCACGCTGACCGGCCTCGAAGGCGAGACAGGCACCTTGACCAGCGCCAACGTGGTATTCGGCACCGGCTCGCTGCTGCTGAACGATAACGTGAATACCGCAAGCGGGATGATCATGAATCTGGCTTCGCTGGATATGGATGAGCCGGTAAACGTGCCAAACGGCACGGTGGTGAATGAAGCAGCTTCATTGCAGGTTAACAACAGCATCAATATTACCGGTGATTACCATCAGAAAGCGGCCGCCACGCTGATTTCCGGCGTGTCCGATCTGACCACCGCCAACGGCGATTTGCAGACTGATACTGGCTATGGTCGCCTGAACGTCAGCGGCAATGCCACGGTCGACGCGGGCTCCAGCATCAATCTGCTGCGCACCGGCAGCACCTACAAGTTTGCCGAAGGCCAGCGCTATGTGGTGATCAATGCCGCCGGTAGCGAGACCCACTATAACGCCGACAGCCTGAATTACCACGCGCTGGGCTACACCGGTGAAGTGAAAGGTTCCGTCTACGAAGAAGCAGAAAGCAAAGCGCTGGTGTTAACTCTGGCCGCGGCGCCGGTTATCCCGGAGCCGCAGCCAGAACCGCAGCCTGAGCCACAGCCAGAAGTAACCCCACCAACCGTCACCACTCCGGTTGTGACGGCACCAACGCAGCCTGCGCCAGCCGCTCCAGCCCCTGCGCAGCCTGCCAAACGTGACTGGGCAACCATCCCAAGCGCCACCGCGGCACTGGGTGGCCTGGCAAGCTACACCGGCATTTCCTCTCCTCAACTGCTGGATCTTTACAACGCCTCCCTGGCCGTTGAAGGCAAGTCCGAAGCGAACCGCGCAGGCGAACAGCTGTCCACCAGCCAGAACCTCAACGCCAGCTCGGCGGCAACCGTTGCCACCTCTACCGCGCAGGCCGTGGTGGGTGCACACATCGATGCCGTGCGTAATCCGCAAGCTGCAGGCACCAGCGGTGTGGCAACCGGCGACGACTACGCCAGCAACTGGATCGTCTGGGGTCAACCGTTTGGCGGTTATGCCCGTCAGGACAGCAGCGATCAGGTCAGCGGTTACACGGCGAAGTTTGGCGGTCTGATCATCGGTGCCGACCGTGCGCTGGGCGACGACTGGCGTCTGGGTGCCGCGGTGAACTACAGCAACACCTCGGTTCACGGCAAAGACAACCTGAGCGGCAATAACTCCACCGCCGACAACTACGGCGTGATTGGTTACGCAGGCTACACCGGCGAACCGTGGTACCTGAACCTCTCTGCGGGTCTGAACCGTCAGAACTACAGCTCCGTGCGTCGCGCTGATTTCACCGGCTTCTCCGGGGCCGCACACGGTAAATTCAACGGTCAGTCGGTCACCCTGCAAACCGAGTTCGGCTATCCGTTCACGCTGCCAGCAGATGTGGTTCTTACCCCGCTGGCCGCGCTGACTTACGGTTATCAGCACGTTGATGGCTACAACGAAACCGGCGGCAACGGTATGGCGCTGGATGTTGGCAGCACGCACGCCCAGTCTGTGGTCAGCGACATCGGTGCCCGCATCGAGAAAACCTTCGCCACTGGCCTGGGTAACCTGACGCCGTTCGCACAAGTATCCTGGATCCACCAGTACGACAACCGTCAGGTCAGCAGCCATGCGACCTACGCCGCTGATGCCATCGGTGAGACCAGCTTTATCACCAAGGGTGCCTCACCGGTTGAAGATATGGCGGGTCTGGCAATCGGCAGCACGCTGTACGATGCGAATGAACTGAGCTTCGACGCGCGCTACGATCTGCAGGCAGGCGATCGCTATCAGGCGCACACCTTCAGCCTGCGCTTACGCAAGTCGTTCTAATCGTTAATGAAGCTAAACGGGGCCGTACAGGGCCCCGTTTTTTTATCCTGCGGCATCAAGCATTGTGTTTTTCACCGACCGAGGAGATAGTGATCATTTTCCGGCAAAGTTAACTGACATGACTCACTCTTTGGCATTAAAAAGCGGCGCGCTGCTCCTGCTGCTGGTTCTGATTTATACCGGTCTCTACACCGGGGACCGTATCACCTGGCTGATGGAAGTCACGCCGGTGGTGATTATCGTGCCCCTGCTGCTCGCCACTCAACAGCGCTACCCGCTGACCCCCCTGCTCTACACCCTGATTTTCTGGCATGCGATCGTCCTGATGGTCGGCGGCATGTACACCTACGCCAAAGTGCCGCTCGGTTTTGAGGTGCAGGAGATATTTAATCTGAGCCGCAATCCGTACGACAAGCTGGGTCACTTCTTCCAGGGGCTGGTGCCTGCGCTGGCAGCCCGGGAGATCTTAGTGCGCGGCGGCTACGTCAACGGCCGCAAAATGACCGCTTTCCTGGTGTGCTGTATTGCACTGGCGATCAGCGCCACCTATGAGCTTATTGAGTGGTGGGCTGCGCTGGCGATGGGTCAAGGCGCGGACGATTTTCTCGGCACCCAGGGCGATCCGTGGGATACCCAGTCCGACATGTTCTGCGCCCTGCTCGGCGCGCTCACCACGGTGCTGATCCTCGGGCCATGGCATCAGCGCCAGCTGGCGCGCCTCAGTCACAGGTCATAGTAAAAACGCTGCCCCTGTGGCAGATACTGACGCCTGAAGGTGATAACAGGTCAAAGCACAGTCCGGCACAAGCCCTAAACCTGTTCGCGGGAAAAAGGGCTTTTTGTCATCCGGAAAAATATGCAACCTTTATGGAGGTTAAAAAAAACCCGCCTTTTTCTCATTTTTTTGCGCTACTGCGGCTTAACATCCGCTCCCGCGCTCCTTTAAACGGGTATTTTTTACTTTAAAACTGGCCAGTGATGTCTTCCAAAGAAATGAAAACCACTCAATTTGATCACCCATCTTCTTATCCGCTTGTGGCACCACACCAGGAAGAAATCGATTTACTGAACCTGTTATCTACACTTTATGCGGCCAAAAAACAGATAATCGCGATTACGCTGCTGTTTGCGCTCTGTGGGCTGGCGGCCAGTTTTCTGCTGCCAAAAAAATGGACCAGCCAGGCCGTTATTACCCCACCGGAAACGGCGGATGTGATGGAATTGAGTCGCGCGCTGGTCAACCTGACGATACTGAAAGTCGATACCACTTTCGATGCGGATACGCTCTATAAGTTATTTTTGAAGAAATTTGAATCACAGGAGCTTCACGAACAATTCCTGGCACAGTCCCCGTATGTCCAGGCATTACTGAAAAAGGGGAATGTGGATAAGAACGATGTCTATCGCACTATTGTTAACGTCTCGCAAAAATTCACTGCGGTAGACAACAGCGATCCTAAAAAGAAAGACGATTCCCCGTTCACGACCTGGACGCTGAATTTTACAGCACCTGATCCAGAAGAGGCCCAACAGGTGCTGCACGAGTACGTTGAATTTATTACCGCTGACGTTAAAAAAGAGGTTCTCGCGAGTATAAAAAATGCCGTCGGGTTAAAGATAGACGCTGAAAAAGAGCGCCTGATACTCGATCGCGTTAATCTTGAAAGCCAACACAAAGTGAAGCTGGAACGTCTGGGCTATGCTTTACAGGTCGCCAATGCTGCAGGTCTGAAAGCGCCGGTGTACAGCAACGGCCAGGCGGTTAAAGACGATCCTGATTATTCCATTTCACTCGGCGCCAATGGCTTGACTGAAAAGTTAAAAATTGAGCAATCACTGAAAGACGTTGCTCAGATGGATGTCTCGGTACAGAACCGCGAACATGCTGTCCACGCGTTGCAGGCCATTAATCTCGGCCATATCGACTTCACGCCTTATCACTTCCAGATGCAGCCTTCGCTGCCACTGAGAAAAGAGGGGCCAGGCAAAGCTCTGATGGTTATCCTGGCGACCCTGATAGGGTTGATCGTGGCGGCAGGTACGGTGCTGGCACGGGAGATGATGGCATCCCGCATGCGCAGCCTCCACCAAGAGAACACTTACCCTACGCCTGCAAACTGATCCCGCTTTCCGCCAGCACCCCCATCTCGCAGTACATGGCGCAGGCCGCACTGATAATCGGCATGGCCAGCGCCGCGCCGCTGCCCTCGCCGAGGCGCAGATCGAGATACAGATACGGGGTTAAGTCGAGGTGTTCCAGCGCCCGTCGGGAGCCTTTTTCTGCCGAGAAGTGCGACGGGATGCAGTACTGCTTCACCTCGGGCGCGATCTGGCAGGCGGCTATTGCTGCCGCATAGGAGAGAAACCCGTCCAGCACCACCGGCAGTCCGCACGCACCTGCGCCGAGGATCACCCCGGTCATCCCCACCAGATCGTAACCGCCCACTTTTGCCAGCACGTCGATGGCATCTGTAGGATCGGGTTGGTTAACCGCAATCGCCTGACGGACCACCGCCTCTTTATGCTGCAGGCGTTCCGCAGGCAGGTTCGCGCCAACCCCCACCACCTCATGCGGATCGCAGCCGGTCAGCACGCTGATGATCGCCGAGGCGGGCGTGGTATTGGCCATCCCCAGCTCGCCGGTGCCAAATACCGCAATGCCCTGTTCCGCCCGCTGCTGCACCAGCCGGGCGCTGCGCAGCAGCAGAAGCTCGGCATCAGCGCGCGACATCGCCGGGCCTTGGGCGATATTGCCGCTGCCGCGCCCCACTTTCAGAGTCAGCATGGCCTCTATCGGTTCACAGTCGATACCAATATCCACCGGCAGCACCGAGGTGTGGTTGCTTTTCGCCAGCACGCAAACCCCGGAGGTGCCTTTCAGCATATTCAGCGCCTGCAGATGCGTCACCTGCTGCGGGCTGATGGCGACGCCCTCCTGATACACGCCGTGATCGGCGCACATCACGATAATCTCTTTTTGCAGATTATCGAGCGTTGTCAGCCCCGGCATCCCCGCCAGCTGCACGGCCAGCGCTTCCAGCCGTCCAAGGCTGTTAAGCGGTTTCACTAAGCCATCAATGTGCCGGGTGGCCTGGTTTTTTTTAAACTCATCCAGTGGCCGGATGGCCGCCACCAGTTCCTGTATCGTCTGCATGCTTGCTCGTCTCACTCATCTGACCGAAAAGGGCTTCGGTCGTTAAATACGCGTAACATCATAAATCCGCCTCGATTTTCGACCATCGTGTACGCATCCTGCCTGAACGGGAAATGCCACAGCGACTCCGTCGGCATCTGCAGCCAGTGGGCCAGCAGCAGGCTTAACACCCCCTGATGCGCCACGATCAGCATGTCGCCCGGCTCCTGGCGCAGGGTCAGTTCATCGGCCACCGCTTTGACCCGTTCGGCAAACTGCGGGAACGGCTCGCCCCCGCCGGGGGTGGCGTTTTGCCAGTCATCCAGCCAGCACTGCCAGGCTTGTGGCTCCTCTTCGGCGATGCTGCTGAAGTGGCGCATCTCCCAGCGGCCAAAGTGCATCTCGTTCAGACGCGGATCGATCTCTGAGGCGGCGATAATCAGCTGCGCGGTCTGCTGCGCGCGCTGAAGCTGGCTGCAAAGCGCCTGGCTAAATGCAACATCCGCAAGCATTCCCGCCACCTGCGTGCTTTGCTCGACCCCGTGCGGAGTCAGGGGGACATCGGTACTGCCGTAGAACAGACCGCTCTCGTTAGCGGCAGTCTGCCCGTGACGAACCAGAAAAAATCGCATCTGTCAGACCCACAGTAATGCCAGCAGAAACACTATCTCCGCGCTCTCTACCAGCGCCCCTAGCGTGTCGCCGGTTTGCCCGCCGAGACGGCGGCGAAGATAGCGCACCAGACCCGCAGTCGCGACGTAGCTAACCAGCAGCGCCGCCAGGGCGTGCAGACCGCCGATTAGCCCGACCGCAATCGCCCCGCCCAGCAGGGTTATCGCCGTTTCGCGCACGCTGAGCTGGCCGATATACAGACTGCCCATCCCTTCGCCTTCGCGGGCGTAGCGTTGGCCGTACATTCCCAGCACCAGCGCCGAGCGCCCGGCAACCGGGGCGCAGACCAGTAGCGTAAACCACTGGCTCGCCGGAAGATGCGCCAGACTCATCACAGCGGAAACTTTGATCAGAACAGAGAACACCAGCGCCAGGCCACCAAAGGTGCCCAGCCGGCTGTCCTTCATGATCTCCAGCATCCGCTCCCGGCTGCGGGCGGAGAAAATCCCGTCGCAGGTGTCGGCCAGCCCATCAAGATGGAACCCGCCGGTGAGCAGCACCAGCGCCAGTACGTAAGCCACTGCGCCAATGTACATCCCGCCGCCGGTCTGGCTGACCACCAGTGCCACCAGGGCGGCAAGCCCGCCGATAAGGGCCCCGATCGGCACAAACCACGGTACGCCCCGCGCCAGCTGGCGAAACTCCACGCCGTCGGCCCATTTTTCCGGCACCGGAATGCGGCTCATCAGGCGCAGCGTTGCCCACAACATGCTTAATCTCATTTAATTTTGACTCCAATCCCTGATACCACCAGCCAGACCTCCTCTGCCGCCTGAGCCAGGCGCTGATTCACCCGGCCCGCGATATCAACAAAATGGCGCGCCAGCCGGTTTTCCGGGGTGATGCTCATCCCCAGCTCGTTAGTGACGATGTACACCGGCACTCTGGCCTGCTGGCAGATGTCGATCAGCCCGTCGATCTGCTGATGGAGAAACGTCTCCAGCGGCGCAAAATCCAGCGTTTCCGGGTCAGCCCCGCCCGATTCGTCGTACAGCAGATTCGCCAGCAGGGTGGTAATGCACTCGACGATCACCGCCTCCCCCGGCTGCGCCTGCTCGCGAATAAGCGCCCCGAGATCGCGATAGCCCTCCAGCGTGCGCCAGTGCGCAGGCCGCTGGGCGCGATGGCGGGCAATACGCGCCGCCATCTCATCGTCGGTAAGGGTCGAGGTGGCAATGTACAGCACCTGCGAATACTGTCTGGCGACCAACCCCTCGACGTGGGCGCTTTTCCCGCTGCGCGCCCCACCGGTCACTAAAATCATTCCGTTAACTCCTGATGCTCACGCATGATCTGATAAATTTTTTGGATATCGATGTGCTGGCGCATCGTCTGCGCCAGGGTGTCAAACTGCTGCGCTTTGTAAACGGCGTAATCAGATGTCGTCTCCAGCGCAGGCAGACCTTTACGTGCCCGCAGGCCATCCACCAGCGCGCGGGTAAAGACATCGCTGTCAAACAGCCCGTGCAGATAGGTGCCCCACACCAGCCCGTCGTCGCTCACCGCGCCGTCGGCTATATGTCCGTGCTCTTTTTGCAGCCACAGGGCCGGTTGCGCCCCCTCGCCCAGCACGGTTTGTCCCATGTGGATCTCATAGCCGCACAGCGGGATCCCGGCGAGCGCCCCCAGCCAGCCGGGCAACGACGCCGCCATGCGGGCCTTCACCTGGGTGGTGGTTTTGTGGGGGGCAAAGCGGGTGGTTGTGTTCAGCAGCCCGAGGCCCGGCATGCGCCCGAGGCCGGATTCGACCTCATCAATCAGGGTCTCGCCCAGCATCTGATATCCGCCGCAGATCCCGAGCAGCGGCACGCCGTCACGCTGACGGGTCAGCACCGCGTGCGCCATCGCGCTCTCGCGCAGCCAGTTCAGATCGCTGAGGGTATTTTTGCTTCCGGGCAGGATCACCAGGTCGGCACCGTCCAGCCCCTGCGGCTGGCTGACGTAGCGCACCCGGACATCCGGCTGCGCCGACAGGGCGTTAAAATCGGTGAAGTTGGCAATGTGTGGCAGATGGACCACCGCGATATCGATATCCCGCGCAGGCTGGCGCTGGTTGTTCCCACGCTGCAAGACAACGCCGTCCTCTTCGTCCAGATCGAGTTCCAGCCACGGCATGACGCCGAGCACCGGTACGCCGGTTAGCGCCTCAATCTGTTCCAGACCGGAGGCGAGCTGCGCCACGTCACCGCGAAATTTATTGATGATCACCCCTTTGACCCGCCAGCGCTCGTGCGCCTGCAGCAGGGCCAGGGTGCCGTAGATTGCCGCAAACACTCCGCCGCGATCGATATCCGCCACCAGGATCACCGGGCATTCGGCGAGGTCCGCCATCCCCATGTTGGCGATATCCCGATCGCGCAGGTTGATCTCGGCCGGGCTACCGGCCCCTTCCAGCACCAGGATCTCATATTCCTGCGCCAGGCTGCGGTAGACCCCGGCGATCTGCTCGCGCAGGCGCGGCTTGAAGTCGTGGTAGCAGGCCGCATCCATCGAGCTTGCGACCTCACCCATCAGCACCACCTGAGCCTGACTGACGTTGGTGGGCTTAAGCAACACCGGATTCATCCGCACGTCCGGGGCGATCCCGGCGGCTTCGGCCTGCATGATCTGCGCCCGTCCCATCTCCTTGCCGTCCGGGGTGATCCCGGAGTTGAGGGCCATGTTTTGCGCCTTAAACGGGGCGGTGCGCCAGCCATCCTGATAAAAAATGCGGCACAAGCCCGCCACCAGCACGCTTTTACCCACATCCGAGGCGGTGCCCTGCAGCATAATTGCCTGCGTCATGGCGACTCCTGTAATCATTCACTGTACGAATTGAATGTTAAGGCTTTCTCGCCGTCAGGAACATCCTCACACCTTAAATAACCAGCACGCCGCGAAATGGCCGGGGGCAATCTCCTGCATCGCTGGCTCTTCGCGCCGACACACCGGCATGACGTGCGGACAGCGGCTGCAAAACTTACAGCCCGGCAGCACCGAGGTCGGGCCGGGGATCTCCCCGCGCAGCGTCGCCTGCTCCAGATTGCGGATCCGCGGATCCGGCTGCGGCACCGCGGCCAGCAGCGCCCGGGTATAGGGGTGCGCCGGGTGCTGATACAGCGTATTCGCCGGGGCCACTTCCACCAGCTTGCCGAGGTACATCACCCCGATCCGCGTCGAAATATGGCGCACCATCGACAGGTCGTGAGCGATGAACAGATAGGTCAGCCCCAGCTCCTGCTGGAGATCCTGCAGAATGTTCACCACCTGCGCCTGCACCGACACGTCCAGCGCCGACAGCGGCTCATCACACAGCACAAACTCCGGGCGCACCGACAGCGCCCGGGCAATGCTGATCCGCTGACGCTGGCCGCCGCTGAACTCGTGAGGGTAACGCTGCAAGTGTTCCTGTCGCAGCCCGACTTTATAGAGCAGGGTTTCGGTACGCTCCCGCTGCTCTTCCCGGCTGTAGCCATGGATCTGCATCGGCTCTGCCACCAGCTGCTGGACGGTCATACCGGGATTGAGCGACGACCAGGGATCCTGGAAAATCGCCTGCATCCGCTTGCGCAGCGGCTTGAGCTGTTTTTCGCTGGCCTGGGCTATCTCCTGCCCGGCGAAATGGATCTCGCCCGAGGTGATATCAAACAGGCGCAGAATGGCGCGCCCGAGGGTCGATTTTCCGCAGCCGGACTCACCCACCAGGCCAAAGGTCTCCCCTGGCTGGATATCAAAGCTGACGCCGTCGACGGCCTTGACTGCCACGCCTTTACGCAGCAGGCCGCCGTTTAAGCGGTAGTGTTTTCGCAGATCCCGCACGCTCACCAGCGGGGCATTGTGCTCGCTCATACCTGAACTCCCTTATCCTCTAACAGCCAGCATGCGGCGCGATGCCCGGCGCCCTGGCTGTAAAACGCCGGCTGGCGCTCGCACTGCGGCATCCGCTGCGGACAGCGTTCGGCAAACGGGCAGCCCGGGGGCGGATTCAGCAACCCCGGCGGCGAGCCTTCGATCGGTGACAGGCGATGGCTGGTCTGCTCAGGGTGCGGCAGCGATGCCAGCAGCCCTTGGGTATACGGATGCTGCGGACGGTAAAAAATGTCCTCCACGCTGCCCTCCTCCATCACCAGCCCGCCGTACATCACCACCACCCGGCTGCACACCTGTGCGACGACGCCCAGATCGTGGGTGATCAGCAGGATTGCGGTGTGGGTTTTCTGCTGCAGGCTTTTGAGCAGGCGCAGGATCTGCGCCTGAATGGTGACGTCCAGCGCAGTGGTCGGCTCATCGGCAATCAGCAGCTTAGGATCGCAGGAGAGCGCAATGGCGATCATCACCCGCTGGCGCATCCCGCCGCTGAACTCGTGCGGATACTGGTCGTAGCGCCGCGCCGCCTCGGCGATCCCCACCTGCTCCAGCATCGCGATGCTGGCTGCTTTAGCCGCTTTTTTGCTCAGGCCTTTATTGCGGACCAGGATCTCCGTCATCTGCTTACCGATGGTCAGCACCGGGTTGAGCGCGGTCATCGGATCCTGAAAAATCATCGCGATCTGGTTCCCGCGAATGGCTCGCATCTGCTGCGGCGTTTTTTGCGCCAGGTCGTCCTGATTAAAGCGGATCTGGCCCCCGGTGATGCGCCCGTTGCTGCCTAGTAGCTGGATTATCGACTTGCAGGTGACGCTCTTGCCGCAGCCGGATTCGCCGACAATCCCCACCAGCTCACCGGCCTGCACGTGGAAGCTCACCCCGCGCACCGCATGGACATCGCCATCGTGGGTGCGGAAGGTGGTTTGCAGGTTATCGAGTTCGAGTAAGTTACTCATTACGGTTCGCTCCCGGCTCAAAGGCGGTTCGGAACACGTCGCCCAGCACGTTAAAACTGAACACCGTCAGCAAGATCAGAATGCCGGGGAACATCGCCAGCCACGAGGCTTCTCCAATGTACGACTGGGCATTATTAAGCATGCTGCCCCAGGAGGCAGCAGGTGCTTGCACGCCCAGCCCGAGGAAGCTCAGCGTCGATTCCATTAAAATGGCCGAGGCGATATTCAGCGTGGCGGCGACGATAATGGTCGGCAGCACGCCGGGAATAATGTGGCGCAGGATAATCCGCAGCGGGTGTTCTCCGGAGGCGCGGGCGTAGAGCACATACTCGCGCTCTTTCACCGACAGGGTTTCGGCACGCACCAGTCGGGACATGTTCATCCACGTCAGCAGGCTGATGATCATGATGATGTTATCCACGCCCGGCTTCAGGTAGGCGTTCAGCACCAGCAGCAGAAAGAAGGCCGGGATCGCCATCAGGATATCCACCGCGCGCATCATCAGGTTATCCAGCCAGCCACCGAAGTAGCCGCTCACCGTCCCGACGAGGGTGCCAATCAGGGTGGAAAAGATCATCGCCAACCCGCCCACCATCAGCGAGATTTGCCCGCCGTACAGGGCCCGGGTGAAGTAATCCCGGCCATATTCATCGGTGCCAAACCAGTGCGCAGCGTCGGGCGGCAGGGTTCGCGCCCCGAGCGACATCTGATCCGGATCGTACGGACTTAAGCCCGCGCACAGCGCAGCGGCGAGGAAAATAAACAGAATAAAAAGTGAACATTGCGCCGGACGATTGCGGCGCAACTGGTGACTAACCTGTTGCCAGCGTCTGCTCATCCGGATTACCTCAGGGTACGTATGCGGGGATCGGCGAAGCGATACAGCAGATCGGCGATCAGGTTGCCAACGATCAACATCAGCGACGAGAGCATGATGATCGCCATAATCAGCGGGTAGTCCAGGGAGGTGATCGACTGGATCCCCAGCAGCCCCATCCCCGGCCAGGAGAATACGCTTTCGGTGACGTAGGCGCCCACCACCAGCTCGCCAAACGACAGGCCGAACAGGGTGATCACCGGCAGCAGCACGTTTTTCAGCACATGGCGGAACAGGATGCTGGTGCGTGTCGCACCATAGGCCAGCTGGGTTTGTACGTAATCGGCGGAGAGCTGGGAAATAGTATTGGAGCGGATATAGCGCACGTAGCTGGAGAGGTTATAAAAGGTGAGCGCAATGCACGGCAGCACGCCGTGACGTACCACGTCCAGCCAGTTGTCCTCCACGCCGATGGTGCGCATCCCCATGCTGGGGAACCAGTTGAGCTGTACGGCAAAGACGGTGATCAGCAGGATCCCAAACCAGAAGATCGGCACCGAGATGCCAATATAGGCGAACAGGTTCAGCAGATGATCCAGCCAGCGGTGCTTGAAAGCGCCCGCCAAAAGACCCAGTGGAATAGCCAGCACAATCGCCATCAGCAGCGAGGCGCCCATCAAGCCTAAGGTGGCCGGAATGCGCTCGGCGATCATCGTCAGCACCGGGCGGTGATAGATCAGTGAGTAACCCAGATCGCCCTGTAAAATGTTTTTCAGCCACAGAAAATACTGCGTGACCAGCGGCTTATCCAGCCCCAGGATCTGGCGGATCCGCTCGATATCCTCGGGTGCCATGCGCGGGGTGATATACGCAGCCACCGGATCGCCGGGCGCGAGTTTGACCAGCAAAAACGCCACCAGCGAGATAAAAAACAGCATCGGAATCAGTTGCAGCAACCGACGCATCAGTAATGTGTTCACGACATGCCCTTAAACGACTTACCCGTACAAACGCCCCGGCCAGCAGACCGGGGCTACGGCTTATTTTTGATAGATTTTCGCCAGATCCTGGAACATGTACACCGGCTTCGGTTCTGCTTCCGCGGTGCCGCCAAAGCGTTTATCCACCGCAACGGTGGCGTTGGTGTAGGCGATCGGGTAGTAGGTCATGTCGTTGGCGACCGTCTGCTGGATCTGTTTGTAGATAGCGGCACGTTTAGCCGCATCGGTCTCTACCGCACCCTGATCCCAGAGGGCATCGAACTGCGGGTTCTTATAGTGCGCATAGTTGTAGGCTTCGTTGCTCATAAACAGCGATTTGTAGCCGTCCGGCTCGGCACCCATGATGTAGCCGCCGAGGTTCAGCTCCCACGCGGTGTTGTTCAGGTCGAGGCTGCGCTGGGACATGGCGTTAGCGTCCAGCGGCATCAGCTCAACGTTCACCGCAATCCCCTTCAGCTGCTGCTGAATGTACAGCGCCATGCTCTCCTGGGTTTTGTTGGTGTTGACGTAGGCCAGACGCAGTTTGAGGTTTTCCGGCGCGCCGGAGGCCTTCAGCAGATCTTTGGCTTTTTGCTGGTCGAATTTGTACTGCTCCACGTCGTCGGTCTGGTACAGCGTATCCGGGGTCAGGAACGAGGTCGCCGGTTTTGCGTAATCCAGCGAGGTGAACGCGGTCTGGGTCAGCTCGTCTTTATTGATGGCGTACGCAATGGCCTGACGCAGTTCCTTGCTTTTCATCACCGGCACGTTCTGGTTGAAAGTCATGTAGGCCAGACGCCCTTCCGGGTAGACCACGAAGTCGAACTTACCGGTGTTTTTCAGGCGCGACACGTCCTGCGGATCGACCATCTTGAGGTTGATCTCGCCGTTCTGCAGCGCCAGGTTGGCGGAGTTGCTGTCTTTGGCGAAACGGTAAGTCACGGAATCAAGCTTCGCTTTGCCGTTCCAGTAGTCGTCAAAACGGGTCAACGCGTAATACTGCCCGGCGCGGTACTCTTTAAATTTGAACGGGCCGGAGCCGACCGGGGTATCGTTTTTGCTGCTCTTTTCCAGATCGCTCTCGCTTGCGAACACGTGCTGCGGGATCGGGTAGATCTGCACCAGGGTGCCAGTAAAGGCCGCGCTCACCTGCGGAAGGGTGAACTTAACGGTGCGATCGTCCACTTTACTGACCGCGACGGGCTTACCGCCGTAGGTGAACATGCTGCGGAAGAAGCTGTGCTGCTTCTCGTCCAGCAGCTTGTTAAAGGTAAACACCACATCATCGGCGGTCAGCGGCTGGCCGTCCTGCCATTTGAGATTCGGTTTTAAGGTCAGGGTATAGCTGAGATTATCCGCCGCCGGGGTCAGGCTTTCGGCAAGACCCCATTCGATTTTACCTTCGTTAAAGCTGTACAGCGGAGCATACAGCGCCTGCATGATGGTCAGGGTGGTGCGGTCGCTGGCGTACAGCGGGTTCACCGCCAGCGGGTCCCCGGAGGTAATACCGATAATTAGCGATCCGCCCTCTTTTGGCGCATCGTTTTTGGCCGCCGGGGCCGCTGCATTGTCTTTATTTTTGGCATCATCACAGCCGGCGGCGACCAGCGCCAGAGCGACCAGAACAGCAGATACTATTGGCTTACGCATATCTCACTAACTCCTTGCCTTGAAAGTTTTTTAACTGCAGGTTGTTATTTTAACGATATCTGAGTGCGCATCATATTCAGCTTTAGGGGCATACGCATTAACAATGAAAATGCGATTTTTGATTAAGCTTATAACGATTTAGATATATATAAGCTTATTAAGTAATGGCTCATATCCTTATGCGCTCAGTTCGTTAAACCGTTCACGGAATGCCTGCTAAACTGCCTCAACACCTCATGAAAAAGGCAGATCAGCATGTCAGATGATTCTTATCAGCCAGCAAAAGTCTGGGAATGGAAGCAGAATAATAACGGTGGCGCGTTTGCCAGCATCAACCGTCCGATCTCGGGCGCGACGCACGAGAAAGAGCTGCCGGTCGGCTCGCATCCGCTGCAGCTCTACTCCCTGGGCACGCCGAACGGCCAGAAGGTAACGATCCTGCTGGAAGAGCTGCTGGCGCTCGGGGTGACGGGCGCGGAATATGACGCGTGGCTGGTCCGCATCGGCGAGGGCGATCAGTTCTCCAGTGGGTTTGTCGACGTGAACCCGAACTCCAAAATTCCGGCGCTGCGCGACCACTCAACGACCCCGCCGACGCGCGTCTTTGAGTCCGGCAACATCCTGCTCTACCTCGCCGAGAAATACGGCCACTTCCTGCCAAAAGATCCGGCTGGCCGGGTAGAGACTCTGAACTGGCTGTTCTGGCTGCAGGGCTCTGCCCCGTTCCTCGGCGGCGGTTTTGGTCACTTCTATCATTACGCTCCGGTGAAAATTGAGTACGCGATCGACCGCTTCACGATGGAAGCTAAGCGCCTGTTCGACGTACTGGATAAACAGCTGGCGCGCAGCCGCTACGTGGCGGGCGATGAGTACACCATCGCCGATATCGCGGTATGGCCGTGGTTTGGCAGCGTGGCGCTCGGCCAGGTGTATGGCGCAGCCGAGTTCCTCGATGCCCAAAGCTACAAGAACGTCCAGCGCTGGGCGAAGGATGTCGCTAACCGTCCGGCGGTGAAGCGCGGACGTATCGTCAACCGCACCAACGGCGAGCTAAACGAACAGCTGCATGAGCGTCATGCCGCCAGCGACTTCGACACCCAGACCGAAGATAAACGTCAGGGTTAATCCTTGAGCCGGGCGGTTCACCGCCCGGCTGATGCCCGTTCTATCAGAATACGATGGGTTTTCCCCTCGGGGCATTATCGGCCTACCCCAGGCGGTGATGCTGCTGGCAGTATCCGCGCAGTAATACTCCACTCTGACAAAGGAACTGCCATGAAATACATCAAAACCACGCTGCTGCTCAGCGCACTGATCTTCTCTGCCACCAGCCAGGCTGCGGATAAAACCGCTACCGGGGCGCTGGCGGGTGCCGCCATCGGCGCCGTCGCGGGCAAAAGCGTAAAATCCACCGTCGGCGGCGCCGTCGTCGGGGCGGGCACCGGGGCAATGTTTAAAAACGGTGAGAAAGGCAAAGCTGCGCGCAAGGGCGGGGCCATTGGTGCCGCGGTCGGCGCTGGTGCAGCGGTGGTCACCGGCAACAGCGTCCTGAAAGGTGCCGCCCTCGGTGCCGGTGCGGGCGGTTTGGTTGGCGAGGCCACCCACTAATAACCAAGCCGGGTGGTTGCGCCACCCGGCTATTTTCACGCAATATATTTTTTATTTCCTGTCGTCCTGTATATAAGCCCTAACGCAAATCATTGTCTTTTTTCAACAGCATATTTACTTCCGTCCGTTAAACTGGCATCAATATTTTTTTTATTCAGATGATTCGCATGTCAGAAAAGTCGCTGAAACAACAGATCCAGAATCTGAAAAAGCACAATATCCGGCTTGCCAGGCTGGCGCGCGACGCCCGTAGCAAGCTCAGTGCTGCGCTCGACGGGACGGGATTATGTTTGTGGCAGCTCGACGTTCCGAGCGGCAAGCTGATCATTTATAACCGCCGCTGGGGATCGATGCTGGGCTATCAGCCCAAAGAGTTGAGCGCCCAGTTTGAGGTCTGGCGGGAACACCTGCACCCGGACGATAAGCAGAACGTACTCGATGCGTTTTACGATCATCTGCATGGCAAAACCCCTTTCTACGAAGCCCTGCACCGGATGCAGCACAAAAACGGCACCGTCAGCTGGGTGCTGGATCGCGGTCGCGTCAGCGAGTGGGATGAACAGGGTAACCCGCTCAAGGTGACCGGCACCCACATCGACATGACCAAAGAGAAGCAGTACGAGGAGCAACTGGCCCTGCTGGCAAACCACGACCCGCTGACCGGGCTGGCTAACCGGCACGCGCTGATCAAACACTTCACCCAGCTCAAAGCGCAGGGACCACTGTGCGTCGCCTTTATCGATCTGGATGATTTTAAAACGGTTAACGATACCTTTGGTCACCGTAGCGGCGATGAGCTGCTGATCCAGCTCAGCCAGCGCCTGCGTGCCACCTGTCCGCCAGGGGCGGTGGTCGGGCGGCTGGGTGGAGATGAGTTTGTGCTGCTGCTGCCCTACCCGCTCGCCAGTTTGCTGATCAATCAGACTGCGCACAGCTGCCTGAACGCGGCGCTGACGCCGTTCGAGCTGGACAACGGTCAGGCGCAGGTGGGAGCGTCGGTGGGCATCGACGAAGTCCAGCCGCAGGATGATTTTATCAATGCCCTGCGACGGGCCGATCAGTCGATGTACCAGATTAAGCACACCGGCAAAAACGGCGTGGCCATCGGCCAGACGCTGCTGTCGGTGTCCCGCAGCGGAACCCATCCATGAAAAACAGCCGCCAGCAGGAGATCCTCCGCCAGCTGGCGGCGTGCGACGGAATGACGACGGACGCGCTTGCCGCATCGCTTACGGTGAGTAAAGAGACGATTCGCCGCGATCTGAAGCAGCTTCAGCAGCAGGGAAAGATTGTGCGCCATCACGGTCGCGCCCGGGCGATCGACCCGGATCATCGCGACGGCGGCGAGCCGTTTGGCGCGCGCCTGAAAAGCCACTACGCGGATAAAGCCGATATCGCCCGCCACGCGCTGGACTGGGTCAGCGAAGGGATGACCCTGGCGCTCGATGCCAGTTCGACCTGTTTTCATCTGGCGCGCCAGCTGCCGGACATCGCGCTGACGGTGTTTACCAACAGCTTGCCCATCTGCCACGAAATGGCGAAGCGTGAACGCGTGACCCTGATTTGCTCGGGCGGGACGCTGGAGCGTAAGTACCGCTGCTACGTGAACCCGGCGCTGGTCACCCAGCTGAAATCGCTCGAGATCGACCTGTTTATCTTCTCCTGCGAGGGGGTGGATGAGCAGGGCGTGATGTGGGATCCCGCCCCGCACAATGCCGGGTTTAAGACCCAGCTGCTGAGCCGCGCCAGCCAGTCGCTGCTGCTGATCGACAAAAGTAAGTTCCAGCGCTCGAGCGAAGTGAAGATCGGTGACCTGTCGCAGGTCACGCAGATCATCACTGACGCTCAGCTTTCCGGACGGTAGCCCGCACCGCTTACGACGCCTGGGCCGACAGGCGGAACTTTTGCACCGAGCGCTGCAGCTCTTCGGTCTGACGCTCCAGCGCCGCGGCCGCCGCCGACACCTGTTCCACCAGCGAGGCGTTCTGCTGGGTCACGCCGTCCATCTGGGTGATCGCCACCCCCACCTGCGAAATGCCTTTGCTCTGCTCTTCTGAGGCGGCGGCAATTTGCTTCATGATTGTGGTCACTTCGCTGACGTCGCGCAGCACCGCTTCCATGGTGGTGCCGGTGTCGTTGACCAGTTTTGCCCCCTGCTCCACGCGGGAGACCGAATCGGCAATCAGCCCTTCAATCTCTTTGGCCGCGTTTGCGCTGCGGCTCGCCAGATTACGCACTTCGCCAGCGACTACCGCAAAACCGCGCCCCTGCTCGCCCGCGCGTGCAGCTTCCACTGCCGCATTAAGCGCCAGGATATTGGTCTGGAAGGCAATGCTGTTGATCACGCTGGTGATCTCGGCAATTTTTTGCGAGCTGACGGAGATGCCGGTCATGGTGCTGACTACTTTATCCACCAGCACGCCGCCGCGGCTGGCGGAGGTTGAGGCCACGTCGGCCAGCTGGCTCGCCTGGCGGGCGCTGTCCGCGTTCAGCTTCACCGTGGCGGTGAGCTGTTCCATGCTGGCGGCCGTCTCTTCCAGGGCGGCAGCCTGCTCTTCGGTACGTGAAGAGAGATCGTTGTTGCCACTGGAGATCTCGGTGGCGCCGCGCCAGATATTCTCGCTGCCGGAGCGGATAGTGCTTACCGCTTCGCGCAGGCTGTCCTGCATCGCACTCAGCAATGGCACCAGCTGGCCGACGCAGTTGCGACCAAACGGCACAATCGGCTGGCTGAGATCGCCCTGCGCAATCTGGCGAAAATGCTCGCGGATGCGATCCAGCGGTTTCACCAGCATCGCGACCAGATAGCGGTCGGTGAACAGCAGGATCAGCAGACCAATAATCGTCGCCGCGATAATTGCCGTGCGGGTTAAACCGGTCAGGCCGTCTACCGTCACGCGGGTGTGGTCGAGGATGGTGTC
This sequence comes from Leclercia sp., assembly GCA_049284415.1. Classification (GTDB taxonomy): domain Bacteria; phylum Pseudomonadota; class Gammaproteobacteria; order Enterobacterales; family Enterobacteriaceae; genus Enterobacter. Next base: position 311,367 of record JBAPXW010000019.1, read on the forward strand.
GGCAGCTTTATTGAACTGCTCGGCGCTGGCACCAAACGCGCGGCTCAGCGGCGGAGTGATGCTGTTCGCCTGCTGGCGATAACCCTCGACATTCCCCTGCTGCGCCAGCTGCATCTGCGGCGCGACGCCGTTTTCCAGCAGCGCCTGCCAGCTGGCGATCACCTGAGCGGAAACCTGAGCATCCATTGGCCCCGGTGAGATCGCTTTCAGTTCATTAAGCTTGCGGGTCATATTGTCCAGCGCCTGCTGTACCGACGCGAGATCCGCCGTGCCGCCCGCCGCCTGCACGTCCATCGCGCGGCTCAGGCGGGTGACAAAGCGAAAGTACTGATCGTTGCCCTGGCTCAGCACCGTCATCTGCTTGACCAGCTGCCGATCGACCTCATTCCCGTCCGCAACGCGTGACAGTGCCCAGGTGCTGTACAGCCCGACGCCCGCCCACATTAAACAAAAGATCCCCAGAATCGTCAGCATGACGAACCGGATCGTGAAATTACGTAGCACTTGCATATCAGTTTCCTTGCCTTGTGGAAGATATCGCCCGAAGGCGAGTCTTATCCTCGTTATCGGCAACAAAATCGGAAGTCATACCTTTTTAAGGTTAATTTTATAAAACTTTTCATTTCCGTTTAATTAGCAGGAAAATGATAATCACGCTGGGGAAGATACCCCTGGAAATAACGTGTTTTTAGATTTCATACAATTTGCAAATGTAAGTCACTCTCTCTATTCATTACCCATATAATCCTTAAGGGCTAGATGCCTGTTCGCTATCAGCAATCGTTCGCCGTTCCTGGCGCGAAAAGACCCACGTTTTGTGCGTTAATAAAACTGTAATATTCATACTGCGAATGTATTCAAAAATATCAATTACATATTTTTATTTTAATGGTTAATTATTCGCTGGATATTTTCTCAAATTTGATTACATCCTTTATGCCTGAGAAATTTCTTAATTACGCAAATTTAATTTAAAAAGAGGCCACTCCATCCCGGTCATCAAGAGATTATAAAATGCGTAATTTAACGAAACGGACTTTGCTGTCGCAGTGTGTATTGCTGGCATTAACGTCTTTCGCCGCTCAGGCAGATAATACCCCCGCCACCCCTTGTCAGAGTGGCGATGCCACCCAGACCTGTGGCCTGACGACATATAAAGACGGCAGTTTCTATCAGAACCCGGGCGTCACCGACGCCGTGATGGCGGATGCCACGGCGACTAACATCTTTATGGACGGCCACCGCACGGCGGACGAAACCCAGACCTTAACCGTCTCCGGCACCGACATGTCAGGCCATTATATTCAGGGCAGCAACGGCGGGACGGTGAATATTAACGTCGCCAACAATGCGACCGTGGATATGATTGAGGTCGGTGACAAAAAAGCCACCACCAATACCACCATCAATGTCGACAGCTCCACCCTGAACGGTGAAAACAGCAATGGCCAATATCAGGGTGTGAAAACCTACATGATGGGCGCCGCCATTTATCTCGATCCGCTCGATGCGGGCAATAACACGGTGAACATCACAAACGGTAGCGCTTTACATGGCAGCATCATCAGTGCCGGTGCGGGTACGCAGACTATCGCGATGAGCGACAGCGCCATGGATAACGGCGGGATTTACGTCGGCAGCGACAAATCAGATACGTCAGTTTCCCTGACCAATGCCAGCGTGGATGCAACCCACAGCCTGGTGGCGCAAAACCTGGATACCGTGGTCGAACAGCTGAGTAATTACGAGCCTTTCAAGAACATTAACGTCGATGCCTTTGGCGACGTGGCGGTGGCGATGTACGGCACTACCCAGGACACGCTGGCGCTGAACAACAGCACCGTGACCGGCGATGTCGGCGTTATCAATGAGAAAGGCCAGACCAACCTGTCGTTCACCAACCATAGCGTGGTGAACGGCAACGTGACGCTGGACGGCAATTCCACCAATACCGTGCTGGTGGATAACAGCACCATTAATGGCGACGTGAATGCCAGCCAGAACAGCGGCGACACCACCATCACCCTGCAAAACAGCGCCAATGTGAACGGGGATATCACCACCGGCAAAGGCAACGACACCGTGGTGCTGGTGAATGATTCCCACGTCAGCGGCAATGTGACCGGCGGCGACGGCAGCGATACGCTTTCGATGGATGCGGGCAGCTCGATTAACGGCCAGATTAACCAGTTTGAAACCGTGAATACCACCAGCGACAACAGCATCAGCATCGACACCATCAACGATGCCACCCGCTGGAGTCTGCAGAACGGCTCCACACTGACCGCCGCGACCACCGGCAGCAATGCCGAGGTGACCATGAGCACCGACAGCCAGGTCAACTTCGGCGAAATCACCGGCTCCCGCAACGCGGTGGTGGTGGATAACATCACCGCTTCGGCGATCAATCAGCAAAACGTGGTGCTGGGTAGCTTTAGCACCGCCACAGCAACCACCACCCCGCAAACGGCCGCCAATGCCACCTTCAGCAACGGCCAGCAGCAGGTTGAGAACCGCAGCGCAGCGTACAACTACACCAATGACCTGAGCATTGTGGCTGCCGATACCGCGCCGCAGACCCTGCTTACCGCCGACAATAGCCAGGACTGGAATATTGTCTTTAACAGCTCACGTGGCGAACTGGCCAGCGATGTGCAGGGGATGGTTGCCGGACTGGATGCCGCCGAACAGGCGGGCCATCAGGTGACCGATGACATCACCAGCCATCTGGATCGTCTGCACTTTGCCGGTCTGATGGGCGACCAGCAGGAAGGCGCCCAGCTGTGGGGGGATTTCCTCTATCAGAACGGTAATTTCAGCAACGACGTGGATTACAAGAGCATCACCCAGGGTGCGCAGGGCGGCGTTGACTGGACGGGGTACCTTGCCAACGGGGATAGCGTGACCGGCGGCGTGGCGCTGGCCTGGACCCGCAGTCGCGTACAAGATACCGACAACGGTCCAAACAGCTTCAAAGATACCGTTTACGGGAACTATTACAGCCTGTACGGCGGCTGGCAGCAGGCGCTGGACGGTCGTCACTGGGGCCTGTTCGCCGACGGCAGCTTCAGCTATGGCGATATGCGCTACACGCTTTCTGCCAACAACGTTACCGGCGACACCAGCGGGATGACCGAAGCGCTGCACGGCTCCACCGACGGTAGCCTGTATATGGCTCAGGCGCGCACCGGGGTGAACGTGCTGCTGCCGGGCGAAACCGTGCTGCAACCGTACGCCATCCTCGGCTGGGATCAGACCAAGGCCAACGGCTTCTCCGACAGCGAGGTGACTTTTGCTGACAGCCAGGTCTCATCGTGGAACGGCGGCGCGGGTCTGCGTCTGACCACCACCCTGACCGATCTGAACAAAAACGTGCAGGTCATGCCATGGCTGGATATGCGCGTACAGAAAGAGTTCAGCGATGATACCGATATTCAGGCGGCGGATTATCACAACACCGAAGGCCATAACAACAGCATGGGAATGTTTGGCGCGGGTGTGAATGCCACTGTCGCGCACAACTTCTCGGTGAATACCGGCATTTACTACGGCACCGGCGACGTGGATAACGACGCCAGCGTTCAGGCGGGTATGAGCTACAGCTTCTGATAGCAACGCGTGCCCGGCAGCCTGAGGCTGGCCGGGCATTTCTGTTAGCTCAAATACTTCTCAAACCAGCCTAAGGTTCGCTTCCACGCCAGCTCCGCGGCGGGTTCGTCGTAGCGTGGGGTCGAATCATTATGGAACCCGTGGTTCACGCCTGGGTAGATCCAGGCTTCGTACACTTTTCCGTTCGCTTTCAGCGCGGCTTCATAAGCCGGCCATCCTTCGTTAACGTTCTTATCCAGCTCCGCATAGTGCAGCAGCAGCGGCGCCTTAATTTTGGCGACATCGGCTGCGGGCGCTTGTCGGCCATAAAACGGCACCGCACAGGCCAGTTCCGGCCAGGCGACAGCCGCCGCATTTGAGACCCCGCCGCCGTAGCAGAAGCCGGTGATCCCCACTTTGCCGGTGGCATCCGGGTGCTTTTGCATAAAGTCGATGGCGGCAAAGAAGTCGTTCATCAGCTTAGTGGGATCGACCTTCTGCTGCAGTACCTTCCCTTCCTCATCGTTACCCGGATAGCCGCCCACCGAGCTGAGGCCGTCCGGCGCCAGGGCGATGTATCCCGCCTTCGCCACCCGGCGGGCCACATCTTCAATGTAAGGATTAAGACCGCGGTTCTCGTGCACCACCACCACGGCCGGGACTTTACCGTTGGCTTTAGCGGGTTTCACCAGATAGCCGCGCACCTCACCATGTCCGTCCGGCGACGGATAGGTGATGTACTCGGGGAGGATGTCGGGGTCGGTGAACTTCACCTGCTCGGCGAGGGCGTAATTGGGCTTAAGCATATTAAACAGCGCCAGCGCGGTGACGCCGCCAACCGTATAGCGGCCCGCCAGATTGAGGAACTCACGCTTGCTTATTTTGCCGTGAGCGTAATAGTCGTAGTAGTAGAGCAATTCCTGAGGAAAGTCTTTGGCGGTCATACGCGTCATCGCATATCTCCATGAATTGTGAACGAACTAAGGATAGAATAGAAACGCTGTTTCGAAAATTAATCACTAAGAAAGGAGACATCATGCCCTGGAACGCCTCCCCTGACCGCTACGAAAATATGCAGTACCGATACTGCGGAAAAAGCGGCCTGCGCTTACCCGCGCTGTCCCTCGGTTTGTGGCACAGTTTCGGCCACGTTCAGCCCCTCGATTCCCAGCGCGCCCTGCTGCGCAAAGCTTTCGACTGCGGGATCACCCATTTTGATCTCGCCAATAACTATGGCCCACCGCCGGGCAGCGCGGAGGAAAATTTTGGCCGCCTGCTGCGCGACGATTTCGCGGCGTACCGCGATGAACTGATCATCTCCACCAAAGCGGGCTACGACATGTGGCCGGGTCCGTACGGCGCGGGCGGTTCACGCAAGTATCTGCTCGCCAGTCTGGATCAGAGCCTCAAGCGCATGGGGCTGGACTACGTGGATATCTTCTATTCGCATCGCGTGGATGAAAACACACCGATGGAGGAGACCGCCTCTGCGCTGGCGCAGGCAGTGCAGAGCGGCAAGGCGCTGTACGTCGGCATCTCGTCCTACTCCCCGGAACGCACGCAGAAAATGACCGAGCTGCTGCGCGAGTGGAAGATCCCTTTGCTTATCCATCAGCCCTCTTACAACCTGCTGAATCGCTGGGTGGATAAGAGCGGCCTGCTGGATACGCTGGCGGCCAACGGCACGGGCTGTATCGCCTTTACGCCGCTGGCGCAGGGGCTGCTGACCGGGAAATACCTGAACGGGATCCCGGAGGGTTCACGCATGCAGCGCGAAGGCAAAAAAGCGCGTGGCCTGACGGAGACGATGCTGACCGATGCCAACCTGAACAGCCTGCGGATGCTGAATGAGATGGCGCAGGATCGCGGCCAGACGATGGCGCAAATGGCGCTAAGCTGGCTGTTGAAAGACGATCGCGTGACGTCAGTGCTGATTGGTGCCAGCCGCACGGAGCAGCTGGAGGAGAACGTGCAGGCGCTGAATAATCTGCACTTTAGCGAGGATGAACTGCAGCGGATTGACCAGCACGTAGCGGACGGACAGCTGAATTTATGGCAGGCGTCCTCAGATAAGTAGTGCTTACCTCTCTCCCCGTCGGGGAGAGAGGGTCATCGCCGTCTACTTACTGCTGCGATTAAGCTTATCCAGATACCCCATCACAAACGCCGACAGCACAAACGTCAGGTGGATAATCACGTACCACATCAGCTTGTTATCCGGGATGTTTTTGGCATCCATAAACACCCGCAGCAGGTGAATCGAGGAGATCGCCACAATCGATGCGGCCACTTTGTTTTTCAGCGACGAGGCATCCATTTTGCCAAGCCAGCTTAGCTTCTCTTTGCTCGGGTCAATATCCAGCTGCGAAACAAAGTTTTCGTAGCCCGAGAACATCACCATCACCAGCAGGCCGCCTACCAGCGTCATGTCCACCAGCGACAGCAGCAGCAGGATCAGATCGGATTCAGCGATGCTGAAAATATGCGGCAGGACGTGAAAAATTTCCTGGAAGAATTTAATACAGAGGGCAACCAGCGCCAGCGAGAGGCCAAAATAGACCGGGGCTAATAGCCAGCGGGAGGCATACATTGCGTTTTCAAAAAAGCGTTCCATAGTGTCCTGTCTGCAAACGAAACCAGCGCGCAGTATATCGCAATGGCATAAATTGTTTGCAACAACTAAACAACCAAAGCCTTACACTTCATCAGGTTTAACAACGGGACGTTGATACTCCGGCCACACCAGCACCACCAGAGACGGGTAGGCTTCGAGGCTAAACTCACGAAAGCACTGGCGCAGGTTCAACACTTCCAGATCGGAATGGGACACTTTTTCGCCGTTCAGGCAGCGCTTTTTGATATTGTCATAATACTTGTACACCGCCGAGTTGAGATCGCTACAACGACGCTGGGCGTCAAACAGATCGGGAATGCTATTTATTTCCACCATATTCATTCGTTTAATTGTGGCATGGAGAAAATCAATATATTCATGATTAACGCGCCAGTACCATACCGGCGTAATCGCATTCATCAGGACGGAGAAATGGTCTTCGCCCTCTTCTTTTGACATCCGCTCTGGCGGCGCCTGGGTGTGCGCATTCTGTGCCTCGTTACTTTTATTGAACTCGCGCATCAATAAAAGAACCCCGGCGGTAAGCAATAACAAAGTAATGACAGTATAAAAAATGCTGTTCATAGGCAGGCTCCATTTTTTTTGATTTTAAATTTGCCTCATGTTATTGTCAACGAATCTCACACTCAATACAACCCCATCCCGTTGAAATTAAAGGAAATATAAAATGTTGCCCGACAATCTGGTTCCGGCCAAGTTTCACATTTCTTCCGTGGAACCCAAACCGCCAGAAGCAGAAAGCAATGCAAATTTCACTAAGGGGAAAAGAACGCTCGCTGATTTGGCACCTGATATATTAATTGGTGTTACCCGTACCGGTAACTCCCGCAATATGTTGCTTGAAGAGCACGACCGCCATATTAAGGACCGTTTATTTCGGGTGGTTAAAATTGAAGTGTTCGCCCGCCTGCTCAATGATCTGCAGGCGGAAGGCGAAATAGATGCGCAGGCACTAAGTCAAATATTGACTGAAAAGACCGATGAAATAAACGAAGCAGGTAATGAAATCTGGTTAAACCTAATTACCTGCGAGCGAAATTCGCCTGTTTTTTATAAGCTTGAGGATGAATAACGTGAAGGACAGTGATAATAATAACGTTTATTTGACTTTAGATGAGAAAAAAAGCGACGAATTTATCTTAGAGCAAAACCTTGAAGCGCTTAAACAGATTAAGAACGGTGAACTGCAGCGCATTGCCAAAGAGCTGCTGTCGATCCCGGCGGGTCTGGTACGGCTGAAATGGCAAAACCGGCGGGAAATTTATCCTTTACAGGTTAAAGAAGAGATCTACGGCGCGACCATCAATGCCATTATGGCGCAACGCCCGGAATTAAAAGAAAAAATCCTCGCCCGGCTGGAAAGCAATTACCAGTATTTACTGGCGCGTGAAACCGCCACCCTGCGCGTAACCCGCAAGCTGGCCGAAGAAGGCTACCGGACCTCCAGCGTCACTACCGTCGCACTGGATGAAGAGGCGCTGGCCGCCAAAATTACCCCGCCCCCCGAAAAGTCCTGACCCCCTCCTCTGCATTCAGGATTTTCCTGGATGATCTCTGCCCGCTGGCGACTCTCCTAAGCTTAAAGCCTGACAATGCAAGCAAGGAGAACCTATATGACCACTTCGCAGAGCAAAATTCAGGATCCCACCACTCAGTACTACACCGGTGAATACCCGCAGCAGATTCAGCCCACGCCTGGCGTGCAAAGCAAGATGGACCCGGTACCGGACTGCGGCGAGAAGAGCTACAAGGGTAGCGGTAGACTCCAGAATCGTAAGGCGCTGGTGACCGGGGGCGACTCCGGGATTGGGCGCGCAGCCGCCATCGCTTACGCGCGTGAAGGGGCAGATGTCGCCATTAACTACCTGCCTGCCGAAGAAGAAGACGCCCAGCAGGTCAAACAGCTGATCGAGGAGGCGGGGCGCACCGCGGTATTAATTCCAGGCGATCTGAGTGACGAAAAGTTTGCCCGTTCGCTGGTGCATCAAGCCCACAAGGCGCTGGGCGGGCTGGACGTGCTGGCACTGGTGGCGGGAAAGCAGGTCGCCGTCGAGAAGATTGCCGATCTGACCACCGAGCAGTTCAAAGAAACCTATGCCGTGAACGTGCTGGCGCTGTTCTGGATAACCCAGGAGGCGCTGCCGCTGCTGCCTGCCGGGGCCAGCATCATCACCACCTCCTCGATTCAGGCCTATCAGCCGAGCCCGCATCTGCTGGACTATGCCTCTACCAAAGCGGCCATTCTGAACTACAGTCGCGGGCTGGCGAAACAGGTAGCGGAAAGCGGGATACGCGTTAACGTGGTCGCACCTGGCCCCATCTGGACGGCACTGCAGATTTCCGGCGGCCAGACCCAGGAAAAAATCCCAAAATTTGGTCAGCAGACGCCGATGAAGCGCGCGGGACAACCTGCAGAGCTGGCATCAGTGTATGTCTATCTGGCGAGTCAGGAATCGAGCTACGTGACGGCGGAAGTGCACGGCGTGTGTGGCGGGGAACATCTGGGATAATGTTGAATATTGCCGGGTGGCGGCTTCGCCTTACCCGGCCTACGTTCGACATGTAGGCCCGGTAAGCGTAGCGCCACCGGGCAAACACGCTTATTTGGCGACGGTCTTCTCTTCGCCGACCAGACCAATCTTCAGGTAACCCGCCTGATGCAGCGTGTCCATTACCTTCATCATGGTTTCATAGTCCACCGACTTATCGGCACGGAAGAACACCGTGGTGTCTTTCTTGCCGTCGGTCAGGGAGTTCAGCGCCGGGATCACCGACTCGTCGGTCACCGGATCGTTACCGAGGAACATCGTTTTGTCCGCTTTCACCGACAGATAAATCGGTTTTTCCGGACGCGGCTGCGGCTGGCTTGAAGAAGCCGGCAGATTGACTTTGACGTCCACTGTCGCGAGCGGCGCAGCAACCATGAAGATAATCAGCAAAACCAGCATGACGTCGATAAACGGCGTCACGTTGATTTCATGCATTTCGCCATTATCATCCAGGTTTTCATTAAGACGCATTGCCATGACGAATCAACCTAAATGTAATTTCTGAGCAGAACGGACGGGCTTCGCGGAGCTGGCACTCAGGTCCAGATCGCGGCTTTGCAACAGCAGAACCTGCGCGGCAACGTCACCGAGGCTTGCTTTGTAGCTGCCAATCATACGGGCGAAGATGTTATAGATAACCACCGCCGGGATAGCCGCCACCAGACCAATCGCCGTCGCCAGCAGGGCTTCGGCAATGCCGGGTGCCACAACAGCAAGGTTAGTGGTTTGCGTCTGGGCGATGCCGATGAAGCTGTTCATAATGCCCCAGACGGTGCCGAACAGACCCACGAAGGGCGAAATCGCACCGATGGTAGCGAGGAAACCATTCCCACGGCCCATATGACGACCAATCGCAGCGACGCGACGTTCCAGACGGAAGCCGGTACGTTCTTTAATGCCTTCGTTGTCTTCACTGCCAGCAGAAAGCTCGAGCTCGTTCTGAGCTTCGTTGATCAGCAGGGTAGTCAGGCTTTTTGCCTGGAAGGAAGACGCCATGTCGCTCGCCTGATTCAGGTTGCGGGCTTCGGCCAGCTGCTGCTGCTCGCGCTTAAGGCGGCGCTTGTGCGAAATCAGCTCAACGCTCTTGCTAAAGAAAATAGCCCAGGTGACGACAGACGCCAGAATCAGGCCGATCATCACAATCTTCACCACGATGTCGGCATGCTGATACATACCCCAGACGGAGAGATCCGTCTGCATCAAATTATTACCCACTCGGTATCTCCAGGACGCAAATCACAAAATCTGAGCATAATAATATCAAAAACGCGTCGAATTGATAGTAGTTCTCATTAGTATTTACATGGTGCCGTAATTTCGTTTAACTTTCCTTGCGCTCACGCAGGAAAAATTTCCCGGAAACAAATTTTAAAAAATTTTCTTCTTTATGCACCACCCTTCTCGTGACCATTTTTACTTTCATGGTAGTCTGGACGTCCAGACGTATAAAAACAGGTTGCGCAAACATGAAAGAGAAGCATCTTGATACCACGCTTGTCCAGGCGGGACGCAGTAAGAAATACACCCTCGGTTCGGTAAACAGCGTGATCCAACGCGCGTCGTCGCTGGTGTTTGAAACGGTCGAGGCCAAGAAGCACGCCACCCGCAACCGGGCTAAGGGCGAGCTGTTTTATGGTCGCCGCGGGACGCTGACCCACTTCTCTTTACAGGAAGCGATGTGCGAGCTGGAAGGCGGCGCGGGCTGTGCGCTGTTCCCCTGCGGCGCGGCGGCGGTAGCGAATACCATCCTGGCGTTTGTTGAACAGGGCGATCACATCCTGATGACCAACACCGCCTACGAGCCCAGCCAGGACTTCTGCACCAAAATCCTCAGCAAGCTGGGAGTGACCACCGGCTGGTTCGATCCGCAGATCGGCGCCGGTATCGCCGATCTGATCCAACCCAACACCCGCATTGTGTTCCTGGAATCCCCGGGTTCGATCACCATGGAGGTTCATGATGTGCCTGCCATCGTGCAGGCGGTGCGCAGCAAAGCCCCGGAAGCGATCATCATGATCGATAACACCTGGGCGGCAGGGGTGCTGTTTAAAGCGCTCGACTTTGATATCGATATCTCGATTCAGGCGGCCACCAAATACCTGATTGGCCACTCTGATGGCATGATCGGCACGGCGGTATCCAACGCCCGCTGCTGGGATCAGCTGCGCGAGAACGCCTATCTGATGGGGCAAATGGTGGACGCCGATACCGCCTATATGACCAGCCGCGGCCTGCGTACGCTGGGCGTGCGTCTGCGTCAGCACCACGAGAGCAGCGTGCAGGTAGCCGAGTGGCTGGCGCAGCATCCGCAGGTGGCACGCGTTAACCATCCGGCGCTGCCGGGCAGCAAGGGCCACGAATTCTGGCTGCGGGACTTCACTGGCAGCAGCGGCCTGTTCTCGTTCATTCTGAATAAGCGCCTGAGCAACGACGAGCTGGCGGCGTATCTGGACAACTTCTCGCTGTTCAGCATGGCCTATTCGTGGGGCGGGTTTGAATCGCTGATCCTGCCGAACCAGCCAGAGCAGATTGCCGAGCTGCGCCCGGGCGGCGAAGTGGACTTTACCGGCACGCTGATCCGCCTGCATATCGGCCTGGAAAATGTCGACGATTTGATTGCCGATTTAGCGGCAGGCTTTGCGCGCATCGAGTCGTAAAGGGAGACAAAACCGCTCAGAGGATACTTTTCTCCACATCGCCTACAGAAAAGTCTGAATTGTTGCGCCTGCGATCAAAGCCCGCAGGCGAAATAGGGAGTACACTAGGTTCATATACGCTGTTCCACAGGAAAGCCCATGGCTGTTATTCAAGAGATTATCGCTGCACTCTGGCAACACGACTTTGCAGCGCTGGCGGACCCGCATGTGGTCGGGGTGGTTTACTTCGTCATGTTCGCCACACTGTTCCTGGAAAATGGGTTACTGCCCGCCTCCTTTTTACCGGGCGACAGCCTGCTGCTGCTGGCGGGTGCGCTGATTGCAAAAGGGGTGATGGACTTTACCTCAACGATGGTGATCCTTACCTCCGCTGCGAGCCTGGGCTGCTGGCTGAGCTATCTGCAGGGCCGCTGGCTCGGCAATACGCGGATCGTGAAAAGCTGGCTGGCGCAGCTGCCGTATAAGTATCACCAGCGGGCGACCTGTATGTTTGACCGCCACGGCCTGCTGGCCCTGCTGGCCGGACGCTTCCTGGCCTTTGTACGCACCCTGCTACCAACGATGGCGGGGATTTCCGGCCTCTCTAATCGCCGCTTCCAGTTCTTTAACTGGCTGAGCGCGCTGCTGTGGGTCGGCGTAGTGACCACCTTTGGCTATGCCCTGAGCATGATCCCGTTCGTGAAGCGCCACGAAGACCAGGTGATGACCTTCCTGATGATCCTGCCGGTGTTCCTGCTGGTGGCGGGTCTGGTGGGCACCATAGCGGTGGTTATCCGTAAGAAATACTGTAGCGCCTGAAAACAGCCCCTCTCCCCAAAAGGGAGAGGGAACCATCACATTCCCTGCATCGTGCGGATCCGCGCTGCATCTTCCCCCGGCGTAACGCCAAAGTAGCGTTTAAACTCCCGACTGAACTGCGACGCGCTCTCATAGCCCACCCGCAGCGCCGCCGCACTGGCCTTCATCCCGTCATGGATCATCATCATCCGCGCTTTGTGCAGGCGGTAGCTCTTGAGGTATTGCAGCGGCGAGGTGCTGGTAACCGACTTAAAGTTATGGTGGAACGCCGAGACGCTCATGTTGGCCTCGGCCGCCAGCTGATCCACGCTCAGGTTTTCGGTGTACTGGCTTTCGATGCGCTTCAGTACCCGGCTGATCAGGCTAAAGTGGGTCTGACGGCTGACCAGCGCCAGCAGCGCCCCGCCGCCCGGCCCCAGCAGGACGTGATAGAGGATCTCCCGGATAATCTGCTTGCCGAGGATCCGCGCATCCAGCGGGCGCGCCATTACGTCCAGCAGGCGTTCAATGGCGCAGAGGATCTCATCCGACAGGGTGGCAGAGTTAATGCCGCTGGCCGCCATCGACGGGCAAAACAGTTCGTCCTCGCCAATATCCATCAGCAGCTCCTGCAGCTGCAGAATATCAATATTTAAGCGAATACCGGCCAGCGGTACCGCCTCTGTCGCGAAGGTTTCACATTCGAAGGGTAAAGGTACTGTCAGGAGCAAATATTCACGAGTGTTATAGCGGAACACCCGCTCATTGATATAGCCCGTTTTATGGCCGGAAAAGAGAAAAATGATACCTGGCTGATACATCACCGGCGTGCGTGGCCCGGGCTGCGTGCCGTACAGCAGACGAACGTCCGGCAGCAGATCGTCAAGCTTATTTGCATTATCTTTCAGTGTGTTAATTTGCGCAGTGAGCTGCAGGCACGTCTCTTCACGGTTCATCTTTGCTGAGTCCGGGTACGGTTTCCGATGATGACAGTGTGCGCAGGTTTACCCATTTTCTCCAGCACTGTGTAGAAATGGGCAAGACATCGGCAGAAATGTGCATTGAGAGGATAGCCTGCGCTCGCCACAATGAGCACCATCAGGTAGCCTTCTGCGCCGCCACGTTTTTCACCCACCTAAGGGAACGAGCAATGAACAATTTTAACCTGCATACCCCAACCCGTATTCTGTTTGGTAAAGGTGCTATCGCCGACCTGCGCGATCAGATCCCAACCGGCGCTCGCGTGCTGATCACCTACGGCGGCGGCAGCGTGAAGAAAACCGGCGTGCTGGACCAGGTGTATGCCGCACTCGACGGCCTCGACGTGCGTGAGTTCGGCGGCATCGAGCCGAACCCATCCTACGAAACGCTGATGAACGCGGTGAAAATCGCCCGCGAAGAGAACATCACCTTCCTGCTGGCGGTCGGCGGCGGTTCGGTGCTGGATGGCACCAAGTTTATCGCCGCAGCCGCCCACTACCCGGACGGTATCGACCCGTGGCAGATCCTGCAAAACGGCGGCAGCGACATTAACAGCGCGATCCCAATGGGCTCGGTGCTGACCCTGCCAGCCACCGGTTCTGAATCCAACAAAGGTGCGGTCATTTCGCGTAAAACCACCGGCGACAAGCAGGCCTTTATGAACGAACACGTTCAGCCGGTCTTCGCGGTGCTGGATCCGGTTTACACCTACACCCTGCCGCCGCGTCAGGTGGCGAACGGCGTGGTGGATGCTTTTGTGCACACCGTTGAGCAGTACGTGACGTACCCGGTTGACGGCAAAATCCAGGATCGCTTCGCGGAAGGTATTCTGCTGACCCTGATTGAAGACGGCCCGGTGGCCCTGAAAGAGCCAGAAAACTACGCCGTGCGTGCCAACGTGATGTGGGCCGCTACCCAGGCGCTGAACGGCCTGATTGGTGCAGGCGTACCGCAGGACTGGGCAACCCACATGCTGGGCCACGAGCTGACCGCGATGCACGGCCTCGATCACGCCCAGACGCTGGCGGTGGTTCTGCCTGCACTGTGGAACGAAAAACGCGACACCAAACGCGCCAAACTGCTGCAGTACGCAGAGCGCGTCTGGGGGATCACCGCCGGTTCTGAAGACGAGCGTATCGATGCAGCCATCGCTGCGACCCGCAACTTCTTCGAGCAGATGGGCGTGCCGACGCGCCTCTCCGGCTACGGCCTGGACGGCAGCACCATCCCTGCCCTGCTGGCAAAACTCGAAGAACACGGAATGACCCAAATCGGGGAACATGGCGACATTACCCTCGACGTCAGCCGTCGCATTTACGAGGCCGCTCGCTAAGGGATTTTCGATCTTACCTTTCGTTTTTCGGCATTTAGGCCAGGCTTAATGCACATACGCCACCGGGGGCGTGCTCCCGGTGGATGAGCAAATGAAGGAGGAAAGATGGCAAACCCAACCGTAATCAAGCTTCAGGACGGTAGCGTAATGCCCCAACTGGGGCTCGGCGTATGGAAAGCCGGTAACGACGAGGTCGTGTCCGCCATTCATAAGGCGCTGGAAGTCGGCTACCGGTCGATTGACACCGCTGCTGCATACAAAAATGAAACCGGCGTGGGGAGCGCACTGGCCAGTGCCGGTCTGCCCCGCGATGAGTTATTTATCACCACCAAGCTGTGGAACGACGATCAGAAACGTCCGGCTGATGCGCTCCAGGAGAGCCTGGATAAGCTGCAGCTCGATTTCGTCGACCTGTATCTGATGCACTGGCCGGTTCCGGCTATCGATCACTATGTTGACGCCTGGCATGGAATGATCGACCTGCAAAAAGCCGGTCTGGTGAAAAGCATCGGGGTGTGTAATTTCCAGATCCACCATCTGCAGCGGCTGATTGATGAGACGGGCGTCGCCCCGGTGATCAACCAGATCGAACTGCACCCGCTGATGCAACAACGTCAGCTGCATGCCTGGAATGCGACCCACAAGATCCAGACTGAATCCTGGAGCCCGCTGGCGCAGGGCGGCGAAGGCGTTTTCGATCAGAAAATTATCCGCGAGCTGGCCGACAAGTACGGCAAAACCCCGGCGCAGATTGTGATTCGCTGGCATCTGGACTGCGGTTTAGTGGTGATCCCGAAATCCGTGACCCCGTCGCGCATCGCTGAAAACTTCGACGTGTGGGATTTCCGGCTGGATAAAGACGAGCTGAGCGAGATTGCGAAGCTGGATCAAGGCAAGCGTTTAGGCCCGGATCCGGACCAGTTTGGCGGGTAAGTTGCCGGGTGGCGGCTTCGCCTTACCCGGCCTACGGTCTGAACTGTAGGCCCGGTAAGCGCCAGCGCCACCGGGCAATAGGTTTAACCGGTCTTACGTTTTACCGGCTTCTTCGCTGTCGCCCCGGCGTTCGAACGTTGATGCACGATCGGCGTATGTTTGGTCAGCGCCGGGCGCGTATTGCGATTCTGGCGACGCGCTTCGCGCATCTCATCCAGCGTCGGTGACGGCACCAGGCAGTCGCGACGTGAACCAATCAGGTGCTTTTTACCCATATCTTCCAGCGCCTGACGGATCAGCGGCCAGTTTGCGGGATCATGATAACGCAGCAGCGCTTTATGCAGACGACGCTGTTTGTCACCCTTCGGCACCACCACATCCTCACTCTTATAGCCAATCTTACCCAGCGGATTCTTGCCGGTGTAATACATGGTGGTCGAGTTCGCCAGCGGCGACGGGTAGAAGTTCTGCACCTGATCCAGACGGAAGCGGCGCTGTTTCAGCCACAACGCCAGATTGACCATGTCCTCATCACGCGTACCCGGGTGCGCAGAGATGAAGTACGGGATCAGATACTGCTCTTTCCCGGCCTGTTTGGAGTAGGTATCGAACAGCTCTTTGAAGCGGTCATAGCTGCCCATGCCCGGCTTCATCATCTTCGACAGCGGGCCTTCTTCGGTGTGCTCCGGAGCAATCTTCAGATAGCCGCCCACGTGGTGGGTCGCCAGCTCTTTGATGTAGCGCGGATCTTCTACCGCGATGTCATAGCGCACGCCGGAAGCGATCAGGATCTTCTTGATGCCCTTCAGGTCACGGGCGCGTCGATACAGGTTGATCGTCGGCTCGTGGTTGGTGTCCATGTGCTCGCAAATGCTTGGATAGACGCAGGAGAGACGACGGCAGGTCTGTTCCGCGCGCGGCGATTTACAGCGCAGCATGTACATGTTGGCGGTTGGGCCGCCTAAATCCGAGATCACGCCGGTAAAGCCCGGAACCGTGTCGCGAATCGCTTCGATCTCGTTGACGATCGACTCTTCGGAACGGCTCTGGATAATACGGCCTTCGTGCTCGGTAATGGAGCAGAACGAACAACCCCCGAAGCAGCCGCGCATGATGTTGATCGAGAAACGGATCATCTCATACGCCGGAATACGGCTATCACCGTACGCCGGGTGCGGCACGCGCTTGTACGGCAGGGCAAAAACGCTGTCCATCTCTTCGGTCGACAGCGGGATCGCCGGCGGGTTAACCCAGATAAAGCGCTCGCCGTGCTTTTGCATCAGGGCGCGCGCGCAGCCCGGGTTGGTTTCATGGTGCAGGATACGGGACGCATGGGCGTAAAGTACTTTGTCGCCCTTCACTTTCTCGAAGGACGGCAGCAGCACGTAAGTCTTTTCCCACGGCTTTGGACGCGGCGGCTGAACGACAACGGCTTTTGCTTCGGCCTGCTTCGGCTCGACCGGTTTGTTATCCGCACACGGCAGATCTTCACCGTACGGATGGGGGATCGGGTCGATTTTGCCCGGCATATCAATGATGCGGGAATCGACCCCGCTCCAGCCCGGCAGCGCTTCTTTGACCATGATCGCGGTGTTACGCACGTCGCGAATGTTGCCCACCGGCTCACCCTGAGACAGACGGTGCGCCACTTCTACGAGCGGTCGTTCACCGTTGCCGAAGATCAGCATGTCAGCTTTGGAATCCACCAGCACCGAGCGGCGCACGGTATCGGACCAGTAGTCGTAATGCGCAGTACGGCGCAGGCTCGCCTCGATGCCACCCAGGATGACCGGCACGTCTTTCCATGCTTCTTTACAACGCTGGGTGTACACGAGAGTGGCGCGATCCGGCCGCTTGCCCGCTACGTTATCCGCGGTGTAGGCGTCGTCATGACGCAGCTTACGGTCGGCGGTGTAGCGGTTGATCATCGAATCCATGTTACCCGCGGTCACGCCGAAGAACAGGTTCGGTTTGCCGAGGCGCATAAAATCATCTTTGGTGTTCCAGTCCGGCTGGGAAATGATCCCAACGCGGAAACCCTGGGCTTCAAGCATACGGCCACAGATCGCCATGCCAAAGCTCGGGTGATCGACGTATGCGTCGCCCGTCACCAGAATAATGTCGCAGCTGTCCCAGCCCAGTTGGTCCATCTCTTCGCGGGACATCGGCAGGAATGGCGCCGGTCCAAAACAGGCTGCCCAGTACTGGGGCCAGGAGAAGAGGTCTCGATCCGGCTGGATCAAGGATATTGCGCTCATAATGCTTCCGGAGAAAAAATAATCAAAAGGGCGGGGATTATACGCTGGATCAATACGGGAAATGAAGGGGTATTGTGCGGGAAATAATCCCCTCACCCCAGAGGGTGAGAGGGGGATAATTTACGGAGCCGGGTTGACCAGCAGCTGCCCAACCGATCCTCTGTCCATCATCTCCAGCGTCTGGCTGTGGAACAGGAACGGGAAGTGCGGCCACGAGGGTTGGCCGTAGTAGACCAGCAGTTCGACCTGCCCATCGATCCAGACGGTGTCTTTCCAGCCTCTGTCTTCCGGGAACGGCATCGCCCCGTTGACGTTACGCACGAGGAAGCTCACCCCTTCGATATGGAACGACTGTGGCATTTCAGCGCGCACGGTCCAGCGCTCCCACGTGCCCTGCTGGGCGGTGATATCAATGCGGTTGACGTCCCACAGCTGGCCGTTAATGCCCGGATCGTCGCCGAGGCTGATATCGCGGCTGCGCACCGCGGCACCGCTCAGGATCTCTTCCGGCAGCAGGCGCATCGGCAGGGTGTCGGTCACCAGCGGCAGCAGGCCGGTCGGGCGCAGGGTCAGCACCAGGGTTGAAACCAGAATGCTCGACGGCTCAAAGAAGCCGCGCAGCCGGTCAACGATGCTCGCCGCTTCACCACAGGTAATCGACACTTCATCGCCGTTAGTCATGTCGACCAGGATTTCGCGCCGCTCGCCCGGGGCCAGCGCCAGCTGTTTTACCGGGACCGGGGCCGGTAAAAAGCCCTGATCGCCGGCGATGACGTGCAGCGCCCGGCCGTCGCTCATCTGCAGTTGATAGCGCCGCGAGTTGGAGGCGTTCAGCAGGCGCAGGCGCACCCAGCCGCGCGACACCTCGACATACGGGCTTTGCGCGCCGTTGACCAGCAGCGTATCGCCGACAAAACCGCCGCTGCCCGGCTCGCTGTACTCCGGCGTACCGAAGTTATCCAGACGTTTATCCTGAATAATGATCGGGAAGTCGTCCACGCCGTAATG
Organism: Leclercia sp.; assembly: GCA_049284415.1. Classification (GTDB taxonomy): domain Bacteria; phylum Pseudomonadota; class Gammaproteobacteria; order Enterobacterales; family Enterobacteriaceae; genus Enterobacter. The sequence goes on from JBAPXW010000019.1 coordinate 330,086, forward strand.
GTTTGGGATCGGCAGCGATTTGCTGATCTCATCCTCCACCAGCCACATGCCCGCCAGACCTTTATAGACCTGCTGCGCGTTGTGGTTTGGGGTGTTGGCGTGATACCAGAGGGTGGCCGCGTTCTGGCGAACGGGCAGAACCGGTGCCCAGTCGGCGCTCGGGGACATCATCCGCGGCGCGCCCCCTTTGAGCGGGCCAGGCACCTGCAAACCGCTGATGGTCATGGCGACGTTTTCCGCCAGGCGGTTGCTGTAAATCAGCTTCACGTCATCGCCCTTCCAGACGCGGATCGTCGGGCCAAGATAGCGCCCGTTAATGCCCCAGACGTATGCGCGCGTGCCCTGAGTAAAGGTCCAGTGGGTACGCTGCAGCGTCAGGAAAAGCGGCTGTCCGCGACGGGACTCGAGTAACGGCGGAATGGGCAGCGGCTGTTGCTGCCCGGCGGCGTTTGCCCTCAGCGGAACCGCACCTGCACATAGGGCGATCCCCGATGCCTGAATAAACTGACGGCGACTGAGTGACATATTGGCTCCATGTATAAACGTACTAACAACGCGGGAATTCGTTTTCCCTTCTTGCCGGCTTAAACCTTGCCAGCGGCTTCGCGCTCTGCGACTTCTTGATCAAGTTCAGCGATTTTATTGAGCATGATTTCACGGCAATGCGCCGCCAGCTCACGCACCTGATCTTTACCGTACTGGCTCACATCAACCGGCGGCAGCATCTCAACGATCGCCAGACCATTGTTCAGGCGGTTAAGATTAATCTTATTCGATGTGGTGGAAACGCACACCGGAATAATCGGTACACCGGCCGCAATTGCGGCATGAAACGCGCCGGTTTTGAACGGCAGCAGGCCGCGGCCACGGCTGCGGGTGCCTTCCGGGAACATCCAGATAGAAATTCTGCGCTTCTTAAAGTGGCTCACCACTTCGGCGATGGTGCTGTGCGCTTTGCTGCGGTTGTTACGGTCGATCAGCAGGTTACCGGTCAGCCAGTAGAGCAGGCCGAAGAACGGCACCCACAGCAGGCTCTTTTTGCCCACGGTGACGGTTGGCGGCAGCACGATTTTTGCGGCGGTCACCATATCGTAGTTATTTTGATGGTTACAGATATAGATGGCGTTACCAAACTTCTCTGCCCCTTCCGGCAGGCGGGTCTCGACTTTCAACCCAAACAGCGGTGCCATACGGCCAAACATCCGGCCGAAGGTGGAGACATGCTTCGGATTACGTGGACTGAACAGGCAGTAAATGCAGCCGAAGATACAGACCAGGATGCAGTAGATAACAACCAGGATTAAACGAACAATTAATAGCATAGCGACCTCTAAAACCCGGACAGCTGACAATTATACTGCAACTGTATTCGGGTAACTGCTTTGTTTTTATAACGGATGCTTTGACGATATCCCCCGCCTGAACGGCGGGGGAGAAACGCGATTACACCTCGCCTTCGCTCGCGTTGCCGCGATATGGAGAGTCGATCTCCACCCTGTCAATGCGCTGCAGGCCGCGCATCAACGAGCCTCTACGTCCACGTTCGCCCACCACTTTCTGCAGCTCTTCCGGGCGCAGTTTGATTTTGCGTTTGCCAACGTGAAGGGTCAGGGTGCTCTGCGGCGGCAGAATAAAGAGGTGCGCGAGGCTGTCTTCCCCTGATGCGGCGTCCGCCGTGGCGATATTGATGATCTTGTTGCCCTTGCCTTTCGACAGCTGCGGCAGGTCGCTGACCGGGAACATCAGCATCCGCCCTGCGGTCGAGATCGCCAGCAGCATGTGGCTCTCGTCTTCAATCACCAGCGGCGCCATCACGTGGGCGTTATCCGGCAGGCTGATCAATGCCTTACCCGCGCGGTTGCGCGACACCAGATCGTTAAAGGTACAGATGAAGCCGTAGCCCGCATCGGAGGCCATCAGCAGCTTCTGCTCGTCGCCTTCCATCAGCATGTGTTCCACCGTCGCGCCCGGCGGCAGCGTCAGCTTGCCGGTCAGCGGCTCGCCCTGCCCGCGCGCCGACGGGAGGGTAATCGGATCGATGGCGTAGCTGCGCCCGGTGGTGTCGATAAACGCCACCGGCTGGTTGCTCTTGCCTTTCACTGCGGCTTTGAAGCTGTCGCCCGCTTTGTAGCTTAAACCCGGAGCGTCGATGTCATGACCTTTGGCGCTGCGCACCCAGCCGCTTTGTGACAGCACAATGGTCACCGGCTCGGACGGCTGCATGTCATGCTCGCTCATCGCTTTCGCTTCTTCGCGCTCGCGCAGCGGAGAACGACGATCGTCGCCGAAGGCTTCGGCATCCGCCTGCAGCTCTTTCTTCAGCAGGTTACTCATCTTGCGATCGGAGGCGAGGATTGCCTGCAGCTGATCGCGCTCTTTCTCCAGCGCGTTCTGCTCGCCGCGGATTTTCATCTCTTCCAGTTTGGCGAGATGGCGCAGCTTCAGCTCGAGGATCGCTTCAGCCTGGGTTTCGCTGATGCCAAACCGCGACATCAGCGCCGGTTTTGGCTCATCTTCACCGCGGATGATCTCAATCACTTCGTCGATGTTGAGGAACGCCACCAGCAAACCTTCAAGAATATGCAGGCGCTTGAGCACTTTCTCCAGACGGTAGTCCAGACGGCGACGGACGGTATCGCGACGGAACGCCAGCCATTCGGTGAGGATCTCCAGCAGGTTTTTCACCGACGGGCGACCATCCAGGCCAATCATGTTCAGGTTGATGCGGTAGCTTTTTTCCAGATCGGTGGTGGCGAACAGGTGGTTCATCACCGGATCCATGTCCACGCGGTTGGAGCGCGGGACGATCACCAGACGGGTCGGGTTCTCGTGATCCGATTCGTCACGCAGATCGTCAACCATCGGCAGCTTTTTATTGCGCATCTGGGCGGCGATTTGTTCCAGCACTTTGGCGCCGGAAACCTGGTGCGGCAGCGCGGTGATCACCACGGCGCCGTCCTCTTTGGTCCAGACCGCGCGCATGCGCACCGAGCCACGACCGTTCTGGTAAATTTTGCGGATTTCAGCGCGGGAGGTGATGATTTCGGCTTCGGTCGGGTAGTCCGGCCCCTGCACGATATCCAGTACTTCATCGAGGGTGGTTTTCGGCTGTTCGATCAGGGTGATCGCCGCTTTCGCCACTTCGCGCAGGTTGTGCGGCGGGATGTCCGTCGCCATACCCACCGCAATACCGGTGGTGCCGTTCAGCAGAATGTTCGGCAGACGCGCAGGCAGCATCTTCGGCTCCTGCATGGTGCCGTCGAAGTTTGGTACCCAGTCGACGGTGCCCTGGCCCAGTTCGCCGAGCAGCAGTTCTGCATATTTGGACAGTCGGGATTCGGTATAACGCATCGCCGCGAACGACTTCGGATCGTCCGGTGCCCCCCAGTTCCCCTGGCCGTCGACCAGCGGATAGCGATAGGAGAATGGCTGTGCCATCAATACCATCGCTTCGTAGCAGGCGCTGTCGCCGTGCGGATGGTATTTACCAAGAACGTCACCCACGGTACGGGCGGATTTTTTGAATTTTGCGCTGGCGCTCAGACCCAGTTCAGACATTGCATAAACGATGCGGCGCTGGACCGGTTTCAGGCCATCACCGATAAACGGCAGTGCCCTGTCCATGATCACGTACATGGAGTAGTTCAGATAAGCGTTTTCAGTAAATTCATGTAGCGCGAGGCGCTCTGCCATGTCGCTCATTAAATGGATTTCCTCAACTCAGAAACCAGTTGGTTTCAGGCAATATTGCCGCAGATACTACCCTATCTGACGAGTTGAGTCACAAAGAAAAGGGCCGCGAAACCGGCCCTTTCTCAGCTTATTTATTCACTTTGGTGATCTGTTTCACTTCGATTTCAAACTCGTTCCAGTCCTTATCGACTTTGCCCTGGATCTCGACCTGATCCTGCGGGCTGACGGTCTGGCCGTTCCAGTGTTTGGTGTCGATTTCGACCTCAACCGTGCCGCTGGCGTCGCGGAACAGGTAACGGTCATCGGACAGGCGCTCGACGATGTTGCCGCGCAGTTTCACCCAGCTGTTGTCTTTCAGATCTTTGGCTTTTACCGCCGTGGTCAGATTGGCGTTAGGGTCAACAAAGCCGCCCTGCTGAGGCGTGGACTGGGTGGTTGGCGCAGCCGACGGTCCGGTGAATCCGCCCTGAGCGGCAAACACCGGCGCGGTGGTGATCATCATAATGGCAGCCATTGCAGCGAATTTTTTCATCGGTAATTCTCCCTTTCAACGTGTTTAGATGTCCATTAAACAGGGTAAACCTTAACGATTTCTTAAGCCTGAAATTTAATTTTTTTTGCTGTACAGCGATGACGCTCCAGAGGTTTACTGCCCTGTAAACGGCGATAACAAGGAGCGGGAATGCGTATTTTACTGGTAGAGGACGATCGGCTTATCGGCGACGGCATTAAGGTCGGGCTGAGTAAAATGGGCTTTCTCGTCGACTGGTTTACCGACGGCCCCACCGGCAAAAGCGCCCTTTTCTCTGCCCCCTATGACGCGGTGGTGCTGGATCTTACCCTGCCCGGGCTCGACGGGCTGACGATCCTGCGCGAATGGCGCGAGAGCGGACGCAGCGAGCCGGTGCTGATCCTCACTGCCCGCGATGCGCTCGACCAGCGGGTAGAAGGGTTACGCCTGGGGGCCGATGATTACCTGTGCAAACCCTTTGCCCTGATCGAAGTGGCGGCCCGCCTGGAAGCGCTAGTGCGCCGCAGCCACGGTCAGACCCGCCGCGAGCTGCAGCATGGCAAGGTGAGTCTCGACCCGGTCGCCATGATCGCTACCCTCGACGGCGAAACGCTTTCCCTGAAGCCGAAAGAGTTCGCCCTGCTGGAACTGCTGATGCGTAACGCCGGGCGCGTGCTGCCGCGCAAGATTATCGAAGAGAAGCTCTACAGCTGGGATGACGATGTCTCCAGCAACGCTGTGGAAGTCCACGTCCATCATCTGCGCCGCAAGCTCGGCGCAGGCTTTATCCGCACCGTACACGGTATCGGCTATACCCTGGGAGAGGCATGAAACTGACGCAACGTTTGAGCCTGAAGCTGCGCCTAACTCTGCTGTTTTTACTGCTGGCGCTGGGGGCGTGGTTTGCCGCCAGCATCGTGGCATGGCAGCAGACCAGCCATAAGCTCGATAAGCTGTTCGACACCCAGCAGATGCTGTTTGCCAAACGGCTGATGGCGATGGATCTTAGCACCCTGAACGGTCCGGTTCAGGTGCGAGACATGCCGAAGAAGGCCAAAAACGGCCATCTCGACGATGACGCGCTGGCGTTTGCGATTTACTCCCGCGACGGAGAAATGCTGCTGCATGACGGGGAAAACGGTCAGGACATTATGTATCACGCGGGTCGCGACGGCTTTGATAACGGCCATTTGCAGGATGATAACGATGAATGGCGTTTTCTGTGGCTGACCGCGCCCGACGGCAACACCCGCATCGTGGTCGGCCAGGAGCGTGAGTACCGCCAGGAAATGGCGCTGGATATCGTCACGTCGCAGCTGACCCCGTGGCTGGTGGCGCTGCCGGTGATGCTTCTGCTGCTGGTTGTGCTGCTGAGCCGCGAACTGCGTCCACTGAAAAACCTGGCGCAAACCCTGCGCCACCGCGCCCCGGATGCCACCGATCCGCTGGCATCCGCAGGGCTGCCAACCGAGGTGCGTCCGCTGGTGGAGGCGCTAAACCATCTCTTCACCCGCACCCGGGAGGCAATGCTGCGCGAGCGGCGCTTCACCTCCGATGCGGCCCACGAACTGCGTAGCCCGCTGACGGCGCTGAAGGTACAGACCGACGTTGCGCTGCTGTCGCAGGACGATCCGCAGGCACAGGAGAAAGCGCTGACGCAGCTGCACGCAGGTATCGATCGCGCTTCCCGGCTGGTGGATCAGCTCCTGACGCTGTCGCGTCTGGACTCGCTGGCCAATCTCGATGAACTCGAGCCGATCCCGATGGCCGATCTGCTGCAGTCGGCAGTGATGGATATTTACCATCCGGCGCAGCAGGCGGGGATTGAGATCCGCCTGACAATCAACGCCCCACAGGCGCGCCACGTTGGACAGCCGCTGCTGCTGAGCCTGCTGGTGCGCAATCTGCTGGATAACGCCGTGCGCTACAGCCCGCGCGGCAGCGTGGTGGATGTCACGCTCGATGCGCAAAGCTTTAGCGTGCGCGATAACGGGCCGGGGATCGCCCCCGAGGCGCTGGCGCACGTCGGCGAGCGTTTCTATCGCCCGCCGGGCCAGCATCAAACCGGCAGCGGGCTGGGCTTATCCATCGTCAAGCGGATTGCGGCCCTGCACCGGATGACGGTGTCGCTAGGCAATGCCGACCGCGGGGGCTTTGAGGCACGCATTCGCTGGTAGCGTGATTATTGCGCTCAGAGCAAAAGACTTTACACATTTTGCTCATTTCGCCGCCCCCCTGTCGCGCGTAGAATCGTCGCCATACTCTTTCCTGCAAGGTTACATTATGAGCAACATTCTGATTATCAACGGGGCGAAGAAATTCGCGCACTCTAACGGCCAGCTGAATGACACCCTGACCGAGGTCGCGGACGGGTTCCTGCGCGACGCCGGACATGATGTTAAGGTCGTGCGCACCGACGGCGAGTACGATATCAAAGCCGAAGTGCAGAACTTCCTGTGGGCTGACGTGGTGATCTGGCAGATGCCGGGCTGGTGGATGGGCGCGCCGTGGACCATTAAAAAGTACATGGACGATGTCTTTACCGAAGGTCACGGTTCGCTGTACGCCAGCGACGGCCGTACCCGCTCGGACGCCTCGAAAAAATACGGCTCAGGCGGCCTGATTCAGGGTAAAAAATACATGCTTTCCCTGACCTGGAACGCCCCGATGGATGCCTTCACCGACGAAGACCAGTTCTTCAACGGCGTAGGCGTTGACGGTGTTTATCTGCCATTCCACAAAGCGAACCAGTTCCTGGGAATGGAAGCACTGCCGACCTTTATCACCAACGACGTGATTAAAATGCCGGACGTGCCGCGCTATATCGCAGAATACCGCAAGCATCTGACGGAAATTTTTGCTTAACTGGAAGCTGGAATCATAAGGAGTGGACCATGCTTACCGTAATTGCTGAAATCCGTACCCGTCCTGGCCAACATCACCGTCAGGCGGTGCTGGATCAGTTTGCAAAAATTATCCCGGCCGTTTTAGACGAAGCAGGTTGCCACGGCTACGCGCCGATGGTGGACACTGCCGCTGGCGTCAGCTTCCAGACCACCGCCCCGGACTCAATCATCATGGTTGAGCAGTGGGAAACCGTGGCTCACCTCGAAGCGCACCTGCAAACCCCACACATGAAAGCGTGGAGCGAAGCGGTGAAAGGGGATGTTCTTGAAACCCATATCCGTATTCTGGAGCAAGGGGTTTAAGTTTTTGGTATAGCCGGGCGGCACTGCGTTTGCCCGGCCTACTTTTAGGCTCACCTGCTATGCTTATAGTCTTACGTGTTTGCTAACCGGAGGACGAAATGGGTATTTTCAGCTTCGTAAAAGAGGCAGGTGAAAAACTGTGGGACAACCTGACGGACCACAAAGACCAAAGCGATAAAGTCGCAGACCATCTTAAAAAGCTCAATATACCGGGTGCCGAGAAGGTGCAGGTCAATGTGACTGACGGTAAAGCCAGCGTTACCGGCGACGGACTGACGCAGGAACAAAAAGAGAAAATCCAGATTGCGGTGGGGAACATCGCGGGCGTCAGCGAGGTGGAAAACAATATTTCCGCCAGCGACACCAGCGGCGAAGCCACTTACTACACGGTGAAATCCGGCGACACTCTCAGCGCCATCTCTAAAACCGTGTATGGCGATGCCTCGCAGTACAACAAAATCTTTGAAGCTAACCGGCCTATGCTCTCGAGCCCCGATAAAATTTATCCCGGGCAGACGCTGCGTATTCCGAAAGCCTGATAATTCCGGCCCTCTCGTCGTTGAGAGGGCCGGAATGCTTACCAGTACAGCTTCCAGCTCTGGGTGAAGCGCACCAGCGCTTCAACGTAGAAGTAATCCCCCCAGCTGGCACACTCATCCACGCCCTTGTTGCTGGCCAGATGGTAAACCGAGTGCTTCAGCACGCCGTTGCCCTTCTCCGCTTTGCCCATCAGATAGTGCTTCGTCAGCGATGACATAATGCCCTGCGCCCACGCCAGATAGCGCGCTCTGTCCGGATCGGTCACCGGCAGGTGTTTTACCAGCTCCAGCAGGCCGCAGACCGCAATTGCCGCCGAAGAGGAATCGCGCAGCGCGTCGGTGCCCACCAGGGCCAGATCCCAGTGGCAGACGTAATCGTCCGGCAGACGGTTCAGGAAGTAGTTCGCGAGCCGTTTCGACAGGTCGATCATCGTTTTGTCGCCGGTATAGATGTAGCTCAGCAGGAAGCCATAAATCCCCCACGCCTGGCCGCGCGACCAGCAGGAGTCATCCGCATAGCCCTGCTGGGTGTTGCCGTAGCGCGGCGCGCCGGTTAACACATCCATATAGTAGGTATGGAACGTTGAGGCATCATCGCGGATCAGGAATTTCGCCGCCTGCATCACGTGGGCCTGCGCCGCGTCGGCAAAGCGCGGATCGCCGGTCTGCTCGGTCGCCCAGTACAGCAGGGGCAGGTTCATGTTGCAGTCGATGATCATCCGTCCGGCCTGCTCCGGGTCAGCCAGGTTGCCCCAGGCCTGAATGATTTTCGCTTTCTCGTGGAAACGCTCCAGCAGCGCTTCGGCCGCCAGCAGCGAGAAGCCGCGCGCTTCGCGGTTGCCGGTCAGTCGCCAGTCCGCCACGCAGGAGAGCGTGTACAGAAAGCCGAGATCGTGGGTGTTAGTGTCATTGCGACTGGCAATGCGCACGCCAAACGAGCGGGTGTGTTTCTCGGCCATCGCGCGGAATTTCTTGTCGCCGCTCATCTCCCACGCCAGCCACAGCTGGCCGGTCCAGAAGCTGGTGGTCCACTCGACGTTTTCGGTCAGCGGATAGTAACCGTCCTGACAGGTTTCGGCCGGGAACTGCTCACCGAACTCGGTTAAATGACGGCTAATCAGCTCGAGGATATGGCTGCGCGCTGAACGTAATTCGTCGTTGAACGCACGCGCCTCAACCGGCACGGGAATATCAGCCAGAGGCTCCAGGGCGATATGATTTAACATTTTTCGGTTCCTTCTTTGACGGCAAAAATTAATGTGATGAATGCTGCTCTGCCACATTCAGTGCCCGGGTGCCGCGCCATTTGCTCTGACAGGCCGACAGCGTAAAGGCAGAAATAACCGTAAAGGTCAGCGCCGTTGCGCCCATGATGATATAGGTCTGCTCAAAGCCGATGCGGTCATACATATAGCCCGCCGGGGAGGAGACCACCACGTTGCCGACATACAGCATCGCCTGATAGCCCAGCAAATACATGGTAGCGTTAACGCGTTTATCGAAATGCTCGGCGATATATTTAAATACCGACACCAGCAGCAGACAGATTTCCAGACCGTACAGCGGCTTCAGCACGGAAATTAACAGATGGGAATCGCACATCCCGGAAATAATCAGTCGCGCACCGACCACCAGACCGACGATTAATAACCCGCGCTTGGCACCAATAAAGTTCACGAACAGTGGGATCACCATATACATCACGAATTCCATCCCGGACTGGACGGTACCCAGATAACCAAACACCGCGTTGCCCTGATGAATATCATCGAAGAAGGTGACGAAATAACGTGAGAACTGCTGCTCAGCGATAAACATCATCCACGCCACGCCCGCCACATACAGGCAGAAGGCCCAGAACTTGCGGCTGCGCAGCAGCGCGTAGACGTCTGACGGGGCGATTTTCTCTTTGGTCAGCACCTCGTCGGCATGAACGGAGTTAGTGTTCACTTTCAGGTTCAACAGGACAATCAGCATGATGACCGACGCCACGCTGCCCATAATAAAGTTGTACGACGGAGAGAGGTTAAACAGCAGGCCCGAGAACGATGACGCCACCGCCCAGCCCAGCGATCCCCACATGCGGATCTGGCCAAACTCCATGCCGTTCAGGCGGCTGAAGCGGTCAGAGTAGGATTCACACGCCGCCACGCCCGCATACCAGGCGAAGCTTAAATAGAGCGCGCCAATAATAATCCCCAGCAGGGTATTGGACATTAACAGTGGCTGGTAAACATAGATAAAGAACGGTGCCATCAGGGCTGACATCGCCACCACGAAATAGAGCAGATATTTGCTCATGCCGATCTTATCCAGAATATAGCCGTAGATCGGTTTCAGGATCACCGAGAAAATGCCGTTTACCGCAAATACAGTGCCGATCACCGAGCCGCTGAGATTTGCTTTTTGTCCGAGCCAGATGGCCAGCAGGCCAATACTGGCAGACCAGGTAAAGAAATAGAGAAAAATAAAACTGCTGATTTTGTAATATTCAGTTTTGTTACTCATACCATCCTCGCCAACATTCAGGTTCAGGTCTTATAAAAAGAACGACAGCCGACGTTCGCTTCCAGGCAGAGAAATAACGGCCTGGTTATTGTTAATTTCCAACTGCGGGCTCGCCGCCGCCTTATTAGCCTGTCCCGAGGCCATCACCGCGCAGCACAGCCAGCTCTCCCCTTGCGTAAGGGTGGTGGTGAGCACCGGTATCGACGCACATTGTGCAAACATAATGCTGCTGTTGGGCGGAGTGACGACGCTGTCAGGCTCGCGGGCAATGGCGGGCGAGAGATCGACAATCGCGCTGCTGCCGTTAGTGGCATGCAGCCAGCTGCCGCGCGCCTGCATGTGATGCTCGGTTTTCATCACCGCAAAACCCCCCTCAACCGTTTGTAAGGTGCGGGCACTGTTAATGCGGTGCAGACGAAGATGCCACTCGCCGAACGGCACCAGCCAGGTATCGACAGTCACGTCCTGCCACGGGGACCAGCGCGAGAAGATGTAGTTTTCGTCCACCCGCACCTGCTCGCATTCACGGCGTCCGCGGAAGTAGTTATCGCCATCCGCCAGCAGCAGCATCGAGTCGCAGGCCGCATGTTTGATGCCAAAACGCCCGCGCTCAATGGTGAAGCCAAAGCGGCTGGAGTAGGCAAATTTGGTGTATTTCGCTTCGGTGTTGACGTAGTTGTTCAGCTCCAGCTGTCCGGCGGTGAGCATCTGAACGTCGTCGGCCTGCATCAGGATTTGCTGGGCGTGCGGGATGACACGCGTTTCGGCAAGCGTCGGCAGCGGTTGCTCTTCCGCCTGCCAGAACGGATGCGCATCCGGCAGCGCCAGGATCAGATAGGTTTTCAGCGCCCAGTACGGTGAGCCAGGCGAGTTGTAGTCTTCGCACATCGCCAGATTCGGGTAGGCGAAGCCAAGGGTCAGAATGCCGTCGCGATCGGTAATCGGCTGCTGCTGCCACCAGCGCAGATGGCGGAGGATCACCCCTTTTACGATCCCCGGGGTGAAGACATCCAGCCCGGAAAAAGCCACCGCGCTCCAGAAAGCCACCATCGCAAAGCGATAGGTCAGGCTGCGGCCAAACGGCACCGACGCGCCGTCAGCGGCAGACATGTAAATAAAGTCTTCGGCGAACAGGCGCGAGCGCTGGCGCAGCACGCTTGCCCGCTCTTCATCGTCGCCGAGCGTGGCGTAGATCAGCCCGTAGAAGTGAAAGGCCATCGAGATGTAGTAATCTTTCGGGCGGCCCACGCCGTCGGAGTACCAGCCTTCCCCCAGATAGTAGGCGTCCAGCATTGCGAAACGGCGGTCAATGGCCTGCTGGTCATAGGGCAAACCGGCACGCTTAAAGCCGAGCTGCACCATGATGGCGAAGTAATTCCAGTTGCTGTCCGGCATCTGGGCATCGGTGATTTGGTTCAGCCACGCGTGCAGGTTGGCCAGTTCACGCTCGGTAAAGTGCGCCGTGAGCCTGTCCTGCAGCAGGGTCAGCCCCAGACCATAGGCCGCCATCTCCACCAGCCGCTGATCGTAAGGCTGGGTGTCCCCCCAATAGCCCGCGCTTTGCGGGTCGGTACCGATTTTGATTGCCGCGATGTATTTGTCGCTAAACGGGGTGCTGTCGCCCGCGGCCATCAGCGGGAACAGGCCCCACAGCACGCGGGACAATCCTTCCATCTGCGCCACGTCGGTGGCGTAGTGGGCGCAGGTCTCCCCCAGCGAAAAGCGGGAGCTGCCTGCCGGAAACTGTTTGTCTACCGCCGCCAGCATCGTGTTCAGGGCCGTCACCAGATCCTGACGGGTAGACAACGGATTTGATTTTTCTTTCTGTGCCGCCAACATGCGCTCGTCCTCGTAATCAACTGCGGCAAAGAATAGTTAATCAACAAGGTGCAGAAATGTTAGCCGGGTCACACGCATGAGAGATGCATAAACCCGCAGTTGAGGAAATTTAAAAAGGTGGTTTATAAAGGACGCGGGAAAGGGAAAAGTTGAGTTTTATTGCACTATGCGCCACACGCCAACTGCGGAACATCTTGAGCTTATTACGCTGAATGACACCCTCGTGTCGTTCAGCCGCCTGTTCGCCAACACCGTGCGCTATCACCACTGGCACCAGTGCCTGGAGATCCTGTATGTCGAAGAGGGCTTTGGCATTGCGATTGTCGATAACCGCCACTACACCATGCGCACGGGTCGGCTGTTTTTCTTTCCACCCTTTACCCTGCACAAAGTGATGGTCGATCCGCAGGCCGAAGCCAGCTACCGCCGCACCATTATTCACCTCGACCAGCACGCGGTGCTGAAAGCATTGCGTGATTTTCCCCAGACCCAGCAACGGCTGCAGAAGCTGTCTCAGCGCGGAGGAGAAGCGTGGGTGGCGGATATGGCCCACTGCCATAGCCATCTCGATCACCTGTTTAGCTGCTATCAGCCGCCGATGAACAGTGAACAGGTGGCCGGCCTGCTAATCGGCCTGTTTGCCATGCTGCCGCACGACGATAAGGGCCAAACCGGTAACAGTCAGGGGATCGCCAGCCAGGTGATGTTCTGGCTTGATGAGCACTATCGGCAGAAATTCAGCCTCGATGCGCTGGCGGGCGAACTGGGAAAATCCCGCAGCTACGTGTCGCGCAAGTTCCATGCGGAAACGGGCGAGAAAATTCACGATTACCTGAATACGCTGCGGCTGCGTAAAGCCTGCGAAAGTTTACTGCACTCTGATGCGAGCGTGCGCGACATCGCCGCGCGGGTGGGATTTTCGGATGTGACGTACTTTATCAGCGCCTTTAAAAAGGGCATCGGTGAGACACCCCTGCAGTACCGGAAGAATCATTGTGCGGCCTGATGGGTTGCCGGGTGGCGGTTGCGCCTGACCCGGCCTACAAAACCAACGTTAGTTACCCTTCGATGTCCGCCAGATCGCCCTTCTCCTGCAGCCAGTTGCGGCGGTCTTCCGAACGCTTCTTGGCCAGCAGCATATCCATCATCGCGTTGGTCTGCTGCTCATCTTCGTCGCTGATGGTCAGCTGTACCAGACGGCGGGTGTTCGGATCGAGCGTGGTTTCGCGCAGCTGCAGCGGGTTCATCTCGCCCAGCCCTTTGAAGCGCTGCACGTTCGGTTTGCCCTTCTTGCGTTTGAGCTGATCCAGCACGCCGGCTTTCTCTTCTTCCGTCAGCGCGTAATAGACCTCTTTGCCGAGATCGATACGGTATAACGGCGGCAGCGCCACGTGGACATGGCCGTTCTTCACCAGCGCGCGGAAGTGCTTCACGAACAGCGCGCACAGCAGCGTGGCAATGTGCAGACCATCGGAGTCTGCATCCGCCAGAATACAAACCTTGCCGTAGCGCAGCTGGCTTAGATCTTCGCTGTCCGGATCCATGCCGATCGCCACGGAAATGTCGTGCACTTCCTGCGAGGCCAGCACTTCATCGGAAGAGACTTCCCAGGTGTTAAGGATCTTGCCCTTCAGCGGCATGATCGCCTGATACTCGCGATCGCGCGCCTGCTTGGCAGAACCGCCCGCCGAGTCCCCTTCGACCAGGAACAGCTCGGTACGGTTCAGATCCTGCGCGGTACAGTCCGCCAGCTTGCCTGGCAGCGCCGGACCGCTGGTGAGCTTTTTACGCACCACTTTCTTCGCCGCACGCATCCGGCGCTGGGCGCTGGAGATCGCCAGTTCCGCCAGCATCTCGGCGATCTGAATATTCTGGTTCAGCCACAGGCTAAAGGCATCTTTCACCACGCCAGAGACGAACGCCGCACACTGACGTGAAGAGAGACGCTCTTTGGTCTGCCCGGCAAACTGCGGATCCTGCATCTTGACCGACAGCACGTAGGCGCAGCGATCCCAGATATCTTCCGCCGACAGCTTCACGCCGCGCGGCAGGATATTGCGGTATTCGCAGAACTCGCGCATCGCATCCAGCAGACCCTGACGCAGACCGTTAACGTGGGTACCGCCCTGCATGGTCGGGATCAGGTTAACGTAGCTTTCGGTCAGCAGTTCGCCGCCTTCCGGCAGCCACAGCAGCGCCCAGTCCACCGCTTCCGTATCACCGGAAAAGTTACCGACAAACGGTTTTTCTGGCAGGGTTGGCAGGCCGTTAACCGCTTCACACAGATAATCGGTCAGACCATCCTGATAGCACCAGCGCTGCTCGCTGTTGTTGACCTCATCCTTAAAGGTGATTTCAACGCCAGGGCACAGCACGGCTTTGGCTTTCAGAATGTGCGTCAAGCGTGAAACAGAGAAACGTGGGCTATCAAAGAAGCTTTCATCCGGCCAGAAGTGGACGCTGGTGCCGGTATTGCGTTTCCCGCAGGTGCCGATGACCTGCAATTCTTGCACTTTGTCGCCGTTCTCAAACGCAATGTTGTGCACCTGGCCGTCGCGGCGCACGGTCACTTCAACGCGTTTTGACAGGGCGTTCACCACGGAGATACCAACTCCGTGCAAGCCACCCGAGAACTGGTAATTTTTGTTGGAGAACTTGCCGCCCGCGTGCAGGCGACAGAGGATCAGCTCAACCGCCGGGACACCCTCTTCCGGGTGGATATCGACGGGCATGCCGCGACCGTCGTCGATCACTTCCAGCGACTGATCGGCATGCAGGATCACGTCAATGCGTTTGGCATGACCCGCCAGCGCTTCGTCCACGCTGTTATCAATAACTTCCTGGCCCAGATGATTTGGGCGCGTGGTATCGGTATACATCCCCGGACGGCGGCGAACCGGCTCAAGCCCGGTGAGTACCTCAATGGCATCAGCGTTATAGGTTTGCGTCATGATTTAAACTAGCAATTCGCAGCGATTGTCAGAGGCTTTGCAGTCCAAGAAAATCGACAATCTGGGTGAAATGATCCTCAAAGCCCGTGAAAGCATGGTTCCCGCCTTCTTCTATAGTCTGGCGGCAGGAGGCGTAATACGCCACTGCCTGGCGGTAATCCAGCACTTCATCACCCGTCTGTTGCAGCAGCCAGAGGAGATCGGGCGCTTCAAGCGGGTCTACCTGCATAACTTTGAGGTCGTAAATATGGCGAGACTCTAGCACATATTGCTGTCCGGTGTAGGGGTTCTCGTTGTGGCCAAGATAGCCGACCAGCAGCTCAAAAGGCCGCACCGCCGGGTTCACTACCACCGCAGGAACCATAAAGCACTGGGACAGCCAGGTGGCGTAATAACCCCCGAGCGATGAGCCCACCACGCCGAACGGCTCGCCGCCGTGGGCCAGCACAATCGACTCCAGCATCTCGGCAGCCTCTGCCGGATACGGCGGCAGCTGCGGGACGATCATTTCGATATGCGGATGATGGCGGTTAAGCCATTGGCGGAACAGCGTCGCTTTTGCGGAGCGCGGGGAGCTGTTGAACCCGTGCAGATAAAGGAGCGCAGACATCAGTATCCTTCTGAGGCGGTATCCGGTCGGAACTGCGCGCTTTGCAGGCGGCAGACCTCGGTCGTTAGCTGGCCGTCGGGATGCAGTTCCAGCCAGCGCCAGCCCGGCGCAACAGTATCTAACGTGAAGTTGGCACAGTGCGGTTTAAACTGCACGCAGGTGGATGGCGTGGCCAGCAGGCGACGCCCGTTCCAGTTGAGATCCTGTTCCTGGTGAATGTGACCGCAGAGCAAGTTGTTGACCCGTGGGAACTTCATCAGCACGCGATCCAGGACCGCGGAGTTGCGCAGGCTGTGCTGATCGAGCCAGCTGCATCCCGCCGGCAGCGGATGATGATGCAGTAATAACAGGGTGTGACGTTCCGGCTCGGCCATCAGTTTGTTTTCGAGCCATTCCAGCTGAAACTCGCTCAGCTCGCCGTGCGGCACGCCGAAAACCTGGCTGTCGAGCAGCAGGATCTGCCAGTTGTCGCCTGGGTAAATTCGTTTTGCAGGTGAGATCCCCGCATCCTGCAGTGCACTGTACATCGCGGGCTGGAAATCGTGATTACCCGGTAACCAGACGCAGGGAACGTTAAAGCTCGCGATACCTTCAGCAAAATGCTGATACGCCGCGGCGGATTGATCCTGCGCCAAATCGCCCGTGGCGACAATCAGGTCACATTCGCGCTGCTGTGCATGAATGGCATTCAGAACAGCGTGATAGCTCTCCCAGGTATTCACACCCAACAGGGTTTCATGCTTTTTGGCAAACAGGTGAGTATCGGTAATTTGTAATACCCTGACTGGCGCCCCACCAGCAACAGTCAGGTTCAACAGGCTTTCCAAATGGTGTCCTTAGGTAGGTTTCACGACGCTAACAAACCGGAATCGCCATCGCTCCATGTGCAAAACAGTATCTTAACCAATCGGCCAGAAACTGATTAATTTGATGCTTTTCGTCACGTTGATGCAACTTTTTATTTGGGTAATCATACCGCGCTTTGAAGCGGAAGATCTGCTGGCTTGAACACACTTCAGCGACCATCGCGTCATGGTAAAGACGGACCGTCATCGACGGCAGGCTCCAGTAGCTGATCGCGGGCACCGTTTGATCGATTTCAACCAGCGTAGTGTAACGGGTTGATTCAACGATCGTTAACCGATACTGCGCGTTGCTCACCTGATAGCTCACTGTTTCGCCGGGCGCGTCGGTGCGCGGCAGCAATCGGCGCAGCTGGGCGAAATTGGTTTCGCACAGGCGCATCATTTCAGGGAAGTCAGGTGTATAACGCTTCATTTTGTCCACTCGTGTCTTAAGTCTTGATAATGCAGCTGCAGCCATTGCAATGCGATGACAGAGGCCGCGTTGTCGATTTTCCCCTCTTCTACCCATTGATAAGCCTGCTCCCGACTTACCACATGAACACGAATATCTTCGTTTTCATCAGCCAGACCGTGAATACCTTGCGCGGTCGTGGCGTCCACTTCACCCACCAGAACCGACAGACGTTCGCTGGTTCCGCCGGGGCTTGCCAGATAGTTCGAGACAGGTTTTGTCCGTCCAACCTCAAGCCCGGCCTCTTCCATCGCTTCGCGACGGGCGACATCCTCCGGGGATTCACCCTCTTCGACCATTCCGGCTACCATCTCCAGCAGCCAGGGGCTGTCGCTAGTATCCAGCGCGGCAATCCGGATCTGCTCTACCAGTACCACTTCGTCGCGTACTGGGTCAAAGGGTAGCAACACTGCAGCATGCCCGCGCTCAAAAATTTCGCGCTTCACTTCACCGCTCATTTCACCGTTAAACAGACGGTGGCGAAAACGGTATAACTCCAGTGAAAAAAAACCGCTGTACAGCGTTTCCCGTGCAATAATTTCTACATCGTTTTTTGTAAAAGTCACTGGCATGTTTTCTGGTTTATCCACCTTGGCCTCCCGGTACAAATGGTGACGTTAATGTCAAATTCAATTCTGCTAAACTGCGGTTTCTACTACAGTATGGTAAATTGGTGCAAGTTACCGCCGGATGGCACGGAACGCCAACCTTTTGCAGTGGCGAAGTCTGCTAGAATCGGGTACATAAATTTTAATTAGATCAGCGCTAACAAAGCTTCACAACAAGGAAAGCAAATGAAGAAATTGCTCCCCATCCTCATCGGCCTGAGCCTGACGGGTTTCAGTGCGTTGAGTCAGGCAGAAGACCTGATGCAGGTATATAAACAGGCACGTCAGAGCAACCCGGAACTGCGTAAGTCCGCTGCCGATCGTGATTCTGCATTTGAAAAGATTAATGAAGCACGTAGCCCATTATTACCACAGCTGGGTTTAGGTGCCGATTATACCTATAACAATGGTTACCGTGATGCTAACGGCATCGACTCCAACGTCACCAGTGGTTCACTCTCGTTAACGCAAACGCTGTTTGATATGTCGAAATGGCGTCAGCTGACCCTGCAGGAAAAAGCGGCCGGTATTCAGGATGTGACCTACCAGACTGACCAGCAGACGCTGATCCTCAATACCGCAACTGCCTATTTTAAAGTGCTGAACGCGATCGATACCCTGACCTATACCGAATCGCAGAAACAGGCTATTTACCGTCAGTTAGATCAAACCACTCAGCGTTTTAACGTGGGTCTGGTTGCCATTACCGATGTGCAGAACGCCCGTTCACAATACGACAGCGTGCTGGCGAACGAAGTCACTGCCCGTAACGATCTGGATAACGCGCTCGAAGAGCTGCGTCAGGTGACCGGTACGTACTACCCGCAGTTGTCCTCACTGAACGTTGATAGCTTTAAAACCGATAAACCGCAGGCGGTAAATGCCCTGCTGAAAGAAGCTGAAAACCGCAACCTCAACCTGCTGCAGGCGCGTCTGAGCCAGGATCTGGCCCGTGAGCAAATCCGTCAGGCACAGGACGGTCATATGCCAACCCTGAGCCTGAGCGCGTCAACCGGCGTGTCGAACACCAGCTACAGCGGCTCTAAAACCAGCGGTCCGTCATATGGCGACAGCGACGTCGGCCAGAATAAAGTGGGCCTGAACTTCTCCCTGCCACTGTACCAGGGCGGCCAGGTCACCTCTCAGGTCAAACAGGCGCAGTACAACTTTGTTGGCGCCAGCGAGCAGCTTGAAAGCGCGCATCGCAGCGTTGTCCAGACCGTGCGTTCATCCTTCAACAACGTGAACGCCTCTGTCAGCAGCATCAACGCCTACAAACAGGCCGTGGTTTCTGCTCAGAGCTCCCTGGATGCAATGGAAGCAGGTTACTCCGTCGGTACGCGTACCATCGTTGACGTGTTGAACGCCACGACCACGCTGTACAACGCGAAGCAGCAGCTCTCTAACGCCCGTTACACCTACCTGATTAACCAGCTGAACATCAAGTCTGCGCTGGGTACGCTTAACGAGCAGGATCTGCTGGCGCTGAACGGCGCACTGGGTAAACCGATCTCCACCGCGCCAGACGCCGTGGCACCGGAAACCCCACAGCAGAACGCGTCAGCGGACGGTTACCCGGCTACCGCCGCAGTCCGTAACTGATGTCACAACCCGGTCTGGTTTCGCCAGACCGGGTTGAATCGACAAAAAAACGTAAGCCAACGTAAATATCCCCCTGTTTTGCCCCCATCGCTTCAATTTCGACCACCTATCCTCTATTCTGAGCGTAATTTTCTACGTTCTACCACTGGGTCCTGGAAGACAAAAATGAAACGGACAAAAACGATTAATCACGCTTCGTTCCGCAAAAGCTGGAACGCGCGTCACCTCACTCCTGTTGCGCTGGCATTTACTGCCGTCTTTATGCTGGCAGGCTGTGAACAAAGCGATGAAACAGTATCGCTCTATCAGAATGCTGACGACTGTTCTGCCGCCACCGGTAAAAGCGCCGAATGTACCACCGCTTACACCAACGCCATGAAGGAAGCGGAACGTACCGCACCGAAATACGCCAGCCGTGAAGACTGCGTGGCAGAGTTCGGCGAAGGCCAGTGCCAGCAGGCACCGGCCCCGGCTCAGGCCGGTACCGCGCCGGAAAACCAGGCGCAGGCGCAATCCAGCGGCAGCTTCTGGATGCCGCTGATGGCCGGTTACATGATGGGCCGCATGATGGGCGGCGGCGCGGGCTACAAGCAGCAGCCGTTGTTCAGTTCTAAAAACCCATCCAGCCCGGCTTACGGCCAGTACACTGATGCCGGCGGCAAAGGCTACGGCGCTGCCCAGCCAGGCCGCACCATGAACGTCCCGAAAACCGCGATGGCGCCAAAACCGGCAACCACCAGCACCGTCACCCGCGGCGGGTTTGGCGACTCTGTGGCTAAACAGAGCACCATGCAGCGCAGTGCGGCAGGCACCTCAACGCGCTCAATGGGCGGCTGATAATGGAACGAGTCAGTATTGTTGAGCGCCCGGACTGGCGCGAGAAAGCGACCGAATACGGTTTTAACTTCCACACCATGTACGGCGAGCCGTACTGGTGCGAAGATGCCTACTACAAGCTGACCCTCGACCAGGTTGAAAAACTGGAAGAGGTGACAGCAGAACTGCACCAGATGTGCCTGAAGGTGGTTGAGAAAGTGATCGCCAGCGATGAGCTGATGGCCAAATTCCGCATCCCGAAACACACCTGGGGCTTTGTGCGCCACTCCTGGCAAACCCAGCAGCCTTCGTTATATTCGCGCCTCGATCTGGCGTGGGATGGCGTGGGCGATCCTAAGATGCTGGAAAATAACGCCGATACGCCAACCTCGTTGTATGAAGCTGCGTTCTTTCAGTACATCTGGCTGGAAGATCAGGTCGCAGCGGGTAACCTGCCGGAAGGCAGCGACCAGTTCAACAGCCTGCAGGAAAAGCTGATCGAGCGTTTCGCCGAGCTGCGTGAGCAACACGGTTTTAACCTGCTGCATCTTGCCTGCTGCCGTGACACGGTTGAAGATCGGGGCACGGTACAGTATCTGCAGGATTGCGCGGCAGAAGCCGAAGTCGCGACTGAATTTTTGTATATCGAAGATATCGGTTTAGGCGAGCGCGGCCAGTTCACGGATACGCAGGATCAGGTGATCAGCAACCTGTTCAAGCTCTATCCGTGGGAATACATGCTGCGTGAGGTGTTCTCAACCAAACTGGAAGACGCGGGCGTACGCTGGCTGGAACCGGCCTGGAAGAGCATCATCTCCAACAAAGCGTTGCTGCCGATGCTGTGGGAGATGTTCCCTGACCACCCTAACCTGCTGGCCGCGTATTTCGCCGAAGACGATCATCCGCAGATGGATAAATACGTCATCAAGCCGATCTTCTCACGCGAAGGGGCTAACGTTTCAATTATTGAAAACGGCAAAACCCTGGAAGCAGCCGAAGGTCCATACGGCGAAGAAGGCATGATCGTTCAGGAATTTTATCCTCTGCCGAAATATGGCGACAGCTATGTGCTGATCGGCAGCTGGCTTATTAACGATCAGCCCGCCGGAATTGGCATTCGCGAAGATCGCGCCCTGATCACCCAGGATCTGTCCCGCTTCTATCCGCATATTTTTGTGGAGTGACATGCATTGCCGGGTGGCAACTTCGCCTAACCCGGCATTCATTACCCTACCTGAACCGACAACATACTCAAGCTGCCCATCTCGATGCCATCAACCGGCGTCGTAATCGGCTCCTGACCGTCCCACGCGCCCAACACGTATAATAGCGGCAGGAAATGTTCTGCGGTCGGGTTCGAGAGCGAGCCGCCTTCGTGATCCAGGTAGTTCACCAGCGGGTGTTCCTCTGTCGGCCCCTGCCAGTTCAGGTTTGCTTTCACAAAGTCATTAAATGACGTCGCCCACGGATACGGCGTGTTTTCGCCATGCCAGCGGGCGGTGCGCAGGTTATGCACCACGTTGCCACTGGCTACCAGCATAATGCCCTGATCGCGCAGGGTGGCGAGCTTACGGCCCATTTCTAAATGCCAGGCAGCCGGTTTAGTGCTGTCGATGCTGAGCTGCACCATTGGGATATCGGCATCCGGATACATTTTGATTAACACGCCCCAGGAGCCATGGTCGAAGCCCCACGCCTCTTTATCCAGCGCGACGGGGATCGGTGCCAGCAGTTCAACCAGCTGCTGCGCCAACGCCGGTGAGCCGGGTGCCGGATAGTGCGTGTCGTACAGCGCCTGCGGGAAGCCGCCAAAATCGTGAATCGTTTTCGGGGTTTCCATCGCCGTTACGCCCGTGCCACGGGTGAACCAGTGTGCAGAAACCACCACGATTGCTTTCGGACGCGGCAACGTCTCTCCCAGATGACGCCAGGCGCGGGTGTAGACATTATCTTCCAGCACGTTCATTGGGCTACCGTGACCCAAAAACAGCGCTGGCATACGAGAAGAAGTCATGATGATATCCTTACACAAGATGTCGATTTGATTGCTTTACCTTACCTGCTATCTGGTTAAGATGAACTCAGATAACCATGATGAAGATCATCAGGAAATTTGAATGTAAGGGTTCTGTAAAGGCGACTATACCCTCTCGCTTTGCGCGAGTTTAGCCCTTAATATTAATGAGAATCATTATCATAGGAGAGGTAAATGTCAGTTCCTTTGACTCTGACTATTCTTGCCGGCGCCGCCACCTTTATCGGTGCGATACTCGGCGTGCTGGGCCAAAAGCCCTCTAATCGCCTGCTGGCATTTTCCCTCGGCTTTGCCGCCGGTATTATGCTGCTCATCTCTCTGATGGAGATGCTGCCTGCGGCTCTCGGCACCGAAGGCATGTCGCCGGTGCTGGGCTACGGCATGTTTGTGGTCGGCCTGCTGGGCTACTTTGCGCTGGACAGAATGTTACCCCACGCGCATCCCCAGGACCTGATGCAAAAAGGGGCACAGCCGTTACCCAACCTCAGACGTACCGCACTTTTGCTGACGCTGGGCATCAGCCTGCACAACTTCCCTGAGGGCGTCGCCACCTACGTGACGGCCAGCAATAATCTGGAGTTAGGATTTGGTATTGCACTGGCGGTGGCGTTGCACAATATTCCTGAAGGGCTGGCGGTTGCGGGCCCGATTTATGCGGCCACCGGCTCAAAGCGCAAAGCGGTGTTCTGGGCAGGGATATCCGGTATGGCGGAGATCCTTGGCGGGGTGCTGGCGTGGTTGATCCTTGGCAGCCTTATCTCACCGGTGCTGATGGCAGCCATCATGGCGGCAGTAGCAGGTATTATGGTGGCGCTGTCGGTCGATGAACTGATGCCGCTGGCCAAAGAGATTGATCCCAATAACAACCCCAGCTATGGGGTGCTGTGCGGGATGTCGGTCATGGGATTGAGTCTGGTTCTGCTCCAGACGGCAGGTATAGGCTAAAAAAACGCCGGGTTATCCCGGCGTTTTTTTTGATTCGTGATTAGCTGGCTTTGCGCTCGTGCGCCTGGCGGTATGCCACCAGATCTTCGATCGTCACCACGGCCATGTTGTGCTTGCCGGCAAACTCGATGCACTCCGGCGCGCGCGCCATAGAGCCATCATCATTAGTCAGTTCACACAGCACACCGGCTGGCTTGAAGCCTGCAAGCGTAACCAGGTCGATGGTCGCTTCGGTATGACCGCCACGCGTCAGGACGCCGCCCGGCTGCGCGCGCAGCGGGAAAACGTGGCCCGGACGATTCAGGTCAGACGGTTTTGCGCCATCGGCAATCGCGGCACGCACGGTGGTAACGCGGTCAGCGGCAGAAACGCCGGTGGTCACGCCGCTGGCGGCTTCGATGGTCACGGTAAAACCGGTGCCGTAAGCGCTGGTGTTGTTCTCTACCATCATTGGCAGTTCCAGCTGTTTGCGGCGTTCTTCAGTGAGACACAGGCAGACAATACCACTGCCGTGACGAATGGTCAGCGCCATCTGCTCAACGGTCATGGTTTCGGCGGCGAAAATCATATCGCCTTCGTTTTCACGGTCTTCATCGTCAAGCACCATTACGCCGCGACCTTCGCGAAGCGCAGCAAGTGCGTGTTCAACACGGTCAGCAGAGGTGCCGAAAGAGGAAAGGAGCGTCTGATTCATGGTAAAAAAACCTCATTAAAATTATGGTTACCAGAATCAGGGCAGTCTTAGGAGCGCCGTAGTACGGCAAAAAAATAACGTGAGCGGGCCTCGCCCGACTGGTTCGTTACTCTCTCCCATCCGGACTTTAACCGTCGGCCCCGGAATTACACCGGATCTGCTGACCTTTGAGTTTGCACCCAAAGCGCTCGCGGGCTTTCAACGCAAGGTTGATTTACCGCCGGTGGGGAATTTCGCCCCGCCCTGAGAATAAGCGGAATAACTATAACGCTAATGATTATGTTCGGCAACGCTTAAGCATCACACAATTGGGGTT
Organism: Leclercia sp.; assembly: GCA_049284415.1. Taxonomy (GTDB): domain Bacteria; phylum Pseudomonadota; class Gammaproteobacteria; order Enterobacterales; family Enterobacteriaceae; genus Enterobacter. Next base: position 354,279 of record JBAPXW010000019.1, read on the forward strand.
TAAGGATCCCTGTAACGCGCTACAATGGTCGTCATCACCTTTTCATTGAGGGAACTACAATGATCGACCCGAAAAAAATTGAACAACTTGCCCGCCAGGTCCATGAATCGATGCCAAAAGGCGTCCGTGAATTTGGCGATGACGTTGAGAAGAAGATCCGTCAGGTGCTGCAAACGCAGCTGATGCGTCTGGACCTGGTAAGCCGTGAAGAGTTTGACGTGCAGACGCAGGTGCTGTTGCGCACCCGCGAAAAAATCGCCCTGCTGGAACAGCGTCTGACCGAGCTGGAAAACCGCAATGCGGTCGAAGAAGTGAAACCGGCTCCGGCGATCCCACCGGTAGATAACGTGGAATAATGCTGTCGCCCGGTGGCGCTTCGCTTACCGGGCCTACAAACCGCACGATCTGTAGGCCCGTGCAAGCATAGCGCCGCCGGGCATTTACAGACGACTACTGACTGTCTTTCTGGATCTTCTTAATGATGTTGGTGGTTGAACACCCGTCCTCAAAGTTGAGCACCATCACTTCCCCGCCGTTGGCCCACACCTCTTCGCTACCTGCGATTTGCTCAGGCTTGTAGTCACCGCCCTTCACCAGCAGATCCGGCAGGATCCCGGCGATCAGGCGCTGCGGGGTATCTTCTTCGAACGACACCACCCAATCCACAGCTTCCAGCGCGCCGAGCACGATCATACGTTGCTCAAGCGGGTTCACCGGACGGGTTTCGCCTTTCAGACGTTTAGTCGAGGCATCGCTGTTGACCGCCACGATCAGACGATCGCCCAGCTTGCGCGCATTGGCCAGATAAGAGACGTGACCCGCGTGCAGAATGTCGAACACGCCGTTGGTCATCACCACTTTTTCCCCACGCTTGCGCGCAGCGGCCACGGCAACTTTCAGTTCAGCTTCGCTCATCACGCCAAAACCGGTATCGGCACGACCGCGCACCGCGTTTTCCAGTTCGATTGGCGAAACGGTCGAAGTACCGAGTTTGCCGACCACCACACCTGCGGCAGCGTTGGCAAAGTAGCAAGCCTCTTCCAGCGAGTTACCTGCCGCCAGCGTTGCCGCCAGCACGCCAATTACCGTGTCGCCAGCACCGGTGACGTCATACACTTCCTGCGCCTGAGTAGGCATATGCAGCGGCGCTTTGCCCGGCTGTAACAGGGTCATCCCCTGCTCGGAACGGGTCACCAGCAGCGCGGAGAAGTCAAAATCGGCGATAATTTTCATGCCACGCTCGACAATCTCTTCTTCGGTTTTGCACTTCCCGGCCACCGCTTCAAACTCAGACAGGTTTGGCGTCAGCAGCGTTGCCCCACGATAGCGCTCAAAGTCGGTGCCTTTCGGGTCGATCAATACCGGTACGCCTGCGTTGCGGGCAAGCTGAATCATCTGCTGAACGCTCGCCAGCGCGCCTTTAGCGTAGTCAGAGAGTACCAACGCGCCGATATTGCTCAGCGCCTGGCTGATGCGCTCGTGCAGCGGCTCAGGATCCACGCCTTCAAACCCTTCTTCAAAGTCGAGGCGGATCAGCTGCTGGTTACGCGACAGCACGCGCAGCTTGGTAATGGTCGGGTGCGTTGGCACAGAAACGAAGTCACATTTTACGTTCACATCCGCCAGCGTCTTGCTCAGCGCGCGCGCTGCGTCGTCGATGCCGGTCAGACCCACCAGACGCGAATGCGCGCCAAGGGAAGCAATGTTCATCGCCACGTTTGCCGCGCCGCCTGGGCGCTCTTCAATGGTATCCACCTTCACCACCGGGACCGGAGCTTCAGGGGAGATGCGGCTGGTCGGCCCATACCAGTAGCGATCCAGCATCACATCGCCAACAACCATAACTCCAGCACGTTCAAACTCTGGCAGTGTTACTTTCATTCCTGACTCCAGAAAGATTCACAATTTGCGCGCGATAATATCACACTTGTTTTGTTACGCACGGTTCCACCAGCCACTTCTGCCAGCAGGCCCGCACCAGCTCTCGCTCTTGCTCAAAGCAACTCAGCGGCAGATGACCGGGCTGTTCCTGCAGGGCCAGATGGTGCAGCTCATCGCGCAGCGTGGTGTAGGCGCGGGTTAACGCCTGCGCTTCGTGCTCGTCCATAATGTCATTCTGCGCCAGCAGTTCCAGAATGCGCACGTTGTCAGACCAACGCGTCAGCTTCGGCTTAGCGTGCGCGTGGTTCAGCACCAGATACTGGGTAATAAACTCGATGTCGGTGATACCGCCTTCATCGGCTTTGATATCAAAGCGATCCTTATGTTTATTACCCAGATGCGCGCGCATTTTCTCGCGCATCTCGCGCACTTCGATTTGCAGCGGCCCGTCTTTGCGCGGGGCAGTCAGCACGTCGCGACGAATAGTGTCGAACTGCGCTTTCAGCTGCGGATCGCCATACACCACACGGGCGCGCACCAGCGCCTGATGCTCCCAGGTCCAGGCTTCGTTCTGCTGATATTCAGCGAACGAATCAGTAGACGTGACTAACATCCCCGCCGCACCGGACGGACGCAGGCGGGCATCCACTTCATACAGGATGCCGGATGAAGTGCGGGTGCTGAACAGATGCATAATGCGCTGGGCGAGGCGCAGGTAGAACTGGCGGCCGTCGATTTCACGCTCGCCGTCGGTCATCACGTCCACCGGGCAGTCGTGGAGGAAAATCAGGTCCAGATCGGAGCTGTAGCCCAGCTCCCAGCCACCAAGCTTGCCGTAACCGACCACCGCAAAGCCGCGGCCTTCGCGGTCGGCAAGGTGCTTAGGCTGGCCGTAGCGCGCCACCATTTGCACCCACGCCTGATGCACAACCGCGTCGATAATCGCCTCCGCCAGCCATGTTAAGTGATCGCTCACTTTCATTACCGGCAGGGTTTCCGCGATATCCGCGGCGGCCACGCGCAGCATTTGCGCCTGCTTAAACTGACGCAGCGCCTCCAGCTGTTGCTCTTCGTCCTCTTCGGGCACGCGCAGCAGATACTGGCGCAGTTCATCCCGGTAGGCGTCGGTCGCCGTCGGCTGATACAGGGTGTTGGGATCGAGCAGCTCATCCAGCAGCAGCGGATAGCGCGCCAGCTTGCTGGCCACCATCGGCGAGGCGGCGCAGAGCGAAATCAGGTGCTTCAGCGCGCCGGGGAATTCGCTTAACAGTTCCAGATAGGTGGTACGGGTAATGATCCCGCTTAGCAGCGGGGTCAGGCGCGACAGCGGCACCGGGGCGTCGGCACGGGAACAGACATCGCTGAGCAGATGCGGCATCAGATGATCGAGTACCTGACGTCCGCGTGGGCCAATGGCACGCTTGTTCATTTCCATGCGGAAATCAGCGATCAGCGCCACCACCCGATGCCGGTCGTCATCGCTGAGGTGAGCCAGAACCGGGGTAGTGTCATCTTCCTGCAGCGCATCCTGCCACAGCTCGCGCCAGTGCTCAGATAACTCATCGTCCTGCGATTCGCTCTCATCGTCGCCGATCAGGTCGTTAAAGATGCGCCTCACCGCGGCCATATGGCTATCCAGCGCCTCGGTCAGCGCCTGCCAGTCAGCGACGCGCATCCCCCAGGCCAGACGGGCGCGATTGAGATCGTCGCCCGGCAGGGTCTGGGTTTGTTCATCATTAATGCTTTGCAGCAGGTTTTCCAGCCGACGCAAAAAGAGGTAGGCCTCGCGCAGGGTCTGCGCATCCCCTTCCGGCAGCAGGTTCAGCTGAGCGATAGCGCTCAGCGTCGGCAGCAGGGAGCGGGATTGCAGCGACGGCTCGCGCCCCCCACGAATAAGCTGGAACACCTGCACGATAAATTCGATCTCGCGGATCCCGCCCGCCCCGAGCTTGATGTTGTCTTTCAGGCCGCGGCGGCGCACTTCGCGAGCAATCATGCCCTTCATGTTACGCAGGGACTGGATCACGCTGAAATCGATGTAGCGGCGGAATACGAACGGCCGCAGCATCGCCCGCAGCTCGTTGGCGTACACGTCGTCGGTATCGCCCATGATCCGCGCCTTGACCATCGCATAACGTTCCCAGTCGCGCCCCTGCTCCTGGTAATAATCTTCCAGCGCGGCAAAGCTCAATACCAGCGGACCGCTGTCGCCGAACGGGCGCAGGCGCATATCCACGCGATAGACAAAGCCATCCTGGGTAAGTTGGTCCAGCGCTTTAATCAGCCGCTGTCCCAGCCGGGTAAAGAACTGGGCGTTATCCAGCTCGCGACGTCCGCCGCGGGTGGCGCCCTTCTCCGGCCAGGCAAAGATCAGATCGATATCCGACGAAAAATTCAGCTCACCGCCGCCGAGCTTACCCATCCCTAAGATCAGCAGCGGCTGCGGAGTACCCTCGTCGCTGCACGGTGTGCCCCACTCGCGGCAGCAGGCGGCGTACAGCCAGTCGCGGGTGGTGACAATCAGGGTTTCAGCAAGGTGGCTGAGCTGCTGCAAGGTGCTCTCTTCACTGACCAGCATCAGCGCCTGCGCCCAGGCGATGCGCACCATCACCCGACGGCGGAACTGGCGCAGCACACGCATCAGCGCGGCTTCATCGGCAACATCCGTCAGCGCGTCGTTGAGCCACTGTACATAGTGCTGCCACTCGTCCGCCAGGGGCGGCGAGGCGTCAAGCTCCGCCAGCCACTCAGGATGAGCGGTGACGCTCTCCTGCACGAAGTCGCTGAACGTCAGCATCTGCTGCGCCTGCTCGCTCAATGACGCGGCGGGTAATGAGTCCGGCAGACGTTCACATACCGTCTGCCACTGCTGCTGTAACTGTGAAGAAAGCGGCATCTTAAGGGTTCCTTGCCTGCGTTAACGTTTTCCGCTGTGCAGCCAGAATGGCTCCTGCGAAATGGCCTCGTTGCGGAAGTGCTCAATTTCAATACGCTGGCGGGTTTTGATGGCATGTTGCAACCCTTGCCAGTTTTCCAGCCAGGCGCGGGCCGCAGGGCCATCATAGGCGCCGGACAGCAGCAGCATGCTGTCGACGTTGCGCGCCAGACGAATCAGCTGATCGGCATACTGATCGCCCAGCGGTTGCCCGAAGAGGGTTTTCAGCTCGGCGGCGTGGCGTGAAAGGTGGGTGTCGGCAAAGCGTTTAAACGAATCATCGATTTTGCCCTGCGCCTTCGCGTCGAGGAAAGAACGCCAGCTACGGGTCACCAGAAACTCGGTCAGCGCCAGTTTCGCCGTCGCGGTTTGCGGGCTGTAGACCGCCGTATCAGCAGAGACGTCGGAGGCCATTAAGGTTTCGGTCCCGGTCAGCAGATCGCGTAAGTGAGTACTTGCTTTACGCGGCACAATGCCGCCGAACAGGGTCAGGCTGTGGCGCACCAGTGCGATGGCGGCCAGCACATCGGCTTTCGCCGCTTTCATGCCGCGAACCCACAGTTCTTCGTGGTACTGCCATTGGCTCAGGGCCAGCTCCAGTGCCGCTTCAAAGCCCTGCTCGACGGATGATTTTGGCGCAACGTGCAGAATCTGGGTCGGTTTCAGGCCGCGTGGGGCATTCCCCTGGGCCAGATGATAACCGCGGGCCGCCTTACTCAGGCTGCCCTGGCGCAGACCAGACTGGGTCACCAGCTTGCGCGCCAGCTTCAGCAGGTCTCCGGCGTTGCCTTCCAGCAGTTCCAGCTCCAGTTCGCAAATAGGTTCCTGGAACTCACCCGCTTTGACCTCACCCCGGTCGAGGGCAATTTCAATCCGGCTATTGCCTTCATTAACCAGCCACTTCTCGCGCCAGAAATCGGTGCTGAACAGCGGCTGGAGATCGCTTGTCAGGCTCTCAGGCAGCTCGCCTTCCGGCCAGACTTCCGTCGGGAAGCGCGCCAGTTCAAGCTGTGGCTGGCTGATGTCGATATTGTATTCCGGACGTTGATGCAGGCCGCCGACCACCCGGCCGGCGATTTTCATGGTCATCTCGTAACGTCCGTCAACGCCCCGAATGCGCAGCCCCATATCATGGCGGCGCAGCCAGAAGTCCTGCGTTTCGTAATAGATGTTGAGCAACTGTACCGGCTCGTGATGCTCACCTGACAGCTGATGCAGATGGTTTTTCAGCGCGTCAACGCTGTCATTTTCAACGATAAATTTTAATTCGATTTCCTGAGCCATGGCCTTGTTCTTTTGATTGCAGCTTCGCGGGGTAAATTACGGCGAACTTCCTCGCCACTTTTTTGTCAGTACATAGTATTTTGCGTCAGATTGCCACGCAATGCGCAATTTGAACGCCGTAGACTTTGCTGAAGTGGCCAGAAACCCACGGAGGATTCCGAATACTGACGAATCCTTTGCGCGGATGCACTGTTGCCACTACTATCGTTCCACTTTTTATGAAAATAACGACTGCCGATGCTTAAATTACGCCTGATTGGACTCACATTCCTTGCTCTTAGCGCTGCTACCGTGGTCCATGCCGAAGAGAAACGCTACGTTTCTGACGAACTGAATACCTGGGTACGCAGCGGCCCGGGTGACAATTATCGCCTCGTGGGTACGATTAATGCCGGTGAGGAAGTGGTGCTGTTACAAAGCAATGCGGACTCCAGCTATGGCCAGGTGCGCGACAGCAGCGGCCGTACCGCGTGGATCCCCCTGAAAGAGCTTAGCACCAGCCCGAGCCTGCGCACCCGCGTGCCGGATCTGGAAAATCAGGTCAAAACCTTGACCGATAAGCTGACCAATATCGACTCCACCTGGAACCAGCGCACTGCCGAGATGCAGCAGAAAGTGGCCCAGAGCGACGGGGTGATCAACGGTCTGAAAGATGAAAATCAGAAGCTGAAAAACGAGCTGATCGTCGCCCAGAAGAAGGTGAGCGCGGCTAACCTGCAGCTGGACGATAAACAGCGCACCATCATCATGCAGTGGTTTATGTATGGCGGCGGCGTGCTGGGCGTGGGTCTGCTGGTAGGTCTGGCTCTGCCGCATCTGATCCCAAGCCGTAAACGTAAAGACCGTTGGATGAACTAAATAGCCATCTCTGCCACACTTACGTATTATTTTGCCAACATTGGATACGGGAGAGTGTGGCGTGAAGATTTATCTGGTCGGTGGTGCGGTTCGCGATGCGTTGTTAGGCCTGCCGGTCAAAGACCAGGACTGGGTGGTGGTCGGTGCCACCCCTCAGGCGATGCTCGACGCGGGCTACCAGCAGGTAGGCCGCGATTTTCCTGTTTTTCTGCATCCGCAAACTAAGCAGGAGTATGCCCTGGCGCGTACCGAACGCAAATCCGGTGTCGGCTATACCGGCTTTACCTGCCATGCCGCCCCGGACGTTACCCTTGAAGAAGATTTGCAGCGCCGCGATCTGACCATCAATGCCCTCGCGCAGGATGAAACCGGTCATATCGTCGATGCCTACGGCGGCAAAGCCGATCTGCAAAATCGTATTCTGCGCCATGTCTCCCCGGCATTTTCTGAAGATCCGCTCCGCGTGCTACGCGTGGCGCGCTTTACTGCCCGCTACGCACACCTGAGCTTTCGCATCGCCGATGAAACCCTGGCCCTGATGGCGGCGATGACCGAAGCGGGCGAACTGGAACATCTCACGCCGGAACGGGTGTGGAAAGAGACCGAGAATGCGCTCACCACGCGTAACCCGCAGGTCTATTTCCAGGTGCTGCGCGACTGCGGAGCGCTGAAAGTCCTGTTTCCGGAAATCGATGCGCTGTTTGGCGTGCCAGCCCCGGCTAAGTGGCATCCTGAAATCGATACCGGCATCCATACGCTGATGACCTTAAGCATGGCTGCGATGCTCAGCCCGGAGGTGGACGTGCGTTTTGCCACCCTGTGTCACGATCTCGGCAAGGGATTAACCCCGCCCGAGTTCTGGCCGCGCCATCACGGTCACGGACCGGCGGGCGTGAAGCTGGTTGAAGCAATCTGTCAGCGCCTGCGGGTACCGAACGAGATCCGCGATCTGGCAAAACTGGTCGCTGAGTTCCACGACCTGATCCACACCTTCCCGATCCTGAAACCGGCCACCATCGTCAAGCTGTTCGACAGCATTGATGCCTGGCGCAAGCCGCAGCGCGTGGAGCAGATTGCCCTGACCAGCGAGGCCGACGTGCGCGGACGCACCGGGTTTGAAGCCTGCGACTATCCGCAGGGACGGTTATTGCGAGAAGCCTGGCTGATTGCGAAAGCGGTGCCCACCAAAGACGTGGTCGAAGCAGGGTTTAAAGGCAATGAGATTCGGGAAGAGTTAACCAAACGACGGATTCAGGCGGTTGCCGACTGGAAGGAACAGCGTTGCCCTCAGCCGAAAGACTGAGGGCAGGTCATCAGAAGAACACCACGTACACCGCGGCCGCCACAATAAAGCGATAGATGGCGAACGGGATAAATGAGATGCGCTTGATCAGCTGCAGGAAGGTTTTAATCGCGAACAGCGCCACGATAAACGCGGTGATAAAGCCGACGGCAAACATCGGGATATCGGCTGTTGTCAGGAAGTGATAGCTCTTATAAAGATCGAGCGCGGTCGCGCCCATCATCATCGGCACTGCCAGCAGGAACGAGAACTCGGATGCCGCATAGCGGCTCACCCCCATCAGCATCCCGCCTGAAATGGTCGCCCCGGAACGGGAGAAGCCCGGCCACAGCGCCAGACACTGGAAGCAACCAATCATAAACGCCTGACGGTAGGTCATGTCATCCAGACCGGGCGCGCGCGGCTCTTTCGGCTTCAGCAATTCAGCAGCGATCAGCAGGAAACCACCCACCACCAGCGCATACATCACGTTGATCGGATTAAACAGCGACTTAATGGTGTCGTGGAAGATCAGTCCCAGCACCACCGCCGGTGCCATCCCGAGCAGAATGTGCAGCAGCGTCAGACGCCCTTTGCCGGTGCCTTCGTGCGGCGGATGACCAAAGTGAATGCCAATCAGACCAAACAGGCGACGCCAGAACATCACCACCACGGCCAGGATCGACCCTAACTGAATCACCACCTCAAAGGTTTTTGCCGTTTCACCCTCAAATCCCAGCAGGTGCCCCACGATGATCATGTGGCCGGTACTGGAAACCGGTAAAAACTCTGTCAATCCTTCGACCACACCCAGAATTGCTGCCACCAGCAGGGAGTGCATATCGCTCATCAATAAACCCCTAAAAAGACAGAAAAAACGGATTACCCAGCGGGCAACCGCAGAAGGAACAGCTGTAAGACCGATCTAACAGGAATTGGTTTAGCTATTATGACGTTAAATGTTCCCTTTAAGATTTTGGCTACGCTCGATGATCACACCCACGTTCGCCGCCCGCGCCACTGCACCGGGTTTGCTGACTTTAATGCGCACCCACGGGGAGTTGAAACGGCTCAGCAGCAGCTGGGCCACCTCTTCCGCCACGCGCTCCACCAGCGCAAACCGCTGGCCTTCCACGTGGCTGATGACGGTTTCACTCACATCGGCATAGCTCAGACAGTCATTCACATCGTCGCTTTTTGCCGCCGCCGCGTTATCCCAGCCCATTTCGATATCGAACACCAGCTTCTGTTCGATGGTCTGTTCCCAGTCATACACCCCAATAGTGGTGATTACCGAAAGTTGCTCTATAAATACTATATCCATCACGACCTGCCTGGTTTTTGGCTAAACCGGATACCACTCCCGGCGAATTATGCGTATTATCCACAGATGCTAAGTACAACACGACATTTTCAAAACGGAACAGCGTTATGAGTGCAATCGCGCCTGGAATGATCCTCCTCGCCTACCTTTGCGGCTCAATTTCCAGCGCCATTCTGGTCTGCCGTATCGCCGGGTTACCTGACCCACGCGAGAGTGGTTCCGGGAATCCGGGGGCGACCAATGTACTACGAATTGGCGGCAAAGGAGCAGCGGTAGCGGTTTTGATTTTTGACGTTCTGAAAGGAATGCTTCCCGTCTGGGGCGCATATGCATTAGGCGTGACGCCATTCTGGCTCGGGCTGATTGCGATTGCCGCCTGTCTGGGCCATATCTGGCCAGCATTTTTTGGTTTTAAAGGCGGAAAAGGCGTGGCCACCGCATTCGGGGCGATTGCGCCGATTGGCTGGGATCTGACTGGCGTGATGGCGGGCACCTGGCTGCTTAGCGTGTTACTCAGTGGCTATTCGTCTATTGGCGCCATTGTCAGCGCGCTGATTGCGCCGTTTTACGTCTGGTGGTTCAAACCCCAGTTCACCTTCCCGGTGTCGATGCTCTCGTGCCTGATCCTGCTGCGCCACCATGACAATATCCAGCGCCTGTGGCGTCGCCAGGAAACCAAGATCTGGACCAAACTGAAGCGCAAAAAGAAGGCTTAACCTGAGAGCCTGAAAAAGCCCGGCATCGCGCCAGGCTTGTCTCCGTTATTTACAGCTGTTCCCTGCGACACCCTGCTGACGCCACGCGCCCCACTGACCGCCTTTACCTGGCTCTTCCTGCCCCGCGTTGACATACCACTGGTTCATCCAGATTTTGCCGTTGTGAGACACTTTGGTGCATTTGGTTGGATAGGCAATCTTCGCATTGTAGGCCGGCGCACCCGCAGCAGGTGCAACGGCTTTAGTGACGTTGATTGTCATGCTGTCCTGCGCGGTACGCCCGTCAGCACTGGTCGTGGTGAGGGTATACGTCACCTGACCGTCGGTGTTGGCCGGGATCACCGCATACGCATTGGCACTGTTCACGCTGTTAACCAGCGAGCCGTTCAGCTTCTCCTGCAGCCAGAAGGTTCCGGCACCTTTGGTGATGCTCCAGCTGTAAGATTTTGCGTTGAGGCTTTTGCTGCCGTCCAGCGGGTACGACTTAGCGCCTTCGGTGGTTCCAGCAACAGTGAGATCCGCCCCGGCAACCGCCGTCGGTGCGGGTACGGTATCGCCCTCTTTCAGCGCCATGATGCGGGCGATGGCCTGCTCCATATCGGGCTGCGTGCCAATTTTTGCCGACTCGCCCGACGCAAGCGGAGTACCGGTTTCCTGCAATATTTGCCGCATCTGCAGCGGCGTGACGGTGATCCCGTGCGCTTTGGCGATAGCGGATAAACTGGCGACCACACCGGCAATAATCGGGTTAGCGGAAGAGGTACCAGCAAACGACTTAGTGTAATCCGCGTTTGTGCTTTTATAGAGATCGCCGGTGCCGGTGGTCACCACATCCCAGCATCCCCACGACGAGCTGGTAACCCGCGAACCCCAGGTACTGAACGAGGCTCTTTTGCCGCCTTTTGCGCAGAATGCCCCGGCGATAATGGCCCCGGAATCCCGGTAATTCACATTGAACTGATTATTAAAGGCCGGGTTATCCAGGTTGATATTGCCGTTACCTGCTGCTTCTATAACGTACACGCCTTTATCCGTCAGAGCCTTGATAACATCGTAGTAACTCTGTCTGGCCTCCTGCGGCAGATAACATTCCGTTGTACAGCCCGTCACTTCACCGCCACCGGTCTGCATCCCAATCTGCACCACATCCCCGGCTTTCAGCAGCGGGATCATGTTATAAAGGCTGTTCGCCTGCCAGTCTGAAAAGCCCACCTTGCTTTTCCATGCAATGCCGCGAATACCGGCCCCAATATCCCGTGCCGCCATGATCCCGACGGAAGAGGTATCGTGATCCTGATTGACGTAATACGTTTTATTCCCCTGGCTCAGGCTGATGGGCGGTAAGTTAATGTGGTTGGGATTCCATACCGTGTTTTCCATCGAAATAATCGTTACCCCCTCACCGCCGCTGCCCGCGAACTGGTTCACACTGTCACGATTAATACCGCCCATATAATAACCCTGACGTTTTTCGGTCGGTGCTTTAACATAATCCTGAAGCGAACGATAATCCGGGACGGCGCTGGCCCCCAGGTTACTGTTTAAGACAGACTTTAATAATGGTTCAGTTGGCTGCTGGTCCTGACGAATATTATCCAGTGACACGGGGACGGATTCCGGATAGACCAGCTCAACGTTCGGATTTTGCTCCAGCTCCGCAATGGCATGGTTAATAAATACTTTATCGGTACTTTTATCTTCCGGCAGTTCAATACGCCTGTAGCGGTCAAAACCATAGCGCGCATTCAACCCGGCCATTTCTGCAGACTGTCCGCTGCGCAGCTTGTTGGGCCGGAACATGGTGGACACCACCAGAGTGGGATCGCTCAGGGTCAGCGTGCTGCTGGTCGCGGCGGTAGCTGTGTTAGTGGCTTTAAGCAGCGGTTTGCTGGGCTTAAGTTTCACCACAATGGCGACATAGGATGTGCCGTCCTGGGCCAGTTCAGACTGGGGGGCAGTTTCAGCCTGCGCGGAACAGGTCACTGCCGCACAAATTAACAGCGTGAGAATACTTTTTTTCATTTTAGCCAACGTTCCTTTATGACATGAATAAACACCTTTCCTTTTTTCAGCATGAATTAAAAAGACAGCGCGACCAATAAGAGCGCTCTTTTATAAAACAAGAAATTTCCCGATAATAGTTTACAACATTGCAAACAGGCTTAATAAATCCTGTCAATGGCAGGAGAAGATAAAAATACTCAACCCAGCGCAATCCGCTCTCCATTCCACAATATAAAATCGCCGCCTGGCTGCGCAACATTAATTCACATCGCTCAAGGAAATTCTAATGACAATAAAAATGGTGATTGCTGATGAGCACACCGTTATTCGCCGAGGGATGCGCGCCATGATGATGGATGGCCCTTCCCTGCCCCTCTCGGTGTCAGGCGAAGCGGCAACAACCGGGGAGCTTCTGACTTTGCTGGCGCGAGAAACACCCGATATTCTGTTGCTGGGCTATGCGCTGCCGGAGTCGCCAAGCGGCATGGAAGGACTGCCGCTACTGAAATGGTTAACCCGCCACTACCCGGCGCTAAAAGTACTCATCCTCTCGCCAGATACCAATCCGCGGATTATCCGCCTGGCGCTGGAGGCGGGCGCACGGGCCTACCTGAGCCGCAATACCGATGATAAAACGCTCGGCCAGGCGCTACGCGCCGTAATGCACGGCGAGGTCTTTGTGGAGCACTCGCTGATGAATGCGCTTTTTCAAGGTGGGAAAATGAGTGCAGACACACTGTCTGGCCGGGAAAATGACGTACTGCGCTTGATTTGCAAGGGGCTTAGCCTGACGGATATCGCCTGTCGTATGCATCTGAGCATCAAAACCGTGAGCGCACATAAAATGCGGGCGATGGAAAAGCTGAGCGTAAAAAATGACTGTCAGCTGTACTGCCTGTTAGCGAAAACCCGGATGTTTGATATCGCTATCTGACATCCGGGATTGTCCATCAGGCCGCAGGCAGTTCTGCCAGCGGCCAGCGCGGACGCACTGAAACGCTCAGATCGGCATTAGTATCCGGCTTCAGGCGCACCATACCGGCATAGGCGATCATCGCCCCATTATCGGTACAAAATTCCGGGCGGGCGTAGAACACTTCACCGCGGCGTTTTTGCATCATTTCGGCGAGCTTCGCACGCAGGGTCCGGTTGGCGCTCACGCCACCTGCCATCACCAGGCGCTTAAAGCCGGTTTGATCCAGCGCGCGTTTGCACTTGATCATCAGCGTATCCACCACCGCATCTTCAAACGCACGGGCGATATCGGCCCGGGTCTGATCGTCACTATCATTATTACGGATGGTGTTTGCCGCGAAGGTTTTCAGACCCGAGAAGCTGAAATCCAGCCCTGGACGGTCGGTCATCGGACGTGGGAAGACAAAGCGTCCTTCGGTGCCCTGCGAGGCCATTTTCGAGAGCATCGGGCCGCCGGGATAATCGAGCCCCAGCAGCTTGGCGGTTTTATCGAAGGCTTCACCCGCCGCATCGTCGATGGACTCGCCCAGCAGCGCGTACTCACCGATCCCGGTCACGCTGATAAGCTGAGTGTGACCGCCGGAGACCAGCAGCGCCACAAACGGAAATTCGGGCGGATTGTCTTCCAGCATCGGCGCCAGCAGATGCCCTTCCATATGGTGAACCGGGATGGCCGGGACATCCCACGCAAACGCCAGCGAACGACCAATCGTTGCGCCCACCAGCAGCGCGCCGACCAGGCCCGGACCGGCAGTGTACGCCACCGCATCGATATCTTTTGCCGTTAAGCCCGCTTCTTTCAGCGCCGCCTGGATCAGCGGCACCGTTTTACGCACATGGTCGCGGGAGGCCAGCTCCGGCACCACGCCGCCATAGTCAGCATGTAATTTCACCTGACTATACAGTTGGTTGGCAACGAGCCCTTTTTCATCGTCGTAAATGGCGATGCCGGTTTCATCGCAGGATGTTTCAATACCCAGTACACGCATGACTTGTTTTACCTCACTCAGATACCGCGCAGTGTAGAGCCTGGGCGGGTTGATGTAAAACTTTCCTCACCCCCTCTGTTCTCTTCGTGTATACTTCTCACCCTTATAAAAGTCCCTTTCAAAAACGGCCGCGGTGCTTTACAAAGCAGCAGCAATTGCAGTAAAATTCCGCACCATTTTGAAATAAGCTGGCGTTGATGCCAGCGGCAAACCGAATTTATAAAGGTGAGAGTTACATGCCGGTAATTAAAGTACGTGAAAACGAGCCGTTCGACGTAGCACTGCGTCGCTTCAAGCGTTCATGCGAGAAAGCAGGTGTTCTGGCGGAAGTTCGTCGTCGTGAGTTCTATGAAAAACCAACGACCGAACGTAAGCGCGCTAAAGCTTCTGCTGTGAAACGTCACGCGAAGAAACTGGCTCGCGAAAACGCACGCCGTACTCGTCTGTACTAATCTGTTGGGGACACACGTCCTCAATTGTCAGACAGAGTAATAGTCGTAAGGCCGTGCTTCCGGAAGGAATGCGCGGCTTATTTTCGTTTATGAATTGCTACAATTCCTGGGGCCTATGGCTGGACGAATCCCTCGCGTATTTATCAATGATCTGCTGGCAAGAACCGACATCATCGATCTCATCGATGCGCGGGTAAAGCTGAAAAAGCAGGGCAAGAACTACCACGCGTGCTGTCCATTCCATAACGAAAAAACCCCCTCTTTCACCGTAAACGGTGAGAAACAGTTCTACCACTGCTTCGGCTGTGGCGCGCACGGCAACGCCGTCGACTTTCTGATGAACTACGACAAGCTCGAGTTCGTTGAAACCGTCGAAGAATTAGCTGCCATGCACAACCTTGAAGTGCCCTATGAAGCAGGCAGCGGCCCCAGTCAGATAGAGCGCCATCAACGGCAAACGCTGTATCAGCTGATGGACGGCCTGAATTCGTTTTATCAACAGTCTCTCAAGCAACCTGCCGCTGAGCCTGCGCGTCAGTATCTGACCCAACGCGGACTGAGCGACGATGTTATTGCGCGTTTCGCTATTGGTTACGCCCCTCCCGGCTGGGATAACGTGTTAAAGCGTTTTGGCGGCAATAGCGAAGATCGTAAATCTCTCATCGACGCGGGCATGCTGGTCACCAATGACCAGGGACGTAGCTATGACCGCTTCCGCGAGCGGGTGATGTTCCCCATTCGCGACAAGCGTGGCCGGGTTATTGGTTTTGGTGGCCGCGTGCTGGGCGATGCCCTGCCGAAATACCTTAACTCCCCGGAAACCGATATTTTCCATAAAGGCCGCCAGCTGTACGGACTTTATGAAGCCCAGCAGGATAACGCTGAACCGCAGCGTCTGCTGGTGGTCGAAGGCTATATGGATGTGGTAGCCCTGGCGCAGTTCGACATTAACTATGCCGTGGCGTCGCTGGGTACCTCGACCACCGCCGACCATATTCAGCTGCTGTTCCGGGTGACCAACACCGTCGTCTGCTGTTACGACGGCGACCGGGCCGGACGCGATGCCGCCTGGCGAGCGCTGGAAACGGCACTACCTTATATGACCGACGGGCGCCAGTTGCGCTTTATGTTTCTGCCCGACGGCGAAGACCCGGATACGCTGGTGCGTAAAGAGGGCAAAGCGGCATTCGAAGCGCGGATGGAGCAGGCTCAGCCGCTCTCCACGTTTCTGTTTAACAGCCTGATGCCGCAGGTGGATTTGAGCACCCCGGATGGCCGCGCGCAGCTCAGTACGCTGTCGCTGCCGCTGATAACCCAGGTGCCCGGCGAGACGTTACGCATTTATCTGCGCCAGGAGCTGGGTAAAAAACTCGGCATCCTGGATGACAGCCAGCTTGAACGTTTAATGCCAAAACTGGCTGATAGCGGTGCGGTTCGCCCCGCTCCCCAGCTAAAACGCACAACCATGCGTATACTGATAGGGTTACTGGTGCAAAATCCGGAACTGGCACCACGCGTCCCTTCTCTGGCAGGCCTGAACCACGAAAAGCTGCCGGGACTTGGCTTATTTTCAGAACTGGTCAACACTTGTTTGTCACAGCCAGGTCTGACCACCGGACAACTTTTAGAGCACTATCGCGGAACAAAAGCCGCCGCGACCCTTGAAAAACTGTCGATGTGGGACGATATAGCAGATAAAGATATCGCTGAAGAGACCTTCACCGACTCGCTCAACCATATGTTTGATTCGATGCTTGAACTGCGCCAGGAAGAGTTGATAGCCCGCGAGCGCACACACGGTTTAAGCAGCGAAGAACGCCGGGAACTGTGGATGTTAAACCAGGAACTGGCGAAGAAATAAATTTAACGGCTTAAGTGCCGAATATCGTTCGGGTAGATCCCGACAGCCGCACTGAGAGGCAGCGGCACAAATATAAGTACGCCCTCGCTTTAAAGGTTGGCTGCAGCACCGCCGACACCAATCAAACGAATAAGTGTGGATACCGTCTTATGGAGCAAAACCCGCAGTCACAGCTGAAACTTCTTGTCCAACGTGGTAAGGAGCAAGGCTATCTGACCTATGCCGAGGTCAATGACCATCTGCCGGAAGATATCGTCGACTCCGATCAGATCGAAGACATCATCCAAATGATCAATGACATGGGCATTCAGGTGATGGAAGAAGCACCGGATGCCGATGATCTGTTGCTTGCTGAAAACTCAAACAACACCGACGAAGATGCAGAGGAAGCTGCTGCACAGGTTCTGTCGAGCGTTGAGTCTGAAATCGGGCGCACCACTGACCCGGTTCGCATGTACATGCGTGAAATGGGTACCGTTGAACTGTTGACCCGTGAAGGCGAAATCGACATCGCTAAGCGTATCGAAGACGGGATCAACCAGGTTCAGTGCTCTGTTGCTGAATACCCGGAAGCCATTACCTATCTGCTCGAGCAGTACGATCGCGTTGAAGCTGAAGAAGCGCGTCTGTCCGATCTGATTACCGGTTTTGTCGATCCGAACGCTGAAGAAGACATGGCACCAACGGCGACGCACGTCGGGTCTGAACTGTCTCAGGAAGAGATGGCTGACGACGAGGAAGAAGAAGAGGAAGAGAGCGACGACGACAGCAGCGATGATGACAACAGCATCGATCCTGAGCTGGCTCGTGAGAAATTCGGTGAGCTGCGTACCCAGTACGAAATCACCCGCGACACCATCAAAGCCAAAGGCCGTAGCCATGCTGCCGCCCAGGCTGAGATCCAGAAACTGTCTGAAGTATTCAAACAGTTCCGCCTGGTGCCAAAACAGTTCGATTACCTGGTTAACAGCATGCGCGTGATGATGGATCGCGTACGTACCCAGGAACGTATCATCATGAAGCTGTGCGTTGAACTGTGCAAAATGCCGAAGAAGAACTTCATCACTCTCTTCACCGGCAACGAAACCAGCGAAACCTGGTTCAACGCGGCTATCGCGATGAACAAACCTTGGTCTGAAAAACTGCGTGACGTGTCTGACGACGTGCATCGTGGCCTGCAGAAGCTGCAGCAGATTGAAGAAGAGACCGGCCTAACCATCGAGCAGGTTAAAGACATCAACCGTCGCATGTCCATCGGCGAAGCGAAAGCCCGTCGTGCGAAGAAAGAGATGGTTGAAGCGAACTTGCGTCTGGTTATCTCTATCGCCAAGAAATACACCAACCGTGGCCTGCAGTTCCTGGATCTGATTCAGGAAGGTAACATCGGTCTGATGAAAGCGGTTGATAAGTTCGAATACCGTCGTGGCTATAAGTTCTCCACCTACGCAACCTGGTGGATCCGTCAGGCCATCACCCGCTCTATCGCGGATCAGGCGCGCACCATCCGTATTCCGGTGCATATGATTGAGACTATCAACAAACTCAACCGTATTTCCCGCCAGATGCTGCAGGAGATGGGCCGCGAGCCGACGCCAGAAGAGCTGGCCGAGCGCATGCTGATGCCAGAAGACAAAATCCGTAAGGTGCTGAAAATCGCCAAAGAGCCTATCTCCATGGAAACGCCAATCGGCGACGATGAAGATTCGCATCTGGGTGATTTCATCGAGGATACCACCCTCGAGCTGCCGCTGGACTCTGCCACCACCGAGAGCCTGCGTGCTGCCACCCACGACGTTCTGGCGGGCCTCACCGCTCGTGAAGCGAAAGTCCTGCGTATGCGTTTCGGTATCGACATGAACACCGACCACACGCTGGAAGAAGTGGGTAAACAGTTCGACGTTACCCGTGAACGTATCCGTCAGATCGAAGCGAAGGCCCTGCGCAAACTGCGCCACCCGAGCCGCTCTGAAGTGCTGCGTAGCTTCCTCGACGATTAATTTCGCCGGAATTGAAAAAGCTCCCAATGGGAGCTTTTTTTATGCCTGCGATCTGGGCGCGCATGCCGCGGTTTTTTCCCTCTCCCTGTGGTAGTGTATGGTCCGGGGTCAGGGTGAGGGCATCGCACCGCAGAGATCCTACAGCCCCCTCACCATCAGCGCTTCATCCAGCTCGCGATACGCCTCCACCAGCTTCTCCAGCGTCGCCCTGTTCAGCCCACTCGGATTCGGCAGCACCCACACCTGGGTCACCCCAATGGTGATACTCTGTTTGCCCCACTGGGTTCCACGCTGGCTGAACGCCTGCTCATACGCCTGTTTACCGAGGATCGCCAGCGCCGCAGGCTGATAGTCCTCAATCTTCTTCACCAGCTCACGCCCGCCGCTGCGTAGCTCATGCAAATTCACTTCGCTCGCCTGCACCGTCGGCCGCTCGACCAGCATGGTGATACCACAGCGGGTATCCAGCAGCTGCTGCTCCTCTTCCGGCTTTAACAGCTTGTCAGTAAATCCGGCCTGGTAGATCACTTTCCAGAAACGGTTTCCGGGATGCGCAAAGTGAAAACCCGTATGCGCAGAGGATTTACCTGGGTTGATACCACAGAAGACCACCCGCAGTCCGGGTGCAAGAATATCGTCAATCATTTTTACTCCTGCTGATAGATCACTCTGGAAGTATAAAGGATTGAAAATGCGTTGTTTATAAAAACAGCAGGCAGGCGCGTATAGCTGGATTGCCGCGAGGAGTTACTTTATAATCCTCCGCCACGGCCCCTTAGCTCAGTGGTTAGAGCAGGCGACTCATAATCGCTTGGTCGCTGGTTCAAGTCCAGCAGGGGCCACCAAATTTTAGCTTTAAAATCATACAATTAAGCCACTCTTAAGAGTGGCTTTTTTACTGGATGGCAATCCATTGGCAGCAACGTTTTTACTCTTATAATAATAAACCTGCGTCCTGACCATTTGATGGCCGCGCTAGTGCATGATTAACCAGTCAGGGCAGAACATTGCGAGCCTATCTTATTCAAACTAGAATCAATGCATAAACCAAGAGGTTCTTCATATGATAAAGAATAAAATGCATCCTCAGGTCACGAAAACACAGATCGTCCGTGCAGTTGCAAGTTCCACCGCTATCGAAACCGGCGTTTCTGTGGAGAAAATTGAACAGCAGCTAAAACGTTATCTGATACAGGCTAAAGCTGTCGGCCTTGCCCGCTAATCAGGCAGAATATCTCCTACCAGTTTCTCCATAGGGGCATAATTTCCCGAAACTCCAGCCTGAATCGCCTTAAAATAAAAAGCTTTATGCTCATCCCATAAACTGTAATCCAGAACCCCTACTCCAGCCTGTACCGCCAGGACATCAAAAAGCAAACGTGATAAACGCCCATTACCTTCCCTGAACGGATGAATCAAAATAAATTCCACATGGCATTCAGCCAGATAACCAATCAGTTTCGGGCGAGATAACGATTTCAATTCAGAAAAATGGCTAAGGAATTGCTTATCAAAGTCTTCAAGCAGTAAAGGTATTCTGTCAGCGGCAGCAAACTGAAAACCTTCTTTTGCCAAATTTATATTACGGAACATTCCTGCCCATTCGTAGACGTTTCCCAGCCACTGGCGATGCCATTTCTGGATATGCTCGAAAGTGAGCATTTCTGGTAGGGGGGCACTTATAAATAGCTTCTCATACAACATCAACAGCAAGCCCGACTCAAGGGCTTCCATTTCCGTCTCATGTATTATATTCAGCTTGTTAGCAAGTACCGTGTTATTTGAACCCGCCTGAAACCTTTCTTCCACTGAATTCATCTCATACTTTGACAATCGATTACCTCCACACCTGCTTTTGTGGCTTCTGGTGTTCTACATTTTTCATGTCAGGTATACGGGCTATCACTTTAGCCAGCAAGCTCTTTTCATGAGACTAATTCTTGCAGCACCGAAGAGTTAAAGGGGTTGAGACAGGCACGAAAGGAAGTATGAACAGGCAACCCGCACCATTAAAAAAGCGAGAGAGACTTCCGCCCCTCTCGCTAAACGTCACAACACTTTACATCATCTGGAAAACCAGCGAGATGGCCATGCCGAAAGTGATGCCATACACCCAGTTATGCTGCGCCATCACCCGCATCCGCTTGCGATTGCTGATGGTGACGTTCTCCAGCAGGTTGCGGGCAGTGCGCGTCTGGCTGACATAGTGGGTAATAATATCTTTTGAACAATGCCGGAAATGTTGGATGTCATCCCTTATAAACTCATCGACCTCGCCTTTATTGGCTTTGAGTTCGCGAACAATCCCCTCTAACAGTTTTTCCATTCCTTTGACGCGCAGGACAACATCATCTTCCAATTTCATCGGTTGCATAATTCAGATCCATGATTGCAATTCAGTTCCCGAGGACAACGTCCGTCTCCTCGGCAACTATGATGCGCGTCCATGCTTTTCGTATCAACCAGGTAAATATTAATAATATTGAACTGGAAAAAACGTCATCTTCAGCCCTGTCAGTAGCGATGAAGCAGGCATGGCATCAGCCTCCTGTCACCATTAAAACCTCATCAACAAAGCTTTTGGCGCGGGGAATATCATCCTCATCCACGTGCTCGATAATCAGCGGGATGTTCGGGTATTTTTGCGCCAGCAGGTTCAAATACAGCGGATAGTTCAGCGCCCCTAATCCGGCAGCCGGCAGCTCCACCGAACCCGCCCCACGGAAGCTGTTATGCTCTGCCGCCCCGCCACCAAATTTCTCGGCGACCGCATCGGTTCGTTTGCAGTCTTTGGCGTGAGCAATTTTGATTTTGCTCTCCAGCACGTCAAAAATGCTGTGCAGCGTGTCGTCGATGGCCTCGATATTGCTGTCGTCAAAATAGTTGGTGGGATCCAGCGCTAAGCCGATGCCAGGATGGTCGACCTCACGCAGCAGTCGTGCAACCTGCGCGACCGAACCGATAATATTGTTAACGTAGTTCTCAACCAGGAACACCGCGTTATGCTCATACGCAAAGGTCGCCAGATCTTTGGCGATCGCTTTAAATTCCTGATAGGCCTCTTCGGTGCTGTTTTTAGGATCGTACAGCCAGTCGCTGTCGGTGTTGTAGGTTCCCGTTTCACTGATGACGTAAGGGGTACCAAAATCACGGGCGTGGGCCAGGATCTCTTTCACTGCGGCGATGTTCTCGGCGCGCTTCACCGGATCCGGATGAACTAAATTGGTGTAGGCCGAAATCGCCACGATCGGCAGCGAGGCCCGGCGAAATGCGTCCCGCACCTGATGCGCTTTTTCTGCCGTTATATGCCCCCGGCGCAGATCCACATCGGTGAATTCAAGATCCAGCTGCACGCAGCCCATGCCCGCCTGCTGAATTTTGGCAATGGTGTGATTCAGGGTGCCCGGGTAATAACCGGTGAAAATGCCGACGTTAATCATTGTGTATTCTCCAGTAGAATTTCATTGAGATAAACGGTTCTCTCTTCCTGAATAGAGACATAGCAAGCTTCAATGCAGGCCAGGGTACTGAGGTTGTCTTTGGCACTCAGAAGCGGCTCAATCCCCTCTTCAATCGCACACAGTAAATTGGCCATGGTGCCAATAAAGGCATCCGGGAACCATTGCCTTTCCCACTGCGGCGTCAGCCACTCTCCGGGATTATTTCGCGTCGCCAGCTTCAGCGTGCTGCCGCAATATTCCGGCTCACGGCGATGCCAGCCAAAATCCCCTTCCGCCAGCCCGTCAGTTCCCTCTACGCGCCAGTTGATATAGTTATTTTTTGCACAGGGTTCACCCGGCCAGGCCCACACGTCATCCAGGCTGGTGGCGATAAGACCATTCGCATACTGGAAGCTGTACTGGGTGATGCCGTCGGTATGCTCGAAAGGAGTACGCGGATCCGTCCGGCATATCGCAGTGACTTTGAGCGGGTTGCCAAATAAAAAGCGGAAGGCATCGATATGATGGATTGCCATGGCATACAGTTCGAGCTTTTTATATTGCTGCAAAAAGAGCTGCCAGTCGGGAATGGCTCGCATATCGATACTGGCAATAACCGGGCTACCAATCAGCTGATTCTCAAGGATGTATTTCAACGCGCGGATCGACGGGTCGTAGCGCATATTGGAGTTAACCGCGATGGGAATACCGCTCTGTTCACTGAGACGCACAATCTCGCGCCCCGCTTCCAGCGACATCGCCAGCGGCTTCTGGCACAGAATGCCTTTAATATGGCGGGCGGGAGAATGGGGTCCGCAAATAAAGCGCACGATCTCGAGCTGGACATGCGGGGGAACCGCAATATCAATAATCTCGATGTTCGGGTCGCACACCATCTCCTGCCACGTCTCGTAGACTTTATGGATGCCAAATAACTCGGCGAGCCGATGACAATGGTTTTGCTCCCGGGAAGTAATACCGACGATATTAAATCCGGCCTTCTGATAGGCC
The DNA here is from genome assembly GCA_049284415.1 of Leclercia sp. Taxonomy (GTDB): domain Bacteria; phylum Pseudomonadota; class Gammaproteobacteria; order Enterobacterales; family Enterobacteriaceae; genus Enterobacter. Next base: position 377,288 of record JBAPXW010000019.1, read on the forward strand.
ACCAGGTGGCAATGCTCAACAATAAAACCGGCACCGATAATCCCGATTTTATAATCCTGTCGTTTGGGCAGAGCAGGTCGTGTGGCCTGCTCTAATTGATGTAACAGCGTGTCCATAAAACCCCGTAATCACAGTGAAGTAGCGAGCGGTGAATTCACTGTAGTCGGCCAGGCGCAATAGCGTCATAGGCAGAATTCTCTGCCATATGGATAAAAATCTCAGAGAAACAGATATGTGAGTAAGTTCATATCTGCGCCCACCTTAGCGGCCTTTTCCGATCAGGCTATTGCTAATTAATGACGCCAGCACGCCGCAGAATATTTTGGATTTCAGCTTTCATCTCTTCGCTGAGAGGCGAGGCCGGCGGCAGGGAATGAACCGGAATATCCAGCCCGATAAGCTGTAAGGCATATTTCACGGCGTTATAAAACGGCAGATCCATACTGTAAAGCGGAGGGATCCAGGAGAGGGATTGCTGTAATTCTACCGCGCGCGAGAAGTCCTGTTTACGGAAGGCCGCCAGGATCCCACAGGTGAGCTGCGGCGCAAAGTTAGCGCTGGCCGGAATACAGCCGTCACCCCCCAGAATTAAGGTTCCCAGCAGGTATTCATCATACCCGGCGAAAATAGCGAAATCGGGGCGATGCGGTTTCACCGCATGGATCGTTTCACGAATATGCGACAGGGTATCGACGGTATCTTTCAGGCCGACAATATTGGGGCAGCTTAGCGCCAGCTCACGAATGATATGCACCGGCAGCGGTTGTCCGGTAAGCGCCGGGAAGTTATAAAGCAGGATCGGCAGTTCAAGCGCAGCGGAAATCAGTTTGTAATGGCGCAGCAGATTAGCGTCGCTGAGCGGGTTGTACCACGGATTCACCACCACCACGCCGCTGGCCCCGACACCCTGCGCATGCAAGCCCGCGTCGATCGTTTGCTGGGTGCCGCAGTAGGCAATGCCGATCAGCACCGGTTTTCTGCCTGCGACCTGGCGGACGCAAAACTCAGCCACCTGCACGCGTTGGGCTTCTGACATATGGGCGAACTCACCGGCGCTACCGAGGAAGAACAGACCATCGACCGGCGAAGCGAGTAGGTGCTCAATTAATGTCGCCTGGGCGACCTCATCAAATTCACCTTTTGCATCAAACAGCGTCGGAACCGGGGGAATAACACCACTAAAGCGAGGCTGATTCATTATCTTCTCCTGCGGATTATTGACGAAGCATTCACGGTAGCAGGACTGCATCCCGCGCACCGTGAAGGGCATCGTAAAGTGTAGGCAAGAAAAGATGTTTATTATCAGCGCAGTTCTGGAACCACGTTGTCACGGATACGCTGGCGTCTGGCCACATAGGCCGGGAGCGGCTGCACGCCGGATTGTTCGGTAAACCAGGCAAACGGGTCGGTACTGGCCACCAGCGCAAAGTTGGCCCACGGGTTGAAGGAGCCCGAGCGGATCACCACTTTGGCCCGGTGGGCAATGTCGTGGCACAGGGTTTCATGGCTGGCAGCGTGAAACTCCGCCCCGGAACCGGTGTAGATGGACTGCACGTCGCGGTACAGCTGGGGATGGCAATCGCGGACTTCGCTGGCGAAGTGGACCTCCTCAGCAAAGATCTCCTGGCGCAGCACGTGCAGGATCTCAAGGACGTCTACCGTCCCGGGCCAGAATCCCAGATCGATGCGTTTTGCCTGCTGAGGAATGGGGAATCCCGCGTCCGTCACTAAGACGATGTCGGTGTGGCCGAGGGTGGCTAAAGCGGCGGCGAGTTCAGGATGTAAGATTCTGTCGGGTCTCATGTTTTAGTCCTCTGCAACGTTGATGCTGTTCATAAAGGCGTCGACATCACGGCGATTGTGATACGAGGGGACGGTTTCCCAGTCGGTACAGCAGAGTGCGGCGGTCGCATTGGCTAACAGCACGGCTTCGGCAATCGGCTTGCCCTCATCAAGGGCCACGGCCAGCGCGGCGTTAAAGCTGTCGCCCGCACCGTTACTGTCGACCACATCCACCTTACACGGCGGGATTTCCTGGGTGTCGTGCTGGCTAAAGACCGCAGAGCCCGCCTCCCCCAGCGTCATCACCACATACTGGCAACCCGTTTCGAGCAGCAGATCGGCAATCTCGCGGTTACTGCGCGCATCATCCGGAGCCAGCCCCAGCGCCACGCGGGCTTCGGTCTCGTTCGGGGTCAGATAGTCGATGGCGCTCAGGTCGATGCCGCGTAAATTGCGCGCCGGCGCCGGGTTAAGAATGGTGATTTTCCCCAGCGCTTTGGCTTTTCGCAGGCCGTAGAGCGCGGTGTCGAGGGGGATTTCAAGCTGCGCGAGCGCCACGTTGCACTCGCGGATATGAGACAGCGCGCCATCCACCAGCGCGGGGGTAAAGAGCTTATTGGCCCCCATATCCACCACGATGATATTGCGCGCGTCGTTATCTTTGACGATGAGTCCCGCCCCGGTAGGCAGCGCGTTGGTGAGCGTCAGCGCCCGAATATCAACCCCCTCCTGCTGCATCAGGCTGACAAACTCATGTCCGAAGGCGTCATCGCCCACCACGCCAGCGTAAGCGACATCCGCCCCCAGACGGGCGGCCTGGACCGCCATATCTGACCCTTTTCCGCCCCAGGTCTGACGAAAATCGCGGCCAATCAGCGTTTCCCCGGCAAGGGGGATGCGGTCGGTGGTCATAACCAGCGCTTTCGCGTAGCTACCGAGAATAAATACACTCATCACATTCTCCGTTCACTGTGCTGTTTGTGTTCATTGCAAAACGAAGTGCCGTCAACGCAATGCCGACGGCATCCGTCAATCAGTAAGCGTTAATATCGCCTGTCAGGCCTTTCACCAGTTCAGGACCTGAGCTGGTGCCGACTAACTCCGCTCCCGCGATAAACATCTCTTTCATTTTTTCCAGTGTGTTGACTTTACCGGAAACTTTTACGCGGCAAGGTGCCTGAATATTGGCTTTGAGAAGTCGAACATCTTCTGCCGTTGCCGCGCATCCCCCTTTGCCCCAGCCGCTGGATTGTTTCACCCAATCAATACCGGCTTCGTACGCATAACGGGTGGCTTTGATTTTCATCGCCTCTTCGGTGATGAACCCGAACTCCAGCATCGCCTTCACTTTCATCCCCAGATCGTGTGCAACGTGGGTGACCTCTTTCAGCTCGTTGAAGTAGCGCTCGTCCATGCCCCCGAGCAGGAAGCCAGGGTTTGGCGGGAAGTCGAACTCGTCAGCGCCCTCTTTGGCCAGTTCACGCACGATGGCGACTTTCATTGCCGTGGTGTCGTTGGCCTGCGGGAAGTTAACCGTGGTCGCCACACGCACGCCGCTGCCTTTCAGAACGTCCTTCGCCACAGAGACCCAGCAGGGGGCGATCATCGCCGCGTCAAACTGATACTCCATGCAAATATTCAGGTGCTGAATCACGCCTTCATAGGTCAAATCTGCGTTGACGTTGGTGAACTGGATAGCTTTGGCGACCTGGCGGGGATCATTGAAATCAATCATCTACATCTACTCCTGTTGGCTACGTTTATGCATTTCACTGTAGGCAGCCTCGGCAAAAAGTGTGATAGCCAGGATTCCCCGCCACATGGACAGAATTTCCACGTCAATAAAGTTGTGAGCGTGTTCAAAAATCTACCGGTGCTGTGGCAACAGAACATGTCTTTTTCCCCTTGCCATGCTTTGATGAATCAAGGGTCAGCGGCATTTTCTTGCTCAAATCGGAATCAGGTATGGATAAGCGGGTGCAACAAACACAGGTTCTGGCGAACTGGTATCGGGAATCAGACAAGTTTTCGACGTTAATGAACTACCAGATCCTGCGCGCCGGACATATTCGAACAGCCGAGAACTTCCGCGTCCGACGCCAGTCGGTGGTGGGGCATGAACTGATTTTTTGCCTGAACGGCAGCGGCTTTGTGCGGCTGGAAAACACCCTGTATGAAGTGCAGGCCGGATGTCTGGTGTGGCTACCCGTCCGTTGGCCACACGAGCATTACCCGAACAAAAACGATCCCTGGGAGATATTGTGGCTGCGCATTGATAGCGCAAAGCTCAGTAATATCATGCAGATACTCGATGTAACTCAGAACCCTGTTTTCCAGTTCGATAACCCTGAGAAGATCACTGAGATTTATCACCATATCTTTAGTCTGATGCAGAGCCACACCTTAGTGACGGATGCCCAGTGTGACGAACTCTGCGCCCGGCTGATCTGCACCCTGCTGGAAAACCGTAGCGCCGAGGCGACAAAATCCCCGGTGATTACCCATCGCGGACTGGGGCGGCTGATTTACCAGATCCACAGCCACTACAGCGACGACTGGGATATTGAAAAATTTATGCAGCACTGCCAGGTGAGCAAGTCCCAGCTGTTCCGTCTGTTTCAGACCACCTTTAATCAAAGCCCGCTGAAATGGCTGAAGAACTATCGTCTGTCACAGGCGCGTCGGTTACTGGTCGAAACTCAGGAGACCATCGGTCGCATCTCGGGCCAGGTGGGGTATAACGATCCCCTGCATTTTTCCCGCGATTTTCATCGTGCAGTGGGATTATCGCCCAGCGAGTTTCGTCGTCGGGAGCAGCGACTGGACTGGGAGCAGCGCCTGGATGAAGAGAGTACGGGAGGTTAAAGGATAAAGACACCTTCACCCCACTCATTATCACGATGAGGGGTGAATAGAGATGTTCTCGAACAGAATATCCCTATTGCCCATAATATATAAAACCCCTTATCAACCGTGTTATCGATTCACATAAAAATAACCCTTAATGCAAATATCTCAGATTGTTATTGAGATTAATCCAATGTTTGGGTAATTCGGGTTTTTCGTTACATCCGGATAACATCACCGACAAGGGATTAACATGAATTTCAATTCCTTTTTTATTGCCGTGACCCATTTCAATATTTTTTTGCATCAAATCGTTTATTTTTAAATATGCAATATTGCTCTACCAATGCAGGCTGAACGTATGATCAATAAATATAAATTACATGAGTTTTTGGATGTACAACGTCTTCAGACCCTGCAGGATAACTTTTCAAAATCCATGATGATCGCGCTGGTGGTGGTGGATGAAAATGGCGTTCCCGTCACCAGACCCAGCGGTTTTTCGGACTTCTGCGCACGTTCTCGCCTCAACCCTAATCTTACCCATCACTGCTATGAAAGCGATAAAGCCGGCGGGCGTGCGGCGATGCAGGCCCGGGAACCCGTAGTGTACCGCTGCTACTGCGGGTTTGTGGAATTTGCCGTCCCGATCATGATTAACGATCATTATCTTGGTGCATTTATTTCCGGTCAGGTTAAGGTAGAAGAGGAAAAAGAGCGCAGTATTCCTTATATTCTTAATAACAATGAAATCTGGGAAGAGAATCCTTGGCTGATCAATCTGCATCAAACTACGCGCAGAATGAACTACGAACGTTTTGAATCCACTGCCTCTACGCTATTACACGTTTCTTCATACCTGGTGGAACAGGCGCACGCTAATAATATTCAACGTGAGTTGCGGACAAAAGATCTTGAGCTGACCAATGAACTAAGAATGCGCGTTGAAATTGAGCGTTCATTACACGAAGCAGAATTCAAAGCACTCTCTTATCAGATAAACCCGCATTTTTTATTCAACGTATTAAATACCATAGGCCGTTTAGCATTTCTTGAAGATGCCCAGCGCACCGAAACCATGGTGCACGATTTTTCCGACATGATGCGCTATCTCTTACGCAAAAATAACCGTGGACTGATTACGCTGCGCAATGAAATGAATTACGTGAACAGTTATATGTCGATACAAAAAGTGCGTATGAGCGACCGCTTCGAATATCTGTACGACATCCCCGAGAAGTATCTGGATGTGGTCTGCCCATTTCTGATCCTGCAACCTCTGGTGGAGAACTTCTTCAATTACGTGGTTGAGCCACGCGACACCAGCAGTCATCTACTGATCCGCGCCACCGATGACGGCCAGGATGTGATTATTGAGGTCACCGATAACGGCGACGGCATCTCGGGGGATGCTATCGACCAGATTTTATCAGGCGATCAAAATCTACAAAAAGGCAGCATCGGCATCAACAACATAAAAAATAGATTAACGCTGTTATTTGGTGAGAGCTACGGCCTGGAAATCATGAGCGCCAACAAGCCCAGGATGGGTACAACTATTAAACTTCGGTTCCCAATGCTGGAAGCCTGATAGCAGGAAGAGGACATATGTTTAACATTGTTATCGTTGAAGATGAGCCCATCGAGCTTGAATCACTGAGACGGATAATTTCCCAGTGTGTGGAAAACGCCGTTATTCATGAAGCCTCTACGGGCAAAAAAGCCATTCAGTTGATCGACCAATTCAACCACATCGACATGATCTTCGTGGATATCAATATTCCGCTGCCAAACGGCAATCAGGTTATTGAATACCTGAGAAAAAAATGCACAGACACCAAAGTTATTGTCACTACAGCGAATGATGATTTCGATATCGTGCGCAGCATGTATAACCTCAAAGTGAATGATTACCTGTTGAAGCCGGTGAAAAAAAGCATTCTGATCGACACCATCAAAAAAACGCTCGAGGTTAACGAAGACGATAATGAAAAATCCCGGGCGCTGAAGCAAAAAGTGTTCACCATGATCGACGAATGCCGCTATACCCCGTGGCACAGTCTTGTTTTCGACATTATTAACGGCGCGTGTCATGTCGACAGACATAACGAGGACAAACGCAAAGAGGTTATCGATTTCCTGGAGATCGTCAGCCAGTATATGACCGCGCAGGGCGAAAAATTATCGCCAACACAGCGTAAAGTCACCGCTCTGATAAAAGATATCAATCAGTACGGTGTAATGGATAGCCGTTATTTTCGGGTTATGATCGGCCTGCTGACCATTAGCGAAGAGCTCTTTGATTATGCATTTAAAAGCTATACCGGAAATATCGATTTTATTGAGCGGGCAAAATTTCACATTGAAAAGAACATCCTCAGAAATCTGACTCTTGACGATGTTGCGGCGAAATCGTTCGTCAGTTCCTGCTACCTGAGCCGGGCGTTCAAGAAAATCACCGGCATCGGATTCTCGAATTATATCGCCACGCGCAAAATCACTATCGCCAAATCGCTGCTGCAGTTTAGCGACATGAAGGTGAATACCATTGCGCTGGAACTGGCCTATCAGGACGCTAACTACTTCTGCAGGATCTTCAAAAAAGAGACCGGCATGGCACCCTCTGATTATCGCAAAATCGTTACGCCGGAGGACTCGGCAGCGCTGGCGTGATTTTGCGCGAGTCTGCAAATGAAAACAAAATAGTCCATCACACCCGCAAGATAGTTTACGCCCCCTTGTCTGGTTGCCCCCTAAGATAGGAATAAAATTTCCAGACAAGTGGCCTCGCTTTGAACGATTACCTGTTTACCTCCGAATCCGTTGCCGAAGGACATCCGGACAAAATGGCCGACCAGATTTCCGATGCCATTCTGGATGCCATTCTCCTGCAGGACCCTTGGGGCAAAGTGGCCTGCGAATGCCTGGTCAAAACCGGTGTCGCTATCGTCGCAGGTGAAATATCTACCCATGCCACGGTCGATATCGAGCAAATCGTCCGCAGCACCATTAAAGAGATTGGCTACGATCATTCCCGGCTGGGCTTTGACGGCAATACCTGTGGCGTACTGAATATTCTCGGCAAACAGTCCAGCAATATTGCCGACGGCATTCGCGGTCGCTCTCCAGAAGCGCTGGGCGCAGGCGACCAGGGCATCACCTTCGGCTACGCCTGTGATGAAACCCCGGAACGGATGCCCGCCACGTTGGTTTACGCCCATCGACTTATGGAACGCCAGGCACAGTTGCGTAAGTCGCAACGGCTGCCATTTTTACTGCCCGACGCCAAAAGCCAGGTCACCCTGCGCTATCAGGATAACCAGGTACATTCGGTGGATACCGTGGTGGTGTCTACCCAGCACAGCCCGGATATTTCGCTGGCGACACTGCGTGAAGCCGTTATCGAAGAGATCATCAAACCGGTTATACCGTCACATTGGCTCACCCCGAACACCCGTTTTCTGGTCAATCCGGCAGGGCCGTTTGTGATTGGCGGCCCGGTGGGCGATTGCGGTTTAACCGGGCGCAAAATCATCGTCGACACCTATGGCGGTGCGGCCTGTCACGGCGGTGGCGCATTTTCCGGTAAAGATCCGTCGAAGGTTGATCGTTCCGCCGCCTACGCCGCCCGTTACGTGGCGAAAAATATTGTTGCTGCCGGCCTCGCGTCGCGCTGTGAAATCCAGCTCGGATGGGCCATCGGCCTGCCCCACCCCGTTTCCGTCAGGATCAACACTTTTGGCACACAAAACGTGTCGGCGGAGGTGTTGCAGCAGGCGGTTAACCGTCATTTTGATCTCAGCGTCTACGGCATCATCAGCATGCTCGACCTGCTGGTCCCCCGCTATCGTAAAACGGCCTGCTACGGCCACTTTGGTCGCGACAGCTTTCCGTGGGAAAGCACGGATAAAGCGGCGCAATTACGCGAAGACGTTGGTCATTAAGCCGACGCGCGCGCAGCATAATGTGAATTTATCTACAGGAGAAGAGTATGTCCGGGCAGAGTTTAGGCTTGATCGAAACCGTCGGAATGGCTGCGGCGGTGGAAGCCGCAGATGCCGCCATGAAATCCGCTAACGTCAGCCTGGTGGGCTATGAGCTAACCAAAGGCGGCGGGATGGTCACGGTGAAACTGGAAGGCGAAATTGGCGCGATTAATGCCGCCGTGGCGGCAGCCATCAGCGCAGCGAGTCGGGTAGGGAACGTTTATGCCCACAAAGTTATCGCCCGTACCGCACAGAATATTGAGCATATTATTCACTCCAAAGAGACCGTTGGCGTCGTCCAGCCTGAGCCTGAAACACCCGCACCTGTGGCCGTACAGCAGGTTGAAGAAGCCGCCGCGCAGACCATCCCGGTCTTCAATATTGATCCCTCTAACAGTGCATCTTGCATGGATATTACTGATGAAACGCCGCAAGATCCTATGAAGAAAGGGCCACGTCCAGGCCCGAAGAAAAAGTAACGCGACCGGAAGTTAAAAAGCCGCACTGAATACCCGTTCAGCGCGGCTTTTTTTATTTCGCACAAAACAAAAAAACCAGCGGACATAACCCACTGGCTTTTCTAAAACATCAAACAATTACATTAACGGAATCAGCGTGAACAGCCCGATAGTCGCCAGCACGTTAACTGCTGTCGTCATGATGGCGATGGCCATCGCCGGCGGGTCAATATGGGTATCGCCATGGATCAGAAAGATACGCGACATCAGTTCACCTAACAGCGCGCAAATGATACCGACAATGCCAGCCCATATCAGACTGCCCGACAGCACAGCCGTCAGCGCGGCGGGCAGTGCAATGTGATGCGACACGGGCACCTGGGTGTTGAAGTGCAAAAAGATCAGCGAGAACGCAGAAATACCGAATGCCAGCAGCGCACCGTTGCCGCCGAACTTCAGCCCTAAAAACCCTGCCATCAGGCCGATGCCGAGGCCCAGCACCGAAAGCTGCGGAATGCGGCTGTGGTAAGGCATCCAGCATTTATCCTGCGGTGGATAGCAGTGACGGATCCCCTGCTCCGGCTTGCCAAACAGGCCCGTTTTACCAAACATCAGTCGGCTGACTATTCCGGAGATCACCACCGTCAGCGCCACTGTATCGGTCCAGGCATTACCGGATGGGAACCCCGGGAACTGGTTCAGCCCCCAGGCGATGAGGTAACCGCCCGCCCCGAATATCCCGCCCACCAGCAGCACATCATAGGCCGCCAGTCCGCTCAGCCCGGCAGTAATATCACGCCCGGAGCCCAGTTTGCCTTTCTTTGCCGCGTATGCCGTCGCCGCCACGCCTGCGGCAAAGCCACCGGTGTGCGGCCCAAACAGACCAAACGGAAACGTAATAAAATCCGATGGTGCGCCGGTAATAATCTGCACTACCGCCATGGCGATCACCAGAAGCCCAACAAATTCAAAAGCCGCCAGCGCGCCAATCGCCGCGCCAAATATGCCGCCGCCGAAGGCAACGAGAATATCTAAGCTATTCATATAGCTCACCTCTGTAATAGGATTAAATTAAAGGACAACGTAAATTAAAATGCAGACTGACTCCGGATAATTTTATAATTATCGTAATAGCTTTTATGTAAACCTAAAAAGCGCAGCAAGATTGTGCCGCGCTCTGATGACAGAGTTAATTAACCACCGATATGACAGTTAAATCCTGATGACTCAACCGTCGCTTTCAACGCGTCCATTTTGGTCTCGGCAATACTTTTTGCATCGCCCATTGGATACTGACGGCCTAATAAATTATATTTATTTTCGCCAAAGCTGTGATAAGGCAATAAATGAATGGTGTCGACATTTTGCATTAATCGGGCAAACTCGGCGATATTATGAACTTCCTGCGGATTATCATTCACGCCGGGGATCACCGGAATACGCACCACCACTTTAGTTAAAAATGAAATGCGCAGCAGGTTTTCCAGAATCACGCTGTTTTTTACACCGGTGTTACGCTCATGAACGTCGGGGTCGATCGCTTTGATATCGGTTAGCGCCAGATCGACGTACGGAAAAACCTCGTCAATCACCGCCTTAGTAGTGAACCCGGTGGTTTCAATGGCGGTATGCCAGCCCTTGGCCTTACACGCTTTCAACAGTTCACGGGCAAACTCAGGCTGTGCCAACGGTTCGCCGCCTGACAGGGTGATGCCCCCGCCGGAACGACGGTATAAATTCTCTTCTTTTTCCAGCTCACGCATTACCGCCGCCACCGACATACGCTTGCCTTTCATTTCCAGCGCGCGTGTCGGACAGACGTCAGTACACTTACCGCACTGGATACAACGTTCACGATCGATAAACCAGGTATTAGCCGTTGACAACGCCTGCTGTGGACAAACATCAATACATTTCCCACAGCGAATGCAATCATTCTTTTTGAATAACAATTCTGGCTGTGGACGTTGTGATTCAGGATTACTACACCATTTGCAGGAAAGCGGACAACCTTTAAAAAAAGGAATGGTGCGAATGCCTGGGCCATCATGCAAAGAATAGCGTTGAATATTAAAAATGACGCCTTCGGTTTCGTACTCAACTTTATTCATAACATCACTCTATATTAGCCAGTCAAATTACCTTTTCAGGTAAAAATAAGAACCAGACAGTGTAAAAAATGAATAATAACGGGCCAGATGGGTTGCCCTCTCTGGCCCGTATGTTATTTACGACAGTTGCTGCTCAGTACGGCTAATGATGTCGTCCTGGACTTCCTTCGCCAGCACCACCCACTGGGCGCTGTAACCTGCCACGCGCACCACCAGATCCTGATGCTGCTCAGGGTTTTTCTGCGCTTCGATCAGCGTGTTGCGGTCGATTACGTTGAACTGGACGTGCATCCCTTTCTTATCGAAGTAGTTGCGCACCAGGCCGCTGAAATTACGCAGGCCATTCTCGCCCGCCAGTGAAGATGGCAGGAATTTCTGGTTATAGAGCGTGCCGTTAGAGGCAATAAAGTGGTCAAGCTTGGCCACCGAGTTGGCTGCAGCCGTTGGGCCAAGGGTATCTTTACCCTGACGCGGTGAGACACCATCTGCCAGCGGCTCTTTTGCCAGACGTCCATCCGGCAGCGCAGCAACGTCTTTCCCAAAGAGCACATTAGCAGATACCGGGTAGATACCGGCCTGGAACTGGCCGCCACGCGGGTTGGTATATTTCTCCACTTCCTGGCAGTAGATCAATGCGCATTGACGCGCCACTAAATCCACGTCGTCGATATCGTTACCGAAGCAAGGGGTGTTTTCCAGGATACGGCGGATTTCTTCGTGGCGGGACAAGGTACCGGATTGCGTCGGAGCCGCAGTGCCGGATGTCAGTTGACGATAGACTTCGTTTTTAATCGCCGCCGGATCCAGCGCGCCATGCTGCTCGATGATGCGTTTCACCACATCGTAAATATCCTGTTCGTTAAGCGAGGTTTTCGCCGCCGGGCTATGTGAGTTGGCGCCCACTGCATAACCGAAGTTGCTATCCAGTGCGCTTTTCAGCTCGCTCAGGGATAATTTGCGATCTTCGAACACCTGCTTCTGAATGGCATACACAGAGTCGCCAGTGTCAGCAACACCAAACGCCTGCGGGCCGGTGAAGTTGTAGATCGCACCGCCTTCCTGCAGGGATTTACCCCGGCCGATACAATCGTCGACCAGCGCAGACAGGAACGGCAGCGGGCAGCGTTCGCCGTGGGCGATATCCACACTATTGCAGGCTTCAACCAGTTGATGAACAAAGTGCGCCATTTGTTTCTGGAACGCGCTGTAGAAATCGTCCATGCCGGTGTACTGAGTCAGTTCACCCGTTACCGGGCCAAGCTGTTTGCTACCGACACGCCCGTTGTTGAGGGTGATTTCCAGTACTTTTGCTACGTTAAAGAACGCCGCATCATGCCAGCCTTCCGTGCGGTGCGGGGCCTGCGGCTCTACACACCCGATGATGCAGTAATCACGCGCGTCACGCAGCGATACGCCACGGTTTTGCAGCGCGGGGATGATCACTTCATCGTTGTACATCGCCGGAACGCCAAGGCCCATACGCACCAGCTCGCAAGCCCGATACAGGAACGCATCCGGGGTACCCTGCCATACACGGATAGAGAACGACGGCTGCGGCAAACGTACGTGTGCGGTCGCTTCCATACACATGTAGCTCAGATCGTTGGTCGCATCGCGGCCGTCTTCGGTCTGGCCGCCACAGCACAGGTTCTGGAAGACGGCATAGCCGGCGAACGCCTGGGCAGATACTTCGTCACGGGTTTTGTTAATGTCGTTGAGTTTAATCCAGCAGCAATCGACCAGTTCCTGCGCGAATTCGCGTGAGATCGATTTGTCCGCCGCCAGATACGGATACATGTACTGGTCGTAACGGCCCGGGGAGATAGAGTGGCCACTGGATTCGATCTGCAGCATGCTCTGGATGAACCAAAACGTCTGGCAGGCTTCCCAGAATGTGGTCGCACCGTATTCCGGAACGCGGGTACAGTTCTGCGCGATTTGCTCCAGTTCGCGTTTACGGGCCGGATTGCTTTCCAGCTGCGCCAGACGGGACGCTTCTTGCGCATAGCGATGAGCAAAACGAATTGCCGCGTTGTAGCTTATCAATACCGCATTATAGAACTGCTCTTTTTTGATATAGCCAGGTTCGGTGCGGTCCAATGCGTCCAGCGCGCGGGTCACTTCGTTGATGATGCCGCGAAAACCGATTTTCAGTACTTTGCCGTAATCGACGCTAACGTGACCGACGCCACCGAAGAAGTAGTTGCCTACGGTGAATACGCCGCTCGCCATGCTCTCTTTGGTGCTTTCAGACATGTACGAAGCGGCCAGAGAACTGGTGGTTTTGCCCGGCCAGTATTTGAACGCTTCATGCAGATCCTGGGCGGTCTTTTGCGGAATAATGAACGGATCGGCGACACGGTGCTCCATCGTCTCGAACTCTTTTTCCACCCAGTCGTAGGAGAATTCAGGGCAGATTTCAGTCGAGCGCGGATTAATCGTTACTGCACCCACAATTAATTCATCCGGACGAATCGTCACCGGTAATTCGTTAAAGATTTTTTCAACCACTTTTGCGCGGCGCATAATGGCTGGCAGTTGTTCCGTCTCTTTATATGCTTCGGTTGCCAGTACTGCGCGCTCTGATTCCACATACGGCTTTGCCGTCAGGATCATATTTTTAAGTCTTACAACACGGTCAGTCGGATTAGAAAAGCCTTTCTCTAACATAGATAACTCCCGAATATATTTTGATAACCTTGCGGCAGTGCCGGGGTATTAATGAATAATGCTGATACCTATCTGAGTAATAAAGTGACGTAATATTTCAGGATGCCCCATCCAGGTGGTCGCAGTAATAAGATTGCCATCGACGATAGCCTCATCATCCGCAGCAGTAACCCACAGGCCACCCGCCATTTCCACTTCTGGTTTCACCGTAAAATACCCTGTCAGCTTCCTGTCTTTTAATACCCCCGCAGCGGCCAGAATTTGTGGGCCGTGACAAATTGCGGCAACAGGCAATGAGAAATTCATTGCATAATGTATGACGTTCAGGACCGATTTATTCAATCGTAGGTATTCTGATGAACGCCCGCCTGAAATATATACAGCGCAATATTCCTGTAACTTTATTTCGTCAAATGATGCAGTTAATCTAAAAAGGTGTCCGGGTTTTTCAGTGTACGTTTGGTCACCTTCAAAATCATGAATCGCAGTTTTAATAAACTCGCCGGTTCGTTTACCCGGACATACAACATCTACTCTGAAACCTAACATGCTTAATGCCTGCCATGGCACCATGACTTCATAGTCTTCAGAGAAATCGCCTGCGATAAGTAATATCTTCTTCATAAGCGAACTCTCAGAACGGGTTATCGTCTTCCTCAATGATTCGCATGGCTTCATACACCGCCGCGACTTCACCAAAAATGGCCAGGGTGGTGATGTGCTGAGGGCAACTACCAAAGATTTCCGAAACCACCACGTTGGCACTTTTGCTGGCGACATCGGCATAAAAATAGAGGTCCGGTACCGGCAGCATTAACAATCCAATGGCGTCGATGCGAATCAACTCCAGACGCGAACGAAACTCCCCTGGCATGCGCCGTTTCAGCATCGCCAGGATATCCGGGGTTGGCGCGTTTATGATCCGTGTTTTCATCTTTGAGTCACCCTTCGCAATGGTTAGCGAATATTCAGCGCTTCAACCATTACACAGCGACGATGCCGTGCAAAAGCGCGTGCTGACGTAAGCCCTTCACCGGTCGGCCCGGCAATCGTGAAGGTGGCATGCCCTTCGCCACCCACCCCGATCCCCGCATACGAGGGACCATTTTTTACAAAGATGGTGGTCTGGATCAGGCGCGCCATTTTGGTCAGCTTTTCGACATTGGTGGAGTGCATAATCGCAGTATGTCGATTGCCGTGCTCCACCTTCACCGCCAGCTCGATAGCTTCATCAACGTTGTCGACGCGCACCACCGGCAGGACGGGCATCATCAGTTCATGTACCACGAACGGATGGGTTTTCTCCGTCTCGATTAAGATGACTTTAATATCGTCCCCCACCGTGATCCCCAGCTGCTGCAGGATGTAGCGCGCATCTTTACCGACGAACCCGGTATTCGGCCCGGTGCCTTTTTCGTTAAGCACCAGCGTCTGCAACTGCTGAATCAGTTTCTTGTCGCACAGCAGATAAGCGCCGCTTTTCTTCATGCAGTGGATCAGATAGTCAGCGACCTGATTCACCACGATCACCTCTTTTTCGGCCACGCACGGCAGGTTGTTGTCGAAGCTACAGCCTTTAATAATATCCCGGGCCGCTTTTTCGATATCCGCCGTCTCGTCCACGACGGCTGGCGGGTTGCCTGCGCCTGCGCCAATCGCTTTCTTGCCGGATGACATCACGGTTTTCACAATCGCCGGACCGCCGGTTGCCACCAGCATGTTGATACGCGGGTCGTTGATCATGGCGTTGGTGTTATCGATTGACGGTTTCGTCACCGTGACCACCATGTTTGCCGGTGCACCCAGCTGAGCAAGCTGGTTATTGATCAGCTCAACCGCGTACAGCGACACCTTGCGCGAACGTGGGTGTGGGCTAAACACTACGGTGTTGCCCGCCGCCAGCATGCTGATGCTGTTGTTAATGATGGTTTCGGTCGGGTTAGTGGTTGGCGTAATCGAACCAATCACCCCAAATGCGGAGTACTCGATCAGCGTTAACCCGCCGTCTCCGGTAATCGCACGGGTCGCCAGGTCTTCAAGACCTGGCGTTTTCAGCGCTGCGACGCGGTTTTTGATCAGTTTGTCCTCATAATTACCCATGCCGGTTTCGTCCACCGCCATACGGGAAATGGCACACAGCACCTCCTCCTGCAGGAAAACGTCACGAATGCCATTAATAAATGAGGTACGGTCTTGCATAGAACAGTGGCGATACTGCACCTGCGCCAGTACGGCCGCTGAAATCGCCTCGTCCATCGTCTCGAATGCGCCAGTTCCGGCATTCACGACCTGAGATGATGCACAGGCGGCGCGCCCGGACGTTTGCTGCGCCAGCGCCTTAGCGACGATATCATCCAGGCTTTCAACCCGCGCCGCATCTGAGGTGACAGGAGCCGCAGCCGGGGCCGTATCCGGTGTTGCTTTGGTGAATTTGCTCAGAATGGTCGAGACAGCCTGAGCGATTTCAATATCATTCATCTTTAAATTCCTTACTACCGACCGCGTCGCGCGCGTCGTCACCCGATGCTTAGATATACGGTGTCGTGGTGGATTTAATTTCCGCTGGATCTAACGTGGAGAGCAGTTGTAGGCCCACTTCACGAGCGGCAATAACGGCCTGGCGTACCGCGCCCGAATCACCGGAAAAGGTAAAGATCACTTCGTTACTGAAGCTGGTCCCTTTCGCCGGGCTGGCGTAGCCCACCGGGTCGATAACGGCGGATTTCGCCGCAGCGTCAGCAATCACCAGCCCAATCGCTGCAGGCGAGGCACAGGTCATACCGAAGGATTTACCAATGGGTGCACCAAGCGCTTTATTCAGCGCATTGCTGGCGCGTGCGGTGTATTGAAATTCGAGGTGGCCAGCCGGCGAGCCATAGACGTCGCCCATGGTGCGTTCAATTTCTGAGAGCGCAACTTCAACCGCACGTCTGACGTCGGAAACATCAGACGCACCGAAAATAATTAAGCAACCATGTCCACCGCCACCTTCAGTGTCGCGAGCCAGCTCGATAGAGATGATTTCACTGTTAGTGGCTTTGATGGCTTCATCAGCGGCAAAAATTTGCGGACCTGCGCCGGTACGCGCGCCCAGAATACCGATAGATCGATATTTCTTGTCGATATTCATGATTTCATGTAACTGATTATCGACATTGGCAATCACCAGGCCGATAGTGTGACCCAACGCAGTACCGACAAATTCCGTAATCCCACAACCTGCAAAATCCGCAGCAGTTTTGGCTTTCGGTTTGGTGTCGGTTTGTTTATTCATTACGTCAGATATAATCTGCTCAACAAGATTATCTCTCATGATCAGTATCCTTTATTGTTATTAACCGACGGCCTTCGGCAGAATTTTTTCCACCTCAATGTGCGGGCGTGGAATAACGTGTACGGACACCAGTTCGCCCACTTTACCCGCAGCGGCAGAACCCGCGTCGGTAGCGGCTTTCACAGCACCTACGTCGCCGCGAACCATCACGGTTACCAGGCCGGAACCGATTTTTTCATAACCCACCAGAGTCACGTTGGCAGATTTCACCATGGTATCTGCAGCTTCGATTGCAGAGACCAGACCTTTTGTTTCAACCATTCCTAATGCTTCTTGTTGCATACCAACCTCGATATTTCTGATAGAAAGAAAACGTGCACAGAGGAATACAAACCCACGGATTTACCCTCTGCGTTAATTATTTATGCATAATGATACTAAGGTTATTTGGACAAAATGTTTTGCGCGCTAGCGGGACTATCTTGTTTTCAGATTCGCCCCACCGACAATAAAATCCACCTCCCCGCTGCAATAAAATTCTGGGATTTATTACAGGTTACGGGCAATGTCCGCCGCGTCTACGGCAATCATTTTT
Source organism: Leclercia sp. (assembly GCA_049284415.1). Classification (GTDB taxonomy): domain Bacteria; phylum Pseudomonadota; class Gammaproteobacteria; order Enterobacterales; family Enterobacteriaceae; genus Enterobacter. The sequence continues at coordinate 395,011 of JBAPXW010000019.1, forward strand.
TCTTCATTGGTCGCGATGACGGCGATCTTCGCCGAGCCCGCTTTTGAAATCAGCCCGCTGCGACCGCCGAACATCTGCTGATTGCGCGCCTCATCTAACACCAGCCCCAACGCCTGAAGCCGTTGCACGGTGAGTTCACGGACAAGCGCCGAGTTTTCGCCAATACCACCGGTAAAGATCAGTGCGTCGAAGCGTTTAAGAGAAGTGACATGGCCGCCGATATGCCGGGCGAGTCGATGCACCATCACGTCGATGGCCAGCGTCGCCCGTTCGTGCCCCGCAGCACGGGCGTCCTGCAAGGTGCGGCAATCGCTGGACAACCCGGAGAGACCCATTAATCCGGACTGGCTGTTAACCATTTTGTACAGGGCGTCGAGAGACTGCCCGGTGCACTTCGCCAGATAGGCGGCGACACCAAAATCCAGATCGCCGCAGCGCGTGCCCATAACCAGCCCTTCCAGCGGCGTCATGCCCATCGATGTATCGACGCTCTCGCCGTTCTGCACGGCGCAAAGTGATGACCCATTGCCCAGGTGAGCAATCACGATGCCGTGATCCGCAGGGTCCAGATCCAATGCATTTAGCGCTTCGCTGGCGATAAAACGATGGGAGGTCCCGTGGAAACCGTAGCGACGCACCTGATAGTCACGCTGGTAATCCAGGGGGATAGCGTAGGTATATGCCGCCGGGGATAACGTCTGGTGGAACGCGGTATCAAACACCGCGATCTGCGGCAGTGCAGGCAGCAGCGCACGTGCCGCTTCAATCCCCATCAGGTTGGCGGGGTTATGCAGCGGCGCCAGTGCGGATAACGCACGGATTTTTTCAATGACCTCGTCGGTCACCCGCACCGAGCATTTAAAATCACTGCCGCCGTGCGCCACGCGATGCCCGATAGCGGTAAGGGTTTCCAGCAGTTTCTGCTGCGCGAGTTTCCCGAACAGGACGTGTAACGCACATTGATGGCTGGCTTCCGCCAGCGCCACGCTGGATGTATTACCGTCACGGTCTTTAAATGTCATGGTGGCGTTTTCAATCCCCAGCCGCTCTGCCAGGCCTGACAGCACCGGCTGGTCGGCATCCTGGGGGATGACCGAGAACTTCATTGAGGAAGAACCACAGTTAATCACTAATACACAAACTAAGGACATGATGACCCCTGAAATGGACTGCGATGAAAAATTAACGTGTTATTGCGAGGGGAAAACGCAGCGCGCTAAACCGCGCCAGCGCCTGGCGGGCGATGGACATATCTTCTTCCACGCTGCCACCGCTAATGCCAATGCCGCCGAGCAGGCATCCGCCCGACCAACAGGGAAATCCGCCGCCGAAGCAACAAATCTCTTTTGCTTTATCAAGACCGTATAGCTCGCCGCCCGGTTGCACGCGCGTCGCCAGTTCATGGGTCGCCATCTTCAGCGCCACGGCGGTCCAGGCCTTTTGTGGTGCCAGGGTATGACTTACCAGCAGGGCGTTATCCATGCTAAAGAAGAACCGCTGTTGCCCGTGGGCATCCACCAGGCTAAAAACAATCGGTACATGGCGGGCCATGGCGGCCTCTCGCGCCATCTTCGCCAGGCGCTCACAGTCTTCCAGACTCAGGGAGATATGCCGCTCCGGCAGGTGCGTGGCGATAGCGTCGTTGATCCAGTTGTCGAGAAAATCGTCGTGCGCAGCCATCCATTACCCTCCTCTGAGCGCCCTATTTGCCGTTAAGTTCGAGCGCGTCCACGATGCCCACGACGGCAGCATCAATTACCGAATGCTCTTTGCTGTTACTCATCCGCGCCGAGCTGCCGGTGGTCACGATAACAATCTCGCCGTTCCCCGCGCCGACAGTATCCACAGCCACCTGTGCATGGCCGGTAGGCCGATAGTTTTCATCCAGGCGCGCGACTATCAGCAGTTTCGAGCCATTCAGGGAGGCGTGCTTAGTGGTGGAAACTAATGCGCCAGTAACTTTTGCGAGATACATACTTCCTCCGGTTAGCCGTAAATAAGGGTGAGATTGCGCCGCTTGATTTCGTCTTTTGCGGCAGGGGTGATCAGCGTATCGCGCTCGACCCGCAATCCTTCGCCGGGGGCAAGCAGACGAATATCGCGCAGAGCGATTAAGCGTTTTTTACCGGCAAACGGCAGGCTGGTGAAAGGCGCGGACTGGCTCATTGGGGAAGAGTCGATGTGGGCCATTTTTTTGCCCGAAAGCGTCACGCCGTAGCTTTCCAGCATGTGCGTATAACCTTCCAGCCGGGCCAACAGCGGCAGCGGCAAGCGGCTGTCATGGCACTGAGGATGCAGCGTGGCGATTGTCTGTTTACGCTGATGCAACGCCTGGAATACCGCCTCGCATGCGAGGTTGTCGCGGATGCCCAGCGCAATTTTGCTCATACTGTTAATCGAGAGCGCCGGAAGATAGAGTGCGTCGTAGTCACCGCCAGGGTGGTCGAATCCGGCGCGGGAACCCCACTGGCGCAATCGATCGATGCAGGCATCTTTCAGCGCCGACTGGCTGGCACTGTGAGAAAAACTCACCCACAACTGGTAGCCCGCCTGCTCAAGTGCCACGAGACAATTCAAGGTGTCAGGGAGCGAAGAAAGATCGTCGCCGGTCACCACCACGCGAACATTTTTTTGCGCTACGGACTGTGCCAACAATTCAGCGATAACGCGGTCCAGCAGTTGCGATAAGGTCTGGCTGTCCATCGGTTCTCACTTACCCCGCATTCATCGCGATGCCTAATGGCGTAACCAACAGTGGCTCCACCGACGGAAGCACATTTTTGCCGGTGTGCTGACTCAACACTGCGGCAAACTGGCTAAAGCTGCTGGCACCGCCCACCAGATAAATATTTTTCACCCGCTGAGTGGCGAGCCATCCCGACACCAGGCTGGCCATTTTTTGCGCCACCGGCAACACCAGGGTAAACACCTGCGCTTCCAGAGCCGGATCTTTTTTCATCTCTTCTGCCTCGGCATACGTCAGACCGAGCGCACCCGCGATAACCAGCGTCATGTGACTGCCACCGGTGGGTTCATCGGCGCTAAAGGTCACTTTGCCGCTTTTCAAAATGCTCATCCCGGTTGTCCCGCCTCCCACATCCACTACCGCACCGTTTTTGATATTTAGCGCACTGGCAGCGGCCACCGGCTCATCAAGCACTTTCGTGACGGTAAAGCCCGCAGACTCCACGACGTTGACGATCACCTTTGTGTTACCGTCGGAAATTCCCGGTGGAATCGCGGTCGCCGCGCGATCGAGGGTGCGGCCCAGTCTTTCTTCGAGGATCCATTTCAGGCGCGATACCACCCGGCTGGCAGTAAGGTAGTCCACCACCACGCCATCTTTCACAACACTGGAGGGGGACGTCACTCCCGCCACCGGTTGGTTATCCGCATCCACGACCACTATCGCGATATTGGCGGTGCCGAGGTCCACCCCCACCTTCAACGCGCCGGTGCAAGGCCGACATTCGCCGCTGTCAATCAGGGCGGCCAGTTCATGCAATCGGCGGTTTTCGGGGCTGTCAGCCATGGCGCACATCCTGTTTGATACCGCGTACCCTGTCGCCGTTACGCAGGCCGAAACCGTTGGCCTCCTCCACATCGATATGCAGTTCCAGCACGGCATCCGCCGTGACGCGCACCACCACGTGGCTCAGCACGCCGCCGCGCGGGCCGTTGGTCTGAACATCGATTTCCATCCCGTCACGCAGGCCATGCAGCTCTGCTTCCTGCGGTGAAACATGGATATGGCGCCAGGCAACAATCATGCCGTTGTGCTTCACCACGCGCCCTTTCGGACCGATGATGTCAATCCCTGGCGATTCCAACAGATCGCCCGACATGCGAACGGGCGCTCTGGCACCCAGCGTGAAACCATCGGCGACGGAGATTTCCACCTGAGTGGTTTTACGCAACGGGCCTAATACCCGCACGTTGCTCAGTTCCCCTTTCGGGCCGCGCAGCGTCACCACCTCTTCGGCAGCATATTGCCCAGGCTGTTTGACCGCTTTAAAACGGGTCAGCGTTGAGCCGTACCCAAACAGAATGTCCATATCCTCCCGGCACAGGTGGACGTGACGGTTCGACACGCCCACCGGGATCTCCAGCGCAACGGGCGCGGTGGCGGACGCTGCCGGGCGTTTACGGGCAGCGAGCTCATGCAGTATTTGTTGGGTGATCCATTCAGCTTGTTGTTCGGTGTAATTCATAACGGAAACGACCTGATCATTGGGTTAACTCATCGGTACTGAGCGTCTGTTCATCAGGATAGGGAGTAACGACGCCCGATATTTGTTGTTCGACAGGACTTTTTTGCCAGCTTCATGCAGGCAGGACAAACGTATCCAGTTAGCCCGTCACCTGATCGATGAGGGCTTCAACATCCCTCGGAGTTACAGGCCGTGGATTTGATGCCGTGCACCCGTCAGCCAGCGCGGAATTCACCAGTGCCGCCCGTAGCATGCTGATCTTCTCCCGTTCAATGCCCAACGCGCTTAGCGTGGCGGGAATACCGAAATGGCGGTTAATCTGACGGATAGCCTGCGTCATCTGCGCGATAGCCTGCTCGGGAGCGGCATGATCGATCCCCATGATCTGCGCGCAGCGGTGGTAGCGGTCGCGGGTGTGTGTAGACGCCTGCTTGCTGTTGAAATCGACAACAATCGGCAGCAGCATGGCGTTAATTTTACCGTGGGGAATATGCAACATACCGCCAATGGCATGGGCCATGCCGTGTACCAGTCCCAGCCCGGCGGCGTTAAACGCCATACCGGCCATGCAAGAGGCATTGTGCATATGGGTCCGCGCCACAATGTTTTGTTCATCGTTGAACACCTGCGGCAAATAGCGCCAGGTGAGCGCGATGGATTTTTCCGACAGCGCATCGCTAAAGTCGTTCGCGCCGGTGGCGACAAACGCTTCGATGGCATGAGTCAGCACATCCATACCGGTATCCACCGCCACATGGCGCGGTACCGTTAATACCAGGTTAGGATCGAGAATGGCAATATCCGGTACCAGATGCCCGGAGATCAGCGGGTACTTACGCCCGTTTTTCGGATCGGAAATGATCGCGTAGGAGGTCACTTCGGAGCCGGATCCACTGGTCGTGGGAATAGCGATGAGATCGATATGATGATGGGAAAAATACTCTTCCAGCGTCACTTTGATGCCTTTCGCTGCATCCAGTGACGATCCTCCGCCGAGGGCAATAATCACCTCAGGCTTAAAGCTTTTAAAATGCGCCGCACCCGCGGTCAAAATATCAATATCCGGATCGGGTTTAACCTCGCCAAAAATAGACACCGACGCCTGCGGCATGTAATTAATCAAATAACGGGTTTTACCTGACGTCACCATAAAATCGTCGGTGACAATACCAACGCGTTTGCCATTAAACTGGCTCAGCGAGGTAATAGCCTCCTCGCCAAAATAGATATCAGGGCAGGAAAAAGTATAACTGGCCATGTGTTAAAACCTTTATCAGGATACCGGCACGGTAAGCAGCAATAAACGATGGGATTAAGCTAACATGGCATTATTTGTAAGAGGCTAAGGATGTTTGTGCAGCTGGGGGATTATTTTGCGCTATTGCTTTACGGTGGGCAAAAAAGTCCTTTAAACAAAAAAAACCGGATCCAGATGCAGGATCCTTGTCCGAATAAGGGATCACAGCCAGACAGCCTGCCCCCAAAATGCAGAAAGCGCCACCGCAAGGCATTCTTGCGAGGCGCTTTCCAAAAACCCGTTATAAATGCGTTTATCGCGCCAGCGACACCAGCATCTTCAGGCTCGCAGAGTAGTAATCCTCTTTGGTGGTGATCTGCGGCTCGCCCGCCGGGAGTTGCCCCATCGTGAAGTCGCGCACCGCCAGCAAACCGCCGTCCATCATGTACGGGGCCGGATCGTTGGTGGTGATGTTCACCCAGGCAGGCGTCTGCGTCCGCGTAAATCGTCCCCAGTAAGCATTATACGGTGCCAGAAGCGGGCTGGCGGGCTGCGCCCACTTCACGTACAGCGGCACCCGAATCGCATCGTAGCTAAAGCGCGCAGGCCACTCTTTGGCCGGGGTGACGCGCCCGTCGGCGTACAGCGAGACCCAGTCTGCCGGAAGCTGCGTGTTACCGAAGCGCATTTTCACCAGCAGCTTTTGCCCGTCGTTGATCAGCTCCCGCCAGACGGTCAAATGGCTGCGTTGGGCGAAGTCTTCCCACGCCGGGAAGATAAAATACGACGGGTTGAGGTTAACGTAGCTGTTAAGGTTAAAGCCTTTCGCACCGGGCAGCATCACCCGATACCCGGCAAAGCTGATCACGTTGCGCGCCACCAGCGACTTAGTAATCGCATCCGAAGCGTTCAGGTATGCGTTGTCCTTCCACTGGGTACCGGCCTTCAGCAGCGCCCAGGCGATAAAGGTGTCGCCATCGGTGGCGTTGTTTTTATCGACAATGGGATCGGCGGCAACCGGGTTATAGCGCCAGTAAAACAGGCCGGTCTCCGGGTTTTGCAGATTTTTTTTCGTCCAGCCCCAGATCTTGTCAAAGCTTGCCCGATCGTTGTTGCGCACCGCCATCATCATGGCGAAGCCCTGGCCTTCGGTATGGCTCACGCTGTTGTTGCCGGTATCAATGATGCGGCCATCCGCCATCAAAAATCGGGCTTTGTAACTGTCCCAGGCGCTGCCGGCGATCGCCGGGTAACTGCATATCAGTCCCAGCACCAAAAGCAGGGTTTTACTTCGCTGCCACATGCCTGTTCCTTACTGATTATTTTGATATCTGAAGTGGATAACCGTAGCCGAGGGCGATGCCTCCCGCCACAGGGAAACATGGGATTTCCCACCCTGCTCACGCATCCAGCGTGCGTACAGCCCTTCCAGCACCGCGCTGAACGCGTGGTTCCAGGCAAGCTGCTGCGCCGGTTCGGCCGGAACCGGCAGCGCCATATGGCTGATGCGGATCGCCGTGTCGCTGGCATCAATATCAATCACACCCCAGTCGAACGCCGCGAGCCGGGCGTTGATCTGCGCCTCCAGCTCACCAACGGTATGCGCAGGGGTGAGCGGGAAACGCTCGGCCAGCGTCTCCCCCATCTGCACGAGGAACGGGTGGCTTTGCGCCTCACCGACGTTCGCCACCATCCCTTCAATCATCACGTGGAGCAATGAAAACCAACCCGACCGGGACTGTTGATTCTGGTAATACTGCAAAAGCTGCTGGTCATTCATCACTTGTTCCCCAGAATGTAGCGGAAGTAGAGGTTGGCTGTACTTTCGTTGTAATCGCCAAAGGTGTCATAGCCAATCTGCCCGCCGATGCTCATGTCTTTGTTGAGTTTGTAATCGGTTGAGGCGCGCAGGTTGTACCCCATGCCGTTCTTGCTGCTGCCGCTGTAGAAGTACTCTTTGGCCAGCCCACGGGAGACATAATCTTCCAGCTGACGCTGCATGGCGGCATCGGTCGGGAAGTACGGGCTCTCATCCTGGGAGTAAGACTGATAGCCAATCGACGCGCCTAACCCCAGCTTCCAGTTGTCGAACTTCTGGGTGTAATCCACCGGGAAGGCGACGCTGACATAGTCCTGCGGGCTGAAATAGCCCCCCTGACCGTAGCTGAAGTAGCTCAGGTTTTTGTCGAAGTTCATATAACTCATGTTGATGCCCGTTTTTAACTCGCGATCGTCGGAGTAATACGGGCGGAAATAGACCCCCGCCGAGCCGGTCACGCTGGTGTTGCTCGGGACGTTCTCCCCGACGTAGTCGTACACGCCAAACCCGGCGTAAAAGCCCGCATCGGTATTGTCATAGCTGAGCTGCGCGCTGCCGCCGTTTTTGGTGACCTGGCCCCACTTCTTGCCGCTGTATTTGTCTTCGACACCGACATACGACAGCAGGCTATCCACCACCGCACGACGTTCACCCACCAGCACCAGCTTGAGGTAATCGGTCAGCTGCGGCGACCACTGCACACCACCCACGACGGTATTCAGATCCTGGCCCAACGGCGTGGATCCGACATCAATTTTGTACTGATCCCCGGTGAGCGCCATCGCCACTTCAACGCCGGACGCGCTTTGCGAGCCCTGCGAAGGCACCTTAATTTTGTCGAGATTCGGCAGTTCCGGCGGGGTGGTGGTCGAGGCGTTATACACCTCTTCGGCCACTTCGCCCTGGATCAGCGCCCCGGTACCAAAGCGACGGCTGGATTCATCCGACGAGCTACCGGCATCAAGGGTGATCGGCGACACGTTGACGTCCAGACGCGAATCGCCAAACGGCACGGTGGACCACTGCAGCGGTGCCTTAAACTCGGTGAGTTTGCTCAGCCCCTCTTCGCCGTCACGGGAGCGCATTGCCGTGGAGCCACGCGCCCAGGTGGCGGTTTTGTCGACCAGCATCTCCATCATGTTATCCACCTGACGCAGCGTGCCGGCCTGCGCCGTCTCGACCGGTAGATCGGTACGCACGGTGCCCGGCGGGGCGGTCTGTGGATTACGCGCCAGCTGGGCCACCTGCCACGGCATCGCTTCGCCATACAGCGACGAAGAGGGGGTCAGATCGCCCGCGCGGGTGGTGCCGACAAACGGGTTGTCGGCTAAGGCCAGACCGCCCAGCATCGGCGCGGTTTCGCCGCTGTTGTCCTTCAGGCCCAGCAGGCGTCCGCGCGCGGTGCGCAGGTAGCTCATGGCCTGCTGATGGTTGCCTTCCGCCTCTGAGACGCGGGCCAGCAGCAGCAGGCGTTCCGGCGTGCTGTCATTTTTCAGCCCGGCGGTCAGCTGCTTCGCTTTATCCACATCGTTGTTGGCTAACGCCACATTAATGGCCCCGGCGCGCGCATCCTGCTGCGGCGTGTCGCGGGTCATCAGGTAGTCGTACACCACCCCGGCTTCTTTGTTCATCTTGCCGGACTGGTACACCCGGGCCATCGCAAACATCAGATCGGTGTTTTGCGGATCGTTTTGCATCGCGCGGATCAGCTTGTCGTAGGCCGCCGCGTAATTGCCCTGAGTGCGCAGGCGATCGGCGTCGTTGATCACGTAGCCGTTGCGCAGGCTGGCCAGCTGCGTTGGGGTGCTGCGCGACTGCAGCTCCGGGTTGGCAAGCCAGGCCTGAGCCTCACTGCCCAGCCCCGCCTGATTCAGCACCGTCACCTGATCGGCGTAATCCCCGGCGTTACCCTGCACGCCGCGACGCATGTTATCGCGCACCACGCTCACCGCGCTGGTCACGTCACCGCTTTGCGCCAGCATCCGCGCCAGTTTGCCCGCATCTGCCGGGCTTTCTGGTGGACGCATCGCCAGCGCTTTCAGGGTGTTAGCCGCCGCCGCCCGGTCGCCCTGGGCCAGATAGCGTTCAGCCACGTTCATCTGCAGGTTGTAGTTCACCCGCTGCGACAGCTCGCGCATATCCCGGTTCTGACTGCTGGCCGGAATTCGCGACAGCAAGGTCTGGGACTGCTGCCAGGCGTTGTTCTCGCTGGCGAACAGGGCAGCCGCATACAGTTCACTGGCGCTGGCGTTTGGCCGGAACGACGGTGACATGGCGTTTGCCGCCTCCGCGTCACGGCCCTGCTTCTGCAGCAGACGGGCCAGATCCAGACGCAGCCACGGATCGGCCGGATAGCGCGCGGTGCCTTGCGACAACAGGGCGATAGCGCGCTGTGGATCGCCATTGGCGACGGCCTGCTGCGCCTGACGACGCAGCGGATCGGTTGGGTTGCCGCCGCCGGAGACGCGCGGCTGGAGTCTGGCCTGCAGGCTGGCGGGCAGGGTTTGCAGCATCGCCTGCGCCTCAGCCGTTTTATTCTGCTCACGCAACACGTAGTACAGGTTTTCGCGGGCCGCGCCGTTATTTGGCTGCTCCGTTAACAACCCGCGCAGCGTCTGCTCGGCAGTGGTGTAGTCTTTGTTATGCCGCTGGACGTCGGCGCGGAACAGCTTCGCAGCGGCCCCCTGCTCGCCGCTTCGCTGAGCCAACGGGGCACTCAGGGCCAGCGCCTGGCTGATATTGCCCTGCTTGTAGGCCGCCTGCGCCTGGGCAAGCTGACCATAAAACTCGGCATCCACCGCCTGCTGCTTGCGCTCTTCCGAGGCGGACCCGCCCTGGCTAGCGGCGCGATTCAGGTACTGTGCGCCTGCGGCGTAGTCACCCTTACGCAGGGCGACGTAGCCCATCCCGGCCAGCGCGTCGGCATCTTCCGGGTTGGTCTGTAAAACCTGTTCAAACTGGCTGCGGGCGGTGTCGGTATTGCCGCTGTTCAGCGCCTCAAAGCCCTCACCTTTTGCCGCGCCACCGATGCTCTTGCGGTAATAATCGCGAATACCGGTATCGTTCGGGTGGCGCTGAATATAGGTCTGGTACAAGGCGTCATCGCCCGCCTGCGGCCCCAGCCACAGCAGCGCCTGACGCAGAGATCGATCCGCATCCTGACTGCCGCTCGCCAGATCCTGCAGGACGTCAATCCCTTCCCGGCGCGTGCTTTCCTGATAGGTCAGCACTTTGCCCAGCGCAATTTTGATGTTGTTATCCTGGGGATATTGCACCCGCAGCTGACGCAGCTCGCTCACCGCCTGCGGATAGAGGGATTTATCCCCCGCCATCGTCAGATAGTATTCCGGGGCCAGGCTTGGCGGCGGCTGACTGCCGCTAAACAGGTTCTGCCAGGTGGCCAGCGCGGCCGGAATGTTACCGCTGCGCGCCTGCTGACGGGCCAGCTCCAGCTGACCGCGCGGCACCTGCTGCATCTGCTTGGCGTTGTCCAGCGCCTGCAGATTGGCATCCTGCGGCGAGGCCGCGGTTAAACGCGCACGCCACTGGGCGGCACCTTTGATGTCACCAGCCTGCTGCGACCACAGCGCCATCAGGTACAGCGCCTGGGTGTTGTTGGCATCCACCATCAGCACTTTTTTCAGCGATTCCATCGCCAGCTCATCGTGAGATTTTTCGTGCCAGTAGTTCGCCTGATCGAACAGCGCTTTCAGTGCCGGGTTATTGGCGTCCGCCGCCAGGGCGGCGTTGATGCCCCCCAGCGCCAGGCCGCTGAACAGACAAAGTAAAGGCAGATGTCTGGCGGTTTTGCTCTTATTTTCCATTTTGTTACCACCTTTACTCACGATCTGAATCCTGAGGGTTAAGACGTTTGTGCGCGCGTTTTTTGAGGATCGAGTAGAGACTCAGACCGATAATCGTCGCAAACAGCAGTCCAAAAATCGCCAGCATGGCGGAGTGCTGCGTGGCGTACCACACCACCATCATGTACCAGGGCATCTGGCCGCTTGGGAACTGCGGGCCAACCCGGAAACTGCGCACCCCGTTTTCATCGGTGATGATCGCAGTATCGCCGCGGATCCCGGCGTTAATACGGGGGGAGTTAAGATCGGTATGCAGCCGAGAGAGCTGTTCGTCGTTGCTGCCAATCGCCATCACCACCAGCCGCGACGGGTTCCACTGGGAGCGGAAGCTGACAAATCCGCGCCAGGCTTCGTTCGACGAGAAGTAGCGGTCGGCATCGACGCTTGACGCTTTCCAGTCGCCTTCCAGCCAGCTTTGCACTTTTGCCAGCAGCTTCGGTTCGCGCACGCCAAAGGTATGCTCCTGGCTGATGAACGGTGACTGAGCCAGCAGTGCCCGGTTAAAGGCGCTTTGGTTCAGGGTGGAGACCGCCAGCACATCGCTGTCGCTGAGACGCAGCAGGTTCGCTCCACCGGACGGCAGGCCAAACATCACGCGGTTGTTGTTCAGCGTGGTGCCGGTGGCGTTACCTGAACGTGCGGCCAGATCCAGCAGGGTGCTGATTTCATTTTCGCTTGGGTTTTCCGGCAGCAGCAGCACCGTCTGGGAGAAGTCCGCCAGACGGGTGAACGGGAACGACGCACCCACAAAGTAGGAGAGATTCGGCAGCAGCGTGAAGTGACGCGTTTTGGTCAAATCAATCTGGGCGTCTTCATCGATACGGCTCTTGATGTTGTTGTTAAGCAGTACGCTGCACGGTGCCGCCTCTTTGGTGGCGATGTTGAAGTACAGCTGCAGCTGGTTATCGCCGTAAATCAAATACGGCTCCAGCGGCACCTCAATCTTCTCCTGACGCGCATCGCCGCCAAGCTTGTGCCACAGGCCTTCGAGCAAGCCCTGTTTGTTGACCGGCAGATTGCGCAGGAACGCGCCGTTGAAGGTCATCGACAGGTAGGAACGGTCTTCGTCAATCCAGCTCTCGTACGGGAAACGGTAGGCGATTTTCAGCGGAATGGTGTCGCCATCCCACATAAACAGATCCGGTGCCGCGCGGAACGCCAGGGTCAGCGGTTCGTGCCAGATGCCGGTCACCGTCATGCTCTGATCTTTGCGGACCAGTTCGCTCAGCAGCACCGGGCGCTCGGTGGAGATCCAGCGCGGCGCATCGTAAGGTTTGCTGAGCGGGATGTTTTGCGCCTCAACCGGGGCACTGACCGTCTGGGTATTGAACTGCCCCCGCGTCAGGCGCCACGCGGCGCTTTTCAGCTGTTGCTCGTTATTGCCCACCACCAGCAGCAGCTTATAGATAGGGTTGCCTGGGTTGTCGATGATTTTGAGCGTCGCCCCGCTGCTGGCGGGCAGCGTCACACCGCCAATCGACTCGCCGGGTTTACCGAACAGCACGCCGTTTTTTTCCGGCAGGCGATCGTGCAGCACCTCAAACGAGATGCCGCGATAGTCCGCCTCTATCCCCAGCCAGGACGCAAGCAGCGATGCCGCCCCCACCTGCTCCGGCAGGGTGTTGGCCGGGAACGCAAACGCCATCGTGGCGGGCGTCATCTGCATCTCATCAAAGAACGGACGCGGGAAATGGCTAAGATCCGCGCCGATATTCAGCTGCTGGGCTTCCAGGTCGAGGCGGGTCGTCGGCATGACGGTGACCTGATAGCTGTCGGAGATATCCCGCTGACACAGCAGCGCATCACCGTCGTTAATTTTGAAGCTGATGTTATTGCGTGACACCACCATCGCCGCCGGAATATCCAGCTGATAGCTCGAGACGTTCGTGTCCGCCGCACCCAGCGGCACCGTGCCCAGCGGCTGACCGTTGAGCATCAACTGCATGGTGGTGTTACGTGCCGCCATCGCCGGAGAGACTTTCAGGTTCAGCTCCAGCTGGGCGTTGGTGATCACCTGGTCGGCCGAGAGCGTAAAATCGATCCCGCCCTGCAGCTGACCACCGCTCAGCACCACGCCATTGGGCTGGCCCATCTGCGCGACGGTAATGCTGCTGGTGGTACCGGGAGTGATGCCCATCGGAACCGGGTTCGCCGCAAGGGTATCGGGAGCCGGGATCGCGTCCGCAACCGCTGGCGCAGGCGCGTCCATTACTGGTTCGGGAGAGGCCGCGGCCGGCGTATCGGCCGCAGGTGTGGCATCCATCACCGGCGGCGGGAAATCCACCGGCAGCAGTGACTCGACGGAAGTCGGCTCTTCGGCCCTGACGGGCAGAGCCAGCACGCTGCACACCATCAGCATCTGGAAAGCTTTACGGGTCATCCCTTTCATACCGCGGTATCCTCGCTGGCACTTTTGCTGCGGCGCACTTCGTCCTGACGTCGACGACTGTTCTCGCGTCGTGACTTCCAGGTCAGCCAGAACAGATCGAAGACGCTACGAATAATAATAAACAGCGAGCGGAACGGGTTGTCCTGCGGCTTGAGTGGATTGATCCACGCATCGGCACGGGTCAGCACCACGCGCACCAGCTCGCGGCGACGGTCCAGTGGGATCTCATCAAACATCAGGCGAATGTACTGCTCATCGTGCGCAATCACGCTGACCGGAATACTGATCGCACCGGACTGCAGCTGCAGCTCGATCTCTTCAATCTCATCGGTCAGGTGGCGATCGTCCACGGTCGCAATACGGCATCCGCCCATCGACAAATCGGCGGTGTGGCTGCGCGAGGAAATACCGCTGGCGTAGTGGATCACCACAGGAACGCTGACATCAATGCGGATGGTTTTACGCGTCTGGCGGGTTTCACGCGCCACCGCAATGGCGGCCAGCAGGAAGATTAAGCTGTACAGCCCCCATCCCACGTTTAAGGCAATAACCATCGGATCGACGCTGAAATAGTCATGGGCAACGGCCCGCACAATCCCGGCAATAACCCCCGCCGCCAGCAGGACCGCAATAACCAGATGCGGACGCACAATGCTGAAGTCGAAATAACCCACGTCCAGCAACGCACCTTTATCCGTCACGTTAAACTTGCCGCGTTTCGGGAATATCAGCGTAATAATGGTCGGTAACACTAAATGGAAGGCCAGCACCAGGTCATAAATTTCACCCCAGAAGCTATAGCGGAAGCGTCCGTTCAGCCGCGAGCTGACATAAATACATAAGAACAGGTGCGGCAACATATAGGCAAAAATAAGGCTCGCCGACGAATGAATAATATTCAGGTTGAACAGCAGATAGGCAAGCGGCGCGGTCAGAAACGCCACGCGCGGCAAGGCAAACTGGAAGGAGAGCATCGCGTTGAGATAGCACAGACGCTGCTGCCACTTTAAGCCCCGGCCAAACAGCGGGTTATCGACGCGCAGAATCTGCGTCATGCCGCGCGCCCAGCGGGTACGCTGAATCACGTGGACCACCAGACGTTCGGTGGCTAACCCGGCCGCCAGCGGAATATCCAGATACGCCGACTTCCAGCCCAGACGCTGCATCTTCAGCGCGGTGTGGGCATCTTCGGTCACGGTTTCAACTGCAAAGCCGCCAATCTCTTCCAGCGCTGAACGGCGAATAACCGCGCAGGAGCCGCAGAAGAAGGTCGCGTTCCAGTTGTCGTTTCCGCGCTGGATCTGCCCGTAAAACAGCTGGCCTTCGTTAGGAATATCGCGTCCCGCCGACAGGTTACGCTCGAAAGGATCCGGCGAGTAGAAGTGGTGTGGGGTCTGCATCAGCGCCAGTTTCGGGTCGACGAGGAATGCCCCGACGGTGGCCTGCAGGAAGATGCGCGTTGCCACGTGGTCACAGTCAAAGACGCAAATCAGCTCGCCTTTGGTCAGCTTCATGGCATGGTTGAGGTTGCCCGCTTTGGCGTGGGAGTTGTCATTACGGGTGATGTAACCCACCCCGACGTTGGCCGCGAACACCGCAAACTCATTACGTTTGCCATCGTCGAGCAGATAGATCTTGAGCTTATCCGCCGGATAATCCAGGCACTGGGCGGCCAGCACCGTATCGCGCACCACGTCGAGGCTTTCGTTGTACGAGGGAATATAAATATCCACCGTCGGCCAGGTCGACATATCCTCGGGCAGAGGCACAATCTTGCGCTGGAGCGGAAAAAGATTCTGCAGATAGCTCAGTAAAATCGTGACCCAAATATAGAGTTCAGCGATAAATAACCCGATCCCGAGTATGGCTTCTATTTCAGAATTAAAGTGCAGCGTTTGCGTGGCCCGAAACCAAATATATCGGGTGGACATGAGTACCGCCACCACCATCATGATGATCGAGATACGGTGATTTTTGCTGAACCCTAGCAACACCAAAACGCCGATACTGATTAAGCCAAAGATATATTGTTTCTGGCTGTCCATCGGGGTAATAACAATCAGCACCGCAATTGGCGATAACACCAACAGCAGTAAATAAAACAGCACCTTTTTCATAGGACGTCCTGAAATTGTCGTCAGAAATTAGAAGTTTTCAGGTTAGCGTGCACTGCGCCGTCACCCACATTAACCCCCAACATACCCGCGATGCGTTTGCTCACCAGCTCAATATCAAACGCAGCAGCCGAGGTGGCATTGAAATCCAGGATCGACTGCTGTGACGCATTCGCCTCCGCCACGCTTTCATCCCGATTGATCACCCCGAGCAGGCGATCGCCGAGGCGCTGCTGTAAAAAGGCGGTGACATCGCGACTGATATGGCGACGGCTGTCACTTTGGTTCACCAGGAACGAATAGCCGGCCGGGTTCTTCGGCGGCGTGCCGCCGGTCAGGCGGTGATTTTCAATGTGCGGCAACAGCGACAGGGAGGCCGTGTCGGCCAGCAGCGTCACCAGATGCATATCCGCCAGCGGGGAGATCGCTTTCAGCGGTGGATTTGGCCCCGGTGGGAAGTCGGCAAGAATGATCAGCCCCGGATAGTTCAGCAACGAACTTAAGCCGCGCATCAGGAAATGGCTGTCGGTGGCGAGATTATGCTCAAACGCTATGCGCTGCTCTTCGGTCACTTCCCCGTAAGGCAGAACGAACATGTTACTGCCCGCAGTAAGCACTGACTGACTCCAGTCGGCAGATTCATTGGCCCGGGCAACGTACCCGCGTCCATCGGACAGCGGCACGCCAAAATGCAGACGCAACGCGTTCTGCACATCAAAATCAATGGCCAGGACTTTACTGCCGGAACGCGCCAGGGCGTAAGCAAGGTTAGCCGTGACCGTGGTTTTTCCCACTCCGCCTTTTGGCGAGCAAATACACACTAACGGCATGAAGCGATTTTCTCCAGGAGCGGTTGTAACGGAAGGTCTTTGACCGGATGGCTGACGCGGGCGGTGGCTTTGGTAGCAAACAGCTGCTCAAAGCGCACAGGCTCGGCGGGCGCAGGTGCGGCCAGCGGCGCAGCAGGTGCAGCAGCAACAGGCGCGACCTGCGGCGCGGGTGCGGCCACGGGCGTCGGTGCTGGTGCTGGCTCAATCAGCGGCTGTGGTGCAGCGGCAGGCGCTTGCGGGATCAGCTGTTCAAACAGGGAGGGCGCAGGTGTCGCCGGGTCAGGCATGGACGCAATCGGGGCCTGCGCGAAAGGCGCAAATGCCGCCTCCAGTTCGCCAGGCTTGAGCGGCTGCGGAACGGGCACGGCAACGCTGCCGGCCTTAGCCAGCGCCGAGTCGCTATCGTCACCTGCAAGCTGATTGATGATCGCCCAGTCGCTGGTCGCAGCGCGCTGCTTCTGCGCTGAGAAATCCTTGAACTTGATGTCACCCGTGCGCGTTTTATCCTTAAAACGCTGCAAATCATCATAATTTTTCATGGCATTACTCTTGATTTACAAATCAATGTGTTCGTTCCTGAGCAAAGTGCCAGGACAGCGTTGGCGGGCATTAAATACATTCAAAGGGTTGATAATCCACAGTGTCATGATGACTTCCCTTCGCACGTTTTAACATTTACAGAGCGAATGACTAATACATTTTACGTAGTGCTAATAATATGTACAAGCTTATCGACTGATTGCAAAATTTCTCCACGTTGTTCGCTTAATAAAGCACAGCATAAATATAAAACAGCGACATAAATCAAAAAAGCAGCGAATGAAGCCATTTTATTAACATTTTAAAACATTTTATAGCGAATAATAATGATAAGCAGAGTTTATGAATGGATGGCGATTGTCCGTTTTTTAACGCGTTATGGGGCGGGTTCTGCGCATCACCCTGTCGTGCCGATCATCAGAATGGTGTATACATCCCGGTGATTTTTACAACAAAAACACTTAAATCAGATAGTTAATCGGAAACGTGAATAACGTAATGGGCTGCTGACGATCATCGTGCCGCTCGAACATAAAAACGATACCGCTGCACAAGCGTGGCCCGTCATCACGGCTGGAGTAACAGAGCCAGACGATCGGCAGTAACTGAAGAGCAAGCAGAAGCGGGTTTCAGAGATGTTGGATGCGTTGATTGCCCAGGCACAACAGACAGGCACAGAAAGTTAACAGGAAGATATTTTGAACGCGGGCTGAAGGTGTCTCACCACCGACAACCCGCTGACCACAACAACTCGTAAAGTAGTTATTATGGCTGAACGCGGTTCTACGTCAGAGAGAACCCTTTTCAAAGCACAGCGGCGGATAAAGATCGGTTATGTCAGCATCCGGCATTTTTACCCCCATAACTACCTGGCCACCTGGTATTCCCGGATCCCCAGCCTGCGACTGAACGGCAACTGGCTGGGAGAGGCGGGATTCAGCACCGACACCCCGGTCACGGTCAGCGTGAGCAGGGACGGCTGGTGATCGAGCCGGTTAAGTGCTGACGGGTAAAAAGATCCCGGCGCGGTGGCTGGGATCTTTGTTCAGGATTTGGGATCTGATGGTGGAGATTTACGGGCTTTGCGTTCGTCCAGTTTGGCGAAGAGCCATGTCCTGGAACCGGCAGCAAGACCAACAATGCCACTAATTACCAGTAAATCAGTGACATCTTTCTTGTTAAAGATAACGCCACCTTCATACCATATTTCTATCAAACACTTAGCAAGGAATATAAAGATAAAAAACGCTATAAAATAATAAATAAT
This sequence comes from Leclercia sp., assembly GCA_049284415.1. GTDB lineage: Bacteria > Pseudomonadota > Gammaproteobacteria > Enterobacterales > Enterobacteriaceae > Enterobacter. The sequence continues at coordinate 413,281 of JBAPXW010000019.1, forward strand.
ACTCACCAAAAACATTTTTAAAGTCGGCTTTCGCATTTTGTTCACTATCATTTTTTCTTCCCTGCCTCTTTCACTTCATTGCTAATTAACTCACTGCCGACAGAACCAAAGATGTCGTTGATTTCACCAGAGAACGGGCCGAACTTGCCAAACGTGCCACCAAACAGTGCACCTGCACCATAACCTAGGCCAGATGCGGCCCCACTGATCAGCCCACCTTTCAACGGATCATCACCTTTAAGATAACTTGATGTGGCACCACTACCAGTATTTACTGCCATCATCTCCCACAGCCCGGTTCCTGCTGTGAATGCGCCAGTCCAGTATCCCAGAATAACGTCATTTGGATTTACTTCACCGTTAATCAGCAGGCCTACTCCAGCATTAGCCCCAGCACCGATCAGGCTGGTTGTTACTGCTGCTCCCGGTAATAATGTCCACGCCATTGCGCTGCCCATTGCGGCTACTGCCGTTTCGCATGACACTGGTGTACCACCGCTGCAGGCTTCTGTAATTGCGGCCTGTTGCTCTTCTTTCCATTTCTCAGCAGTTCCCGGTTTGGCTTTATTGGCAGCAGCTAATACATTTGCCAGCTAGTTATTCTCAACAGCATGTTACAGATACTGCTTCTTGCCTAACATAGTTCTATTAAATCTACATTCAGGCAAGGATTCTGTTTTTTTCACCGATTCGTTAGATAAATCGGTAATCACTATGTTGTTATTGTCGCTACCAATTTCATAAGTATGTCCTTTCGAGGCGAAGAACGAGCCTGAATAGGTCTGTCCTAAATCCATGCCATGCATGTTACGTACTTCTCGTTTCCACCAAATACTATAAATATAACCAGATTGCACGCTATACTCTTGGAAATTTTTGTTAGCGAATTTAGTCGACGGTGGCGCAATACCAGCGACGTACTTCGAGGTTCTTATTTTAACACCGATAATCGCCACTTTTGACGTAATACCATATGCATGTTCTGATTTCCAACATTTCTCTTCGGGAATCTGTTTTTCGATTCTAAATGGTGTGGGGTGCGGTGTATTCTCAACACGAATATAAGCAACATCGGTACCGGTGTAGTCTGGAAGCGTATCAGTGAAATCAACGCTACATCCAGAAATTAATGTTGCCGCAAGAAAAACAGAAATATTCTTATTCATCTTTCACTATCCTTGTTATTTATCAAAGTTAAACCATCTGGTTATTTTTACTGCCCTTATCAAGTAATCTCAATTCCCACAGCCCAATCTGCGTCTTAACAGTTACTGACTGGAAGAGGCGGACTTAAGCACTAACACCCCGTTCATGGTTATTTTGGAAAAGGGGAGACCAATGATCGGGCCGGTTAAGGGCTAACGGGTAAAAAGACGATCCCGGCGTGGTGGTCGGGATCTTCGGTTCAGGGAAGATCATTTATCAGGATCAATTGGTAGCTTTTTACGGGTTTTGTATTCATCTATTTTGGAAAATATCCATGCTCCAAAACCTGCAGCAAAACCAGCTACCCCACTCATTTTGGTTAAATAGATCAATCCTGTCATGCTGAAATCAAAACCTTTCATATTTATCAGCATTACAATAACATCGATAATAAGACCAAAACAAAAGAAACATACCCAGAAATAAAATATAGTTACAAAAAGAGTAAATAAAGATGGTTTCTTTTTCATTAGCTATTCCTTTTCCATACTATCTTTGATTTTTTTATTGAAGTACTCGAAGGTAAATGAACCACCAATGTCTCCAATGAAACCAGAAGCATTACCCGCGTAAGGCGCAAGTATGTCAGGTGCATACTTCCCAAAGTATCCCCCGGCCAGCGACCCCGCAATGGCACCACCCTGACCAGTAAAACTCGGCCCATCAGTCATAAATGCGCCACCCATATTAATAAGAGTATTACCACCAATCTTATATCCTGGAGCCAGATAACCAGCACCTGCCGCTACGGCTGCGCTGTAATAACTAAACTCACTTTCTGGTGACATACTCATGTACTGGAATAAAGAGTTAGCCCCGCCACCAATAACTGCACCGGTAATACCTTTGCCCACTGCGACTGTCGGCCCGAGATAAATGGCTCCAGCCATAAATACGCCATCCTGATAACCTTCAACAATGGCTTTAGTGATATTCGCCCTTTCCGGCAAATCGCCTTTCGCCAGTTTATTCAGCCCAGCTTGGGTCTGTTCCGCTGTCAGATTATTATCCACTGCATACTGATTCCAGGATGCCGCCGCATTTGCGTAACTGTCCAGGCCAGTACCGAAACTCAGCGAGTTATTCACAACAACAACTTTATCCGCTGCGAACCTCACCACCGAACCAGCATTTGCTCTGTACTCTCAGCTGCTTACAACTCGTTTTTCCCGCTGTATTCTGCTGCGCCGGACGCAACGCCCCGATACGCGGTTTTGCTCTCCGTTCTCCACTTTTCCCTGCGTTGTTAAAGAGCCAAATATACATGACCACGTATTATTCCCGCAGCCCCAGCCTGCACCTGAAGGGTAACTGGCTGGCAGAAGCGGGATTCAGCACCGACACGCCGGCCGCGGTCAGCGTGGAGCAGGGACGACTGATGATCGAGCCGGTTAAGGGCTTACGGTTAAAAAGATCCCGGCGCAGGGGCTGGGATCTTTATTGCTACTCTTTTCTTAGATATACCAGTAAACCATTTGTATTCTTTATCCTCTGTGGATAATCAAGACGCTGAATTGTTGTATGTACAGTAAAATCATCATCAAAATCGGCAATAATTTCCGTTTCTATTACCGATGCAAGCTCTTCGTCGTCGTCATCAACTTCACCTTCAAAATAAAAAAGTAAGCTAATGTTCTTACCAGATAATTCAGCAATAACGGCTCTAATGTTAGGGGCAACGTTTCCCAACAAAGCCCTCTGCAATGAAAGTCTCAGGTATACACTTAAATCAGATAAAACCATTACTCATCCTTATTATTCTGAAGGTCTTGCAGGAACAATATGCACACCGTTTTTACCATAGTGGACTATGCCATTTGTAGTAGGTGTGGATACTCCTGTCTGAGGGTCAATATAGTTTCCAATATTTTGACCATAATTTATTCGTTCCTTAGAACCAGGAACGCCTACAGGAGTATTACCTACCTGCTGACCCGTTCCCAGTTTGGGTAGCAATGAATCAGGCGCTACGGTAAGAACGCTTTTATTCAAACCAGCTTCGGAAGCTATTTTATACTCGTTCGTCCCCGGTAAGTGCTTGTTCTGTTGTCCTTTATTAATTGTAAACTTACCAATGCCACCACCTTTAAGAGGCTCCCCGTCAGCATCCAGCACATTTGGTTTCAGCGGATTGATGTCATAGATATTGACCGGCAGCTTGTCCTTCTTGCTCAGCGCATTATTCTCAGCAACAACTTTATCCGTTGCGAAGTCAGCCAGCGAACATCATTTTTCCCTGTGTAGTCAGCAGGTTACACCCACTTGTCCCCGGTGCATTTCGCTGAACCGGACACAACGCCCCGATACGCGGTTTTGCTCCCCGTTTTCCACTTTTCCCGACACTGGTAAAGAACTTGTAACTACATGACCACGTACTATTCCCGCAGCCCAACATGTGCCTCAACGGTAACTGGCTGGGAGAGGCGGGGTTCAGCACCGACACACCTGTCACGGTCAGCGTGGAGCAGGGAAGACTGGTGATCGAGCCGGTTAAGGGCTGACGGGTAAAGGAGATCCCGGCGCAGGGGCCGGGATTATTGTTAGTTACTGATTGATATTGAAGGACTAATAGAGGCTAAAATATCTATAACATCGTCCATAGTTGAGAACATATAATGAACGACTCCATCATGTATATTACCGTTTTGCTCATTAAACCATTCTAGATACTTAGATTTTTCAACGCGATAAAGTCCTGTAAGCATCATCCCTTTCTGCTCTTCCTGCATTTTCAATAGGTCACCTTCATCAGTCACTCGGAAGGAATAAATCCACTCGAACAGCACCTTAACTTTGCTGCCTTCAGCGTTATCACCTGAAGATAAAATCAACTCAAGGGAACCAGAGGAATATCGAAAATCCTCTAGTTGGCTATTATGAAGAGAACCCTCAGCAAGGGGAATTTCAATCAATTTTTCAGACATATATGATTACTCGTCATACCTAAACTTGATCCTATTCTTCCCTGATTGGATCTCCAAAGTTGGGCGACCATCAGTACTACGCTCACGTACGATAACCGTTCGCCCATCGGGTAGTTTACCGACCCTTCCACTTGGTATTTCTTTAATTTCTGTGGGAGATAAGGCATCGAACTCTTTATTAGCAGCATTACTTCCACCTGTTCTTTCGAAAAGTTTTGAACGCCCTGTAGTCTCATTCCCTTTCGATGATGTCGAGGTTAAATCCTCAACAGTAATATTCTGCTTTTGACTGTTTCGCGCATTCTCCTCATCCTGCGGTTCCCAGCCGCCCGGCGTTCCTGAACCTGCACCACCAAATTCAGCTTTCTCAGCATCCGTCAGGTTCTTACCCGCATTCGGCCCCTCTGTCTGCTCTGCATCTTCAGCAGAACAAGCCCGCCCGAAGGAGCACTGAGTCGCTTTATCCAGCGCCTCCGTCATTTCCTTCAGCTTCTTGTCCAGCGCCGATGCCATCGTCTGGTTCGCATCGTTCACCGCATCGCCGGTGTTACTGCCTGCAACCGGTGGTGGCGTGATGGGAAGCGCCAGCGAGTTATTCTCAACCGCATTCTTCCCGGCTCCCGCTCCCGCTACCGCAGACGCCGTACTGTCTCCCGCCAGCCCGCCCGCCATCCCCGCAGATATCGTTGCCAGGGCACTGACCGTCTGCTTCTGCTCTTCGCTCAGCGTCGACAGGTCGGTCACGTCAGGATACAGCATACCCGCTATCGCTTTCGCTGCAAGCTCACCCGCTGCCGCGCCCGTGGCACCTGCCGCCACGCTGTTTCCCTGCAATGCGGCAACTGCCCCGCCCAGAATGGCATGCGCCACCACCTTCGCTTCATCACTCAGGCCTGAACCTGAACCGTGACCGATATAATTCGCCAGTTCCGGTGCTGCCGCACCTGCCAGCGCGCCCGCAATATCACTTCCCGCCAGACCCTGCAGCGCCGCCGTGGCCGCCTGAATTCCTCGCTGCAGGTCACTCCCGGTGCCGTACTGCGAGGTAGTATTTTTATACGCGTCAGTCTCACGAAGGGCTTTCTGATAATCGGCTTTTATCTGGTCGCTGGCATCAGCACCTGGCTCATGTTTACCCTTGTTCGCCAGTTCATCCCGCGCCGCATTGAGTCCCTTTATCTCCCCCTGCGTCCGCGCAATATCCGCCGCCTGCGAGCCAATTGCCCCAATCAGCTGGACTTCTTGCAGCCGCCGCTGCTCCTTCTCCTTGTCGAATATCGGGCTGATGCTCCCGTTCGCATGCGCCGCATCCCGGCTCAGGTCAGCCACATCCTGCTGCTGGTTCGCCGTATCACGGACGGTTATCGTCCCTTCACTCACCGCCGCCTGCGTTGAGCCTTCTGCATGACCACTGTTACCGCCCCCGGCCAGCAGGCCGTTTGCCATGTTCCCGGCAAACTGACCGCCGATGCTGCCGCCGCTGCTAAGACCCGCGCCCTGGTGTTCGGTTTTAAAATCGGCCTGATTGTGGATATCACTGAAGCCCAGCGTCCCCGTGTCGAGACTGTTTTTATCCGCGCCCGCCGTCGAGGCAATGACCCCACCATCCAGCTGCGTGTGGTTGCCCACCGTGATGTCAAAACCGCCCTTCCCGGCAAATATCCCGCTCTGCTCCTGCACCGAGTCGTAGTCGCTGGTCATTTTGTCCCGGCTGGCGTTAATGCTGCCGGAGAAACCGCCCGCCCCGAAGGTGTAACCCGCGCCACCGCTGACGCTACTCTGCTTGCTGTCGTAGTGGTCGCTGTCCTGCTGGCTTACAATCATCAGGTCGCGCCCGATATCCGCCGTCACGCGCTCGCCGCTCACCTGTGCCCCGGCCAGCGTCGCATCGCGTCCGCTGATAAGCGTCACCCGGTTCCCGGCGTCCACCGTGGTCTCGTTCTGCCAGACGCCGTTGCCCTTCTCGTGCCCTTTGCTGCTGTTAGCATTCGCCGAGATGCTGATACCTGAGCCGCCCGAGCCAGTCCCCACCCCGACACCAAGGCTCCCGCCGCGGCTGCTGTTGTTACCCGTTGTCAGCTGACTGTCCTGCGAGGCAATCAGGTTCACATCCCGGGCCGCATCAAGCGTCACATCCTGACCGGCCTTGATCTGGCTCCCCGCCACCGTGATATCGCTCCCGGTGGCCTTTATCATGACGTTGCTGCCCGCGTTCAGGCTGCTGCCCGCTGTCGTTTCACTCTCCATGTGCGATGACGATTTGGAGGACTGCGACCCCAGCGATGCGCTCACGCCAAAGGTGTTGTTGTTCGCCTTATCAGAAGCGCCCTTCGCCTGGTCCAGCTCCAGCGCCTGGTTTGCCTGCACGCCGGAGAGGGCCGCCTGGGTCCCCTGCAAAACGGCCAGACGTGAGTCGCTGCTCTGCTTCGCGCTCTTCGCCGTGGTGACCGCGCTGTTCACCGCGCTCCCCGCCGTACCCGACAGCGCCACCGTCAGGCCGCTGCTCTTCTGCTCATATTTCTCATCGCGGGTGCGTTTATCACGGCCAGGATCGATAACCACGCTGTCGCCGGTCAGATTGATATCTTTCTGCGCGATGATATCCGCCCCGCCAATGTGCGCCAGTTTTCCCGCCGTGATGCTGACGTCACCACCCGTTGAGCCGACGGTGCTGAAGCTCCCGCTCTGGGTGGTACCCTGCTCGCGCAGGTCATGGGTGGATTTGCTGCTGCCGACGGTGAAGCCGATGCCGCCCGTGCCCATCAGACCGGATTTTTTGGTCTCCTTAAAGCGCCAGGAGGTGTCGGTGTTGGTGGCCGCCACGATGTCGACGTTGTTAGCCGCAGACAGCGCAACGTCGCCGTCGCCCGCCACCGCCGAGCCCAAAACCCGCAGGTTATTCCCCGCCTGCACCGTCACGTTATCGCCGCTCAGGAGCGATCCTTTCTCCCGCGTCGCGCTGTCTTCCTCGATGGTGTGGGTGGTCTTTTTACTCAAGAACCCGCTTTTAGTTTTGGTGGTCTCCCGGTAGCGGTAGTCGCTCTCGGTGGCCGTGGTGAGATTAACATCCCGACCCGCCGCCACGCCGATATCGCCCTGCGCGGTTACCTCTGCGGCCTGTGCATTCATATCGCGCCCGGCGATGATGACCGCGTCATCGCCGCTGGTAATCTCCGTCCCTTGCTGACGTATGGACTCATCAACGGCGGCTTTTTTCTTCTCGTTGCTGCCGGTGCTTACAGAGGTGGCTTCTGCCAGTAAATGCACATCGCGCCCGGCCCGGATGCCGACATCCCCTTCGGCGGCAATCCCTGCGGCGCGGGCATTCAGATCGTTCCCGGCCAGCAGGGTGAGATTATCCCCCGCCGTCAGCGTGCTGCGCTGTTGCGTAACGGAAGCCGTCTCAGTTGTCGCACTGTAGCGCGGCGAACGGTGCTCACTCTGTGCAATCTCATTTGCAGTGATATTGATATCGTTACCTGCCGCCATGCCGAGGCTACTGCCCGCCGCCATGTTAGCCCCGGTGATGTTGATATCCTGCCCGGCGCGCATCACCAGCCCGTCCGTTGCTGTGATGGACGAGGTGATGCCCACATCCGTACCACTTAAGCGCACGCGGCCCGCATCCACGTCCCACTGCTGCGTTTGGGTGACGTGGTTAATGCTGCCCGTTACGCTCTCCAGCCCCACGGTTTTACCGCTAAGGGTGGAGCCGATATTGTTGATATCACCCAGCGCGCTAAGACCCAGTCCGCCACCTGCGCGGATAAGCCCGGCATTAAGGTTGCTGATGCTGTTACTGCTGTCGATGAACAGGCCCTTCTGCGCCAGCAGCGAACTTCCGCTGTTGGTGACGTTACCGCCCGCCAGCTGCACGTTATTGCCGCTAATCACGCTGCCGCTCTGCACCGTCACATCCTTCGGCGACAGGTAGACCTTCGGCACCATCACGGTCTGGCCGTTAACGGTGGCGTTCTCCCACCACAGGATACTGTGGCCGAGGGCGGCTATCTGGTCCGCCGACAGCGCCACCCCGAATCTCAGCCCCAGCGAGGTTTGTGCTCCCGCGGCGCTGTCCATCAGGAAACGCATCTGGTCGAGATCGGAGCCGACCCCGCTGATATAGCGGGTTCCGGTCTGGTTCAGCACGTAGTTACTGACGTACCGCGTATCAAATGCGGCATCGCCGAGGAAGCGGTAATTTTTATCCGGATCCAGCCCAATACGGTCAAGCATGTACGCTGACCCCAGGAACTGATTGCTGTCCGTGTACTGGCTGGCCGTTTCACGCGGGGCCACGCCCGGATTAACTCCGAGCAGTTTCCACAGGTCGCCAAACAGGGAGGGATCGAGCTGCCCCAACCCGTCGAGCTGTGGATTGACGGTGATGAGGTACGGGCTGTCAGGATCGGTCGAGGTGACAAAGTAGCCGTTATTACCGGAAGGCAGAGGATAGTTGCCGTCCATACCGCCTGGAGCCAGCTCCGAGCCACCGCTAATTGCCTGGCTGGCGGTACTGTCTTTCCAGTCCGGACCGGTGATGGCCTGGGCTCCTGCGTCTGCAAGCGCCTGCTGGCTTGCGCCACCGCCGATGCTTTGCGCTGAAGGCGTGTTAAGGTCCGGCTTTGTGATGGTGTTGCTGATTTTGCCCGCGTTGGCGGTGGTGTTGGTATTGCTGATATCGCTGGCAAAATTGGCGATGACATTGCCACCGGCCTGGATGACGGAGCGGAAAATTTCGCCGTTGTCAGTCCCACTGCGTTGCCCATTCAACACATACTTAATCGTTTGATCCAGAGTCGGTAACTTAAGTACTGCACCCTCTTTGTTCGGATGTCCTTTCTGAGGAAGTTGATCAACGGTGTCTTCTGCAAATATACGCCTGTCAGGAGAGATGACGTAGGTGAAGTAATCGGTATAAATACCTGATTGCCAGCTCTGGTTATTCAACGTTGAACCCACGAGGTTCACGTTACCATTAGCCAGAATGGTGCTCGCCTCGTTATCCAGCGATGTGGCATTGATTATGAGATTAGATCCAGATGCAATACGCGAAGCAGCGCCATCACTGGTGACATCCAGTTTGGTCTGGCGGGCAATGAACTCCACTGGATCTGCATTTTTCCAGGGCGCGTATTCCCATTTCTCTGTTGTGATGTAGCTGCCACCACCATGGCCAGGGGAGCCACCACTCCAGTAAGTTGAGACCGAACTATAAACGCCGTAGCTTCCATCAGGCAGCAGATATACGGGGATATCAATGGTCGCATTTCCCAGGCCATCAATTCCGGCAGGATTTTCAACCACACTGGAAGAATTGACCTTCAACCCATCCCGTGTATTCAGCAAATGCCCGGTCTTAATGGTGATATCACCGTTGGTGGTTTCGATATTCCCGGAGGTATTGATCACCTCGGCGTTCGCCGTGCCGCTGGCGTCTTTCTGCATAACCAGGTTATTGCCCGCCAGCATATCGCCGTGCAGGTTCTGGATGCTGTTGGCAAACAGCGAGAGGTTGTTGCCCGCATACAGCAGGGCGGTATTGATCACTGACCCGGCGGCGGTTAGCACCATATTGCCGGCGGTGCCGGTAAAGCCATCGAGCGTGATATCGCCCTGGCTGGACAGGCTGACATCCCCGCCGGCCTGCAGCGAGCCGCTGTCATTCATGGCAATCTGGCTGCCGGAGAGCGCGGTGGTGCCGCCTCCTGCGGTAATCAAGCCGTTATTGGTCAGTTTGCCCGCGGCATTCAGCGTAATGCCATTGCCCTGCAGGGTGCCCTGGTTGCTGATGTCACCCTTGCTGGTCACGGTCAGCTGGTTACTTGCCGCCACCACGCCCTGCGCCGTCCAGCTGTTCACCAGCTTCAGCGTCAGGTTGCCGAGGGCCACAATCTGGCCCATACCGCTGAGGGAAGCCGCTTCGGTCAGCAGGTCGCCCCCGCTGAACAGGTTGCCGTTGTCGTTGTTGATACGGTCACTGGTCAGCATCAGGCTGTTGTTGCCCAGTAGGGTGCCGCTGTTTGCGAATGTCGCCGCATTCATCAGCAGGTTCGTCGCCTGCAGCCAGCCTGCCCCGCGGTAGTTCGCCGTGGTCAGCACCAGGTCAACGCCGGAGAGGATGTTGCCGTTGTTTTGCACCTGCGTGTAGCTGCTGAGCGTGGTGGGACCATTCCCCTGGATTGTGCCGTTATTGTTCAGTACCGGGGCGGTCACGCTCAGTGCGTTCTGGCTGAGAATGATGCCGTTGGTCTGGTTGGTCAGCGCATCCAGCAGCGTGAGCATCAGGCCGCTGTCGCCCTGCAGACGTCCGTCGTTGATCAGCGTGCGGCCATCAAGCTGCGTGTTATCCCCCTGTATCTGACCGCTATTGCTGATGTCAGTCGCCTGCACGGTCAGCCCAGCCCCGCTCAGCATTTTCCCCTGTTGCCTCAGGTTGCCTGTCAGCTGAAGATTAAGTCCGCTGACGCCGCTGATTTCCCCGCTGTTGCTGAGCGAGTCTCCGTCGATAGTCAGGTTTTTCGCGCTCAACAGCCCCTGGTTGTCGAGGTTTTTCCCGCTGAGTCGGGCATGGCCCAGGGCGGTGATTTTACTGCCGATGACGGTAGCCAGGTCACCGCTTAACATCAGTGCCAAATCCCGCGCACTCTGGATGGCACCGCTGTTGGTAAGATGAGTGCCTGCCAGGGTGATGTTCTGCCCCTGGGTGACGCCTGCGGTAGCGAGCTGTCCGGCGGTGATATCCAGCAAGCCGGCGGTCAGCCAGCGTCCCGCCGCCCCCTGAGAAAGGGAATCCCCGCTGAGGGTCAGCGCATCGGTGCCCTGTAACAGCCCTTCACCGCTAAGGGCGCTGGCCGCAACAGTCAGCGCGCCGTCGCTGGCGATCAGGCCGCTGTTACTGATAGTCGGAATGGTCAGGGTCAGATTGGCTGCGCTGTAAAGCGTACCGTTTTGCTGGTTGTTCAGCTCCCGGGTATCCAGCAGCAGAGACGTGTCGCCCTGCAACAGCCCGCTGTTGGTGAGCTTCTGTGACTGCGTATTAAGACCCGACGCGATCGCCACACCGCTGTTGTCCAGCTGCGGCGCACTGAGGGTTATCGTGTCCGCGCTGCTTTTGCCGCTGTGCGACAGAGTGTCACTGGCATTGACCGTCAGGGCCCCTTTTGCAGCCTGCGTCCCTTTCAGATCCGCCTGTTTTACGGTCATGCTCAGATTACGGCCCTGAATCTGCGAAGCCCCGGTGGTGGTAACGCGTTGCCCTGCCACGCTGATATCGCCGGTGGCGTTAATCGCTCCGTTAAGCGTCTGGCTGACTGCACTGAGGGTCAGCGCATTCCCGGCCACCAGCTCGCCGTTATGCGTCAGGGTATCAGCGGCCAGCGACAGGTTTTGCCCGGCCGTCATGCGCCCGCTGAAGGTGGCGCTATCGCGGGTATTCACGCTGATATGCTGTGCGGCATCCGTTTGGCTGCCGGCATCCTGAACGAGCTGTTGCGCCGCGAGCGACACATCCCGTCCGGCGGTCAATTTTGCATTGCGCTGCGAAAGCGTACCGCCGGCATTCAGCACCAGATCACGGTCGCTGTTTAGCGAACCATCCTGCAGCGCCAGCGCGCTCTGGCTGTTCAGGGTGATGTCGCCACCCCCTTTGTGATCCCCGCTCAGGGCGATGCTTTCGCCCTTCGCGGTAATGGCACCGCTGGCCAGGCTGTTATGCATCGACAACTTACCGCTGGCATCGAGGGTGATATCCCCCTGGCGCGCGCTCAGGTTGCCGAGGTTAACCCCGAGCCCTTTCTCGCTGGAGACCAGCCGAATGCGGTTGGCGTACATCCCGCCCAGCGCCCCGGTATCCACCGCCACTTTCGGCGCGGCCCCTTCGCCAGCGATCGCGCTGATACTGCCATCGGCTGTTACCCGGTTAGCCCCCGCCACCACCGTCAGTGATTTGGCATGCAGCTGGGCGTTAACCTCGGTTGCCCGGGCGATGATCGACACCGCATCGCTCTGGCTTGCGTCCATGCCCTGACCTTCAATCAGGATGCTGCCTTTGCTCACGTCCAGCGACTGTAACCTACCGCTGGCGTCGAGCACGGGCTTGCCGGTGGTCAGCGTTGTGTTGGGGGTATTAATAAACCCGCAGCCGTTACAGGTGATGCCGTAAGGGTTGGCAACAATGACGTTGGCGGCGTTGCCCGCCACTTCGGTATAGCCCTGCAGCTGCGAGCGATTGGTACCAGTGACTTCGTTGATAATGCCCGCGGCTTCTCTGCCCGCCGTCAGATTAGGGTTGCCCTGAATAATGCCGCCAAGCTGGGTCTGATTAACCTTGCCGGTGGCGTTGTTGAGGATCAGCCCTTCTTTGCCGACGTTGTAATCCTGATAGTTGTTGTGCGAAATGCCCGCGGCATTCGGTGGGGCGATATTGACCACCGGCACGCCGTTGGCAGCGCGATCGAGCTCGGTATTGCCGGTCGGCGTGAGCGATGCCGCCACGGCAGGAAACAGCGGCTGCGTCGCCAGCAGCACGCTCAATAAGGTGCTCAACACGCGCTGAGAGAAACTTGCCTGTTCCTTTTCCATCGTCCTTGTCCCTTAAAACGCCACCGACACGCGGTAATAAATATTCAGATGATCCGGTGCCAGCCAGTCCGGGTAGTCCAGCGGCGTCCCGATGGTGAACTGGCTGGAGTAAAAGCGGTTAACGCTGGTCAGCCCGACGGCCGCGCCCCACAGGGTGCCGGAGGCGTAACGGTCGAAACCGTCTTTTTTCAGCCAGCCGCCGTCCAGCGCCGCCAGGGCACCGATTTGCCCGACCCACGGCAGGGTGAAAAGCGACGCGTTGATTTCATTACGCCAGTAGCCGCCGTTATCACCGGAAATGTACTGCTCTTTGAAGCCGCGCACCGAGGTCTCTCCCCCCAACGTTAAGCGTTCGCTGCCGTACAGTCGGTCGGACGACCACTGCAAATAGACGCTGGAGAGCCACCACAGCCTGTCGGTCAGCGGTTGCTGATAGCTGCCGCTGACACTCCACTTGCGAAACTCCGCTTTCGGCACATCGCCGTACTTGTCGTTGTCATCCTCGGCCCCCAGCCACGGCACGCCCTGGGTAAAGGTCGGGTTGAAGGTGGCCACGCCGGTCGCGATTTTTTGCGTGTGGTTAATGCCCAGTGAAAAGCTGGAGAGCTTGCGGCTGCTGGTGGCGAGCAGGACATCGTCGAGGTAGTTATGGTTGATGCGATGGGTCAGGCCCACCGCGGCGCTGGTCTTGATATCGCCATTGCGGAACAGAACCCAGGAGCCGTTCAGCCGATGTGTTTCGTTGTCACCGGTCGAACGCCAGTCATAGCCGTTGTTATTGATAGTGCTGAGGTAATTGCTCCAGCTGTAGCTGTAATCGAGCAGGCCATAGCCATAAGGCACGCTGACGCCTGCGGCAAAACTCTGTGCGTCATGGCGGGAGGAAAAATCGCTGCTGCGCCCGCCGCTGATAAACCATTTATCGGCGATCCCCAGCAGATTATTACCCGTCAGCGCGCCGCTAAGCTGGCCGGTGCCGGTGCTTTTCTGGCCGCTGTTATCAACGCTGAGCGAAGCACTTATCGGCAATTCCGCTGTGGTTGCCAGATTAACTACCGAATACCCCGGTCTGTCGCCGGGCAGAATTTCAATCTGCACCGGGTTCTTGCGCACCCGGTTGAGCTGCTCCATACCTTGTTCGATATCGCGCAAATTAAGGATTTTGCCTTCCAGACCCGGAAAGGTCATGTTCAGCGTGCTCTGTGGCATGCCCTCAAGAAGGATTTGCTGTAACCGGCCTTCAAGAATCGCAATATGCAGCACACCCGATGACAGATCCTGCTCGGTCAGAAAGGCCCGGCTGGTAATATAGCCGCGGCTGATATACCAGTCGGATACCGCGTGAGTCAGTTCGCTGAGCCCCGCCATAGTCAGGCAATTATTGATCCACGGCGCGGTAAGGCGCTTTGCAGCATTACCGGATAAGAGGGTGGAATCTTCCAGCGTAATCTGCGAGATAACAAAACAGGGGCCGTCAGCGGCTGGACGCGTGGTCGGCGCAGCGGCTTTCGGCAGCACCGCGCTGTGCTCCAGTTCATCGCGCTGGCGTTGGTTTTCATCCAGCAGCTGTTGCTGCTGTTGCATAAGCGTAGAGCGATCGGCTGGCGATAGCGGCGCACCCATGCTGCTTGCCACGGGATAAAGCAATCCCACCAGCAAACAGATACCCCATACATTCCCTGTATTCAACACTGCGCTCCTGCCGATCGGCCATGCGAAAAGCGAGCAAGCTATGTCAAAATGTAACTCGTGTATATATACACAGAATACCAAAGGGTAATTTTCAGAAATGTGCGTGAGTCAATGCCTGGTATTTGAGGAAACTCTACGCATTCCCCCATCGCGCCGATCATCATCCGCGTGTATTATTTCTTCTGGCTATGGCAACAACTATCCTTAACTCAAATACTTAAGCGCAAAAGCGAAAAGCATCATGAGCACACCGATCAAACGGCTAGAAATCATTAAAAATGCCATCGAACTTGAAGATGACGACATCATTGAAAGCCAGCTGGCACGGTTAAAAAGCGAAGCGTTTGACGATGAGCTGCTGGCGATCGTCGTGGCGCTTGAGCATAAAAATTATACCGTCGCGCTGGCGGCCATCACCGGCTGGTTGCAAAACCAGCGGGCCCTCGCCCCGTGGCGCGATCCGCAGCTTGCCGCCAGCAAGCTGGAGCTGAAGGCGCTCGAGGAACGCCTGCGCGATCTGATCGATCGCCGCAACGCCCGCGTGCAGCAGCTGGATGAGTTTAACGATATCTATCTCACCCGCCTCGGCCCCCTGATGACGCAAATTCTCGCCCTGCGCAAAACGCTGGCGGAACTCAACCTGCGCCGCCAGCAGGCGGAAGCCCGTCGCCGGGAAGCGGACTATCGCCGCTGCCAGCAGTATGTGGCCCAGGCGGTGGAGGTACTGACCACCCTCACCGGCCACTGGCGCGATCTGCCTGCCGATTCAGTGCAGGCGGCCAGCGCGCGTAAGCATCTGCAGCAGCAGAGCAACCTGATCGCCAACCTGCTGGCCGAAGCCCAGGAGCTGGAAACGGGTCTCACCCGCGAAGAGGAGCCCGCCCGCCAGGCGCGTGACGAGGCCAACGACGAGTACGAGAAATACCGCGAGCAGCACCACGATGCCGAGGTGCGTCTGCGTAAGGGCAAGGATCTGTCAGAAGAGGATCAGAATGAGTTAAAACGGCTCTGGCGGCAGGCGAGTAAGCTCTGCCATCCGGATCTGGTGGCGGACGATCTGAAAGATGAAGCCAACGCCATGATGGTGCAGCTGAACCAGGCCAAACAGCGCGGCGACGTAAAAACCATCCGCTCGCTGGTGGCCCGTCTGCATCAGGGGTTTGAACCGCTGATGGCCAGTGACCGTCTTAACGACCTGACGCGGCTGCGCAAAAAGATGGCCCAGGTGCGCGAACAAATCGACACCCTGGTGAGCGAGCTGGCGGAGCTGGAGAAAGAAGAGTCCTGGCTGCTGGTCTCCTCGCTGAGCAATATGGAAGCCTACTTTGCCCAGCAGGAGAAAGCCCTGCACGAGGTGCGCGCCGCCCTTCAACATCAGGTCAGCACCGCACAGCTCGACGACGTGGCCTGATTATTTTGCGTGCCAGTACGCGCTGGCACGCACCAGTTTCTGGTCGATAGCGTCGGTTTCAAACTGACGACTCAGGTTTTTCACTACCTTCCCTTCCCCGGTCAGCCAGATAAAGTAATCTTCCGCCGGCACGCTGAGCGTCGCCAGATGGTCAGCCACCGCCTGTTCGCTATGTCCCACCACCCAGCGGATAGTGAACTCACTTAAGTGCGCCAGATAGTCCTGGCAGGCGGCGTCGGCGACCGTTACCACCGCATGAACGTCCGGGCGCACCGGCAGCGCGCGGATGGCTTCCAGCCGACGGCGCAGCGCAGGCATGCCCGACTCATCACAGACGTACAGCTGCCAGGCGTAATCTTCCGGCACCACCAGCGATCCGCGCGGGCCGCCGATTGAGAGCGTGTCGCCCACCTTTGCCTCCATCGCCCAGCGGCTGGCAACGCCCCCGTCGTGGATAAAGAAATCGAGCGCCAGCTCGTGGCGGGCGGCGTCATACAGCGGGGTGTAATCACGCGCCTGCGGACGCACGCCGTCGCCCCAGTCCACGCCTTCGTCGGTCACCACCGGGGGAACGAATGTGGTGCCCGGCTCCGGGAAAAAGACTTTGGAATGGTCGTCGAAGCCGCGGGAGCTAAAGCCGTCCAGCGCCTCGCCGCCTAAGACGATGCGCTGAAAACCGGCGCTGATACGCTCGACGCGCAGCACGTTCAGGGCGCGAAAGCGCAGCTCATTGCGGACACGCTGGGGGTAGCGGGTAGAGGTCATTTTTATCCCTTCATACTGTGAATACGATATATCTAAATTAATTTTAAATGATAATGATTGCTAATAAACAAAAATGCAAGAGGTTTTAGATTGCATCTAAAACTCATTTAGATATAAATTAGATATATCAAATTTAAGGGATATTGTATGCGACATGCACACGAAGGCGGTGGACGCCGTCAGCGCTTTTTTGGTCACGGCGAGTTAAGGCTGGTGATTCTGGACCTCCTGACCCGCAATGCCAGCCACGGTTACGAGCTGATTAAAGACATCGAAAGCATGACCCAGGGGAACTACACGCCGAGCCCTGGCGTGATCTACCCGACGCTCGATTTCCTGCAGGACCAGGCGTTTATCACGATCACCGAAGAAGAAAACGGGCGCAAACAGATTGCCATCACCGTGGCCGGGCAGCGCTGGCTGGATGAAAATCTGCACCAGCTTGAGAACATCCAGGCGCGTATCAAAGCCCGCTGCGTGGGCTTCCAGTTGCGTAAAAACCCGCAGATGAAGCGGGCGTTAGATAATTTTAAAGCCGTGCTGGATTTGAAGGTCAATCAGGAAGGACTGAGCGACGCGCAGCTGAAACAGATTATCGCGGTTATCGACCGCGCGTCGCTGGAGATCAATCAGCTCGATTAAGCCAGCGCGTCCTCGCGCACGCGGAAGACTTTAACCAACGCTTTCAGGTGCAATGCCTGCTCATTCAGCGCCGCCGCCGCCGCAACGGACTCTTCCACCAGGGCGGAGTTCTGCTGGGTGGTGGAGTCAATCAGGCCAATTGCGCTGTTAATCTGTGAAATCCCCTCGGTCTGCTCGTGGCTGGCCTGGCGGATTTCGCGCAGGATCACATCCATCTCCTCCACGTTGCCAACCATCCCGTTAATCAGCCCGCTGGCTTTTTCCACCAGGTTCATCCCGTCCTGAGTCTGGCTGGTTGAGCTTTCAATCAGCTGGCGAATTTCGCTGGCCGACGAGGCGCTCTTTTGCGCCAGCTGACGCACTTCGCCCGCGACCACCGCAAACCCGCGCCCGTGCTCACCCGCGCGTGCCGCTTCCACCGCCGCGTTCAGCGCCAGAATGTTGGTCTGGAAGGCAATCGAGTCGATCAGGTTGATGATGTCGGACATGCGGGTCGAGGTTTCGTTAATCAGGCGCATTTTTTGCGTGACCTGCTTCATCATCTCGCCGTTGTGTTTTACCACCGTTGCGGCATCGGCAGACAGGTTGGTTGCTTCCCCGGTGTGGGCTGCGGTGTTTTTCACCGTCGCGGTGATCTGCTCCATTGAGGCCGCCGTCTGTTCAACGGAGCTGGCCTGCTCTTCGGTGCGCGCCGCCAGATCCTGATTACCGGCCACAATCTGCGCCGCCGCGCTGGAGATGTTCTCCGAGCCGGACTGCACCTGCTGCACAATCTCCAGCAGTCGGGTTTTCATCTCCATCAGGGCATGGAGCAACAGACCGGTTTCGTCTTTAGCGCGCGTGGAGATGTTGCGGGTTAAATCTCCGTCCGCGATGGCTTCAGCAAAGCTCACCGCTTCACCCAGTGGGCGCGTAATCGAACGCACGATAAACCAGCCCATCGCGCTACCGGCCAGCACGCTGACCAGGGTCAGTAAAATCAGCATCAGGCGGTTGGTGTGATAATCCGCATCGACCTGCTGGCCCGCGCTCTGCATCTCGGCGTTTTGCACCGCGATCAGCTCCTGCACCTTAGCTTTGTAGGCACTTTGCAGGTTAACCGTGTGGGTCATCATCTCCTGAATCGCCCCGGCGCGATCGTTGTTCTGCACGAATTGCAGAATGCGATAGCGGGAATCCAGATACTGCTGGCGCACCTCGCCGATCCCGGCCAGGATCTGCTGCGATTTTGGGTCCGGCAGCGCGCTGTTCAGCGCCTTGAGGATAACAGTGATCTGCTCGCTGATGGTTTTCAGGCGCTGCTGCGACTCTGCGGCATAGGTTCCCTGGTCATCCAGCAGCATCAGCTGTTGCGTGCTAACAAATTCCTGAAAATTATCGATCAGCTGGTTGGCTTTTACCGTCGTGGGGTAATCGTTAACAATAATGGCTTGCATCTCATTATTCGCCCGATTCAGGCTCAGCAGGGAGAGCGTTGCGCTCGCCACCATCAGGATAATAAATAACCCAAAGGCCAGAAATAATTTTGTGCCAATCTTTACGCCATGTAAGAACATATATACTCCATCAATGTGATTATTTCTCAGACGATCATCGTTATCGGTAACACTTTCGCTAACTTTATGAGATTGATCGTTTTTTTATTTAATAATGACATTATGGATAGGTCGCACCTATTGAAGAATCCGCATCGATCGTTATATAGCCAATGGAGCAAGCACGCTGAAACACAATGGGGTGAGATTGCCTTAGGGTGTGATAAATAACTTCTCCGCTTATTTTAGTTATTTAATATTAATTTAACATTGTCGGATCATTACTCCGACAATTAAAGAAATAAAAAAGCCGCTTATTCCTCACGGAATAAACGGCTTTACTGGAACATTACTGACTTAATGGAGAACCGTGACCGCGTCTTTCAGCCGCCCGGCGCGATGCTTCACCATCGCCGAAACGCGCGCGCTCTCCTCGACCAGATCGGCGTTTTTCTGGGTGATACCGTCCAGCTCCGCCACGGCACGGGTTAAGTCGTTCAGGCCTGTCGCCTGTTCCGACGTTGAATGGCTGATCTGCGCAATCAGGCGCGTGACGTTTTGCACCTGCTCGACGATGTCATCCATGGTGCGTCCTGCGGCGTGAACCTGATCGGAACCGGACTGCACTTTACTGGCGCTGGCATCAATCAGCTTGCGGATGTCGTTCGCGGCGTTGGCGCTGCGGCTGGCCAGATGACGGACTTCACCCGCCACCACCGCAAATCCTTTGCCCTGCTCACCCGCACGCGCGGCTTCAACCGCCGCGTTCAGCGCCAGAATATTGGTCTGGAAGGCGATATCGTTAATCAGCGTGGTGATGGATCCGATGCGCTGGGTGCTGTCGGCGATTTCATCCATGGTCTTCACCACGGTCTGCATCGCATTACCGCCCTCGCTTGCCGCCCCGCTCGCCGCCATCGACAGCTTATCGGCGGCAACGGCGGTTTCGGAGTTGCTCTGCACCGATGCCGCCATCTGATTCATGGTGGCCACCGTCTGCTGGACGTTAGCTACCGTCTGGCGCGTGCGGTCATTCAGATCTTCGTTGCCTTTCGCCAGCCGATCGCTGCCGTCACGCACGCTCACCACCTGGCTGGAGACATCATTGATCAGCCAGCGGCACATCAGGCCCAGCTGGCCTACCGAGCGCAGCGTCAGCCCCAGCTCGTCGCTGCGGTTCAGATGATCTACCGTGTGGCGCTCGCCGGTTGCTACTTTCAGGGCCTGACGCGCCACGTTCTCGACCGGACGGACAATCTGCTGCTCAAACAGCAGCGTGCCCAGCAGCATCACCAGCGCACTGGCGGCAAGCGGTATCCATCCTGCGTCGGTGGCGTACAGCGTGCCCGCCAGCAGCAGAAACAGGGCGGCCATCACGCTGCGCGTCCGCCAGCGCAGCGGCATAGCGGGGAGTTTGCCGGTCCAGCCTTTTGCGCTGACCAGCCCTTTATGAATGCGCTTGTTACTGCGCCCTGCATTCAGGGCCTGATACAGCGGCTCCACGGCGGCAATTTCGGCCTCCGTTGCTCGGGTGCGAATCGACATATAGCCCGTCACCTGCCCGCCCCGCACCATCGGCACGGCGTTGGCGCGCACCCAGTAATGATCGCCATTCTTGCGCCGGTTTTTGACGATCCCGCTCCAGGGTTCACCCTGCTGCAGCGTGTACCACATATCGGCGAAAGCGGCTTTTGGCATGTCCGGATGGCGCACCAGGTTGTGCGGTTGACCCAGCAGCTCATCGAGTTGGTAACCACTCACCTTCACGAAGGTATCGTTGGTGTGGGTCATGTAGCTGTTGAGATCGGTGGTGGACATTAAGGTGGTGTCGTCGTCCAGAGGATAGTCATTCTGAGTGACATACGGTTGAGCGGACATGGCAGGCATCCCTTGCAGGTTATTTGAATGTTAATTTTTAGGGTTAATCTTTTTTCGGCGGTAAAAAATTTATCTTTAGTTGTTAAAACCGATCGCGATCTCAAATTTCAGTTAAACCGCACTTTTTGTACGTTTTTGTAATTGATTGATTTCAAATACTTTCACAGAGAAATTACTCTCAAAGGGTTACCTGTTAATTTCTGCTTAACAGGCAGTCCGCACCAACACGGTGCGTCTGAACGATTTCTGGGCAAGAGCCCATCAAGGACGCATAACGGCAACCGACCTGCTTCCCCACCCGGCACGATTAAATTTTGTGCAATATCGGGTTGAACAGGCGTTTATCCCGATTTTCGTTAAGTCAGCGGAAGTGGCGTAATCCCTGCAATACTTAATTCAGTATCATGTGATACGCGATACCCGGGAGCTCATTTTGAACAGGTTACCTTCCAGCGCATCGGCACTTGCCTGTACCGCGCACGCACTGAATCTCATTGAGAAGCGAACGCTTGATCATGAGGAGATGAAACAATTAAACCGAGAGGTGATTGATTACTTCAAAGAGCATGTGAATCCGGGGTTTTTAGAGTACCGAAAATCTGTTACCGCTGGCGGGGATTACGGAGCCGTAGAGTGGCAAGCGGGAAGTTTGAATACGCTTGTCGACACCCAAGGACAGGAATTTATCGATTGCCTGGGTGGTTTTGGGATTTTCAATGTGGGGCACCGTAATCCAGTAGTGGTTTCCGCCGTACAAAATCAGCTCGCGAAACAACCCCTTCATAGTCAGGAACTGCTCGACCCGCTCAGGGCGATGCTGGCGAAAACGCTGGCGGCATTGACGCCGGGTAAACTGAAATACAGCTTCTTTAGCAACAGCGGCACGGAAGCGGTCGAAGCGGCGCTTAAACTCGCCAAAGCGTACCAGTCGCCGCGCGGGAAATTCACCTTTATCGCTACCACCGGGGCCTTCCACGGTAAGTCGTTAGGCGCGCTCTCTGCGACGGCAAAATCGACCTTCCGTAAACCCTTTATGCCGCTGCTGCCGGGCTTCCGTCACGTGCCGTTCGGAGATATTAACGCCATGCGCAGTGCGCTGACGGAGTGCCGTAAAACCGGCGACGACGTGGCGGCGATTATCCTGGAGCCGATTCAGGGCGAAGGCGGGGTGATCCTGCCGCCGCAGGGCTATCTGCCTGCGGTGCGTAAGCTGTGCGATGAGTTTGGCGCGCTGCTGATCCTCGATGAAGTGCAGACCGGCATGGGCCGCACCGGCAAGATGTTTGCCTGCGAGCATGAGAACGTGCAGCCGGACATCCTGTGTCTGGCCAAAGCGCTGGGCGGTGGGGTGATGCCGATTGGTGCCACGGTCGCCACCGAAGAGGTGTTCTCGGTGCTGTTCGATAACCCGTTCCTGCACACCACCACCTTTGGCGGCAACCCGCTGGCCTGTGCGGCGGCGCTGGCAACCATCAACGTGCTGCTGGAGCAAAACCTGCCTGCGCAGGCGGAGCAAAAAGGCGACATGCTGCTGGATGGTTTCCTCCAGCTGGGACGTGAATACCCGGACCTGGTGCAGGATGCGCGCGGCAAAGGGATGCTGATGGCGATTGAGTTTGTCGATAACGAAACCGGCTATAACTTCGCGAGCGAGATGTTCCGCCAGCGGGTGTTGGTGGCCGGAACGCTTAACAATTCGAAAACCATCCGCATTGAACCGCCGCTGACGTTGACCGTGGAACAGTGCGAGCAGGTGCTGAAAGCGGCCCGTAAGGCGCTGGCAGCCATGCGGGTCAGCGTGACCGAAGCGTAAAAACCGCCGGGCGGCGCTTGCGCTTGCCCGGCCTACAAAACCTAAACCGCATCAACCCCGTAGGCCCGGTAAGCGTAAGCGCCACCGGGCGAAACCGCTACTCCGGCATTAACCCGACAAAACAGCGTTTTTTGCGCGGCTCGGACATTAACCCTTCAAGCTTTTCCACGCAGGCCAGATAGTGTGGCGTTTGTTTGTGCGCCAGCACCGCCTCTTCATCCTTGTATGCTTCGTAGATAAAGAACCGGGTTTTAACGCGCGGGTCCTGCAGGACGTCAAAGCGCAGGTTGCCCGGCTCCTGGATCGCCCCTTCATGGTTGGCGCGAAAGACCTGCAAAAACTCGTCCACCCGCTCCGGTTTGATGTTGATCTCCACTAACGTCACGTTCATTGTGCTTCTCCCTGTTTTTCCTCCTGCCAGAACTGGTACGCCTCGCGGGCGCTGACGTTCTCGTGCACCACTTTTTTTACCGCTTTGAGCATCGCCAGCGGTGCGCTGGACTGGAAGATGTTACGCCCCATATCGACGCCGGATGCGCCCTGGTCGATCGCCCGGAAGCACATCTCCAGCGCGTCGAGTTCCGGCAGTTTTTTCCCCCCGGCGATCACAATCGGCACCGGACAGCTGGCGGTCACTTTCTCGAACCCCTCCTCCACGTAATAGGTTTTGACGAACTGCGCCCCCATCTCGGCGGCGATGCGGCTGGCGAGCGAAAAGTAGCGTGCGTCGCGGGCCATCTCTTTGCCGACCCCGGTCACCGCCAGCGTCGGGATGCCGTAGCGATTGCCGGCATCCACCAGCTTGATGATGTTGTTGATCGACTGATGCTCAAACTCGCTGCCGATATAGACCTGCGCCGCCACCGCGCAGACGTTCAGGCGCAGGGCGTCCTCCATCGCCACCGCCACGCACTCGTTCGACAGCTCACCGAGAATCGAATTGCCCCCCGAAGCGCGCAGCACCACCGGTTTGTTGGTGGCGGGCGGCACGGTGCTTCGCAGGATCCCGCGGGTGCACATCAGCACGTCGGTTTCGGCGAACAGCGGCGCAATAGAGAGATCGATGCGCTCGAGCCCGGTGGTCGGCCCCTGGAAATAACCGTGATCGAAGGCCAGCATCACCGTGCGGTTGCTGGCGGGGTTGAAGATCCGCGCCAGCCGCGACTGCATACCCCAGTCCAGCGCCCCGCAGCCTTTCAGCGTAAAAGGTGCGTTTACTTGCGGCCGGTCGAGGCCAAAGTTTTTACCTTCTTTGATGTCGTCTAAATCAGCCATGTTTCCCCCATCAGAAGTCGTATTTGTTGATGTTCTCTTTGGTGAACACCACCCGCTCCGGCAGCAGCACGATGCCATTCCCTTTCGCTTCATACTGATAGCCCTGCACGCTGTTCGGTTCGACCTTCAGGGTGCCGATATCTTTGACCTCTACGCTGTCACCGACGTTAAGATCGCCTTTTTTAAGCAAACGATCGGCGACATTGACCGCAATTTTGCCCTGTTGCACCACATCCCACAGGCCGAAGGCTTTTACCGTGCCGCGCTCAACGTACGGACGCATCACGTTTGGCGTACTGAATCCGACAATCGCCACCCCTTCGCGCTTCAGGTTCTCTGCCGCCTGCGCCGCCGCAGGCAACGCGTTGGCGTCCGGGGCGATGATCGCATCCAGATCCGGGTAGGCTTTTAAGATCCCTTCGGCGGTCTGCAAGGATTTGGTGGCATCGTTATAGCCAAACTGGGTGGTGACAATCTGCCACTGAGGATGATCTTTGGCGATCTGCGCTTTCGCGGCGTTGACCCACTGGTTCTGGTCGGTGACGGTCGGGCTGGAGTAGAAGAACGCCACTTTGGCGGCCGGTTTGGTCACCTGCTTCGCGGCCATCTCCACCAGCAGGCCACCGAGCTGTTCCGGGGTGCCCTGGTTGATGTAGATGCTGCGGCACTCCGGCTTGGTGTCGGAATCCCAGGTCAGGACTTTTACCCCGCGCTGCATGGCGCGTTTCAGGGCCGGGCAGAGGCCGTCCGGCGAGACCGCCGAAACGATAATGGCGTTATAGCCCTGGTTGACGAAGTTATTGATCAGCTGCACCTGCCCGGAGACGCTCGGCTCGGTAGGACCATCGTAGGTGACGTCCGCCCCCAGTTCTTTACCCGCCTCTTTCGCGCCGTTGCCGCCGCTGGTGAAGAAGCCCACCCCCACCAGTTTCGGGATAAACGCGATGCGATCCGCCGCCTGCGCCGAGGCGACGCTTAACGCCACTGCCAGCACCATCAGTTTTATTTTCATCTTACGCTCCGGGTATTTTTTGTGAGAAGAGAACGCACCCATTCACGGTGCAGACTCAGCGAACGCCCCATGACCACCACAACCAACAGCGCCCCTGACAGCGCGCTCGACACCTGGTTGGGGATGCCGACCATCTGTAAACCTTGTTGCAGATACCCCACCAGCAGTGCCGCCAGCGCGGTACCGATAACCGAACCTGAACCGCCATAGATATTCGCCCCGCCCAGCACCGCCGCGGTGAGTGCGGGCATCAGCAGATCGCGCCCGAGGTCGGAACGCGCCGAGCCGAAATAAGAGACCATCACCAGCGCGGCAATCGCCGAGGCGACGCCCACCAGACCGTACAGCGCATACGGCATACCGTTGACCGACAGCGCCGCATAGCGAGCCGCACGCGGGTTTTGCCCAATCAAGAACAGGTGGCGACCAAAGCGCCCACGATGGGCAATCAGCCAGAAGAAAAGGGTAATCACCGCGAACAGCACCAGCGGGATCGGCAGGCCCAGCAGCGTCAGGTTGGCGAAGGCGGTAAAGCTATCGGGAAAACCGCCGATGCCTTCGTAGCCGGTCGCGCCCGCCATCCCCGAAAGCAGCAGCGCCCCGCCGCCGTACAGGTACAACGTACCGAGGGTGATCACCAGCGGGCTGATGCCGGTGTAGTGGATCAGCAATGCGTTAAACAGCCCGCACAGCAGCCCGAGCAGCAGAGTAAGCGGGATTGCCGCCGCCATCGGCAGCCCGGACTGCATCATCACCCCCAGCGCGATGGCGCACAGGCCGATGGTGGAGCCGAGCGAAATGTCGATCCCGCCGCTGACGATCACTAACGTCAGGGGCAGCGCCACAATGCCGATGCAGATGAAATCGCTGGTGCTGAACAGCAGCATATTGATGTCGAGCATCCGCGGATTGATGGCGCCAAACAGCAGGATCTCCAGCACCAGTAACATCAGCAGGGCGCACTCCCAGTTAAGCTTCATTTACGCCACCTTTTTTTTGCGTTTGGGAAACGGGGTGACGTGCTTCCCGCCTTTGTTACCCGGCTGGAAGCGGCTGTACTTCAATGCCCGCTGATGCCGCGCCAGCGCCTGGCGCAGCCTTCCGTCGAGCACCAGCACCCCCAGCAGCACCAGCCCGGCGATAAAGTCGTTCCACCATGCCGGGAGACGGAACAGCACCAGCACGGTGTCGATTTGGGTCAGGAAGAAGGCCCCGAGCAGCGCGCCGATCAAGGTTCCGGTGCCGCCGAGCAGCGAGATGCCGCCCAGCACGCAGGCGGCGATGGCTTTCATCTCCAGCCCGCTGCCGGTCTGGTTGGGCACGAAGCCAATCTGCGCAGCAAACACAATCCCGGCACAGGCCGCCAGCACGCCATTCAGGGTAAAGGCCGCCATCCGGGTGCGATTGACCGCCACGCCCAGCTGGCGCGCGGCGGCAAGGTTATCGCCCACCGCGTAAAAGTCCCGGCCAAAAGCAGTGCGCGACAGGGTCCACGCGCCGACGGCGGCTAACGCCAGCACCACCATCCCCAACGGCGAGATGCCAAGCGCCATCGGTGTCGACAGAGACTTCAGGCTCGGGGGCAGGCCTTCAATCCATTTGCCGCCGGTCCACAGCAGCATCGCCCCGCGATACAGCCCCAGGGTACCGAGGGTGGCGACAATCGCCGGAATGCGCAGCCCCACCACCAGCAGGCCGTTAAACGCCCCCGCCAGCGCCCCGATCGCCAGCGCGAACAGGATCGCCACCGGCAGGCCGTAGCCGTTGTTCAGCGCCACCCCAACGGCAATGGCGCAGAGCCCGACCGTCGAGCCTACCGAAACGTCAATGTTGCGCGTCAGCATCACCAGCGCCGCCCCGAGGGCCAGCAGGATCAGGATCTGCGAGCTGGCAAAAATCATCCCCAACGTTTGCAGGCTCAGGTAGGCCGGGTTGAGCCCCACCAGCACGGCAAACAGCGCCACAATGGCGAGGAAGGCGCTAAGCTCGCGATTTTTCAGCAGTGTTTTCATGCCGGTCCTCCAAAGGCCAGGGCCATCATCCGCTCAAGGCTGACGGCGTGGCGCGACAGTTCGCCGTTGAGTCTTCCCTGGTGCATCACCAGCACCCGGTCGGCGAGACCGGGGAATTCGTCCATGTCGCTGGAGATCATCAGCACCGCCACGTTCTGCGCCGCCACGCTTTTCAGCAGCTGATAGATATCGGCGCGGGCCGAGACGTCCACGCCGCGGGTCGGTTCATCAACGATCAGTAATAAAGGATTGGCTTCAAGACAGCGCGCCAGCAGCACCTTTTGCTGGTTGCCGCCCGACAGCGTGCGCACGGTCTGATCCGGGCCGTTGAGTTTGATCCCCAGCGCCCGGTGATAGCGTTCGACCACCGCCGCCTCGCGGCGCGTTTGCTGCCAGATGGAGGGCTCGTTCAGCGCCACCGTGTTCCAGCGCACCGGCGCATCAAGGAACAGGCCGGAGACCTGGCGATCTTCCGGGAGATACACCAGCCCTTTATTGAGCCGGGCGCTGACCGGATCGCCGTCGATCTGCTGGTTCTCAAGCCAGATCCGCCCTGCGCGCTGCGGGCGTAAGCCGTACAGCGTTTCGGCAAACTCGGTGCGCCCGGATCCCACTAACCCGGCCAGGCCGACGATCTCCCCGGCGTAGATCTCCAGGCTCAGATCGATAAAGCCCTCTCCGGTGAGGTTGTCCACCCGCAGCACCGGGAAGTCTTTAGCCTGGGTGCGGCGATTGCCCGGCAGCGCCAGCCACAGCTTTTGCGTATCCGTCAGGCCTTGCTCGCGGCTGACCGGGGTCATGGCGGCAATCAGCGCCCGATCGTCAAACTGCGCCGTTTCGCCGCTGAGCACCACCGCCCCGTCGCGCATCACCGAGACGTGGCTGGCCAGCTGGCGGATTTCAGGCAATTTGTGCGAGATAAACACGATGCCGACGCCAAGCGCCTGCAGGGCGCGGATCTGGCGAAACAGGCGTTCCGTTTCGCCGGGGGTCAGCGAGGCGGTGGGTTCGTCGAGGATCAGGATCGTCGCCTCGCGCATCAGCCCGCGCAGGATCTCCACCATCTGCTGATCTGCCACCTCCAGGGTGCTGGCGGCGGCGTCCAGATTGAGCTGGCACTGAAGTTGCTCCAGCTTATCGGCGAGGCGTTGGGCGGTCGCGTTGTTGCGCGGCAGACGAAAAAGGATGTTTTCCCGCACGCTGAGATTCGGGAACAGCATCGGCTCCTGCGGCACCAGGTAGATGCCCAGCTGGTGCGCCTGCACCGGCTTCAGGCGAGCAAACGGGCGGCCAGCAATATAAAGTTCACCGCGGTCGGGGGTTTCTACCCCGGCGACAATCTTCATCAGGGTCGATTTCCCCGCGCCGTTGCCGCCCATCAGGGCATGCACCTGGCCCGCCTGCAGCGTGAAATCAATGTCTTTCAATACAGGAACGCCGGAAAACTGCTTGTGGATCCCACGCGCTTCGATAAGTGCTGTCATTATCGCCCCACCATTGAACAAATGATTTTTTGATTCAATAATGTTCAAAAGCGTAGACCCTGAACTATATTTACAACCGTGCAGGGATCACACTTTCAGGGATAGGATCCCGATAAAGCGGAAACATTCCTGAATATGCAATTTGCCGTGTGGCTCACACTTTCGCCCTGTGGCACACCGAACATATGATCTAAATTTTGATAAGAGTTCATCTATGAGCGAGAAACGCAGTGTCGAAGAGGGACGTTTTGCCGGGCTGGCGCTGGCGGAAGAGGAGCTGGTGGCCCGCGTGGCGTGGTGCTACTACCACGACGGCCTGACGCAGAACGATATTGGCGAGCGGCTGGGGTTACCGCGACTGAAGATTTCGCGCCTGCTGGAAAAGGGGCGTCAGTCGGGGGTGATCCGCGTGCAGATCAACTCCCGCTATGAAGGCTGTCTGGCGCTCGAAACCGAACTGCAGCAGCGCTTCGGCCTGAAGCTGGCCCGCGTGCTGCCTGCGCTGAACACCCCGCCGATGAACGTGCGCTTAGGGATTGGCGCCGCCCAGTCGCTGATGGGCGTACTGGCTCCCGGCCAGCTGCTGGCGGTGGGATTTGGTGAAGCCACCATGAGCTGCCTGCAGCACCTGAGCGGCTTTATCAGCTCCCAACAGGTGCGGCTGGTGACGCTCTCCGGCGGGGTCGGGCCGTATATGACCGGCATCGGTCAGCTGGATGCGGCCTGCAGCGTCAGCATGATCCCTGCCCCGCTGCGGGTGTCGTCTGCGGAGGTGGCCGGGATCTTAAAACGCGAAGCCAGCGTGCGGGATGTGATCCTCGCCGCCAGCGCCGCTGACGTGGCGGTGGTGGGGATTGGTTCGGTGAACCAGCGCCGGGACGCCACCATTTTGCGCTCCGGCTATATCAGCGAGGGTGAGCAGCTGATGCTGGCCCGCAAAGGGGCGGTCGGCGACATCCTGGGCTATTTCCTGAATGCCGCAGGGGAACGGGTACCGGATCTGGCCATCCATCAGGAGTTACTGGGCGTGACGCTCGACGAGCTGGCGCAGCTGCCTACCATCGTTGGCGTGGCCGGAGGAGAAGAGAAAGCCGATGCGATTTATGCCGCACTGAACGGTCGCCTTATCAATGGCCTGGTGACGGAAGAGATAACAGCCCGCGCGGTGCTGGCTCTGGCAAGCTAAGGGCCAATCCCGTGCCTGACACGAGGCAGACTCATGAGTTACCTTTTAGCGTTAGATGCAGGGACGGGAAGCGTTCGCGCCGTGGTGTTCGATCTTAACGGCAATCAGATAGCGGTCGGCCAGGCCGAGT
Source organism: Leclercia sp. (assembly GCA_049284415.1). Taxonomy (GTDB): domain Bacteria; phylum Pseudomonadota; class Gammaproteobacteria; order Enterobacterales; family Enterobacteriaceae; genus Enterobacter. The sequence continues at coordinate 442,829 of JBAPXW010000019.1, forward strand.
GGAAGCACCTGAGCGTGGAGAACGTCCCCGGCTCGATGGAGTTCGATCTCGACACCAACTGGCGGCTGGCCTGCCAGTGTATTCATCAGGCGCTGGATCGGGCGCACCTCAGCGCGGCGGACATTCAGTCCGTCGCCTGCTGTTCAATGCGCGAAGGGATCGTCCTGTACGATTGCAACGGCGAGGCGATCTGGGCCTGCGCTAACGTCGATGCCCGCGCCAGTCGCGAAGTGGCGGAACTGAAAGAGATCCACGACTTCCGCTTTGAATCCGAAGTGTACGACGTCTCCGGCCAGACCCTGGCCCTCAGCGCCATGCCGCGCCTGCTGTGGCTGGCGCACCATCGCCCGGATATTTATCGTAAGGCCGCCACCCTCACCATGATCAGCGACTGGCTGGCGGCGAAGCTCTCCGGCGAGCTGGCCGTCGATCCTTCTAACGCGGGCACCACCGGAATGCTGGATCTGTTCAGCCGCGACTGGCGTCCGGCGCTGCTGGACATGGCCGGACTGCGCGCCGATATCCTCTCCCCGGTGAAAGAGACCGGCACCCTGCTGGGGGCCGTCACGCATGATGCCGCGCAGCAATGCGGCCTGCGCGAAGGCACGCCGGTGGTGATGGGCGGCGGCGACGTGCAGCTCGGCTGCCTTGGGCTGGGCGTGGTACGCCCCGGGCAAACGGCGGTGCTGGGCGGCACCTTCTGGCAGCAGGTGGTCAATCTGCCGCAGGTACGTACCGATCCGCAGATGAACATCCGCGTGAACCCGCACGTGATCCCCGGCATGGCGCAGGCAGAATCGATCAGCTTCTTTACCGGGCTGACCATGCGCTGGTTCCGCGATGCCTTCTGCGCCGAAGAGAAGCTGATTGCCGAGCGGCTTGGCGTGGACACTTATACGCTAATGGAAGAAATGGCCAGCCGGGTGCCGCCGGGCTCCCACGGGGTGATGCCGATCTTCTCTGACGCGATGCACTTTAAGCAGTGGTATCACGCTGCGCCGTCGTTCATTAACCTCTCCATCGACCCGGAAAAATGCAACAAAGCCACCCTGTTCCGCGCCCTGGAAGAGAACGCGGCGATTGTCTCCGCCTGCAACCTGGCGCAGATTTCTCAGTTTTCCGGCGTGACGTTTGACGGTCTGGTGTTTGCCGGGGGCGGCGCGAAAGGAGCGCTGTGGAGCCAGATATTAAGTGACGTCACCGGGTTACCGGTGCGGGTGCCGGAGGTGAAAGAGGCCACCGCGCTGGGCTGCGCCATTGCCGCCGGGACGGGCGCGGGGCTGTTTGCCGATATGGCCGCGACGGGTGAGAAGCTGGTGCGATGGAGCCGGGAGTTCACCCCAAACCCGGCGCACCGGGAGCTGTACGACGGCATGATGCAGAAATGGCAGGCGGTCTACGCCGACCAGCTCGGACTGGTGGACAGCGGGCTGACCACCTCGATGTGGCAGGCGCCGGGGTTAGTGCCCGCAGCACGTTAAACGCCGGATGGCGCTGCGCTTATCCGGCCTACAACACACCTGTCCGTAGCCCCGGTAAGCGCAGCGCCACCGGGGAAAAACGCCGCGCTTTTTGAATCTCATCACAATCATTGGATCCTGTTTTTACCTTTCCCCCGCCGCTGGCTAAATTATTAACTCATCCGACCACATAACAATAATTTTACATTGGAAGAGACTATGAGCCGCTACCCGTCGTTATTCGCCCCCCTCGATCTGGGGTTCACTACCCTCAAAAACCGCGTGTTAATGGGCTCGATGCATACCGGCCTGGAGGAGCGCCCGGACGGCGCTGAGCGGCTGGCGGCCTTCTACGCCGAGCGCGCCCGCCACGGGGTGGCGCTGATTGTTACCGGCGGCGTGGCGCCAGCCCTTTCGGGCGTTGGAATGGAGGGTGGCGCGGTGCTGAATGATGCTTCACAGCTGCCGCACCACCGGATCGTCACCGATGCGGTCCACCGGGAGGGCGGGAAAATCGCCCTGCAAATTCTGCACACCGGGCGCTACAGCTATCAGCCAAACCTTGTGGCTCCGTCGGCGATTCAGGCCCCGATCAACCGCTTTACGCCACACGCCCTTACCCACGACGAGATCCTGACCCTGATCGACGACTTTGCCCGCTGCGCCGCGCTGGCGCGGGAAGCAGGCTACGACGGCGTGGAGGTGATGGGCTCCGAAGGCTATCTGATTAACGAATTCCTCGCTGCCCGCACTAACCAGCGCGATGACCAGTGGGGTGGCGATTATCCGCGCCGGATGCGCTTTGCGCTGGAGGTGGTGCGCGCAGTACGCGAACGCGCGGGGGCCGATTTTATTATCATCTTCCGCCTGTCGATGCTGGATCTGGTGGAGGGCGGCGGCACTTTCGACGAAACCGTGCAGCTGGCGCAGGCCATCGAAGCGGCAGGCGCGACCATCATTAATACCGGGATCGGCTGGCACGAGGCGCGGATCCCCACCATCGCCACCCCGGTACCGCGCGCGGCATTCAGCTGGGTGACGCGCAAGCTGAAGGGCAGCGTGTCGATCCCGCTGGTGACCACCAACCGCATTAACGATCCCCAGGTAGCAGACGACCTGCTGGCGAACGGCGATGCCGATATGGTGTCGATGGCGCGGCCGTTCCTCGCCGATGCGGAGCTGCTGTCGAAAGCCGAGAGCGGGCGGGCGGATGAGATCAACACCTGCATCGGCTGTAATCAGGCCTGTCTGGATCAGATCTTCGTCGGCAAAGTCACCTCCTGCCTGGTCAACCCACGCGCCTGCCACGAAACCAAAATGCCGATTGTGCCAGCGGTGAATAAAAAGCGGCTGGCAGTGGTGGGCGCAGGCCCGGCGGGGCTGGCGTTTGCGGTGAATGCCGCCGCGCGGGGTCATGCGGTGACGCTGTTTGATGCGCTCCCTGAGATCGGCGGGCAGTTTAATATCGCCAAACAGATCCCCGGCAAAGAGGAGTTCTATGAAACCCTGCGCTATTACGCGCGAATGATCGACATCACGGGCGTCGATCTGCGGCTCAACCAGTGGGTCACCGCCCAGGATCTGATCGACTTTGACGAAACGATCCTCGCCAGCGGGATCGCCCCGCGCCTGCCTGCGATCGAGGGCATCGATCATCCGAAGGTATTGAGCTATCTCGACGTGCTGCGCGACAAAGCCCCGGTGGGTGAACGCGTGGCGATTATCGGCTGCGGCGGGATCGGCTTTGATACCGCGATGTATTTAAGCCAACCGGGTGAAGCCACCAGCCAGAATATCGCCGAATTCTGCGAAGAGTGGGGAATCGACACCAGCCTGAATCAGGTCGGCGGTTTGCGCCCGGAAGGGCCACAGCTGGCAAAAAGCCCGCGCCAGATTGTGATGCTGCAGCGTAAAGCCAGCAAACCGGGGGATGGTCTGGGGAAAACGACCGGCTGGATCCACCGTACCACCCTGCTTTCGCGCGGCGTGAAGATGATTCCGGCAGTGAGCTACCAGAAGATCGACGACGAGGGGTTACACGTGCTGATCGGCGGGGAGCCGCAGCTGTTACAGGTGGATCAGGTGATTTTGTGCGCCGGTCAGGAGCCGAAGCGCGATCTCGCCGAGCCGCTGCGTGAAGCGGGCAAAACGGTGCATTTGATTGGCGGGTGCGACGTGGCGATGGAACTGGATGCCCGGCGGGCAATTGCCCAAGGGACAACATTAGCGTTAGCGATTTGATGTCTTCGCCCGGTGGCGCTGCGCTTACCGGGCCTACGTTGATCGTAGGCCGGTGCAAGCGCAGCGCCGCCCGGCAAAACAATCTTAACGACTGCGGCCCGTCTTCACCGCTTTCAGCACCACGAATTTTTTATTGGTGGCGACCGTTTCACAGTTACCGAAAATCTTCTTCAGCTTGTGGAAGTAGTCCAGATGGCGGTTGGCCACGATGTACAGCTCGCCGTTGATTTTCAGGCAGCGGCGGGCGTGGTGGAACATCTCCCAGGCCACGTTATCGGTCAGCGCATGCTGCTGATGGAACGGCGGGTTGCACAGGATCGCGTTAAAGCGGAACGGCTCGACGCCGGACAGGGCGTTGTTGATCATAAACTCGCAGCGATCCAGCGCGTCGGGCATGTTGCTTTCAACGTTCAGACGGCTGGAGGCTACCGCCATCGGCGATTCATCGGTAAACAGCACGCTCGCCTCTGGGTTTTTCTCCAGCAGGGTCAGACCGACCACGCCGTTACCACAGCCGAGATCGACGATCTCGCCTTCCAGATTTTGCGGCAGATGCTCGATAAAGAAGCGCGCGCCAATATCCAGCCCGGTACGAGAGAAGACGTTCGCGTGGTTATGGATGGTCCAGTCGGTGCCTTCCAGCTTCCAGCTTAAAATCTGCTGTGCGTCGGCAAGCGCAGGCTCGCTGAAGGTACAGTTGATCAGGCGCGCCTTTTTCCACGCCAGCGTGGTGGTGGTTGGACCCAGCACTTTCTCGAACAGCTCCAGCGTCGAGGTGTGAATATCACGCGCTTTTGCCCCGGCAATAATGCGCGTTTGCGGTGTCACGACCCGGCGCAGCGCACGCAGCTGCTGTTCCAGCAGTGCCATCGTTTTAGGAATTTTAATCAGCACGACGCCCGGTGCCTGCGGGTATTCGGCGGTGCTGTCGAGGAACTTGACGCTGGATTCCGCGATGTCGTTGTGACGCAGGTTCTCACGCGTCGCCAGCTCGCTCAGATAGGAGTCACCGATGCTGTACGGGGTATGTTCGGCCAGCGCGCAGCCCAATGCACCGAAAATATCATTCAGGATCAGAACCGGGCCGCTGATTTCGGTGTCATCCAACTGCTGCAGCAGGTATTCATCCGCTGCTTCCCACGCCTGGAGCGGGTTTACGTCATCCGTTTCCGGGAAACGTTTTAAGTCGAGTGAACGGAAACCGTTGTCTAAGTGGCTCATCGGCCCTCCTGAATGGTAAAATTTCGGCGTTATCCCTGAAAAGGGTGCGTGAGTATACCCGTTTTCAAATTATTTTGGGGTTTTGATGAACCAACTAACCTATCTCCAGGGCTATCCGGAGAATTTATTGACCCAGGTGCGTACGCTCATTAGCGAGCAAAAGCTGGGCGCGGTGCTGGAAAAACGCTATCCGGACACTCACGACTTCGCGACGGATAAAGCCCTCTGGCAGTATACGCAGGATCTGAAAAACCGGTATTTGAAGAGCGCGCCTCCGATCAATAAAGTGATGTACGACAATAAGATCCACGTGCTGAAAAACGCCCTCGGCCTGCATACCGCCATCTCCCGCGTGCAGGGCGGCAAGCTGAAAGCCAAAGCGGAGATCCGCGTGGCGACGGTGTTTCGCAACGCGCCGGAAGCATTTTTACGCATGATCGTGGTACACGAGCTGGCGCACCTGAAAGAGAAAGAGCATGACAAGGCGTTCTACTCTCTGTGCTGCCATATGGAGCCGCAGTATCACCAGCTGGAGTTTGATACTCGCCTGTGGCTGACGCATTTATCGTTAAAGAGTAATGCGTGATGGCGCACTGGTTTTGTCATCCTCGCGTGCTACAGTGACCACAGACCCCCTCTACGGAGCACGTAAAGCGTTATGATACGTTTCGCAGTCGTTGGCACGAACTGGATCACCCGCCAGTTCGTCGATGCCGCCCATGAAACCGGCAAATATAAACTCACCGCAGTCTATTCCCGCAGCCTTGAGCAGGCACAAGCTTTTGCGAGCGACTACCTCGTCGAGCATCTGTTTACCTCTCTCGACGATATGGCGCAAAGCGATGTCATTGACGCGGTCTATCTTGCCAGCCCCAATTCGCTGCACTTCCCGCAAACGAAGCTGTTTCTCAGCCATAAAAAACATGTGATTTGCGAGAAACCGCTGGCGTCCAATCTTCAGCAGGTTGAAGAGGCCATTCAGCTTGCGCGGGAAAACCAGGTGGTGCTGTTTGAAGCGTTTAAAACCGCCAGCCTGCCGAACTTCCTGCTGCTGCAACAATCGTTGCCGAAGCTGGGTAAAGTGCGCAAAGCCTTTATTAACTACTGCCAGTACTCATCGCGCTATCAGCGCTATCTGGACGGCGAGAACCCTAACACCTTCAATCCGGCGTTCTCCAACGGGTCGATTATGGATATCGGCTTCTACTGCCTGGCCTCCGCGGTCGCGCTGTGGGGCGAGCCGCACCGGGTGCAGGCCACCGCGAGCCTGCTCGACAGCGGCGTGGATGCCCACGGTCTGGTGGTGCTGGATTACGGCGATTTCAGCGTCACGCTGCAGCACTCAAAAGTGAGTGACTCGGTGCTGCCGAGCGAAATCCAGGGCGAGAACGGCTCTTTGGTGATCGAGAAGATTTCCGAATGCCAGAAGCTGAGCTACGTGCCGCGCGGCGGCAAAGCCCAGGAGCTGACGCAGCCCCAGCATATTAACACTATGCTGTATGAGGCAGAGGTGTTTGCGCGCCTGGTCGAAACCGAGGAAGTGAACCATCCGGGCCTTGCAGTAAGCCGCACCACCGCGAAGCTGCAGACCGAAATCCGTCGTCAGACCGGCGTGGTCTTCCCGGCGGACGGCGTGAGCGCAGAAATTCCCGCGTAAAGCTGTGTAATGAGTCTGTACAGGTCATTGACGAAATCAATGGCCTGACATATTTTGTTACCCGCAAAGGGGAGTAACTTCCTTGCCGGTGGATCGTCATTACGATGCGTACAAAACCGCATCCGGTCGCCGGGCAACGAAAAAGGAATACGATGAACGTATTCCTTTCTTGTTGTAAGTGAGACCTTGCCGGAAGGCGAGGTCTATGCATAAAAAACGCAACGGCTATCGTCTTCTGACGTTAGCCGTTTTTGTTTTTTAAGCGTAAGGAAAATAATATGCATTCTGTCGGTACTCCAATGTTATGGGGCGGATTCGCCGTTGTCGTGCTCATCATGCTGGCGATCGATCTCTTTTTGCAGGGGCGTCGTGGCGAACATGGCATGACCATGAAGCAGGCGGCCGCCTGGTCGCTGGTGTGGGTCACTCTCTCTTTGCTGTTCTGTGCCGCCTTCTGGTGGTATCTCTCCCTTACCCAGGGTCGCGCGGTGGCCGATCCACAAGCGCTGGCGTTCCTGACCGGCTATCTGATTGAGAAAGCGCTGGCCGTCGATAACGTCTTCGTCTGGCTGATGCTGTTCAGCTACTTTGCGGTTCCTGCAGCGCTGCAGCGTCGGGTGCTGGTGTACGGCGTGCTGGGCGCGATTGTGCTGCGTACTATCATGATCTTCGCCGGTAGCTGGCTGATTACGCAGTTCGAGTGGCTGCTGTATGTCTTCGGTGCGTTCCTGCTGTTCACCGGCGTGAAAATGGCGCTGGCGAAAGAAGATGAGGCGGGTATCGGCGAGAAGCCGCTGGTGCGCTGGATCCGCAGCCACCTGCGAATGACCGACACTATCGACAATGAGCACTTCTTTGTGCGTAAGAACGGCCTGCTGTTCGCAACGCCGCTGCTGCTGGTACTGATCCTCGTCGAACTGAGCGACGTGATCTTCGCGGTCGACAGCATCCCGGCGATTTTCGCCGTGACCACCGACCCGTTCATTGTCCTGACCTCGAACCTGTTTGCGATCCTCGGCCTGCGTGCGATGTACTTCCTGCTGGCGGGCGTGGCTGAGCGCTTCTCGATGCTGAAGTACGGCCTGTCGGTAATTCTGGTGTTTATCGGCATCAAGATGATGATCGTCGATTTCTATCACATTCCGATCGCCATTTCGCTGGGCGTGGTGTTTGGCATCCTGGTCTTGACCCTGGCGATCAATGCCTGGGTTAATCACCTGAACGATAAAAAACAGCAGGCGCAGTAAAGTTTGGGCCCGACACGCACATCTGCGCGTCGGGCCAATAAAATGTAAAATTAAAGTTAAAAAGTATGACGCAGTACGTAAAACCCAGCATTTTGCACTTCTCACCCCCCGCGCATTCAATATACTCAACCAGGCAAACAACAAACCTCTATCCGGAATCACAAGTGCCTTAGAGCACCTCCGGGACGGAACGCAATTTCACTTAAGGAACACTCAATGACCATGCAATCGTCTGGTCTGCTCGGGCGTCTTTCGCGCGGCAGCCTTGTTAAACAGATACTGGTAGGCCTGGTGCTGGGCATCGCCCTGGCGCTTCTCTCTAAACCTGCTGCCGTTGCCACCGGCCTGCTCGGCACGCTATTTGTCGGCGCGCTGAAAGCCGTTGCGCCGGTGCTTGTATTAACGCTGGTGATGGCCTCTATCGCCAACCATCAGCACGGGCAGAAAACCAATATCCGCCCTATTCTCTGGCTCTATTTATTCGGGACCTTCGCTGCAGCCCTGACCGCAGTGGTGGTGAGTTTTATTTTCCCTTCCACGCTGCAGCTGACCACCGGCGCAACCGATATTACGCCGCCTGCGGGTATTGTTGAGGTGATGCACGGCCTGCTGATGAGCATCGTCGCGAACCCGATTCATGCTCTGCTCAACGCCAACTACATCGGGATTCTGGTGTGGGCCATCGGTCTGGGCTTTGCCCTGCGCCACAGCAACGACACCACCAAAAACCTGATCAACGACTTCTCCAATGCCGTGACCTGGATCGTGCAGCTGGTGATCCGCTTTGCGCCAATCGGGATCTTTGGGCTGGTGGCATCGACGCTGGCAACTACCGGGTTTGGCGCGCTATGGGGCTACGCCCAGCTGCTGCTGGTGCTGATTGGCTGTATGGCCGTGGTGGCGCTGGTCATTAACCCGCTGCTGGTGTTCCTGCAGATCCGTCGCAACCCCTATCCGCTGGTGTTGATGTGCCTGCGCGAAAGTGGCGTTACTGCCTTCTTTACCCGCAGCTCGGCCGCCAACATTCCGGTGAATATGGCGCTGTGCGAGAAGCTGAACCTGGATCGTGATACCTACTCGGTGTCTATTCCACTGGGGGCGACCGTGAATATGGCGGGTGCGGCGATCACCATTACCGTGCTGACGCTGGCGGCGGTGTATACGCTGGGTATTCCGGTGGATCTGCCGACCGCGCTGCTGCTGAGCGTGGTGGCGGCCCTGTGCGCCTGCGGTGCATCCGGTGTAGCAGGCGGTTCGCTGCTGCTGATCCCGCTGGCCTGTAATATGTTCGGCATCCCGAACGAGATCGCAATGCAGGTGGTGGCAGTAGGCTTTATTATTGGCGTGCTGCAGGACTCCTGCGAAACGGCGATTAACTCCTCCACTGACGTGATGTTTACCGCCGCGGTTTGTCAGGCGGAAGACGCGCGTCTGGCGAAAAACGCGTTACGAGGTTAAAAAAAAGCCCGGTGGCGGCTACGCCTTACCGGGCCTACATTTTGTACGCAGTACGTAGGCCGGGCAAACGCAGTGCCGCCCGGCATTCAGACTTACAGCGTCACTCCACTCTTAAAGATCGCCAGCTCGCGGAAGTCGTTGCGTTCGTTGCAGGTCGCCTTACCGTTAGCAATATCCACAATCACATCCACAAACTCATTCAACAGCTGCGGCATTGCTTTGCCGTGGATCAGCTGACCCGCATCAAAATCAATCCAGTGCTTTTTCTTCGCTGCCAGCTCGCTGTTGGTGGCGATTTTCACCGTCGGGACAAACCCGCCGTACGGCGTGCCGCGACCGGTGCTGAACAGCACCATATGGCAGCCTGCTCCCGCCAGGGCGCTGGTGGCGACGGCGTCGTTGCCCGGGGCGCTTAACAGGTTCAGACCGTGGGTGTTCAACCGCTCGCCGTAGCGCAGGACGTCCACCACCTGGCTGGCACCCGCTTTCTGGGTACAGCCGAGGGATTTTTCTTCGAGCGTGGTGATACCGCCCGCTTTGTTACCCGGGGAGGGGTTTTCGTAAATCGGCTGGTTGTGGGCAATGAAGTACTGTTTGAAGTCGTTAACCATGGTGACGGTCTTTTCAAACGTCTCTTCGTCGCGACAGTGGCTCATCAGAATGCGTTCCGCGCCGAACATCTCCGGCACTTCGGTCAGCACGGTGGTGCCGCCGTTGCCAATCACGTAATCGGAGAAACGGCCCAGCATCGGGTTGGCGGTAATGCCGGACAAACCGTCCGAGCCGCCGCACTCGAGGCCAAACTTCAGCTCGCTCAGCTTGCCCGCTTCGCGCTGGTCGTGACGCATCACCTCATACAGCTGGTGCAGGTGCTCCAGCCCGGCTTCCACTTCATCATCCTGGTGTTGGCAGACCATGAAATGGACGCGAGAGGCATCGAAATCACCCAGCGTTTCGCGGAAGGCATCGACCTGGTTGTTCTCACAGCCCAGACCAATCACCAGCACCGCGCCGGCATTCGGGTGGCGCACCATGTTTTGCAGCATGGTGCGGGTGTTGATGTGATCGTCGCCCAGCTGGGAACAGCCGTAGGTGTGGCTGAACAGGAACACGCCGTCGGTGCCTTCGGCATCGTGAGTCTCTTTCAGGAACCGGCTCTGGATCTGACGGGCGATCCCGTTGACGCAGCCGACGGTCGGCAGGATCCACAGCTCATTGCGGATCCCTACCTCACCGCTGGCGCGGCGATAAATCTGCACGTCACGATCGTCTTGCTGGTTGTCTTCAGCCTGAAAATCAGGTTGATAGCTGTACTCATCCAGATCGCTCAGATTGGTGCGCGTATTGTGGGAGTGAATGAATTCACCCGCCGCGATATCAGCCAGCGCATGACCGATCGGCAAGCCGTATTTCACCACGTTTTCGCCTTTGGCAATTTCGCCCAGCGCGAATTTATGTCCGCGCGAAACCGCCTGACGAAGCGTGACGACCTGGTTCTCGAAAGTCACTTCCGTGCCTTCGCTCAGATCGGCCAGCGCTACTGCAACGTTATCCAGCGAATGGATCTTGATGTATTGCATATCAACCTCAAAGGCTTAGTTCAGTTCAATGGCGAAGTAGTCGCGCGCATTGTTAAAGCAGATGTTTCTCACCATTTCGCCCAGCAGCTGGATATCGGCTGGCGCTTCGCCCGCTGCCACCCAGCGGCCAATCATCTGGCACAGAATGCGGCGGAAGTATTCATGGCGAGTATAAGAAAGGAAGCTGCGGCTGTCGGTTAGCATACCAACGAAGCGGCTCAGCAGACCGAGCTGCGCCAGCTGGGTCATCTGACGTTCCATGCCATCTTTCTGATCGTTGAACCACCAGCCGGAACCGAACTGCATCTTGCCCGGCATCCCTTCGCCCTGGAAGTTGCCGATCATGGTGCCCAGCACTTCGTTATCGCGTGGGTTCAGGCAGTAAAGAATGGTTTTTGGCAGCAGGTTTTCTTCGTTCTGTTTGCTCAGCAGCTTAGAGAGCTCTTCCGCCAGCGGACGGTCGTTGATGGAGTCGAAGCCCACGTCAGCACCCAGCAGTTTGAACTGACGCTGGTTGTTATTGCGCAGCGCACCGATGTGGTACTGCTGCACCCAGCCGCGACGGGCATATTCCGCTGCCAGCCATACCAGCACTGCGGTTTTGAACTGCGCCACTTCACGTTCGTTCAGGCTCTCACCGCCGAGGCGACGCGCCAGAATACTGTCCAGCTCGCCTTCGTTGGCGTCGGCAAACAGCACCACGTCAAGCGCGTGGTCAGACACTTTACAGCCGTGTGCTGCAAAGTGATCCAGACGTTTTGCCAGCGCCGTTTGCAGATCGGCAAAGCGGCGGATCTCGGTATCAGACACTTCACTCAGCTTCGCCATGTAGTCGGCAAAGGTCGCCTGCTCAATGTTGAAGGCTTTGTCCGGGCGCCAGCTCGGCAGGACTTTAACGTCAAAAGAGGTGTCTTTGGCGACAACCGCGTGATGCTCCAGAGAATCAATCGGATCGTCGGTGGTGCCGACCATCTTCACGTTCATCTGCTTCATGATGCCGCGGGCAGAGAACGCGTCCTGAGCCAGCAGTTCGTTGCATTCGTTCCAGATTTCATCGGCTGTGCTCGGGGAAAGCAGCTTGCCGGTGATGCCGAACGGACGACGCAGCTCGAGGTGCGTCCAGTGATACAGCGGGTTACCGATGGTGTGCGGCACGGTCGCTGCCCAGGCGTCAAATTTCTCGCGATCGGACGCGTCGCCGGTACATAGACGTTCCGCTACGCCGTTGGTCCGCATCGCGCGCCATTTGTAGTGGTCACCTTTCAGCCAGATGTCATACAGGTTTTTGAAACGGTAATTTTCGGCAACCTGCTGCGGTGGAAGATGGCAGTGGTAGTCGAAAATCGGCTGATCTTTGGCGTAGTCATGATACAGACGGCGGGCAAATTCAGTATCTAACAGAAAATCTTCGGTCATAAACGGGGTCATTAGCGTCTTCCTCTTACGAGTTTACGAGTGCGTCAGAAAGGTAATGTTTAGATGCTGCAAAGTTATCACACCAATTTCCAGAGTCAGATGATTTTTTCGTGAGTTAGATCAATAAACGTCAACAAATAAACTAAGCCCTAAGGGGTAAACCCTGCCTAAGCCCGCGCCAGTACTGGCTTGACGCAGCAATTACAATGACCTTACAAATATTGACACATTTGTGATGGCTCTCACCTTTTAAAGCTGTATGACAAGTTATCTTTTCGCCGTCGCAAAATATAAGCCGACGGAATGCAATACCGGTGCTTCAGGCATCGGATTTAGCGGTACGGATACCGACTTATGCACGATTACTTATGGCAAGGTTCGGGCCGTTCCGGGAGTCTCTCCTGGCTACGCCCTCCCGTTACAAGCCTCTCCCGCACCGCGTAGAGAGGCACCGCACGACAGTGCGGAAATAACATAACGATGAGGTTTTACATGCGTAAAATTAAAGGGTTACGTTGGTACATGATCGCACTGGTGACGCTGGGCACCGTGCTGGGCTACCTGACGCGTAACACCATAGCGGCGGCTGCGCCAACGCTGATGCAGGAACTGAATATCTCCACACAGCAGTACTCCTACATTATCGCGGCCTACTCTGCGGCTTATACCATCATGCAGCCGGTTGCCGGCTATGTTCTGGACATTCTGGGCACCAAAATCGGCTACGCGGTCTTCGCCGTGACCTGGGCGATTTTCTGCGGCGCAACCGCGCTGGCGGGCAGCTGGGGTGGTCTGGCGCTGGCACGTGGTGCAGTCGGTGCGGCAGAAGCCGCCATGATCCCGGCCGGTCTGAAAGCCGCGTCTGAGTGGTTCCCGGCGAAAGAGCGTTCCATCGCGGTGGGTTACTTCAACGTCGGTTCGTCTATCGGTGCAATGATTGCTCCGCCGCTGGTGGTGTGGGCTATCGTGATGCACAGCTGGCAGCTGGCGTTCATTATCTCGGGCGTGCTGAGCTTTGCCTGGGCGATGGCCTGGCTTATCTTCTACAAGCACCCACGCGATCAGAAAAAACTGTCTGAAGAAGAGCGTGAATACATCATTGGGGGTCAGGAGTCTCAGCACCAGACCAACAACGGCAAGAAAATGACCGTGCTGCAGATTCTGGGCACCCGTCAGTTCTGGGGTATCGCCCTGCCACGTTTCCTGGCAGAACCGGCCTGGGGTACGTTTAACGCCTGGATCCCGCTGTTCATGTTTAAAGTCTACGGCTTTAACCTGAAAGAAATTGCCATGTTCGCCTGGATGCCAATGCTGTTCGCTGACCTCGGCTGCATCGTCGGCGGCTACCTGCCACCGCTGTTCCAGCGCTGGTTTGGTGTGAACCTGATTGTGTCGCGCAAAATGGTTGTAACCATGGGCGCACTGCTGATGATTGGCCCAGGGATGATTGGCCTGTTCACCAGCCCGTACGTGGCTATCGGCCTGCTGTGCATCGGTGGCTTTGCGCACCAGTCTCTGTCCGGCGCGCTGATTACGCTCTCTTCTGACGTCTTCGGTCGTAACGAAGTGGCAACCGCGAACGGCCTGACCGGGATGGCGGCCTGGACCGCCAGCACCATGTTTGCCCTCGTCGTGGGTGCTCTGGCAGATACCATCGGCTTTAGCCCGCTGTTCGCCGTGCTGGCAATCTTCGACCTGATGGGTGCGGTGCTTATCTGGACGGTGCTGAAAAATCAGTCTGCTGAGGAGCTGGCGAAAAGCTCGCTCGGTGGGCCAGCAACGCAAAGTTAGCTCGTGTACTGTTTGCCCGGCAGTGCTGACGCTTGCACGGGCCTACGGGTAATATCCGGCACCTAAAGCCGCTCTCTGGAGCGGCTTTTTTAGTGGCAAATCTGGAGGCTGACTCGCAAAAGTGGTATAACAAATTATCTGCCATACCCTTCCTGGAGCGCATATGGAAATCAACGAACCGCGTCGTCTTTATCAGCAGCTTGCCGCCGAGCTAAAAACTCGCATTGAGCAGGGCGTTTATCTGGTGGGTGAGAAGTTACCTGCGGAACGCTACATCGCTGATGAGAAGAGCGTGAGTCGCACCGTGGTTCGTGAAGCCATCATCATGCTCGAGGTTGAAGGCTACGTCGAAGTGCGTAAAGGGTCGGGTATCCATGTGATTTCCAGCCAGCCAAAACACTCGCCTGTGCCGGATGAAGAGCAGGAGTTTGCTAACTACGGTCCTTTCGAACTGCTTCAGGCGCGTCAGCTGATTGAAAGCAACATTGCCGAGTTTGCCGCCACCCAGGTGACCAAGCAGGACATCATGAAGCTGATGGAGATCCAGGATAACGCGCGCAAAGAAAAATGTTTCCGTGACTCCGAGTGGGATTTGCAGTTTCACGTTCAGGTCGCGCTGGCAACGCAGAACACTGCCCTGGCGGCAATTGTTGAAAAAATGTGGACTCAGCGCGTTCATAACCCGTACTGGAAAAAACTGCACGATCACATTGATTCCCGTACCGTTGATAACTGGTGCGACGATCACGACCAAATTCTCAAGGCGTTGATTCGCAAAGACCCGCACGCGGCAAAACTGGCGATGTGGCAGCATCTGGAGAACACCAAGCAGATGTTGTTTAACGAAACCAGTGACGACTTCGAATTCAATGCCGACCGCTATCTTTTTGCGGATAATCCGGTTGTTCATCTCGATACGGCTGCCAGTCACGCAAAATAGTGACCTGGTCCTCCGGCAGGCGCTTTGCCGCGCCTTCCGGCTGGAGTGGGTAAACAAACCTCTATAGTGTCAGCCTGTGTAAATACCCTCGCGTCATCTCCTCGGGTTAGCCAAAATCAACCTTCATCACGATGCAATTTCTGTGACGAACAACCTCTGGCTTTGTTACAATTGGATTCATTTTGCATTTAAGTTAGTTAGTGCTTGCTTACCTAGCCGTTTAACAGGGATCAGTTCTGGCCACACAATGTGTCCGCGAGCGACCATAATGAAATCATAAAAATGTCGCCGTGCTGATTTGACCCGGTTGACAGGTGCGACGTTAACCGATTTCCAGGAATACTGAATGGAACTTTTGACCCAACTACTGAACGCCTTATGGGCTCAGGATTTCGAAACGCTGGCCAATCCCTCCATGGTCGGCATGCTCTATTTTGTCCTGTTTATGATTCTGTTTCTTGAGAACGGTTTGCTACCTGCCGCGTTCCTGCCCGGCGACAGTCTGCTGGTGCTGGTGGGCGTGCTGTGTGCAAAAGGGGCGATGCAGTTCCCGCAAACCGTCCTGCTGCTCACCATCGCCGCGAGTCTTGGCTGCTGGGTGAGCTATATCCAGGGACGATGGCTGGGTAATACGCGCATCGTGCAGAACTGGCTTTCGCACTTACCGGCTCATTATCATCAGCGTGCGCACCACCTGTTCCACAAACACGGGCTGTCTGCGCTGCTGGTTGGCCGCTTTATCGCCTTTGTGCGCACATTGCTGCCAACGATTGCCGGTCTTTCCGGTCTTAACAGCGCGCGTTTCCAGTTCTTTAACTGGATGAGCGGCCTGCTGTGGGTGCTGATCCTGACCACTCTGGGCTACCTGCTCGGCAAGACGCCGGTGTTCCTCAAGTACGAAGATCAGCTGATGTCCTGCCTGATGATCCTGCCGGTGGTGCTGCTGGTATTTGGTCTGGTGGGGTCGCTGGTGGTGCTGTGGAAGAAAAAGCACGGGAGCCAGAGTTAAGTTATGGCCAGCCCGAACCTTGCATTGCGCCGTTTATCCTGGGCCATGGTGGCGTTGATTATGTTCAGCGCCATGCTGCTGGCATGGGCAGCCCTGCAGACGCAGGACTCGACGCTGGCCATCCGCTCCGTGAACCGCGGCGCCAGCATGCCGGACGGTTTCTCCGTCTGGCATCATCTTGATGCCAACGGCATTCAGTTCAAAAGCATCACGCCAAAAGACGACGTCCTGCTGATCACCTTCGACTCCAGCGCGCAGAGCGCCGCGGCGAAAAAGGTGCTCGACCGAAGTATGGCCCACGACTACATCATTGCCCAACAGGATGAGGATAATCAGGCTGCTGCCTGGCTGACGCGTCTGCGCGATACCTCACGCCTCGCCGGCTAAACTTCCACTATTCTGAATCTTTTCACTCACTTTGGTGATATCACCGTTTACTTACTATGCTTAAGTACGCGGAGCACCTGCCACTCGTACTCCGCATGACTCTGGAAATCGACATCTCTACGGCGATGTCGAAAACAATGGAAGGTTTCAACAATGAATTACCGCATCATTCTGGGCCTCGCCCTTTTTTCGTTAAGCACAGCAGCGTTCGCGAACTCGCCCTGCCAGGAGAAGGAACAGGATATCCAGCGCGAGATCAGTTACGCTGAAAAGCATAACAATCAGAACCGAATCAATGGGCTGAAGAAAGCGTTAAGCGAAGTGAAAGCTAACTGCTCCGACAGCAAGCTGCGTGCCGATCATCGGAAAAAGATTGCAGAGCAGAAGGATGAGATTGCAGAGCGCCACCGCGATCTGGCGGAGGCCAAAGAGAAAGGCGATGCAGAGAAAGTTGCTAAACGTGAGCAAAAACTGAAAGAAGCGCAGGACGAACTGAAAGCGCTGGAATCTCGGGATTATTGATATAACGGAAGTCTCAACAGGAGAGAATCATGTCAAAAGATACCACGTCAGAACATTTACGAGCTGAACTGAAGTCCCTGGCGGATACCCTGGAAGAAGTGCTGAGCTCTTCAGGCGATAAGTCAAAAGAAGAGCTGAGCAAGCTGCGTAGCAAAGCGCAGCAGGCTTTAGAAGAGAGCCGCTACCGTTTGGGTGAAACCGGTGATGCGCTGGCGAAACAGACCCGTGAAGCCGCCGCGCGTGCCGATGAATACGTGCGCGACAACCCGTGGGCAGGCGTGGGTATCGGTGCCGCAGTCGGCGTCGTTATCGGCATGCTGCTCACGCGACGTTAATTATGGAAGATTCACGTCAACCACACGGGCCCGCTAAAAACGTTCTTGGTATCGGACAGCGGATTTTGACCACCCTCGTTGGCATCGCGGAGACGCGCATCCGGCTGGCGGTGGTCGAACTGGAAGAGGAGAAAGCAAACCTCTTCCAGCTGCTGCTGATGCTGGGGTTGACCATGCTCTTCGCCGCCTTTGGTTTAATGAGCCTGATGGTATTGATTATCTGGGCCATCGATCCGCAGTACCGCCTCAATGCGATGATCGCAACGACCGTGGTGCTGCTGCTTGCCGCCCTGATCGGGGGAATATGGACGATGCGCAAAGTGCGCCACTCCACCCTGTTACATCATACCCGTAAGGAACTGGCCAACGATCGGTCATTGCTGGAGGATGGCAAGCCGTGAGCAGAAGCCGATCTGAACGTCAGCGAGATAAGGCCTTTCTGCTGAGCCAGATCCAGCAGCAGCGGTTGGATCTGTCGGCCAGCAGTCGGGAGTGGCTGGAAGTGACGCACGCGTACGATCGTGGATGGAATACCTTCCTTAATCTGCGCGCCTGGGCGCTGGTTGGAAGCAGCATTATGGCGGTGCGGGCAGTCCGTCACCCCAATATGCTGATCCGCTGGGCGCGCCGTGGTCTGGGCGTCTGGAGCGCATGGAGGCTGGTTAAAGCGACGATTAACCAGCAGCAATTGCGCAAATTCGACGCGTATTGACGTGACAGCCTGCTTCATCTGATAAAGCGCCTGAGGGCGCTTTACTTATTTCTACCCTACCCTTCCCCGCTGCGCTTACTCAATATCTTTGATGAAGATTGACAGTTTTCCTTGCTAACAATTGCCATTCACCCCGTTTATGATTCTCTCCATCGACAGCAACACCGCGGCATCCGCCCGATATTGCACACTAAACCGTATTTACAGCCCATGTGGTTCCCTGGAGAGTAAGATGAAAAAATTAGAAGATGTTGGTGTACTGGTAGCGCGCGTTCTGATGCCAATCCTGTTTATTACTGCAGGCTGGGGCAAAATCGGTGGCTACGCAGGTACCCAGCAGTACATGGAAGCGATGGGCGTTCCGGGGTTCCTGCTGCCGCTGACCATTCTGCTTGAACTGGGCGGTGGGCTGGCGATTCTGTTCGGTTTCCTGACCCGCACCACGGCGCTGTTTACCGCAGGCTTTACGCTGCTGACCGCGTTCCTGTTCCACAGCAACTTTGCCGAAGGGATGAACTCCCTGATGTTCATGAAAAACCTGACCATCTCAGGCGGCTACCTGCTGCTGGCTATCACTGGTCCGGGTGCGTTCAGTATCGACCGCGTCCTGAATAAGAAGTGGTAAGCACGCTATACTGAATTAAAAAAGCGAGGAGACATCTCCTCGCTTTTGCTATCTGAGGAGGAATACATGGGACAACTCGTAGACGGCGTCTGGCAGGACATCTGGTATGACACCAAATCCACCGGAGGACGTTTTAAACGTTCCACATCCGCCTTCCGCAACTGGCTGACGGCGGATGGTGCGCCCGGCCCAAGCGGTGAAGGCGGCTTTGCGGCCGAGAAAGATCGCTATCATCTGTACGTTTCGCTGGCCTGCCCCTGGGCACACCGCACCCTGATCGTGCGCGCCCTGAAAGGCCTGGAATCGCTGATCCCCGTGTCGGTTGTGCATCCGCTGATGCTGGAAAACGGCTGGACCTTTGGGGATGATTTCCCGGCGGCAACCGGCGATACGCTGTATCACCATGATTTCCTCTATCAGCTCTATCTGCAGGCCGATCCGCACTACACCGGACGCGTGACCGTCCCGGTACTGTGGGACAAGAAAAATCAGACCATCGTCAGCAATGAATCGGCGGAAATCATCAGCATGCTGAATACCGCCTTCGATGCCCAGGGTGCCCGGGCCGGTGATTTTTACCCGCCTGCGCTGCGCGATAAAATTGACGACCTGAACAGCTGGATTTACGACAACGTGAACAACGGCGTCTATAAAGCCGGGTTTGCCACCAGCCAGGAAGCGTACGACGAGGCGGTAACGAAGGTGTTTGAGTCGCTGGGGCGGCTGGAGCAAATTCTGGGGCAGCATCGCTATCTCACCGGCGATCAGCTGACCGAAGCAGATCTGCGTCTGTGGACCACCCTGGTGCGCTTTGACCCGGTGTATGTCACCCATTTCAAGTGTGATAAGCACCGGATCAGCGATTATCTCAACCTGTATGGCTTCCTGCGCGACATCTATCAGATGCCGGGCATCGCGGAAACCGTCGATTTTGACCATATTCGCCACCACTATTATTGCAGCCATAAAACCATCAATCCGACGGGCATTATCTCCATCGGTCCGTGGCAGGATCTTAACGAACCCCACGGCCGCGACGTCCGCTTCGGCTAAGTCTTCAGGGCGCTTTCGGGCGCCCTTTACCCTCCTTTTATTCCCGTCTATGCTTTTAGAAAACAAGCGATTAATTGCTACTGAGGCCACAAAAAATGGACTGGTATCTAAAAGTACTGAGAAATTATATTGGGTTTAAAGGTCGCGCCCGGCGCAAAGAGTTCTGGATGTTCACCCTGGTGAACTTCATCCTGATTTGCGTGCTGAGTTTGATCGACAAGATGCTGGGTTGGGAGCGGGCAGGCGGAGAAGGTATTCTCACCACCCTTTATGGCGTGCTGGTGTTTCTGCCCTGGTGGGCTGTGCTGTTTCGCCGCCTGCACGATACGGATCGTTCGGCATGGTGGCTGCTGCTGGTGCTGATCCCGGTCCTTGGCTGGCTGATAATTTTGCTCTTCAACTGCCAGCGCGGGACGGAAGGTGAAAACCGTTTCGGGCCGGATCCCCTGCTAAATCGCTGATGAACCGCCCGGCGGCGCTGCGCCTGCCGGGCCTGATGACGGTATTATCGTTGGGTGAACAGCTTCTGGATCTCACGCAGACACCAGGATTTGGCTTCGCCCATACTGTCACGACGCCACGCCATAATGATGTCCACTTCGCTGGTGTATTCCGGGCTAACCACCCGCAACCGCCCTTCGGCAATGTCTTTTTCCACAAACGGATACGGCATGGTGGCTACGCCCAGCCCGGCCAGCAGCGCCTGACGCTTATCCTCCAGCGTGCTGACGGTGAGACGTGGCTGTTTGTCGAGCAGCTGGACGGTTAATACCGGACGCTCGCGGGCGGTATCGGCCACCGCCACGCCGCGATACTTCACGCGGGTGACTTCAGACAGCGGCTCAGGCTCCTGATGAATGGGGTGATCCGGGGCCGCCACGTACACGTTCATCACTTTATACAGCTTGCGGGAGTTGATCTCGGACGAGGAACGAAAGTGCATATCCGGGGCAATCACGATATCCGCCCTGCCCTGCTCCAGGCGCTCCCACGCCCCGGCAAGCACTTCGGTAATGATTGAAAGCTGGGTGTTGGCCTTATCCGCCAGACGATCCACCAGCGGGTAGAGTGCCGAGGTGGGTACCAGCGCTTCGGTGACCAGCGTCAGGTGGGTTTCCCAGCCGCGCGCCAGCGCTTCGGCATCGGTGGTGAGCTTATCTGCCGCTTCCAGCAGCACGCGGCCACGCTCGAGCAACATCCGCCCCACGTTGGTGAATTTTGTTCGATGACCGGAGCGGTCAAACAGCACCACATCCAGCTCTTCTTCCAGCTTCTGCATGGTGTAGCTCAGGGCCGATGGCACGCGCCCCAGTTCATCCGCCGCAGCGGCGAAGCTGCCCCGCCGGTCAATTGCGTCCATCACCCGCAGTGCTTCAAGGGTTAATGCTCTCTCTTTAGCCATGGCGTTCTCATTCAGGAAATTTGAACATACCGGGCAGAATATCTGGCTAACAATGCAGCGTCCATACCTTTACCATTGTTTTAGTGTAAAGAGAGGTCAGGATTATGATTACGACAAGAACAGCTAAACAGTGCGGACAAGCCGATTTCGGCTGGCTGCAGGCCCGCTACACCTTTTCCTTTGGCCACTACTTTGACCCGAAGCTGTTGGGCTATGCCTCTTTGCGCGTGTTAAATCAGGAAGTGCTGGCACCTGGCGCCTCCTTCCAGCCGCGCACCTATCCGAAAGTGGATATCCTGAATCTGATTCTTGAAGGCGAAGCCGAATACCGCGACAGCGAGGGCAACCATGTGCAGGCGAAGGCGGGCGAAGCCTTGCTGATCGCCACCCAGCCGGGGATTAGCTACAGCGAGCATAACCTCAGCAAAGATAAAACGCTGACCCGCCTGCAGCTGTGGCTGGATGCCTGCCCGGAGCGGGAAAACCCGCCGGTGCAGAAGATTGATTTGCAGGGCGGTAAGCAACAGCTGCTGGCCTCGCCGGATGCCAGCGCGAACAGTTTGCAACTGCGCCAGCAGGTATGGCTGCATCACATCGAGCTGGACAAAGGTGAACGTCTGAGTTTTCAGCTCCACGGACCGCGCGCCTACCTGCAATCCATTCACGGGACGGTGCATGCGTTAACCTCTGAGGAAGAAAAAGAGGCGCTGACCTGCGGTGACGGGGCGTTTATCCGCGATGAAGCGAATATCACCCTGGTGGCCGACACGCCGCTGCGTGCGCTGTTGATTGATTTACCGGTGTAACTGACGGTTCCCTTTCCCTCCTGGGAGAGGGAACCGTCCGTGCAGATCATTTTTATCGGGACGCCTTCTGCGCCATTATCTCGATAATCTGCTGGTCAGTTTCCTGCATCGACCGACACGCCAGTGAGCAGAGGTTGGCGATAGACTGCTCGACATCATGCGCCACAATCCCTTCATTGCCGCTGACGGCAGAATCATCGAGCGCCATCATTACCGATTTCCAGGCACTGCCGACGCTGGTTGAGACCTTCATCGCGCAGCTGTTAGACGCCCCATCACAGATCATCCCGCTGACATCGCCGATCATACTGCCGATCGCCATCGCGATAGATTGATACCGGCCATCCATCAGCCATGCCATCCCTGCCGCCGCGCCCATCGCCGCCGTGGTCGCTGCACAGAGCGCCGACAGACGAGGAAGCTGATGGTGGATATAAATCGCCGACAGGTGCGAGAGCATCAGCGCCCGGGCCAGCTTTTCCTCACTCGCCTGAACATGCTCGGCGACCACCAGCACCGGCATCGTGGCCGTAATGCCCTGATTGCCCGATCCTGAATTGCTCATTGCCGGCAGCGTCGCACCGCCCATGCGGGCATCCGACGCAGCGCTGGTACGGATAACTATCTCCGAGTCAACATCCTGAGCAACTAAGCCGCGCGCCTGCTGCTTATGCAGCGTAGCACCGATATGCAGCCCCCACTTGCCGGTAAGCCCCTCCCGGGACAGAGCATCGTTCAGACGCGCGGCCTGCAAAATAAAACGAATCGCCGGGAACGGGACGTGCTCGACAAATGCCAGGATCTGCGACAGCGTGGTGCGCGACAGCATCGCCAGCGGATCGTCAGGGTTGTACGACGGCTGTTCATCCAGGGTAAAGCGCGTTTCCCCCTGACGGACAATCTGCACCACTCGCGTATGCCCCCCTGCAATGGTGACGCTCGCCGATTCTGCTCCGGCATAGACAACGGCTCGGGAATAGAGAATGTCGTCGCAGGGTTGCTGCAGCTTCACCTGCACGTTTCCGGCCAACAGCAGCGCTTTTGCCTGGACAATTGATGCGTCAGAGGCATCTTTTAGCACCTCAAGCCCACCCTGCGCATTGCCCCCCATGGCCCCCAGCGCGGCGGCGATGGGCAGCCCGACCATCCCGGTGCCAGGCACCGTCACACCCAGCCCATTTTTCATTAAGTTCGGCGATACCCACGCCTCAATCTGCGTGATCTCGCCGCCCAGCTGTTCAGCCGCGATAGCACAGGCCAGCGCCAGCGAAATCGGCTCCGTGCACCCTAGCGCAGGCTTTACTTCCTCCTGCACCGCGCGAATAAACAGATTCCATTCAGTATTCATTTGCTCAGACATCGTTACGACCTTTATTACGCCTCAGGAAAATGCGAGGAAAGGAGAAACACACAGCAGCAGCCCGGTGATGATAATAATCACCAGCGACACGCCTTTGTATTTGTGCAGCGCGGGGACTTTGTAGACCAGCCACGCCGGAATTAAGCAGCCCACCATGCCGAATATCGGGCTACAGATAGAGGTGAAACTCAGCACCGGCGCATTTAATACAATGGCGCTCCAGGCAAGCAGAATGGCGAAGACCATAATGCCGCGCTGTACGGTGCGTTGATTGATTTTGTCCGCTGGCATTCTGCGACGCAGAATATTCATCACGATGCCCTGCGTCGCTTCACGAAAGCCAAGATAAACCCCGAAGAAGGCGGTCATTACCGCAAAGATATTCAGAACCACGCTGACGATTTTGACCCAGCCCGCGCCGTCGCCGCTAATAAACTGCGCGGCAATCGCCAGCGCGGAGATATTTTGCTCGTAGGCTTTCACCGCTTCGTCATGCCCCATCGCCAGCGTAAAAGAGACGGCATAGAAAAAGACGGTCACAAACAGAATGCCAAATGCGATATTCATCGCCCGCAGCGCTTTATGCCGCGCCACTTCGATGGATGTCGACCGTGAGCGGTAGGAGATAACCATCGGACTGAGCGTCTGAATAAAGAGAATGGAGGTTAGGGTAAACGGCAGCGTGATAATGGCATTTTTAATCAGCAGCCCCATCGGCGGCAGCGTACCTGCGTTATGCAGATGCCACAGGCCAATCATCGACAAGCCTAACGCGGCCACCACCAGCAGTTTGGTGAGCACCATCAGGCTGGAGACTTTAAACAGCAGCTTTTCTCCCCGGGATGAGATTGCCACCAGAATACATATCAGGCATAAACCATACAGCGGGTTTTCTGACAGCAGGCCGTCGGTGACGCCGAAGGTATGCAGATAAGAAGCACTGTCATTGGTGATTGCTGTGGAATAGACGAACATCCAGATCACCAGCATCACAAAATAGAGCGCCCCTAATAAGATGCCCCAGTTTTTACCTAAATAGCCGCTGATCACGCTCGGATAATCTTTGCACTCCGGTGATTGCGCCAGCGTATTAATAAATAACCGCTGAAACAGGTACATCGCCGGGTAGCCAATAATGGAAGAGAGCAGGAAAACCCACAGCCCCATTAATCCCACCTGGACCGGGAGAAAAACAATCCCTGCCCCGATCGCCATTCCGATACTCATGATTATCCAACCGGTATCGTTACTGTCGAATTTAATTGCTTCCTGCCATTCACTCTCGCTCATTCCCGCCCGTGTTGCCGCCGGGGAGTCGTTCACAATCACGCTGCTGTTTGTCGCCGTATCCATTAGGCACTCGCTTATTTTGTAGGGTAGATCGTTATTGTTTTGGGTATCCGCTCACCAGCGATAGTGAGTCAGTCAGGTGCAGGCGTGGATTATTAGAATGAAAAGATAATAGCGAGAGAGGCGGAGAAAAAAGTCACAACATTTGTGTGGACTTGTACTGTGGAAAGAAAAAAATACTCCTGACAGAGGAAAAAGAGAAAATGTTTTCTAACCGTGATGGACTTCAAGAAACAAAAATCCCGCGCCGGGCGCGGGCGAAGAATCAGTTGGCCAGCACTTCCGCCATATCCGATTTAACCTGTGTACGCTGCTCCGGCGTTAGCACCTGGCTCACATCAAAGTAGTATTTCACGCGGTAATAGCGGGTTTGCTCTTCAATCTTGCTGAACGCTGCCAGCTGATTTTTAACCGTGCTTTCGTCCCATTTCCCGGCATGGAACATGTCAATCAACGCCCCGTCTTTAACGCCGGTCATCGGGATCTTGCTGACGTTGTCCGCCAGCTGCTGGTGGAGACCTTCAATTTTCTTCACCTGCTCCGGGCTCAGTTTCAGGTGTTGTACCAGCGGATCCTGCGCTGGAGTGGGAGCGGCCTCGACGTTAGCCGCCTGCGCGGTAAAACTGCACACCACCAGAGAGGCAGCAGCCAAAGCAATACGCGTTATTTTCATCATCTTAATGTCCTTCGGTACTGTTTAGGGGGAGAAACAGGCACATTGTTTTTCAAGAACGGATGATCAGGTGTAAATAATTATATAAACAATTTTGTATGTTGAGCGGGCAAAAAAATGCCCCCTTGCAGGAAGGAGGCGTGGTGACAGGATCGGACTTACAGCGCGTGAGTAAAGGTCCGTGAAATCACGTCCTGCTGCTGCTCGCGCGTGAGCGCATTAAAGCGCACCGCGTAGCCCGATACGCGGATCGTCAGGTTCGGGTAGTTCTCCGGATGCTCAATCGCATCCATCAGCATTTCCCGGTTCATCACGTTGACGTTCAGATGCTGCCCGCCTTCGATCGACGCTTCGTGATGGAAGTAGCCGTCCAGCAGACCCACCAGGTTGGTTTTGCGGATCCCTTCGTCTTTGCCCAGCGCCTGCGGCACGATAGAGAACGTATACGAAATACCGTCTTTGGCATAGGTGAACGGCAGTTTCGCCACCGAGGTCAGCGAGGCCACGGCGCCTTTGCGGTCGCGTCCGTGCATCGGGTTCGCCCCCGGCGCAAACGGCGTGCCGCCGCGACGACCGTCTGGCGTATTGCCGGTCTTCTGGCCGTACACCACGTTGGAGGTGATGGTCAGAATAGACTGGGTCGGCACCGCGTTGCGATAGGTGGGCAGGGCCTGAATCTTCTTCATAAAGCGCTCAACCAGATCGCAGGCAATGCTGTCCACGCGGTCATCGTTGTTGCCGTACTGCGGATACTCCCCTTCAATTACAAAATCTACCGCCAGGCCCGTGTGGTCGCGCACCGGTTTGACGGTGGCGTATTTTATGGCTGACAAAGAGTCTGCCGCCACGGAGAGCCCGGCCATCCCGCACGCCATGGTGCGATGCACGTCGCGATCGTGCAGCGCCATCAGCGAGGCTTCGTAACTGTATTTATCGTGCATGTAGTGGATCAGGTTCAGCGCGCTCACGTACTGCACCGCCAGCCAGTCCATAAAGTGATCGAGGCTCGCCATCACGGTATCGTAGTTCAGCACGTCGTCCAGCAGCGGCGCGGTCTTCGGCCCGACCTGAATTTTGAGCTTCTCGTCCACCCCACCGTTGATCGCGTACAGCAGCGTTTTCGCCAGATTGGCGCGCGCCCCGAAGAACTGCATCTGCTTGCCGATCACCATCGGGCTGACGCAGCAGGCAATGGCGTAATCGTCGCTATCAAAATCGACGCGCATCAGATCGTCGTTCTCGTACTGCAGCGACGAGGTAGCGATCGACATGTCTGCCGCGTATTTCTTAAAGGCGATCGGCAGTTGTTCGGACCACAGGATGGTCAGGTTAGGCTCCGGCGCTGGCCCCATGGTGTGCAGCGTGTGCAGATAGCGGAACGACGACTTGCTCACCAGCGTACGGCCATCCAGCCCCATCCCGCCGATCACTTCCGTTGCCCAGATCGGATCCCCCGAGAACAGGGTGTCGAACTCCGGCGTGCGCAGGAAGCGCACCATGCGGATCTTCATGATGAAATGGTCGATCAGCTCCTGGGCCTGGATCTCGTTCAGACGCCCCGCCTGCATGTCGCGCTCAATATAGATATCGAGGAAGGTCGCCGTGCGCCCCAGCGACATCGCCCCGCCGTTTTGCGATTTCACCGCCGCCAGATAGGCGAAATACAGCCACTGCACCGCTTCCTGGGCGTTCATCGCCGGACGGGAAATATCGCATCCGTAATTCGCTGCCATCTGCTGGATCTGCAGCAGCGCGCGTTTATGTTCCGATAACTCTTCGCGCAGGCGGATCGTCGCCTCCAGATCCACCCCGCGTTCCATATTGAGCTGTAAGTCGGCAAACTGCAGTTCACGCTCGCGCACCAGATAGCTGATGCCGTACAGCGCCACGCGGCGATAGTCACCGATAATGCGCCCGCGGCCATAACCGTCCGGCAGGCCGGTAAGTACGCCCGATTTACGGCAGCGCATCATCTCCGGCGAATAGACATCGAACACGCCCTGATTGTGGGTTTTACGCAGATGCGTGAACGTGTATTCGAACTGCGGATCCATTTCGCGACCGTAGGCTTCGAACGAGCTGCGGATCATGTTGATCCCGCCGTACGGATGCAGGGCACGCTTAAGCGGTTTATCCGTTTGCAGCCCCACCACCGTTTCAAGATCCTTGTCGATATAGCCCGGTCCGTGGGCGGTAATGGTGGTCGCTACGTTGAGGTCGAAATCGACCGGGGCGTGGGTGGCGTTTTCCTGACGAATGCCCTCCATCACCTTCTGCCACAATGCCGTCGTGGCAGGCGTGGCCTGCGCCAGGAAGGATTCGTCACCCTCGTAGGGGGTGTAGTTGTGCTGAATAAAATCGCGCACGTTAATGCTGTCTTGCCAGTCGTTGCCGCGAAAGCCGGCCCACGCGTCGCTGTAAGGGGCGACACGGGTATCCATTGTTACTTTCATGATGTTCTCTCTGTATCAGGCATACGCCGCAGCCAGACTCACCTTTCCAAGACGGAGGGCATCCAGCGCGATCATTTTTTCTTCGTTAGTGGGGATCACCGCGCAGACGGCGCGGGAGGCAGCGGCAGTGATCACCCGCTCGCCTTCACTGTTTGGCAGGGCATTGCGGGCGTGATCCAGTTCGATACCGAATACCCGGAGACGATCCGTGACTAGCTGGCGGATCAGTACCGAGTTCTCACCGATGCCGCCGGTAAAGACAATGCTGTCCAGCCGGTGCAGGGAGGCCGCATGCCCGGCGATGTGTCGGGCGATACGCTGCACGAACGTCCCGATGGCGAGGCGCGCGCGTTCATGCCCGTCGTGCCAGGCTTTTTCCAGCGTGCGCAGGTCGGACGACAGGCCAGAGAGCCCCAGTAAGCCAGACTCTTTGTTAACCACGCGGGTCAGCTCTTCAAGCGATTGCCCGGTTTGCTGGGCAATCCACGCCATCGCGCCAAAATCGACATCGCCGCAGCGGGTGCCCATCACCAACCCTTCCAGCGGGGTCATGCCCATCGACGTATCCACGCTCTGGCCGTTACAGACAGCGCAGATCGACGCCCCGTTACCGAGGTGGGCAATCACCAGCCCGCTGTCGTGCTGGGGCAGATCCAGCAGCGCATACGCCTGCTGGGCAACATAGCGGTGCGATGTCCCGTGGAAACCATAGCGGCGCACCCCCAGCTCTTCGAAATAGCGATACGGGAGGCCGTACAGATAGGCCTGGGGCGGCAGCGTCTGATGGAAGCTGGTGTCAAACACCGCCACCTGCTGTACGCCAGGAAAAAGATGCTGCGCCGCTTCCACGCCGCTGAGGTTGGCGTAGTTGTGCAGCGGCGCCAGGGGAGATACCTGCCGAATCTGGTCAATCACCGCCTCGGTGATGAGGGTGGACTCGCTGAAGAGGCTGCCGCCGTGGGCAATGCGGTGGCCAATTAAGGCCACGCTGCTCATCAAATCGCGCTTTTCCAGCTCGAGGGCGATGGCTGCCAGCGCCCCTTCGTAGTCCTTGCGAGCCAGGGTTACTGGCTCGCCCCCATTCACGGATATAAAGGCGTTGTCTGTGTTCACACCGTCCGCCAGACCCGTTACCAGCGCGTCGCAGCTTGCCGCATCGAGCACTGAGAACTTAACAGAGGACGATCCACAGTTAATGACCAATACAACCGGAAATTCATTCATGTCTTTACTCCGCTCTTCCTGAGCTCAAATCAGAACAGTTTGTAGGCGATATTCAGAATGGTCAGCAGACCAATCAGGGTGACAAAGATGTTCTCGGTTCTGCCTCTGAACTTCGCCAGGGCAGGGACTTTACGGATGGCGAACATCGGCAGCAGACACAGCAGAGAAGCGATAATCGGCGCACCCATGGCTTCGATCAGGTCCAGAATGTTCGGGTTGGCGTAAGCCACCACCCAGGTTGAGCCCATGATGAAGATCATGCTGATGGTGTTCAGTTTGCTGACGGAGACTTTCTTCTTGTCACCCTTGTAACCAAACTTCAGCACCAGGCCGTTCAGCCCTTCAAGCGTGCCCAGATAGTGGCCGAAGAAGGATTTGAAAATCGCCACCAGCGCGATAATCGATGCGCCGTATTCCAGCACGGTGGCAAAGGTCGATTTGGTGCCAGACATGGTCGCGAAGTGGTTTGCGAGGTAAGAGAGCACCGGAATGTTCTGCGCTTTGGCTTCCGCCATGTTCTGCGGAGAGAGCGTAAACAGGCAGCTAAAGGCGAAGAACATCACCACGGCGACCATCAGCATGCTGGCGCGGCCGATGATTTTGGAACATTTCTGCTCGGTGTACTCTTTACCAAACTCCCCTTCGTACTCTTCACGCTTCGACACCACAAACGAAGAGACGATTGGCGAGAAGTTAAAGGAGAAGACCATGATCGAAATCCCCAGCCAGACGGTGACCAGAATGCCATCGTGCCCGGTAAAGGAGATATCGCTCAGGCTCGCCTGGTCGATCACGGCAGAGTTCCAGTAAGGGATCAGCGACAGAGAGATCAGCACCAGGCTGGCAATGAACGGGAACACCAGCCAGCTCATCACTTTTACCATCAGGTCTTTACCAAACCAGATCACGAACGCCATCAGCAGCAGCAGGAACAGGGCCACAAAGCCACGGTTCAGGGCCGGCATCTGGAGCTGGTTTTCCCAGAAGGTCATAAAGGTGTTGGTAATGGTGACGCCGTAAATCCACAGCAGCGGGCAAATCGCAAAGAAGTAGAGGAAGGTGATCACCACCCCGCCCGTTTTGCCGAAGTGCTCTTCAACCGTCTCGGTGATGTTACCGGACGGATTGCTGCCGGAAAGGCACAAACGCGCCAGCGCGCGGTGACAGTAGAAGGCGATCGGGAAGGCCAGCACCAGCATCAGTAAAATAGGGATCAGGCCACCAAACCCGGCGCGGATAGGGAAGAATAAAACGCCGGCCCCAATCGCCGTACCAAATAATCCGAGTGTCCAGGTGGTGTCGGATTTTCGCCAGGACGACGTTTTTGTCTGGCCAATGATAATGCTTTCAGTATTGCTCATAGGAAATCCTTTTATGCGTCAACTAAGCCAGTAATGTGCGAAACGCGGGAGAGATCGATATTGCCGCCGGAAATAATGCTTACGGTTTTCCGGCCCTGAATATAGTGGTCCAGTTTGCCGCTTAATAGCGCCGCCGTTGCCAGCGCGCCTGCGCCTTCGGTAACCACTTTATTTCGCTGGATCAGGGCAACCATGCTGTTGCGAATATCGTCTTCGCTGACCAACACGATGTCATCCACTAATTCGCGCACGATTTCGAAGGTTAATTTACCCGGACGGGAGACATCGCAGCCGTCGGCTAATGTCCCGGTGGTGCGGTGGTTCATTATTTCACCGGCATAATACGAGGCCGCCATGCCGTGCACATTTTCAGCCTGTACGCCGATAATATTGATGGTCGGATTAATGGATTTAATCGCCGTGGCAATACCGGCAATTAAACCGCCGCCGCCAATAGGGACAATCACGTTATCCACGTCGTACAGGTCTTCCAGGATTTCCAGACCAATCGTTCCCTGCCCGGCGATGACTAATGCATCGTCGTACGGTGGGATAAAGATCCGGCCTTCCATTTCAACAATTTCGCTGACTTTAGCGATGGTATCGTTGAAGTTCTCGCCGTGGAGCACCACCTCTGCCGAGTAGTCACGCGTGGCGGCCACTTTGGATTTAGGCGCGCCCATCGGCATGACCACTTTGCCATCGATCCCCAACATCGCGCAGGAGAGCGATACACCCTGCGCATGGTTGCCCGCAGAACAGGCCACCACGCCTTTGCGTCTTTCCGCTTCGCTCAGCGAGCTTAATTTATTAAACGCACCGCGAATTTTAAAGGAGCCGGTACGCTGCATATTTTCAAACTTGAGGTATATTTCGCCTTTGCAACGTTCGCTTAAATAATTAGAGCGTGGCATACCGGTTTTATAAATTTTTCCAGCCAGTCGCTGACGGGCAGCCTGAATATCTTCAATCGTTACCGGAAGGTCATAAGTAATGTGCATATAATCCTCTTTATAATCATTAATGTTCTGTAGACAAAATCCAGCCATCGACGAATCATCGATATTCGCCTGATGTGTATATTTTTATCGTCCGGTTATTTACTCTGCTATTTCGGGTTGTTTTCGCCTTTCGCTATTCTGAGCAGAATATTGCTTCGCAAGTTCGACTAATACCGAAGCGGACTTTTTAATACGGTAATTTTTGGACCATACCGCCGCGTAGCGCGCAACGGGTAATTTCTCTTCGACCGGCAGTACCACAAATTGATCCGAACCGAATGGCGCAATCATGTCACGCGGGATCACCGTCAGATAATCGGCGTTAAGCACCAGGTTATAGATAGTGACAACGGAGTCGGTCTGGACGATGTTTTCAATGCTGATGTGGTTGTTCTGAAGGGTGGTGAGCAGTTCTTTGTAGTAGCCCATATCGGTTTGCGGCATCACCCACTGCTCATGGGTGAGCGATGCCAGGGTAGTCGGGCCGGTGCACGTTCGTGAACGGCTGGCCACCAGCACAAACTCGGATTCAAACAGCGGTTCAACGTGCAGATCCTGCAGCAGCATTTCATCGCTCAGCGTACCGATAGCAAAATCCAGTCTGCCGTCGCGGATCGCAGGCAGGAAGGAGGAGAGCTGCGCCTCGAACATCGATACGCGCGCTTTCGGGAACACTTCCTTGAACTTCTTGATCATGCTGGAGAGAAAGGTAAAGCCAATCAGCGACGGGTAGCCGAACGACACATCGATAACGGTGCTAAAGCTCAGCGTGTTCATCTCGCTGACCATGTTCTTCATTTCGCGGGTGATGGATTCGGAGTACGCGAGTAAGGTCTGCCCGGCACTGGTCAGCTTCACGCCGGTGTTCTTACGTACGATCAGCTCAACGCCGAAGTAGGATTCAATATCGTTGATGATTTTGCTGACCGCCGGCTGCGTTAGGCCCAGCTGTCTGGCAGCAGAGCCAATGGATCCACTTTTGATGACTTCCTGAAATACGACCAGATGCTGCGTCTTCGGTAGAATAATAGTGTTCATCATATTCTGCGCTTATTTCCTTATCCCGATGCAGAATTCTACCCATTATTGATAACGAGGGTATGTGCTGTTACTCACAAATTACTTTTCCTTTTATTGCGCCACACTAAAAACACCTAAATTAAATCTTAAAAAACAATGAGTTAAAATTAATCCATCGCTGTTTTGCCTGATATCGATCAACAAAAACCGCCGAGATAAATTTATTTTATGGCGATAACCTTGCAGGAATAAAGACAATTTATTCGCGCAATAAAGGTGATATTTCAGGCAATTAAAGATTAATAAATAGTCGTTAACCTAATTAAAAAAAGATGTAAATTATCAAATAAGTTAATAATTAAAGGCGTGATCGGGAATAAAGCGTGGTGCGCATCACATCATTCACAAGATAAATGTATTGAACATCAATATATGGTTAATGAATGATAAAAGTCGTCACGCACACGCAACAAAACCAACACCAACTTAACACTAGGAAATAGCAGTTTTATAGCGCGTAATTTTGTGATGAAGACCACTCACGTTTAGTACATGGCGAGGTTTTAACGAAAAACAGTGAAATGTGCTTATTGTCGCAAATATGAGAATTGGTCATCTCTCAGAGGGATGCCAGAAAGCAAAAAACCCGCCGAAGCGGGTTTCTCTTGAAGAGGTGAAGCTGACCGATAAGCCGGGTTCTGTCGTTGGACAGTCATTCATCTAGGCCAGCAATCGCTCACTGGCTCAAGCAGCCTACCCGGGTTCAGTACGGGCCGTACCTTGTGAACCCCTATTTGGCCTTGCTCCGGGTGGAGTTTACCGTGCCACGGACTGTTACCAGCCGCGCGGTGCGCTCTTACCGCACCCTTTCACCCTTACCTGATCCCACTTGCGTGGGCCATCGGCGGTTTGCTCTCTGTTGCACTGGTCGTGGGTTTCCCCCCCAGGCGTTACCTGGCACCCTGCCCTATGGAGCCCGGACTTTCCTCCCCTCCGCCCGTCTCCCCCGAAAGGGACGACGACGAAGCGGCGACTGTCTGGTCAGCTTCGGCGCGCAGTATAGAGGGTTTAGCCGCTGCTGTCACCCTTCCGTGCGCATCCCTACCTGCAGGGTGGCGGCAATATTGCGCGAAGCGCGATAAATATTGTCAAACGCGCCGCGAAACGCCTCTTCCAGGGTGCTGATACGGGTCAGGACGCTGAACACCGCGTCGATACCATACTGATGCACGATACCCACATCGTTGGTCAGACTGCCTGCGATACCAATCACCGGCTTATGGTACTTTTTGGCGACACTCGCCACGCCCACCGGGACTTTGCCATGAATACTTTGACTGTCCAGACGCCCTTCACCGGTGACGACCCAGGTGCAGTCATGAATATGTTCTTCGAGGTTGAGCGCCTGGGTGACAATTTCGATGCCGCTTTTCAGCTCTGCACCGAGGAAGGCCATCAGCGCCGCGCCCATACCGCCTGCCGCGCCCGCACCGGGGACGTTTTTGACGTCAATGTGCAGCGAGGCGTTAATCACGTCGGCGAAATGCCCGAGGTTGTTATCGAGCTCAACGATAATCGCTTCGGTGGCCCCTTTCTGTGGGCCGAAGATCCGGGATGCACCCTGCTCGCCGACCAGCGGATTGCTCACGTCGCAGGCCACGCGGATGGCGCAGGATTTGAGGCGCGGATCGAGCGCCGAAATATCAATGTTGTTCAGCGCCATCAGGCTGCCGCCGCCGTGGCCGATCTCAGTGCCGTTGGCGTCGGTCAGTTTTGCGCCGAGGGCTTGTACCATTCCGGCACCGCCGTCGTTGGTGGCGCTGCCGCCAATACCAATAATGATGTTGCGCGCACCTTTATCCAGCGCCGCAAGGATCAGCTCCCCGGTACCGCGGGAAGTGGTGATGAGGGGGTCGCGCTGCGCCGGAGGAACCAGCACCAGTCCGCTCGCCGCGGCCATCTCAATAAATGCCGTTACGCCATCGCCGGAAATGCCCCAACAGGCATTGACCTTTTCGCCCAGCGGACCTGTAACGACAGCATGCTGCGCCGTACCCTGGGTAGCGGCAATCATCGCTTCAACCGTTCCTTCTCCGCCATCTGCAACGGGAACAGAAACATACTCTGCATCGGGAAAGATTTCCCGAAAGCCTTTTTCTATCGCCTGCGCTACCTCGGTGGCAGACAGGCTTTCTTTATACGAGTCAGGGGCGATTACGATTTTCATAGTTATAGCCTGTTACCGCTTGAGGCAAAAATAGCGGGCGCGTTCCCGCGCCCGTCTTTGTTAGCGAGAGACTTCGACCTTCGCCAGTTTTTCGTAATAGCACGCGATAGCGCTGTGGTCGGCGTTGCCCAGACCATCGGCACGCAGAGCCTGCATCATCTCCATGACTGCGGCGGTCAGCGGCAGCTGCGCGCCCACGCCGTGGGAAGTGTCCAGCGCGTTCGCCAGATCCTTAATGTGCAGATCAATGCGGAAGCCCGGCTTGAAGTTACGATCCATGACCATTGGCGCTTTGGCATCCAGCACGGTGCTGCCTGCCAGACCACCACGAATAGCCTGATACACCAGATCCGGGTTAACGCCCGCTTTGGTCGCCAGGGTCAGCGCTTCAGACATCGCGGCGATGTTCAGCGCCACAATCACCTGGTTTGCCAGCTTGGTGACGTTACCCGCACCAATATCTCCGGTATGCACCACGGAACCGGCCATCGCTTTCAGCAGGTCGTAATATTGGTCGAAAATCGCCTTATCGCCGCCCACCATCACAGACAGGGTGCCGTCGATGGCTTTCGGTTCGCCACCGCTGACCGGCGCATCCAGCATCTGCACGCCTTTTACTTTCAGCGCATCGCTGATTTCACGGCTCGCCAGCGGCGCGATGGAGCTCATGTCGATCACCACAGTGCCCGGTTTGGCACCGTCGATGATGCCGTTCTCACCCAGCGCGACGTCTTTCACGTGCGGGGAGTTTGGCAGCATGGTGATGATCACATCACACTGCTCGGCAATGCCTTTTGCGGTGGTCGCGGTCTCTGCACCTGCGGCGATAAGCTCGGCCACCACTTCGGGATTGCGGTCAGAAACCACCAGTGAGTAACCTGCTTTAATGAGGTTTTTACTCATTGGTTTACCCATGATACCCAGGCCAATAAAACCAACTTTCAGTGTCATAATTGCGTCTCTCTCTTTATTCAGTGGTGGTTATTTTTTAAAGGAATCAGCTAACTTCTGGGTCGCAGAGCGGAACACGCCAAGATCGCTGCCGACGGCAACGAAGGTCGCGCCCCATTCCAGATAGCGGCGGGCATCGGCCTCAACCGGTGCCAGGATGCCGCACGGTTTACCGTGGGCTTTCGCGCGGGCAAAGATGTGCTGAATGGCGCGCTGCACTTCAGGGTGGTTAGCATTGCCGAGGTGGCCAAAGGCCGCTGCCAGGTCGCTTGGGCCAACGAAGATACCGTCTACGCCGTCAGTGGCGGCGATGGCATCAACGTTGTCCACGCCCTGCTGGCTTTCAATCTGTACCAGGATGGTGATGTTCTTGTTCGACTGAGCGAAGTAGTCCGGCACGGTGCCAAACATATTGGCGCGATGCGAAACCGACACGCCGCGGATCCCTTCTGGTGGGTAGCGGGTGGATGCCACCGCCTGCACCGCCTCTTCCACGTTTTCCACAAACGGGATCAGGAAGTTGTAGAAGCCGATATCCAGAAGGCGCTTGATGATCACCGGCTCATTGGTCGGGACGCGAACCACTGGCGCGCTGTTGCTGCCTTTCAGCGCCATCAGCTGCGGAATAAACGTGGTGATGTCGTTCGGAGCATGTTCACCGTCCAGCACCAGCCAGTCAAAACCTGCCAGCCCCAGCACTTCGGTGCTGATTGGGCTTGCCAGCGCGGACCAGCAGCCGATCTGAATCTGATTTGCCGCGAGGGCTGCTTTAAATTTGTTCGGGAAAATATCGTTACTCATCGTTTATACCTTTGCTTATTTCTGCAATTCCATACGTTTGATGTCGCCCACTACGAACAGGTAGCAGAACATCGCCATCAGCGCTGAACACCCTACGAACACCAGCGCTGCGTTGAACGAGTGCAGTTCGCTGACCAGATAGCCAATCACCAACGGCGTGACGATTGACGCTACGTTGCCAAAGACGTTAAACACACCGCCGCACAGGCCGATAATCTCTTTTGGCGCGGTATCGGAAATCACCGGCCAGCCCAGGGCACCAAAACCTTTACCGAAGAATGCCAACGCCATCAGGGCCACTACCAGCGCCGTGTTGTTGGTGTAGTTGCACAGAATAATGGTGGAGGCCAGCAACATGCCGAGAACAATCGGCAACTTACGCGCCAGGGTAATCGACTTGCCTTTCTTGATCAGATGATCGGAGAACACGCCGCCCAGTACACCACCGGCAAAACCACACAGCGCCGGAATCGAAGCCACCAGACCGACCTTCAGAATCGACATTCCCTTTTCCTGCACCAGATAAATCGGGAACCAGGTGAGGAAGAACCAGGTGATGGTGTTGATAAAATATTGACCGAAAAACACGCCCAGCATCATGCGGTTCGACAGTAATTGTTTGATGTAATGCAGCTTAGGACCGCTTGCCGCTTTATCGCCCGGCTTTTTATGATCCATATCGACAACCGCGCCACCGTCCTTGATGAACTGCAGCTCCTCGGCAGTCATCCGCGGATGATCGGTTGGGTTATGGATTAACTTCACCCACAGGCCGGTCAGCACAAAGCCAATCACACCCATCACAGTAAAGACATGTTCCCAACCCCAGGCAAAGGTCAGCCAGCCGAGCAGCGGCGAGAATAGCGCCAGCGAGAAGTACTGTGCGGAGTTAAAAATCGCCGATGCGGTACCGCGCTCTTTGGTCGGGAACCAGGCCGCCACAATACGGGCGTTGGCCGGGAACGACGGCGCTTCGGAGAAGCCCAGCATAAAGCGCATGAAGAACATGGAGATACCGGCCCACGCCAGCGGGACGAAGTCGACAAAGCCCTGCAGGAAGGTAAACAGCGACCAGAAGAACAGGCTGTAGGTATAGACCTTTTTCGACCCAAACTTATCCAGCAGCCAGCCGCCGGGGATCTGCATCAGCAGGTAGGCCCAGCCGAAGGCGGAGAAGATATACCCCATCTCCACCGCGCTTAAATGCAGCTCCTCGGCCACTGCCGTACCGGCAATAGAGAGCGTCGCGCGGTCGGCGTAATTGACCGCGGTAACAATAAAGATAATTAACAGAATCAGGTAGCGGGTAGGTGTACCCTTTTTTGCACTCACGGTAGTATCCAGCAACATTTTTATTTCCTCTGGCACATCGATGTCGTTATTTTTATTATTTTAAGAAAGAGGCATTCCTGATTATTTATTGATAGCAGGTAATATCAGGTAATTAACCAGACGCAATGAAATCGTTATTGAGTATAATCAACACACCTACCCGCCGCACTGTCGCATTGCTCAATTTTAGAGGTTTGCAGCAATAATATTTTGAGCATATGCACAAACCCCTGGGCGCTGATGCACAGATTTATGCATTGCCCGGTCCTGGCGGGATCTGATGTCAAAAATGAGTGATCTTGATCACGTTTTCAATTCGCCGCGCCTGACATTCTTTATTCCACTGAGCAGAGTCTTTATT
This sequence comes from Leclercia sp., assembly GCA_049284415.1. Lineage (GTDB taxonomy): Bacteria > Pseudomonadota > Gammaproteobacteria > Enterobacterales > Enterobacteriaceae > Enterobacter. The sequence goes on from JBAPXW010000019.1 coordinate 480,805, forward strand.
TCCGACTACAAGAAAATATACGCACTCTTTTACAAATTAATTATCTACCACTTGTTGGAGAATACTGGAAAATGGCCGATATCGAAATTCGACAAGAGTCGCCAACCGCGTTTTATATTAAGGTGCATGAGACCGATAACGTGGCGATTATTGTTAATGATCATGGGTTAAAAGCCGGAACGCGTTTCCCGGACGGACTCGAACTTATCGAGCATATTCCACAAGGTCATAAAGTGGCGCTGGTGGATATTGCCCAACAGGGCGAAATCGTGCGTTACGGCGAAGTGATCGGTTACGCGGTACGTGCGATCCCGCAGGGCAGCTGGATTGACGAATCGCTGGTCTCGCTGCCGGAAGCCCCGCCGCTGAATACCCTGCCGCTGGCGACCCGCGTGCCGGAACCCCTGCCTGCGCTGGAAGGTTACACCTTTGAAGGCTACCGCAATGCGGACGGCAGCGTCGGCACCAAAAACCTGCTGGGCATCAGCACCAGCGTGCACTGCGTCGCCGGCGTAGTCGACTATGTGGTGAAGATCATCGAGCGCGATCTACTGCCACAATACCCGAACGTCGACGGCGTCGTCGGCCTGAATCACCTGTACGGCTGCGGCGTGGCGATTAACGCCCCGGCGGCAATTGTGCCGATCCGCACCATCCACAACCTCGCCCTTAACCCGAATTTCGGCGGCGAAGTGATGGTGGTGGGCCTCGGCTGCGAAAAACTCCAGCCCGAAAAACTGCTGCAGGGCACTGAAGACGTGCAGGCGATCCCGGTAGACAGCGCCAGCATTGTGCGTCTGCAGGATGAGCAGCACGTCGGCTTCCGCTCGATGGTGGATGACATCCTCCAGGTTGCCGAACGTCATCTGGCTAAGCTGAACCAGCGCAAGCGTGAAACCTGTCCGGCATCAGAGCTGGTCGTTGGCACCCAGTGCGGCGGCAGCGACGCCTTCTCTGGCGTAACGGCTAACCCGGCGGTGGGCTATGCCTCCGACCTGTTTGTGCGCTGCGGCGCTACGGTGATGTTCTCGGAAGTCACCGAAGTGCGCGACGCCATCCATCTGTTAACCCCGCGCGCCATCAACGAAGAGGTGGGCAAACGCCTGCTGGAAGAGATGGCCTGGTACGATAACTATCTCGACATGGGCAAGACCGACCGCAGTGCTAACCCGTCTCCGGGTAACAAGAAAGGCGGCCTGGCCAACGTGGTGGAAAAAGCGCTGGGCTCGATTGCCAAATCCGGCCAGAGTCCTATCGTCGAAGTGCTTTCACCGGGCCAACGCCCAACCAAACGCGGCCTGATTTATGCTGCCACCCCGGCCAGCGATTTTGTCTGCGGCACCCAGCAGGTGGCCTCCGGGATCACCGTCCAGGTGTTCACCACCGGTCGCGGCACGCCGTACGGCCTGATGGCGGTTCCGGTGATCAAAATGGCAACCCGCACTGAACTTGCCAACCGTTGGTATGATCTGATGGACATCAACGCAGGCACCATCGCCACTGGCGAAGAGAGCATCGAAGACGTGGGCTGGAAACTGTTCCACTTCATTCTGGATGTGGCGAGCGGACGTAAGAAAACCTTCTCGGATCAATGGGGACTTCACAACCAGCTGGCGGTATTTAACCCGGCACCTGTGACCTGATAATGCTGTAAACCTCCTTTAGCATGGCTTCGGCCATGCTTTTTTTTTGCCTTCGTTCTTTCGCAACCTTCCTTTCACTTTCGATTCTTTCGTTTTTACGATACCAATCACAAAAAAGCATTCCGAAACACTATATCTTCTTTCGAAGTAAATAAACGAAAGGTTTCGGAGGAAGGATGTTCATCATTTCGACCAAAGCGATGCTGACGAAGGCCCGATACGGCGGTTATGCCGTTCCGGCGTTCAATATTCATAACCTTGAAACACTGCAGGTGGTGGTGGAAACGGCCGCCGAGCTGCGTTCTCCGCTGATTGTTGCCGGCACGCCGGGCACCTTCAGCTACGCCGGTACCGGCAACATTATTGCCATCGCCGGCGATCTGGCGAAAACGTACAACCAGCCGCTGGCGATCCACCTCGATCATCATGAAGATTTCGACGATATCGCGCAGAAAGTACAGGCGGGAATACGCTCGGCGATGATCGACGGCTCGCACCTGCCGTTTGTCGACAACGTCGCGCTGGTGAAACGGGTCGCAGACTACTGCCATCGCTATGACGTTAGCGTGGAAGCGGAGCTGGGGCGTCTCGGCGGTCAGGAAGATGACCTGGTGGTCGACAGCAAAGATGCGCTGTACACCCATCCGCAGCAGGCGCGGGAATTCGTCACGCTCACCGGTATCGACTCCCTTGCCGTTGCCATCGGTACCGCCCACGGTCTCTATACCGCCACGCCAAAACTCGACTTTGAGCGCCTGGCGGAAATCCGCAATCAGGTTGATGTCCCGTTGGTGCTGCACGGCGCGTCGGGCCTGTCGACGGCCGACATTCGCCGCGCAATCGGTCTGGGTATCTGCAAAGTTAACGTCGCCACGGAGCTGAAAATCGCGTTCTCTGACGCGTTGAAAACGTACCTGGCCGTACATCCTGACGCCAGCGATCCGCGCCACTACATGATCCCCGCCAAAGCCGCCATGAAAGAAGTCGTGCGTAAAGTCATTAATGACTGCGGCTGTGAAGGCAAACTGTAAACCACGCTAACCGGAGGAAACGGTGAAAAATATTATTGCCCGTCACAAGGCGGGAGAGCATCTCGGGATTTGTTCGGTCTGTTCAGCGCACCCGCTGGTGATTGAAGCCGCCCTGCGCTTCGACCTGCCGACCGACAATAAAGTCCTGATTGAAGCGACGTCCAACCAGGTCAATCAGTTCGGTGGCTATACCGGCATGAAGCCTGCCGACTTTCGCGATTTCGTGCTGGCCATTGCCGCCAGAGTGGGCTTTCCGACGGAGCGACTGATCCTCGGTGGCGACCATCTCGGGCCTAACTGCTGGCAGAACGAACCCGCAGAAGCGGCAATGGAGAAAGCCGTTGCGCTGATTGAGGCTTACGTGGCGGCAGGCTTTAGCAAGATCCATCTTGATGCGTCGATGTCCTGCGCCGACGATCCGGTGCCGCTGGATCCCGTCGTGGTGGCCCAGCGGGCAGCGCGCTTATGTCAGGCCGCGGAAGAGACCGCCACTGACGCGCAAAAAGCGGCGCTGACCTACGTGATTGGCACCGAAGTACCGGTCCCGGGCGGGGAAGCCAGCAGCATCGACAGCGTGCACGTGACCCGGGTGGAGGATGCCGCCCGCACGCTGGACACCCACCGGGAGGCGTTTCACGCCCTGGGGCTGGAGGCGGCAATGGAACGCGTCATCGGCATCGTGGTGCAGCCCGGCGTGGAGTTCGATCATACGCAGATTATCCACTATCAGCCGCATGCTGCCGAAGCGCTGTCGGGCTGGATCCGCCAGACCCCGATGGTCTACGAAGCGCACTCCACCGACTACCAGTCACGCCAGGCATACCGGGCGCTGGTGCGCGATCACTTTGCGATCCTGAAGGTTGGTCCGGCCCTTACCTTCGCCCTGCGCGAAGCGATTTTTGCCCTCGCGCAGATGGAAGAGACCCTGATCGCTCCGGAGAACCGCAGCCGCGTGCTGGAGGTCATTGATGAGGTGATGCTGAACGAACCGGATTACTGGAAAAAATACTATCGCCCGACCTGGAGCCAGGCGATGGTGGATATTCACTTTAGCCTGTCGGACCGCATTCGCTATTACTGGCCACACCCGCGCATTCGCCAGAGCGTGGACAAACTGATCGCCAACCTCGGCACCCTGACCCTGCCGCTGGGGCTTGTCAGCCAGTACCTGCCGGTGCAGTTCGAACGCTTAACCGCCCAGACGATCGCCGCCACGCCGCAGGATCTTATCCTCGATAAAATCCAGGACGTGCTGCGCGCTTACCGCTACGGCTGTGCCCCTGACGCTGCCTGAAAACCGGAGAACCCATGAGCAAACTGTTTGTCCGTACCGGAATTGAATTCGCCACCTGCCAGCAGGCGCTGGCCCATATTGGCGAAGAGATGCTGGCGAAGGGGGTGGTTCACCCCACCTGGCCCGCCGCCCTGCTGGAGCGGGAAGCGGTCTTCCCCACCGGCATTGCCCTGGAGCAGCATGCGGTTGCTATTCCGCACTGCGAGGCTATCCACGCGAAGGAACCGGCCATTTACCTGATTCGCCCGGACAAACCGGTGAATTTTCAACAGGCAGATGACGAGGCCGAGATCGCCGTATCCCTCATCATCGCGCTGATCGTTGAAAACCCTGCGGCGCAGCTCACCCTGCTGCGCCGGTTATTTAGTGAGCTACAGAACCCAGCCACGCTGACGGCGCTGCTTGCCGCGCCTGACCACCAGCTGGCGGCACTGTTTCGGGGATCCATCCTGACCGCTGAACCCTGCAAACAGGCCTCATAAACACACCAATAATAAGAAGGAGTACCCTATGAAACGTAAAGTGATTGTTGCCTGTGGCGGTGCCGTTGCGACCTCGACCATGGCCGCAGAAGAGATCAAAGAGCTGTGCGACGCCCACCACATCACCCTCGATCTGGTGCAGTGTCGGGTCAATGAGATCGAAACCTACATGGACGGGGCGGATCTGATCTGCACCACCGCGAAGGTTGACCGCACCTTCGGCGATATTCCGGTGGTGCACGGGATGCCGTTTATCTCCGGCGTCGGTATTGAAGCCCTGCAGCAAAAAATCCTGACCATCCTCAAGGGGTAAGGCCATGTTTAACGAAATCATGCGTTATATCCTCGATTTGGGGCCGACGGTGATGCTGCCTTTAGTGATCATCATCTTCTCGAAACTGCTGGGGATGAAACTCGGCGACTGCTTTAAATCGGGGCTGCATATCGGGATCGGTTTTGTCGGGATCGGGCTGGTGATCGGCCTGATGCTCGACTCCATTGGACCCGCCGCCAAAGCGATGGCGGAACAGTTCCAGATTAACCTGCACGTGGTGGACGTGGGCTGGCCGGGATCGTCGCCGATGACCTGGGCCTCGCAGATTGCGCTGGTCGCCATTCCTATCGCCATCGGGGTGAATATCCTGATGCTGGTGACCCGCATGACCCGGGTGGTGAACGTCGATATCTGGAATATCTGGCACATGACCTTTACCGGCGCGATGCTGCATCTGGCGACCGGCTCGTACTGGCTGGGGATCCTCGGCGTGGTGGTGCACGCGGCGTTTGTCTACAAGCTGGGCGACTGGTTTGCCAAAGACACGCGAGACTTTTTCGGCCTCGACGGGATTGCCATCCCTCACGGTTCCTCCGCTTACCTCGGGCCCATTGCGGTGCTGGTCGATACGATTATCGAAAAAATTCCCGGGCTTAACCGCATCCATTTTAATGCCGACGACGTGCAGAAGCGCTTCGGGCCGTTTGGCGAGCCGGTCACCGTCGGGTTTGTAATGGGGCTGGCCATCGGCCTGCTCGCCGGTTACGACGCAAAAGGCGTGCTGCAGCTGGCAGTGAAAACGGCGGCGGTGATGTTGCTGATGCCAAGGGTGATTAAACCGATCATGGACGGCCTGAACCCGATCGCTAAACACGCCCGCAAGCGCCTGCAGGCAAAATTCGGCGGCCAGGAGTTCTTAATCGGCCTCGATCCGGCGCTGCTGCTGGGCCACACCGCGGTGGTCTCCGCCAGCCTGATCTTTATTCCGCTCACCATCCTGATTGCGGTGCTGGTGCCGGGCAACCAGGTCCTGCCGTTTGGCGACCTGGCCACCATCGGCTTCTTCGTGGCGATGGCCGTCGCGGTGCACCAGGGCAACCTGTTCCGCACGCTGATCTCCGGCGTCATCATCATGAGCATCACCCTGTGGATCGCCACCCAGACCATCGGCCTGCACACGCAGCTGGCGCAAAATGCCGGCGCGCTGAAAGCGGGTGGCATGGTGGCCTCGCTGGATCAGGGAGGATCGCCGGTCACCTGGCTGCTGATCCAGCTCTTCACCTGGCAAAACGTGGTCGGCTTTATCGTCATTGCCGTCATCTATCTCACGGGCGTACTGCTCACCTGGCGTCGGGCCCGCAGCTTTGTCGCGGCAGAAAAACAGGCCACCCGCCAGCAAAGCCAGACCGTATCTTGATACCCGGGGAGCGACGCTCCCCTCTTTTTTCTGGAGTGAATCATGAAATCAGTGGTAATTCACGCTGAGGGCAGCGTGCGCGTTGAAGAACGTCCTGTGCCTCAGATTCAGGACGCCGATGATGTGCGGGTGCGCATTGTCTGCTCCGGACTGTGCGGATCTGACATCCCGCGTATTTTCGCCAAAGGGGCCCACTATTACCCCATCACCCTTGGTCACGAATTTAGCGGCTACGTTGAAGCAACCGGCTCTCAGGTTGACGATCTGACGCCGGGGGATGCGGTCGCCTGCGTGCCGCTGTTGCCCTGTTTTTCCTGCCCGCAGTGTGAAAAAGGCTACTTCTCGCTGTGTAAGCAGTATCAGTTTGTCGGCTCACGCAGCGAGGGGGGCAACGCGGAATTTATTGTGGTGAAGCGCGCCAACCTGTACCGCCTGCCTGCCGATATGCCCATTGAGGACGGTGCTTTTATCGAACCAATCACCGTCGGCCTGCATGCTTTCCATCTGGCGCAGGGCTGTGAGGGTAAAAACGTGGTGATTGTCGGCGCGGGCACCATTGGCCTGCTGGCAATGCAGTGCGCGCAAGCCCTGGGCGCGCGCAGCGTGACAGCTATCGACATAAACGAGGACAAGCTGGCCCTCGCCTCCTCGCTTGGCGCGACTCAGGTGTTCAACAGCAAAACGCTCAGTGCTGCTGAGATCCACACCGGGCTGCAGGAAAATCGCTTCGACCAGCTGATTCTGGAAACCGCCGGGACACCGCAAACCGTCTCGCTGGCGATTGATATCGCTGGCCCGCGCGCGCATGTGGCGCTGGTGGGTACCCTGCACCATGACCTGACGTTATCGGCCGGAACGTTCGGGCAGATCCTGCGTAAAGAGCTGACCCTGCTCGGCAGCTGGATGAACTACTCCGCCCCGTGGCCAGGCGTTGAGTGGGAGACGGCGGCGCGGCTGCTCACCGAGAAAAAACTGCAGCTGGCGCCGCTGATTGCCCATATCGGCGACAGCGAAAGTTTTGCTCAGGCCATTCAATCCCTGAATGGATCCCCGATGCAGGGTAAAATCCTGCTGCGCCTGGGCTGAGTCCACGAGCCAGCAACCGGAGCTGGCTCACATTTACTTTCGAACGCTAGCGTTCACCTTTCGCATCCCTTCGATTAAACTGGAGTAAGTTAATTATCAGGCAAATCAAAATGAACTCATTTGAGCGAAGGAACAAAATCGTCGATCTGGTGAATGCCAACGGCAGCGTGCTGGTGCTCGACCTTTCGAATTCTTTTGGCATCTCCGAAGTGACCATCCGTGCCGACCTGCGTCTGCTGGAAGAGAAAGGGCTGGTGACGCGCTTCCACGGTGGCGCGGCCCGACCGGGCAGCAACCTTGCAGAAAGCGAAAGTCAGGAAGTGATGCTGGAAGATCGCTACAGCCTCGCCAGCGACCCGAAAAAGCGGATCGCCCTCGCGGCAGTGGCAATGATTGAAGAGGGGATGACGGTGATCCTCGACAGCGGCAGCACCACCATGCTGATTGCTGAAGGGCTGGCGAAAAAAGCCAATATCACGGTGATCACCAACAGTCTGCCCGCGGCCTTTACCCTGTCCGACAACAAAGACATCACCCTGGTGGTGTGCGGCGGCACCGTGCGCCATAAGACCCACTCGATGCACGGCACCATTGCCGAGCGGTCATTGGCCGGCATCAGCGCCGATTTAATGTTTGTCGGCGCCGACGGTATTGATACCACCAACGGCATAACTACCTTTAACGAAGGCTATTCCATCAGCAGCGTGATGGCGGCGGCGGCGCATAAAGTCATTGCCGTGCTGGATGCCAGTAAATTCAACCGTCGCGGCTTTAACCAGGTGCTGCCGATGGAGAAGATTGACTGCGTGATTACGGATGAGGGGATCGGTCAACGCGACAGAGAGTTACTGGGCAAGAGTGACGCTGACGTCATTATTGTCTGAATGCGCGCTGGCAGGTTATCGCATGACCTGCCAGTTACTTTATTCCGACATTTATTCCGACATTTATTCCGACACATAGGCCGGGTAAGCGGAGCGCCACCCGGCGAAAGTACGCGCTAATACCCTTATTCCCCCTGCTGCTCCAGGGCATACTTATACAGCGCGTTCTTTTTTACGCCGTGGATTTCTGCCGCCAGCGCCGCCGCTTTCTTTAGCGGCAGTTCGGCCTGCAGAAGTGCGAGGGTACGCAGCGCGTCGGCTGGGAGTGCATCCTCTGTCGCTTTATGCCCTTCGACAATCAGCACCATCTCGCCCTTGCGGCGGTTGTCATCCTCTTTCACCCAGGCCAGCAGCTCGCCAACCGGCAGGCCGTGGATGGTTTCCCAGGTTTTAGTCAGTTCACGGGCCAGCACTACATAGCGCGCCTCTCCCCAGACAGCCACCATATCCTCCAGACTCTCCAGCAGGCGGTGAGTGGATTCATAGAAAATCAGCGTGCGCGGTTCGGCTTCAAGCTCCTTGAGCACATCACGACGACCTTTCGATTTAGCGGGCAGGAAGCCTTCGTAGCAGAAGCGGTCTGACGGCAGACCCGCGGCGCTTAATGCGGCGATGGCGGCGCACGGTCCTGGCAATGGCACCACCCGGATGCCCGCTTCACGGCAGGTGCGCACCAGATGGTAGCCTGGGTCGTTGATCAGCGGCGTCCCGGCGTCAGAGACCAGCGCGATGTTCTGCCCCTCTTTCAGCTTGGCCACCAGGGTGTCGGCTTTTTGTTGCTCATTGTGATCGTGCAGGGCAAACATTCGGGCATTAATCGCGAAATGTTGCAGCAGCAGGCCGGTATGGCGGGTGTCTTCAGCCGCAATAAGATCAACGTCTTGCAATACGGTTAGCGCACGGTGGGTAATATCAGACAAATTCCCGATAGGAGTAGGTACAATATAGAGCTGACCCTGAGAATTATCTGCCGTTTCGTGTTGTTTCATTGTTTCATCCGTATTGCCGATTTAATATTGAGCATTGCGTAAAAAATATCACTGGATACAGTATGGTACCCTTAACGTTTCTTCGTAAGAAAGTCACGCGCAGCCTTCCGCTGGTGCTGGCAGCCCTTATCTTTGCTGGCTGCGGTACGCAGGCGCCCGATCAAAGTGCTGCCCACATGGAGGGTACAGCGCAGGCTGATTCCGGCTTCTACCTGCACCAGATGGAGCAGAGCTCAAATGATACCCGGATCAACTGGCAATTACTCGCCATTCGTGCACTGCTGAAAGAAGGTAAAACCCAGCGGGCCGCCGAACTGTTTAACCAACTGCCGCAAACCTTAAGCGACAGCCAGCGCCGCGAGCAGTCGCTGCTGGCCGCCGAGCTGAAGGTTGCGCAGAACGATGCCGCCGGGGCGAAAAAGATCCTCGCGGATATCGACATCAGCGCGCTGGATAAAAACCAGCAGGCCCGTTTCTGGCAGGCTGGCATTGCCGCGGAACAAGGGCGTCCTTCCCTGACCCTGCTGCGCGCCCTGATTGCCCAGGAGCCGCTGCTCGCCGGGGCCGATAAACAAAAAAATATCGATGCCACCTGGCAGGCGCTCTCTGCCATGAACCCGGATCAGGCCAATGCGCTGGTGATCAACGCTGATGAAAATGTCCTGCAGGGCTGGCTGGATCTGCAGCGCGTCTGGTTCGATAACCGCAACGATCCGGATATGCTGAAAGCCGGGATCCGCGACTGGCAAACCCGCTATCCGAACAACCCAGGGGCGACCCTGCTGCCTACGCAGCTGGTGAATGTGCAGAACTTCAAGCCTGCCTCCACCAGCAAGATTGCGCTGCTGCTGCCGCTGAGCGGCCAGGCCGCCGTCTTTGGCCGCACCATCCAGCAGGGTTTTGAAGCCGCGAAAAATGGCACCTCCGCCGTTGCTGGCGACGCCGTCCCGGCCCAGGTTGCGCAGGCCGCCAACGCAGGCGATGTGGTTAGCCCGTCCGCAGCGGAAACCGGCGATCTGACCGGCACCCAGCCTGTTGTCGCGCCGCAAAGCAGCGAGCAGGAGCCAGTGCAGGCCCCTGCCACCACCCAGGCACCGCAGCCCGCGAGCCCACCACCCGTTGCCGCTAACCCGGCCGCCGAGCTGAAGGTGTATGACACCAGCACGCAACCGCTGAGCCAGGTGCTGGCTCAGGTTCAGCAGGACGGAGCCAGCATTGTGGTTGGCCCGCTGCTGAAAGGTAACGTCGAAGAGCTAATGAAAAGCAACACCCCGCTGAACGTGCTGGCGCTGAACCAGCCCGAGCAGGTGCAGAACCGCCCGAACGTCTGCTACTTCGCGCTGTCGCCAGAAGATGAAGCCCGCGATGCCGCGCGCCACATCCACCAGCAGGGTAAACAGGCTCCGCTACTGCTGACCCCGCGCAGCGAGCTGGGCGAACGTGTCGCCACCGCCTTTGCCAACGAGTGGCAACAGCTGGGCGGCGGCATTGTCCTGCAGCAAAAATTTGGCTCGCTGTCCGAGCTGAAAATGGGCGTTAACGGCGGTTCCGGCATTGCCCTGAGCGGCAGCCCAATCGCGTCCAGCCTGCCGCAGCAGCAGAGCGTGACCGTGGGCGGACTGACAATCCCAGCTCCGCCGACCGACGCGCAAATCAGCGGTGGCGGCAATGTGGATGCAGCGTATATCGTGGCAACCCCGGACGAAATCGCCTTTATCAAACCGATGATTGCGATGCGTAACGGCAGCCAGAGCGGCGCAACGCTGTACGCCAGCTCCCGTAGCGCACAGGGCACCGCCGGGCCGGACTTCCGCCTTGAAATGGAAGGTCTGCAGTACAGCGAAATCCCGATGCTTGCGGGCAGCAACCCACAGCTGATGCAGCAGGCGCTCAGTAGCGTACGTAACGACTACTCGCTGGCACGCCTGTACGCCATGGGCGTTGACGCCTGGGCGCTGGCAAATCACTTCACCCAGATGCGCCAGGTGCCGGGCTTCCAGATTAACGGCAACACCGGCGATCTCACCGCCACTCAGGACTGCGTGATTAACAGGAAGTTATCATGGCTCAAATACCAGCAGGGACAGGTCGTTCCGGCCAGTTAACCCGTAAACAGACCGGCGACGCGTGGGAGTTACAGGCGCGTCGCTGGCTTGAGCGCAAAGGACTGCGTTTTATCGCCGCGAACATTCACGGGCGCGGCGGTGAAATTGACCTCATTATGCAAGACGGCCCGGCAATTGTGTTTATCGAGGTGCGCTACCGCCAGTCATCACAGTATGGCGGTGCTGCCGCCAGCGTCACCCGGGCCAAGCAGCAAAAATTATTACACACCGCCCAGTTGTGGCTTGCCCGGCAGAATGGGAGCTTTGATACTGTGGATTGCCGATTCGATGTGGTAGCCTTCACCGGAAACGCCATCGAATGGTTCAAAAACGCCTTCGGCGAAGACGCGTAAATCAGATCGTTAAGGGATACTGTGCTCGAAAGAATTAAGGTTTGCTTCACGGAAAGCATTCAGACTCAGATTGCAGCGGCAGAAGCGCTGCCGGACGCCATTTCCCGTGCGGCGATGACGCTGGTGCAATCCCTGCTTAACGGCAACAAAATCCTCTGTTGTGGCAACGGCACATCGGCCGCCAACGCACAGCATTTTGCTGCCAGTATGATCAACCGTTTTGAAACTGAGCGTCCCAGTTTACCTGCCCTTGCACTTAATACCGATAATGTGGTCTTAACGGCGATTGCTAACGATCGTCTTCATGACGAGATCTACGCCAAGCAGGTCCGTGCGTTAGGACATGCCGGTGATGTTCTGCTGGCCATCTCCACGCGCGGCAACAGCCGCGACATCGTCAAAGCCGTTGAGGCTGCCGTCACCCGCGATATGACTATCGTCGCATTGACCGGCTACGACGGCGGCGAGCTGGCCGGGCTGCTGGGTCCGCATGACGTTGAAATCCGCATTCCTTCTCACCGCAGCGCGCGTATTCAGGAAATGCACATGCTGACGGTGAACTGTTTGTGCGATCTGATTGATAACACGCTTTTCCCTCACCAGGATGATTAAGGAGTTTACATGAAGGCATTTTCGCCCCTCGCAGTCCTTATTTCTGCACTGCTGCTTCAGGGATGTGTTGCTGCAGCGGTAGTGGGTACCGCGGCGGTCAGCACCAAAGCCGCAACTGACCCGCGTTCCGTGGGCACGCAGGTGGATGACAGCACGCTGGAGCTGCGCGTGAACAGCGCATTATCCAAAGACCAGCAGATCAAGAAAGACGCGCGCATTAACGTCACTGCTTATCAGGGCAAAGTGCTGCTGGCAGGCCAGGCACCGAATACCGAACTCGCCGCCCGTGCGAAGCAAATCGCGATGGGTGTAGAGGGGACGACAGAGGTGTTTAACGAAGTACGTCAGGGCCAGCCGATTGGTCTGGGAACGGCGTCGAACGATACCTGGATCACCACCAAAGTGCGCTCCCAACTGTTGGGCAGCGATCAGGTTAAATCGTCGAATGTCAAAGTGACCACCGAGAATGGCGAAGTGTTCCTGCTCGGCCTGGTCACCGACCGTGAAGGCAAAGCGGCGGCCGATCTCGCCAGCCGGGTGAGCGGCGTTAAGCACGTTACCACCGCCTTTACCTACCTGAAGTAAGCCCGCCTGTTGCCCTCTCCGTCCGGAGAGGGCCTAATACATCACGCTTCCCCCTGCGCCATCTCGCGTATTTTTGCCGAGGGGATAACGTTGACGCCTGCGGGCGACGCAGCCAGCGCCTCTTTAAGCATCACCTCTGCCACATCACGGGCATCAATCGACTTCCAGTTGCCGGGCAACAGTTTAAACATCGGCGCAAACAGCGATTCACTGAAGCGGTGCTTCTCCCGATCCCCCAGCAGCATCGACGGACGCATAATGGTCAGCCGCTCCCATTTCTGGGCGATCAGCGCCTCCTCCATTTTACCTTTCACTTTGTTGTAGAAGAACGGCGAGTGCGCGTTAGCGCCCATCGAGCTGACCACCAGCATGTGCTTTGCTCCCAGCCGCTTGCCGGTCAGCGCTGTATCCACCACCAGGGTGTAATCGGCATGGATAAAAGCCTCTTTGCTGCCCGCCTCACGCCTGGTGGTGCCCAGACAGCAAAAGACGATATCCACCGGATCCTGAACCTGTGCCAGGGCATCGGTGAGCTGCGGATCGTGCGGGTTAAAAACCCCATCGATATCCCCCAGCGGCCGCCGCGTCGGTGCGGCAATGTAGTTGACCTTCCGCTCCTGAATTAACATCCGCAGCAGGTGGCCCCCCACCAGACCGGTGGCGCCGGTAATTAAAACCTGACTCATGATTCCTCCTTTGCAGATTAGTCCGTATGCGATTTCATGCCTCTCGACCACACTTAGTAGTCTTATCGGTAAGTATTTACCACTCACCGAGAAAAATCTGTCTGAAGCCAAAACAACGGAGGAAACATGAGCAAGAAAATAGCGGTCTTGATCACCGACGAGTTTGAAGATTCAGAATTCACCTCACCTGCCGAGGCATTTCGTCTGGCAGGACACGAGGTGATTACGATCGATAAAGAGGCTGGGAAAACGGTGAAAGGCCATAAAGGCGAGGCCAGCGTCACCATCGACAAGGCCATTGATGAGGTGCGTCCGGCTGATTTTGATGCCCTGCTGCTGCCCGGCGGTCACTCCCCGGATACCCTGCGCGGCGACGAGCGCTTCGTTACTTTCACCCGCGATTTTGTCGCCTCCGGGAAACCGGTGTTTGCCATCTGTCACGGCCCACAGCTGCTGATCAGCGCCGAAGTGGTGCGCGGTCGTAAACTGACGGCGGTGAAGCCGATCGTCATCGATCTGAAAAACGCCGGTGCGGATTTTTACGATCAGGAGGTCGTGGTCGATAAGGATCAGCTGGTCACCAGCCGGACCCCGGACGATCTGCCGGCCTTTAATCGTGAGGCGCTGCGCTTACTCGGGGCGTAGCCAGTGCAGTTTTTTACCAAAGCCCAGCGTGTTGTCGGTGAACTTAAGTTCGTCGAGGCGAATTTCCCATACCGGGGCTGACAGCGCGAGTGCTACCGGAAAGCGACGATTATAGTGCTTGCGCTGAGCGTCGCTTTCTTCCCCCTCCAGACGGCGAATTTCCCCTTTGAACTGCAGACCGCGGATCAGCGCCACGGTTTTAGGCTGTCCGTTGACTGTGCCCGCGACCTTCGCCTGTTTACCGGTCATCTGCGCGTGACGGGTTTTATCTTCGCTCAGGACGTAGAACGCCACGTGCTGCGGATCGTAGTAATAAAAGGCGTTGGCACACCACATCTCCTCTTCCTGGTGTACGCACCAGGTGACGACGTGCTGTTTCGCCAGCCAGCGGTTGATGGCGGCCAGAGTTTCCATTTCGCTTCTCTCTCGTGCTAAGGTGCGTTCACCTTAACATACTGAATCTGTCCACCGTGTGCTGGTTTCTCTATCTGGTCCGAACCGCTGATAATGCGTTGTATACCGGCATCACCACGGATGTCGCGCGTCGTTTCCTGCAACATCAAACAGGAAAAGGGGCCAAAGCGTTAAGAGGCAAAGGCGAACTGACGCTGGCGTTTTCTGCCATCGTGGGTGAGCGCTCGCTTGCGCTGCGGCTGGAATACCGCATAAAGCAGCTGACGAAGCGCCAGAAAGAGCGCCTCGTCGCCGGAGATGGGTCGTTTGAGGCGCTACGCGAGAGCCTGCAAACGTCGCTGATTAAAAGCGATTAAAGTGGTCGTGGTACTCCACCAGGCCGCTGACGCCGTTCAGGGCATCATCCGCCAGGCCGTGCAGTTGGAAGGCCATTTCGGTACCCGGCCAGCGGCAGTGCAGATCGTGATGCGCCGCTTTCTCGAAGCCTAAACGGCTGTAAAACGCCGGATCGCCCAGCGTCACCACCGCTGCATAGCCAAACTCGTTCAGCGAATCGAGCCCTTCATAGACCAGCTGGCGCGCCAGACCTTGTCCACGGTAGGCCTCATCGACGGCCAGCGGCGCCATGCCAACCCACTGCAGCTCTTCGCCCTGCACGGTGACCGGGCTAAACGCCACGTAGCCCACCACCTGGCCTTCATCGTCGGTGGCGACCAGGCCCAGCGTAATCAGGCCGTCTTCACGAAGATCCTGCACCAGACGCGCTTCGCCATCACTTTCGAACGTCCGGCGTAATAACGCATCGATACCCGGTGCATCGATCCCAATTTCAACTCGAATCAGCATGGCTCACCTACAGAAGTGTGTTTACTTTCAGGCGGCGTTTTTAAACCCGCCTCGACAAAATCGGCCATTTGCAACAATGCCACGCGCAGCGGCTTTGGCATCTGCTCCAGTTCAATGGCATCCATCAAATTTTTGACATACAGCCCCAGCTCCGTATCGCCTTCAATCACCAGACGACGCTGGAAAAAGAGCGTATCGGGATCCTGCTTGCGCGCCGCAATCATCAGCAGATCGCTGGCATTAGCGCTAAAACTGACGTCCGCATCGGCCGATTCACATACGATCAGCCGATCGTTTTCGACCGAGGTATACCAGCGCAGGCCCATATCCCGCACCTCGATACTTAACCAGCGTCCTTCGAGAAACGCCAGCTCGCCCTCCGCCAGTGCCTGGCGAAATTGCCAGCTCAGCACCTGCTCCAGCACCTGGCGTTTTAGCGCGAAAGGTGCCAGCTTGACCGGCACGCTCAACAGCGACGGGCCAACGTGGACGAGACGTGAACGCAGTTTATCCAGCACGAGCATTACTCCCTGATATCTATAGTCCCAATATTTTGCCATATCCAGTCAACGGTATAGCGGCGTAAATCAACAAACTGACATCCGGCCTAATCCATTATTGGTGTCATCAATACGCCATTAGCTGCCTTAAATCAAAAATTGTCGCCAGATGGTTAACTAAAATCCCTGTTCGATAACAATTTTACCTCCCTCTGGGGCGGTAAACGTCAGGATAAATTATGGAGCTGCTCTGCCCTGCTGGAAATCTACCGGCGCTTAAGGCGGCCATCGAAAACGGTGCCGATGCGGTTTATATCGGGCTGAAGGACGATACCAATGCCCGCCACTTCGCTGGACTGAATTTTACCGAGAAAAAACTGCAGGAAGCGGTGAGCTTTGTGCATCAGCATCGCCGCAAGCTGCATATCGCGATTAATACCTTTGCGCACCCGGACGGCTATCACCGCTGGCAGCGGGCGGTGGATATGGCCGCCCAGCTGGGTGCCGATGCGCTGATCCTTGCCGACCTCGCCATGCTGGAGTATGCCGCTGAACGTTATCCTCATATTGAGCGCCATGTCTCGGTTCAGGCATCGGCCACCAATGAAGAGGCTATTCGCTTTTACCATCGTCACTTCGACGTGGCGCGCGTGGTGCTGCCGCGCGTGCTCTCAATTCATCAGGTTAAACAGCTGGCGCGCGTTACGCCCGTTCCGCTGGAAGTGTTTGCCTTTGGCAGCCTGTGCATTATGGCCGAAGGACGCTGCTATCTGTCGTCTTACTTAACCGGCGAATCACCAAACACCGTGGGTGCCTGCTCCCCGGCCCGCTATGTACGCTGGCAGCAAACGCCGCAGGGGCTGGAATCACGCCTCAATGAGGTGCTGATCGACCGCTATCAGGATGATGAAAATGCCGGATACCCGACGCTGTGCAAAGGTCGCTATCGGGTGGATGGCGAGCTGTACCATGCCCTGGAAGAGCCGACCAGCCTGAACACGCTAGAGCTGCTGCCGGAGCTGCTGGCGGCAAACATCGCATCGGTGAAAATCGAAGGCCGCCAGCGCAGCCCGGCATACGTCAGTCAGGTCGCGAAAGTGTGGCGCCAGGCGATCGATCGCTGCATGGCGGATCCACAGCATTATGCCCCGCAGCCCGCCTGGATGGAGGCGCTCGGATCCCTGTCCGAAGGCACCCAGACCACGCTTGGCGCCTATCACCGTAAATGGCAGTGAGATAACGCATGAAATATTCATTAGGGCCGGTGCTCTATTACTGGTCAAAAGAGACGCTGGCGGAATTTTACCAGCAGGCAGCGAACAGTCAGGCCGACGTGATTTATCTCGGCGAAGCGGTGTGCAGCAAGCGCCGCGCCACCAAAGTAGGCGACTGGCTGGAGATGGCAAAAAGCCTGGCGGACAACGGCAAGCAGGTGGTGCTGTCGACGCTGGCGCTGGTGCAGGCTTCGTCCGAGCTGAATGAGCTGAAACGCTACGTCGATAACGGCGATTTTCTGCTGGAAGCCAGCGACCTGGGCGTGGTGAACCTGTGCGCCGAGCGCAAGCTGCCGTTTGTCGCCGGACACGCGCTGAACTGCTATAACGCCGTCACCCTGCGTCTGCTGCTCAAACAGGGCATGACGCGCTGGTGCATGCCGGTGGAGCTTTCTCGCGACTGGCTGGTGAATGTGCTGGCGCAGTGTGATGAGCTGGGCATCCGCAATCAGTTTGAAGTCGAAGTGCTGAGCTACGGGCATCTGCCGCTGGCATACTCTGCGCGCTGCTTTACCGCGCGTTCAGAAAATCTGCCGAAAGACGAATGCGAAACCTGCTGCATCAAATACCCTAACGGGCGCAGCATGCTGTCGCAGGAGAACCAGCAGGTGTTTGTGCTGAACGGCATTCAGACCATGAGCGGCTACGTGTACAACCTGGGCAACGAGCTGGCCTCAATGAAAGGGCTGGTGGATATGGTCCGCCTGTCGCCGCTGGGCACCGACACCTTCGCGATGATCGATGCTTTCCGCGCCAATGAGAACGGCACGTCCCCGCTGCCGCTGACGGCCAACAGCGAGTGTAACGGCTACTGGAAGCGACTGGCCGGGCTGGAACTGCAGATGTAGCCAACGCGGCGACAGCGGGCAGGATGCAATGTAAAAGCTCACTTTGTTAACAACGTGTATCCATTTTTAATGCACTATTAAAGATTGACCGTCGACAAAGTGAGCTGTTATGACTGATAAATCCATTCCGTTTTCGGTGCTGGACCTGGCACCGATCCCACAAGGCTCCTCGGCGCGAGAAGCCTTTACTCATTCCCTGGATCTTGCCCGTCTGGCCGAACAGCGTGGCTATCATCGCTACTGGCTGGCGGAACATCACAACATGGTTGGCATTGCCAGCGCCGCCACCTCGGTACTGATTGGCTATCTGGCGGCCAATACGACGACTCTGCACTTAGGCTCGGGGGGCGTGATGCTACCGAACCATTCCCCGCTGGTGATCGCTGAACAGTTTGGCACACTCAATACTCTCTATCCTGGCCGTATCGATCTGGGTCTGGGACGCGCACCGGGAAGCGATCAGCCCACTATGCGAGCCTTGCGTCGACATATGGGCGGCGATATCGACAACTTCCCGCGCGATGTAGCCGAGCTGGTGGATTGGTTTGATGCTCGCGACGCCAACCCGCAGGTGCGTCCGGTGCCCGGCTACGGTGAGAAGGTCCCGGTCTGGCTGCTGGGATCCAGCTTATACAGCGCCCAGCTGGCGGCGCAGCTTGGCCTGCCGTTTGCGTTCGCCTCGCATTTTGCCCCGGATATGCTGCATCAGGCGCTGCACCTGTATCGCGCAAACTTCAAACCGTCCGAGCGACTGGAAAAACCGTACGCAATGATGTGTATCAACATCGTTGCCGCCGACAGCAATCGCGATGCGGAATTCCTGTTCACCTCCATGCAGCAGGCGTTTATGAAGCTGCGCCGGGGCGAAACAGGCCAGCTTCCGCCGCCGGTGGAGAATATGCATCAGCTGTGGTCGGCATCCGAACAGTATGGCGTGCAGCAGGCGCTGAGCATGTCGCTGGTGGGCGATAAGGCTAAAGTGCGTCACGGGCTGGAAGCGGTGCTGCGCGAAACGCAGGCAGACGAGATCATGGTGAACGGCCAAATTTTCGATCATCAGGCGCGGCTGTATTCGTTTGATCTGGCGATGCAGGTGAAAGAGGCGTTGGTAGGATAGTTTTTGCCGGATGGCGGCTGCGCCTTATCCGGCCTACACGATCTTCATGCCCGGTAGGCGTAGCGCCACCGGGCATGATGTTTACGAGTAAACAGGCAAGAGGTTAAAGCTCGACAGCACATGCACCAGTGCGTTACCGGCACCAAACACCAGAATCAGCGCAATCATCGGCTTGCCGCCCCATACGCGGAATTTTGGGCTGCCGAAGCGCTTACGTGATTTGCGCGCCAGCAGCGCCGGCACAATCGCCGCCCAGATGGTAGCTGCCAGACCCGCATAGCCAATGGCATACAGGAAACCGTTCGGCCACAGCAGGCCACCAACAATCGGCGGCAGGAAGGTCAGCAGCGCGGTTTTCAGACGTCCCAGCGCAGAATCATCAAAGCCAAACAGATCGGCCAGATAGTCGAACAGGCCCAGCGTCACACCAAGGAATGAACTCGCCACGGCAAAGTTGGAGAAGACAACCAGCAGCAGATCCAGGCTACGACTGTTCAGTACCCCGCTCAACGCCTGAACCAGCACATCAATGTTACCGCCCTTCTGCGCAATGCCGATAAATTCCGGACGTGGGATGTTGCCCATGGTTCCGAGCAGCCAGATGGCATACAACCCCAGCGCCAGCAGCGTGCCGTATACCAGGCAGCGGATGATGGTGCGTGGATCTTTGCCGTAATACTTCATCAGGCTCGGTACATTACCGTGATAGCCAAACGACGCCAGGCAGAACGGCAGGGTCATCAGCAGATACGGGGAGTACGAGGTATTGCTCTCAGCCACATTAAACAGCGTGGTCGGTGTGACGTGCCCCAGCAGACTGCCAAAAGTCAGGAAAAAGGTAATGACCTTGGCGCCGAGCACAATCGCTGTCATCCGGCTCACCGCTTTGGTGCTCATCCAGACAATAAAGGCGACCGCCAGAGCGAACACCAGACCCGCCAGCCGCGCCGGAACATCCAGCGACATCTCCGAGAAGGTATGGTGCAGAATCGAACCGCTCGCAGAAATGTAGGCGTAGGTCAGGATATAGAGCACAAAGGCAATCGAGATGCCGGTCACGATGTTCCAGCGTTTACCCAGCAGGTCGCGGGTAATGGTGTCAAAGCTCGACCCAATGCGGTAGTTCAGGTTTGCTTCGAGGATCATCAGCCCCGAATGCAGCATACAGAACCAGGTAAATACCAGCGCCGCCAGCGACCAGAAGAACCACGCCCCGGACATTACCACCGGCAGGGAGAACATACCTGCGCCAATGATTGTGCCGCCGATGATCACCACGCCGCCGAGCAGCGAGGGTGACGTTTGGGTGGTGGTTAGTGTCGCCATACAGCCAATTCTCCAGTGAATAATGTTGCTACCGAATCTTAGTGTGTCGCACTGTACCAGTACAAGAGTACAAAGGGAATAAAAAAAGCCCCGATAAAAATATCGGGGCTGTATATATTACTTTACGTCAGTAAGCGTGAGACTTACGCGTCACGGCGACGGGTAGGTGCTGCGCCATCTTCGCGACGTGGGCCACGGTTTTCACGACGCTCACCGCTGAAGCGGCCTGCGCCTGCTGGTGCTGCGCCATCGCGACGAGGACCACGGTTGCCTTCACGACGCTCGCCGCCGCCGAAGCTACGACGTTCGCCAGCAGGACGATCGCCTTCACGACGAGGACCACGGTCAGGACGCGGCTGGGCATCGCCCATCAGCTGCATGTTCATCGGCTTGTTCAGGATGCGGGTACGGGTAAAGTGCTGCAGAACCTCGCCCGGCATGCCTTTTGGCAGCTCGATGGTAGAGTGGGTACCGAACAGCTTGATGTTACCGATGTAACGGCTGCTGATATCGCCTTCGTTAGCGATAGCGCCAACGATGTGACGAACTTCAACACCATCATCACGGCCCACTTCAATGCGGTACAGTTCCATCTCGCCAGCATCACGACGTTCACGACGTGGACGGTCTTCACCTGCAGCACCCGCTGCACGTTCAGGACGGTCACCACGTGGACCACGATCGTTACGGTCACCACGGTCATTACGATCGCGACGCTCGAAACGCTCATCGCGTTCACGGAATTCACGCTTAGGACGCATTGGTGCATCTGCCGGTACGATCAGAGCGCGTTCGCCCTGAGCCATCTTCAGCAATGCTGCAGCCAGCGTTTCAACATCCAGCTCTTCGCCTTCAACACTCGGCTTGATTTGCGTCAGCAGAGCACGGTACTGATCCAGATCGCTGCTTTCCAGCTGCTGCTGTACTTTTGCGGCGAACTTCTCCAGACGGCGTTTGCCCAGCAGTTCTGCGTTTGGCAGGTCTGCTTCTGGAATAGTCAGCTTCATGGTGCGTTCGATGTTACGCAGCAGACGACGCTCGCGGTTCTCAACGAACAGCAGCGCACGGCCAGCACGACCCGCACGACCGGTACGACCGATACGGTGAACGTAAGACTCGGAATCCATTGGGATGTCGTAGTTTACAACCAGGCTGATACGTTCAACGTCCAGACCACGTGCTGCCACGTCGGTTGCAATCAGGATATCCAGACGGCCATCTTTCAGACGTTCCAGAGTCTGCTCACGCAGGGACTGGTTCATGTCGCCGTTCAGCGCTGCGCTGTTATAGCCGCTACGCTCCAGTGCTTCTGCCACTTCCAGGGTCGCGTTTTTGGTACGAACGAAGATAATCGCCGCATCAAAATCTTCAGCTTCCAGGAAACGCACCAGCGCTTCGTTTTTACGCATTCCGTGTACAGACCAGAAAGTCTGGCTGATGTCCGGGCGAGTCGTTACGCTGGACTGGATACGCACTTCCTGCGGATCCTTCATGAAGCGACGGGTAATACGACGGATCGCTTCTGGCATGGTTGCAGAGAACAGAGCGGTCTGATGACCTTCTGGGATCTGCGCCATAATAGTTTCTACGTCTTCGATGAAGCCCATGCGGAGCATTTCGTCAGCTTCATCCAGTACCAGACCGCTCAGTTTAGAGAGATCCAGCGTACCGCGTTTCAGGTGATCCAGCAGACGACCCGGCGTACCGACGACGATCTGTGGGCCCTGACGCAGGGCGCGTAACTGCACGTCATAACGCTGGCCGCCGTACAGGGCAACCACGTTTACGCCGCGCATATGTTTAGAGAACTCAGTCATCGCTTCCGCAACCTGAACGGCCAGTTCACGGGTCGGAGCCAGGACGAGGATCTGCGGTGCGCGCAGATCGGGATCAATGTTGTTCAGCAGCGGCAGCGAGAACGCCGCAGTTTTACCGCTACCAGTCTGGGCCATGCCCAGCACGTCACGACCCGCGAGCAGATGTGGGATACATTCTGCCTGGATCGGAGATGGTTTTTCGTAACCCAGATCGTTAAGGGATTCAAGGATAGGAGCCTTCAGGCCCAGATCTGCAAAAGTGGTTTCGAATTCAGCCATGTAGTACAAGTGCCTCGATATTAATGGCGGCCAGTCTACATAACTCGTCGTGAAAATGATTAGCAATTTTCATTGAAAAGTGTGAACCGGCTCAAAGTAGGTGTATTGACGAACAACAACGCCCTCACCCGTTAAGATGATGACAATCAAAAAATGATTATGGGCTGATGTGTTGACGTCAGCTATTGCTGGTCCGATTCTGCCAGGTCGTCATGCTCCTGGCCCAAGAGCGATAATTCCAACAATGCATAACGGTGCTCAACATAGTTGTGTACGTTGTTAGCAACCGCTAATTTGAACAGTGCCGTGGCGCTGTCCATATCCCCCAGACTTAGGTAGTACTTACCTAAATAGAAGTTGGTTTCACTGAGATGCTCAGCGAGCGAGGTGTTATCCGTTGCGTCCGCCTTGAGGCGTTCCATCAGCGTTGCTTCGCTAATGTTCCCCAGGTAGAACTCGACAATATTCCATCCCCATTGTTCCTTGTCCGATTTGTCGAAGCGCTGATTTAACGCCTCTTTTGCCTGCTTCGGATCGAGCTTCTGCTCAACGATGTAAAGCCACAGGCTACGGAAAGGATCATTAGGATCGTCTTGATAAAACGCCAGCAGATCATCTTGCGCTAACTTGTCACGACCGCCGTAATAGAGGGCGATACCGCGATTCAAGTGCGCGTAGTTGTAAGTTGGATCAAGCTCAAGTACAGAATCAAACGCTTCATAGGCAGCATCAAAATTGCCTGCCTGCGTTAAATAAATGCCTAAGTAATTGAATACTTCCGGCATATCCGGTCGGATCGCTAACGCTTGTGAAAAATCATTTCGCGCCAGTGCCCTCAGACCGAGACTATCATACAACACTCCGCGCTCATATAAAAGCTGTGCGCGTTCATCATCGGTTAAAGCCCGGCTGGCAAGAATTTGTTCCATGCGTGCCAGAATCACTTCCTGCTGCAAAGTCGGTTGCAGTGGCACTGCGAGGACTTCACTTTTACGCCAGGCAGAGTTGCTGCATCCTGCCAGCGTCAAAGCTGTCGCAACGAAACACCAGCGCAGAAAAGGCTTCATTTCCCACTCCCGAAGACAACTATTGGATGAACGTCCTGTCCCCCGGCGGCTCAACAAGGCGTCCTGCCTGATAACAAGCCCTCCGCATACGCGGAGGGCAAACGACAAGCTTACTCGCCCTGTTCTGCTGCCGGAGCTTCCGGTGCAGCGGTAGAGGTCTGCTCGGTCGCTTCTTTAATGCTCAGACGGATACGGCCCTGGCGGTCAACTTCCAGAACTTTAACCGGTACTTCCTGGTTCATCTGCAGGTAATCGGTCACTTTCTCAACGCGCTTGTCAGCGATCTGAGAGATGTGAACCAGACCTTCTTTACCGCCACCGATGGCAACGAATGCGCCAAAGTCAACGATACGGGTCACTTTACCATTGTAGATGCGGCCCACTTCGATCTCTGCGGTGATCTCTTCGATACGACGGATAGCGAATTTCGCTTTTTCACCGTCGGTCGCTGCGATCTTCACAGTACCGTCATCTTCGATTTCGATGGTGGTGCCGGTCTCTTCGGTCAGAGCACGGATAACAGAACCGCCTTTACCGATCACGTCTTTGATCTTGTCCGGGCTGATCTTAATGGTGTGGATACGCGGTGCGAACTGGGAAATATCGCCACGTGGCGCGTTAATCGCCTGTTCCATCACGCTCAGGATGTGCAGACGCGCACCTTTAGCCTGGTTCAGAGCAGCGTGCATGATCTCCTTGGTGATACCTTCAATTTTGATATCCATCTGCAGTGCAGAGATACCGTCGCGGGAACCCGCCACTTTGAAGTCCATATCGCCCAGGTGATCTTCATCGCCCAGGATGTCAGACAGAACCACGAAGTTCTCGCCTTCTTTCACCAGACCCATTGCGATACCCGCAACAGCGGCTTTGATCGGCACGCCTGCATCCATCAGCGCCAGAGATGCGCCACATACGGAAGCCATGGAAGAAGAACCGTTAGATTCGGTGATTTCAGAAACCACACGAACGGTGTACGGGAATTTGTCGGAATCCGGCATAACTGCCAGCACGCCGCGCTTCGCCAGACGACCGTGACCAATTTCACGACGCTTCGGCGAGCCAACCATACCGGTTTCACCTACGCAGTACGGAGGGAAGTTGTAGTGGAACAGGAAGCTGTCAGTGCGATCGCCCATCAGTTCGTCGATGTTCTGCGCGTCACGTGCAGTACCCAGAGTCGCGGTAACCAGCGCCTGAGTTTCGCCACGGGTGAACAGTGCAGAACCGTGAGTACGTGGCAGAACGCCAGTACGCACATCCAGACCACGAATCATGTCTTTTTCACGGCCATCGATACGCGGCTCGCCTGCCAGAACGCGGCTACGAACAACATTTTTCTCGATAGCGTGCAGAATTTCGCCCAGCTCGTTAGCGTCCAGGGATTCATCTTCTGCAACCAGCGTCGCGATGGTTTCAGCTTTGATGACGTCAACCTGCGCATAACGCGCTTGTTTGTCAGTGATGCGGTACGCATCGCTCAGACGTGCTTCAGCCTGGGCAGCAACGCGCGCGTTCAGCGCTTCGTTCACTGCTTCTGGCTGCCAGTCCCAACGTGGTTTACCGGCTTCTTTCACCAGGTCGTTGATGTTCTGGATAACAATCTGCTGCTGCTCGTGGCCAAAGACCACAGCGCCCAGCATCTGGTCTTCGCTCAGCAGTTCTGCTTCAGATTCAACCATCAGTACTGCAGCTTCGGTACCGGCAACAACCAGGTCCAGCTTACTTTCTTTCAGCTCATCCTGAGTCGGGTTCAGTACGTACTGGTCATTGATGTAACCTACACGTGCAGAACCAATTGGGCCGTTGAACGGAAGACCAGACAGTGACAGGGCCGCAGAGGCACCAATCATCGCAACGATATCCGGGTTAACCTGTGGGTTAACGGAAACAACAGTAGCAATAACCTGAACTTCGTTAATGAAGCCTTCCGGGAACAGCGGGCGAACCGGGCGGTCAATCAGACGCGCAATCAGGGTTTCGCCTTCGCTTGGACGGCCTTCACGACGGAAGAAGCCACCCGGGATTTTACCAGCAGCGTAAGTACGCTCCTGATAGTTAACAGTCAGCGGGAAGAAGTCCTGGCCCGGCTTAGTTTTTTTCTGGCCTACCACGGTCACGAATACAGCAGTGTCATCCATGCTTACCATAACGGCAGCAGTGGCCTGACGCGCCATCATACCGGTTTCCAGCGTAACGGTGTGCTGACCGTACTGGAATTTGCGAACGATCGGATTCAGCAAGATTCTGTCCTTTCTTAAATGAATGACAGCACACCAGAGGCGTGCTGACGTTTTAACAGGACCTTCTTCGCATCCTCGCGACTAATGACAACCTTAACCCAAATGGGTAAAGCCTCTCATTAGCCGCGCGAACCTCTGCAATGAAGATCATTTATAGCAACAATACATTAGTTTCCAGTGAATTGCTGCGGCCTGGTTGAAAAAAGGGGCCGTAAGGCCCCCTTTTCTGAAACTCGCAAGACTTAGCGACGCAGACCCAGACGCTCGATCAGCGCGGTGTAGCGTGCAACATCTTTACGTTTCAGGTAGTCGAGCAGTTTACGACGCTGAGAAACCATACGCAGCAGACCACGACGGCTGTGGTGATCTTTTTTGTGCTCTGCAAAGTGACCCTGCAGGTGGTTAATCTGTGCAGTCAGCAGTGCAACCTGAACTTCGGTAGAACCGCTGTCGTTAGCATCACGACCAAACTCAGAAACGATTTTAGCTTTAGCTTCAACGCTTAGAGACATTTTAAAACTCCAAAGTATAAAGAATGTAAGGATGCCGATCTCTAATTCAGCTATCCCATGTATAACGCTCGCCAATTGTTAAACAATTTGCCAGACGTTAAGCGGCAATATTCTACCCGCCTCCCCTGCTTATCGCAAGGTAAGCCGTCAGCTTATGCCGGATATTCAACCACCAGACGACGCGGAGCAACGCGACCTTCGTCGTCAATTTCGCCCATGCCGATAAAGGCGTTGTGCTCACCTTCCGTGACCCGCACCAGTCCTTGATAAGGGACGTCAGGCGTGCGTACCGGGTTACCGTTTTTGAAGTACACGGACGAGGTTAACGGCAGATTGACGACCGGATAGTCCGAAGCCGGACTGTCCATTGGCATCAGCAGCGGGTCCAGCAAATCAGCGGCCGGGATATCCTGCTCCTGCGCCTGTTCAACCAGCGCATGCAGTTGCTCCAGCGTGACCATACGTTCCGCCGGATATTTACTCACAGCCAGACGGCGCAGATAAATAACGTGCGCACCGCAGCCCAGTTTTTCACCCAGATCGTCGATGATGGTGCGGATGTAAGTGCCTTTCGAGCAGTGCACTTCCAGTTCCAGCTCATCACCTTCGTGGCGAATAAACAGCAGTTCATAGACCGTGATTGGGCGGGCTTCGCGCGGTACATCGATACCCTGACGCGCGTACTCGTACAGTTTCTTGCCCTGATATTTCAGCGCAGAGTACATCGACGGTACTTGCTGGATGTCGCCACGGAAACTGTCCAGAGCCGCATCAAGCTGCTCAGCAGTGAACGTCACTGGACGCTCTTCAACGACCAGACCATCTGCATCGGAGGTATCGGTGCGTTGACCCAGCTTCGCAATCACGCGGTAGCGCTTGTCCGAATCCAGCAGATACTGGGAAAACTTCGTCGCTTCGCCCAGGCAAACCGGCAGCATGCCCGTCGCCAGTGGATCCAGCGCGCCAGTATGCCCGGCTCGGTTGGCATTATAGAGACGTTTTACTTTTTGCAGCACGTCGTTGCTGGAGGCACCCTGAGGTTTATCCAGCAGCAGAACGCCGTGCACGTCGCGGCCGCGACGACGAGGACGACTCATCAGTCCTCCTTGCTATCGTCCGGGTTCACACGACGCTCATCATCCTGTTTCACCACGCTGGTGACCAGGTTGGACATGCGCATCCCTTCGACCAGTGAGTTGTCGTAGAAGAAGGTCAGTTCCGGCACGATACGCAGGCGCATCGCTTTGCCGAGCAGAGAGCGGATAAAGCCAGACGCATCCTGCAGTGCCTTGATGCCGAGCTTAACTGCCGCTTCATCTTTATCGTTCAGGAAGGTCACGAACACTTTGGCATAGGCCAGATCGCGAGACACTTCAACACCGGATACAGTCGTCATCATGCCCAGGCGCGGGTCTTTAATTTCGCGCTGCAGGATGATAGCGATCTCTTTTTGCATCTCCTGGGAAACGCGCTGCGGGCGACCAAATTCTTTCGCCATAATAAATTCTCCAGACAAAAAAGGGGCTAAAAGCCCCTTTTGATAATTCTTGCCGGGTGGCGCTTCGCTTACCCGGCCTTGATTCCGTTAATCTGTGAAGATTAATCGATGCTACGTTTGATCTCGATGATTTCGAACACTTCGATCATGTCGCCAACGCGAACGTCGTTGTAGTTCTTAACGCCGATACCACATTCCATGCCGTTACGGACTTCGTTAACGTCATCTTTGAAGCGGCGCAGGGATTCCAGCTCGCCTTCATAGATAACCACGTTGTCGCGCAGTACGCGGATTGGGTTGTGACGTTTGATCGTGCCTTCGGTAACCATACAGCCCGCGATTGCACCGAATTTCGGTGATTTGAACACGTCGCGCACTTCAGCCAGACCGATGATCTGCTGTTTCAGTTCCGGAGACAGCATGCCGCTCATCGCCGCTTTCACTTCGTCGATCAGATGATAGATGACGGAGTAGTAGCGCAGATCCAGGCTTTCTGAATCGATAACTTTACGCGCAGATGCATCAGCACGTACGTTAAAGCCAACCAGAATAGCGTTGGAAGCCGCAGCCAGGGTTGCGTCGGTTTCGGTGATACCACCGACACCAGAACCGATGATCTTCACTTTCACTTCGTCGGTAGACAGTTTCAGTAAGGAATCGGAAATCGCTTCTACAGAACCCTGAACGTCTGCCTTCAGTACGACGTTCACTTCGTGAACTTCGCCTTCGGTCATGTTCGCGAACATGTTCTCGAGTTTAGATTTCTGCTGACGAGCCAGCTTAACTTCACGGAATTTGCCCTGACGATACAGTGCAACTTCACGCGCTTTTTTCTCGTCACGTACAACGGTAACTTCGTCACCCGCAGCCGGAACACCGGACAGACCCAGGATTTCCACCGGAATGGACGGACCTGCTTCCAGAACTTCCAGACCCAGTTCGTTACGCATTGCACGAACACGGCCATACTCGAAGCCACACAGCACGATGTCGCCTTTGTTCAGGGTACCTTCACGTACCAGAACAGTCGCTACCGGGCCACGGCCTTTATCCAGGAAGGATTCGATAACTGCGCCGCTCGCCATACCATTGCGAACTGCTTTCAGCTCCAGAACTTCAGCCTGCAGCAGGATAGCGTTCAGCAGGTCATCAATACCGGTACCTGCTTTTGCAGATACTGGGATGAACTGAGACTCACCGCCCCACTCTTCCGGCATAACGCCGTACTGGGACAGTTCGTTTTTAACGCGATCCATGTCCGCTTCAGGTTTATCGATCTTGTTCACTGCAACAACAACCGGCACCTGCGCCGCTTTCGCGTGCTGGATAGCTTCGATAGTCTGTGGCATAACGCCATCGTCTGCTGCAACAACCAGAACAACGATATCCGTTGCCTGAGCACCACGAGCACGCATCGAGGTAAATGCGGCGTGACCCGGGGTATCCAGGAAGGTGATCATCCCGTTGTCAGTTTCAACGTGGTAAGCACCGATGTGCTGGGTAATGCCGCCTGCTTCGCCGGAGGCAACTTTCGTGGAACGAATGTAGTCCAGCAGAGAGGTTTTACCGTGGTCAACGTGACCCATGATGGTTACAACCGGTGCGCGGGCTTCTGCCGCTGCGCCAGTGTCACGGTCGCTCATTACCGCTTCTTCCAGCTCGTTTTCACGACGCAGGATAACTTTGTGGCCCATCTCTTCGGCAACCAGCTGTGCGGTTTCCTGGTCGATGACCTGGTTGATGGTGGCCATTGCGCCCAGCTTCATCATCGCTTTGATGACCTGAGAGCCTTTAACCGCCATCTTGTTAGCCAGTTCGCCAACGGTGATGGTTTCGCCAATCACAACGTCACGGTTAACGGCTTGCGCTGGCTTCTGGAAGCCTTGCTGTAAAGAAGAACCTTTACGCTTGCCGCCTTTACCACCGCGTCCAGCAGCACGTGCTTCTTCACGGTCAGCTTTGGATTCAGAGTGCTTGTTGCCTTTCTTCTGAGGACGGGCAGCTTTTGTCGCAGTGCGAGCACGGCTACGACCAGCTTCAACTTCACGGTCGTTTTCGTCTTCGGCCTGACGCGCATGCTGAGAAGTGGTGACGTGATAATCGCTCTTATCCTCTTCACCTTTCGCTTTCTCTTGCTCAGCCCATACACCGGCGTTTTCTTCTGCCATACGACGGGCTTCTTCAGCAACACGACGTGCGTCTTCTTCGAGCTTACGGCGCGCTTCTTCTTCTGCTTTACGCTTCAGCTCAGCAGCTTCATTTTCACGACGGGCTTTATCCGTCTGGGCAGTTTTGGTCATTTCGTCAGTCTGTTGATTGCTCACTTTGTCTTTTTCCGCAGCGTCGCGCTTTACTTTATCACTGGCATCGCGCTTCGCTTTTTCTGCGGCCTCACGTTCAGCTTTTAATTCTGCCTCACGTTTGGCGGTTGCTTCCGCCTCACGCTGAGCTTGGTCTTCCGCTTCACGCTGCGCCTGCTCTTCCGCGGCAAGGCGTTCAGCCTCTTGCGGATCACGTTTTACAAAGGTGCGTGTCTTGCGGACTTCGATTTGTACCGATTTGCTTTTTCCACCGGTACCAGGAACGTTTAACGTACTGCGCGTTTTACGCTGTAACGTCAATTTGTCAGGCGCCGAACCGTGTTCACGGTTCAGGTGCGATAACAAAGTTTGTTTCTCTTGCGCGGTCACTGAGTCATCAGCGGACTTCGGGATCCCTGCATCAGCAAATTGCTGTACCAGGCGGTCCACGGAAGTCTGAATCTCAGCAGCCAGCGTTTTTACAGTTACATCAGTCATGCTGTTCCTTCCTGCTACAGTTTATTACGCTTCGTCGCCGAACCAGCAAATATTACGTGCGGCCATGATGAGCTCGCCGGCTTTCTCGTCGGTTAAACCTTCGATATCAGCCAGGTCATCAACGCCTTGTTCAGCGAGATCTTCCAGCGTACAAACACCACGGGCAGCCAGCTTGAACGCAATCGCACGATCAAGACCTTCCAGATTCAGCAGGTCATCAGCCGGCTTGTTATCACCAAGGCTTTCTTCCTGAGCCAGTGCCAGGGTGGTCAGTGCGTTTTTAGCGCGTTCACGCAGGGCTTCAACGGTGGCTTCATCCAGGCCGTCAATTTCCAGCAGTTCTTTCATTGGCACGTAGGCCAGTTCTTCCAGGGATGAGAAGCCTTCTTCAACCAGAACAGTGGCGAAATCTTCGTCGATGTCCAGGTATTTCGTGAAGGTATCAATCGCCGCATGCGCTTCAGCCTGATGCTTAGCCTGCAGGTCGTCAACGGTCATCACGTTGAGTTCCCAGCCGCTCAGCTGCGACGCCAGACGCACGTTCTGACCGTTACGGCCAATAGCCTGCGCCAGGTTACCTGCTTCAACGGCGATATCCATGGTGTGCTTATCTTCGTCTACAACGATAGACGCGACGTCAGCCGGTGCCATTGCGTTAATCACAAACTGCGCCGGGTTGTCGTCCCACAGAACGATATCAATACGCTCGCCGCCCAGCTCAGTCGATACTGCCTGAACGCGTGCGCCACGCATACCCACGCAAGCACCAACCGGATCGATACGCTTGTCGTTGGTTTTCACGGCGATTTTCGCACGGGAACCCGGATCGCGGGCCGCCGCTTTGATCTCGATAACTTCTTCGCCAATTTCTGGCACTTCAATGCGGAACAGTTCGATCAGCATTTCAGGCTTAGAACGGGTCACAAACAGCTGTGCGCCGCGCGCTTCTGGACGTACTGAATACAGTACACCACGGATGCGGTCACCCGGACGGAAGTTCTCGCGTGGCAGCATATCTTCACGCGGAATCACAGCTTCTGCGTTGCTACCCAGATCCAGGGAGATGTTGTCGCGGTTAACTTTTTTAACCACGCCAGTGATGATCTCACCTTCATGCTCGCGGAACTGGTCAACAACCATTGCACGCTCGGCTTCACGTACTTTCTGTACGATAACCTGTTTTGCAGTCTGCGTCGTGATACGGTCGAAGGTGACGGATTCAATCTGATCTTCAACGTAATCGTCAACGTTCAGACTTTCATCTTCATAACGTGCTGCTTCCAGCGTGATCTCTTTCGTTGGTTGAGTCACTTCTTCAACAATAATCCAACGACGGAAAGTATCGAAGTCACCGCTTTTACGATCGATTTCTACGCGAACATCGATCTCTTGTTCGTATTTTTTCTTGGTTGCAGTAGCCAGTGCACTTTCCAGCGCTTCGAAAATCTTCTCACGCGGCAGTGATTTCTCGTTGGAGACGGCTTCAACAACAGCCAAAATTTCTTTGTTCATCGCGGGCTTTTCACCTCATCCAGACTGTTAAAAGTGGGGAACCAGGTTCGCCTTCTGGATATTACTCAGCGCGAACACTTCATCTTTGCCTTCGACTGTTACTGTGATCATCTCACCATCAACGGCCTTAATAACGCCCTGCCATTTACGGCGGTTTTGTACAGCCATACGCAGAACGAGAGCCACTTCTTCACCAATGTACTGAGTGTAGTGTTCAACAGTAAACATCGGGCGATGGAGGCCAGGTGAGGAAACTTCCAGGTTATAGGCGACAGTAATAGGATCTTCAACATCAAGAACCGCACTTACCTGGTGGCTGACATCAGCACAATCATCAACATTGATGCCATCTTTACTATCAATATAGATGCGCAGCGTGGATGTACGGCTGCGAATAAATTCGATGCCGACCAGTTCGTAGCCCAGTGCTTCGACTGGTGCTTTAATCATCTCTGTTAATTTTTGGTCTAATGTGGACAAGCCCACCCCCAAGAAGACGTAAAAAAAGGGCATAAAGCCCAGTTATTCTGTAGTCAGATAACAAAAAACCCCGATAAATCGGGGCTTTAGATAACTGAACCCTATAGCCACAGCTGTGGCCTGGAGCACTTTCAAAAAGAATTTTTTCAAATCCAGCTACAAAGGCACAAGGACTTCACAGTATATTTGAAAAAAGAACTTTACAGGAAAGTGGTTGCGGGGGCCGGATTTGAACCGACGACCTTCGGGTTATGAGCCCGACGAGCTACCAGGCTGCTCCACCCCGCGCCTGAAACGTGGCAAATTCTACTCGCTATGGGTAAAAAATGCAAATAATGCTGGGATTTGGTACCGAGGACGGGACGTAAAACCGGCCTACAGTATATTGATAGCGCGCACCCTCTGTCAACCCTATGAACAACAGGTGTTAAGGCGGGATATTTTTACAAAAAAACCACGAATCTCTTCCGGTACTCGCCAAAAGATGATTAAATGAAAACTCACTTATTCTGCATAAAAATGCAATTAGGGTGAAAGCGATCACTCATCAGTCAATCAAGCAGGGTTTTATTTTATGACGACGATTCTCAAGCATCTTCCGCAAGGACAACGTATTGGCATCGCTTTTTCTGGCGGCCTGGATACCAGCGCTGCACTGCTGTGGATGCGCCAAAAGGGAGCGGTTCCTTATGCATATACTGCGAACCTCGGTCAGCCGGATGAGGACGATTATGATACGATCCCTCGTCGTGCCATGGAGTACGGTGCCGAGAATGCACGCCTGATTGACTGCCGTAAGCAGCTGGTTGCGGAAGGTATTGCTGCCATTCAGTGCGGCGCATTCCACAATACCACCGGTGGCCTGACCTACTTTAACACCACCCCGCTGGGCCGTGCCGTAACCGGCACCATGCTGGTTGCCGCCATGAAAGACGATGGCGTGAATATCTGGGGTGATGGCAGCACCTATAAAGGCAACGACATTGAGCGTTTCTACCGTTACGGTCTGCTGACCAACGCGGAACTGCAGATTTACAAGCCGTGGCTGGATACTGACTTTATCGATGAACTCGGTGGCCGTCATGAAATGTCCGAGTTCATGATCGCCTGTGGTTTTGACTACAAGATGTCCGTAGAGAAAGCCTACTCCACCGACTCCAACATGCTGGGTGCGACGCACGAAGCCAAAGACCTCGAATTCCTGAACTCCAGCGTGAAGATCGTTAACCCGATCATGGGCGTGAAGTTCTGGGACGAAAACGTCAAAATTCAGGCGGAAGAAGTGACCGTTCGTTTTGAACGTGGTCACCCGGTTGCTCTGAACGGTCAAACCTTCTCTGATGACGTAGAACTGATGCTGGAAGCAAACCGCATCGGTGGTCGTCACGGTCTGGGGATGAGCGATCAGATTGAAAACCGTATCATCGAAGCGAAAAGTCGCGGCATCTATGAAGCCCCGGGGATGGCCCTGCTGCATATCGCTTACGAGCGTCTGCTGACCGGTATTCACAACGAAGACACCATTGAGCAGTATCACTCCCATGGCCGTCAGTTAGGTAAACTGCTGTATCAGGGCCGCTGGTTCGATCCGCAGGCGCTGATGCTGCGTGACGCGCTGCAGCGCTGGGTTGCAAGCGCCATCACCGGTGAAGTGACGCTGGAACTGCGTCGTGGTAACGACTACTCAATCCTGAATACGGTCTCCGACAACCTGACCTACCAGGCAGAACGCCTGACCATGGAGAAAGGGGATTCCGTGTTCTCACCGGACGATCGTATTGGTCAGCTGACCATGCGTAACCTGGACATCACCGATACCCGCGCCAAGCTGTTCACTTACACTGAAAACGGCCTGCTCTCTGTATCAAGCAGCTATGGTCTGCCGCAGGTAGAGAACCTTGAGAACAGCGACAAGTAATCGCTGACCCGTAATGCAAAAGGCGCCTGATGGCGCCTTTTTTAATGGCTGCTGTATCGCTTTTGTCGGGCAGCGTCCCCGCCGCCTTTTCGCCCAGCGGCGCAATGCTTACCGGACCTTCCACACAATTTACAGACGAAAAAAAAGACATCTTGCGATGTCTTTTTTTCGGAATATTGGTACTGAGGATGGGACTCGAACCCACAAGCCCGTTAGGGCACTACCACCTCAAGGTAGCGTGTCTACCAATTCCACCACCTCAGCACAGATACTACTATTACTGCGGGATATCGCTGGTCGGCTTAGCCGGCGCAGTTGACTGAGTCTGCTCGGATTTCGCCGGTGCGCTCAGATTTTCCCACTCACTTCCTTTACTGGTCTTGTTGCTGTTGATATTGCCCAGCGCCAGACTGATGATGAAAAACAGCGTTGCCAGAATCGCCGTTGCGCGGGTCATGAAGTTACCAGAACCACTTGAACCGAACAGCGTACCAGAAGCGCCTGCTCCAAAGGAGGCTCCCATATCAGCGCCTTTACCTTGCTGCAGCATAATCAACGCTACCAGAGCGATGGCTACAATAAGGAAAACTACCAAAAGAGCTTCGTACATAATCAACCTGTTCCTTGCGGATTTGCCGCATACCAAAGCTTCGACCAATAACCAGGAATGTATGTTTCCTGATGAAGCGGGTGTGAATACTAACCAAAGCGAATGGCCTTCGCAAGGGCAATTTCAGCTCATTGTATCAACTGCAGAAAAAAACAGCAAAACCGCAGCAACTGAGCAAAATAAAGGCGGCAAGCACCGCCTTTTTAGACACTTAACGGGCTTATGCGGCTTTAACAGCATCCGCAATTCGATGCGCAAACTCGGTAACCTGCGCTTCGTCTTCACCTTCTACCATCACACGAATCAGCGGCTCGGTACCGGACTTACGCAGCAGGACGCGTCCGCGCGTGCCTAAGGCAGCTTCTACTTCAGCCATCACCGCTTTCACATTGTCATTTTCCAGCGGATTGCCGTTTCCGGCCGTAAAGCGGACGTTGACCAGGATCTGCGGGAACATTTTCATGCCGCTGCACAGATCGTGAAGGGTCATATGGTTACGCACCATGGCAGCAACCACCTGCAGGCTCGCCACGATGCCGTCACCGGTGGTGGTTTTGTCGAGCAGAATGACGTGACCGGAGTTTTCTGCACCAATACGCCAGCCTTTCTCCTGCAGTTTTTCCAGCACATAGCGGTCGCCCACTTTCGCGCGTACAAACGGGATGCCCAGCTGCTTAAGCGCCAGCTCCAGGCCCATATTGCTCATCAACGTGCCGACCGCGCCACCGCGCAACTGGCCCTGACGCAAGCCTTCACGGGCGATGATGTACAGGATCTGATCGCCATCGACTTTATTACCTTCATGGTCAACCATAATTACGCGATCGCCGTCGCCGTCATAGGCGATCCCCAGATCGGCCTTCTCGGCTAACACGCGTGCCTGCAGGGCACGGACATCCGTCGCGCCCACTTCTTCGTTGATGTTCACACCGTTTGGCTCGCAGCCAATAGCCACGACCTTCGCGCCCAGCTCGCGGAACACGTTCGGCGCGATGTGGTAGGTTGCACCATTAGCGCAGTCGACCACGATTTTCAGGTGGCCAAGGCTCAGCTCATTTGGGAATGTGCCTTTGCAGAATTCAATATAGCGACCGGCAGCATCGACGATGCGGCTGGCCTTGCCGAGCTCTGCGGAATCAACGCAGGTGATCTCTTTTTCCATCTCCGCTTCGATGGCTTCTTCCACATCATCCGGCAGCTTGGTGCCGTCGATAGAGAAGAACTTGATGCCGTTATCGTAGAACGGGTTGTGCGATGCAGAAATCACAATGCCGGCCTCCGCACGGAAGGTGCGGGTGAGGTACGCCACAGCCGGCGTCGGCATTGGACCGGTAAAGGAGGCTGAGAGCCCCGCCGCCGCCAGACCGGCTTCCAGCGCGGATTCCAGCATATAGCCAGAAATACGCGTGTCTTTGCCGATAATGATTTTTCGCGAGCCATGACTTGCCAGCACCTTACCGGCCGCCCAGCCTAATTTCAGAACAAAATCAGGGGTGATCGGCGCATCACCTACGCGTCCACGAATGCCGTCGGTACCAAAATATTTACGATTACTCATAGCGGTTGTTTTCCTTAGCGGCCAGGGTGGCTTCCACCACGCGCATAGCTTCTGCAGTCTCTTTTACGTCATGGACGCGAATAATATGTGCTCCCTGCATTGCAGCAATGACTGCGCAGGCCAGACTGCCGCTCAGGCGATCCGTTGGCCCCACGTTCAGCAGTTGCCCTATCATGGATTTTCGCGACATTCCAGCCAGCAGGGGCAGGCCAAAATGGTGAAACTCAGATAAGCGCGCAAGAAGCTCGTAGTTATGAGAGAGATTTTTACCGAAACCGAATCCCGGGTCGAGCAGCAATTTCTCTTTTGCGATACCGGCACGTTCACAGCGTGCAATTTGCTCAACAAAGTAGCGATTTACATCGGCGAACACGTCTTCATACTTTGGCGCTTCCTGCATCGTCTTTGGCTTGCCCTGCATATGCATCAGACAGACGGGCAGGCCTGTCTCTGCGGCCGCCTCCAGCGCACCCGGCTCGGTCAGGGAGCGAATGTCATTAATAATGTGAGCGCCCACTCTCGCTGATTCACGAATCACCTCAGGTTTTGAGGTATCAACCGAGATCCAGACTTCGAATCGCTGCGCTATGGCTTCGACCACGGGGATCACCCGCGACAACTCTTCATCTACGCTGACATCCACCGCACCCGGCCGCGTCGACTCGCCGCCGACATCAATAATCGTCGCCCCGGCGTTGATCATCAGATTCGCGTGCTTGACCGCCTCAATAAGCGTGTTATGCGTGCCGCCGTCAGAGAAGGAGTCTGGCGTGACGTTCAGGATCCCCATCACATGCGGATGCGACAGATCAAGATAAGAATCCTGGGCGAAGAGTTTCATGGCTAATCCCTGGTTTTTTGGTTAAGCAGACAAGAAAAACCCCGGGGCAAGCCCCAGGGTTTCAGGTAAAGAGAACATCATCGACAGCAGTGACTTATTTATCGCCCAACTGTTCTGACATGGTGTTACCCGGGTTCGGCGTACGCGGTTCATCGACCGGACGCGGTGCACGCGGGGTGCCATTGCTGTCAGAGTTGTTGGAGGTGCCTGGATCTTCCCAGCCCGCTGGCGGACGCACATCACGGCGCGCCATCAGGTCATCGATCTGCGGTGCATCGATGGTCTCATATTTCATGAGCGCATCTTTCATCGCATGCAGGATGTCCATATTCTCGTTCAGGATCTGACGCGCGCGACCGTAGTTACGTTCAACGAGCAATTTCACTTCCTGGTCGATAATACGCGCCGTTTCATCGGACATGTGCTTCGCTTTCGCAACGGAGCGGCCGAGGAACACTTCACCCTCTTCTTCCGCATACAGCAGCGGACCCAGCTTGTCGGAGAAGCCCCACTGCGTGACCATGTTACGCGCCAGGTTTGTCGCGACTTTAATGTCGTTAGACGCACCGGTAGAAACACGTTCCACACCGTAGATAATCTCTTCCGCCAGACGACCACCGTACAGGGTCGAAATCTGGCTTTCCAGCTTCTGACGGCTGGCGCTGATGGCATCGCCTTCCGGCAGGAAGAACGTCACACCAAGCGCACGACCGCGCGGAATAATCGTCACTTTATGCACCGGATCGTGTTCCGGTACCAGACGACCGATAATCGCATGGCCTGCTTCGTGGTAAGCCGTGGACTCTTTCTGCGCTTCCGTCATCACCATGGAGCGACGTTCCGCACCCATCATGATTTTGTCTTTCGCTTTCTCGAACTCAACCATCGAAACTACGCGCTTGTTGCCGCGGGCAGCAAACAGCGCTGCTTCGTTCACCAGGTTAGCAAGATCCGCACCGGAGAAGCCCGGGGTACCGCGCGCAATGATTGCCGCATCGATGTCCGGAGACAGCGGTACGCGACGCATGTGCACTTTCAGGATCTGCTCACGACCACGAACGTCCGGCAGACCAACAACAACCTGACGGTCAAAACGGCCTGGACGCAGCAGCGCAGGGTCAAGAACGTCCGGACGGTTAGTTGCCGCGATAACGATAATACCTTCGTTACCTTCGAAGCCATCCATCTCAACCAGCATCTGGTTCAGGGTCTGCTCACGTTCATCGTGACCGCCACCCAGGCCCGCGCCACGCTGGCGGCCTACGGCGTCGATTTCATCGATGAAGATGATGCACGGTGCTGCCTTCTTAGCCTGTTCGAACATGTCACGCACACGAGATGCACCGACACCAACGAACATTTCCACGAAGTCAGAACCCGAAATCGTAAAGAATGGTACTTTCGCTTCACCCGCGATGGCTTTCGCCAGCAAGGTTTTACCGGTACCCGGAGGCCCCACCATCAGAACGCCTTTCGGAATCTTACCGCCCAGTTTCTGGAAACGGCTCGGCTCACGCAGGTATTCCACCAGTTCAGCCACTTCGTCTTTCGCTTCGTCACAACCTGCTACGTCAGCAAAAGTGGTTTTGATCTGGTCTTCCGTTAGCATACGCGCCTTGCTCTTGCCGAACGACATGGCACCTTTGCCACCGCCGCCCTGCATCTGACGCATAAAGAAGATCCAGACACCGATCAACAACAGCATCGGGAACCAGGAAATGAAGATCGAAGCCAGCAGGCTTGGTTCTTCCGGCGGCTCACCGACCACCTTGACGTTTTTAGTCAGAAGATTATCAAGCAGCTTAGGGTCGTTCACCGGAATGTAAGTCGTGTAACGGTTACTATCTTTCTTGGTAACGTTGATCTCACGTCCGTTGATACGCGCTTCGCGAACCTGATCCTGATTGACCTCTTGCAGGAAGGTAGAGTAGTCCACCTTGCGGCCATTAGACTCGCTGGGCCCAAAGCTCTGGAATACTGACATCAGCACAACGGCAATGACCAGCCAGAGAATTAGGTTTTTCGCCATGTCACTCAAGGGATTAACCTCTTATTACAACTGTGTTAAAAACAGCGGCGGGATATTTTATAACCAGTTTTTTTCAAACTTTCGCCTGAATCCAACCGGCTATTATTTTCGCCCGGTCGCTACAATATACACTTCACGTGAACGCGCACGTGAAGAGTCCGGCTTACGAACTTTGACCTTCGCAAACAGGGAGCGAATTTCCTTTAGATACTCCTCGAAACCTTCGCCCTGGAACACCTTCACTAAAAAACTACCACCTGGCGCTAATACATCACGACTCATTTCTAACGCCAGTTCTACCAGATACATGGAGCGGGGGATATCCACCGCCGGTGTTCCGCACATATTTGGCGCCATATCGGACATGACAACCTGTACTTTACTGTCACCCACACGATCAAGTAACGCTTTCAGCACTAATTCATCACGAAAATCGCCCTGAAGGAAGTCCACACCAACGATGGGATCCATAGGTAAAAGATCGCATGCGATAATTCGGCCATTTCCGCCGATTTGCGTTACCGCATACTGCGACCATCCACCTGGCGCAGCACCGAGGTCAACGACTGTCATCCCCGGCTTAAAGAGTTTGTCACTTTGCTGTATTTCATCAAGTTTAAACCAGGCACGGGAACGTAACCCCTTTTTCTGTGCCTGTAGAACATATTTATCGCTAAAGTGTTCCTGGAGCCAGCGGCTCGAGCTTGCAGAACGCTTTTTACCTGTCATTTTACTTTCCGTCCGGGTTCATCGTAGCCAGCGGTGTAAATTTCCACATAGCAATTTGGCGATATAAGGGAGATGGCGGTAGAATGAACCGTTTTCAATCCCAACGTAAGCAAAAATATACGATGAATCTGAGTACTAAACAAAAACAGCACCTTAAAGGTCTGGCACATCCGCTCAAGCCTGTAGTTATGCTTGGCAACAATGGTTTGACCGAAGGGGTACTGGCCGAGATTGAACTAGCGCTGGAGCACCACGAGTTAATCAAAATCAAAATCGCCTCTGAAGACAGAGAGACTAAGACGTTGATCGTGGAAGCTATCCTGCGCGAAACCGGCGCCTGTAATGTACAGGTCATCGGTAAAACGCTGGTGCTCTATCGCCCAACTAAAGAGCGCAAAATTTCGCTGCCTCGCTAAGATTATCCTGAATTAGACACGTTGTGATGTGTTTAATGAGGGGTTTTTCTTTCGCAGGTGAGCAAAATGCCATGCTCCTTGAGTTGATAAAAGGCCGCAATGCGGCCTTTTTCCTATCTTTACAATGTATCAACAACTCGACGGAGATGCGAATTACAGGTAATCAACCTTGATAATTTCGAACTCCACTTCCCCGCCTGGGGTGCGAATTGTCACCACATCGCCCTGCTCTTTAGCCACCAGTCCACGCGCGATTGGCGAATTTACCGAGATCAGATTCTGCTTAAAATCGGCCTCATCATCGCCCACGATGCGGTAAGACAGCTCTTCATCGTTGTCCAGATTGATCACGGTTACCGTGCAACCAAAAATGACACGTCCGTTATTCGGCATTTTTGAGATATCGATCACCTGTGCATTAGACAGCTTCGCTTCGATATCTTTGATACGTCCTTCACAGAAACCCTGTTGCTCACGCGCAGCGTGATATTCCGCATTCTCTTTCAGATCACCATGCTCACGCGCATCGGCGATGGCGGCAATGATCTCAGGACGGCGAACAGATTTCAAAAAATCCAGCTCTTCACGCAGTTTGTCGGCACCACGTAAGGTCATCGGAATAGCTTGCATTTGTTATACCTCTTAAACATTCCTGTTGGGTGCGGTGGCTAACCGCCCCGACTACTGCCTCCGCAGGCATCACAGCCTGGCATAAGTCAGAGGCAAAAGAAAACTGACCCGGAAGCAAAGTTCCAGGTCAGCAGCAATTTTTCAATTTGATACGTATTTTACCGCGAAGTTCAGTATGGGTCATCGTTTACTTTACAGGGCGTTGGGCCGTAGTATGACGGTTTGTTTCCGGGTTGTTAGCGCGAGATTATGCGATTTTCCAGATTTTTCATCGGATTGACCACCAGTATTGCGTTCACTGCTCAGGCAGCGAACGTGGACGAGTACATTAATCAGCTGCCCGATGGTGCCAATCTTGCCCTGATGGTGCAAAAAGTGGGCGCTCAGGCACCAGAGATTGACTATCACAGTCAGCAGATGGCGCTGCCTGCCAGTACCCAAAAGGTGATCACCGGACTGGCCGCCCTGCTGCAACTTGGCCCAGATTTTCGCTTTACCACCACGCTGGAGAGCAAAAGCAGCATCGACGGCGGCACGTTGAAAGGCGATCTTATCGCCCGTTTCGGCGGCGATCCGACGTTTAAACGTCAGGATCTGCGCAACATGGTTGCCGTACTAAAGAAGTCGGGCGTCCAGCGCATTGAAGGCAATGTGCTAATCGACACGTCCATCTTCGCCAGTCACGACAAAGCGCCTGGCTGGCCGTGGAATGACATGACCCAATGCTTTAGCGCACCGCCAGCGGCGGCAATCGTCGATCGCAACTGCTTCTCTATCTCGCTCTACAGCGCCCCCAAGCCTGATGATTTGGCCTTTATTCGCGTGGCGTCTTACTACCCGGTCAATATGTTTAGCCAGGTGCGTACTCTGGCAAAAGGCTCGCCAGAAGCGCAGTACTGCGAGCTGGATGTGGTGCCAGGCGATCTTAACCGCTTTACCGTGACCGGCTGCCTGACGCAGCGCACCGAACCGCTGCCGCTGGCGTTCGCCATTCAGGATGGTGCGAGTTACGCTGGGGCTATTCTGAAAGACGAGCTTAAGCAGGCGGGTATCACTTACTCCGGCACGCTGTTGCGCCAGACGCAAACCAACGAACCCGGCACCGTGCTCGCCAGCAGGCAGTCGGCACCGCTGCACGATCTGCTGAAGATCATGCTGAAAAAATCGGACAATATGATCGCTGATACCGTGTTTCGCATGATCGGTCACGCCCGCTTCGGCGTACCTGGCACCTGGCGAGCCGGTTCGGATGCCGTCCGTCAGATCCTCCGTCAGCAGGCGAATATCGATCTGGGCAATACGATCGCGGTTGATGGCTCAGGCCTGTCACGCCATAACCTGATCTCGCCTGCCACCATGATGCAGGTCCTGCAGTACATTGCCCAGCACGACACTGAGCTAAACTTTATCTCGATGTTGCCGCTTGCCGGCCACGACGGCTCCTTGCAATACCGCGCCGGTCTGCATGCTGCGGGCGTCGATGGCAAAGTCTCTGCCAAAACGGGTTCACTGCAGGGGGTGTATAACCTTGCCGGGTTTATCACCACCGCCAGTGGGCAGCGAATGGCATTTGTACAGTATCTTTCTGGCTACGCGGTTGAGCCTGCAGACCAACGCAATCGCCGTATTCCGCTGGTGCGCTTCGAGAGCCGGCTTTACAAGGACATTTATCAGAACAACTAGCGATGAAATTACTCATTGTTGAAGATGATTTACTGCTCCAGGAAGGTCTGGCGCTGGCGCTCTCTGCCGAGGGCTACACGCTGGATTGCGCAGGCACGGCCGCCGAAGCCGATGGACTGATCCAGAGCGGTGAATACAGCCTGGTGATCCTCGATCTGGGGCTTCCGGATAAAGACGGTGCGACGCTGCTGAGCCAGTGGCGTCGCCGGGGGGTGGCCAATCCAGTGCTGATCCTGACGGCGCGCGATGCGCTGGAGGACCGCATTA
Organism: Leclercia sp.; assembly: GCA_049284415.1. Lineage (GTDB taxonomy): Bacteria > Pseudomonadota > Gammaproteobacteria > Enterobacterales > Enterobacteriaceae > Enterobacter. The sequence continues at coordinate 524,103 of JBAPXW010000019.1, forward strand.
ACGGCCTCGACTCCGGGGCTGACGACTATCTGGTTAAACCCTTTGCGCTGGCTGAGCTGCAGGCGCGTGCCCGCGCGCTGATACGGCGCTATCAAGGGCACAGTGATAATCTGCTCAGCGACGGCGATCTGACCCTGAACCTGCAGACCCAGCAGGTTCTACAGCACTCCCTGCCGGTTGAAATCACCCCCAAAGAGTTTGCCCTGCTGACACGGCTGATCATGCGTACCGGGCAAACCGTCCACCGCGAAACGTTGCAGCAGGATATTTACTCCTGGCAGGACGATCCGGGCTCGAACACCCTTGAAGTTCATATCCACAATCTGCGACGTAAGCTCGGAAGAGACCGGATCAAAACCGTACGCGGCGTCGGCTACCGTCTGGAGAGCCAAAAATGAACAGTATGCGCCGTCGTCTGATGGTGCTGCTGGCCGTGATCCTGCTTTTTTTCCAACTGATAAGCGTGGTCTGGCTGTGGCATGAAAGCCGGGAACAGATCGGTTTTTTAGTTAGCGAGACGCTGTCAGCAAAATCCCGCAATCAGCACGTTGAAAAAGAGATCCGCGAGGCGATCGCCTCTCTGCTGGTACCTTCTCTGGTGATGGTGGGTTTTACGCTGCTGTTTTCATTCTGGGCCGTAAGCTGGATCACCCGCCCCCTCAAACAGCTTCGCACCAGCCTGGCAAACCGCTCTGCCGATAATCTCACCCCGCTGCCGATGTATTCCGACATGGAGGAGATTGGCGCCGTCACTACGTCACTCAATCAGCTGCTTGCCCGTCTGGGTAATACAATTCAGCAGGAGCGCTTATTCACGGCGGACGCCGCCCACGAGCTGCGTACACCGCTGGCGGGCATTCGCCTGCATCTGGAGCTGATGGCGCAATCAGGAACGCCTCAGGCCTTGCCGCTGATCGCCCGCATTGACCAACTGATGCACACCGTAGAGCAGCTACTGATGCTGGCACGGGCAGGCCAGGCAATGGCCAGTGGTCACTACGAAACGATTAACTGGTCGGATGCGGTCTTCGCGCCACTGGCGCTTGAGCAAGAGACCAAAACGCATAGCCTCGTCTGGCCGCGCCCTGCGGCGCTGACGGTTCAGGGCGATGCTGTGCTGCTCCGCCTGATGGTGCGCAATCTGTATGAAAATGCGGTGCGCTACAGTCCAGCAGGCTCCACCATTGAGATTCGCCTTGAGGCGCAGGATGAGGGTACGCTGATCAGCGTTCTCGATCAGGGTCCGGGTATTGATGAAGCCCATCGTCAGTCGATTACCGAGCCGTTTCGCCGTATCGATCAGCGTTACGGCGGCAGCGGCCTTGGGTTGAGCATTGTACAGCGAATTATTCAGCTCCATCACGGCAGACTGCAGCTCAACAATCGCCCGGAAGGCGGGCTGGTGGTGCAGTGCTGGCTGCCGACAACGCTGAGCTAAAAAAAGCCCCCTGATTCAGGGGGCCATTGACCGTATTAACGCTTATAGATGAATTCGACGCCTTCTTCGTCGTCTTCATCCCAGTCGTCGTCCCAGTCTTCGTCGTCTTCTTCCACTTCAACTTCTTGTTCTTCAAGCTGCTGACGGTGGTAGTCATCCCACATGAATTCGACTTTCTCAGGCTGTTTCGCTTCTTCTGCCTGCGTAATCGGATTCTCGATGATGAAGGTCATCACGTCCCAGCACAGGTCTTTCACGCCCATCTGGCTTGCGGCAGAGATGAGATAGTACTTATCTTCCCAGCCCATCGCTTCAGCGATAGCTTTGGCTTTCGCTTCGGCTTCCGCTTTATCCATCAGGTCAATCTTGTTGAAGACCAACCAGCGTGGTTTGCTTGCCAGCTTGTCGCTGTATTTTTCCAGCTCACCGATGATGATACGGGCGTTTTCTACCGGATCAGAACCGTCGATCGGATCGATATCGATGAGGTGCAGCAGTACGCGGCAGCGCTCAAGGTGTTTCAGGAAGCGAATACCTAAGCCCGCACCTTCTGCAGCGCCTTCGATCAGACCGGGGATATCCGCGACCACGAAGCTCTTCTCGTTGTCCATGCGGACCACGCCGAGGCTCGGCACCAGCGTCGTAAACGGATAGTCCGCCACTTTCGGCTTAGCCGCAGACACCGCGCGGATGAAGGTGGATTTACCGGCATTCGGCATCCCCAGCATCCCCACGTCCGCCAGCAGCATCAGTTCAAGCTGCAGGTCGCGTTTGTCGCCCGGCGTACCCATCGTTTTTTGACGAGGGGAACGGTTAACGGAGGATTTGAAACGGCTGTTGCCCAGGCCGTGCCAGCCGCCTTTTGCTACCATCAGACGCTGACCGTGTTTGGTCATATCGCCCATGGTTTCGCCAGTGCCCTGATCGATAACGCGCGTCCCAACCGGGACTCTGACCGTTACGTCTTTGCCGCGCTTACCGGTACAGTCACGGCTCTGGCCGTTTTGACCACGTTCAGCACGGAAAGACTTTTCAAAACGGTAGTCGATCAGGGTGTTGAGGTTTTCGTCGGCTTCAAACCATACGTCACCACCATCACCGCCGTCGCCGCCGTCAGGTCCGCCTCGCGGAATGTATTTCTCACGGCGGAAGCTTACGCAACCATTACCGCCATCACCTGCCACGACCAGGATCGTTGCTTCATCAACAAACTTCATTTTACTCTCCGTAAATCATTCGCCTGAGCGGGGGACAACTACAACCGCTTCACTTTTGCGCCAACGTCCCCAAAGACGATGACCAATGGCGGAATACATCGCGCCCGCAACCACGACAAACGCACCGATATAAGCCAACAGGTTTAACATCGGTTTAACGAAGAAATCGGGCCAGGCCATTGATAATAAATCTGAAAATAACAGCGTAAACAGCGGGGTCAGCGTAATCAACGCGCTCACCTGTGCTGCCTGCCAACGCGCCATTGCTTCTGCCAGTGCGCCGTAACCTACCAGCGTGTTCACCCCACAGAAGACCAGACACGCGAGCTGCCAGTCGCTAAGCAGAGAGATGACTCCCGGCTTCGCAAGCGGCAACAATGCAATAGTACATAAAGTGTACAGCAAAAACAGGATCTGCTGTGATGCCAGTCGACGCAATAACACCTTTTGCGCGACGCCGTAACTCACCCACACCGCCGCTGCGCTTACGCCGAAAATGACGCCCCAGGTGTAATCCGTCAGCCGGGTAAATATCTCAATCAGGCTGGTGTTGAAGAATAACACCAGGCCGCAGAGCAGCATCGCAGCGCCAATAATCTGCGTCCCGCGCATCTTCTCTTTGAGGATGAAGACGCTGGCTACCATCATACCAACCGGTGAAAGCTGACCGATGACCTGCGAGGCCGTAGGACTGAGATATTGCAGGGAAGAACTAAAAAGAATGAAGTTACCGAACAGGCCCCCCGTCGCAATCGCCAGCATGACGAGCCAGCGCGGCTTGCGAAAGATACGCAGAGGGGGAAGCTTACCCTTGATGGCCAGAATAGTGCCTAGCCCAACGGAGGCCATCAGGAAGCGATAGAACACTACCGTCGGCGGCTCCATCACATCCAGAACCTGCTTCATTGCAATTGGCAGTGCACCCCAGCACATCGCAGTAATGAGTGCCAAAAGAATACCAATGCCAGCCTGCTGCTTCATGCCCGTTTTCCCTACAGAAAAAATTACCGGGTTTCCAATGTAAAAAGCCCCGCAACACGTTGCGGGGCTTTAATCCGTTACCGGACCGAGAAAACCTTACTCAGCAACGATGCTGATGTATTTACGGTTGTTCGGGCCTTTAACTTCAAATTTCACTTTACCGTCCGCTTTAGCAAACAGAGTGTGGTCACGACCGCAACCTACGTTGTTGCCAGCGTGGAATTTGGTGCCACGTTGACGAACGATGATGCTACCCGCCAGAACGGTTTCGCCACCGAAACGCTTAACGCCGAGGCGTTTAGCTTCTGAATCGCGACCGTTACGAGTTGAGCCGCCAGCCTTTTTATGTGCCATTTAAATCTCTCCTCAGGTCTTAGGCGCTGATGCCAGTAATTTTCACATCAGTGAACCACTGACGGTGGCCCTGCTGCTTACGGTAGTGTTTACGACGACGAAACTTAACGATCTTAATTTTCTCGCCACGACCATGAGCAACAACTTCAGCTTTGATAACGCCGCCATCAACGAAAGGAACGCCGATTTTGACTTCTTCACCGTTTGCGATCATCAGCACTTCTGCGAACTCAACAGCTTCGCCAGTTGCGATGTCCAGCTTTTCCAGGCGAACGGTCTGACCTTCGCTTACTCGGTGTTGTTTACCACCACTTTGGAAAACCGCGTACATATAAAACTCCGCTTCCGCGCACGTCCTCGTGTGATTCAGAGTGCGCTATAAATATTCACAATAGGGCGCGAATATTACGCAAAACGCGAGCCTTTGACAAGTGCTACCATCAACAGATGAAGAAAAAAAAGACAACACGTACGGTAACGTTTATCTGACGCGTTTTTTCAGTACAATCAGCGATACTATTGATAAACCGAACCCTTCGTTAGCCCTTGTAATAGGGGGTGAACAGGATTACTAGCCCGGCTTTTGCGATGAATTTAGAAAAAATCAATGAGTTAACCGCGCAAGACATGGCGGGTGTGAATGCAGCAATTCTGGAACAGCTCGATTCTGACGTTCAACTAATCAATCAGTTGGGTTATTACATCGTCAGCGGCGGAGGCAAACGCATCCGTCCGATGATCGCTGTGCTGGCCGCGCGCGCGGTTGGCTATCAAGGAAATGCGCACGTTACGATTGCAGCCCTGATCGAATTTATCCACACCGCAACGCTGTTGCATGATGACGTTGTGGATGAATCGGATATGCGTCGTGGTAAAGCCACGGCGAACGCGGCATTTGGTAATGCGGCCAGCGTGCTGGTCGGTGACTTTATCTATACCCGCGCCTTCCAGATGATGACCAGCCTCGGCTCGCTGAAAGTGCTCGAAGTGATGTCCAAAGCGGTGAACGTGATTGCCGAAGGCGAAGTCCTGCAGCTGATGAACGTCAACGATCCGGATATCACCGAAGAAAACTACATGCGGGTAATCTACAGCAAAACCGCGCGTCTTTTTGAAGCCGCGGCGCAGTGCTCCGGGTTACTTGCGGACTGTACCGAGGAGCAGGAACGTGGTCTGCAGGATTACGGTCGCTATCTTGGCACCGCCTTCCAGCTGATTGACGATTTACTCGATTACAGCGCTGACGGTGAAACGCTGGGCAAGAACGTGGGTGACGACCTGAACGAAGGTAAACCGACGCTTCCGCTGCTGCATGCGATGCGTAACGGCACCCCGGAGCAGGCGAAGCTGATACGTGAAGCTATCGAGCAAGGCAATGGCCGACACCTTCTGGAGCCCGTACTGGAAGCAATGGCAACCTGTGGTTCCCTGGAATGGACGCGCCAGCGTGCCGAGGAAGAGGCAGACAAAGCCATCGTCGCACTGCAGGTGATCCCGGATAGCCCGTGGCGAGATGCCCTTATCGGCATTGCACACATTGCTGTTCAGCGCGATCGCTAAGGGTCAATGAACTCTCTTTTTCGTCAACGGAGAGTTCTTATAAATTCCAAATATTATCCATAACGTTGTTAATGAATTCGCTTACAGGCCGCATGAATAAAGCCCTGGCAAAATCTGAATGTGGCTCACAGTAACGCGAACTTTTTAGAACCCTTGTTCGAAGAAGGTATAGTAACCGCGTCATTTAAGACGAATGACGTGAATGCACCTGAACAAAGGGACAGCTAAATGGAGAAGAAATTTATCGACTGGCATCCGGCGGATATTATCGCCGCGCTGCGTAAAAAGGGCACCTCACTGGCCGCGGAATCACGCCGCAATGGCCTCAGTTCATCCACGCTGGCAAATGCGCTTACGCGCCCCTGGCCAAAGGGAGAGCTCATCATTGCAACCGCGCTGGGAACCGATCCCTGGGCAATCTGGCCCTCGCGCTATCATGATCCGATAACCCATGAATTTGTCGACAGAACGCGCATGATGCGCCAGAAAAGAGTCGCAAAAGAACGCCAGGACTGACGTTCTCATCAACGGAATAGCAACCCCCCGGTCACTGTGGCAGGGGGCTGCCCGAACGATTACTCGCCCTTCACACGCTCGATATTTGCACCCAGCGCGCGCAGTTTATCTTCGATACGCTCATAGCCGCGATCGATGTGATAAATACGATCCACAATCGTTGTCCCTTCCGCAATACAACCCGCCAGCACCAGGCTCGCAGAAGCACGCAGATCCGTTGCCATCACCTGCGCACCGGACAGTTTTTCTACGCCATGACAGATCACGGTATTACTTTCGATTTCTGCGTGTGCACCCATACGGATCAGTTCCGGTACGTGCATAAAGCGGTTCTCGAAGATGGTTTCGGTAATGAAGCCTGTTCCTTCCGCCACCAGGTTCAGCAGGGTGAACTGCGCCTGCATATCCGTCGGGAATGCCGGATGCGGAGCAGTACGCACGTTGACGGCCTTAGGACGCTTGCCGTGCATGTCCAGGCTGATCCAGTCTTCACCGGTTTCGATATCGGCACCCGCATCACGCAGCTTCGCCAGCACGGCGTCCAGCGTATCAGGCTGAGCATTACGGCAGACAATTTTGCCGCCGGAGATAGCCGCTGCAACCAGGAAGGTCCCGGTTTCGATACGGTCAGGCAAAACGCGATAAACGCCGCCGCCCAGGCGGGCAACGCCTTCAATGGTAATACGATCCGTGCCCTGGCCAGTTACCTTCGCCCCCAGCGCGTTGAGGAAGTTCGCCGTATCGACGATTTCCGGCTCGCGTGCGGCGTTTTCAATAACGGTGGTGCCTTCAGCCAGCGTCGCAGCAGACATGATGGTGACGGTCGCGCCAACACTCACTTTGTCCATCACGATGTGCGCGCCTTTCAGACGACCGTTGACTGACGCTTTGACGTAGCCCTCTTCCAGCTTAATGTCTGCGCCGAGTTTCTCGAGACCAAAGATATGCAGGTCAACAGGACGCGCGCCGATGGCACAGCCGCCCGGCAGGGAAACCTGACCCTGACCAAAGCGCGCCACCAGCGGACCCAGCGCCCAGATAGAGGCACGCATGGTTTTAACCAGGTCGTACGGTGCGGAGAAGTTATTGACGTTGCTGGCATCGATCCACACGGAACCGTTGCGCTCAACCTTGGTACCGAGCTGACCGAGCAGCTTCATGGTAGTGTCGATATCTTTCAGCTTCGGTACGTTCTGAATCTCTACCGGCTCTTCTGCAAGCAGTGCAGCGAAAAGGATAGGCAGCGCGGCGTTTTTAGCGCCGGAAATTGTGACTTCGCCCTGAAGGCGCGTTGGCCCCTGAACACGAAATTTGTCCATCTGATTACTCTCTGTATAAATTCAACCGTGCTGCGGGCAATTCACCCTCAGCTCAAAAACCGTTTAGTTTGCGATCGCGTGCCCACTCAGTCGGGGTAAACGCTTTGATCGACAGGGCATGGATACGATTATCCGCGATATATTCCATCAGCGGCGCATAGACAGCCTGCTGTTTCTTCACGCGGCTCATGCCGTCGAATACCTCACCCACAGCAATAACCTGAAAGTGACTGCCATCGCCGGAGACGTGGGCTTCCTGAAGGGCAAGTGCGTTCATCAGCACGGTCTGGATTTCATGATTTTCCATGGGGTTCATATCATCTGGTTGTGAAAACAAGCCCAACATCTTAGAGCAAAGTGGCGCAGTCTTAAACAAGCAAAAAGCCCCGACGATGAAACAGTCAGGGCTTTCGATAGTAACGTACTGAAAAAATTAGCGCGGTAAAACGTCTACCGGCAAATTATAGAGCTGAGCGAGGGTAATAACATTGTCGCTGGCACCGGAAAGCGACACCTTGCGCCCCTGCTGTGTACCCGTTGCCACCAGATGGACCAGTAGCGCTACCCCTGCCGTATCAACGCGAGAAACACCGCCGAGATCGATACAGGAAACGCCCTGCATCGCTTCGTGTCGCGCATCCCACAGAGGATTCAGAAAATCCTGATCCAGCTCGCCAGAGAGTAATAACGTCTCACCCTCGCGGGCCCAGCTGAGCTGCGGCAGCATTATTTCTTCTCTTCCAGGGAGATTTTCTGACGCGAGATGCTGTTCAGCTGCGCGGTCAGACCGTCGATGCCTTTGGTACGCAGCAGATCGCTCCATTCATTCTGCTTGGTGGTGATCATGCTCACCCCTTCCGCAATCATGTCATATGCCTGCCAGTTGCCGCTCTGGCTGTTCTTACGCCACTGGAAGTCCAGACGCACCGGTGGGCGGCCGTTCGGGTCGATGATGGTGACGCGGATAGGTACAATCGTCGCATCGCCCAGCGGCTGCGCAGGGGCAATCTGATAGGTCTGGCCGTGGTACATCGCCAGCGCCTGACCGTAAGCCTGCTTCAGGTATTCACGAAATGCGGTGAAGTAAGCCTCACGCTGCGCGGGAGTCGCGTCTTTGTAGTAACGGCCCAATACCAAAGCACCCGCATATTTCACCTGCACATACGGCAGCAGCTCCTGATCGACCACGTCACGCAGGTAGTCGGGATTGGAACGAATCTTAGGCTGTTCATTCTTAAGGCGATCGAAGGTTTTCTTAGCCGCTTCGGTCATCTGTTGATAGGGATTGGTCTGATCGGCTGCATTTGCGGCAGTCAGAGGGGCAATCATCAGCATGGCAACCATTAACAGTCGTTTAAACATGAATTACTTCTCCTGAGATGAATTCGTCGTACCAGCAGGCGGCACAGCATCGGTTTGTGCGGGTGTCTGACCAGCCTGATCCTGATCGCCGCCTTTACTGTTGCTGTTGTAAAGGAACTGACCAATCATATCTTCTAATACCATGGCTGACTTCGTATCCTGAATCACACCGCCGTCTTTAAGAATAGTCGTTCCCAGTTCGGGGTCTTCAAAACCGACGTTCAGCGCGAGGTATTGTTCCCCCAGCAGGCCGGAGGTACGGATAGAAAGGGAGCTGGTATCCGGGATATGGTTGTAGCGTTCTTCAATGTCCAGCGCAACGCGAGGGAGATAGTTTTTCTCATCCAGCGTAATGTCCGCCACACGCCCTACCACCACGCCACCAATACGCACCGGTGAGCGATTTTTCAGGCCGCCGATATTGTCGAAGGTGGCATAAATACGGTATGTCGGCTCGGTGCGGATTGTCGTGACATCCGCCACTTTAAAGCTTAAAAAGAGCGCTGCCAGCAGTGCCAGCAACACAAAAACGCCTACCCAAATTTCAGTTTTTTTCGTTTGCATGAACTCAATTCCCAAACATCAGTGCGGTGAGCACAAAATCCAGAGCCAGAATGGCAAGCGACGAATGCACAACGGTACGCGTTGTTGCCCGGCTGATGCCAGCTGAAGTCGGGATTGCGTCATAGCCATTGAACAACGCAATCCAGGTAATAGTGACGGCAAATACCGCGCTTTTTATCAGGCAGTTAACCAGATCCAGGCGCCAGTCCACCGCACTTTGCATCGCCGACCAGAAGAAACCGGCATCGATCCCTTTCCATTGCACGCCAACCAGCGAGCCGCCCCAGATGCCGACGGCAACAAAGAGGATAGTCAGCAGCGGCAAAGAGATCACCCCCGCCCAGAAGCGCGGAGAGATTACCCGACGCAGGGGATCCACCGCCATCATCTCCATACTCGAGAGCTGCTCGGTGGCACGCATCAGACCGATTTCAGCGGTTAACGCCGACCCGGCACGACCGGCAAACAGCAGCGCCGCAACCACCGGCCCCAGCTCACGCAGCAGGGAGAGCGCCACCAGCATGCCGAGGCTGGTTTCCGCGCTGTAAGTGGTCAGCACTAAATACCCCTGCAGCCCTAACACCATCCCGATGAAGACACCGGAAACAATGATAATAAGCATCGACAGCACGCCGACGTTATACAGCTGGCGTACCAGCAGAGGAGCATGCTTGCGGAATTCCGGTTTCCCGACCAGCGCATTGAATAACATCAACCCGGCACGCCCGAACGTCCTGATGGTTTTTATGCCACGGTGTCCGAGAGCGGCCAACGCATTTAACAGCATGAGCGGCTTAACTCCCTATTCCCAATAAATCTTGATGATAATCACCTGCCGGATAGCGGAATGGCACAGGGCCATCAGCGATACCGTCCAGAAACTGTCGTACCTGCGGATCGCTGTTATTCTGCAAGGAGTGCGCGCTACCGTGAGCGACAATTTTTTTGTCCGCCACGATGTAAGCGTAATCGGCGATGCTGAGCACTTCAGGCACATCGTGCGAGACCACGATGCAGGTGACGCCCAGGGCGCTATTAAGCTCGGAAATCAGCTTAACCAGTACGCCCATGGTAATAGGATCCTGTCCGACAAACGGTTCATCAAACATGATCAAATCCGGTTCCAGCGCAATGGCTCGCGCCAGCGCTGCCCGACGCGCCATCCCACCGGAGAGCTCCGAAGGCATCAGTTTAGCCGCACCGCGCAGCCCTACCGCCTCAAGCTTCATCATCACCGTGCTTTTCAGCAGCTCCGCCGGCAGGCGCGTATGCTCCCGCAGCGGATAGGCCACGTTGTCGAAGACGTTCATATCGGTAAACAGCGCACCAGACTGGAATAGCATGCTCATGCGTTTACGCACGGTATACAGGCGCGAGCGCGACATGGTCGGGACATTCTCACCGTCGAAGTGGATCTCTCCGCTTGCCGGGGGGATCTGGCCGCCAATCAGGCGCAACAAGGTGGTTTTACCAATGCCGGAGGGCCCCATAATGGCGGTAATTTTACCGCGAGGCACAGTCAAAGAGATGTTGTCAAAAATGACCCGGTTGCTGCGCGTGAAGCTGACGCCACGGACATCAACAATATTCGCCCCATTCAGGCTCATGTACATTTCCTTTCTATTGCTGGTGCAGGATCACCATGAGGCTTAATTCAGCCGCAAACCCAACATTTTTACAGAATATTACCCACTGAGGTTAGCGAAAGCTGGCATTTGTTTTACTTTTACGGCGCATAAAGTCAAAATTAGGAATTCGTTACGTCTACAGACTGTATGCAGCGCCAGAGATTTTTTTCTCCGTGGACCGGCGAGTATACCTGAAGAAAGGACTTTTGATGCTTCTAGCAACGGCACTGTTAATAATTGGTTTACTTTTGGTGGTCTACAGTGCCGATCGTCTGGTGTTCTCCGCATCAATTCTGTGTCGTCTGTTTGGTATTCCCCCCCTGATTATTGGGATGACGGTGGTCAGCATCGGCACCTCTCTGCCGGAGATTATCGTCTCCGTTGCAGCTTCGCTGCACGATCAGGTGGATCTCGCTGTCGGTACCGCCATTGGCTCCAATATCGTCAACATTTTGTTGATTCTGGGCCTTGCCGCGCTGCTGCATCCATTTCGCGTGCATTCTGATGTTCTGCGCCGTGAATTGCCGCTAATGTTAATTGTCAGCCTGCTGGCGGGCTGCGTGCTGTACGATGGACAGTTAACCTTCAGCGACGGTATCTTTCTGCTGGCCCTGGCAGTCATCTGGCTGTTTTACATTGTAAAACTTGCCAGAGCGGCTGAAAAGCAAGGTCAGGATACCTTAACCCAGGAGCAGGTTGCCGAGCTCCCGCGGGAAGGCAATTTACCCGTCGCATTACTGTGGCTGGGCGTCGCGCTGATCATCATGCCGATGGCCACGCAAATGATAGTCGATAACGCGACGGTTCTGGCGAACTACTTTGCTATGAGCGAGTTAACCATCGGCCTGACGGTGATTGCCATTGGCACCAGCCTTCCTGAGCTGGCTACCGCCATCGCCGGAGCACGTAAAGGCGAGGATGACATCGCAATTGGCAATATTATCGGCTCGAATATTTTCAATATTGTAATTGTGCTTGGCCTGCCTGCCCTGATTGCCCCAGGCGCCTTTAACCCGCTTGCGTTCAGCCGCGATTACGGCGTGATGGTAGTGGTCAGCACAATCTTCGCCCTGCTCTGCTGGCGGCGCAAGCAACTGATTGGTCAGGGCGTGGGTGCGCTGCTGACGGTGGGATTTATCGTATGGATGGCGATGCTTTACTGGCTCTCGCCTCTTCTCTCTGGATAAACGGAAACGCATTATGTCGCAAATAGAATTGCAGCCGGGTTTTGACTTTCAGAAAGCAGGCAAACAGGTTCTGGAGATTGAACGTGAAGGTCTGGCGCAGTTAGATCAATATATCAATCAGGATTTTAGTTCGGCCTGTGAGGCGCTGTTCCACTGCACCGGCAAAGTCGTGGTAATGGGAATGGGCAAATCCGGTCATATTGGCCGGAAAATGGCGGCCACGTTTGCCAGCACCGGCACTACCGCGTTTTTTGTCCACCCTGGCGAAGCGGCGCACGGCGATCTGGGTATGGTCAGCGCTCAGGATATCGTGATTGCGTTATCCAACTCTGGCGAATCCAATGAAGTGCTGGCGCTGATCCCGGTGCTCAAGCGGCTCCACGTTCCCCTTATCTGTATTACCAGCCGTCCACAGAGCAGCATGGCGCGCGCCGCAGATATCCATCTGTGCGTTAAAGTGCCAAAAGAAGCCTGTCCGTTAGGCCTGGCGCCGACCTCCAGCACCACTGCAGCGCTGGTAATGGGCGATGCGCTCGCCGTCGCCCTGCTGGAAGCGCGCGGCTTTACCGCCGAAGATTTCGCCCTCTCCCACCCGGGCGGTGCGCTGGGGCGTAAGCTGCTGCTGCGGGTTAACGACATCATGCACACGGGCGACGAAATCCCGCACGTCAGTAAAACAGCGTCGTTGCGCGATGCTCTGCTGGAGATCACCCGCAAGAATCTGGGCATGACGGTCATCTGCGACGAGCAGATGAAGATTGAAGGCATCTTCACCGACGGGGACTTACGCCGCGTGTTTGATATGGGTGTCGACGTGCGCAAACTGGGTATCGCTGATGTTATGACCACCGGCGGCATCCGGGTGCGTTCCGGCCTGCTGGCCGTCGAAGTGTTAAACCTGATGCAGTCCCGCCATATCACCTCCGTTATGGTTGCCGATGGCGACCAGTTGCTGGGTGTGGTACATATGCATGATCTGCTGCGCGCAGGCGTAGTGTAATGAAGGATAAGACAATGAGTAATGCGGGTGCATCCCTTGCAACCTGTTATGGCCCGGTCAGTACGCAGATGATGGCGCAGGCAGAAAAAATTCGCCTGCTGATCCTGGATGTGGATGGCGTTCTGTCCGACGGTCTGATTTATATGGGTAATAATGGTGAAGAGCTGAAGGCCTTCAACGTGCGCGATGGCTATGGTATTCGCTGTGCGCTCACATCTGGCATAGAAGTTGCCATTATCACCGGACGTAAGGCTAAACTAGTAGAAGATCGCTGCGAGACGCTGGGCATTACCCATCTTTACCAGGGACAATCGGATAAGATGGTCGCTTTCAGGGACTTAGTTGGTAAACTGGCTATCGCCCCGGAAAACGTGGCGTATGTCGGTGATGACCTGATTGACTGGCCAGTGATGGCAGAAGTGGGTCTGAGCATCGCCGTTGCCGATGCCCATCCGCTGTTGATCCCGCGCGCTGACTATGTCACCCGCATTGACGGCGGCCGTGGTGCAGTCCGGGAAGTGTGCGACCTGCTGCTGCTGGCGCAAGGTAAGCTTGATGAGGCCAAAGGGCAATCGATATGAGTAAAACCAGACGTTGGGTGATTATTCTGCTTTCGCTTGTCGCACTTGTACTGATTGGCGTGAATCTCGCTGACCGGGACGACGCACAAGCGCCGACGGTCAACACCAACGATCCAACCTATAAAAGCGATCACAGCGATACGGTGGTTTACAGCCCGGAAGGCGCCCTGAACTACCGCCTTATCGCCCAGCACGTTGAGTATTTTTCCGAACAGGGTGTGTCGTGGTTTACCCAACCGGTGATGACCACCTTTGATGCCAATAAAATTCCGACATGGTCGATTAAATCAGACCGGGCAAAACTGACGAATGACCGTATGCTTTATCTGTATGGTCATGTTGAAGTGAATGCGCTGACCGCTGACTCACAGCTGCGCAAAATCACCACCGATAACGCACAGATTAACCTTGTGACGCAGGATGTGACGTCGCAGGATCTGGTTACGTTATATGGCACCACATTTAATTCCAGCGGTCTGAGAATGCGCGGGAACTTACGCAGCAAGAACGCAGAGCTGATTGAAAAGGTTAGAACCTCTTATGAAATTCAAAACAAACAAACTCAGCCTTAATTTTATCATCGCCAGCGCACTGCTGGCCGTCAGCCTGCCCGCGCTTGCTGTAACGGGTGATACCGAGCAGCCGATCCATATCGAGTCCGACACGCAGTCACTCGATATGCAGGGTAACGTCGTGACCTTTACCGGCAATGTCGTTGTGACCCAGGGCACCATCAAAATCAATGCCGATAAAGTGGTCGTCACGCGTCCGGGCGGCGAAGATGGGAAAGAAGTGATTGATGGCTATGGCAACCCGGCCACCTTCTATCAGATGCAGGACAACGGCAAACCTGTCAAAGGTCACGCCTCGCAGATGCACTACGAACTGGCGAAGGATTTCGTCGTCCTGACCGGGAACGCATTCCTGGAGCAGCTCGACAGCAATATTAAAGGCGACAAAATCACCTATCTGGTGAAAGAGCAAAAAATGCAGGCCTTTAGCGAAAAGGGCAAACGTGTTACGACCGTACTTGTTCCGTCGCAGTTGCAGGACAAAAACAACAATCAGGCTCCGGCACAGAAAAAGAGTAACTAATTCGTTATGGCAACATTAACTGCAAAGAATCTCGCGAAAGCCTACAAAGGCCGCCGCGTAGTGGAAGATGTCAGTTTGACCGTCAACTCCGGCGAAATTGTCGGCCTGTTGGGTCCTAACGGTGCGGGTAAAACCACCACCTTTTACATGGTGGTCGGCATTGTGCCGCGCGATGCGGGTAACATCATTATTGATGATGAAGACATCAGTCTGCTGCCTCTTCACGCGCGTGCGCGTCGCGGCATCGGCTATTTGCCGCAGGAAGCCTCGATCTTCCGCCGCCTGAGCGTATTCGACAACCTGATGGCGGTACTGCAGATCCGTGACGATCTGTCCGCGGAACAGCGTAACGATCGCGCCAATGAGCTGATGGAAGAGTTCCATATCGAACACCTGCGCGACAGCCTGGGTCAGGCGCTTTCCGGGGGTGAACGTCGCCGCGTGGAAATTGCCCGCGCGCTGGCAGCCAACCCGAAGTTTATCCTGCTGGATGAACCCTTCGCGGGCGTTGACCCGATTTCAGTTATCGACATTAAACGCATTATCGAGCATCTGCGCGACAGTGGTCTTGGCGTTCTCATTACCGACCACAACGTCCGTGAAACGCTGGCGGTGTGTGAACGTGCTTATATCGTCAGCCAGGGCCATCTTATTGCCCACGGTACACCGCAGCAGATCCTTGAAGACGAGCATGTTAAGCGCGTGTATCTTGGGGAAGACTTCAGACTCTGATAGGGTAGAAGTTTAGTCTCGCGTAAACGGAGAAAAATGCTCTGAACATGAAGCAAGGTTTGCAATTAAGGCTCAGCCAACAGCTGGCGATGACACCGCAGTTACAACAGGCCATTCGTCTGTTGCAACTGTCGACGTTAGAACTCCAGCAGGAACTTCAGCAGGCACTGGACAGTAACCCCCTGCTCGAGCAAACCGATCTTCACGAAGAGATAGAAACCCAGCAGCCTCAGGACAAGGAGGCCCTCGACACGGTTGAGGCCCTTGAGCAAAAAGAGATGCCTGACGAGCTTCCGCTCGATGCCAGCTGGGATGAAATCTACACCGCCGGAACACCGTCCGGCACACGTGCAGACTACCAGGACGATGAGCTCCCTGTTTATCAGGGTGAAACCACCCAGACACTTCAGGATTACCTGATGTGGCAGGTGGAGCTGACGCCGTTTTCCGATACCGATCGTGCCATCGCCACCTCAATTGTCGATGCCGTCGATGAGACGGGCTATCTGACCGTCTCGCTGGACGACATTCTTGAGAGCATTGGCGATGATGAGCTCGAGCTCGAAGAGATCGAAGCAGTACTGAAACGCATTCAGCGCTTCGATCCGGTCGGTGTCGCCGCCAAAGATTTGCGTGACTGCCTGCTGATCCAGCTTTCCCAGTTCGCCAAAGAGACGCCGTGGCTCGAAGAAGCGCGCCTGATCATCAGCGAACATCTGGATCTGCTGGCGAATCACGACTTCCGCTCACTGATGCGCGTTACCCGGCTGAAAGAGGATGTACTGAAGGAAGCGGTGAATCTGATCCAGTCGCTGGATCCGCGTCCGGGTCAGTCCATCCAGGCCGGTGAACCCGAGTACGTCATTCCGGACGTCCTCGTGCGCAAGCACAACGGTCTGTGGACCGTCGAGCTCAACGCTGACAGCATTCCGCGCCTGCAAATCAACCAGCAGTACGCGTCAATGTGTACCAGCACGCGCAACGATTCCGACAACCAGTTCATTCGCAGCAACCTTCAGGAGGCGCGCTGGCTGATTAAAAGCCTCGAGAGCCGCAATGACACGCTGCTGCGCGTCAGCCGCTGCATCGTTGAGCAGCAGCAGGCGTTTTTTGAACAGGGTGATGAGTATATGAAACCGATGGTGCTGGCGGATATCGCCCAGGCCGTCGAGATGCATGAATCGACGATTTCCCGCGTGACAACGCAGAAGTATCTGCACAGCCCGCGCGGTATTTTTGAGCTTAAGTATTTTTTCTCCAGCCATGTGAGTACCGAAGGCGGCGGCGAAGCCTCGTCGACGGCTATTCGGGCGCTGGTGAAGAAGTTGATCGCCGCGGAAAACCCCGCGAAACCACTGAGTGACAGTAAGTTGACCACCATGCTGTCCGAACAAGGTATCATGGTTGCACGCCGCACTGTTGCGAAGTATCGAGAGTCTTTATCCATTCCGCCGTCTAACCAGCGTAAACAACTGGTTTGACACAACCGATAAGGAAGACACTATGCAGCTCAACATCACTGGACACAACGTCGAAATCACTGAGTCCTTGCGCGATTTTCTTAACACCAAATTCGCCAAGCTTGAACAGTATTTCGAGAGGATCAATCAGGTCTACATTGTGTTAAAAGTGGAAAAAGTGACTCATATCTCGGATGCGACCCTGCACGTCAACGGGGGTGAAATCCATGCCAGTGCGGAAGGGCAGGACATGTACGCGGCTATCGACGGCTTGATTGACAAGCTGGCACGGCAGCTAAACAAACATAAAGATAAACTGAAACAACACTAATTGTCCGGGCTGTTAACGGGTGCAGGACGGCCTGTTGTGAAACACAACGGGCCCTTTGTACAGTTAGCGCTTAGGTGAAATTATGATGAATAACGATTCCACTCTACAACTGAGCAACGTCCTTAATCAGGAATGTACCCGCAGTGCGGTTCACTGCCAGAGCAAAAAACGTGCGCTGGAAATCATCAGTGAACTGGCCGCAAAACAGCTGGGCCTGCCATCGCAGGTGGTGTTCGAAGCCATTCTGACCCGCGAGAAAATGGGCAGTACCGGTATCGGCAACGGCATCGCCATTCCACACGGCAAACTGGAAGAAGATACCCTGCGTGCCGTGGGCGTGTTTGTGCAGCTTGAAACGCCGATCGCGTTCGATGCCATTGATAACCAGCCGGTCGATCTGCTGTTTGCGCTGCTGGTGCCTGCCGACCAGACCAAAACGCATCTGCACACGCTCTCGCTGGTGGCTAAACGTCTGGCGGATAAAACCATCTGTCGTCGTCTGCGTGCGGCACAAACCGATGAAGAGCTCTATCAAATCATTACGGAAACAGAAGGCAATCAGGATGATGCGTAATCGGGTGATGGCGTTGACATCTGCTGTCCTGAGGAGAAACGGTACATGGTGCTGATGATCGTCAGCGGTCGTTCAGGTTCGGGGAAGTCGGTGGCCCTGCGCGCGCTGGAAGATATGGGCTTTTACTGCGTGGACAACCTGCCGGTTGTGCTGCTGCCCGACCTGGCGCGGACGCTGGCCGAACGGCAGATTTCTGCCGCGGTCAGTATCGACGTGCGTAACATGCCTGAATCGCCAGAAATCTTTGAGCAAGCGATGAGCAGTCTGCCGGAGGCGTTTTCACCTCAGCTGCTGTTCCTCGATGCCGATCGCAATACGCTGATCCGCCGCTACAGCGATACCCGTCGCCTGCATCCGCTCTCGAGTAAAAATCTGTCGCTGGAAAGCGCGATTGACCAGGAGAGCGATCTGCTGGAGCCGCTGCGCTCCCGGGCCGACCTGATCGTCGATACCTCGGAAATGTCCGTCCATGAGCTGGCAGAGATGCTGCGTACGCGCCTGCTGGGCAAACGCGAGCGTGAGCTGACGATGGTGTTCGAATCGTTCGGCTTCAAGCACGGCATTCCTATCGATGCGGACTATGTGTTTGACGTGCGCTTCCTGCCGAACCCGCACTGGGATCCGAAGTTGCGTCCGATGACCGGCCTCGATAAGCCGGTGGCCGCGTTCCTCGACCGGCATACTGAAGTGCATAACTTTATCTATCAGACGCGCAGCTACCTTGAACTCTGGTTGCCCATGCTGGAGACAAACAATCGCAGCTATCTGACGGTGGCGATTGGCTGTACCGGTGGTAAGCACCGTTCGGTTTACATTGCTGAGCAACTGGCTGACTATTTCCGCTCGCGCGGCAAAAACGTGCAGTCTCGTCATCGTACGCTGGAAAAACGCAAAACATGACCGTAAAGCATACTGTTGAAATCACCAACAAGCTGGGCATGCACGCCCGCCCGGCGATGAAGCTGTTTGAACTGATGCAGGGTTTTGACGCAGAAGTGCTGCTGCGTAACGATGAAGGTACTGAAGCGGAAGCCAACAGCGTGATTGCGTTGCTGATGCTGGATTCCGCTAAGGGTCGGCAGATCGAAATTGAAGCCACCGGTCCGCAGGAAGAAGAGGCGCTGGCCGCGGTCATTGCGCTGTTTAACGCCGGGTTTGATGAAGATTAATGCAGGCTATGCGCCTGCATGTACCCTTCTCCGCCTAGCTGGCGCATCTGGCGCATGATCCACGCCTGACGGCTGCGAACGTAGCCGGATGGCGCACTGGCCTTAAAGCGAATCGGATTGGGTAACACCGCCGCCAGCAGCGCGGCTTCAGACGGCGTCAGACGGCTTGCCGGTTTCCGAAAATAGCGCTGCGCCGCCGCTTCTACGCCAAACACACCCTCGCCAAACTCCGCAATATTCAGGTACATCGTCAGGATGCGCTTTTTGCTCCACACCGTTTCGATACCCAACGTCAGCCCGGCCTCCAGCCCCTTACGTACCCAGCTGCGCCCGTCCCAAAGAAACAGATTTTTCGCCGTTTGCTGAGACAGCGTCGAGGCCCCACGGATCCGGCTCGTATTGCGCTCGTTATGCGCTAAGGCCTTTTCAATCGCCCCGACATCAAAGCCCCAATGCTCCGGGAACTTCTGATCTTCTGCGGCAATAACCGCGAGCCCCATCCACGGCGAGATCTCATCCATACTCACCCAGTCAGAATGGGCAACATAGCTGAAATCCCCGCTCAGCCAGCGGCTCAGCTGGCGCTCAATCATCACCGCCGAAAAGGGCACCGGCAGAAAGCTGAACAGGGCAATACCCCCGCCCCAGAAGACCGCCAGCACCAGCAAAATGCGCACGACCATCCGTCTCATCCAGCCTGCCCGCGGGCGTTTCAATCTCATTCAGCCAGCACCAGCACACGGGCCACCAGCTTCTCAATGCCACCTGCGGCTTCGGCAATATCTTGCGCCAGCATCCAGGCGGGGGTGGTGACGATTTTGTTGTCCTCGTCGACCACGATATCTTCCACCGGGCATGGGATATGCTCCCCGCCCATGTCTTCAATCACCTCGGCGGTATCAATATCGGTGCCGATGGTAAGACGCAGCGGAATATCAAAGATTGCCGGCAGCATTGCCGGGGCAATACAGATAAAGCCCAGCGGTTTACCTGCGGCATGCATCTGCTGCGTCAGGCTTTTTAAAAGGCTGTCGACCTGACAGGCGCTGCCCTGGCGGGCAAAATCGCTGAGATTTTTTGCCGCACCAAAACCGCCAGGCACAATCAGCGCATCCAGCTCATCCGCACGGGCCTGATGAAGCGGTTGAATCTGTCCGCGCGCGATCCGCGCCGCCTCGATCAAGACATTCCGGCTTTCTGCCATCGGCTCACCGGTGAGATGATTAATCACATCCGACTGGGTTTTATCCGGTGCGAAGCAGACGGCTTCCGCCCCGCTGCGCGCCAGTGCCAGCAGCGTCAGGACCGCCTCGTGGATCTCTGAACCATCGTAAACGCCGCAGCCGCTCAGTATTACGCCAACCTTTTTCATCCTGTCGATCCCTCTGAAATATGTTACACGCCCATTAATAATTCTGATTAAAACGGTATGCTTCACACATTTAACTGATTCATGTAACAAGTTATTTAAGATTTGCTATCTTAACTGCTTACGGCCTGAATTTTGAGGCTACGCCCTTCTGCTACAAAATAACAATTAAGGCGCAGCCATAATTTCCCTGGTGTTGGCGCAGTATTCGCGCACCCCGGTTTAGCCGGGGTCATTTTTTTCTGCTGTCCACCCACGCTTTCAGCACCGCCACGTCGTTCTGCCACTCCTGCTTCATCTCTTCAACCCATTCACCAACATTATCAGACCATGCCGGTAAATCGGGTGACTGGATCTGCTGACCCAGCTGCTGCAGATGACGCAGGCCAATAGAGCCCGCTGCGCCTTTGATCTTATGACCTTCTTCGACGATCCCTTTTTGATCGCGCGCCGTCAGGTTCGACTCCAGCACGTTCAAATAACCCGGCATCATCTTTTCGAACACGGCAACACCGTCAGTGATCAGCTTCGGACCGACTAAATCGATGTACTGCTCAAGCATGGTGATATCCAGTAAGGACTGCGCTTTTTCGGTATCTACTGTCGTCATGGTGCTCTCCTCTTCATCACGGGTGTCCCAGAATTTCTTGATCATCGCGGTTAACGCCGGTACCGCCAGCGGTTTGCTCAGCACGTCGTTCATCCCGGCATCCAGATACTCTTGTTTATCCTTCAGCACGTTGGCAGTCAGCGCCACCAGCGGCGGCAGCTCGTCCTGGGCGTAGCGTTGCGTCAGTTCGCGGGAAATATCCAGCCCGGTCATATCCGGCAGCTGGATGTCCAGCAGTACCAGGTCGTATTCGCCCGGGGTAAACATCTCCAGCGCGGCTTTGCCGGTCATCGCCACATCCACGCTGCTACCGAGCTTCTCCAGCACCGAGCGGGCGACAATCACGTTCAGCTCAATATCTTCCACCAGCAGCACATGCAGCGCGGGCAGCGGCAGCTCGTCCTGATCAAAGGTATCTTCTACCTCTTCGGCCACCGCAGGGGCGTTAACGCTGAGCGTAAACAGCGAACCTTTGCCAGGATTGCTGGTGACGGTAATATCTCCGCCCATGCTCTTCGCCAACCTGCGTGAGACCGCCAGACCAATGCCGGTGCCGGTCGCAGGCTTACCCCCCTGGCTGTCCTTCACCTGATAATACATGGCGAAGATCTTATCCTGCTCTTCCTGCGGAATACCGATCCCGGAATCTTCCACTTCGAACTGCAGCATCTCGCCTTCGCCGTAGCGCACGCGCACCGCGACCTGGCCACTCTGGGTGAATTTGACAGCGTTGCTGATTAAGTTCCACAGGATCTGGCGCAGACGGGTGCCGTCCGTCACCACTTTATGCGGCAGCGGCAGCGTCGGCTCCAGCACAAAGCGCAGCCCTTTCTGCTGCGCCTGCAGCCCGGAGAGGTTTTCCAGATCCGCCAGGAAGCCGGTGAAGTCTACCGGCTGGTTATCCAGCTGAACTCTGCGCCGCTCCATCTTATCCATATCGATAATATCGTTGAAGATATTGCCAAGCGTGACCGCCGAAACATGAATGGTTTTGAGGTATTTTTCCTGCTCAGCCGTCAGGTCAGTATCCAGCAGAATGCGGCTCAAACCGACGATACCGTTGAGCGGCGTACGCAGCTCGTGGCTGATAGTGGAGATAAAGGTGGTCTTATCGCGGCTGGCGCGCTCAAGCGCATCCTGATAGCGCTTACGCTCGGTGATATCGCGGCCAAAGCCCATCAGCCCGTGG
Organism: Leclercia sp.; assembly: GCA_049284415.1. Taxonomy (GTDB): domain Bacteria; phylum Pseudomonadota; class Gammaproteobacteria; order Enterobacterales; family Enterobacteriaceae; genus Enterobacter. The sequence continues at coordinate 546,339 of JBAPXW010000019.1, forward strand.
CGTTTACCGACGCGGTCGTAGTAAGGCACTTTGCGGATTTCGAAGCAGGCTTTACGCCCGTCCGGGTAGTCGAGCCACTGTTCGTAGGTCAACGAGACGTTATGGCGGAACACCTTCTCGTCGGTTTCGATCACTTTAGCCGCCGCCTCTTCCGAGTACACATCCTGCGGCCGCAGGTTAACCAGCTGTTTTTCGCTCTTGCCGGTCAGCAGCTCCATTGCCCGGTTGCAGCCAGAGAACTCTTTATCTTCATTGCGATAAAAGACCAGATCAGGCGAAGCATCGAGGAACGAGCGCAGGAAAGAGGATTGCTGTTCGAGCTGAATTTGCGTCTGCTCGCGTTCGAGCATCTCGACCTTAAGCTGCTCCAGGGTGGTCTGGCGCTCGGCCTCCGCTTTCACGCGATCGGAGATCTCCTGATTGAGCTGGGCAATATTGTCCTTCAGCTGCACGTTAAGCTTCAGGTCGCGCTCGCGCATCTCTTCGAGCTTTTCTACCACCCGGGTCAGGCGCTGGCGGGACTCTTCCAGCTGCTCCACCACCACCGACAGGAAATAGACCGCCCAAGGGGTGATCAGCAGACCAAAGAAAATGGAGCGAATAAGGTCGATGCTCTCAACCTGGCCATGCAGCACCATGGTAATGGCCATCTGCACGACTATCGCCAGCACCACCAGCGCCAGCGCCAGCAACAGGGAGAACCGTACCAGGCCAAGCTTCATCATCAGATCGACATAATACTGCGCCAGTAACCGAATTTGCTTCATAGGGGATCTCTTCACGACGTCATCGCACAATCATACGCAAATTCCGGGCAAGGCGTTGAAGGTTGTGCGAAAAAGTGAGGTGTAAAACAGGAGATGCGCCCCACTCCCGGAAAGGAAGTGAGGCAAATGACGATCAGGAGCGCTTCAGCATCAGCCACAGGCTGAGCAGCAGGAACGAGGCGCTTGGCAACAGGGCGCCAATCATCGGAGGAATGCCGTAAACCAGCGTCAGCGGGCCGAAGATTTGGTCCAGTACGTAGAAGACGAAGCCGAAGCTGATGCCCGTCACCACACGCACCCCCATCGCCACGCTACGCAGCGGGCCAAAGATAAACGACAGGGCCATCAGCATCATTACCGCCACGGAGAGCGGCTGGAAGATCTTGCTCCACATATTGAGCTGATAACGTCCGGAGTCCTGGCCGCTCGACTTCAGGTACTTCACATAGTCGCGCAGACCAGTAATGGAGAGCGCATCCGGGTCCAGCGCCACTACGCCAAGTTTGTCCGGGGTCAGGTTGGTTTTCCAGGTCCCGGAGACGGTTTGTGACCCGGTGATTTGCTTCGGATCCTGCAGGTTGGACTCATCCACCTGCGACAGACGCCAGACCTTGTTTTCGACATCAAAGGTTGCCGAGGCCGCATAGCGCACTGTCTGTAAACGACGCTGATCGTTAAAGCTGTAGATGCTCACGCCGCCGAGCGAGTTATCGCCCTTCACGCGTTCGATATAGACAAAGTTCTTACCGTCTTTTGCCCACAGTCCCTGTTGGGTGGAGAGCAGCGAGCCACCGTACATCTGCTGCGCGCGGTAGTTACGCGCCATCTGTTCGCCCTGCGGTGCAACCCACTCGCCCATCGCCATGGTCAGCAGCACCAGCGGGATCGCGGTTTTCATCACCGCCAACGCCACCTGCATGCGGGTAAAGCCAGAGGCTTGCATTACCACCAGCTCGCTGCGCTGTGCCAGCATCCCCAGCCCCAACAGCGCGCCCAGCAGCGCCGCCATCGGGAAGAAGATCTGCACATCCTTCGGCATACTCAGCAGGGTGTACATTCCCGCGCCGAGCGCATCATAGCTCCCCTGCCCGGCCTTTTTCAGCTGGTCAACGAACTTAATGATCCCGGAGAGCGACACCAGCATGAACAAGGTCATCATGATGGTGGTAAAAATTGTTTTACCGATATAGCGGTCAAGAACGCCAAACGCCTGCATTACACCGCTCCTTTACGCATAATCCGGGCTCGTACACGGCGCATCGGCACGGTATCCCACAGATTGAGGGCTACTGCCAACAGCAGATAGAGTCCGTTAACGACCCAGGTCCAGACCACCGGGTCAATTTTCCCTTTGCCGCCGTTCGACTTGATTGACGTTTGCAGCAGGAAGAACACCAGATACAGCAGCATGGCGGGCAGCATCGAAAGCACACGGCCCTGGCGCGGGTTCACCACGCTCAGCGGAACCACCATCAGCGCCATCATAAAGACGGTAAACACCAGCGTGATACGCCAGTGCAGCTCGGCGCGGGCGCGGTTGTTATCGGTGTTAATCAGGGTGCGCATATCCATCTGCTCGGTATCGGTCGGATCCAGCGCCACTGCCTGATGGCCGATAATCGCCTGATAATTCTGGAAGTCAGTAATGCGGAAGTCACGCAGCAAGGCCGTGCCTTCGAAGCGGGTACCTTTGTTCAGCGTGACGATTTGCGAACCGTCTTTCCCCTGAGAGAGCTGACCGGAATCCGCCACCACGACCGACGGACGGGCGTTGCCTTTCGTGCGGATTTGGGCGAGGAACACCTCGTTAAAGCGGCTACCGTCAACGCTTTCAATAAACAGAACCGAGCTACCGTCGGCGGCCTGCTGAAACTGGCCCTGTGCAAGTGCGGCCAGACCCGGGTTCGCTTTGGCTTCAGCCAGCACTTCATCCTGATGACGGGAAGAGACGGGGCCGGCCCACATCACGTTCACGGCGGCAACAATGCCGGTAAACAGCGCCAGTACCATCGCCGCTTTCACCAGCACCGCTTTGCTCAGGCCGCACGCGTGCATGACGGTGATTTCACTTTCGGTATACAGTTTACCGAGCGTCATCAGCAGGCCGAGGAAAAGACTGAGCGGCAGGATAAGCTGCGCCATTTCAGGCACGCCTAACCCGAGGAGGGAAAGCACCAGATTTGTGGGGATCTCGCCATCGACCGCCGCACCGAGGATCCTCACCAGTTTCTGACAGAAAAAAATCAGTAACAGAATAAAGAGTATCGCCAGCTGGCTTTTGAGCGTCTCCCGAACCAGATATCTTATGATTATCAAATTAAATACGCCCGTAAAAACCCATCTCTTTGCAGGAAAATCGCTTGTTTCATGGCTTAAACGTCATTTATTCTCTTGAGTCGTCGAAATCATCGCTAAGATTAGAACACCCGGCGGATTCGCGCCTCACGAGTTGTTATGACGTGTCGAAACCGTAATTAAGATTAACACGAAGTCACCGCAACAGCGGATATGCGTTACGAAAGGTTGCAATTCTATCCGTAGCCGCCGCCGTTGTCTTTAAGATTCAGGAGCGTAGTTCATGGAGTTCAGTGTAAAAAGCGGTAGCCCGGAGAAACAGCGGAGTGCCTGCATCGTTGTGGGCGTATTTGAACCCCGCAGACTCTCTCCAATCGCCGAACAACTCGATAAAATCAGTGACGGCTATATCAGCGCCCTGCTGCGCCGCGGCGAGCTGGAAGGCAAGCCGGGGCAGACGCTGTTGCTGCATCATGTTCCGAACGTGCTGTCTGAACGCATTCTGCTGATTGGCTGTGGCAAAGAGCGTGAGCTGGATGAACGCCAGTACAAACAGGTTATTCAGAAAACGATCAATACGCTGAATGATACTGGCTCAATGGAAGCGGTATGCTTCCTGACCGAGCTCCACGTGAAAGGCCGCAACACCTACTGGAAAGTGCGCCAGGCCGTTGAGACCGCCAAAGAGACCCTGTACAGCTTCGACCAGCTGAAAACCACCAAAAGCGAGCCGCGTCGCCCGCTGCGTAAAATGGTCTTTAACGTCCCAACCCGCCGGGAGCTGACCAGCGGTGAACGCGCGATTCAGCACGGTCTGGCGATTGCCGCCGGTATCAAAGCGGCGAAAGACCTGGGCAATATGCCGCCAAACATCTGTAACGCTGGCTACCTGGCGTCGCAGGCGCGCCAGCTGGCTGACTCCTACAGCAAAAACGTCGTCACCCGCGTGATTGGCGAGCAGCAGATGAAAGAGCTGGGGATGCACTCCTACCTGGCCGTCGGCAATGGTTCGCAAAACGAATCCCTGATGTCGGTGATTGAGTACAAAGGCAACCCGTCCGAAGACGTGCGCCCGATTGTGCTGGTCGGTAAAGGCCTGACCTTTGACTCCGGCGGTATCTCCATCAAGCCTGCCGAAGGCATGGATGAGATGAAGTACGATATGTGCGGGGCCGCAGCGGTTTACGGCGTGATGCGCATGGTGGCAGAGCTTCAGCTGCCGATTAACGTTATCGGCGTGCTGGCAGGCTGTGAAAACATGCCGGGCGGACGGGCCTATCGTCCAGGCGACGTGCTGACCACCATGTCCGGACAGACCGTTGAAGTGCTGAATACCGATGCCGAAGGCCGTCTGGTGCTGTGCGATGTGCTGACCTACGTTGAGCGCTTCGAGCCAGAAGCGGTTATCGACGTCGCCACCCTGACCGGTGCCTGCGTTATTGCGCTGGGCCATCACATCACCGGCCTGATGTCGAACCACAACCCGCTGGCGCATGAGCTTATCAGTGCCTCTGAACAGGCGGGCGATCGCGCATGGCGTCTGCCAATGAGCGATGAGTATCAGGAGCAGCTGGAGTCCAACTTCGCGGATATGGGCAACATTGGCGGTCGTCCTGGCGGTGCTATCACCGCAGGCTGCTTCCTGGCGCGCTTCACCCGCAAGTACAACTGGGCCCACCTGGACATCGCCGGTACGGCATGGCGCTCCGGTAAAGCCAAAGGCGCTACCGGTCGTCCGGTTGCCCTGCTGTCGCAGTTCCTGCTCAACCGCGCCGGGTTTAACGGCGAAGAGTGATGTAAAATGCCGGGCGGCGGCTTCGCCTTGCCCGGCCTACCAACGGCATTTAACCGTAGGCCCGGCAAGCGCAGCGCCGCCGGGCAAATCGTTTAAATCCACCACAAGAAGCCCCATATTATGAAAAACGCAACGTTCTATCTTCTGGACAATGACGCTCAGCAGGATGGCCTCAGCGCTGTCGAACAGCTGGTGTGTGAGATTGCCGCAGAACGTTGGCGCGGTGGTAAACGCGTGCTCATCGCCTGCGAAGATGAACAGCAGGCCATCCGTCTGGATGAAGCCCTATGGGCACGACCGCCGGAAAGTTTTGTCCCGCACAATCTGGCGGGGGAAGGACCGCGCGGTGGCGCGCCAGTGGAGATTGCCTGGCCGCAAAAACGCAACAGCAGCCCGCGGGATATTCTGATCAGCCTGCGTATCGGCTTTGCAGATTTTGCCACCGCTTTCACAGAAGTGGTAGACTTTGTCCCTCACGAAGATTCTTTGAAACAACTGGCGCGCGAACGCTACAAAGCGTACCGCCTGGCTGGTTTTAACCTGAATACGGCAACCTGGAAATAATGGAAAAGACATATAACCCACGCGATATCGAACAGCCGCTATACGAGCACTGGGAACAGCAGGGCTATTTCAAGCCTAACGGCGATGAAAGCAAAGAGTCCTTCTGCATCATGATCCCGCCGCCGAACGTCACCGGCAGTTTGCATATGGGTCATGCCTTCCAGCAGACCATCATGGATACCATGATCCGTTACCAGCGCATGCAGGGCAAAAACACCCTGTGGCAGGCGGGTACCGACCACGCGGGTATTGCTACCCAAATGGTGGTCGAACGTAAGATTGCCGCTGAAGAAGGTAAAACCCGCCACGACTACGGTCGCGACGCCTTTATCGACAAAATCTGGCAGTGGAAAGCAGAATCTGGTGGCACCATTACCCGCCAGATGCGTCGCCTCGGCAACTCCGTGGACTGGGAGCGCGAGCGCTTCACCATGGACGAAGGCCTGTCCAATGCGGTGAAAGAAGTGTTCGTCCGTCTGTACAAAGAAGATCTGATTTACCGTGGCAAGCGCCTGGTAAACTGGGATCCTAAACTGCGCACCGCCATCTCTGACCTGGAAGTGGAAAACCGCGAGTCGAAAGGCTCCATGTGGCACATCCGCTATCCGCTGGCCGATGGCGCAACCACCGCAGACGGCAAAGATTATCTGGTCGTGGCAACCACCCGTCCGGAAACCCTGCTGGGCGATACCGGCGTGGCCGTTAACCCGGAAGATCCGCGCTATAAAGATCTGATCGGTAAATTCGTGGTGCTGCCGCTGGTTAACCGTCGTATTCCGATTGTGGGCGATGAACACGCCGACATGGAAAAAGGCACCGGCTGCGTCAAAATCACCCCGGCACACGACTTCAACGACTATGAAGTGGGCCGTCGTCACGCTCTGCCGATGATCAACATTCTGACCTTTGACGGTGATATCCGTGAAAGCGCCGAAGTGTACGACACCAAAGGCGAAGAGTCTGACGTTTACGCAAGCGACATTCCGGCAGAGTTCCAGAAGCTGGAACGTTTTGCCGCACGTAAAGCCGTGGTTGCCGCTGTTGACGCGCTGGGCCTGCTCGAAGAGGTTAAACCGCACGACCTGACTGTCCCTTACGGCGACCGTGGCGGCGTGGTCATTGAACCGATGCTGACCGACCAGTGGTACGTCCGTGCCGACGTGCTGGCGAAACCGGCGGTGGAAGCCGTTGAAAACGGCGACATCCAGTTCGTACCGAAGCAGTATGAAAACATGTACTTCTCCTGGATGCGTGATATTCAGGACTGGTGTATCTCCCGTCAGCTGTGGTGGGGTCACCGTATCCCGGCCTGGTATGACAACGAAGGGAATGTGTTTGTTGGCCGTACCGAAGAAGAAGTGCGCCAGGAAAATAACCTCGGTGCCGACGTAGCCCTGCGTCAGGACGACGACGTGCTCGACACCTGGTTCTCCTCCGCGCTGTGGACCTTCTCCACCCTCGGCTGGCCAGAGAACACCGACGCGCTGCGTCAGTTCCACCCAACCAGCGTGATGGTTTCCGGCTTCGACATCATCTTCTTCTGGATTGCCCGCATGATCATGATGACCATGCACTTCATCAAAGATGAAGACGGTAAGCCGCAGATCCCGTTCAAGACCATCTACATGACCGGCCTGATCCGCGATGACGAAGGCCAAAAGATGTCCAAATCCAAGGGCAACGTGATTGACCCGCTGGATATGGTTGACGGTATCTCCCTGGAAGACCTGCTGGAGAAACGTACCGGCAACATGATGCAGCCGCAGCTGGCAGAAAAAATCGCCAAGCGCACCGCGAAGCAGTTCCCGGACGGCATCGAACCGCACGGTACTGACGCCCTGCGTTTCACCCTGGCGGCGCTGGCCTCTACCGGTCGCGACATCAACTGGGACATGAAACGTCTGGAAGGTTACCGCAACTTCTGTAACAAGCTGTGGAACGCCAGCCGCTTTGTGCTGATGAACACCGAAGATCAGGATTGCGGCTTTAACGGCGGCGAAATGACCCTGTCGCTGGCGGACCGCTGGATCCTGGCTGAATTCAACCAGACCACCAAGGCGTTCCGCGAAGCGCTGGATAGCTATCGCTTCGATATCGCGGCGGGCATCCTGTACGAATTCACCTGGAACCAGTTCTGCGACTGGTATCTGGAGCTGACCAAGCCAGTGATGAACGGCGGTTCGGAGTCTGAACTGCGCGGTACGCGTAATACGCTGATCACCGTGCTGGAAGGTCTGCTGCGCCTGGGACACCCGATCATTCCATTCATCACCGAAACCATCTGGCAGCGTGTGAAAGTGATTACTGGCAACACTGCCGACACCATCATGCTGCAGCCGTATCCGGAATTCGATGCCGCTCAGGTTGATGAAGCCGCTGCTGCCGATACCGAATGGCTGAAGCAGGCGATCGTGGCCGTGCGTAATATCCGTGCAGAGATGAACATCTCCCCGGGTAAACCGCTGGCGCTTCTGCTGCGTGGATGCAGTGAAGCCGCCGCGCGTCGCGTCAGTGAAAACAGCACCTTCCTGCAGACCATGGCGCGTCTGGAGAGCATCACCGTGCTGCCTGCGGATGATAAAGGTCCGGTTTCCGTGACCAAAATCATCGACGGCGCCGAGCTGCTGATCCCGATGGCAGGCCTGGTGGACAAAGAAGCTGAGCTGGCGCGTCTGGCGAAAGAAGTAGCGAAAGTCGATGTGGAAATCGGCAAGATTGAGAGCAAACTGTCTAATGAAGCCTTTGTTGCTCGCGCCCCGGAAGCGGTTATCGCCAAAGAGCGTGAAAGGATGGTGGGTTTCGCGGATGCAAAAGCGAAACTGATCGAGCAGCAGGCCACCATTAGCGCGCTGTGATGAGTGAAGCAATGCATGTAAATGCCCCTGTAACGGCGCAGCTGCGCCGTATTACCGCCACGGATAACCCGGCAATTGCCGGCGTTATCCGCCGGGTATCCGCTGAATTCGGCCTGACGGCCGATAAAGGCTATACCGTTGCGGATCCCAATCTCGACGAGCTGTATGCTCTGTACAGCCAGCCCGGCCATGCCTATTGGGTTGTCGAGCAGGATGGACAGGTTGTGGGCGGCGGCGGCGTTGCGCCGCTCTCCTGCAGCGAGCCGGACATCTGTGAACTGCAAAAAATGTATTTTCTGCCCGTCGTGCGTGGGCAAGGCTTAGCCAAAAAGCTGGCGCTACAGGCGATGGATCATGCCCGCGCGCAGGGTTTTAAGCGCTGTTATCTTGAAACCACCGCCTTCCTCACCGAAGCCATCAGACTGTACGAACACCTCGGCTTTGAGCATATCGACCAGCCTCTGGGCTGTACCGGACATGTGGATTGCGAAGTGCGGATGCTGAAAACGCTGTAACCCCTTTCCCGCCCCCTTCTGTTAAGCGGCTGTAAACTGAATGCTCTACACTCTCAGTTCAACACCAACATGGGGAAAAATGATGTCGAAAATAAAAAGCTACGCCGCACCGCAGGCGGGTGCAGAACTTGAACTGTACGAATACGATGCGGGCGAGCTGAAAGCGGAAGATGTCGAAGTTCAGGTCGATTACTGCGGTATCTGCCACTCCGACCTGTCGATGATCGATAACGAATGGGGCTTCTCAAGCTATCCGCTGATCGCCGGTCATGAGGTCATTGGCCGCGTGGTCGCGCTCGGCAGCGCCGCGCAGGAAAAAGGGCTGAAAGTCGGCCAGCGCGTGGGCATTGGCTGGACCGCTCGCAGCTGCGGCCACTGCGATGCCTGTATCAGCGGCAACCAGATTAACTGTCTCGAAGGCGCCACGCCGACCATTCTCAACCACGGCGGTTTTGCCGATAAGCTGCGCGCCGACTGGCAGTGGGTGATCCCGTTGCCAGACAGCATTGATATTGAATCCGCAGGTCCGCTGCTGTGCGGCGGGATCACCGTCTTCAAACCGCTCTTAATGCATCACGTCACCGCCACCAGCCGCGTGGGTGTTATTGGTATTGGCGGTCTGGGTCATATCGCGATCAAACTGCTGCACGCGATGGGCTGCGAAGTCACGGCCTTTAGCTCGAACCCGGCAAAAGAGAAAGAAGTGCTGGCGATGGGTGCCGATAAGGTGGTCAACAGCCGCGATCCGGAGCTGTTGAAAGCCCTGGCCGGTCAGTTTGATCTGATCATCAACACCGTAAACGTCGATCTCGACTGGCAGCCGTACTTTGAGGCGCTGGCCTACGGCGGCAACTTCCATACCGTGGGTGCCGTCATGAAGCCACTGCCGGTTCCTGCGTTCACGCTGATTGGCGGCGATCGCAGCGTATCGGGTTCAGCAACAGGCACACCTTATGAGCTGCGTAAGCTGATGAAGTTTGCTGGCCGCACCAAAGTTGCGCCAACCACCGAACTGTATCCGATGTCAAAAATCAACGAAGCGATCCAGCATGTTCGCGACGGCAAAGCGCGTTATCGCGTGGTGCTGAAAGCGGATTTCTGATCCTGTTTGCCCGGTGGCGGCTGCGCCTTACCGGGCCTACATTTTTGCACGCGTAGGCCCGGTAAGCGCAGCGCCACCGGGCGTTTCACACCTACAGCACCAGTGCAGAAAAAACCTCTGCAACCGCCACCGCGCCCGGATCGGTCACCCCGGTGAGATTCTCTTTATTCACGTACGATGAACGTCCTGCTCCGGCTTTTTGCATGCTGGCCGTGGCTTCCGCTCCCTTTTTCGCAGCCTCTGCCGCAGCCTGAACATCCCCTTTCTGCAGCGCTTCCAGCGCGGGCTGCAGGGCATCGATCAAGGTCCGATCGCCGAGATCCGCCCCGCCGTAGTGCTTCATTTGCGAAAGACCGTTTAGCAGCGCGTCCGGCAGCGGCTTACCGTCGTCCAGCGCCTGGCCCGCTGCCGTGAAGAAGATCGACATCAGTACTCCGCTCGATCCGCCCATTACCGTTGCCAGTCGCTCTCCCACCAGCAGCAGCAGCGAAGGCAGATCGTTCAGCGGCAGACGATCCTCTTCCAGCCATTGCGCAATATCCCGCGCGCCTTGCGCAAAGGTCGAGCCGGTATCGCCATCGCCCACTTTGGCATCCAGGGCGTTCAGGCGGTTTTCCAGACCGATCAGGGTTTGCGTCGCCGCAGCGACGTACTGCTCCACCTGCGCATTTGCAGAAGGGGTAATCTCAACGCGATCCTGGAGCGCAGAATGCGCCAGCGTACGCAGCGGGGAAAACGTCACCGGCTTCTGCCAGCCCAACGTCTGCACCGGTGCGTTAAGCGCCCGCTCAAACCCTTCGTTAAGCTTCAGCAGCGAGAGCGAAAAGCCCTTCATGTCCAGAGAACTCACCAGCGGCGCAGGGCCAATCAGATACGCAATGTTCTCTTTCAGCGTCGAATGCGCCAGCTCTTTGGTCAGCAGCGCCATCTCCAGCGCCGACACGCCGCCAAGATTGTTAATCAGCACCGCAAAGCGCCCTGCGCCCGCCTGTTCAGCCAGCGGTGTTACCAGCGTGTCGATAATGTCTTTGCTGTTTTGCGACGCCACTGTCGATGCCCCAGGTTCGCCGTGAATACCCAGGCCCAGCTCAACGTGGCCCTGTTTGATACGCCCCTCTTCCTCGTCGCTGCCCGGCAGATTACAGGTTTGCATCGCCACGCCCAGGCTCCAGAGGTTGTCGCAGGCCTGGCGGGCGATATCGCGCACATCGCTTAGCGACTTGCCCTGTTCCGCCGCATGCCCGGCAATCTTATGCACCAGCGCCGTTCCGGCAATGCCGCGCGGCTGCTTGTTATCCGGCAGGGCGATATCATCTGCCACAATCACCATCTCCACTTTGAGTCCGTAGCGTTTGGCTTTTTCCGCCGCGAGGCCAAAGTTGAGACGATCTCCGGTGTAGTTTTTCACGATCAGCAGGCAGCCGCGATCGCCGGTAACCGCAACGATGGCGTTCAGCACCGCTTCCACGCTCGGCGACGCAAACAGATCGCCACAGACTGCAGCAGTGAGCATCCCTTTGCCGACAAACCCGGCATGCGCCGGTTCATGACCCGATCCACCGCCGGAGATCACCGCCACGCGGCTTTTATCCCAGTCGGCGCGCACCACCACCCGAATCGCCGGGTCGCTCTCCAGTTTGACGAGATTGCCGTGTGGGGCCGAAATCAGCATACCTTCGATGGCGTCATTAACCAGTTGTTTACGGTCGTTAAAAAAGAATCTGGACATAGTTCCTCAAATTATTGTTAGCCGTATGCAAAAGCATAGTCCGCACTGGATATTGCGCCGCAAACTGCAGAATTGCCTCACTCATTTTACCGTCGGGTTGCCTATACTCGACGCAGGACTCAACGAGGAAGCGCATCATGAGTACACCCCTGCTGATTGCCCGCACGCTGGACAACGAGCTGTTTTTACTGCCCCCCATGGCGAACCGTCACGGCCTGATTACCGGCGCCACCGGCACGGGCAAAACCGTGACGCTGCAAAAGCTGGCCGAATCCTTTTCAAATATTGGCGTACCGGTGTTTATGGCCGATGTGAAAGGCGATCTCAGCGGGATCGCGCAGGCGGGCGTTGGATCGGAGAAGCTGCTTGAGCGGCTAAAAAACATCGGCATTACCGACTGGCAGCCGCAAAGCAATCCGGTGGTGGTGTGGGATATCTTCGGCGAGAAAGGCCACCCGGTGCGCGCCACCGTCTCCGATCTGGGGCCGCTGCTGCTGGCGCGTCTGCTCAATCTGAACGACGTACAGTCGGGTGTGCTGAATATTATCTTCCGCATTGCCGACGAGCAGGGGCTGCTGCTGCTCGACTTTAAAGACCTGCGTGCCATTACGCAGTACATCGGCGATAACGCGAAAGCCTTCCAGACGCAGTACGGCAACATTAGTCCGGCGTCCACCGGGGCGATACAGCGCGGGTTACTCACCCTGGAGCAGCAGGGCGCTGAGCATTTCTTTGGCGAACCGATGCTGGATATCAAAGACTGGATGCGCACCGACAGTAACGGCAAGGGCATCATCAACATCCTGAGCGCCGAGAAGCTGTACCAGATGCCGAAGCTTTACGCGGCCAGCCTGCTGTGGATGCTCTCTGAACTCTTCGAGCAGCTGCCGGAAGCAGGCGATCTGGATAAACCGAAGCTGGTCTTCTTCTTCGACGAAGCCCACCTCCTGTTCAGCGATGCGCCGCAGGTGCTGCTCGACAAGATTGAACAGGTGATCCGCCTGATCCGCTCCAAAGGGGTTGGGGTCTATTTCGTGACCCAAAATCCTGCCGACATTCCCGACAACGTGCTGGGCCAGCTGGGGAACCGCGTTCAGCATGCCCTGCGCGCCTTTACGCCAAAAGACCAGAAGGCCGTCAAAGCCGCGGCGCAAACCATGCGCGCCAATCCGGCCTTCGATACCGAAGCGGCCATTCAGGCGCTAGGCACCGGTGAAGCGCTGATTTCGTTTCTCGATGCCAAAGGCAGCCCGTCGATGGTGGCCCGCGCGATGGTCATCGCCCCCTGCTCGCGAATGGGGCCGGTCAGTGAAGATGAGCGCAATGGGCTTATCAACCACTCCCCGGTCTACGGTAAGTACGAGGATCAGGTGGACCGCGAGTCCGCCTTCGAAATGCTGCAAAAAGGCGTTCAGTCCAGCCCGGATCAACAGGAGGCCCCCGCCGCTAAAGGCCAGGCTGCCGACGCCGATGAGGGGATCCTCGGCGGCTTAAAAGACATTCTGTTTGGCAGCGCCGGTCCGCGCGGCGGCAAGCGCGACGGTGTGGTGCAAACCATGGCGAAAAGCGCGGCGCGTCAGGTGACCAATCAGATCGTGCGCGGCATGCTGGGCAGTTTACTGGGCGGACGGCGACGATAGCGTGGGGACCCACGGGGTACCGAGCGCTGAGCCCTGAACGCCCTGCTCATTCAGATAGCGGTCCAATGCCACCATTCCCGTCCAGCGGTTCTCGCACCACAGCGGTGCCAGTAGCATTGGGCGGCGAGCGCTGGCGGAGATCCGGTGATAGACCACCTCCGGCGGCGTGTGGCGGATCATTTCGCCCGCTGTCAGCACGTACTCGTCCAGTTCGATCCCACTCAGGCGTCCTGCTTCCCAGGCTTTCGCCATGATACTGCCCGTCACAATGTGCAGCGGGTGCAGCTTAATGCCGTCAACGCCGGTCTCGACGACTTTATGCAGGGTGTCCAGCGCGTGCTGCTGCTGTTCTCCCGGCAGGCCGACAATCAGATGGGTGCACACCTTCAGCCCGCGCTCGCGCGCCAGCCGGGTGGTGCGCTGATAACAGGCAAAATCGTGGCCGCGGTTAATGCGATGCAGGGTTTTATCGTGCGCGGTCTGCAACCCCAGCTCCAGCCAGATCTCATACCCCCGCTCTTTGTAGTCGCTGAGCAGATCGAGCACCGCCTCCGGCACGCAGTCAGGGCGCGTACCAACGCACAGCCCAACGATATTCGCGTGGCTCACCGCCTGCTGATACATGGCGCGCAACACCTGCACTTCTGCCCAGGTGCTGGTATACGCCTGAAAATAGGCCAGATATTGCTTCGCGCGATTCACCAGCGTTGCCTGATGGGCGAGCTGGTCGGCAATAGATTGATGCTGCTGCGCTTCGTCGGCAAAGGAGGCCACATTACAGAAGGTGCAGCCGCCGCGCCCGAGGGTACCGTCGCGATTCGGGCAGCTAAAACCCCCGTGGAGCGACAGCTTATGGACCTTTTGCCCATAGCGGCGCGAAAGATCCCCACCAAACATGTTGACTAATTTCTGTAACTGCATAATCTGATAGACCGCCCCGTTGAAAGGGGACAAGCCTGCCATTTTTTGCCTCCATCGGCGATGACCTGGATCAATCGTCCTGGTGCGCTTTTATCTTTTGCATAATTACCCAGGATAACTGCAATTTCATTCACCCCTCTTTTAATTACTTTTCCTTATGTTCAGCAGGTTTTTTTCATTTATAGCGCCTGAGCTTAAAAACAGTGACATCATGCGGGTTTGCGACTCACGGCAGAATAAAACTCCGCATAAATTGCGCCATTCAGCACGCTACAGCGATAATACCGCTTTCATATAGTGAGACAGATCACACTACCCCAGCGGCTACAGTCAGGTTACAGGGATGTGAATTTAGGTAAATAACTATAAATATCAATTCACTAACCCCCCTTTAGCACATTTCTGTATAAATAAGTTTGCCATTTGACCTATGTACCGATTCCCGATAAGTTGGAAATCCGCTGGAAGCTTTCTGGATGAGCAGCCTGCTCATCATATTTATGCAGTAATTGAGATTCCCTCTGAAGCAAGTCCTCAAACTTGTTTGACCTGTGCGAAAAGGATATTAAGAGGGCGAATGCGAGGTACGCGTATGACACGCAAACCCCGTCGCCGCACTCTTGCTGTGCCTGTGCGCCACGGTCCAGAGGAAAGTCCCGCAGAGCCTGGGGAGGTTCACTGATATGTTGTACGATAAATCCCTTGAGAAGGATAACTGTGGTTTCGGCCTGATCGCCCACATAGAAGGCGAACCTAGCCACAAGGTAGTGCGTACCGCTATACACGCACTGGCCCGTATGCAGCACCGAGGTGCGATCCTCGCCGACGGCAAAACCGGCGACGGTTGCGGTCTGCTGCTGCAAAAACCGGATCGTTTCTTTCGCATCGTAGCGGAAGAGCGCGGCTGGCGTTTAGCCAAAAACTACGCTGTCGGCATGCTGTTCCTGAATCAGGATCCTGAAAAAGCTGCCGCCTCACGCCGCATCGTCGAAGAAGAACTTCAACGCGAAACCCTGTCTATTGTCGGCTGGCGCGATGTGCCTACCAACGAAGGGGTCCTCGGTGAAATCGCCCTCTCCTCGCTGCCTCGTATCGAGCAAATCTTTGTTAACGCACCGGCGGGCTGGCGTCCGCGCGATATGGAACGTCGTCTGTTCATTGCCCGTCGCCGCATTGAAAAACGCCTGCAGGACGATAAAGAGTTCTACGTTTGTAGCCTCTCGAACCTGGTGAACATCTATAAAGGTCTGTGTATGCCGGCTGATCTGCCGCGCTTCTACCTGGACCTGGCGGACCTGCGTCTGGAATCGGCCATTTGCCTGTTCCACCAGCGCTTCTCCACCAACACCGTACCACGCTGGCCGCTGGCCCAGCCGTTCCGCTACCTGGCGCACAACGGCGAGATCAACACCATCACCGGTAACCGCCAGTGGGCACGCGCCCGTACTTATAAGTTCCAGACCCCGCTGATCCCGGATCTGCACGATGCCGCGCCGTTCGTCAACGAAACCGGCTCTGACTCCAGCTCGATGGATAACATGCTGGAACTGCTGCTGGCCGGCGGGATGGATATCGTCCGTGCGATGCGTTTGCTTGTTCCGCCAGCCTGGCAGAACAACCCGGACATGGATCCGGATCTGCGTGCGTTCTTCGACTTTAACTCCATGCACATGGAGCCGTGGGATGGCCCGGCCGGTATCGTGATGTCCGACGGTCGCTTTGCTGCCTGTAACCTCGACCGTAACGGCCTGCGCCCGGCGCGCTACGTCATCACCAAAGACAAGCTGATCACCTGTGCCTCCGAAGTGGGGATCTGGGATTATCAGCCTGACGAAGTGGTCGAGAAAGGCCGCGTCGGTCCTGGCGAACTGATGGTGATCGACACCCGTGTCGGTCGCATCCTGCACTCTGCGGAAACCGATTACGATCTGAAAATCCGCCACCCGTACAAAGAGTGGATGGAGAAAAACGTCCGCCGTCTGGTGCCATTCGAAGATCTGCCGGATCAGGACGTGGGCTGCCGTGAGCTGGATGACGACACGCTCGCCAGCTACCAGAAACAGTTTAACTACAGCGCGGAAGAGCTGGATTCAGTTATCCGCGTGCTGGGTGAAAACGGCCAGGAAGCGGTCGGTTCAATGGGTGACGATACCCCGTTTGCCGTGCTATCCAGCCAGCCGCGTATAATTTACGACTACTTCCGTCAGCAGTTTGCGCAGGTGACTAACCCGCCAATCGATCCGCTGCGTGAAGCGCACGTGATGTCGCTCGCCACCAGCATCGGTCGTGAGATGAACGTCTTCTGCGAAGCCGAAGGTCAGGCGCACCGCCTGAGCTTTAAGTCGCCGATCCTGCTGTACTCTGATTTCAAACAGCTGACCACCATGACAGAGGAGCACTACCGCGCCGACACGCTCGACATTACGTTCGACGTGACCGAAGCGAACCTCGAAGACACGGTGAAAGCCCTGTGTGATAAAGCCGAGCAGATGGTGCGTGATGGCACTGTTCTGCTGGTGCTGTCCGACCGTAACATCGGGAAGAACCGCCTGCCGGTTCCGGCGCCAATGGCGGTCGGTGCGATCCAGACCCGTCTGGTGGATAAGAGCCTGCGCTGCGACGCCAACATCATTGTTGAAACCGCCAGCGCCCGTGACCCGCACCACTTTGCGGTGCTGCTGGGCTTCGGTGCTACGGCCATCTATCCATACCTGGCCTACGAAACGCTGGCCAAACTGGTCGATGGCCGCGTAATCGAAAAAGAGTACCGTACGGTGATGCTGAACTACCGTAACGGCATCAACAAAGGTCTGTACAAGATCATGTCCAAAATGGGCATCTCGACCATCGCCTCTTACCGCTGCTCGAAGCTGTTCGAAGCTGTCGGTCTGCATGACGGTGTCGCCGACCTGTGCTTCCAGGGCGTGATCAGCCGTATCGGCGGCGCGGGCTTTAGCGACTTCCAGCAGGATCTGCTGAACCTCTCCAAACGCGCCTGGCTGGCCCGCAAGCCGCTGGATCAGGGCGGGCAGCTGAAGTACGTCCACGGTGGCGAATACCACGCCTACAACCCGGACGTGGTGCAAACGCTGCAGCAGGCTGTTCAGAGCGGTGAGTACAGCGATTATCAGCAGTACGCGAAGCTGGTTAACGAACGTCCGGTGGCCACGCTGCGCGATCTGCTGGCAGTGAACCCGGGTGGTGAAACGGTCAATATCCACGATGTGGAACCGGCCAGCGAACTGTTTAAACGCTTCGATACCGCTGCGATGTCTATCGGTGCCCTGAGCCCGGAAGCCCACGAAGCACTGGCGGAAGCCATGAACAGCATCGGCGGCAACTCGAACTCCGGCGAAGGCGGCGAAGATCCCGCGCGCTATGGCACCAATAAAGTGTCGCGCATCAAGCAGGTTGCTTCCGGTCGCTTCGGTGTGACGCCAGCGTACCTGGTCAATGCCGACGTGATTCAGATTAAAGTCGCTCAGGGTGCAAAACCGGGCGAAGGCGGTCAGTTACCGGGTGACAAAGTGACCCCGTACATCGCCAAACTGCGCTACTCGGTGCCGGGCGTGACGCTGATCTCCCCGCCGCCGCACCACGATATTTACTCTATCGAGGATCTGGCGCAGCTGATTTTCGACCTGAAACAGGTCAACCCGAAAGCGATGATCTCCGTGAAGCTGGTGTCTGAACCGGGCGTCGGCACCATCGCCACCGGGGTGGCAAAAGCCTATGCGGACCTGATCACCATCGCCGGTTACGACGGCGGCACCGGTGCGAGCCCGCTCTCGTCGGTGAAATACGCGGGCTGCCCGTGGGAACTCGGTCTGGTGGAAACCCAGCAGGCGCTAGTGGCCAACGGTCTGCGTCACAAGATCCGTCTGCAGGTGGATGGCGGTCTGAAAACCGGCCTCGACATCATCAAAGCGGCGATTCTGGGTGCAGAGAGCTTTGGCTTCGGCACCGGCCCGATGGTGGCGCTGGGCTGTAAATACCTGCGTATTTGTCACCTGAACAACTGCGCAACAGGTGTTGCAACCCAGGACGAAAAACTGCGTAAGAACCACTACCACGGCCTGCCGTTCAAAGTGACCAACTACTTTGACTTCATCGCCCGCGAAACCCGCGAGCTGATGGCGCAGCTGGGCGTGACGCGTCTGGTGGATCTGATTGGCCGTACCGACCTGCTGAAAGAGCTGGAAGGCTTTACCGCCAAGCAGCAGAAGCTGGAGCTGTCCCGACTGCTGGAAACCGCCGAGCCGCATCCTGGCAAAGCCGTTTACTGCACCGAGAACAACCCGCCGTTTGATAATGGCGTGCTGAATGCTCAGCTGTTGCAGCAGGCAAAAGCGTATGTCGATGACAAGCAGAGCAAAACCTTCTGGTTTGATATCCGCAACACCGACCGTTCCGTTGGCGCTACGCTCTCGGGCTACATTGCTCAGACGCACGGTGACCAGGGTCTGGCAGCCGATCCTATTACCGCCCACTTCAGCGGCACTGCAGGCCAGAGCTTTGGCGTGTGGAACGCAGGCGGCGTGGAGCTGTATCTGACCGGCGATGCCAACGACTATGTCGGCAAAGGCATGGCGGGCGGTCTGCTGGCGGTGCGTCCTCCGGTCGGCTCGGCCTTCCGCAGCTGTGATGCCAGCATCATCGGCAACACCTGTCTGTACGGTGCCACCGGCGGTCGTCTGTTCGCCGCAGGGCGTGCGGGTGAGCGTTTCGCGGTGCGTAACTCCGGTGCCATCACCGTGGTAGAAGGTATCGGCGATAACGGCTGTGAATACATGACCGGCGGGATTGTCTGCGTGCTGGGCAAAACCGGGGTTAACTTCGGTGCCGGTATGACGGGCGGCTTCGCCTACGTGCTGGACGAAAGCGGCGACTTCCGTAAGCGTGTGAACCCGGAGCTGGTGGAAGTGCTGGATGTTGAAACCCTGGCGATCCACGAAGAGCATCTGCGCGGCCTGATTACCGAGCATGTGCATCATACCGGTTCTTCACGCGGCGAAGAGATCCTGGCTAACTGGCCGGCGTTCTCCGCGAAATTCGCCCTGGTTAAACCGAAGTCCAGCGATGTCAAAGCACTGTTGGGTCACCGTAGTCGTAGCGCAGCAGAGCTGCGTGTGCAGGCGCAGTAAGGAATTCAGATGAGCCAGAACGTATACCAGTTTATCGACTTGCAGCGCGTTGATCCGCCAAAGAAGCCGCTGAAGATCCGTAAAATTGAATTTGTTGAAATCTACGAGCCGTTTTCAGAAGGCCAGGCCAAAGCACAGGCAGACCGCTGCCTGTCCTGCGGCAACCCGTACTGCGAGTGGAAATGTCCGGTGCATAACTACATCCCGAACTGGCTGAAGCTGGCCAACGAAGGGCGTATTTTTGAGGCAGCCGAGCTGTCTCACCAGACCAATACCCTGCCGGAAGTGTGCGGCCGCGTGTGCCCGCAGGACCGCCTGTGCGAAGGTTCCTGCACTCTGAACGACGAGTTCGGTGCGGTGACCATCGGCAACATCGAACGCTATATCAACGATAAAGCCTTCGAGATGGGCTGGCGCCCGGACATGACCGGCGTACGTCAGACCGACAAACGCGTGGCCATCATCGGTGCAGGTCCGGCCGGTCTGGCCTGTGCCGACGTGCTGACCCGTAACGGCGTCAAAGCGGTGGTGTTTGACCGTCACCCGGAAATCGGCGGTCTGCTGACCTTCGGTATCCCGGCGTTCAAGCTGGAAAAAGAAGTGATGACCCGTCGCCGCGAAATCTTCACCGGCATGGGCATTGAGTTCCAGCTCAACACCGAAGTGGGCCGCGACGTGCAGCTCGACGATCTGCTGAAAGAGTACGATTCCGTGTTCCTCGGCGTCGGTACCTATCAGTCGATGCGCGGCGGGCTGGAAAACGAAGATGCATCCGGCGTATTCGACGCACTGCCGTTCCTGATTGCCAACACCAAGCAGATGATGGGCTACGGCGAAACTGCCGCTGAGCCGTACGTCAGCATGGAAGGCAAGCGCGTGGTGGTGCTCGGTGGCGGTGATACCGCGATGGACTGCGTACGTACGTCCGTACGTCAGAATGCAACCCACGTGATCTGCGCCTATCGTCGTGACGAAGAGAACATGCCAGGCTCCCGACGCGAAGTGAAAAACGCGCGTGAAGAGGGTGTTGAGTTCCAGTTCAACGTCCAGCCGCTGGGCGTGGAAGTGAATGCTAACGGCAAAGTCTGCGGCGTGAAGATGGCGCGTACCGAAATGGGCGCGCCGGATGCCAAAGGCCGTCGTCGCGCCGAAATCGTCGCAGGCTCCGAGCATGTGGTGCCAGCCGATGCCGTCGTCATGGCGTTTGGCTTCCGTCCGCACAGCATGGAGTGGCTGGCGAAGCACAGCGTCGAGCTGGACTCTCAGGGCCGCATCATTGCGCCTGAAGGCAGCGACAACGCGTTCCAGACCAGCAACCCGAAGATCTTTGCCGGTGGCGATATCGTACGCGGTTCTGACCTGGTGGTAACCGCCATTGCCGAAGGCCGTAAAGCGGCTGAAGGCATCATGAACTTCCTCGAAGTGTAAATACAACGGCCCGGTGAGATCCTCTCATCGGGCCGTTGCGTTATGGGTAATTCAGGCAAAAAAAAACAGGGCCGATGGCCCTGTTTTTATTTCACTACGCGTAATGCAGGTCGCCCACCGCGCGGCGGTGGCGTGTCATCCGGGTCGGTATCGTGATCGGGTTTATCACCATCGATAATCGACATCACCGTTTCACTTTCACTTCCCGCAGACTCGTCGTCGTTAAGGCTGACGGCGTCTTCATCATACGCAGCTTCTGGCTCAAACATGGTACCCGCGCCGTTTTCACGAGCGTAGATCGCCAGCACAGCGGCCAGCGGCACGTTAACCTGACGCGGCACGCCGCCGAAGCGGGCATTAAAGCGCACTTCGTCGTTTGCCAGTTCCAGAGCACCTACCGCACGCGGTGCGATGTTCAGAACGATTTGTCCGTCACGCGCATATTCCATCGGAACCTGCACGCCCGGTAACGTCACATCCACAACCAGGTGCGGCGTGAGCTGGTTATCCAGCAGCCATTCATAGAAGGCGCGCAGCAGATACGGACGGCGTGGAGACAGCTGTGACATTTCCACAATGATTAGCCCCGGCCGAGACGCATTTCACGTTCGGCTTCAGTCAGAGAAGCCAGGAAAGAGTCGCGCTCAAATACGCGCGTCATATAGCCTTTCAGCTCTTTCGCACCCGGGCCGCTGAACTCAACGCCCATCGTCGGTAAACGCCACAGCAGCGGTGCCAGATAGCAGTCGACCAGGCTGAACTCATCGCTCAGGAAGAACGGACGCTGACCGAACACCGGCGCAATCGCCAGCAGCTCTTCACGCAGCTGTTTACGTGCTGCGTCAGCTTCTGCAGAAGACCCGTTCACAATGACGTTCATCAACGTGTACCAGTCTTTCTCGATACGCTGCATGTACAGGCGGCTTTCACCACGCGCAACCGGGTATACCGGCATCAGCGGCGGATGAGGGAAACGCTCATCCAGATATTCCATAATGATGCGGGATTCCCACAGGGTCAGCTCGCGATCCACCAGCGTTGGTACGCTCTGGTTCGGGTTGAGATCGATCAGATCCTGAGGCGGGTTATCCTTTTCCACATGCTCGATCTCAAAACTGACACCCTTCTCGGCCAGCACGATACGAACCTGATGGCTATAAATGTCAGTAGGACCAGAAAACAGCGTCATTACCGAACGTTTGTTGGCAGCGACAGCCATGAAAACCTCCAGGTATATTCAGAATTTTACTGCTACCAGCCATAGTGGCTAGCCAGTTGTTTTGGCGCCCATCCCAGGAATCTTCCTCGTTGTTCAAAACCTGAACAAAAATCGAGTATTCACCGTTATCTGGGCAGAAAAGTGGATGATAGTTTACCAGATTTTGCGGACTTTGTGGTGAGGGGATTCTGGAAATGCGGAAAAAGAGGTCAGAAATGGGTGCGGAATGTGGATAACCTGGGCGTTACCCATAAAAAAACCCGCCGAGGCGGGTTTTTCGTTAACTGTTGTCTGCCGAAGCAGAATCCAATTAACGCTTGGAGAACTGTGGACGACGACGTGCTTTACGCAGGCCGACTTTCTTACGTTCAACTTCACGAGCATCACGAGTAACGAAGCCCGCTTTACGCAGTTCTGAACGCAGAGATTCGTCGTACTCCATCAGAGCGCGGGTGATACCGTGACGGATCGCACCAGCCTGACCAGAAGTACCACCACCTTTAACGGTGATGTACAGATCGAATTTCTCAACCATATCAACCAGTTCCAGCGGCTGACGAACTACCATGCGGGCAGTTTCACGACCGAAGTACTGTTCCAGAGAACGTTGGTTGATTACGATTTTACCACTGCCCGGTTTGATGAACACGCGAGCGGCGGAGCTTTTGCGGCGACCAGTGCCGTAGTATTGATTTTCAGCCATTGCCTATAATCCCGATTAGATGTCAAGAACTTGCGGTTGCTGTGCCGCGTGGTTGTGCTCGGTACCTGCGTAAACTTTCAGCTTACGGTACATTGCACGACCCAGCGGGCCTTTTGGCAGCATGCCTTTAACCGCGATTTCAATCACACGCTCAGGACGGCGGGCAATCATCTCTTCAAAGGTCGCTTGTTTAATACCGCCGATGTGGCCGGTGTGGTGATAGTACACTTTGTCAGTACGCTTGTTACCGGTTACGGTAACTTTGTCAGCGTTCAGAACGATGATGTAATCACCGGTATCTACGTGCGGAGTGTATTCCGCTTTGTGCTTACCGCGCAGGCGACGAGCCAGTTCGGTAGCCAGACGGCCCAGAGTTTTACCGGTCGCGTCAACAACATACCAGTCGCGTTTTACGGTTTCTGGTTTAGCTGTAAAAGTTTTCATTAAAAGCTTACCCAAGTAAATAAGTTACACGTTGGTGAACACCCAAACGTTTTAGTAGTTGAGGTTCACACGACATTGTCCAGCAAACCTACCCCTTCGAATAGCCTATGCCGGCGCAGAGAAAGTTTTGGGAAAAAACCTTCTTGTAACGTGGGGTCGCAAGATTATAGAGAAGTCGGGGGTAAAGGTCGACCCCTAATTGTGATTTGAGACGGGTTTTTCCGGGGGCGGGCAAGTGCGGTCTGATGCCCTCCCCCGTGGCCCTTCTGCCACGGGGAAAGGAGGACATTTAAGGCATATGTTCGCGCTTCAGATACTCTTCGCTTTGCATCTCCTGCAGGCGCGAAAGGCAGCGCTGGAACTCGAACTTCAGCCGCTCCCCCTGATAAACGTCATATAAAGGCACGGCCGCGCTCACCACCAGCTTGACGTGGCGCTCATAAAACTCATCCACCAGCGCGATAAAGCGGCGGGCTTCGCTCTCCATCAACGACGTCAGCACCGGCACGTCGAACAGCATCACCGTGTGATACAGGCGTGAGAGCGCAATATAGTCATGCTGGCTGCGGGCATCAACGCACAGGGTCGCAAACGACACCGCCAGGGTTTGATTGACCTCACCCAAAGTTTGCAGCGGGCGATGGTTCACTTCGAGCAGTGCGGCGTTTTCGCGTTTGCTGCCGGCCAGCGCCAGCCATAGCTTGTCCATCTGCTGTTGTGTGTCGTCATTTAACGGCGACAGCCACAGGTGAGCCTGAGTGAGCGTTCGCAGGCGGTAATCAACGCCCGCATCAACGTTCATTATCTCGCAGTGGGCTTTGATGGCATCAATAGCGGGCAGGAAACGCGCGCGCTGCAGGCCGTTGCGGTACAGCTCATCCGGCGGGATATTAGACGTAGCAACCAGCGTAATACCGCGGGCGAACAGCGCTTTCATCAGCCCGCCGAGCAGCATGGCATCGGTAATGTCCGAGACAAAAAACTCATCAAAGCACAGGACGTCGGTTTCAGCTTTAAAGCGCTCAGCCACGATATCCAGCGGATCGCTGTGGCCCTGCAGCGCCGTCAGCTCCTCATGTACCCGCAGCATAAAACGGTGAAAGTGCAGACGCTGCTTACGCGTGCCCGGCAGGCTCTGATAAAACAGATCCATCAGCCAGGTTTTACCCCGTCCGACGCCACCCCACATATATAAGCCGCGTACCGGCGTAACGGTTTGCGGCTCTTTTTTCCCCAGCAACCGGCCAAACGCCGCTTTTAATCCACCGGACGGCGCAACCTCTGCGGCGGGTTGGGTGGTCAGCGCCTGGTAGATACGGTCCAGACGCGCGACCGCTTCACGCTGCACGTCGTCTGGCTGATGGGACCCCTCATTCAGGGCCTGCTGGTAACGCGATGTGGGGGAGAGGTTTTGCATAATCTTATTGTTATTCCTTCAATTAATACCCGTCAGACTGCGCAGTTGACGAAAAAAAGGCCGTTCTACAGTACGCGATGATACGGCGGGATTCCACTTCTACGGGAATAGCGGTTATAGTGGCATAATCAGGCACAGGCATGGAGCCGAGCCAACACCCTACGGAACCACAAGACAACGGGAGAAGTTCATGACCTGGGAATATGCGCTAATCGGTTTAGTCGTCGGCATCGCTATCGGTGCTGTGGCCATGCGTTTTGGTAATCGCAAATTGCGTCAGCAACAGGCCTTACAGTACGAGCTGGAAAAGAACAAAGCCGATCTGGAAGAATATCGTGAAGAGCTGGTAAGCCACTTTGCCCGCAGCGCCGAGCTGCTGGACAACATGGCCGATGATTATCGTCAGCTGTACCAGCACATGGCGAAAAGCTCCAGCAGCCTGCTGCCAGAGATGAGCGCGGAAGCCAACCCATTCCGTAACCGCCTGGCAGAATCCGAAGCCGGTAACGATCAGGCGCCGGTGCAGATGCCACGTGATTACTCCGACGGCGCGTCCGGCCTGCTGCGCAATGGCGTAAAACGCGGTTAATCTCACATCACAAATATATTTTACGGGCGCAGCCATTGCGCCCGTCCTTTCTTCCCGACCCCAGCTATTATTTAGTCAAACTCCTCATTGTTCGGCATTTTAAAATTCAATAATATCAGACTGTTTTGGGGCCGTTATTCCTTCATCCAGGTTGCGAGAGCCAGCATAAATGAACAAAAAAAATCAGCTGTTGAGCGCGTTAGCATTGAGCATTGGATTATCCCTCTCGGCCACGTATCCGGTGGCCGCCGCTATCCCTTCGCAGGTACCGGGCCAGGCTGCGCTGCCTAGCCTGGCGCCGATGCTGGAAAAAGTCTTGCCCGCAGTCGTGAGCGTGAAGGTCGAAGGTACTGCCGTGCAAAGCCAGCGCGTCCCGGAAGAGTTAAAAAAGTATTTTGGCGATGACACCCCGGACCAGGCTCAGCCCTTTGAAGGTCTGGGATCGGGCGTTGTGATCGATGCGGCTAAGGGCTATGTGCTGACCAACAATCACGTCATCAGTCAGGCGGATAAAATCAGCGTGCAGATGAACGACGGTCGCGAGTTCGAGGCCAAGCTGATTGGCGGCGACGATCAGAGCGATATCGCGCTGCTGCAGCTGCAGAACCCGACCGGCCTGACGCAAATTGCGATTGCCGACTCCGATAAACTGCGCGTGGGCGATTTCGCCGTCGCGGTCGGTAACCCGTTCGGTCTGGGCCAGACGGCCACTTCCGGCATTATCTCGGCCCTGGGCCGCAGCGGGTTAAACCTGGAAGGGCTGGAGAACTTTATCCAGACCGACGCCTCCATTAACCGCGGCAACTCCGGCGGCGCACTGCTGAATCTGAACGGCGAACTGATCGGCATCAACACCGCCATTCTCGCCCCTGGCGGCGGCAGCGTCGGGATTGGCTTCGCCATTCCGAGCAACATGGCCCGCACGCTGGCGCAGCAGCTGATTCAGTTTGGCGAAGTGAAGCGCGGCCTGCTGGGCATTAAAGGCATGGAGATGAGCGCGGATATCGCGAAGGCGTTTAACCTCAACGTTCAACGCGGTGCCTTTGTCAGCGAAGTCTTACCGAATTCCGGCTCGGCAAAAGCGGGCGTGAAGTCCGGGGATGTGATTGTCAGCCTGAATGATAAGCCGCTCAACAGCTTTGCCGAACTGCGCTCGCGTATCGCCACCACCGAGCCCGGCGCCGTGGTGAAGCTCGGCCTACTGCGCGACGGTAAACCGCTTAATGTGCAGGTCACGCTGGATAAAAGTACCTCGTCATCCGCCAGCGCCGAGATGATAGCGCCGGCACTGCAGGGCGCGACGCTGAGCGACGGGCAGCTGAAGGACGGCACCAAAGGTATCACTCTTAATAGCGTGGAGAAGAGCAGCCCGGCGGCACAGGCAGGGCTACATCAGGATGATGTGATTATCGGGGTGAACCGCACCCGCGTGCAGTCCATCGCCGAAATGCGCAAAGTGCTGGAGAGCAAACCGTCGATCATCGCCCTGCAGATCGTGCGCGGCAATGACACCCTTTATATTCTGCTGCGTTAAGCATTGATGTATCCGGACATCGCCGCGTGTGATGTCCGGATAAGTCATGCTATGCTGCTTGCGATCTTCCCTTAACGACGCCCGTATCATGGTTTTAAAGCTCATTCGTTCGGTCGCCATCGGCCTGGTTGTCGGTGGCCTGTTACTGGTCGCCATGCCCTCTTTACGTCAGTTTAATCAGCTGGCGGCACCGCAATTTGACAGCGCGGATGAAACACCTGCCAGCTACAATCAGGCGGTGCGCCGCGCCGCGCCTGCGGTTGTTAACGTCTATAACCGCGGGATGAACAGCACCAGCCATAATCAGCTGGAGATCCGCACCCTGGGATCCGGGGTGATCATGGATGAACGCGGCTACATCATTACCAATAAACACGTGATTAACGATGCCGATCAAATCATCGTTGCTCTGCAGGATGGGCGCGTCTTTGAAGCCCTGCTGGTAGGTTCAGATACTCTGACCGACCTCGCGGTGCTGAAAATTACGGCCACCGGTGGTTTACCGGTGATTCCGATTAACCGTAAACGCTCGCCGCATATCGGCGACGTGGTGCTGGCTATCGGTAACCCGTATAACCTCGGGCAGACCATCACCCAAGGGATTATCAGCGCCACCGGGCGTATCGGTCTGAACCCTTCCGGACGGCAGAACTTCCTGCAGACGGATGCCTCGATCAACCACGGTAACTCCGGCGGGGCGCTGGTGAACTCGCTGGGCGAGCTGATGGGGATCAACACCCTCTCCTTTGATAAGAGCAACGACGGGGAAACCCCCGAAGGTATCGGCTTTGCGATTCCGTTCCAGCTGGCGAACAAGATCATGGATAAGCTGATCCGCGACGGACGGGTGATCCGCGGCTACATTGGCATTGGCGGGCGTGAGATTGCGCCGATGCATGTTCAGGGCGGTGGTATCGATCAGATACAGGGCATTGTGGTCAACGAAGTCACGGCCGGCGGCCCGGCGGCGGAAGCGGGTATGCTGGTCAACGATGTTATCGTCTCGGTGAACGGTAAACCGGCGCTGTCGGCGCTGGAAACCATGGACCAGGTGGCGGAGATTCGCCCAGGCTCCATTATTCCGGTAGAAGTGATGCGTGATGATAAGAAGCTGACGCTGCAGGTGACCATTCAGGAATACCCGGCCACCAACTAAACCCGCAGGCATAAAAAAAACCGGAGAAATTTCTCCGGTTTTTTATTGCCCTGACGGGAAGCGAGTCGCTTATTTGTTCACGAACTCTTCGCCCAGAACGATATCATTCTTCAGCGTGTCCAGCATGCCAACCATCGCCTGCTGCTCAAACGTGCTCAGGGTGCCGATAGACTGACGCTCTTCGATGCCGTTTTTGCCCAGCAGCAGTGGCTGAGAGAAGAAGCGCGCATGCTCGCCGTCACCTTCAACGTAAGCACATTCCACAACGCCTTTCTCGCCCTGCAGGGCGCGCACCAGAGACAGACCGAAACGCGCTGCTGCCTGGCCCATAGACAGGGTCGCAGAACCGCCACCCGCCTTCGCTTCCACCACTTCGGTGCCCGCGTTCTGGATACGTTTGGTCAGGTCAGCCACTTCCTGCTCGGTGAAGCTTACGCCTGGGATCTGGGACAGCAGTGGCAGAATGGTCACGCCAGAGTGGCCGCCGATAACCGGGACGTCCAGTTCGGTAGGCTGTTTGCCTTTCAGTTCCGCCACAAAGGTGTTGGAGCGGATGATGTCCAGCGTGGTCACGCCAAACAGTTTGTTCTTGTCGTACACGCCCGCTTTTTTCAGCACTTCTGCTGCAATCGCAACGGTGGTGTTAACCGGGTTAGTGATGATACCGATACAGGCTTTCGGACAGGTGGTCGCCACCTGTTGGATCAGGTTCTTCACGATACCGGCGTTGACGTTGAACAGGTCGGAGCGATCCATACCGGGTTTACGTGCGACGCCTGCGGAGATCAGCACCACATCCGCGCCTTCGAGGGCTGGACGCGCATCTTCACCACAGAAGCCTTTAATTTTAACGGCCGTCGGGATGTGGCTCAGGTCAACCGCCACACCAGGGGTTACCGGAGCAATATCGTACAGGGAGAGTTCTGAGCCTGCAGGCAGCTGAGTTTTCAGTAGTAGGGCAAGCGCCTGGCCGATACCGCCAGCAGCGCCGAGGACTGCGACTTTCATCCTAAACTCCTTATTATGGTGAGCTAACTTTCTGTTACTCCGTCGCGGCGACCTTAATTCAGCAGATCAATAATTACAATCTTCGTCATTCCAGAATTTGGGGTCACGCGCTTTTTGCATCTGCCAGAAGGCTATCAGGCGTTATGCGCTAACTAAGCAACGAATCAAGAGGGGGTTACAATACACCCACGCCAGCCACCAAAACAACATCATTTTGATAACATTTAATTTACTTTTAAGGTTATTTGCGAGGCGTGACGCAGGCATGTTCCTTGATAACGAATTTTGATAAAATCACTCCCTTTCATAACATTATTTCAGCCTAAGATTGGGCAGATAGTTTGCATAAAAATTCATCCATGTGCATAATAATGTTGTTTCTACCGCTATATTTCGGGTGATTTATGCGAATCTCTTCTAAACAAGAAGAATTGGTCAAAGCGTTTAAAGCGCTGCTTAAAGAAGAAAAATTCAGCTCTCAGGGTGAGATCGTGCTGGCCCTGCAGGAAGAGGGCTTCGAAAACATTAACCAGTCGAAAGTCTCCCGCATGTTAACCAAATTCGGCGCGGTGCGTACCCGCAACGCCAAAATGGAGATGGTCTACTGCCTGCCTGCTGAGCTGGGCGTACCGACAACCTCGAGCCCGCTGAAGAATCTGGTGCTGGATATCGATTACAACGCCGCCGTGGTGGTGATCCATACCAGCCCCGGTGCGGCGCAGCTTATTGCCCGTCTGCTTGATTCATTAGGTAAATCGGAAGGCATTCTGGGAACCATCGCGGGTGACGACACCATCTTTACCACACCGGCTAACGGCTTCTCGGTGAAAGATCTCTACGAAGCCATTCTGGTCCTGTTCGAACAGGAACTCTGATCCCGCTCCCCTGCTGCACACTGCCGCGGGGGATCTTCTGCTCCCACCGCGTTTCACACTACATTCCGTTATCTTTTCTTTAACAAATAGTGCGTTTTATCGCCCCAATACATTCATATGGTGAATGCTAGAGCCGTGAACCGCACGAATAATCAAATTCACCTATCCTTCTGAATTTAATGGCAATAGTCGCCATTGAAGGCCAAATCCCTCTCTTTTTTATTCACTCTGGTTATAACGCAGCAGCTATTTAAAACATAATCACACAGTTTATAATTAGCATGGTATTAATTTTTGCCGTGATTAGTGTATACTTGATTTTGTGATGAGGGTCACGAAACACCGACCCCAGTAAAGAATATGACGAGGAAAAGAATCATGAAAATCAAAAATACTGTTGCCGTAATGAGCGTTCTGTCTGTCCTGTCTTTTGGTGCATTTGCTGCCGACTCTATCAATGCTGAACAGGCGCAGTCACGCGAAGCTATCGGTACGGTGTCCATCGGTGCAGTGGGTACATCGCCAATGGATATGAACCAGATGCTGAATAAAAAAGCGCAAGAACAGGGTGCCACGTCTTATCGCGTGATTGAAGCGCGTACTGGCGACCACTGGCATGCAACAGCTGAGCTGTACAAATAAGTTCTGCTGAAAACAACGAAATCTCTGTTCAACGACACCAGGCATAAAAATAGCGGTACAACCCTTCTCGTCGTTGATCTGACCCGGTTAAGGAGTAAAGACTATGAACACTAAATTAATCATCGCCACTCTAGGTTTAGCTTCCGTTCTCTCTTTTGGTGCCAGCGCAGCGGTGCATCAGGTCAACGCGGAACAGGCTCAAGGCCTGCAATCTATGGGTAGCATCGCTGTTACTGAAGTGTCCGGCTCTCCAATGGATATCCGTCAGGCACTGGTAGCAAAAGCTGAAAAAGCCGGTGCCAGCAGCTATCGCGTCACCGAGCTGAACGCGGGCGACCATTGGCACGCAACGGCTGAGCTGTACAAATAAACCCTCGTCGTATTGACCTACGACTTGCCCCTGCCTGCCAGGGGCTTTTTTATGCCTGTTACGGACGGACGTTAAAGCGAATCTGCCCTTCCAGCTCCTCTTCGGCCTCATCAAACAGCAAAATCAGCGCGCCAAACCGCCTGCGCAGCTTTTCCGGTAAATGGACGAACTCAATTTCCAGCGGGAGCGGAAGCTGATTACCCATCACCAGCTCCCACAGGGAATCCAGATTGGTCACGCGTCCTCTTTCCAGGCCAAAGGTTCGTGAAAACTCACGATAGAAGTCTTCCTGACTGTCGATTTCATCAAAATCAAACGTGTAGATATTCATTGCCAGCCACCCCGTCCCGCTGGGCGGCTGATGCCGCCCTGTCGATTATAATCCCCCGATGTGCAGGGTTTTCACTTCCAGGAACTCCTCCAGTCCCAGTACTGACCCTTCTCGCCCAAGGCCCGACTCTTTAACGCCGCCAAACGGCCCAAGCTCGGTAGAGACCGCGCACTCGTTAACGCCGATCATCCCGCTTTCAATGGCCTGCGAGACGCGGAACACGCGCTGCAGGTTCTGGGTGTAAAAATAGGCCGCCAGGCCAAAGGGGGTATTATTGGCGCGCTGAATCACTTCATCTTCAGAGGTAAAACGGAAGCAGGCAGCGACCGGGCCAAAGGTCTCTTCGCTGGCGAGCTTCATGCCCTCATGACAATCCCCCAGCACCGTCGGCTGCCAGAAGTTGCCGCCCAGAGCATGCGCTTTGCCCCCCGCCAGAACAGTTGCCCCTTTTTCTACCGCATCCTCTACGTGCTCACGGACCTTGGCCACTGCCGCCGCTTCAATCAGCGGCCCGACCACCGTGCCCTCTTCCAGCCCGTTCCCCACTTTTAAGGCGCTAACCGCTGAGGCCAGCTTGCTGACGAAATCGTCGTACACCGACTCGTGAATGTAGAAGCGGTTGACGCTGACGCAGACCTGGCCCGCATTGCGGAATTTATTGGCGATGGCGCCCTTCACTGCGGCATCGATATCAGCATCATCAAAGACGATATACGGCGCGTTACCGCCCAGCTCCATGGAGACTTTTTTCATGGTCTCGGCGGCATTTCGTACCAGCGTTTTGCCTACCGCCGTCGACCCGGTAAACGAGATTTTCCGCACCTCATGGCTGGCCATGATCGCATCGCTGATCTGCTGGGTGTTACCCGCCACCGCGTTGAGCACCCCGTCCGGGACGCCGGCTTTTTTGGCGAGGGTAAGCAGCGCAAATGCACTGAGCGGGGTATTGTTTGCCGGTTTGATGACCCCGGTACAACCTGCGGCCAGTGCCGGGCCGAGCTTGCGGGTCAGCATCGCCATCGGGAAATTCCACGGCGTGATGGCGGCGACCACGCCAATCGGTTCGCGCGTCGCCAGAATGCGCGAGCCCGCTTTAGCAGGCGGGATGATTTCGCCGTTCGCACGCTTGGCCTGCTCGGCAAACCACTGAATAAAGCTCGCCGCGTACTCGACTTCGCCTTCCGCCTCTTTCAGCGGCTTGCCCTGCTCGGTGGTCATCAACTGACCAAGCCACTGCTTGTTCTCAATAATCAGTTCGTACCAACGATAAAGAATGGTCGAGCGCTCTTTCGCGGTTTTCGCCCGCCACGCCGGGAACGCACGGCTCGCGGCGGCGATGGCCTCTTCCGTCTCTTTTTTTCCGGCTTTCGCCACCTTGGCGATCACCGCCCCGGTGGCCGGATTAAGCACATCAAAGGTCGTGTCGAGCGTTTTCCATACGCCATCAACCAGATAGCCTGTCTGAAAGAGCGCGCTGTCCTGGAGAGCCTGGGTAGTCATGTATCCTCCCTTTCTGGATTTATGAGCTTGCCCGCTAAGTATAGCTACAAAAAAACCGACGTTTTTAACGTCGGTTTTGAGGGTAATCAGCTGTCGATCAGCGCATGCTGGTAGCGGTGCAGCATCCCCACCAGCCTTGTAACCGGCTCGGTGACCTGCGGTGGCGCTTGCCAGATCCGCAGCTTCTCCTGGTAGATGTCCAGCTCTTCCAGCAGTTGGGTAAAGTAGCGCCGCCGCTTATCGTCACTCGAGGCTCCAATCACCCGATCGGCAGTACGCCGAAGCTGGTGGTGATACGCCGAGAGGTCGTCGTTGACCGGCACCGGGGCATTGCGCAGACGCTGGTGGGCGATGATCAGCGTCAGCGCCAGGCGAAACTTAGCGATATCGCCCGGGAATTTTGTCAGCAGTAAAAAGAGCTGCTGATACAGCGCCGGAAGATGGTTCTCTTTACGCCGGGCGGTATTGGTAGTCATCGCCGACACCGCCGCAAAGACAAACTGGTTCAGCAACACCCGGCCGGTTCGCGCCTGGGAGTTATCGCGTACCAGCAGGATCACCATCATCGCCAGGAAACAGCCGACGATTTGCCCCAGCGCGCTGTCCAGGAACTGGTTGAAGTGAAACGTCATCGGGTTATCCAGCACCAGAATATTGATGGTACTCGCCAGCGCCCCCAGTGAGCCGAGGCGTCGTTTCTGCACTTCGATACCAATAAAGAAGGCCATCACAGCAAGACTGATGCACAGCAGCAGCATGCTTTGCTGGGTCGACGGCAACACCACCAGGAAATAGAACGCCCCCAGCGGCAATGCCACCAGCGTGCCGTACAGAAAATCGAGCGCCACCATCCGCGGGTTGGGTAAGCGCATTGCCAGCGACGTGACCACAGCAATCATCACCATCGCGCCGCTGCCGGAGGTCCAGCCGGTCCACAGCCAGAACAGCGTGCCGAGCATACAGGCAAGGGTTGTTCGCCAGAAGTTGACCATCGCATGATGGCGTTCCGCCGACTCGGCTTTGATCACCACTTCGCCCTGCAGCACCTCCTCTTCCGTGGCGCTGATTTTGGTGTTGCTGACCACGCCACGTTTGAGCAGCAGATAGCGCGTTGCCGCCCCGACCCAGCTGTAGATGGTCACCGGGGTGTCACGCTCGCCGGTCCAGGCGATCACCCGCCGCATGCGCTTCAGCTGCTTGTGCACGTCCTGAACGGTGGCGACGGGGGTGTCGAACAGTTCGCGGAAGGTATCAGTAACCGCCTCCGGGCGCGCGTTTTGGATCAGGTAGGTTTCGCAGGCTTGAGTGATCAAGGTAAGCGACACGGTGTTGATCGCTTTCAGGCGGCGGTTGGCCCGCGACCAGCGGGAAGACTCCATGTTCAGGTTGCTGCGCATCCCCTCCAGCGCGGCGGTGCGGCGAACCAGCGCGCCCCAGGCGTTATCCATCTCTTCGCTGTCACCGTGCTTGATGCACAGCTGCATCAACTGGTACTGGGCAACGATCAGCGCATCCAGCTCCCGATCCACTTCCTGCTTAATCGAGCGGGGGGAAAACAGCAGATCCGCGACGATCGCGCAGACAATCCCCAGCACGATCTCGCTGCAGCGCTCCAGGGCGAACTGCGGGGTCAGCAACGGGTTGGCCTGAATGGTGATGATAATGATCAGTGCCGTATAGCCGGAAAGCCCCCACGCATAGGAGTTTTCAATCCGCACCAGCGAGGAGATCCAGGTACAAAAACCGGCCCAGATACAGCACACCATCAGCATCAGCAGCGGGGTGCGGATCATCAGAATAATGATTGTCAGCGCGGCAATACAACCAATAAAGGTGCCGACGATACGCAGCATTCCGCGATAGCGAATTGCACCGGAGTACGGTTCACCGCCTGCCGCAAATGCCGGACCCGCGGCGACAAGCGCCGCCGTCAGTACCGCCCAGCGGGGCGTTTCCAGCTGAAAGTGGAACCCGACAAACAGCGCCAGCACGATGGCGCAGGCCAGCTTAACCGCAAAGCGCAGGTGTTGGCTGGCGATGGCGAAAATACCCATAGCCCTTAACCGAACTCACGCAGACGGTGGGCGATTTTGCGGAACAGGGAGTCATGACTGGCATCCCGATCTTTCTCGCCGGTGATCACCACCGTGGCGGTAGTGCCCGCAGGCCAGATATTGCCCCGCTGATCGTCCAGGCGAATGCGCACCGGTACGCGCTGGGCCAGGCGGACCCACTCAAGATTGGAATCCACGGTCGCCATCCCTTTGCTGTCGCGGGTGGCGCTGGAGTTGGTCACCCCTGCCGCCACGCTGTCGACCGTTCCTTTCAGGACGCGGTTGCTGCCAAGCGGGGTGATTTCCACCCGATAGCCCGGGCGGACGTTTTCCAGCTTGGTCTCTTCCATATAGGCGAGGACGTAGAAGGAGTGCTGTTTGACCAGCGCCACGGCTGGAGAGCCGCGGGTAATAAATTCGCCGGTATAGACGTTAAGGTTGGTCACCCAGCCATCAGCCGGGGCGCGGATCACCGTACGTTCCAGGTCGAGCTTCGCCAGATCGCGCGTCGCTTCGGCCTTCGCCTGCTGATGCAGCACGGTTTGCAGCAGGTTATTGGACTGGTCGATCTCCTCGCGGGACATCGCCTGCACCCCCAGCTTGTTACGGCGGCCAGCCTCGCGACTTTTCTCTGAGGCCAGCACCGTGTAATAGGACACGTCCGCTTCTGCCTCTTCCAGCGCTTTCTGGTAACGCGGCTGATCGATGGTAAACAGCACCTGACCCTTTTTGACCAGCTGGTTGTCATGCACGTTCACGGCGGTGATCAGCCCCGCCACATCCGGGGCAATCGCCACGATGTCGGCGCTAAAGCGCGCGTCACGCGTCCAGGGCGATTCGGTGTAAAAAACCCACGCGCGGAAAATAGCGATGAACGCGAGGATAACCAGCGCCATGGTGATGGCGGTACGGGAGATTTTTTTTGTTAGCGTTTTCACATCTACCTCAAACAAACAGGCGCGATACCAGATAGAACAGGCAGCAATACAGCGCAGAATTGAACAATGCAGGGTGCCAGACGAAATCATAGATCCCGGTAGGAGCCAGCACCTTTCGCACCAGCCAGAAAATCGCCAGTGATAAAAGCAGTTCGAAAAATATCGGTGGGAACGATAAACCGAACGCCACGATAACGGGAAACAGACTCATGTTGACCTTGATTAGAGAGCGAGCAGGCGACAGAATTTTTATGCTTACACCACCGCAAAAGCAGCAAGAACAGCCGGGGCGAGAGTGGTGTCGCTATAATGTATGAATAATATATTAACGTAACTGTTATGCTGTTATCTATCATATGTGATCTAAATCACTTTTAAGCCAGAGTGAACAATGGAACGTCTTAAACGAATGTCGGTATTTGCCAAAGTGGTTGAGCTGGGGTCTTTTACCGCCGCCGCCAGGCAATTGCAGATGAGCGTCTCATCAATAAGCCAGACCGTCGCCAAACTGGAAAATGATCTCCAGGTGAAGCTGCTTAACCGCAGTACCCGCAGCATCGGCCTGACGGAAGCCGGGAAGATTTATTACCAGGGCTGTCGGCGGATGCTGTATGAGGCACAGTCGGTGCATGAGCAACTCTACGCCTTCAACAACACCCCCATCGGCACCCTGCGCATTGGCTGTTCATCAACTATGGCACAAAATGTCCTGGCCGCGATGACCGCCGATATGCTGCAGGAGTATCCGGGGCTGACGGTGAATTTAGTCACCGGTATTCCGGCCCCGGACCTGATTGCCGACGGGCTGGACGTGGTGATCCGCGTGGGTGCGCTGCAGGATTCGAGCCTCTTCTCCCGCCGTCTGGGGAGCATGCCGATGGTAGTCTGTGCGGCGAAAAAATATCTGACGCGAGCGGGGATCCCGGAGAAACCGGCAGATCTCGCCAATCACGCGTGGCTGGAATACAGCGTGCGGCCGGACAATGAATTTGAGCTGATTGCCCCCGAAGGGCTCTCCACCACCCTGCTCCCGCAGGGCCGTTTCGTGACCAACGATCCGATGACCATTTCGCGCTGGCTGGTGGCGGGCGCCGGGATCGCCTACGTCCCGCTGATGTGGGTGATCAACGAGATTAACAGCGGCGAGCTGGAGATCCTGTTCCCGCGTTACCAGTCCGATCCGCGTCCGGTGTATGCGGTGTACACGGAAAAGGACAAACTCCCGCTGAAGGTGCAGGTGTGCATTAACTATCTGACGGATTATTTTGTGCAGGTAGCGGCGCTGTTTCAGGAGATGCGGGGGAGAAAGGAGTAAGGCTAAATCCCGCACCTGACTATCCCCTCTCCCTTTGAGGGAGAGGGTTAGGGTGAGGGTAAAACTACGCGGTACCGCCCACCGTCAGGTTATCCACTTTCAGGGTCGGCTGACCGACGCCAACAGGCAGGCTCTGCCCCTCTTTGCCGCACACGCCCACGCCGTTATCCAGCTTCAGGTCGTTACCGACCATCGAGATCTGCTGCATCGCTTCAATGCCCGAGCCAATCAGGGTCGCGCCCTTCACCGCTTTGGTCACTTTGCCCTTCTCAATCAGATAGGCTTCTGAGGTCGAGAAGACAAATTTACCGGAGGTGATATCCACCTGACCGCCGCCAAAGTTTGGCGCGAAGATCCCGTACTCTACCGACTCGATGATCTCCTGCGGCGTGGACTTGCCCGCCAGCATATAGGTGTTGGTCATGCGCGGCATCGGCAGGTGCGCGTAAGATTCGCGACGGCCATTACCGGTTGGCGCAACGCCCATCAGGCGCGCATTCAGTTTGTCCTGCATGTAGCCTTTCAGGATGCCATTTTCGATCAGCACGTTGTACTGACCCGGCGTCCCTTCATCGTCGATAGACACTGAGCCACGACGATTGGTCATGGTGCCGTCATCGACCACGGTGCAGAGTTCAGACGCCACCAGCTCACCCATATGGCCGCTGAATACGGAGGTGCCGCGACGGTTGAAATCGCCTTCCAGACCGTGTCCGACCGCTTCGTGCAGCAGAACGCCAGGCCAGCCTGCGCCCAACACCACCGGCAGCGTACCCGCAGGTGCCGCCACGGCTGACAGGTTAACCAGCGCCATGCGCACGGCCTCTTTCGCCCATGCGTCGGCGCGGACTTCACCTTCTTCCAGGCCGAGGAACCATTCGTAACCAAAACGACCGCCGCCACCGCTTGAACCGCGCTCGCGCTTGCCGTCATCCTCCACCAGCACGCTGACGGATAAACGCACCAGCGGGCGCACGTCGGCTGCGAGGGTGCCGTCGGTTGCCGCCACCAGAATCAGCTCATACACGCCGCTCAGGCTGGCAGACACTTCCTGCACGCGCTTATCTTCCGCACGCGCGACTTTGTCGACGCGGCGCAGAATATCCAGCTTCTCTTCGCGGCTTAAGCTCTGCAGCGGATCGATGCTGGTATACAGCGCCGTGTGCTGAATTTCGCCCAGCGTCTTCACGCGACCATCACCGTTTTCGCGCACAATGGTTCGCGCCGCCTGGGCGCTTTGCTGCAGCGCGGTGAGGCTAATCTGGTCTGCGTAGGCAAAACCGGTTTTCTCACCGCTGACGGCGCGAACACCGACGCCCTGGTCGATGTTATAAGAGCCATCTTTGATGATGCTGTCTTCTAAAACCCAGGATTCGTGATAGCTCGACTGAAAGTAGAGATCGCCGTAGTCGAGACGGCGCTCGGTCAGTTGACCAAGAATGGAAAACAGGTCCTGATGGTTCAGGCCGTTCGCTGCCAGCAGATGTTCACTTACCAGGTTCAGACTCATCGTTTTGCTACTCGTTCGTTGCCGTCCACAGGACGTTTCTAAGATCTTATCTATTGAGAGTGAGGCAATTAATTGCCCGCGTCAAATCATTGCTGTGCATCTTTGCGCGGCTGACGCAGCACCTCGTTGATCTGAGGTTTGTCGACCGGGCCGGTAATGCGATAACGCAGAATCGAGACTTTACTCCACAGCGGCCCCAGCACTTTACTGGCGGCAAACACCGCTGCGCCGACAATCGGGTTGACCGCAAAGGCCGCTGCCACGCCGACGGTAGCCGAGATCTCCGGTGCTACGACGGCCTCCATGTTGAGCTCGCGGCGGACCAGATTGACGGAGCCTTTCATGGCGATATCCGCCTCCAGCCCGTCGACCAGCGTGTCATCGGTGTGCAGGACCCCGTCCTTGATCCACGCGGTGCTGTTAATGGAGTCAAAGTAGAAGCCTTCGTCAAAGGTGTCGCTAAAATCAAGACGCAGCTTGCGCAGCAGCGCGTCAAAGCTGAGCAGACGCAGTATCTGTCCGGCATGGCCGGTGCTCACATTGGCAATTTCACCTTTGCCGAGTCGGGCTTTCAGGATGCCGTTCAGCGAGGCTTCGTCCGGCTGCCACGGCGGGTTACGCCAGTGCAGGTCGTAATCGACATCAAACGACGAATCGCGCACCGGGGTGTTGACGCCGAAATAGTTAAACAGCGCGTCCAGCTTGTTGCCTTTAATTTGCCCTTTCAGCGAGGTGCGCTGCTCACCGGCACCGTTCACCCACTCGCCGTTGGCGGTCAGGCGTCCAAAGCCGGTATCCACCAGCCCGCCCGCCAGGGTTAAGGTGTTGCCCTTAATGGTAAAGTCACCGTCGATGCGGCCATACTTCTGCCCCCACAGCCAGCATTCGGCGCAGCGCAGCTGTAAATCAGGCCAGCCGGTAAAATTAATCTGGCTGGCGTTTGCGAGTGGAGAGGCGGTACTCCCGCTACCCGAGGCAGCGGCTGCCGGGTTGTAATAGAGATAGCGGATATTCGCCTGCCACGGCGCCGAATTGCGCATCAGGACGGTGGCATTGATCTCCCGACCCTGCGCGTCGATTTTCGATCCGTTCGCTGCAGGCTGCGAGACAATGCTCAGGTTATTCCACTGCTGTCCGCCCAGTGCCAGCGCAGGCGTACGCACCGTAATGTGCTGCGGGAACTGCGCGGCATCATCCACATTTTGCCCAACTCCGCGCTGGAAAAGCGCTAACCACTGTGCGCCGTCCATCGGCGGCAAATTCAGTTCGATGCCTGGCTGCTCCGGTAACGGCGGCAGCGTGCGGCTGTCGGTGGTCCAGATGGCGCGATCCAGCGTCAGCTTACGGTTCAGCAGCCAGCGGCTGTTGAAGTGATTTTTACTGCTGGTGTTGCCGGTCAGGGTAAAGCTGTTGAGATCCCCGTCGACCGCCAGTTTCACCGGCAGTGCCTCTCCTGCGTTCTTAGCCAGCGGCGACGGTAAGTCGCTGCTGATGTTCTTCAGATCGCCGTTAATGTCGACTTTATAATGCGCATCGCCACGATACGGCAGGGTAATCGCGACATTACCTTTCCACGGCACGCGCCCCTCAAGGGACTGGCTTACGGCTTTAGGCAGGACATCCATGCGCGCAGGCTGCCAGCTGCCGTCCAGATTGACCGCCACCTGATAGGCTTTTTCGCCTTCGGTGGTTGAGAAATCGATATTGACCGGCTGACCAAACCAGCTGGCGCTCAGCGGGCCGCTTTTCAGGTCGCCATTAACAAAGCTGAACTGGCCGCTCAGATTGGTCAGGGTGCTGTCGAGCGGTTTGATCAACAGGCTGTTGTTCTTGAGCCTGACGTCACCTTTGGCGGTGGTCAAGGTGCCGTCCAGCGGGATATCCAGATGTAAGCGAGCGTTCACATCGCCATCCAGCTGGAGCTGCTTGAGCGTGGCACCCAGCGAATCATCCAGCGGCGTCTCGTCGAAGTAGGGTCCAACGGCTTTGCCGGGTCCGTTAATATCGGCGTCAATCAGCAGCTTTTCTTTCGAATAGTCCGGGATCGCCGCCGCCAGATTACTTGCCGTCACGCCCCCCAGCGCCACGCGATCCGTTTTCATCCACAGGCCGTCGTTGATGAAATCGAGGGTAATATCCATGTTCTTTAACGCCGGCCAGTCCGGCTGGAAAGCATAGGTAGCGTTGCGTAACGGTACCCATACCTGGAACTGACCTTCGTTGTGCTTATACGGGAACAGGTGCGGATTGCCGCCATACACCAGCGTGGTGTTATCGGATTGCCCGCCCTGAATGGCACCGCTCAGGTAATCCACCAGATCTTTGCCCATCAGGTTTTCCGGGAAGTAGCGCCAGGCCTGAGATCCATCGTCAGTGCTGATGCCCGCCAGGATCCCCAGCCAGGGTTCATCACCCGCTGGCTGTAAATAGCGGAAATCGCCCCGGGCATGCACGGCTTTGGCTTTCACATCGATGTTGCGCCCATCGAGCTGGAAGCCTTTTTCGTTTTTCAGCCAGTTAAGGGTCGCCGTGCCTTTTTCGATCTCCAGCGGCGCACGGAAGACGGTTTCGTAAGGCATTTTCGCCTCGCGCATGTTCACCGACAGGCGGCCATCTTCCACGCTGCCTTCCAGCGTTCCGCTGAAATGCTCGGCCCCCGGCAGCAGCTTCCACTGCTTCCAGGCTAAATCGGTCCATGCCACGTTAAAGCGGGTTTTCTCGGTCGCCTGCAGGGGAATGTCCAGCGCCAGGGTGTTGATCGCCCCGACCGGCTGCGTGGCTTGCCAGATATCACCCAGCGCTGGCGAGAGCTTCGCCGCGAGGGTGCGTAGGCCTTCGAGGCTTTCCAGCTCCAGATTACTGGCGCGAATG
Source organism: Leclercia sp. (assembly GCA_049284415.1). Lineage (GTDB taxonomy): Bacteria > Pseudomonadota > Gammaproteobacteria > Enterobacterales > Enterobacteriaceae > Enterobacter. Next base: position 587,570 of record JBAPXW010000019.1, read on the forward strand.
CGCAGCTCGTCGCTGCGTTTGCTGTCGACGCCGCCAACGTCCTGCGCCGGGATCCACGCCAGCGCTAACGCACCGCGCGGCCAGGGTTTGTTATCCATCGTGATGCGGGTATCCGGGATGGCAAACTGCCAGCCGCCCTGTTCCCGGGTCACGTGTGCGGTAAGGTTATCGACAGACAGCTGATGCTGACGGCGCTCGCCGGCCCAGCTGGCGCCCCCCTGCTTAAGCCAGATATCACCGCTGGCGAACTGACCTTTCGTGAGCGTCATCCAGCCTTCGATGCTAAAGCGCGCGGTTTCCAGCTGCATGTTCTGCTGCAACCACTCCCCGAGCCAGGGTTTGACGTCCACATCGTCCGCCTGCAGCCATACTTTGCCGTTATTCAGCAGGCCATCGTCGTCGCGCAGATCCATCCGCACCTGCATCACGCCATGCTGGCCGTTGAGGCTGGAGAGGCTCACCTGCCCCTCGGCGCGGTGCCGATCTTTGCCGTTAAGCCAGGTCAGTTGGGGAATAGCCAGTTCGGCGCGCTGCCCGGAAAGGGTGATAAAGCTAATTTCACTGTCGCGCAGATCGAAGTGGTCAAACTGGCGCAGGAACAGATCGCTGATGCGGTTGGCTTCAAAGCCTTCGCCCTGCTCGCCGCTGCGCAGCGGGGTGTTGGTCAGAAACTGCAGCTGATAAAAGGTGAGATCGCGAAACTGCCAGCGCAGATTCAGCAGGCTTTGCCACACGTCCAGCGCCAGGGTCACGCGGTTGATTTTGAGGTAGCCGCCATCTTTCAAGCGGGCGTTGATGTCGCGCACGTCGAGGGTCGGGCCAAAATTCTGCCAGCTCGCACTGAGCTGGCTGGCCGCCACGGGCATACCGGTGGCGGTTTCGATTTTCTCCAGCAGCTGTGGACGCCAGCTGTCCAGATGCGGCAATACGAGACGCAGCCCGCTTACGAGCAGCGCGACAATTACAATCAGCGTTGCCCCTGTAAGCAGTAAAATCCCCGGCAGTCGCCTCACGCGTCGCTCCTTGTCAGCCGTTCTTATCTCGCAGCATGCTGCGGGTTACATCATCACCACGTCAAACTGCTCCGGATTGTAGAGCGGCTCGATTTGTACTTTGACCTGTTTGCCGACAAAAATTTCCACTTCTGCCAGGGCATGCGACTCTTCCCCTTTCAGGGCTTCGGCCACAGAGGGAGAAGCATAGACCAGGAAACGGTCGGAGTCGTAGGCATGATGAACGCGGACAATCTCACGCATGATCTCATAGCAGACCGTCTCCACGGTCTTCACCGTGCCGCGGCCATGGCAGGTCGGGCATTCGTTGCACAGCACATGCTCCACGCTTTCGCGGGTGCGCTTGCGGGTCATCTCCACCAGCCCAAGCTGCGAGAAACCGTTGATGCTGGTTTTGACGCGATCTTTACTCAGCGCTTGCTCCAGCGAGTGCAGCACGCGGCGACGGTGGTCTTCATTACTCATATCGATAAAGTCGATGATGATAATGCCACCCAGATTGCGCAGACGAAGCTGACGGGCAATCGCCTGGGTCGCTTCGATATTGGTGTTAAAAATGGTGTCGTCGAGGTTGCGATGGCCGACAAATGCCCCGGTGTTGATATCCACGGTGGTCATCGCTTCGGTCTGATCGATAATCAGATAGCCACCCGACTTGAGCTCAACCTTGCGCTCGAGGGCACGCTGAATTTCATTTTCGACATCGTACAGATCGAAGATCGGCTGGCGTCCGCTGTAATGTTCCAGCAGGCCCGGCATCTCGGGGATGTATTCGGCGGTGAACTCCAGCAGCGCGTCATAGGTCAGACGGGAGTCGACGCGAATACGGTCAAGCTGAGCATCGGCGAAATCGCGCAGCACGCGCTGGGCCAGCGCCAGCTCACCGTACATCTGGTAGCGGGTCTGGTTGCGTTTTTTACGCTCCATCACCTTGGTCCAGACGCGTTTCAGGTAGGCGGCATCTGAAGCCAGATCCTCTTCGCTGATCCCCTCTGCGGCGGTGCGGATAATGAATCCACCCTGTTCATCGCAGTAGGCACCGACCACTTTTTTCAGGCGCTCGCGCTCGGTTTCGCTCTCAATACGTTGCGACACGCCAACATGAGAGGCACCTGGCATAAACACCAGATAGCGGGAAGGTAACGTGATGTCGGTGGTAAGACGCGCGCCTTTGGTGCCGAGCGGGTCTTTCACTACCTGCACCATCAGGTCCTGGCCCTGACGCACCAGCTCGGAGATGTCACGCACGGTAAACTGTTTTTGCTCTTCACCCGCCACGCACTCGGTATGCGGCATGATGTCAGAGGCGTGCAGGAACGCGGCCTTATCAAGGCCAATATCTACAAATGCCGCCTGCATACCCGGCAGAACACGACTGACGCGACCTTTGTAGATATTGCCTACGATCCCGCGCCGCGCTTCGCGCTCGATATGAATTTCCTGAAGAATTCCGCCATCGATATAGGCTACACGCGTTTCGGATGGCGTTACGTTTACCAACAATTCAGCCGTCATAATTATCCCTTCCCTCACGTAGTGAGTTAAAATTGCTTAGCAACTCATACGTTTCCACCAGCGGTAAGCCGACTACGGCGTGATAGCTGCCAGCGATCTTCCTGACAAAACAGCCACCCAACCCTTGAATACCGTATGCACCTGCTTTATCCATAGGTTCACCGCTGGCGATATAACCGGCGATATCCTCTTCTGTGAGTACTCTGAACGTGACATCGGTGACAACCAGGCAGTCCAGTACGTGCTGGCTGTCCGCCAGCGCGACGGCGGTCATCACCTGGTGCGTATGCCCGGACAATTTACGCAGCATGCGCGCCGCATGGGCGGCGTCATGCGGTTTCTCGAGGACTTCCCCGTTGAGGATAACGATGGTATCGGCTCCCAGCACCGGCAAATCGCGCGGCGCTTGTGCCACGCCTGCCTGTGCCTTCTCCCGCGCGAGGCGAGAGACATACTGTTGTGCGCTTTCGCCCGCGGCACGCTGTTCTTCAATGCCGGTGACGATACGTTCAAAAGACACCCCTAACTGGGTCAGGAGTTCCTGACGGCGGGGGGAGCCGGAAGCGAGATACAAAGACGTCATAGAAACCTTTTATTGCACGGCAAATTGCTGGCGAATCTTACGCATCAGCAGGAACAACCATGGCCAGAGCACACCGTTGACTACACTACTCCAGAACACTTCCGGACGGAAAGAGACGTTGATCACTAAAAACTCTGCCCAGAAAACAATGATATCCGCAGCAAGCGATAACAACATCACCACCAGCGCCTGTTGCCAGAGCGCCAGATTACGAAAGAGCTGGAATTTCAGTGCGACCAGGTAGGCGATGATGCTCATGGACAGGGCGCGAACGCCAAGCGTCGAGCCACTGATCAGATCCAGTATGGCACCCATCACAAAACCTGTGCCCACATTTACGCGGTGCGGCAGAGCGAGGATCCAGTAGAGCAGAATCAGTAGCACCCAGTTCGGCCGGAAAACGAGGATGTTATCCGGCCAGGGCATGATTTGCAGCAACAGCGCGATCAGAAATGAGAGCCAGATAACCCAGCGTCCCTGGCTACGATAGCTTGCCACTATTGCCCTCCCGAGGAGAGTCGCGGTGGCGGTGTAGCAGGCGTCGGTTGGGTCAGCCCCGTTGCAGGCGCAGGTACCGGCGCAGGTGGCCCCATGGAGTTTGGCGCAGGCAGAACCTGCGGCATCATCTGCATCAGGCGTTCATTGGCCACGCGATGCACTTCTTCCGGCGTCATCGGGTTGGTTCCGTTACGATCGGCACCCCATAACAGCAGCAGATAGCGCAAACGCTGCAGACCCGCGGTCGGACGCGCCTGAATCACGGTGTAGGCCCGCTGTGTATCCAGCTTCACGGATGAGACAACGCCCACCGGATAACCTTCCGGGAAACGACCGCCCAGACCCGAGGTCACCAGCACGTCGCCAACCCGAATATCGGTATTGGCCGGCAGATGTTCCAGCTGCAGATCGTCGGTACAGCCGTTACCGGCCGCAATCACGCGGATGTCGTTACGCAGTACCTGGATAGGCAGCGCGTGGGTCGCATCGCAAATCAGCAGCACGCGGCTGGTCAGCTTGGCAACCGCCACCACCTGGCCGACGACGCCTTTATCGCTGATGACCGGCTGGCCTTCATACACGCCATTGACGCTGCCTTTGTCGATGACGACCTGATCACTGTACGGATCGTTAACGGTAGAGATCACCTGAGTCACCATTTTCTGCTCATCCTGACGCAGCGGGGAACCCAGCAGTTCACGCAGACGGGCGTTCTCCTGCTTGTACTGACCCAACATCAGCAGCTCGCTGTTTTTCAGCAGCAGTTCCTGACGTAAGGCGCGGTTTTCAAGCTCGAGCTGATCGCGTGAAGACAGGGTTTGCGAAACGCTGTCGAGTAATTCACGGGGACCGTTTGAAATAAAATAGAAAGGACTGACGGCAGTATCCATGTACGTTCGGATCTGATTGAACGTACCGAGGCGGCTATCGGCAATAATGACACCAAGCGCTACCAACACCCCAAGGATCAGGCGAAACTGTAGCGACGGGCCACGGCTAAAAATTGGCTTCATAGGCTATGCGTACTCTCGCGTCAGAGAGAAAGGGTAGCATTCGCTACCCTTTCACACCCGACTACTCTTCGCTAAACAAGTCGCCGCCGTGCACGTCGATCATTTCCAGCGCCTTGCCGCCGCCACGGGCAACACAGGTCAGTGGATCTTCAGCAACTACGACAGGAATACCTGTCTCTTCCATCAACAGGCGGTCGAGGTTACGCAGCAGCGCACCACCACCGGTCAGCACCATGCCGCGCTCGGAGATATCGGACGCCAGCTCTGGCGGACACTGTTCGAGGGCAACCATGACGGCGCTAACGATACCGGTCAGCGGCTCTTGCAGCGCTTCGAGGATTTCGTTGGAGTTCAGGGTAAAGCCGCGAGGAACGCCTTCTGCCAGGTTACGACCACGAACTTCGATTTCGCGAACTTCGTCACCCGGGTAAGCAGAACCGATCTCGTGCTTAATACGCTCTGCGGTGGCTTCACCGATCAGAGAGCCGTAGTTACGGCGCACATAATTAATGATGGCTTCATCGAAACGGTCACCACCGATACGCACGGAAGAGGAATATACCACGCCGTTCAGTGAGATAACGGCCACTTCAGTGGTACCACCACCGATGTCCACAACCATGGAACCGGTTGCTTCGGAAACCGGCAGACCAGCACCAATTGCAGCAGCCATCGGCTCTTCAATCAGGAACACTTCGCGCGCACCGGCGCCCTGAGCGGATTCACGAATAGCACGACGTTCAACCTGGGTGGCGCCAACTGGCACACAAACCAGAACGCGCGGGCTCGGACGCATAAAGCTGTTGCTGTGCACTTGCTTGATAAAGTGCTGCAGCATTTTCTCAGTCACAAAGAAGTCAGCGATCACGCCATCTTTCATTGGACGAATAGCAGCGATATTACCCGGCGTACGACCAAGCATCTGCTTAGCGTCATGGCCTACAGCCGCAACGCTTTTCGGTGAACCAGCACGATCCTGACGAATGGCCACAACAGAAGGCTCATTCAGTACAATGCCTTGTCCTTTTACATAGATGAGGGTATTCGCGGTACCCAGGTCAATGGACAGGTCGTTGGAAAACATGCCACGAAATTTTTTCAACATACTAAGGGATAATCCTGAAAGCTGGGGCGGAAAACAAAATCCGCTTACTTTATCAACCACGCGCAGCAGCGACAAGGCGCAAAAATCATCTGCTACGGTGAAAATTAGTGCAGTACGTTTCCTTTGTTACAAATCGGCACCTGACTCCCTCAGGACTGAGCAAACAGCTGCGTTTCTCACTTTTATTTGTAATCTGTTAAAGGACGTTCACTGTCTTTTTGCGCGTCATACTTTACGCTACAGGCGCGATATTCTACGTGAAAACTTACCAAACGGCAGGTTAAACAGAGTATCTTTGCGAATATTTTTTCACATTAGTGTCAAGAGGCTGAGAGGCCGCGAAAAAATCACCTTGACCCCCTGTAACTCCGCGTTCTGTCAACGTCTGCCATTCGGTTCTGGACCGCACGCCGGTCGCAAATACATGCGTCTGTGTTCCCTTACACGCTTCCACCAGACTCTGAACCAGCAGCTGGTTTTCGGTGCGTTTTTCAATATTCCTTACCAGCGCGGGATGCAGCTTCAACAGCTCTACCTCCAGCGTCTTCATCCAGCTGGTGCTGACCAGCGTCAGGCCTGCCTGCGTCACCGCAACGCGTGCGCCCAGCGCACTGATCAACCGGACGATGGGCTGTAACCGACTGATGTGTTGACAAACATCCGCCTCTGCAAGTTCAAAAATAATCCGTTTACGCTGCGATTTTTCACATTGCATCAGCAAATCTCGCAGCCAGCGCTGGAAACGCGGGCGGATCAGCGACTCTACCGTCACCTGTAACGCCAGCGTTTCTTCCGGCCAGAAGGATAAGAATGGCATCAATCGAGAAATTTGCTGGCGATCGTACTCTTCGGACAGGCCAAACTGCAGCACCATCGGCAGATACTCAGCGGATCCCACCTCTTCATTGCCGTCGAAAATTCGGCACAGCAGCTCCCGGTGGTGAACCTCGCCGTTACTCAGCACCGCCGGTTTTTGGTAAATCCTCGGCCCGCCGCGGGTGAGCATCTGCTCAATCAAGGTACGCCAGCGCACATTGCCGCGCCCTTTTTCCGGTAAAGAATCATCGTATACCGCCCAGCCGTTCGCCCCCTGCAGCACCGCATTGCGCGTGGCGGCTTCAGCATGTTCCATAACCTGTTCGGTTGCCTGCCCACTGCGCCACGCGTAGATACCGATATGCACCATGTCGTCGCGATCGAGCATTTTGCTCGGGGGCAGCGCGTCCACCGCTTTCAGCAGCAGGCTGGCGATACTTTCTGATTCTTTCAGCGTGCGGTGCGGCAGCAGCACTGCGTAATCACTGCGGCGATAGCGCGCCAGCAGCGCACCGGGGTAGCGCATAATAAAGGTGGAGAGCAGATTGATGAGCGTAAACAGGTTCTCTTCCGCCACCGAGCGCCCCCAGTTGTCTTTCAGCAGATCGAAATCAGGCAGGCGAACAATCATCACCACGCCGTGCGAGCCGACCTTCTCCTGATCGTCCAGCAAGGTCGCCAGCTGACTATCAAAGAACAGACGATTGTTGAGGCCCGTTTTGTTGTCCTGCGCGGCATAGGAGCGAATCAGCGTGTCCATCCGGCTGCGCTGATCGCTGGCAAACTGGATGTCGGAAAGCAGCGCATCCAGCGCGCTGCTGGTGCGCGACGGCCATTCATAGACCGAACCGCGCACCTGCGCGCCGCGTTCACCGTTGAGGATCCGCACCGAGCGCGTCTCCAGCAGTTCCTGCCCGGAGAGCTGGCGCCTGAGCCAGCGCACCGCGAGGAAAATCACCGCCACCACGAAGAAAATCGCTATCGTCAGCGGCGCGGTCGTCATCAGTGAGCGGAAGTAGCTGGTCATCGGATCCTGATAGACCAGATTGATGCTCATTCCGGGGTTTTTCAGCGACTCGACCGTCAGTTCGCGCGTGTTATACTGCGTTCCCGCGGGGCGATAGCTGCGCGGGGCCGTGTGACTGAAAATGCTGTGATCGCCCTGCTTAATCTCAACCTGCGTAATGTCCACGGGCACCATCAGCTCATCCAGCTGATGCGAGAGCGCGGAAAAAGGTGTACTGACCAGACGGGAATCGATGACCGATGCCACAGACTGCATGCGGTTCACCAGCTTGCCCTGGACAGCGTTATAAAAACTCAGCGAACAGCCGATCAGAATGACAAAAATAGTCAATCCGGTAAGCAGGGTGATAAAAGCGGAGAACTTCGTCGATAATCGCATCCTTGAGATTACTCCGTGAGTTGATGGGGATAGCAAGTGAGCGCTAACTTGCAATACGCATCGGCATACTACCAAATCGGGTGTATCTGGCAATTTATTGCGTTAAATCGGCATTGCATGTCACTGAGCGAGTATAGTCTTCAAAAATTATTTTCCAATCATCATGCTGAGTAAGGAATCCGTATGCAGGCTTTGATCTTAGAACAACAGGAAGGCAAAACACTGGCATCAGTGCAATCTATTGAGGAGAGCCGCCTGCCTGAAGGTGCCGTGACCGTTGATATCGACTGGTCCAGCCTTAACTACAAAGATGCACTCGCCATTACCGGCACCGGCAAAATTATCCGTAATTTCCCGATGGTGCCAGGCATCGACTTTGCCGGGCGCGTGCACGTCAGCGAAGATCCGCGCTTCCATGCCGGCCAGCAGGTGCTGCTGACCGGCTGGGGCGTGGGCGAAAACCACTGGGGCGGGCTGGCGGCTCAGGCGCGCGTTAACGGCGACTGGCTGGTGCCGATGCCAAAAGGGATGGACGGGCGTAAAGCGATGATCGTCGGCACGGCGGGTTTTACCGCGATGCTGTGCGTAATGGCGCTGGAAGAGGCCGGCGTGCGGCCGGAGTCCGGTGAAGTGGTGGTGACCGGCGCCAGCGGCGGCGTGGGCAGTACTGCGGTCGCGCTGCTGCACAAGCTGGGCTATCAGGTGGCGGCGGTGTCGGGTCGCGAAAGCACCCATGACTATCTGCGCCAGCTGGGTGCCAGCCGCATTCTGAGCCGCGATGAGTTTGCCGAAACCCGTCCGCTGGAAAAACAGATCTGGGCAGGAGCCGTCGATACCGTCGGGGATAAAGTGCTGGCAAAAGTGCTGGCGCAGATGAACTACGGCGGCTGCGTGGCGGCCTGTGGTCTGGCAGGTGGATTCGCCCTGCCAACAACGGTGATGCCGTTTATCCTGCGTAACGTCCGTCTGCAGGGTGTGGATTCCGTGATGACCCCTGCCGCACGCCGGGCGCAGGCCTGGGAACGTCTGGTGCAGGATCTGCCGGAATCCTTCTACGCGCAGAGTGCCACGCAGATTAGCCTTGAGCAGGCGCCGGAATTTGCCGCGAAGATCGTCAATAATCAGATCCAGGGTCGCACGCTGGTGAAGATTGCCTAATCTTCAAATTTTCGTGACATATTCGCGTTAACCCCTCTCCTCCGTCATGCTTAGAAAAATGCATGACGGAGGATGCCATGAAACACAAACCCCTTACGGAAGCCGATGTCACCGCGGAATCCGTTTTTATGCTTAAGCGCCGCCAGATCCTGAAGATGCTGGGGATCAGCGCCGGAGCCCTGACTCTCTCTCCCCTCGCCCACGCCGATCTGCTGGACTGGTTTAAGGGCAACGACCGCCCGAAAGCGCCGCCTGGCAAACCGCTCACTTTTACCCAGCCTGCGCAGTGGCAGAGTAAGCTTGCTAAAACGCCGGAAGAGAAGGTAACGGGCTACAACAACTTTTATGAATTTGGACTGGATAAAGCCGATCCTGCCGCCAACGCCGGGAGCCTGAAAACCGATCCCTGGACGCTGAAAATAGAGGGCGAAGTGGCCAAACCGCTGACCCTCGATTATGACGATTTAACCCGCCGCTTCCCGCTGGAGGAACGCATCTACCGCATGCGCTGCGTGGAGGCCTGGTCGATGGTCGTGCCGTGGGTCGGTTTTCCGCTGCATAAATTACTGGCGATGGTTGAACCCACCAGCAATGCAAAATATGTCGCTTTCAAAACCCTTTACTCGCCAGAGGTCATGCCCGGGCAGCAGGACCGCTTTATTGGCGGCGGACTGGAATATCCGTATGTGGAAGGGCTGCGTCTTGACGAAGCTATGCATCCGCTGACGCTATTGACCGTCGGGGTGTACGGCAAAGCGCTGCCGCCGCAAAACGGGGCGCCGATCCGCCTGACCGTGCCGTGGAAATATGGCTTTAAAGGGATCAAATCGATTGTCAGCATCAAGCTGACCCGCGAGCGCCCGCCCACCACCTGGAATCTTGCCGCGCCGAACGAATACGGTTTTTACGCCAACGTGAATCCGCACGTCGATCATCCGCGCTGGTCGCAGGCCAGCGAGCGTTTTATTGGCTCAGGCGGGGCGCTGGACGTTAAACGCCAGCCCACCCTGCTGTTTAACGGCTATGCCGACCAGGTGGCATCACTGTATCGCGGCCTCGACTTACGGGAGTTTTTCTAAGTGCGTCTGACAGCAAAGCAGATTATCTGGCTGAAAGTTGCCCTGCATCTGGCGGGGCTGCTTCCTTTTATATGGCTGTGCTGGGCCGTCAGCCAAGGTGGATTCAGCGCCGATCCGGCAAAAGATATCCAGCATTTTACCGGCAGGACAGCGCTGAAATTTTTACTGGCGACCCTGCTTATCTCTCCGCTGGCGCGTTACGCCAGACAACCCCTGCTGATCCGCACTCGCCGCCTGCTGGGCTTATGGTGCTTTGCCTGGGCGAGCCTGCATCTCACCAGCTATGCCATGCTGGAGCTGGGCATCAACAATCTGGGTCTGCTGGGCCGGGAACTGGTGACTCGCCCGTACCTGACGCTGGGGATTATCAGCTGGATAATTCTACTCGCATTAACCCTCACCTCTACCCAGTACGCTCAGCGAAAACTGGGCCGACGCTGGCAACTTCTGCATAATTTCGTGTATCTTGTCGCGATCCTGGCCCCCATCCACTACCTTTGGTCAGTGAAAATTCTGTCACCGCAGCCGATCATCTATGCACTACTGGCGGTGATACTGCTGGCATGGCGTTATAAGAAGTTTCGCCAGTGGTGGCGATAGCGGACGAAAGTGTGCGGATTCCCGCAGATCGCTTATCCTTCCTTAGGCTTTTTCCGAATGCGGTTGATAATCTTCCCTGATAAGACCAGTATTTAGCTGCCAAATGCTACGAAATCGTTATAATGTGCGACTTTGGTTTCCCCGACGGGTTTTTGATACCCCGAGAGGGTGACAATCGCGCATCGAAGGTATATTTTGTTTTTTACCGGAGAATCGCAGGAGATAGCGGCACAATGGCTGACAAGTTTCACATCTTAGTTTTAAACGGACCGAACCTGAATATGCTCGGCACCCGTGAACCCGAGAAGTACGGCACCCTGTCGTTAACCGACATTGTTAACCGTCTCGCTACCGAAGCGGCGGCGCTCAATGTGGAACTTGATCATTTTCAGTCGAACGCGGAATACGCCATCATCGACCGAATTCATCAGGCTAAAGACACAACGGACTATATCCTGATCAATCCGGCCGCGTTTACGCATACCAGCGTGGCTATCCGCGACGCGCTGCTGGCGGTGAGCATCCCGTTTATCGAGATCCACCTGAGCAACGTGCATGCGCGGGAGCCGTTCCGCCACCATTCTTATCTGTCGGATATCGCCACGGGCGTGATCTGCGGATTGGGGGCTGACGGCTATTCATTCGCTTTACAGACAGCGGTAAAACGCCTGTCACAATCACACTAAACAAAGAGTACGGAACCCACTCATGGATATTCGTAAGATTAAAAAACTGATCGAGCTGGTTGAAGAATCAGGCATCTCCGAACTGGAAATTTCTGAAGGCGAAGAGTCTGTACGCATCAGCCGTGCCGCGCCAAACGTCGGCTACCCGATGATGCAACAGGCTTACGCTGCACCAATGATGCAGCAGCCAGCGCTGTCTAACGCTGTCGCTCCGGCGGCCGCTCCAGCAATGGAAGCGCCAGCAGCAGCGGAAATCAGTGGTCACATCGTACGTTCCCCAATGGTTGGTACTTTCTACCGCACCCCGAGCCCGGACGCTAAAGCGTTCATCGAAGTGGGCCAGAAAGTTAACGTAGGCGATACCCTGTGCATCGTTGAAGCCATGAAAATGATGAACCAAATCGAAGCAGACAAGTCTGGTACTGTGAAAGCGATTCTGGTCGAAAGTGGTCAGCCGGTTGAATTTGACGAGCCGCTGGTCGTCATCGAGTAACGAGGCGAACATGCTGGATAAAATTGTTATCGCCAACCGTGGCGAGATTGCACTGCGAATCCTTCGTGCCTGTAAAGAGCTGGGCATCAAGACCGTTGCTGTGCACTCAAGCGCGGATCGCGATCTGAAACACGTTTTACTGGCGGATGAGACGGTCTGTATTGGCCCGGCTCCGTCCGTTAAAAGCTACCTGAACATCCCGGCTATCATCAGCGCCGCTGAGATCACTGGCGCGGTGGCTATTCACCCGGGTTATGGCTTCCTCTCTGAGAACGCCAACTTTGCTGAGCAGGTTGAGCGCTCCGGCTTTATCTTCATCGGCCCGAAAGCTGACACTATCCGCCTGATGGGCGACAAAGTGTCGGCAATCACCGCCATGAAGAAAGCCGGCGTCCCAACCGTTCCCGGCTCCGACGGCCCACTGGGCGACGATATGGATGCTAACCGTGCCCATGCTAAACGCATTGGCTACCCGGTTATCATCAAAGCGTCCGGCGGCGGCGGCGGTCGCGGTATGCGCGTTGTGCGCAACGATGCGGATCTGGCTCAGTCCATCGCCATGACCAAAGCTGAAGCGAAAGCCGCTTTCAGCAATGACATGGTGTACATGGAGAAATTCCTCGAGAACCCACGCCACATCGAAATTCAGGTGCTGGCAGACGGTCAGGGTAACGCTATCTATCTGGCAGAACGTGACTGCTCCATGCAGCGCCGCCACCAGAAAGTGGTCGAAGAAGCGCCAGCACCAGGCATCACGCCGGAACTGCGTCGCTACATCGGCGAACGTTGCTCTAAAGCGTGCGTGGATATCGGCTATCGTGGTGCAGGTACCTTCGAGTTCCTGTTCGAAAACGGCGAGTTCTACTTCATTGAGATGAACACCCGTATTCAGGTTGAGCACCCGGTTACCGAAATGATCACCGGCGTTGACCTGATCAAAGAGCAGCTGCGTATCGCGGCGGGTCAACCGCTGTCCATCAAGCAGGATGAAGTGGTGGTTAAAGGTCATGCGGTGGAATGCCGTATCAACGCCGAAGACCCGAACACCTTCCTGCCAAGCCCGGGTAAAATCACGCGTTTCCACGCGCCGGGCGGTTTTGGTGTGCGCTGGGAGTCTCATATCTACGCCGGTTACACTGTACCGCCGTACTATGACTCAATGATCGGCAAGCTTATCTGCTACGGCGAATCCCGTGATGTGGCGATTGCCCGCATGAAGAACGCCCTGCAGGAGCTGATCATCGACGGTATCAAAACCAACGTTGAGCTGCAGATGCGTATTATGACTGACGAGAACTTCCAGCATGGTGGGACTAACATCCACTATCTGGAGAAAAAGCTCGGCCTTCATGAAAAATAAGCATGGGTAAGCAATAAAAGGCCGGTTAATCCGGCCTTTTTTTATTTCTGGGGATAGCTGAGTCCCATCATGTACAATCCCCGCTTTCTTTTCCCACCAGGGACAAAAAATGGACAAACGTTTTGTTCAGGCCAATAAAGAAGCCCGCTGGGCGCTGTGGCTGACCCTTCTCTATCTTGCAGCGTGGTTAGTGGCTGCTTACTTACCTGACTCCCAAATTGGGTTCACGGGGCTGCCGCACTGGTTCGAAATGGCCTGTCTGCTTATCCCGCTGGTGTTTATTGTGCTGTGCTGGGCGATGGTGAAGTTCATCTATCGCGACATCTCGCTGGAGGACGACAATGCAGCTTGAAGTCATTCTGCCGCTGATCGCGTACCTGCTGGTGGTATTCGGTCTGTCCGTGTATGCCATGCGTAAGCGCTCGACCGGCCCTTTCCTTAACGAATATTTCCTCGGCAGCCGCTCAATGGGCGGGATCGTGCTGGCCATGACCCTGACCGCGACCTACATCAGCGCCAGTTCGTTTATTGGTGGCCCCGGAGCAGCCTATAAATATGGCCTCGGCTGGGTGCTGCTGGCGATGATTCAGCTCCCTGCTGTCTGGCTGTCGCTGGGTATTCTGGGCAAAAAGTTCGCCATTCTGGCGCGCCGCTACAATGCCGTCACGCTGAACGATATGCTCTTCGCGCGCTACCAGAGCCGCCTGCTGGTGTGGCTTGCCAGCCTCAGTTTACTGGTGGCGTTCGTGGGCGCGATGACGGTGCAGTTTATCGGTGGCGCACGCCTGCTGGAAACCGCCGCCGGGATCCCTTACGAAACGGGGCTGCTGATCTTTGGCATCAGCATCGCGCTTTATACCGCCTTTGGCGGTTTTCGCGCCAGCGTGCTCAACGATACGATGCAGGGCATGGTGATGCTGATTGGCACTATCGTGCTGCTGGTGGGCGTGGTGCACGCTGCGGGCGGTCTAGGTCAGGCAGTGGAAACTCTGCAGACTATCGACCCGAAACTGGTCTCCCCGCAGGGCGCGGATGACATCCTCTCCCCGACCTTTATGACCTCCTTCTGGGTACTGGTCTGCTTCGGGGTCATTGGTCTGCCGCATACTGCCGTGCGCTGTATCTCTTATAAAGACAGCAAGGCGGTTCACCGGGGCATCATCATCGGCACCATTGTGGTGGCGATCCTGATGTTCGGTATGCACCTTGCGGGCGCGCTGGGTCGGGCGGTGATCCCGGATCTGACCGTGCCCGATCTGGTGATCCCAACCTTGATGGTCAAGGTCCTGCCACCGTTTGCCGCGGGGATCTTCCTGGCGGCGCCAATGGCGGCGATCATGTCGACAATCAACGCCCAGTTGCTGCAAAGTTCCGCTACGATCATTAAAGATCTGTACCTGAATATGCATCCGGAGCAGATGACTAACGAGCGACGCCTGAAGCGGATGTCAGCGGCGATCACCCTGCTGTTAGGGGCGCTGCTGCTGCTGGCGGCCTGGAAGCCGCCTGAGATGATCATCTGGCTGAACCTGCTGGCCTTCGGTGGACTGGAAGCGGTATTCCTGTGGCCGCTGGTGCTGGGGCTGTACTGGGAGCGCGCGAACGCTGCCGGTGCCTTGAGTGCGATGATCGTCGGTGGCGTGCTGTATGCCGTGCTCGCCTCCTTTAATGTTCAGTATCTGGGCTTCCATCCGATTGTGCCTTCGTTACTGCTGAGCTTGCTGGCGTTTGTGGTCGGGAACCGTTTTGGTCAACCTGCGCCGCAGGCAGCCGTCATTTCTACTGATAAATAAAGAGTTTTGCCATGCCGTGGATCCAACTGAAACTGAATACGACCGGCGCCAATGCCGAAGAAATGAGTGATGCGCTGATGGAAACCGGTGCGGTCTCCATCACCTTCCAGGACACGCATGACACCCCGGTGTTTGAACCTCTGCCGGGCGAAACCCGCCTGTGGGGTGACACTGACGTCATCGGCCTGTTCGATGCTGAAACCGACATGAACGAGGTGGTGGCCATTCTGGAAAACCACCCGCTGCTGGGCGCAGGTTTTGTCCACAAGATTGAGCAGCTGGAAGACAAAGACTGGGAACGCGAGTGGATGGATAACTTCCACCCGATGCAGTTTGGCAAACGTCTGTGGATCTGCCCGAGCTGGCGCGACGTGCCGGATGCCAACGCGGTCAACGTGATGCTCGATCCGGGTCTGGCATTTGGTACCGGCACCCACCCCACCACCTCCCTGTGTCTACAATGGCTCGATGGTCTGGATCTGGACGGCAAAACGGTGATCGACTTTGGCTGTGGATCCGGGATCCTCGCTATCGCGGCTCTGAAACTGGGCGCCGCAAAAGCGATCGGGATCGACATCGATCCGCAGGCTATTCAGGCCAGCCGCGATAACGCGCAGCGTAACGGCGTCTCCGAGCGCCTTGAGCTGTATCTGCCAAACGATCAGCCAGAGACCATGAAAGCCGACGTCGTCGTCGCCAACATCCTGGCGGGCCCGTTACGTGAGCTGGCGCCACTGATCAGCGTCCTGCCCGTTGACGGCGGTTTGCTGGGCCTTTCCGGCATTCTTGCCAGCCAGGCCGACAGCGTGTGTGAAGCGTATGCCGATCTCTTCGCCCTAGACCCGGTGGTCGAGAAAGAAGAGTGGTGCCGCATTACCGGTCGTAAACAGTAATCACGTCGTCCTGTCGCGTGGCCGTTCTGGCCACGCCATTTTTGTCGCGCTTTCCCCGTCTTATCTCCGGTAAAATATCCTTTCAACTTATATGGTTGATGGTTTTTTCATACACAATTCACCGGAAGAATATTATGTCTAAACAAACTGGCAAGGTCGCGCTGCTGGCGCTCTGCATCATGTCCGCTTCTGCATACGCGTCGCACTGGAGTTACGAAGGAGAAGGTGCCCCCGAGCACTGGGGCGAACTGGACCAGACCTGGAAAACCTGTCAGAACGGGATGAACCAATCCCCGATCAATATTGATACCACGCTGAGCACGCACCTCGCGCCGCTGGTCACGCACTACACCGACGGCCCGGTCACGCTGATTAACAACGGTCATACGGTTCAGGCGGGCGAAAAAGTCGGTACGCAGGACAGCATCACCCTCGACGGCAAAAGCTGGACCCTGCAGCAGTTCCACTTCCATGCGCCAAGTGAGAACAAGGTGCATGGCAAGAGCTACGCGATGGAAATGCACCTGGTGCACAAGAATGCCGAGGGCGAGACCGCCGTGGTCGCCGTGATGTTTGACAAGGGGGCAGCAAATGCGGAACTGGAGAAGCTCTGGCGCACAATGCCCGCACAGACGGACCAGTCAGCAGCCCTTCCCACGCATCTGGATATCAACGCCCTGCTGCCCGCGGATAAGACTTTCTGGCGCTTTAGCGGCTCTCTGACCACTCCGCCGTGCTCAGAAGGCGTTACCTGGATGGTAATGAAGCATCCGCTGACGCTCTCCGCCGAACAGCTGACCCTGTTCAGCCATACCTTGCATCACAACAATAACCGCCCGGTACAGTCGCTACACGGACGGGTTGTGGTTGAATAACGTGCAATCGGTACGCTGAGATGTTGTTCTAAAATGCGACGCAGATCGCAAAGAACAGGGATAATCTGCTGTTTAAAACAGCAGATTATCCCGTTAAGCGGTGTGATTCATTAAGAAAAAATGAGAAGTTTTGGGAAATTGTAAGCGGCCATAAAATCACCATTATCCATTAAGCCAATGATTCATATGACATATATATTTCAGACCTCACCTTTCCCGGCGATTCCTTGATCTACAACAGAGGATTGTTCAAAGTTTGGCCTTTCATCTCGTGCGAAAAATGCGTAAGATACGCCGCCTTGCAGTCACAGTATGGTCATTTCTTAACTCATGCGCATCGGACACCACCAGCTCAGAAATCGCCTGATCGCAGCACCTATGGCAGGTATTACCGACCGGCCATTCAGGACGCTGTGCTACGAGATGGGAGCAGGTTTAACCGTTTCCGAGATGATGTCGTCTAACCCTCAGGTTTGGGAAAGCGACAAGTCCCGTCTACGGATGGTGCACATTGATGAGCCAGGTATTCGCACCGTGCAAATTGCCGGAAGCGTGCCTGAAGAGATGGCAGATGCCGCGCGTATTAACGTGGAAAGTGGTGCCCAGATTATTGATATCAATATGGGGTGCCCGGCCAAGAAAGTGAATCGCAAGCTTGCAGGTTCAGCCCTTCTGCAATACCCCGACCAGGTGAAGTCTATCCTGACGGCGGTTGTCAGCGCAGTGGACGTCCCTGTTACGTTAAAGATTCGCACGGGTTGGTCGCCGGAACACCGTAACTGTGTAGAAATTGCCCAACTGGCTGAAGACTGTGGTATCCAGGCCCTGACCATTCATGGACGCACTCGCGCCTGTTTGTTCAATGGCGAAGCTGAATACGACAGCATTCGGGCAGTTAAGCAGAAAGTTTCCATTCCGATTATCGCGAATGGCGACATTACTGACCCGCTTAAAGCCAGAGCTGTGCTCGACTATACGGGAGCTGATGCTCTGATGATAGGACGTGCAGCTCAGGGAAGACCCTGGATCTTTCGGGAAATCCAGCATTATCTGGACACTGGGGAGTTGCTGCTCCCACTGCCACTGGCAGAGGTAAAGCGCTTGCTATGCGCACATATTCGGGAACTGCATGACTTTTACGGTCAGGCAAAGGGGTACCGAATCGCGCGTAAACACGTATCCTGGTATCTCCAGGAACATGCTCCAGATGACCAGTTTCGGCGCACATTCAACGCCATAGAGGATGCCAGCGAACAGCTGGAGGCGTTGGAGGCATACTTCGAAAATCTTGCGTAATGAAATAAAGAGCTGACAGAACTATGTTCGAACAACGCGTAAATTCTGACGTACTGACCGTTTCTACCGTTAACTCTCAGGACCAGGTGACTCAAAAGCCCCTGCGTGACTCGGTTAAGCAGGCACTGAAGAACTATTTTGCTCAACTGAATGGTCAGGATGTAAATGATCTCTATGAGCTGGTACTGGCTGAAGTTGAACAGCCCCTGTTGGACATGGTGATGCAATACACCCGCGGTAACCAGACCCGTGCTGCCCTGATGATGGGCATCAACCGTGGTACGCTGCGTAAGAAATTGAAAAAATACGGCATGAACTGATTTCGATCAGCTAAGTGTTTGTTTAAAAAGGCGCTACTCGGCATGGGGACGCGCCTTTTTTATGCCTGTCATTCCCCCCCTTCTCTCCCCCGCAAACCCGCTTTTAACCCCGAACGTAAACATGGGTAACCCCACTTCTCAGACGTCATTTTTCGTGTATATTTCTCGCACTCTTGTCAACTGTTCCTGGAACTCCAGAATGATCCGTAAGTATTGGTGGTTAGTCGTTTTTGCGATTACCGTTTTCCTTTTCGATGCGCTGTTAATGCAGTGGATCGAGCTGATCTCTACGGAAACAGACAAGTGCCGCAACATGAACTCAGTCAATCCTTTAAAGCTGATTAACTGCGAAGATTTAGATTAAGTCACTGCTTTCCCTCGATAATTGTACGGGCTTAAATCCCTTTGAGGCATTTCTATAGAATGATAATGTCTCAGCCCGTCTCACCCGGTATCACGTAATACCTCACTGCGTATGAGTTGATGAGAGCATGCTGGTTAGCCAATACGACCAAATCCTTGTGGTTATCTCTTTTGTTGTTGCCATTCTTGCCGCCTATACCGCGCTGAATATGGCTGGCCGGGTAGCGGATAGCACCGGCGTCGCGGCGCGCATCTGGCTGACGGGTGGCGGGACTGCTATGGGCATCGGTATCTGGGCGATGCACTTTATCGGCATGCTGGCGATGGACGTCTCCATGCGGCTCAATTACGACCTGCTGCTGACGGCGCTGTCGATGCTGATTGCGATTGGCGCATCGCTGTTCGCCCTGTGGCTGGTGAGCTGCGATCATTTACGCCGGCGTCGGTTGCTGACGGGCGCGCTCATTATGGGGATGGGTATCGTTGCGATGCACTATACCGGAATGGCCGCGCTGCAGGTCGAACCCGCTATCGTCTGGGATATGCGCTGGGTTTCGCTTTCCGTGGTCATCGCCCTGCTGGCGTCACTGGCGGCGTTGTGGCTGACGTTTCGCCTGCGCCGCGATGCCGCCCAGGTAACGTTGATGCGCGCGGGCGCAGCCATTCTGATGGGCGTCGCCATCGCCGGGATGCACTACACCGGGATGAAGGCCGCGCAGTTCCCGGTTCAAAGTCATATGCACCATCATGGCGTAAACGGCAGCTGGTTGGCCGTTCTGGTGAGCGTGCTCGCACTCTCCGTGCTGGGGATTACCCTGCTGGTTTCGATGTTTGATGCCCGCCTGCAGGCTCGCACATCGCTGCTTGCCTCCTCGCTGGCCAAAGCTAACCGCGAGCTGGCGCAGCTTGCCCTGCACGATACCCTGACGCGCCTGCCCAACCGCGTGCTGCTGGAAGACCGTCTCGATCAGGCGATCAACAAAGCCGACCGCGAAGAGGCGATCTTTGCGCTGCTGTTTATGGATCTGGATGGCTTTAAAGCGGTAAACGACGCCTACGGGCACGACACCGGGGATAAGCTGCTGGTTGCGGTCACCGAACGGCTGGAACAGCCCCTGAAAGGCCAGTACACCCTGGCGCGAATTGGCGGGGATGAATTTGTGCTGCTGGCGGAGATCGAGACTCCCAACGATGCCGCATCGCTGGCCAGTGCGCTGGTGCACGTCATCGATAAACCTTTCAGCCTTGAACTGTATGAACTGGTGGTCACCCTCAGCGTGGGGATTGCTATCTATCCCCATGATGGCAAGACCCAGCGTGAATTGATGTTCAACGCCGATGCCGCGATGTACCACACCAAGCACATGGGGCGTAACAACTATCACTTCTTCCAGCCATCGATGAATACGCTGGCGCAGCAACAGCTGCAGCTGATGAATGACCTGTGGCTGGCGCTGGATCGCCACGAACTGCATCTGGTCTATCAGCCAAAGTTTCAGGCACCCGTCGGACCGATCGTCGGCTTCGAAGCGCTGCTGCGCTGGCAGCATCCGGTTCAGGGGCTGCTGGCACCCGACCAGTTCCTGCCGCTGGCAGAAAAAAGCGGGCTGATTGTGCCTATTGGTAACTGGGTGATTGATGAAGCCTGCCGCCAGCTGCGTGAGTGGCATCTGGAAGGCCACACGGAATGGTCCGTTGCGGTGAATCTCTCCACGCTCCAGTTTGAGCAACCCCAGCTGGTTGATACCGTTATGGGCAGCCTGGCGCGTCATCATATTCCGCCTCATACCTTGATTCTGGAAGTGACCGAAACGACGGCAATGAACAATCCGAATGAGAGCGTGCGGGTGCTGACCGAGCTGACGCAGGCGGGCGTAAAAGCCTCTATCGATGACTTTGGTACGGGTTACTCCAGCCTGCTATATCTGAAACGCCTCCCGGCCTGCGAGTTGAAAATCGATCGGGCATTTGTCAAAGATATCGGCGGTGAAGGTGACGATGCCACGATTGTTTCCGCTATTGTGGCGCTGGCAAAAACGCTCAATCTGAAGGTGGTGGCAGAAGGGGTAGAAACGCCGGAACAGCAGGAATTTTTAACGCAACTCGGCTGCAATACGCTGCAGGGTTATCTGCTGGGCAAACCCGTTTCACCGCAAACCATCCACGCCCTGAGCCACAATCCGCAAGCGATGCTGACGGAGCAATACTAACCGGGCCAACGCCGCTATGAGGCGGCGTGATACGCACGGTGTGACAGCCGTGCTGCCGGTAACGTCGCCAGGATATTATCCACCAGCTCCGGCGCCTGCTGATACAAATCCAGCCGCTCCGGGCTCATTAACCAGTTTTTTACCAGCCCACAGAAAAAGCCATGAAAAACAATTAACGTGGTATCAATATTGATCCGGGAAGAGACGCGACCCAGCGCGATACATTTTTGCAGCATCCCGCGAACATTTTCATAGTTGAATCCAATCCCTTCACGAATTTCATTTTCCGAAATCATGCCCTTTTCAAATTCACATTTGTGATAAAGGATTTGCAATAACGTACGCTGACGGGGATCGCGGGCAATATATTGCAGCGCAGTAACAAACTGCTCACGCAATATCAATAATGGGTCATCCTCTTCCGCCAGTACAAGTCGATCGCGAATAATTTCGCGCAGCGGGCGTTGTTCTTGCCAGATAGCATTGAATATTTCCGTTTTACTGGTGAAATGCCAGTAAACGGCACCCCGGGTCAGGCGGGCCGCGTCGGCGATATCCGACAGCGTAGTGTTTGCGACACCGCGTGCTGCAAACTGCTCTATCGCCGCCTCAATCAACGACTGGCGAGTCTTCAGAGCTTCAGCCTTCGTTTTACGCGCCATTGAGATTCACTCGTTTAACGTATTAAATACGTTTAAATAACATCGACGATGGTCGTCAGAGCATGAATTATCGATCAGCCTAAAAAATAATTCTGAACAAAAAACGCCAGTGCGCGTAATTTATAATTCATATCGATGATTTAAGAATATTTAATTCATAAAACATATGCATTCCACTAAAGGGAAACGCGCCCATTCATTATATTGAATGCGCTATCCTGTTGTTTGTTCTTGTTCTGCGCCTTTTTATTGTCCAACAACCCTTTCGCCGCACTTATAAATCATAAACCTATCCGCTCATTCTTTATTATGACGCCCGCCGTTTTCTGTTTACCTCTCCTCAACGCTTAACCCTGTGCGGTTAATGCGGGTTAAGGATTTTGAAGGAATAGTCATGACGCTTCATTTCAGATTTTTACCCTTATCCGGTTTTATCATCGGTGCCGCATTGCTCGTGGGTTGTGATGATAACGGCGGACAGGTACAGCAACCACCGTCACCGCAGGTCACCGTGCATGTTGTGAAAAGCGCACCGCTGACGGTGACCACCGAACTGCCGGGCAGGACAGATGCCTTTCGCGTCGCCGAGGTTCGCCCGCAGGTGAACGGCATTGTGCTTAAGCGCAATTTTCAGGAAGGCAGCGATATAAAAGCAGGCGAGTCGCTGTATCAGATCGATCCGGCCACCTATCAGGCTGCATTTGACAGCGCGTCCGGCGAGTTAGCCAAAGCGCAGGCAGCAGCGAATATCGCGCACCTGACCGTCAAACGCTATCTGCCGTTGGTCGGCACCCAGTACGTCAGCAAACAAGAATACGATCAGTCGGTGGCCGATGCCCGACAGGCCGATGCCAGCGTAATGGCCGCCAAAGCGAGCGTGGAGAGCGCACGCATTAATCTGGCGTATACCAAAGTCACCTCGCCTATCAGCGGACGCATCGGTAAATCCAGCGTCACAGAAGGCGCGCTGGTCGCCAACGGGCAGGCCTCCGCGCTGGCCACGGTGCAGCAGCTGGATCCGATGTATGTCGATGTCACGCAATCCAGCAATGACTTTATGCGCCTCAAGCAGTCCAGCCTGCAAACGGGCGACGACGCCAGCACCGTGCAGCTGCTGATGGAAAATGGTCAGCCTTACCCGCTTAAAGGTTCGCTGCAATTCTCCGATGTGACGGTGGATGAAAGCACCGGTTCGATTACTTTGCGGGCGATCTTCCCTAACCCTCAGCATATCCTGCTGCCCGGCATGTTCGTTCGTGCGCGCATTGATGAGGGCATCCAGCCTAAAGCGATCCTGGTACCACAGCAGGGCGTCACGCGAACACCGCGTGGCGAAGCCAGCGTGATGGTGGTGAACGATAAGAATCAGGTCGAAGCACGCAGCGTGGTGGCCACACAGGCCATCGGCGATCAGTGGTTGATCGATGACGGCCTGCAGGACGGCGACCGGGTCATCATCAGTGGGCTGCAAAAAATTCATCCTGGCGCGACGGTCGTTGCGACGCCAGATACCGCCGCGCAGAAAGCCGGATAAGGAACAGAGCATGGCTAACTTCTTTATCCAGCGCCCGGTCTTTGCCTGGGTGCTCGCCATCATTCTGATGATTGCAGGCGGGCTGGCGATCCTGAAACTCCCGGTTGCCCAATATCCCACCATTGCACCACCGGCGGTTGCTATCTCGGCCACCTATCCTGGGGCAGATGCGCAAACCGTGCAGGATACGGTGACGCAGGTGATCGAGCAGAACATGAACGGCATCGATAACCTGATGTACATGTCGTCCACCAGCGATTCGGCGGGCAGCGTGACCATTACCCTGACCTTCGAGTCGGGCACTGACCCGGATATTGCCCAGGTACAGGTGCAGAATAAACTGCAGCTGGCGATGCCGCTGCTGCCGCAGGAAGTGCAGCAGCAAGGGATTGGCGTAGAGAAGTCGAGCAGCAGCTTCCTGCTGGTGGCGGGCTTTGTTTCGGATAACAAAGACCTGACCCAGGATGATATCTCTGACTATGTCGCCTCTAACGTCAAAGATGCGATCAGCCGCACCTCCGGCGTGGGCGATGTGCAGCTGTTTGGCGCCCAGTATGCGATGCGCATCTGGCTGGACGCGAATGCGCTCAATGCCTATCAGCTGACCCCGCTGGACGTAATTAATCAGCTCAAAGCCCAGAACAACCAAATCGCCGCAGGCCAGCTCGGCGGTACGCCATCCGTACCGGGGCAGCAGCTTAACGCCTCGATCATCGCCCAGACGCGACTGAAAACAGCCGAGGAGTTTGGCAACATCACCCTGAAGGTGAATCAGGACGGGTCGATGGTGCATCTGAAAGATGTGGCCCGGATTGCGCCCGGTGGCGAGAACTACAACATGGTCACCAAAATCAATGGTCAGGCGGCGACCGGGCTGGGGATCAAGCTGGCAACCGGCGCCAATGCGCTGGATACCGCGGCAGCGATCAAAACCAAACTGGCACAGCTGCAGGCGTTTTTCCCGCAGGGGCTGAAGGTGGTCTATCCGTATGACACCACGCCATTTGTGAAGATCTCCATCCATGAAGTGGTGAAGACGCTGTTTGAAGCCATCATCCTGGTCTTCCTCGTCATGTACCTGTTCCTGCAAAACCTGCGCGCCACGCTGATCCCGACCATTGCGGTGCCGGTGGTGTTGCTGGGGACATTTGCGGTGCTGGCGGCCTTTGGCTTCTCCATTAACACGCTCACCATGTTTGGGATGGTGCTGGCGATAGGCCTGCTGGTGGATGACGCCATCGTGGTGGTGGAGAACGTCGAGCGAGTGATGGTCGAGGACAAGCTGCCGCCTAAAGAGGCGACGCAGAAATCGATGGAGCAGATTCAGGGGGCGCTGGTCGGTATCGCCATGGTGCTGTCGGCGGTGTTTATCCCGATGGCTTTCTTCGGCGGCTCCACCGGGGCGATTTATCGTCAGTTCTCCCTGACGATCGTCTCGGCGATGGCGCTTTCTGTACTGGTGGCGCTGATCCTGACGCCGGCGCTGTGCGCCACCCTGCTCAAGGCCCCCAGCGAGCATCATGAGAAAAAAGGCGGGTTCTTCGGCTGGTTCAATACCCTGTTCGACAAAAGCGTGGCGCACTACAGCAACAGCGTTAGCCATATTTTGCGTAAAACGGGACGCTATCTGGTGGTGTACATCGTCATTGTCGGCGGTATGACGGTGCTCTTTATGCGCCTGCCGACCTCGTTCCTGCCGGAAGAGGACCAGGGCGTGTTTATGACGATGGTGCAACTCCCGGCCGGTGCGACACAGACCCGTACTCAGCAGGTGTTGGATCAGGTTGAGCACTACTATCTGAACAACGAGAAGGCTAACGTGGCATCGGTCTTTACCGTTAACGGCTTTAGCTTTAGCGGCCAGGGGCAGAATTCCGGGATAGCCTTTATCAGCCTTAAGCCCTGGGAGGAGCGCTCCGGCGAGGCCAACAGCGTCGGTGCGATTGTCAGCCGGGCAACGCGGGCTTTTAGCCAGATCAAAGACGGGCTGGTGTTCCCGTTTAACCTGCCGGCCATTATTGAGCTTGGCACTGCAACAGGTTTCGATTTTGAACTGATCGATCAGGCTAACCTGGGACATACGTCGCTGACACAGGCCCGAAACCAGCTGCTGGGCATGATCAAACAGCACCCGGACCTGCTGGTGCGCGTGCGGCCAAACGGGCTGGAGGATACGCCTCAGTTCAAGCTGGATGTCGATCAGGAGAAAGCGCAGGCGCTGGGCGTCAGCGTGTCGGACATTAACCAGACCATCTCCACCGCCCTCGGTGGCACCTACGTGAACGACTACATCGATCGCGGTCGGGTGAAGAAAGTGTATGTCCAGGCCGATGCGCCTTTCCGCATGTTGCCGGAAGATATTAATCGTCTGTACGTGCGCAGCGCTAACGGCTCGATGGTCCCTCTCTCCGCGTTCAGCCAGTCACACTGGATTTATGGTTCACCGCGGCTCGAACGCTACAACGGCAGCCCGTCGATGGAGATTCTGGGCGAAGCGGCACCGGGTAAAAGTACCGGCGAAGCGATGGTCTTAATGGAACAACTGGCGGCTAAACTGCCTACCGGGATCGGTTACGACTGGACGGGAATGTCCTATCAGGAGCGTTTGTCAGGCAACCAGGCACCTGCCCTGTACGCCATCTCGCTGGTGGTGGTGTTCCTGTGCCTGGCGGCACTGTATGAAAGCTGGTCGATACCGTTCTCGGTCATGCTGGTGGTACCGCTCGGGGTCATCGGTGCCCTGCTCGCCGCATCCTTCCGCGGCTTGAATAACGATGTCTATTTCCAAGTGGGCCTGCTTACTACCATCGGCCTGTCGGCAAAGAACGCCATTCTGATCGTCGAATTTGCTAAGGATCTGATGGATAAAGAGGGCAAAGGGATTATTGAAGCCACGCTGGAAGCCTCCCGCATGCGACTTCGTCCCATCCTGATGACCTCGCTGGCGTTTATCCTGGGCGTGATGCCGCTGGTCATTAGCCATGGTGCAGGCAGCGGCGCGCAAAACGCCGTGGGCACCGGGGTGATGGGCGGTATGCTTTCGGCAACCCTGCTGGCAATATTCTTTGTGCCGGTCTTCTTTGTGGTGGTGCGAAGACGCTTTACGCGCCATAGCGAACAGTAATAGATAAAGGCGCCACCCGGCGCCTTTTCTTTTGTGAATAATACCAACCATTTATTTTACTTATTAATTAGCACGGCAATTAATTGTTTATGTATCGGTATAAGAATGAGATTTTTGCCCGCCCTTCTCCTCACTTTCTCCATTATTGAATCCAGCTGATAACGTTTTCTCCATGATTTTTACAATCAAAATAATTTGAGATTATTCACTCTTCATTGCCTTTTTGAACAGGTGGTAAAATAGCCATCTGCTTTGCGTAAGACCTTGCTGGCGATATCGCGAAGTAAGCTTTCATTTTGAGGTAACACCATGAAAAGATTAATTTCAGTTGCTCTGCTTGCCGTACTCCTTGCGGGTTGCGCACATGAATCTCCGTGTGTCCCGGTTTACGACGATCAGGGTCGCCTGGTTCACACCAATACCTGTATGAAAGGGACCACTCAGGATAACTGGGAAACAGCCGGCGCGATAGCAGGCGGTGCAGCAGCCATTGCAGGCCTGACGCTGGGTATCATCGCCGTGTCTAAGTAATCCAGAAAGCGCGGATCGTTCCGCGCTTTTGCTTTCTCCGCAGACCTTATTCCCGCAAGATAAAATAAACATCCCGTCAAAAATTTAGGTTAATAAATAAATCTGCGTTAGCTCACAGCATAAAAGCAATGTCCTCCCTCCTGTTATTAATGCCAGGAACACGCCCGTTCATTTCACGTTCATTGCACCAGACTTTCGCTCTGATTTGTGGCGTAGGTTGTCATTTCGCACCATTTCAGGGCGCTCGATTTAATTATCCCTGTCTACACTCAGCTTTACGCGTTGCGTAATCGCTTATTACGTTTAATGCAAAAGCTGGCATCACGTTTGCTTTATTAACGTCGGCCACAGCCACAGACAGGTTAAAGCGTTTATAAGACGCTTCACTATAACGATAATTTTCGCCACACAGGATGCATTATGAAAAAGATGATGATGGCCAGCCTGGCCGCTGCAAGTGTGCTGCTTGCGATCGCCAGTCAGGCTCAGGCTGGTGCAACGCTGGATGCCGTAAAGAAGAAGGGCTTTGTGCAGTGTGGGATCAGTGATGGGTTGCCCGGTTTCTCTTACGCTGATGCCAGCGGTAAATTCTCGGGTATTGATGTGGATATCTGTCGTGGCGTTGCCGCAGCCGTATTAGGCGATGACACCAAAGTTAAATATACCCCGCTGACCGCAAAAGAGCGCTTCACCGCATTGCAATCCGGCGAAGTGGATCTGCTTTCACGTAATACCACCTGGACCTCCTCACGCGATACCGGAATGGGCATGTCCTTTACCGGTGTGACCTATTACGACGGCATCGGCTTCCTGACGCACAACAAAGCCGGCCTGAAGAGCGCGAAAGAGCTGGATGGCGCGACCGTCTGTATTCAGGCAGGGACCGACACTGAACTGAACGTGGCCGATTACTTCAAAGCCAACAACATGAAATACACGCCGGTCACCTTCGACCGTTCCGATGAGTCCGCCAAAGCGCTGGAGTCTGGCCGCTGCGATACGCTGGCGTCGGATCAGTCTCAGCTGTATGCCCTGCGCATCAAGCTGAGTAACCCTGCGGAATGGCTGGTACTGCCTGAAGTGATCTCTAAAGAGCCTTTGGGCCCGGTAGTGCGTCGCGGGGATGATGAGTGGAACTCCGTGGTTCGCTGGACGCTGTTCGCCATGCTCAACGCCGAAGAGATGGGCGTTAACTCGAAAAACGTAGATGAAAAAGCCGCTAATCCATCAACGCCAGACATGGCGCACCTGCTGGGTAAAGAGGGTGATTACGGCAAAGATCTGAAGCTTGATAACAAGTGGGCGTACAACATCATTAAAAAAGTGGGTAACTACGCTGAAATCTTCGAGCGCAACGTCGGTTCCGAGAGCGCGTTGAAGATCAAACGTGGCCAGAACAACCTCTGGAATAACGGCGGCATTCAGTACGCACCGCCAGTGCGTTAAGTCGTTTGCTGTAACGGGCACTGCCAATGCAGTGCCCCATCAGAGTCATGGTTACCCGAGGTTTTTATGTCCCATCGCCGCTTAGCACTAAAAGGAGCCTTCTCCTTTTCTAACCCTGCGGTTCGCGCCTGGCTGTTTCAGATCCTCGCTATTCTCGCCGTGCTGGCCGTCGCGATCTACTTATTCCATAACACTGTTACCAACCTGAGCACACGGGGCATTACTTCGGGCTTTGCGTTTCTTGACCGCAGCGCGGGCTTTGGCATTGTTCAGCATTTAATTGATTACAGCGAAGGCGATACCTACGGTCGCGTATTCCTGGTCGGCCTGATGAATACCCTGCTGGTGTCAGCGCTGTGTATCGTTTTTGCTTCCCTGCTAGGGTTTTTCCTCGGGCTTGCAAGGCTGTCTGATAACTGGCTGCTGCGCAAACTGTCCACCGTTTATATTGAGACCTTTCGTAATATTCCCCCGCTGCTGCAGATCTTTTTCTGGTATTTCGCCGTGCTGCGTAACCTGCCCGGTCCACGTCAGGCGGTGGATGCTTTCGATCTGGCTTTCTTAAGCAATCGTGGTTTGTATATCCCGGCCCCGCAGTTCGCAGAAGGGATGCTGGCGCTGCTCGTGGCGCTGGTGTGTGTGGCGGGAATATCAGTCGCACTGTTCCGTTTTAACCGTAACTTGCAGATGAAAACCGGGCAATTGCGGCGCACATGGCCTGTCACTCTCATTCTGCTGGCGATCCTGCCGTGGCTGGCTCATGCCATTTTTGGTCCAGCACTGCACTGGGATGTTCCGCAACTGCGGGGGTTTAACTTCCGCGGCGGCATGGTCCTGATCCCGGAGCTGGCTGCACTGACCCTGGCGCTCTCGATCTATACCTCTGCCTTTATCGCAGAAATTATCCGCTCTGGTATTCAGGCGGTTCCCTATGGTCAACATGAAGCCGCTCGCTCGCTGGGACTACCGAACCCGGTCACTCTGCGCCAGGTGATCCTTCCTCAGGCGCTGCGGGTCATTATTCCCCCACTGACCAGCCAGTATCTGAATATCGTGAAAAACTCGTCTCTGGCAGCGGCCATTGGCTATCCCGATATGGTTTCGCTGTTTGCCGGGACCGTACTCAACCAAACCGGCCAGGCCATCGAAACCATTGCCATCACCATGTCGGTTTATCTGATCATCAGTTTGACCATTTCTCTGCTGATGAATATCTATAACCGCCGCATCGCACTGGTTGAACGCTAAGGAGCCATGATGACAAAAGCTGTATTGTCTCACCCCGCGTCTCCGGGCAGGACCGGTAACGGACGCATTATCACATGGGCGCGTAAAAATCTGTTCTCCAGCTGGAGCAACAGCCTGCTTACGTTGGTGTGCTTTTGGCTGATGTGGGAACTGATCCCACCGCTGCTGAACTGGGCCTTTTTGCAGGCTAACTGGGTTGGTACAACGCGTGCCGACTGCACCAAAGAGGGCGCCTGCTGGGTCTTTATCCACCAACGTTTTGGCCAGTTCATGTATGGGCTCTATCCTCACGATCAGCGCTGGCGCATCAATGTTGCGCTGATCGTCGGGCTGCTCTCCATCATCCCGATGTTCTGGAGCAAACTGCCGCGTCGCGGGCGATACATTGCCTGCTGGGCGGTGCTTTATCCTGTTATCGTCTGGTGGCTGCTGTATGGCGGATCGCTTGGGCTCACTCACGTAGAAACCCGCCAGTGGGGCGGCCTGACGCTGACGCTGATTATTGCCTCCGTGGGGATTGCCGGTGCATTACCGCTGGGCATTTTGCTGGCATTGGGTCGTCGCTCCACGATGCCGGTCGTACGCGTCCTGTCCGTAATTTTCATTGAGTTCTGGCGTGGCGTACCGCTGATCACCGTGCTGTTTATGTCATCCGTGATGCTGCCGCTGTTTATGGCGGAAGGCACGACCATCGACAAACTGCTCCGCGCCCTGGTCGGCGTCATTCTGTTTCAGTCGGCCTATGTAGCGGAAGTGGTTCGGGGAGGGTTGCAGGCCCTGCCAAAAGGTCAGTATGAAGCAGCCGAATCGCTGGCACTGGGGTACTGGAAAACGCAGGGGTTAGTGATCCTGCCGCAGGCGCTAAAGCTGGTGATCCCCGGCCTGGTTAACACCATTATCGCGTTGTTCAAAGACACTAGTCTGGTAATTATTATTGGATTATTCGATCTCTTCAGTAGCGTGCAACAAGCTACCGTCGATCCCGCATGGCTGGGTATGTCGACAGAAGGCTATGTTTTTGCTGCACTTATCTACTGGATTTTCTGTTTTAGCATGTCGCGCTACAGCCAGCATCTGGAAAAGCGCTTTAACACCGGGCGTTCACCGCACTGAGGAATTTATGAGCCAGATAACTATGACACCCGCTGACGCGATGATTACACTGGATAACGTGAATAAGTGGTATGGGCAATTTCACGTCCTGAAAGACATCAACCTGAAGGTGAAGCAAGGAGAACGCATTGTTCTGTGCGGCCCTTCAGGGTCGGGTAAATCCACGACCATTCGCTGTATTAACCATCTGGAAGAGCATCAGCAAGGCCGGATTGTGGTGGATGGCATCGAACTGAACGATGATATTCGTAACGTTGAGCGCGTCCGCCAGGAAGTGGGTATGGTCTTTCAGCATTTCAATTTGTTCCCCCACCTGACGGTGCTGCAGAACTGTACGCTGGCCCCTGTCTGGGTGCGTAAAATGCCGAAAAAAGAAGCCGAGGCGCTGGCCATGCATTATCTGGAACGCGTGCGTATCGCGGAGCATGCGCACAAATTCCCGGGTCAAATCTCGGGCGGTCAGCAGCAGCGCGTAGCGATCGCACGTTCCCTGTGCATGAAACCGAAGATTATGCTGTTTGATGAACCCACCTCGGCACTCGATCCAGAGATGGTGAAAGAGGTACTTGATACGATGATTGGGCTGGCGGAGTCGGGTATGACCATGCTGTGCGTAACGCATGAGATGGGCTTTGCCAGAACCGTAGCGGACCGTGTCATCTTTATGGATCGCGGAGAAATCGTCGAGCAGGCACCGCCGGAGGAGTTTTTTGCCCACCCGAAATCGGAACGTACGCGCGCATTCTTGTCACAGGTCATTCACTGAGTTTGATCGGCCCGGTGGCGTCTTACGCCCCGGGCACGATGTTTTTCGTAGCGGATAAACGCAAAAAGGCCATCCTTTCGGATGGCCTTTTCACTTAATTGATGTCTGGCAGTTCCCTACTCTCGCATGGGGAGACCCCACACTACCATCGGCGCTACGGCGTTTCACTTCTGAGTTCGGCATGGGGTCAGGTGGGACCACCGCGCTACAGCCGCCAGGCAAATTCTGTTATCA
>JBAPXW010000020.1:0-85070 GCA_049284415.1 Leclercia sp.
TAAACTTCGTAATGAATTACGTATGTTCACTCAGAGACTTTGGTATTCATTTAGCGTCTTGCGACGTTAAGAATCCATGTCACTTTGAGTGCCCACACAGATTGTCTGATAAATTGTTAAAGAGCATTGCAACGCGGCGTTAAGCTCACCGTTGCGAGGTGGCGTATATTACGCTTTCCTCTTTCAGAGTCAAGCAATTATTTTCGCTTTTCTCTGTCGGCGTTCATCTCTGAAGCCTGCTGTCACGGCGGTTTGTAATCCGTTGTTCCGTGTCAGTGGAGGCGCATTATAGGGAGTTCTCCGGCGGTGACAAGCATAAATATGAAAAAGTTTTCCGTTCGCTTACTTTTCGGTCTTTACGTTTATTAAAGCCGCTAATCGCTGGTTAAACGCGCGATTTGATGAGCGAAACTGGCAACCTGGGACCAGTCTGTGTAGACCACTTCTTTACGCGTGTCGGTTTCACCGCCCGTCATCTTCATAATGAGGCGAATCATAAAGCGGTCGTACCAACGATAACGCGGATAACGCAGCGCGCCCGCAAACACCGCGCTCACCGTTGGATGCCAGGGAGAGCTCAGCAAAAACTTACGCGTATAGCTGTTCGTCTGCGGGGTACGTTTTTCCGCTTTACGCGCCACCAGGTTCACAGAATAGAAGGCGCTCGGCAGCTCATTCAGCATTGCTGCATGCTTTTTCACAAAACGGTCCACGGCGGGATGGAAATGACCATAGCGAATCGATGCGCCGATCACCACGCGGTCGTACTCCTGCCAGGCAATCTCTTGCGCGCGGTTCAGATTGACGACATCGGCATAGATGCCCTGCTCTTTGAGCTCTGATGCCAGGTAAGCGGCAATCTCACGCGTTTGTCCGTCACGCGTGGAAAATAGAATTAACGTTTTCACAAACAACTCCCTTTATTCGCGCCAGAAGGTTGGCGTAAAGAGGACCAACAGCGTAAAGACCTCAAGACGTCCGAACAGCATGTTGGCAATCAGGATCCACTTCGCGGTTGGATTCATGCTGGCAAAGTTATCCGCCACCACCCCAAGCCCGGGTCCAAGGTTATTCAGCGTGGCGACGACAGAGGCAAACGCCGAGAAGTCGTCGACACCCGTGGCAATAATCGCCAGCATGCTGACGATAAACACCAGCGCATAAGCAGAAAAGAAGCCCCATACCGCTTCGAGGATGCGTTCCGGCAGCGCACGGTTGCCAAGCTTAATGCTGTAAACCGCATTGGGATGCACCAGACGCTTAAGCTCGCGGTTGCCCTGTTTAAACAGCAACAGAATGCGGATTACCTTTAACCCGCCCCCGGTCGACCCGGCACACCCACCAATAAATGCAGAGCACAGCAGCAGCACCGGCAGGAACAGCGGCCAGCGGGCAATACTGTCGGTCGTGAAGCCAGCGGTTGTCGCCATCGACACCACCTGGAAGAAGGCCTGATTCACCGTCGTCACTGCCGAGCTATAGACATCGTGCAGCCACAGCACCAGGGTACAGATGATGACCAGCGTGAGCTGCACGCCAATAAACATCCGAAATTCCGGATCGCGCCAGTACACCTTCAGGTTGCGACCGCTTAATAAAGAGAAGTGCAGGCCATAGTTACAGCCGGAGATCAGCAGGAAGATAGCAATAATGGTGTTGATTGTTGGACTGTCGAAATAGCCAATGCTGGCATCATGCGTCGAGAACCCACCAATCGCGATGGTGGCAAAGCTGTGACCTATCGCATCAAAGGCTGGCATCCCGGCGAACCACAGCGCCAGCGCACAGGCGATAGTTAACAGAACATAGATGAACCACAGCGTTTTCGCCGTCTCGGCAATACGCGGGCGCATTTTGTTATCCTTCAGCGGCCCTGGCATTTCCGCGCGGTACAGCTGCATCCCCCCGACGCCCAGGATCGGCAGAATAGCCACGGCTAATACGATGATCCCCATACCGCCGAACCACTGCAGCATCTGCCGATAAAAGAGGATAGCGTGAGGCAGCGAGTCCAGCCCCACCAGCGTGGTCGCCCCGGTAGTGGTCAACCCGGAAAAGGATTCAAAGAATGCATCGGTGACGGTTAAGTTGGGTCGTTCAGAGAAGATAAAGGGCAACGCACCCACGCTACCCAGTACGGTCCAGAACAGCACCACGATAAGAAAGCCTTCGCGGGATTTCAGCTCGCCTTTTTCCCGACGGTTAGGCCACCACAGCAGGGAGCCAATCACCAGCGCGACAAAAAAGGTCTGTGTAAAGGCGCGGCCCGCACCATCCCGATAAATAAGCGCCACCAGTCCCGGGAGGATCATCGTCCCGGAAAACAATATGACCAACAATCCAACGATTCGGGTTATGGCACGAAAATGCATTCTGCCGCTTCCTTAGGTATTCAAAAAGTAAGGGGGGGATTATTCTTCAATCGGCCGTAATTGCAACGCACCACGACTAAAATCAGCCAGTTTTGCTGAAAACGCCGGAAGCGACGCCTGAGGCAGCGCCACCCGCAGCTGCACCGCGGCCTGGTAATCACTGTGCACAATCAGGCCCTGATAAAGCTTCAACAAGGCTTCGATGCCGGATAACTGGGCGTAATCGCACAATAAAGTATATTCGGTTAGCGGCGTTTTGCGGAGCGTTGTGAGGAGATTGAGCGCCTGCTGAACACCGCCGCCATAGGCTTTCACCAGCCCACCCGTTCCTAACAATACGCCGCCGTAGTAGCGCACCACGACGGCGGTGATTTCACCGACTCCACTGCCCATCAGCTGGGAGAGTATCGGTTTGCCCGCCGTACCCGCCGGTTCACCGTCATCCGAGAAACCGAGCTTTTGCGAATCGTCAGGCGGCCCGGCCACCCACGCCACACAGTGGTGGCGGGCGTCGGGATGTTCCGCACGTACCGACTCAACAAAGGCTTTTGCCGACTCCACGCCGTCGGTATGCGCCAACAGCGTGATGAAACGGCTTTTCTTGATCTCTTCCGTAAAGGTGACCGGCGCTGCCGGTATGAGCCAGCTTTCCATTACGCCAGCTTCAGGTCTCGCGTCATGTTTTCTGTACCGTTTTCGTGGATCACCACGTTATCTTCGATACGGATCCCGCCAAACGGCTTCAGGGCGTCAATTTTCTGCCAGTTGAAGTGTTTGCTGAACTGCCCTTCACGCCACGGTGCAAGCAGGGACTCAATAAAGTAGATACCCGGCTCAATAGTCACCACCATGCGTGGCTGCAGAATACGGGTGCAGCGCAGGTAAGGATACTTAGACGGTGCCGCCAGATGCGTGCCGGTGTCATCCTGCATAAAGCCTGCGGTGTCGTGTACCTGCAGACCCAGCGGATGGCCGATACCGTGCGGCATAAACGGCCCGGTCAGGTCGTTTTCCACCATCGCTTCTTCGCTCATGTCGTTGAGGATCTGATGCTTACGCAGCAGCTTCGCAATGCGCTGATGGAACTGGATATGGTAATCAACGTAGCTCACGCCAGCCTTCAGGGTGGCAATCAGGGCCAGCTGCTCGTCGTTCACATCTTTGATCAGCGCAGCAAACTCGGTATCGCTATTGCCGGCCCAGGTACGGGTCAGGTCAGCGGCATAGCCGTTGTATTCCGCACCAGCATCCAGCAGGAAGCTGCGCATTTCGGATGGCGCCCGGTGGTCAAGCTTGGTGTAGTGCAGCACCGACGCATGTTCATTCAGCGCCACAATATTGCTGTACGGCACGTCAGTATCGCGATGGCCGGTGGCGGTCAGGTAAGCCAGGTTAATATCGAACTCGCTCATGCCGGACAGGAATGCTTCATGTGCCGCACGATGGCCGTTAACTGCCGTTTTTTGCGCTTCACGCATGCACGCCAGTTCATAGTCGGTCTTATAAGAGCGGTAATAGTGCAGATAGTCGATCACCCCTTTCGGGTTGATATTATCCGCCGCGATATCGAGGCCGCGCGCGCGCTCAGATACCGGGCCGATATAGGCAATGTTGCCACGATCGGCAGGCAGCTGGCTGCCAATTCCGTCGGCTTTCGGCAGAGCGATCACTTCAACGTCTTCCGTCCAGAAAGAGGTCGGCAGCGGTTCCACGTTGTGCCAGTAATCAACCGGCAGATAGAACCACAGTTTCGGCTTGTTCACGCCATCCACCAGCAACCAGCAATTGGGAACCTGCGTTACCGGTACCCAGGCTTTAAATTGCGGATTAACCTTAAACGGATAAGCGTGATCGTCGAGAAAGACATTGAACAGTTCGCCAGAGTGGATGAGCAGCGCATCCAGCTTAAAACGAGCCAGTACGTCGCGGGTACGTTCCTGTAACGTAACAATATGATTCTTATACAGCGCGGCCAGTGAGTCCATCTTAGTTCCTTTTGTTTTGACCTCAAGTCACCGCATCTTAGCACACCTCAGAAAAGCTGCGTGATCTGCACCGAGCGTGATCGAGCCTACAATTATTTAATGAGTAATTTGCATTTCATTAACATAAATCCCACACTCCGATTCATCTGGTATGACCAGATCCTATTGCTGGATTCAGGAGACTGACATGCTCTACAAAGGCGACACCCTGTACGTAGACTGGCTGGAAGGTGGCATTGCCGAACTGGTGTTCGACGCCCCCGGCTCAGTGAATAAACTGGACACCGCGACCGTGGCCAGTCTTGGCCATGCGCTGGACGTTCTGGAAAAACAAACCGATTTAAAAGGTCTGCTGCTGCGTTCAGAAAAAGCGGCGTTTATCGTCGGGGCAGACATTACCGAATTCCTCTCGCTGTTCCAGGTTCCGCAAGAGCAGCTGAGCCAGTGGCTGCACTTTGCCAACAGCGTCTTTAACCGCCTGGAAGATCTGCCGGTCCCGACAATCTCTGCGGTCAACGGCTATGCGCTGGGCGGCGGCTGCGAGTGCGTGCTGGCGACAGATTACCGCCTGGCGACGCCGGATCTGCGCATCGGTCTGCCGGAAACCAAGCTGGGCATTATGCCGGGCTTTGGCGGCTCCGTCCGTCTGCCGCGTCTGCTGGGTGCCGATAGCGCGCTGGAGATCATTGCCGCCGGTAAAGATGTCAGTGCCGATCAAGCCCTAAAACTGGGGCTGGTTGACGGCATCGTTAAACCTGAAAAGCTGTTCGAAGGGGCGGTAACGATTCTTCGCCAGGCGATTAACGGCGATCTGGACTGGAAAGCAAAACGCCAGCCCAAGCTGGAACCCCTGCACTTAAGTAAAATTGAAGCCACCATGAGCTTTACCATTGCCAAAGGCATGGTGATGCAGACGGCGGGCAAACACTACCCGGCACCGATCACTGCGGTGAAGACCATTGAAGCGGCGGCGAAGTATGGCCGTGAAGAAGCACTCAAACTCGAAAACCAAAGCTTCGTCCCGCTGGCGCACACCAGTGAGGCGCGCGCCCTGGTCGGGATTTTCCTCAACGATCAGTACGTGAAAGGCAAAGCGAAGCAGCTCACCAAAAACGTCGAGACGCCAAAGCAGGCTGCAGTACTGGGCGCGGGCATTATGGGCGGCGGTATCGCTTACCAGTCCGCGTGGAAAGGCGTCCCGGTGGTGATGAAAGATATCAACGACAAATCGCTGACGCTGGGGATGACCGAAGCCGCCAAGTTGCTGAATAAACAGCTCGAGCGCGGCAAAATCGACGGTCTGAAGCTTTCCGGAGTGATTTCGACCATTCATCCGACGCTGGACTACAGCGGTTTCGATCGCGTGGATGTCGTCGTCGAAGCCGTGGTCGAAAACCCGAAAATCAAAAAAGCCGTACTGGCAGAGACAGAAGATAAAGTGCGCCCGGATACGGTGCTGGCGTCCAACACCTCCACCATTCCGATCGGCGAGCTGGCCAGCGTCCTCAAGCGTCCGGAAAACTTCTGCGGAATGCACTTCTTTAACCCGGTGCACCGCATGCCGTTGGTCGAAGTGATTCGCGGGGAAAAGACCTCTGACGAAACGCTCGCCAAAGTGGTGGCATGGGCAAGCAAAATGGGCAAAACCCCGATTGTGGTTAATGACTGCCCGGGCTTCTTCGTCAACCGCGTTCTGTTCCCGTATTTTGCCGGTTTCAGCCAGCTGCTGCGCGATGGCGCGGACTTCCGCAAAATCGACAAAGTGATGGAAAAGCAGTTTGGTTGGCCGATGGGGCCGGCTTATCTGCTGGACGTGGTCGGCATTGATACCGCGCATCACGCCCAGGCGGTGATGGCGGCGGGCTTCCCGCAGCGGATGCAGAAAGATTACCGCGACGCTATCGACGCGCTGTTCGAGTCCAGCCGATTTGGTCAGAAAAATGGCCTGGGCTTCTGGCGTTATAAAGAAGACAGCAAAGGTAAGCCGAAGAAAGAAGAAGATGCGGCCGTGGACAGCCTGCTGGCCGAGGTGAGCCAGGCGAAGCGCGATTTCAGCGACGAAGAGATTATCGCCCGCATGATGATCCCGATGGTCAACGAAGTGGTGCGCTGCCTGGAAGAAGGCATTATCGCCAGCCCTGCCGAAGCGGATATGGCGCTGGTCTACGGCCTTGGCTTCCCTCCGTTCCACGGCGGCGCGTTCCGCTGGCTGGATACGATTGGCAGCGCCAGATATCTCGATATGACGCAGCAGTATGAACATCTCGGCGCGCTGTATCACGTACCGGATGGCCTGCGTAACAAAGCGCGCCATAACGAAGCGTACTATCCCCCGGTTGAGCCTGCCCGTCCGGTTGGCGCACTGAAAACGGCTTAAGGAGTCACAATGGAACAGGTTGTCATTGTCGATGCAATTCGCACCCCGATGGGCCGTTCGAAGGGCGGCGCATTCCGTAACGTACGTGCAGAAGATCTCTCCGCACATCTGATGCGTAGCCTGCTGTCGCGTAATCCGGCGCTTGCCGCCACCGCGATTGACGATATCTACTGGGGCTGCGTACAGCAGACTCTGGAGCAGGGTTTTAACATCGCCCGTAACGCGGCGCTGCTGGCGGAAATCCCGCACTCAGTACCGGCAGTAACGGTCAACCGCCTGTGCGGTTCGTCGATGCAGGCGCTGCACGATGCGGCTCGCATGATCATGACCGGCGACGCGCAGGTATGCATGATTGGTGGGGTGGAACATATGGGCCACGTCCCGATGAGCCACGGCGTCGATTTCCATCCGGGCATGGGCCGCACCGTGGCGAAAGCTGCCGGAATGATGGGCCTGACGGCAGAAATGCTCTCCCGTCTGCACGGCATCAGCCGTGAAATGCAGGACAGCTTTGCCGCCCGCTCTCACGCCCGCGCCTGGGCCGCGACGCAGTCCGGTGCATTTAAAAATGAAATTCTCCCGACCGGAGGTCACGACGCCGACGGCGTGCTCAAGCAGTTTTACTTTGACGAAGTGATCCGCCCGGAAACCACGGTAGAAGCCCTCTCTACGCTGCGACCGGCCTTTGATCCGGTCACCGGTACCGTGACGGCGGGCAGCTCTTCTGCCCTTTCCGACGGTGCTGCGGCGATGCTGGTGATGAGCGAAAGTCGCGCCCGCGAACTGGGTCTCACCCCGCGCGCGCGCATCCGCTCGATGGCCGTGGTCGGTTGCGATCCGTCGATTATGGGTTACGGCCCGGTTCCGGCGTCCAAACTGGCGCTGAAAAAAGCCGGGCTTTCTGCCAACGATATCGACGTGTTCGAGATGAACGAAGCGTTTGCCGCACAGATCCTGCCATGCATTAAAGATCTGGGGCTGATGGATCAGATTGACGAGAAGATTAACCTCAATGGCGGCGCAATTGCCTTGGGTCACCCGCTGGGTTGCTCCGGCGCGCGTATCAGCACCACGCTGATTAACCTGATGGAGCGCAAGGATGCCCAGTTTGGTCTGGCGACCATGTGTATTGGGTTAGGTCAGGGGATCGCGACGGTATTTGAGCGAGTGTAAAACAGGTTTAGTTGCCGTTTTCCCGCCTGTCAGGGGCGGGTTTTTTAATTCCATTCGGTATAGCGGAGAGTGTATTCTGGAACGCGCATTCAATGACGAATGCCTGTTAATTTAAGGATGATAACAATGAAAAAAAGCGTATCTGCGCTCGGTCTGGCCCTGCTTTTCTGTGTATCCCACGCCTTCGCCCAGCAGCCTGTCGCGGACGACCATCTGATGGCGGATCAATGCCTTAGTGATATCAAAATCCAGTACCAAACCAACCCGCAAATCACCGCATTACTGAAAGGTGCGCGTATTAAGGAACATGCCTTTGTGCTCGAACGCTACGATGCCAACGTCGGGAGCCAGCATATTGCCTCAGAGATCAACGCTACCGTTGAGCAGCGCGACCGCGTTATCGGGCAGATCCTTTGCCTGATCGACGAGAACAAAATTCTCTACAAAACCTTCTTCGCCACCCAGGAACAGTAACCTGTGCGGCGGCGCATCAGATAAAGGCAAACGCGTCGCCAAACAGGCGATCTTCACGCGCGTGACGTTCGTTGCAGAACAGGTCACGGGCAATTTTTGCCATTTCGAAGCGGCCCGCGATATAAATATCGTGGTCAACCAGCGTGCCGTGATCCTGCAGGACAGCCGTTAATACGGTACCGCTGCGACCACGCCAGCCCTCTTCCGGCTGCTCGACCACTGGCTCAACGCGCAGGTTCGGGTGCGTAATGCTCAGTGATTCCAACTCAGAGAGATCGTAAAGGTGCTTCTCTTCGCGGCCACCCCAGTAGATGGTGATATCGCGGTTCGGATTACGCGCCAGCGCCGTCAGCAGTATAGAACGCACGTAAGAAAAACCGGTGCCGCCCGCAATCAGGATCAGCGGACGCTCTTCGTCATCGCGCAGCCAGGCTTCGCCATGCGGAATATCAATCTCGATTTCACTCTCTTTCAGAATGCGATCCATCACCGCCATCGCATACAGGTTGAGCTCTGACGCCCCTATGTGCAGCTCGATAAACTCTTGCTCATCCGGCGTGGACGCCATTGAGAAAGGGCGCTTATCACGCTCATCCATCACCACCATCAGATACTGACCCGCGCGGAAAGAAAACGCCGCTTCAGGCACTAAACGGACGCGATATACGGTGTCGGTGATAGCGTCTACCGAGGTCACTTTACAGCTTAAGGTTGTCATTCGCTCTCTCTGTCGGGAAGTCTATAGGGCATAACGGCTGCGTTCAGGCATCTTTACCGTTATTCAGTATGGCCAGTTCATCCCAGATGGCGTCAATACGCGCCGTCACTTCGGGATCTTTTTTGATCGGACGGCCCCATTCACGCTGAGTCTCGCCGGGCCATTTATTGGTGGCATCCAGTCCCATTTTTGAGCCAAGACCGGAAACCGGCGAGGCAAAATCCAGATAATCAATTGGCGTGTTTTCCACTAACACCGTATCGCGCGCCGGATCCATACGCGTGGTGATCGCCCAGATCACGTCATTCCAGTCGCGGGCGTTGACGTCATCATCACAGACGATAACAAACTTGGTATACATAAACTGGCGCAGGAAAGACCATACGCCCATCATCACCCGTTTAGCGTGACCCGCATATTGCTTCTTAATGGTCACCACGGCCAGGCGGTACGAGCAGCCTTCCGGCGGCAGGTAGAAATCAACAATTTCCGGGAACTGCTTTTGCAGGATCGGCACAAACACTTCGTTGAGCGCAACGCCGAGAAC
The DNA here is from genome assembly GCA_049284415.1 of Leclercia sp. GTDB lineage: Bacteria > Pseudomonadota > Gammaproteobacteria > Enterobacterales > Enterobacteriaceae > Enterobacter. Next base: position 9,647 of record JBAPXW010000020.1, read on the forward strand.
GGCAGGTTCATCAGGCGGGCGGCCCGTATAGGTCGAGTGGTAAATTGCATCCTCACGCTGAGTAATGTGCGTGACGGTAAAGACCGGGAAGCTGTCCACTTCATTGTAGTAACCGGTGTGGTCACCGTACGGGCCTTCTGGTGCCATTTCGCCCGGCTCGATATAGCCTTCAAGCACGATCTCCGCGCTGGCGGGCACTTCCAGATCGTTGGAAATACACTTCACCACTTCGGTCCTGGTGCCGCGCAGCAGTCCGGCGAAGGCATATTCAGAGAGGGTATCCGGTACCGGCGTAACGGCACCCAGAATGGTGGCCGGATCGGCACCCAGCGCGACGGCAACCGGGAAGCGTTCGCCCGGATGGGCTGCGCACCACTCCTGATAATCAAGCGCGCCGCCGCGATGCGACAACCAGCGCATGATCAGTTTGTTTTTGCCAATCAGCTGTTGGCGATAGATACCGAGGTTCTGACGCTCTTTGTGTGGACCGCGCGTCACGGTCAGGCCCCAGGTAATCAGCGGCGCGGCGTCTTCTGGCCAGCACTGCATAATGGGGATACGCGTCAGATCGACCGCCTCACCTTCCACGATTTTCTGCTGGCACGGCGCGCCACGCAGTCGTTTGGTCGGCATGTTCAGCACTTGCTTAAACTGCGGTAACTTATCGAAGAGGTCGCGAAAACCTTTCGGGGGCTCGGGTTCTTTTAAAAAAGCCAGCAGCTTACCGACTTCACGCAACGCACCGACATCCTCCTGCCCCATCCCCATCGCTACGCGTTTTGGCGTGCCAAACAGGTTGCAGAGCACCGGCATGGTATAGCCTTTCGGGTTTTCAAACAGAAGCGCCGGACCGCCCGCCCGCAAAGTGCGGTCAGCGATCTCTGTCATCTCCAGAATGGGATCAACAGGAAGGGTGATACGTTTGAGTTCGCCCTGCTTTTCCAGCAGCGCCAGGAAGTCGCGTAGATCGTTGTATTTCATGAAGTTAGTCATGGCCTCTCTGTAAGCGCTTCATTATACGGTGTAAGGCTGCGTGATGCTGTAATTTTGTTAAATTAGCGTGAAGATTGGCCGTCACCGCGGCGTTTCCCCATTATAATCAACTTAGCCATCGCGCCAGGGTTTTGATATGCTTGCCCACATAACAAGCGGAAAAGAGTCATTATGCAGGCCTGGTATTTACTGTATTGCAAGCGTGGGCAGCTTCAGCGCGCTCAGGAACATCTTGAACGTCAGGCGGTGAACTGTCTGACGCCGGTGATCACGCTGGAAAAAATGATCCGCGGCAAGCGCACAATGGTCAGCGAACCGCTGTTTCCCAACTATCTGTTTGTCGAGTTTGACCCTGAGGTGATCCACACCACCACCATCAATGCGACGCGCGGCGTGAGCCACTTCGTGCGTTTTGGCGCGCACCCGGCAATGGTGCCCTCGACCGTTATTCATCAGCTTTCCGTCTATAAGCAGCCAGAAGGCATTACCGACCCCGATACCCCATTCTCCGGTGACCCTGTGGTGATCACCGAGGGCGCGTTCGAAGGGCTGGTCGCCATTTTTGCTGAGCCGGACGGCGAAGCGCGCTCCATGCTGCTGCTCAACTTATTGAATAAAGACGTTTTGCAGAGCGTGAAGAACACCAGCTTCCGTAAAGCTTAAAACTGCACGCCAAACAGACGACGTACGTTGTCATCCGTTTGCGCCGCCAGCCACTGCGCCTCTTCTGCGCGCCAGTGGGCGATCCGCTCAATGATATGCCCCAGATAAGCCGGTTCATTGCGCCGCGATTTCGGTTTTGGACTGAGATCGCGCGGCAGCAGGTACGGCGCATCCGTCTCAATGAGCAGGCGTTCGGCGGGGATAACCGGAAGTAGCTCTCGCAGTTCCAGCCCGCGCCGTTCATCGCAGACCCAGCCCGTGATACCCAGATATAACCCGCGTTCCAGACAATCCAGCGCCTCCTGCCGGGAGCCGGTAAAGCAGTGCAAGACCGCACCAGGCAGTTTATCCAGCCAGGGCTCAAGCAGCGCCAGAAAACGGTCATGCGCATCCCGGCAGTGCATAAACACCGGCATGTTCAGCTCTGCCGCCAGCGCAAGCTGGGCGCTAAAGGCGTGTTCTTGCTCAGCTGGCGTGGAGAAGTTGCGATTGAAATCGAGGCCGCACTCACCAATAGCCACCACTACAGGCGAGGTCGCCAGGGCCCGCAGGGTATCAGCACTTTCTGGCCCCCACTGGCTGCTGTCATGAGGGTGAACACCGGCGGTAGACCAGCAGTGTGTATAGCGCTGCGCCAGCTGTCGCGCCTGATCGCTTTCATGAAGATTGGTGCCCGTCAGCAGCAGGCCTTTAACCCCTGCGTCGAATGCCCGGGTGACCACCTCATCGCGATCGTGCGCAAACTGTGGGCTGGTCAGGTTCAGACCGATATCAAACATGCTGTCTCCCATATGACAACCGCCCTGACGGGCGGCTGGTATTATTCTTCAGTGGTGTGTTCCGACTCTTCGTCGTGATCCGCTCGTCGCTTACCGACATAGAAGCGCGAGAAGAACAGGCCGACCTCAAACAGACAATACATCGGTATCGCCAGCAGGGTCTGCGAGAAAACATCCGGCGGCGTCAACAGCATGCCGACAACGAAAGCACCAACCAGAATGTACGGCCGCTTTTTACGTAAGTCGTCCGGCGTGGTTATCCCCACCCAGCACAGCAGCACGATGGCCACCGGCACCTCAAAGGCCACGCCGAAGGCCATAAACAGCGCCATCACGAAGCTCAGATAACTCGCAATATCGGTCGAGACCTGGACACCTACCGGCGCGGTATTTGCCAGGAAGCCAAACGCCAGCGGGAAGACGACGAAGTAGGCAAACGCCATACCGATATAAAACAGCAGGGAGCTGGAAACCAGCAGCGGGATCACCAGCCGGCGTTCATGCTTGTACAATGCAGGGGCAATAAACGCCCAAACCTGGTAGAGGATCACCGGCGCAGAGGCAATCAGCGACACCCAGAAGGTGAGCTTAATCGGCGTAAAGAACGGCGAGGCGACGTCGGTGGCAATCATGGTTGCGCCCAGCGGCATCTGTTTAATCAAGGGTGCAGAGACCACCTGATAGATGTCGTTAGCGAAATAGACCAGCCCTAAGAAAATGAGGCAAACCGCAATAATGCAGTTCAGCAGGCGTTTGCGCAGCTCAATCAGGTGCGCAATCAGCGGTTGAGTTTCTTCTACTGCCATGTTTACGATTTATCACTCGACGAGGAAGACGGTTCGGCAACGGGTGCAGGTTTTGCTGCTGGGGCTGCCGTCTTTTCTTGCTTCTGGATGGCCGGTTCTGTCGGCGTCTGCTCTGGCGCACTGGCCTGATGCTCGGCGCTGGCAGGCGTTACGCCTTCATGCTGCGCTTCGTTGTCTTTGACCAGCGGATTGCGAATGGTATTGGCTTCATCGCTCGCCTTTTCCGGATCGTTAACGCTGTAGGAGCGCTTCATGGATTCCGCTGCTTCGCGCAGTTCATCCATCGAGGCTTTCAGTTCAGGCGTCAGGTTATCCATGCTCGCCTTCTCCACTTTTTTCAGGCTATCCTGAAACTCCTGCAGCTTAAGCTCCTGCGCCAGCTCATTCTGTACCGTCGTCGCCAGCGAACGCAGCGCGCGTACCCAGCCTGCAAGTGTTTTTACTGCCACAGGTAAACGCTGAGGCCCCAGCACAATGAGGCCAATCACGAATACCAGCAGCAGTTCGCTAAAACCGATATCGAACACGAATTACACCTGCTCGTTGTCGTGGCGTTTAGCATTTTCCTTTTTGACATCGTCTTGTTTGTCGGCAAGTGATTTAGCAGTAAAATCAGCGTCCTGGCTGGTTTTTTCCTGCTTATCCTTATCGTCATCATCACTGATCGCTTTCTTGAAGCCTTTGATGGATGCACCAAGATCGGAGCCGATGGAGCCCAGTTTTTTGGTCCCAAACAGCAGCACAACGATGACGGCAATAATCAACAATTGCCAGATACTGATACCACCCATACATGTTCCTCAGTTATAGATGATTAATTAACCAGGTCGCATTATACGTTATGCGACCCTGCGATAGCGACGCAATTCAACGCGTTTTGCGCCACCCTATCAACCAGGCCACTACGCCGCCAGCCATCAGCCAGGCGGGCATAAATTCCCACTCCGGACGATTAATCAGCAGCAGCGTGCCACTGAGTAACAGCGTTGCGCCAATCCCAAACAGATAACGAGACTGACCCTGACGCACATGGTTTGTTTGCAACTCGTGGGCGATTTTATCCACGCTGTGCTGCAACTTTTTGCTCTGGCGCAAACTGTCATACACCAGTTCCGGAATTTCGGGCATTTTTTCAATCCAGAACGGCGCTTTCTCTTTCAGGGAGCGGAACAGTGCGGGCAGCCCAACCTGATCTTTGATCCATGACTCAAGGAATGGCTTGGCCGTTTTCCATAAGTCTAACTGAGGATAGAGCTGTCGCCCCACCCCTTCAACGTAAAGTAATGTTTTCTGAAGTAAAACTAACTGCGGCTGTACTTCCATGTTAAAGCGGCGGGCGGTGTTGAACAGGTTCAGCAGAACGTGTCCAAACGAGATCTCTGCCAGCGGCTTCTCAAAGATGGGCTCACAGACGGTGCGAATAGCAAACTCAAACTCTTCGACGTTGGTATCCAGAGGAACCCAGCCGGAATCCACGTGCAGCTCGGCCACTTTACGGTAGTCGCGGTTGAAGAAGGCGATAAAGTTTTCAGCCAGATAGCGCTTATCTTCTTTGTTCAGCGAGCCGACGATCCCGCAATCAATACCGATATACTGCGGATCTTCCGGGTGTTCGTAGCTGACGAAAATATTGCCCGGGTGCATGTCAGCATGGAAGAAGCTGTCGCGGAACACCTGAGTGAAGAACACCTGCACACCACGCTCGGCCAACAGTTTCATGTTGGTGCCCTGCTGTTCCAGCGTTACCACGTCCGAGACCGGGATCCCGTAGATACGCTCCATCACCATCATGTTCTGGCTGCAGTAATCGGAATAAACTTCCGGCACATACAGCATCGGGCTGTTTTCAAAGTTGCGGCGCAGCTGAATGGCGTTCGCCGATTCACGCAGCAGATTCAACTCGTCGATCAGCGTTTTTTCATATTCACGCACTACTTCCATCGGACGCAGTCGGCGACCGTCGGGCAGCAGACGCGGCACCCAGCGGGCCAGGCGATAGATGAGCTTCATGTCCGCTTTGATGATCGGCAGAATGTCAGGGCGGATCACCTTAATGACCACCTCTTTGCCGTTCTCTTTCAGGCGCGCCGTATGCACCTGCGCAACGGAGGCCGAGGCCAACGGCTGGATGTCGAAATCATCGAACCAGCTCTCTACCGGGATATCGCCCATCGCTTTCTCGATCTGCTGCTTCGCCAGGGCGCCATCAAACGGAGCGACCTTGTCCTGCAGCAGCGCCAGCTGATCGGCGATCGAGGGTGGAAACAGGTCACGACGCGTGGAGAGCATCTGACCTAACTTGATCCACACCGGACCAAGTTCCTGCAGCGCCAGCCTCAACCGTTCGCCAAGCAGTTTGTCCTTATGGCGATTAGGTATCCAGAACAGCGTCCGCCGCCACATGCGCAGTGGCAGTGTAATTCGCATTTTGGGGATAAGCTCGTCGAGCCCGTAACTCAAAAAAGTGCGGATGATAAAGTAGAGGCGCCGAATTTCACCAGGCGTCATTTGCCCTCCAGTTTTTCAAGCCGTTTTGTTAATGCATCGACCGCTCGCTCAACCGCGGCGGTTTCTTCTGCGAACCATGCTGCTTCCAGCGGCCCCGGCGCCATGCGCCACTCTTCGGTGAGCACTTCAGCTACGTAGCGCTGCTGGCGCTGAAAGCCTTTCTGCAGCAGGAAGGCGCCACCGCGCAGCACTTTGCTGATCCCCTCGGCGGCAATGTCGCCTGTCCAGGGAGCCAGCAGTTCTGCGGGATCGAATTCAGCCAGATCGGCCAGGGCAACAAAGTTTTGCACCACCTGAATGTCGCCTTCGACCTCCAGCTCACCGCTGCGGATAAGCGCAGTAAGCTGCTGGCGATCGCGTAGTTTTGGCAGCACGTTCATATGGGTGATGACGGAGCAGTCAGCCTCGCCTTCCCATTCTCCCAGAACATCGAGCTGGCGTTCGCTGAACACCAGCACCAACGGGGTCGTGAACTCTTTTAACACGACCCGCAGCACTTTGCCGTTCAGGCGCTGACGCGCCGGTTTTAATGCCGCAGAGCGATAGAGAAAGGTATTAAGTACATTTTCTACGCCGGCGGTGATCAAGGGTTTAAACGGCATTTGCCACCTCCACTCAGAACTTGTAGCCGCGATGGAGCGCAACAACACCGGCCGTCAGGTTGAAGTAATCAACGTTGTCGAAACCTGCATCCTGCATCATCGCTTTCAAGGTGTCCTGATTGGGGTGCATACGGATGGATTCGGCCAGATAGCGATAGCTTTCTGCGTCGTTGGCAACCATCTCGCCAATGCGAGGCAAAATGTGGAACGAATAAGCGTCGTAAGCTTTGCTCAGCGGCTCGATAATCGGTTTTGAGAACTCCAGCACCAGCAGACGACCGCCTGGTTTCAGCACGCGGTACATGGAGCGCAGCGCTTTCTCTTTGTCGGTGACGTTACGCAGACCAAAAGAGATGGTGATGCAGTCGAAGGTGTTATCCGGGAAAGGCAGCGCTTCAGCGTTGGCCTGCACGTATTCGACGTTGCCCACCACGCCAATGTTGCGCAGTTTTTCACGGCCCATTTTGAGCATCGAGTCGTTGATATCGGCCAGCACTACGCGGCCAGTTTCACCCACCAGACGCGAGAATTTTGCCGTCAGATCGCCGGTTCCACCAGCCAGATCCAGTACCGTTTGACCACGACGTACGCCGCTGCAATCAATGGTGAAGCGCTTCCACAAGCGATGAATACCGAATGACATCAGGTCATTCATTACATCGTACTTCGCCGCCACGGAATGGAATACGTGGGCCACCATGTCAGCTTTCTGCGCTTTAGCGACAGTCTGAAAGCCAAAGTGCGTTGTGTCTTGTGAATCTTCAACCATCTCAGAGCCTGCTTATCAGTCAAATGTTCGAGAAGTGTAACAGATTGGGCGCATTTGCCCTACGATTCAACCGCCCTGGGAATAACGCTCCACGGCTGCGGCTGGCGCGTGCGGATCCGCTAACGCGTTGTCTTTGCTGTCTGTATTTTGAACGCCATTTGTCTCTCGCAACCGATACTCGTCGTCCTGCGAGAGCGCCTGTTCAACCAATTCCGGATTAATCTCGCGCTTCACCTCCACGCCAAGACTGCGGAACGATTCGGCCTGCGCCAGCAGATTCCCCCGCCCGGACGTCAGCTTTTTCATCGCCTGACGATAGTTATCCTGCGCGCGGTCAAGGCTTTGACCTACCGAGGACATGTCATCAACAAACAGGCGCATTTTGTCGTACAGGCGGCTGGCGCGATCGGCAATCTGCTGCGCATTACGGCTCTGGTGCTCGTAGCGCCACAGATTAGCAATGGTGCGTAGGGCCACCAGCAGCGTGGTGGGGCTAACCAGCATAATGTTATTTTTCAGCGCCTCGGAGATCAGCTCCGGCTGGCGATCCAGCGCCAGTAAAAAGGCCGGTTCGACCGGGATGAACATCAGGACGTAATCCAGCGAGCGTAGCCCTGGCAGCTGCTGATAATCTTTGCGCCCCAGCAGGCGGATGTGGTTTCGCACCGAAGCAATATGCTCCTGCAGCGCCGCCTCGCGGGTGTAATCATCTTCCGCATTGAAGTATCGCTCGTAAGCCACCAGCGTCATCTTGGCATCGATGACCACGTCTTTGTCCTGCGGCAACCGGACGATAACGTCCGGCTGCATGCGCGAACGGGTCTCGGTTTCAATGCTGACCTGGGTCTGATACTCATGGCCTTCGCGCAGGCCGGAGGCCTCAAGCACGCGGGTCAGGACCACTTCTCCCCAGTTGCCCTGGGTTTTATTGTCGCCTTTCAGCGCCCGGGTCAGGTTGACCGCCTCCTGCGCCATCTGCGCATTCAGCTGCTGGAGATTGCGAATTTCATGGGCCAGGGTGTGCCGCTCCCGCGATTCCTGTCCAAAACTGTCCTGCACCTGGCGACGAAAGCCGTCCAGCTGTTCGCGCAGGGGCGTCAGCAGGCCGTTCAGGCTCTGGCGGTTTTGCTCATCGACGCGGCGATTGCTGTGCTCAAAGATACGGTTCGCCAGGTTTTCGAACTGCTCGCTCAGGCGCTGCTCGCTGTTGATCATCTGACGGATTTTGTCTTCTGCATGCAGCTGCGTCGACTCCAGCCGGGTGGTGACTTCGCGCAGGTCGGCTTCCAGCGAGGTGTTGATATCCCGCAGGTTGCGCAGCTCGTTGTTGAGCAACTCGCACTCGTCGCGCCAGTGCCCGCTCTGGGCCGTTTGTTGTTTTAGCGCGCTCAGGTCGGCCACCATCTCTTCACGCTCGAGCAACTGATCGGCCTTTTGCTGCGCATGTTGATAGCTGGCCATCAGCCAGCCCACTCCGACGCTGACCAGAGCAATAACGGCATAAATTAAGATGGAGATATCCACAACGCCCCCGGTATCAAGCTATTACCCGCACAAAATAGAATTGTGCTGTATAAACGTCCAGTTTGAAAAGGGTTTTCTGCGAGGCGCTGCGCAAAGAAAAAGGCCGAACAGGTCGGCCTTTGTCGAAGAGAGAACGGATTTACAGCAGGCGGCGAGCCGCTTCCACCACGATTTTCACCGCGTGGCTTTCGGTCTTCTTCATAGTCTCCGCGTTCGGGATCTCCTGCTGGGTGCGGTTGACGATCACACCCGCCACCATACCGGCACGCAGGCCCTGGCTGGCGCACATGGTCAGCAGCGTTGCGGATTCCATTTCATAGTTCATTACGCCCATGGACTGCCACTCTTCCATCGAGCCTTTGAAACGGTTTACCACGCGACCGGAGAAGGTGTCGTAGCGCTCCTGGCCTGGGTAGAAGGTATCAGAGGACGCCGTCACGCCAATGTGGGTCGTGGCGCCAACGGATTTTGCTGCTTCAACCAGTGCGGTGGTGCATTCGAAGTCAGCTACCGCCGGGAATTCCATCGGTGCAAAGTGCAGGCTCGCGCCGTCCAGACGGACAGACGCCGTGGTCACCAGCACATCGCCGACGTTGATGTGCGGCTGAATGGCGCCGGTAGTCCCGATACGCAGGAAAGTGCGAATACCCAGCTGGGCCAGCTCTTCAACGGCAATAGAGGTCGACGGGCCACCGATACCGGTAGAACAGACGATCACCGCTTTGCCATCCAGCTCAGCACGCCAGGTAGTGAATTCACGATGTGATGCCAGCTTAACCGGCTTATCCATCAGCGCGGCGATCTTTTCCACACGCTCTGGATCGCCAGGGACGATAGCGAGCTGGGCCCCTTGTAAATCATTTTTAGTGAGGCCGAGATGAAAAACATCAGACTTAGACATAAAAACTCCTCTGTGGATCGGGTTGTCAGCAGAAGTAAAACGGTACTTTACCGAAGCACCTGGCTTCTTTTCGTGACGGATATCACCATGAATGAAATTGATTGCATATAATTACCATGAAATAGTGATTCACATCACATTAACAAGTTATATCGCTATCCGTTGCACAAAAGATAGACTGTTTCGGGCACTGTGAATTCATTACCTGCGGACTATATTTACCCTTGCGCTAATTGGTACGGAGAATGCCATGACTGAAAAAACTGGATTTGCACCTGCTGCTGGCCCCCAGGCCAATACCGTTGTGACTACGCCCAACGAGGCAATTAGCACCGGAGAGACCTCTATTCCGACGCAGGGCGATAACATGCCTGCTTACTATGCCCGTCCTCAACATGTGGAGGGCAGTCTGCCGATCGTCATGGTGATTCAGGAAATTTTCGGCGTGCACGAGCACATTCGTGACCTGTGCCGCCGCCTGGCGCTGGAAGGCTATCTGGCGGTGGCACCTGAGCTTTATTTCCGCCAGGGCGATCCGAATGAATACAGCGATATTCCCACCCTTTACAGCAATCTGGTGACGAAAGTGCCGGATGCGCAGGTGCTGGCGGATCTCGATCACGTGGCAAACTGGGCATCACGCAACGGTGGTGACCCGCATCGCCTGCTGGCCACCGGCTTCTGCTGGGGCGGGCGTATCAGCTGGCTGTATGCCGCCCATAATCCTCAGCTTAAGGCGGCCGTGGCGTGGTACGGCAAGCTGGTTGGTGAAAAAACGTTGAATTCACCGAAGCATCCGGTGGATATCGCGACCGACTTAAACGCGCCGGTACTGGGACTGTACGGTGCTGACGATACCGGGATCCCGCAGGATACCGTTGAGACCATGCGCCATGCCCTGCGCGCGGCAAACGCAACGGCGGAGATTGTGGTCTATCCCGGTGCGGGACATGCTTTTAACGCCGACTATCGTCCGAGCTATCACGAAGAATCGGCGAAGGATGGCTGGCAGCGCATGCTGGCGTGGTTTAGCCAGTACGGTGCGAAAAAGAGTTAAGCCGCTCACAATTCGCGCGCTCAGGCGCAGCGGTTGTTTGACTTTCAGGCGCAATTTGGTCGATATAAAAAGCACAGGCGTGTAACTACGATCCGTAGGCAAGACCTGAAGCCCATCTCCTCTTCCAGGGGGAGATGGGCTTCAGGTCTTTTTTTTTGCTCTGGAGACAGGGGCCAGACATGAATCACTTGCAGACTGCGCTGGATATCATCACCCAGGTGGGTGGCGCTGAAAATATCGAACATATCGAACACTGCTCCACCCGACTGCGACTGAGCCTGTATGACAACGGCAAGGTTAACGAGGCCGCGCTGGCAAAAATCGACGGTGTGCTGGGCGTGCGGGTTAACGTGCAGTGCCAGGTGATTATTGGTCACGAAGTGGTGCAGGTTTACGAGGCCGTACGATCGCTGGCGGGTGAGCCTCAGGCCAACGCGCCGCAGGTGACCACCCGGCCCAGCCGCAGTGCGCAGGCGGTGGATTTTGTGATCAGCGTGTTCCAGCCGCTGGTGCCGGCTATCGCGGGCGGCGGCGTGCTGAAATCGCTCCTGCTGTTGCTGGACGTACTGGGCTGGCTCAGCCGCGACAGCTCCACCTACAAGGTGCTGGATAATATCGGCTCGGCCCCGCTCTATTTCCTGCCCATCCTGGTGGCGATCACCACCGCGACCAAACTGAAAGTGAACGTGCTGGTGGCCGTCTCGGCGGTAGCGGTGATGGTACTGCCAGCGATGACCAAACAGCTGGCGGACGGGGCGCAGTTTATGTCGTTCGACCTGCGCAATGTGGCCTACGCCTCGCAGGTGTTCCCGGCCATCCTCTGCGTGCTGTTTTACGCCCAGACTGAAAAGCTGTTTAACCGCTATTCGCCGGGCGCGCTGCGTATTTTTCTGTCGCCGATGCTCTCCCTGCTGGTCACGGTTCCGGTCACGCTGTTGATTCTGGGACCGCTGGGCTACGAGCTGGGTGCCGGGCTGGCGACGGTGATCCTGTGGCTGTATGGCAAGCTCGGCTTTGTGGCGACCGGCCTGCTCGCCGCCGCCCTGCCCTTTATGGTTGCCGCCGGGATGCACAAACCGATGCTGCCTTACGCCGTGGCCTCGATGAGCCAGTTTGGTCGGGAGCTGCTCTACCTGCCCGCTTCGCTGGCGCACAATATTGCTGAATCGGGTGCCTGTCTGGCGATCGCGCTTAAAAGCAAAGACAAGGTGCTGAAGTCCACCGCCTTCTCGGCCGGGATCTCCGCTCTGTTCGGGATTACCGAACCGGCGCTGTATGGCGTGACGCTGCTGAACAAAAAGGCGCTGTACAGCGTGATTCTGGGCAGCGTGGTTGGCGGGGCATTTATCGGCTGGATGGCAATCGAAGCCTTTGCGCTGGTAGGTCCAGGACTTGCCAGTATCTCCATGTTTGTCTCACCGGATAATCCACTGAATATCGTCTGGGCCTTTGCGGGGGCGGGGCTGTCGTTCGTCATCGCCTTTATCAGCGCCCTGCTGCTGTGGCGGGATAAAGCGGTCGAAAAAGAGGATGAGCTGACCTTTACCCGCCCGGTTGAAGGGCAAATCGTTCCCCTGGAAACCGTAAACGACGACGTGTTCTCGCGCAAAATCATGGGCGACGGTATCGCCATTATCCCGTCGCAGGGCGTGTTGCGTGCCCCGGCAGCCGGCACGGTCGTGAACGTATTTGAAAGCGGACACGCGCTGAGCCTGCTCACCGATTCGGGCGTTGAGCTGATTTTCCATATAGGCATCGACACCATCAAGCTGCAGGGCGATGGCTTCCATCCCCGCGTAAAAGAGGGTCAGCAGGTAAAAACCGGCGACACCTTAATTGAGTTTTCCCTCGACACCATCACCGCGGCGGGCCTCGATCCGGTGGTGATGATGGTCGTCACTAACGGCGAAAGATTCTCGCTGACACCAGGCAGTACCGACAAACAAACCTCCCATCCGCATATCATCATGACACTTAAGGAGTCCGTGTAATGGATAAATCCCTCCCGTTTCCGCAAGGTTTTTTATGGGGCGGCGCGATTGCCGCTAATCAGGCCGAAGGGGCATGGAACGTTGACGGCAAAGGGCCGTCAGTGGCTGACGCCATCACCTGGAAACCCAATCTGTCGCTGAAAGACTATGACGGCCACATGGCGCTGACCGATGAGAACATCCGCGACGCCTTCGAGGGCAAAAATGACGCGCTGTATCCCAAACGTCGCGGCATTGATTTTTATCACCACTACAAAGATGACATCGCCCTGTTCGCCGAAATGGGCTTTAAGGTGCTGCGCGTCTCTATTGCCTGGTCGCGCATTTTCCCGACCGGCGAAGATGCCGCCCCGAACGAAGCGGGTCTGCAATATTATGAAGAGATGTTCCGCGAACTGCGTCGTCACAATATTGAGCCGCTGGTGACGCTCTCCCACTACGAGATGCCGCTGGCGCTGAGTGAAAAATACAACGGCTGGGTGCATCGCAACGTGGTGGATGCGTTTGTACGCTTCAGTAAGGTCTGCTTCGAGCGCTATAAAGAGCTGGTACGCTACTGGCTGACCTTTAACGAAATCGACAGTATTCATCGGCATCCGTTTACCACTGCGGGCATCCGCGAAGAGAAAAGCCTGCCAGGCAAAGCAAAACAGGACATTTATCAGGGCCTCCATCACCAGTTTGTAGCCTCTGCGCTGGTCACCCGCGACTGTCACGACATTATCCCGGGCAGCCAGGTAGGCTGCATGCTGACCAAGCTCACCACCTATCCGCACAGCTGCCGTCCGGAAGACGTCGAAGCCACGCTGAAAAAGAATCTGGAGAACTACTTCTATGCCGACGTGCAGGTATTTGGCGAATATCCGCCGCTGATCCTGCGCGATCTGGCCAGCCGGGATATTCAGATCGATATGCAGGCCGACGATCAGCGTATTTTGAAGGATCATACCGTCGACTTCGTCTCCTTTAGCTACTACATGTCGCTGACCGAATCGACCCAGCCGGACGTGGAGCGGATCCCGGGCAACACCATTCTCGGGGTGAAAAACCCGTACCTGCCTGCCTCCGAATGGGGCTGGCAGATTGACCCGGTGGGGCTGAAGATCTCCCTGCTCGAACTGTACGATCGCTACCAAAAACCACTGTTTATCGTGGAAAACGGGCTGGGAGCCAAAGACACCGTGGAGGGCGGAAAAATTCACGATAGCTACCGTATCGACTATTTCCGCGCCCACTTCGAGCAAACGTTGGCAGCTATTAATGAAGGGGTGGATGTGATGGGATTCACCACCTGGGGCTGTATCGACATTATCAGCGCGGGCACCTCGCAGATGTCCAAACGCTACGGCTTTATCTACGTCGACCAGGATGACGAAGGCAACGGCACGTGCAAGCGCCTGAAAAAAGACTCCTTCTGGTGGTACCAAAGAGTGATTGCCAGCAATGGCGCTGACATGAGCTAAACGGCCAGGCCGCAGGAATAAACGTGATAACGATAAAAAAATCGCTTAATAACAGCATGCTGCTGGTCGACAACGACCAGCGCGAGATGATTCTGTTTGGCAAAGGCATTGGCTTTGGCGCTAAACCGGGCACTAACATCGATCTGGCGCAGGTTGAGAAAGTCTTCCTGCCGCTGAGCGATCTCAAATCCCGCCACTTTTTATCGCTGACGGATACCATTCCTGCGGCATTCTTCGATGTCAGCCACGATATTCTGACGCTGGCGCGCAGCGTATGTGGCGATAAGCTCAATTCGGTGCTGCTGTTTACCCTTGCCGAGCACCTGCATTTTGCCGTAGAGCGCAGACGTAACGGCCAGTTAATCCTCAATAAGCTGAGCTGGGAGGTAAAGCGCTACTACCCGCAGGAGTACAGCGTGGGGATGCAGGCGCGATTAAAAGTGAATGCGCTCTTTGCCGTTGAACTGCCCGAAGACGAAGCGGTGAATATCGCCTTCCACCTGATTAACGCCAGCAGTCAGACTGACGACAGTACCGCCCACCAGCAGGTTGAGCTGGTGAACCGCATCGCAGAGATCGTGCGTTACAAACTGGGCAAATCCATTGATACGCAGTCGGTGAACTATATGCGGTTTATTACCCATCTGCGTTATTTCGCCGAACGGGTGTTAACCGGGAAAATTGTGGTCAGCGAGACCGAGGATTTTTATCAGGAACTGATGCGCCACCGCCCGGATGCGATGACCGTCGCCTGGGTGATCCGCGACTATGTGCAGGAAAAATATCAGCTCACCTTACCGAAAGATGAACTGACCTGGTTGAGTATTCATATCAGCCGGTTGATGGATGGCCAGGCGTAAATCGTAAGCCGGGCAAGCGATAGCGCCGCCCGGCGATTTCACATCATGCCTGACGCAGGTTCTGCGCCGCTTTTACCATGTTCGCCAGCGCGGCGCGCGTTTCCGGCCAGCCGCGGGTTTTCAGGCCGCAGTCCGGATTAACCCACAGACGCTCTGCCGGGATACGCTGCGCCGCTTTTTCCAGCAGCGCTTCAATCCATTCCACGCTCGGGACGTTCGGAGAGTGGATGTCGTACACGCCCGGCCCGATTTCGTTCGGGTAGTCGAACTCTTCGAACGACTCCAGCAGTTCCATGTCGGAGCGTGAGGTCTCAATGGTGATCACGTCCGCATCCAGCGCCGCAATGGAATCCATGATGTCGTTGAACTCGCAGTAACACATGTGGGTGTGGATCTGGGTATCATCTTTCGCCACTGCGGCGTTAATGCGGAAAGCCTCCACGCCCCAGGCCAGATACGCGTCCCAGTCGCTGCGACGCAGCGGCAGACCTTCGCGCAGAGCCGGTTCGTCAATCTGGATGATGCCGATACCAGCCGCTTCCAGATCCGCCACTTCATCACGCAGGGCCAACGCAATCTGCTTCGCGATGGTTTCGCGGGTCACGTCTTCACGCGGGAAGGACCAGCAGAGAATGGTTACCGGACCGGTTAGCATGCCTTTTACCGGCTTGTCGGTCAGGGACTGGGCATATTTCGCCCACTCTACGGTGATCGCTTCCGGACGGCTGACGTCGCCGATAACCACCGGTGGCTTCACGCAGCGGGAGCCGTAGCTCTGCACCCAGCCGTTCTGGGTAAAGACAAAACCGTCCAGATGTTCACCGAAGTATTCCACCATGTCGTTACGCTCGGCTTCACCGTGTACCAGCACGTCCAGACCTAAGCGCTCCTGCTCGGCAATCGCCTGCTTGATGTGTTCGGCAATGCCGGTGCGGTAGTTGCCCGCATCGAGGTTGCCCTTTTTGAAGTCCAGACGCAGGCCGCGGATCTCAGTGGTCTGCGGGAAAGAACCGATGGTGGTGGTCGGCCAGGCAGGCAGGTTGAAGCGCGCACGCTGGGCTTCAGCACGCACTTCATAGGCGTTTTCACGCTGGCTGTCCTGGGCGGTGATTGCCGCAAGACGCTGTTCGACAGCCACGTTGTGAACACGCGTGGAGTGACGACGGGCCTGAATCGGGGCGCTCCATTCGCTAATAGCCGCCGTGTCGCCGCTGTTGAGGGCATCGCGCAGCAGGGCCAGCTCTTCACATTTTTGCAGAGCGAAGGCAAACCAGCTCTTCACTTCCGCATCCAGACGGGTTTCCACGCTCAGGTCGATTGGGCTGTGCAGCAGGGAGCAGGAGGAGGCCACCCACAGGTCACGAAGACCGACAATGTCTTTAATCTGGGCGTATTTCTCAGTCAGATCCGCACGCCAGACGTTACGCCCGTTCACCAGACCGGCAGAAAGCAGCCAGTCGGCTGGCAGGCGATTGTGCAGTTCAGCCACCTGATCTTTGCCGTGAACGAGGTCAACGTGCAGACCCTGTACCGGCAGAGCGGTAATGGTATTAAGATTCGGCGTCACGCCTTCGAAATAGGTGGTCAGCAGCAGCTTCACCTGACCGGTCAGCGCGTCATAAGCCGGCTGGAAGGCGTCCAGCCACGCTTGCGGCAGCTCCAGCACCAGCGCAGGTTCGTCTATTTGCACCCACTCAACGCCGCGTTTCGCCAGCTCAGCCAGCACCTGCTGGTAGACCGGCAGGATATCGTTAAGCAGGCTCAGACGGTCAAACTGCTCGCCCTTTACTTTGCCCAGCCACAGGTAGGTTACCGGGCCCAGCAGCACAGGTTTAATCTTGTGGCCCAGCGCCAGCGCTTCGTCCACTTCATCCAGCAGCGGGGTCCAGGTCAGTTTGAACTGCTGACCTTTAACGAACTCCGGCACCATGTAGTGGTAGTTGGTGTTAAACCATTTGGTCATTTCAGCGGCGGCAGCGGGCTCACCGCTCGGCGCACGGCCGCGGCCAAGGCGGAACAGGGTGTCGATATCCACCGATCCGTCGCTGTTCTGATGACGAGCCGGCACGTTGCCCAACAGCAGGCTGGTGGTCAGAACATGGTCGTACCAGGCGAAATCACCCACCGGCAGCAGATCCACTCCAGCCTGCTTCTGCTGATCCCAGTGACGGGCGCGCAGTTCGCGGCCCACCGCCAGCAGTTCTTCCCGGCTGGCATTGCCTGCCCAGTAGCTTTCTTGTGCTTTTTTCAGTTCGCGACGCAGACCAACGCGAGGAAAACCAAGAGTGTGATTAATAATTGTCATCGTGTTGCCCCTTGTGGAATTTTTAGGATTTAGCCATCCAGATGTTTACACATCTATAATTGGCAGTTACTGTATATTCCTCAAGCGCAAATTGTTCATGGCGAAGTGAAGGACTTTCATGATCGAGATAAAACACCTGAAAACGCTCCAGGCGTTACGGAACTGCGGTTCACTCGCAGCGGCGGCAGCTACCCTGCACCAGACCCAGTCCGCCCTTTCTCACCAGTTCAGCGATCTGGAACAACGCCTTGGCTTTCGTCTGTTTGTGCGCAAAAGCCAGCCGCTGCGCTTTACGCCGCAGGGCGAAGTGTTGCTCCAGCTGGCGAATCAGGTGCTGCCGCAGATCGCCAGCGCGCTGCAGGCGTGCAACGAACCGCAGCAAACGCGGCTGCGCATCGCCATTGAGTGTCACAGCTGTATTCAGTGGCTGACCCCGGCGCTTGAGAATTTTCGCCAGAACTGGCCGCAGGTGGAGATGGACTTTAAATCGGGCGTGACCTTCGATCCGCAGCCCTCCCTGACGCAGGGCGAGCTGGACCTGGTGATGACCTCGGATATTCTGCCGCGCAGCGGTCTGCACTATTCGCCGATGTTTGATTATGAAGTGCGGCTGGTGCTGGCCCCGGACCATCCGCTGGCCGCCAAAACGCGCGTGACGCCGGAAGATCTGGCTGCCGAAACGCTGCTGATCTACCCGGTTCAGCGCAGTCGCCTCGATATCTGGCGTCACTTTTTACAGCCAGCCGGCATCAACCCACAGCTGAAAAGCGTGGATAACACCCTGCTGCTGGTGCAGATGGTGGCGGCGAGAATGGGGATTGCAGCGCTGCCGCACTGGGTGGTGGAGAGCTTTGAACGCCAGGGTCTGGTGGTGACCAAAACCCTGGGCGAGGGATTGTGGAGCCGGTTGTACGCCGCCGTGCGCGATGGCGAGCAGCGTCAACCGGTTACCGAGGCCTTTATTCGCTCAGCGCGGAATCACGCTTGCGACCATCTGCCGTTTGTGCGGAGCGCGGAGCGACCCAACGGCGATGCACCCACAGTGAAGCCAGGATCACCGTTCCCCCAATAATAAAGCTTGGCCAGTGAGGTTGTTCCTGCCAGATTGCCAGGTTAACCAGCAGGCCAGCGGGGACGTGAACGTTGTTCATGATCCCCAGCGTACCGGCGTCCACCTGGGTGGCACCGTAATTCCACATAAAGTACCCCAGCCCGGAAGCGACCACGCCCAGCCAGATCAACACGCTCCACTGCACCGTGGTGGTTGGCAGTTTTTGTGGATTGCCCAACATAAACCACGCCACGACCGCGACGATAAGCGCTCCCATATAGAACCAGGCAAAGGCGTTGTGCTGCGGCATCGGGTGGATCTCCATCAGCCGCTTATAGCCCACCATGCCAATGGCAAAACTGATATTGGCGAGCTGGACAAACATCAATCCGGTCCAGAAGTGATCGCTCACTTTGTCGTAGCGAATGATCGCCGCACCCGCCACCGCCAGCGCCGCACTCAGCAGGTAACCCCAACGCAAACGGCGTTTACTCATCAAATCGTAGATCAGGGTGATATAGAGCGGCGTCAGCACGGTGAACAGCAGAAATTCCGATACCGACAGGTAGACGTAAGCGCGGAAGCTGAACAGATACATGATGCCGAGCTGCATAGCGCCCACCAGCATGTACAGCGAAATGGTTTTCAGCGTTTGCCCGCGCAGACGCAGAAACGGCAGGAACACCAGGGCCGCCAGTCCGACGCGCATCAGCACCGAAAAGTAGCTGTCCACGTGTCCGGCAAGATATTCACCGATCAGGCTGAATGAGAAGGCCCACAGAATAGTGGTGATAATGAGTAGCGCCACAATGCTTGTCTCTCAGGAAGAAGGACAGGCATTGTAGCGAACTCTTTAGTTGACGACTGAGTGAATATCAACCAATCGTTGCTGAGTGAAAATTATTCAAGAAACAGCTTACGCAGGTAATTCGGTACGGCGTTGTCGCCATTGGTGCCAATCACTTCCAGCTCCGGATGGAGATCTTTCAGGCGCTGATGCGCGTTTTCCATAATGCAGCCTTTACCCGCCATCGATAGCATCTCGGCATCGTTCATGCCGTCACCAAAGGCGATGCAATCCTGCAGGCTAAAGCCCAGGCGCTTGGCGACCGCTTCCAGCGCATGACCTTTGGAAACCCCGCCCGCCATCACTTCCAGACAGGTCAGCGTGGAGAAGCTGACGTTAACCCGATCGCCCCAGCGGGCATTGATCGCCTGCTCCAGCGGCAGCAGCGCTTCGTGGGTGTCGGTGGTGAAGAACACTTTGCTGATGCCTTCTGGCTCCAGCAGGCCCGGCTCGTACAGGGCGTAGTTAAAGACCGCTTCTTTGAAGAAACGCATCTCATCCGGACGGTGGCGGTTCATAAACCATTCATCATCACGGTAAACGTTGGTGATGATATCGGGGTTGTTATGCACCACGCCGAACAGGTCAGCGGCGATATCGCGATCGAGGTTATGGGTGAAGATCAGATTACCGTCCAGATCGTGCACGCGGGCACCGTTGGAGGTGATCATGTAGGATTTGATCTCCAGATTATCGCGGATCTGCCCCACATCGACGTGATGGCGGCCCGTCGCGAAGACAAAATTCACGCCGCGGGCAGTCAGGAGTTTTAAGGTTTCTTTCGCGTAAGGCGATAAGGTGTGATCGGGAGAGAGCAGCGTGCCATCTAAGTCAGACGCGACAACCTGGTACATAGGAAAATTTAACCTCTGGTGAATATCAGTTATGCCTGCCGAAAAAATCGACGATGGCGTGGAGTGCGACTGAGCGCATGGCGTCCTTTTCGAAAAGGATCTCATGGTACGCGCCGTTTATGACCAGTGGTTTACCCCCATCACAAGGGTATCCGACTGCGGCTCGCTGTTCACAAAAGCGTTCGTGCATGCGGTTATCAACCACCTGCTCCTCCTCTGCCTGAAGCAAGAGCATCGGGGTATCATCCTGATCGGCGCCAGCCAGCGCCTCTTCCCCCGCCAGAATGCCTTCACGCACCCAGTGGTAGGTTGGACCGCCGACGCGTAAGCGGGGTTCATCCGCGTAAAAGCGCAGGTTGCGGCGATAGCGCTGCCGACTGTGGGTTAACACGTTAAGGGCAAACGGCAGTGCGCGCCAGCGTCCGGTGCCGATGGCGTAGCCTTCACGAACGCGCTGATGGCCCTCAGCCCAGTCGAGAATATGGCGTACCATCCACTCCGGCAGGCGCATCACGATGCCAAACATCGGGGCGCTCAGCGCAATGGCATCACACTGATGAGGATGACGCTGCAAAAACAGCGTGGCGATCGCGCCTCCCATCGAGTGCGCCAGAATAAAGCGTTTTCGCCACGGTCCGGGCTGCACTTCCTGCTGCCAGAAGGCGGCAAAATCATCGACGTAATCGCTGAATTTACTCACATGGCCCCGGTGCGTGTCGGACAACATGCGCCCGGAACGCCCCTGACCGCGGTGATCGATAATCAGCACGTCAAAACCGAGGTGGAAAAGGTCGTAGGCCAGCTCGGCGTACTTCACGTAGCTTTCGATACGCCCCGGGCAAACCACAATCACCGAATCGTGACTCTCTGCCCGAAAGCGCACAAAGCGTACCGGCACATCATCAACGCCCGTAAACCCGCCCTCTTCGCGCTGGCGCCAGAAATCGGTCAGTGGCCCCATGGAGAAAGCAGCAAATGCCTTTTCTCGTGTTTCCCAGTCCGTTTTCTGCTGAAACATTGGGTTTGTGCCCCTGTAAGCCAAGGAATATCGTTTTTTCGTGACGGGTCACAAAATGACTCAACATTAGCGTATTGTGGCATAAAAATAGACGATTCGGGAGTTTCAAATGACCATAGAGTGGTGGTTCGCTTACCTGCTGACATCCATCATCCTTAGCCTCTCCCCGGGCTCCGGGGCGATCAACACCATGACCACCGCAATGAATCACGGCTATCGCGGCGCAGCGGCATCGATTGCCGGATTGCAGACCGGGCTGGCCATTCATATTGTGCTGGTGGGCGTAGGGTTGGGTACGCTTTTCTCCCGTTCGGTACTGGCCTTTGAAGTGCTGAAATGGGCAGGCGCGGCGTATCTTATCTGGCTGGGGATCCAGCAGTGGCGCGCCGCAGGTGCCATCGATCTGAACACGATGGCCCAGACGCAAAGCTGGGGTCGGCTGTTTAAACGCGCGGTATTTGTTAACCTGACCAACCCGAAGAGCATCGTCTTTCTTGCCGCTCTGTTCCCGCAGTTTATCGTGCCGCATCAGCCCCAGCTCGCGCAGTACGCGGTGCTCGGCGTGACGACGATTGTGGTCGATATTATCGTGATGATTGGCTATGCCACGCTGGCAACGCGGATTGCGACATGGATAAAAGGGCCTCGTCAGATGAAGGCCCTGAATAAAGTGTTCGGGTCGCTGTTTATGCTGGTGGGTGCGCTGTTGGCCTCAGCGCGGCATGCTTAGCGCGACAGAATGAGATGAATACCGAAGCCGGTGAATAATGCACCGGCAACGCCGTCAATCCACTTCGCCAGTCGTTGATAACCGCGACGCATCGACGGTAAGGCAAACAGGCTGGCCACCACGGTAAACCAGGCGAAGGTTTCCAGCACGATCAGCAGGAAAATCCCCCAGCGCGCGCCGACACCGACGCTGTCGCCCACGAACAGGGAAAAGACTGAGCCGAAATAGATAATCGCTTTTGGATTCGCCAGATTGGTCAGCAGCCCTTTCACAAAGCTCCGTCCGCCCGATGCCAGTTCCACCTTCGGTTCCGCTGCTGTGTTGTCTTCTTTCTTCAGCGCGCCGCGCAGCATCTGATACCCCATCCAGCACAGATACAGACCGCCGCCGACCATAATGATGGTATGCAGCCAGGCCATTTTCTCGAGGATCAGGTTCAGGCCAAGCAGCGCAACGGCCGCCCAGACCATGACACCGAGGGTAATGCCCAGCACGCCCATCATCGCCTCTTTACGCGAACGGCTCACCGCCGTTTGCGAGACGAAGAAAAAGTCGGGGCCAGGGCTCATCAGCGCCACAATGTGCACCAGCGCCACAGTCAGAAACAGGGTTAACATAATTAACTCGCGGGGGAAGAGTTCAGAGAGTCATCATCCTGGCACTTTTTCGCCCGGCTGACTACTCATCATCATCACCGTCAGCATGGGAACGAATCAGCGCCATAAACTCTTTGCCAAAGCGTTCCAGCTTGCGTGTGCCAACGCCGTTGACGCTGAGCATTTCGCTGGCGCTGAGCGGCATCTGCTCGGCCATCTCAATCAGCGTAGCGTCGTTGAACACCACATACGGCGGGATGTTCTCTTCGTCGGCGATGGCTTTGCGTAGCTTACGCAGTTTGGCGAACAGCTTACGGTCGTAGTTGCCGCCGTAGGATTTCTGCATCACGCGCGGCTTAAGGGCCACCACGCGCGGGACGGCAAGCTGTAGCTCCACCACGCCGCGCAGCACCGGGCGGGCTGCTTCCGTCAGCTGTAATGCGGAGTGCTGGGCAATATTCTGCGTCGCAAACCCGAGGTGAATAAGCTGGCGGATAATGCTGACCCAGTGTTCGTGGCTGTTCTCTTTGCCAATCCCGTACACCGGCAGCTTATCGTGGCCCATCTCGCGGATACGCTGGTTATTCGCCCCGCGCAGGACTTCCACCACGTACCCCATGCCAAAGCGCTGATTAACACGTCCGATGGTGGACAACGCTTTACGCGCGTCCATCAGGCCATCGTACTGTTTAGGCGGGTCGAGGCAGATATCGCAGTTGCCGCACGACGCCTGGCGACCTTCGCCAAAGTAGTTGAGCAGCACCAGACGGCGGCAGGTTTGCGCCTCGGCAAAAGCGCCCATCGCATTGAGCTTGTGCCGCTCAATATCCAGCAGCGCCCCGGCGGGCTTCTCTTCCAGACAGCGGCGCAGCCAGGCCATATCGGCCGGATCGTAAAACAGCATCGCCTCAGCCGGCAGGCCATCACGCCCGGCGCGGCCGGTCTCCTGATAGTAGGATTCGATATTGCGCGGAATGTCGAAATGCACCACAAAGCGCACGTTCGGTTTGTTGATGCCCATACCAAAGGCGACGGTCGCCACCACAATTTGCAGGTCGTCGCGCTGGAACTTCTCCTGCACGTCGGCACGGATGTGGTTTTCCAGCCCGGCATGGTAAGCCGCGGCGCTAAAACCCCGGCTCTGCAGACGAGCGGCGGTGTCTTCCACTTTTGCCCGGCTGTTACAGTAGATAATGCCCGACTTGCCGCGCTGCTCCTGCACGTAGCGCAGGAGCTGATCCAGCGGCTTAAACTTTTCCATCAGCATGTAGCGGATGTTCGGGCGATCGAAGCTGCTGACCTGAATCAGCGGATCGTCGAGCCCCAGCAGGCGCGCGATATCAAGACGGGTGGTGTCATCAGCGGTGGCGGTAAGGGCCATAAACGGCACCGCCGGGAAGCGCTGACGCAGCTGGCCGAGGGCGGCGTATTCCGGGCGGAAATCATGCCCCCACTGCGAGATACAGTGGGCTTCGTCCACCGCCACCAGCACCGGATTCCAGTGCGTCAGATGCTCAAGGAAGTTATCCAGCATCAGACGTTCCGGCGCGATATACAACAGGCGGATCTGTCCGGTGCGGCAACCGGCCATCACCTCCTGCTGCTGCTCTCGGGTTTGCGTCGAGTTCAGACAGGCCGCCGACACGCCGTTGGCCAGCAGCTGATCGACCTGATCTTTCATCAGCGAGATCAGCGGCGATACCACGATGGTCAGGCCATTCAGTACCAGCGCAGGAACCTGATAGCATAATGATTTGCCACCGCCGGTGGGCATCACTACCAGACAATCGCGACCGGTCAGGGCAGCATTAATGATGGTTTCCTGGCCCGGGCGAAACTGCTGGTAGCCAAAGGTTTCATGTAAAACCTGTTTAGCCAGCAACTCCTGATTCACAACTTCCGCCTGCACCACATCAACCCCATTTGCCTGAAATAAAAACAGGCGCTATTTTCAGCGCCTGCGAGAGAAACTTCAACGTTTAAGACAAAAACATTCGAGGATGCTAGAAAAGATCGTTCAGCATCACGCCCACGCCAACGCGCGTCTGGTTGAAATTGTAGTCGATCAGCGACTCACCATAGCCGCTGTAAACCTGCGTATAAAGGCGCACGTGACGGGTCAGCGGATAGCTCACGCCGACTTCTGCCCCGCCGTAGCCGCTGTTCCAGTTGTACTGCCCCTTCACGCTGAGCACCGCTTCGCCCAGCTGATAGCCGACCCGTAGCTGGTAGTAGCCCATGTATTTGGTGATATCCGGGTTATCGTCGGTATTGCCAATCACATACCAGGGTTTGACCTCGACCAGCCAGTTATCGTTTTGCGCCATCAGGCGGGTATAGAGGCGGTTCCAACTGCGCGAGGTGGGATCGGAGCGGCCGTTGGATTGGTGGTTGTAGCCAAACTCCACGTCCCGCAGCGTCCAGCCGCCCAGCGAGTAATCGGTGGCGAACCCAAGGAACAGTTGCGGTTCATAGTTGGTTTCACGAAATGGCGAAGACTCATC
Organism: Leclercia sp.; assembly: GCA_049284415.1. Lineage (GTDB taxonomy): Bacteria > Pseudomonadota > Gammaproteobacteria > Enterobacterales > Enterobacteriaceae > Enterobacter. The sequence continues at coordinate 34,468 of JBAPXW010000020.1, forward strand.
GCTGTTGGACAGCTGCCACCAGGAGCGTTGCGTGTAGGAGCCCCCCAGCAGCGAGTTAGGCCCGAGGATCCCGCGCCACAGCGGGAACGCGAGGCTCAGCTGAAATTTCACCTCATCTTTACGCGCATTGTCGACCCAGTCATAGGTGCTTATCGCCTCTTTATTGAGATCGCTGGTGGCGGTGTAGATCAGGTAATTGCTGTCATAGGGGTAGAGCGTGAATGGGTTGTCATGCTCTTCCAGAAGGTTGGCGATAATGCTCCCGCGCACGGCTGGGGTATCACTGACCTCCACATTGTTCGCGTCCTGCGCAAAGGTGACAGAAGGCAGCGTAGCCGCTGCCAGGAACCAGGCCAGATACGTCCGCATCGGTGGTGCTCTCCTGCAATATCGTTTTAATGAAGAATTATTTTGAATCAATTTAACATATTTGACGATTACCAGCTTTACCTCTGCTCCTAATGTGGAAATTCACATTAATGAGGAATAAAATCAACATCCTCATAACAAAAAGGATGTGACGTGCCATGTCAGCCACGCTTACTGCCGAACAAGTGCTCAAGCTTGTCGGCGAGATCTTCGTCTATCACATGCCGTTCAACCGTGCGCTGGGCCTGGAGCTGGAACGCTACGAGAAAGATTTTGCCCAGCTTAGCTTCAACAATCAGCCGATGATGGTCGGCAACTGGGCGCAAAGCATTCTTCATGGCGGGGTGATCGCCTCCGCACTGGACGTGGCCGCCGGGCTGGTCTGCGTAGGAAGTACTCTGACCCGCCACGACACCATTAACGAAGACGAACTGCGCCAGCGCCTGTCGCGGATGGGCACTATCGATCTGCGCGTCGATTATCTGCGCCCCGGTCGCGGCAATCGCTTCACCGCCAGCAGCAGCCTGCTGCGCGCCGGTAACAAAGTGGCGGTGGCGCGCGTGGAGCTACATAACGAAGAGCAGGTTTACATCGCCAGCGCAACCGCCACTTATATGGTGGGTTGAGACGGTAAAATCGGGTAAAATTGCGTTACTTTTTTGTAACGGATTTTCCTGATGGATGCTAAACAGACGCGGCAGGGCGTTTTACTCGCCCTCGCCGCTTATTTTATTTGGGGTATCGCACCGGCGTACTTCAAGCTGATTCACTATGTTCCTGCCGACGAAATTCTTACCCACCGCGTGATCTGGTCGTTTTTCTTTATGGTGGCGCTGATGAGCGTGAGCCGTCAGTGGTCAGGCGTGAAAAAACTGCTGCAAACACCCAGGAAAATCTTCCTGCTGGCCCTTTCAGCCGTCCTGATTGGCGGCAACTGGCTGCTGTTTATCTGGTCGGTGAACAACCATCACATGCTGGAAGCCAGCCTCGGCTACTTCATTAACCCGCTGGTGAATATTGTGCTGGGGATGTTGTTCCTCGGGGAGCGCTTCCGCCGGATGCAGTGGGTGGCGGTGCTGCTTGCTCTCTGCGGCGTACTTATTCAGCTCTGGACCTTTGGCTCGCTGCCGGTTATCGCCCTGGGGCTGGCGTTCAGCTTTGCTTTCTATGGCCTGGTTCGCAAAAAAATCGCCGTGGAAGCGCAAACCGGGATGCTGTTTGAAACCCTGTGGCTACTGCCGCTGGCGGCCATTTACCTGTTCGGGATTGCCGACAGCAGTACCAGCCATATGGGCAGTAACCCGTGGACGCTGAACGTCATGCTAATGGCGGCGGGTATCGTCACCACCATTCCATTGCTGTGCTTTACCGGTGCAGCGACGCGCCTGCGCCTCTCGACGCTGGGCTTCTTCCAGTACATCGGCCCGACGCTGATGTTCCTGCTGGCGGTGATGTTCTACGGCGAAGTGCCGGGTGCGGATAAGATGGTGACGTTTGGCTTTATCTGGGTGGCACTGGCGGTATTTGTTGCGGATGCGATTTATACCCAACGCCGGGTGCGTAAAGGGCTGTAGCGCCTTTTTGCCGGATGGCGGCTGCGCCTTATCCGGCTTACACATCCCGTAGGCCCGGTAAGCGTAGCGCCACCGGGCGCAACGATCACAGCCAGTTTCGGCGCTTGAAGTACAGATACGGCGCCAGCCCCGCGAGCACCATAAATATAATCGCGCCCGGGTAACCAAAGCTCCATCTCAGCTCCGGCATAAACTCAAAGTTCATCCCGTAGCTCGAGGCCACCAGCGTCGGCGGCAGGAACACAACGGAAACCACCGAGAAGATCTTGATAATGCGGTTCTGCTCGATGTTGATAAAGCCCATCGCCGCCTGCATCAGGAAGTTCACCTTCTGGAACAGGGATTCGTTGTGCGGCAGCAGGGATTCGATATCGCGCAGGATCTCACGCGCCTGCTCCAGCTGGCCACCCGGCAGTCGCGCCTTGCGCACCAGGAAGTTGAGTGCACGCTGGGTATCCATCAGACACAGGCGCACTTTCCAGCCGATATCCTCCAGCTCCGCCAGCGTCGAGAGCGCTTCGTCATACTCATCGCCCTGATGCCCTTCCATGATCACCCGGCTCAGCTTTTCCAGATCGCTGTAGATGTTTTCAATTTCATCTGCCAGCTGTTCGATTTTGGTTTCAAACAGATCGAGCAGCAGTTCATACGCGTTGCCGTCGACCATCGCCTGGCTACGGGCGCGCATGCGGTACAGGCGGAAAGCAGGCAGCTCGCGCTCGCGCAGGGTAAACAGACGACCATCGCGAATGGTGAAGGCGACGGTGGAGTTACCGGCGTGATCTTCCGCATCTTCGAAGAAGAAAAAGGAGTGAATGTGCAGACCGTCTTCGTCTTCGAAGAAACGGGCGGAGGCTTCGATGTCTTCCAGTTCCGGGCGGGTTGCCAGGCTTTGTCCGAGCTCAGATTGTACGCGCAGGCGTTCGTCGTCGTCCGGTTCGACCAGATCCACCCATACGGCATCAATGAGGGGCTGTGACTCTTCGGCTTCAAGCCGAATCAGTCGGTTTTTTTCCAGTTGAAATGCGCTCAGCATGACCGGGACTCCCAATGCAAAAAATATCGGACAGTTCGGTGGGCACACAGAAACAAATTGGGTTTCAGACCATTAAACAGCCTGACTCAGAGCGACGGGAAAAACAGATCGCTGACAACCACTAAGGCCATCAGCAAGAGGAGATAGCCTTAGGAGTTGTTCCTGGATGACAGGGAATTGAGCCAGTATGTACTGGGTGTGTCCAAGGCGAATGTCCTCTTAGCGTAATCGTGCGCGCATGTTACGCCAGCAGTCACGGCGGCGTCAACACGCAAGGGAACGCTGAAGAGCATTAAATCCCCTTCAACGTATAAGCCTGGCAGATTATTACAAAATAGTGATATTTTTCTGAATGTTAAACAGTTTCAAGCCGCGCATAAGCCGCCACCAGCCATTTGATCCCCTGCCCCTGGAACGCCACCTGCAGGCGGCTGTGCTCGCCGCTGCCTTCCAGATTCACGATGGTGCCTTCGCCAAATTTGGCATGACGAACGCGCTGGCCGAGCTTAAAACCGGTGTCGTTTTCTGAGATGGGTGCACCGAGGCGCTGATGGCTGACCGGACGGCTAATGCTGGCCCGCAGGCGCACCTCTTCCACACAGGCTTCCGGCAGTTCGCCGACAAAACGCGACGGACGATGGTAAACCTCTTTGCCATACAGACGGCGGGTTTCGGCGTAGGTCAGGGTCAGCTTTTGCATCGCGCGGGTCACGCCCACATAGGCCAGCCGACGCTCCTCTTCCAGACGACCGCCTTCATCCAGCGACATCTGGCTCGGGAACATCCCCTCTTCCATTCCGACGATAAACACCTGCGGGAACTCCAGCCCTTTGGCCGAGTGCAGGGTCATCAGTTGAACCGCGTCCTGCCAGGTATCGGCCTGCCCTTCGCCCGCTTCCAGCGCGGCATGGGACAGGAATGCCTGCAGCGGCATCAGGTCTTCTTCTTCGTCGTTGTAGCTGAACTGGCGCGTTGCCGTCACCAGCTCCTCTAAGTTCTCGATACGGGTCTGGCCTTTCTCGCCCTTCTCCTGCTCGTACATCATGCGCAGACCGGAATCTTTAATCACCCGGTCGGTCTGGACGTGCAGCGGCATATCGGCCGTTTCCTGCGCCAGCGCTTCGATCAGCTCAAGGAAACGCTGCAGTGCGCTGGCCGCGCGTCCGGCGAGGGCTTTCTCCTGCAACAGCTCGCGGCAGGCCTGCCACAGTGTCAGCTGCCTGTCGCGGGAAGTCTGGCGCACCACGTCGAGGGTGCGATCCCCAATGCCGCGGGTCGGGGTGTTCACCACGCGCTCAAACGCGGCGTCATCGTTACGGTTGGCAATCAGGCGCAGATATGACAGCGCATCTTTGATCTCCTGGCGTTCGAAGAAGCGCATCCCACCATAGATGCGGTACGGCATGCTCACCTGCAGCAGCGCCTCTTCCAGCACGCGCGACTGGGCGTTGCTGCGGTACAGGATCGCGCACTGCTCAAGCTGGCCGCCGTTGTCCTGCCAGGTCTTGATGCGGTTCACCACAAAGCGGGCTTCATCCAGCTCGTTGAACGCGCAGTAAAGGGAGATCGGTTCGCCGTCGACGCCGTCGGTCCACAGCTTTTTACCCAGACGACCGTTGTTGTTTTCGATCAGGGCGTTCGCCGCGCTAAGGATGTTGTTGGTTGAGCGGTAATTTTGCTCCAGGCGGATAGTCTCGGCGCCAGGGAAATCATTCAGGAAGCGCTGGATGTTCTCGACCTGCGCCCCACGCCAGCCGTAGATGGACTGATCATCGTCGCCAACGATCATCACCTTGCTGGAATCGCCCGCCAGCAGGCGGATCCACGCGTACTGAATGTTGTTGGTATCCTGGAATTCGTCCACCAGGATATTGGTAAAGCGTTCGCGGTAGTGCTGCAGAATATGCGGCTTGTTGAGCCAAAGCTCATGGGCGCGCAGCAGCAGCTCGGCAAAATCCACCAGACCGGCGCGATCGCAGGCTTCTTGATAGGCCTGATAGACCTTCTGCCAGGTCTGCTCAATCGGGTTGCCGAAGCTCTGAATATGATGCGGGCGCAGCCCTTCGTCTTTCTGGCCGTTGATGTACCACATCGCCTGACGCGGCGGCCACTGCTTCTCGTCAAGGTTCATGGCCTTGATCAGACGCTTCAGCAGACGGAGCTGATCTTCGCTGTCGAGGATCTGAAAATCCTGCGGCAGGTTGGCGTCCATATGGTGCGCGCGCAGCAGACGGTGCGCCAGACCGTGGAAAGTGCCGACCCACATGCCGCCCTGGCTGGTGCCCATCAGCTGGGCGATACGGTGGCGCATTTCCGCCGCCGCTTTGTTGGTGAAGGTGACCGCCATGATGGAATACGGCGAGCAGTTTTCCACGCACTGCAGCCAGGCGATACGGTGCACCAGAACGCGGGTCTTACCACTGCCTGCCCCTGCCAGCACCAGCATATTGGTTCGCGTCGCGGCAACCGCGTCACGCTGTTTGTCATTAAGGCTGTCGAGCAGGTAAGAAACGTCCATTGGCACCGCCAGAAGTCATCTGCCCGGCTGCGGTTTGCAGGCCGGGCATACTGTTAATTTATACAATACTACTGGTGATTATATCAGCGTGGTGAGGGATGCCAACCGTGAAATTTCAACGTGTGGCAACAGGCGGCTGTCGAGGGTGTGCATCAGATCGGCGTTTTCGGGTTTGATCCAGCAGGCCTGCATGCCGCAGCGGATCGCCCCGGCGACATCGGTAGTCAGGTCATCGCCAACGTGCAGGATCTCACCCAGCGGCAGGCCGAGTTTGTCGGCGGCCAGATGGTACATGTCGTTAAAGGGCTTGGAACGTCCGTGTGGACCCGCGCGCAGGACGAACTCAAAGTAATCGCCCAAACCAAACAGCTCCGGCTGAGCGTTACCGTTGGTGATCGCCACCAGCGGCCACTTCGCGGCAAGCGCAGCCAGCGTGTCGTGGGTCTCCTGCGGCACGTCGATACGGCTGCGCCAGGTGGCAAAGTGCGCCATGGACGCCTCTGCGCCCAGCGCGGCCTCGGCGGCGGTCAGGCCGGCGTTAAGCATCGCCTGCTCCACGGCACGACGGCGCCATTCGGTGACGTCGTGGTAGATTTCCGGCTCGGTTTGTCGCAACGCCTGGCGCAGGCGGTGAAACTCTTTGTTCTCCAGCGCGTTTAACGCCGGATGGTAGTTTTGCACAAACGCCAACGCTTCCCGCTCGGTACGCAGGATCACCTCGCGGTTGTCGTAAAGCGTGTCATCAAGGTCGAACGTCAGTGCAGAGATTTGGCCTAATGGACGATAAAAACGCATTATTTCCCCCGTTTGGCGCGTGGATGCGCCGCGTCGTACACCGAGGCAAGGTGTTGAAAATCGAGATGGGTATAGATTTGGGTGGTCGATAAATTGGCGTGGCCCAGCAGCTCCTGAACCCCGCGCAGATCGCCGCTGGATTCGAGCATGTGCGTGGCGAACGAGTGGCGCAGCTTGTGGGGATGAACATGGCTGTTCAGCCCCTGCTTAATGCCCCACTCGGCAAAGCGTTTTTGCACGTTACGCGCCGAGATACGTTTACCCAGCTTCGACAGAAATAGCGCATTTTCTTCAGCGCCAAACAGTCCGCGCAGATCCAGCCAGTGCTCAATCCACGCCACCGCATTGCGGCCAATCGGCAGGCGGCGCTCTTTGCTGCCTTTGCCCATCACCCACACTTCGCCGGTCTCCAGATCGAGGTGTTTGATATCAAGGTTTACCAGCTCAGAAAGACGCAACCCGGCGCCGTACATCACTTCCAGCATCGCCCGATCGCGCACCGCCAGCGGATCGTTAAGATCGATATCCAGCAGGCGGTTAACGTCATCAACATCGATATTTTTCGGCAGATGGCGCGGCGCTTTTGGCGCAGCAATCCCTTTGGCCGGGTTCGCTTTGAGCTCACCCTGGCTGACCAGCCAGTCGAAGAGGCTGCGCAATGCCGAAAGCCGCAGCGCGAGGCTGGCAGGACCGAGCCCTTTACGGCGGCTGCGCACGGCAAACGCCCGCACGGCGGCGGCATCGCATTGCTGCCAGCTCGTCAGGTTCATTTCAGCGGCCAGCTGCATGATGGCATCCAGCTGACGCTGATAGTTCAGCAAGGTGATCGGGCTGAGCTGTCGCTCCACGCCGAGGTAGCGCAGAAAACGCGTTACAGCGGACGCCAGGAGATCGCTCATACGCGCTCAATCCAGCGCTCCAGCAGCTCGGGCAGCATCTGCGCGATCTCCTGAAGTAACTGCGTTCCTTGTCCCTGCTGATAATGCTGCGGATCGCGGCTGGAAAATAACATCACCCCGAGATCGCCTTCGCGCCCCATCAGCGACATCGCCACCGAACCGATGGCTTTTGCTTCCGGCAGAACCACCAGCAGCTCAGGGCCGTTCAGCGGCCCCAGATAGTGATAATCATGACCCAGGCGCTGAATGCGCAGCGGCTCAAACGCCTGACGCTGCAATGCCAGGTGAGTAAACCCGGACGGGGCACCAATGCGCCAGCGATCCGGGAACAGGCGGATCGTTGCCCCAGCCAGCCCCAGCTCCTTCGCCCAGCGATGGAAGCGCATCAAAAACTCATCCAGACTGCTGGCCGAGGCCAGCCTGGACTGCAGGTGCAGCAGGCGATAAAACAGGCCTTCGTTACTGCTGGCCTGCTCCATCAGCAGCGAGATGTTCTCTTCAAGATGGTTGATATGATTGCGCGAGCGCGCCATATGCCATTCGACCAGCGAGACCGTTCCGCGAATCGGATGCGGGACGCGCATCTCTTCAACCACCCGGGCATTGCGAATAAAAAACTCAGGATGGCGCAGCAGATAATCGACGACCGCCCGGTCGTCCATTGCCGTCAGCGTCTCCTGCAGTTCTTCTCCTGGTTGTTTCATAGATGGATAAACCCGTCATAGACTTGTGTTGCCGGGCCGGTCATGTACAGCGGCTGACCCGGGCCTTTCCAGGCAATATCAAGACGCCCGCCGGGTAAATCCACGCGGACCTCTTCTGCCAGTAAACCTTGCGCGATCCCGACGGCGACGGCGGCACAAGCGCCGCTGCCGCAGGCCTGCGTCTCGCCTGCCCCGCGTTCAAATACGCGCAGGCGAATATGTTCCCGGGTGAGCACCTGCATAAAGCCGATGTTGGCACGTTCCGGGAAGCGCTCATGGCTTTCCAGTACCGGGCCGAGCGTTTCAACAGGTGCCGTCGCGACATCGTCAACCTGGATCACGCAGTGCGGATTGCCCATTGAAACCACGCCGCACAAGACTGTCTGTTCCGCCACGCGCATGATATAGGTCTTTTCCGCTTTATTGGCGCGAAACGGCACCTGGGACGGCTCAAAGTTGGGTTCACCCATGTTCACCCGCACCAGCTCATCGTCGGTGACGCTCAGCACCATGCGCCCATTGGCGGTACTGACGCGAATATCGCGTTTGTTGGTGAGCCCTTTCAGACGCACAAAGCGGGCAAAACAGCGCGCGCCGTTGCCGCACTGGGACACTTCGCTGCCGTCGGCATTGAAGATGCGGTAATGAAAATCGAGATCCGGATCGTAAGGCGGTTCAACCACCAGCAGCTGATCAAAGCCTACCCCCAGGTGCCGATCGGCCAGGCGGCGGATCAACTCCGGAGAGAAGAAGACATTCTGCGTTACCGCGTCGACGACCATAAAATCATTGCCAAGGCCATGCATTTTAGAGAACTGCATTATTCACTCCATTGCGCGGATCAGAACGCTCGTCAGTAATTCACCTGGCTGGGACCGCCAGCATCGCCACGGTCGTTACGACCCGGCACTGAGGTTTCCATGGTGCTTTCCGCTTTTTTGGTTGGCGGCGGCGCAGTTTTATCCGCTGGCGGGAAATAGAGCGGACCTTTCAGACCACAGCCCGTCAGGCTAAACAGAGTGAGGAGAACGGCAAGCGTTCGAAAAACGTTTTTCATTATGGGTTGCCTGTAAGTTCGTGCTTTCTGTTTCTATCATCGCAGGAGAGGCCACAAAAGCAAGAGTTTGCCGCTAACCTGCAACGGGAATTATTTAGCGTTATACTGCCGCCATCACGAAAAACAGGAACAGAACCATGAATGACAGTGAATTCCATCGCCTTGCCGATAACCTGTGGCAGACCATCGAAGAACGTCTGGACGACTGGGACGGTGACAGCGACATAGATTGTGAAATTAACGGCGGCGTGCTGACCCTCAGTTTTGAGAACGGCAGCAAGATCATTATCAATCGCCAGGAGCCGCTGCATCAGGTGTGGCTGGCCACCAAACAGGGCGGCTACCATTTCAACCTGAAAGGCGACGAGTGGATTTGCGATCGCAGCGGTGAGGCGTTCTGGGATCTGCTGGAGCAGGCGGCTACGCAGCAGTCAGGTGAAGAGGTGAGCTTCCGCTAAGGCTATTTTGCCGGATGGCGCTTCGCTTATCCGGCCTACGGTTTCGTGTTTTGTCGGCCCGGTAAGCGTAGCGCCACCGGGCGCAGCAACTCAGGAAAAATACTGCTGCAACAGCGGGGAAGCGTCCTGATTGGCAGGCACGGCGGCGGTAATCGCCTGGGTTCGGAACGGTATCACCTGCGCCCGGCCATCGACCTTCACAATCTGATAGAACTGCGGCAGGTTGAAGTTGATAAAACTTGAACCATAGGTGAAACGGTCGTGTGAAGAGGAGTAGAAGCGGCTGACGTCGCGCACCAGCTCCTCTTTGCTGCCTTCACAGTGGTGGTACACCTCGGCGCGGTTGGTCTCATCCAGAATATAGATATTGAAACCTGACTCGTCCCCCGCCTCTTCGAAGAAGAACTGAATAATCCCTTCGCTGGCAAAGCCATCCACCACCTGCGGCAGTTTGACAGGGTTGGTCTCAACCTGAACCGACAGACCGTGCAGCTTGTTATGTGAAATGGCGCCATAAAACTCGATGGCGTTTTCCAGCTTCTGCACCGAAACGTTCAGACGTTCAAAGAACAGACCCCAGGTTTGCCCGGAGACGCGCAGCGCTTTGAAGCGCCCGGTTTCATGACGGGTGCTGGAGAGACGTAAATCGATGCACTCAGAGACCAGCTGCTGGACGCGAGTACGGATCAGACCGCGCAGGTGCTGGCTGTAGCAGAACACCTCCACGCTGTCCGGCGGTGCCGCATCCTGATGCATCTTACCGAGGATGGTTTTCAATGCTTCGATCATCGCCTGCTCGCCGTTGAAGTGCAGGGTACGCACCTCATTCCACGAGTTGCGGTACAGCAGGTCAACGCTGCCCACCAGGCAGTTTTGCTGCTCGCCAAAGCTGAACACATCCAGCTTGCGGAAATCGAAATGCACCACCTGATTGCGGAACGCCGCAGTCGGGTCGTATTCCAGGTTAACGATAATCGCCAGATGACGAATTTCACACGGGCTGTAGAGCGCTTTTGGCGTCGGTGCAGGCAGACGCAGCGGGAAGTGGTGCGATACATCGGCAACCATTTCCTGCAGTTTAGCGAGATCGACCACCTCGTTGCCTTTAATAAACAGTCGGGTACGGGAGGTCAGCAGGCCGTTAAACCAGGCCCACGCCACCAGCTTGTTCAGATAACGGTTATATTCCAGCGGCTGATGGCTGACGATCGAATCCATATTCGGCGCACGGTTGTAGAGATACCAACCGGTCCGGTTCGCGCGGCCAGGCGGAACGTAGATAAAGGTCAGGTTCGGTTCGGACAGATCCGGCGAAATCTGCGGGTTTACCAGAGTGACTTTACCCGGCAGCGCTTCAAACGCGGCGTACAGCTTACGGGTCAACACCCCGATATCCTGCGGGCTGGCAGAGACGCTAAGGTTGTTACGACGGGCAAAGCGGATCAGGTTGCGGTAGCTCTGCATCATGGCATCAAGCAGTTCGTTATGCGCTTCACGCACCTGATCGATTTTCCAGTTGGCGCGATTATCGAGCATCGACAGACGTTCTTCGTCCCATCCCCACTCTTTGACTAACTGACTGAGCACTTCACGACGCCAGCCAACGCACGCGCGTTCACGGCTGAGCTTTTCACAAACTTTGAGATAGAAACATCGACGAACCAGATCCAGACGGGTGGGATCGTCAATGGCTTTCAGATATTCGGTAACGCGTTCGAGCATCATGCAGTAAGCATCGAGCCCGAAAGAGACAATTTCGCCGTCATGCAGACGCTGTTTGATGTCTTTCGCCAGCAGGCGCGGCGTTGGGTATTCCCATGAATAGGCTTCGAGCAGCAGGGTTTTCAGCACCGCTTTGTACGGTGAATCGATACTTTTATACAGCTGCCACAGGCTCGCGCCGAAATACTCTTCAGCGGACAGGGAGCTTAAGCCGCCCAGATCCAGCCACTCGTTTGGCGTCAGTACCCCCTGGGAGTACAGCATCATGACGTAATCGTCGTAATGCTCTTCTTCGTCGCACGGCACCATATTCCACAGAATACGCTTACCGGCCAGACGCACGGCGGTACGATAAAATTCATCCAGCAATAAGATGTGCTGCGTCGAACCGCAGTCTTCACCACCCAGACTGCCGCTTTCATTATGGCGGAAACGGTTTTCGTCGATCAGGAAGAAGCTGACTTCCACGCCAAGGGACGCGGCCCAGCTCTCCAGCAGGCTGCACTTACGCTGCAACAGCTGGCGCTCTTCGTTATCGAGCCAGGACTGATGGCAAACCCAGATATCCAGATCGGAAGAACAGCTCTGACCGACCGATGAGGTACTGCCCATGGTATAGAGACCGGTAATCGGCAGTTCGCCTTTCGGCGATTCCTGCGGCGGCATGCCACGGTAGAGTTCCAGCTCGTTCAGATAGTGCTGTTGGGTTTCATCAGGCGTGAAAATGCAAATGCCCTGGGGAACGTTACCGTCAAGGTAACCCGGCATCAGTGGATGGTGATAATGCAGCAATGTCGGCAGTAGACTGTAAACCTGTTGAAAAGCAGGTCCCATGGCAGCAAGCGCGCGATCGACACGCAGTTGATTGATGGCATCCAGTCGCTGTTTCAGAGTCTCAATGTAGAGGTACAAGAGTATCGCCTGATGTTTAGAAGCGCTAATCTTCAGTCGGACCGAGGATTATGCATTCACAGAATTCAGAAATAGCTGTCAGCCTTTTCGCCCTTGTCTTTATGGTCTGAGAGACGAAAAAATGGTCTAAAACGTGATCAATTTAACACCTTGCCGATTGACCGTAAAGAAAGATGCGCTACATACAAGTGTAGCACCGTTCTGTACCTGTAAATTCCTGAATACGGCTGCAGGCAACTTGCGTCGTCGCCTTGTCCTGATTCCCTTCAATGTCCGTAAAACTGACAGTCCAGAGACAACAATGTTAGGATGGTCAGCAGACGATTAAGACGGTAACAAGCATGTTAGACAATGTTTTAAGAATTGCCACACGCCAAAGCCCACTTGCGCTCTGGCAGGCACAATATGTGAAGCAGCGCCTCGAAGCCTGCCATGCGGGTTTACGCGTTGAGCTGGTGCCTATGGTCACCCGCGGCGATGTGATTCTTGATACCCCGCTGGCGAAAGTCGGCGGTAAAGGCTTGTTCGTAAAAGAGCTGGAGCTGGCGCTGCTTGAGGATCGCGCTGATATCGCGGTCCATTCAATGAAAGACGTCCCGGTTGATTTCCCCGAGGGGCTGGGTCTGGTCACCATTTGCGAGCGTGAAGATCCCCGCGACGCCTTTGTCTCCAACCACTACGACTCGCTGGCGGCATTGCCCCAGGGAAGCGTGGTTGGCACGTCAAGTTTACGCCGTCAGTGCCAGCTGGCTGAGTACCGTCCGGATCTGGTCATTCGCTCCCTGCGCGGCAACGTTGGCACTCGCCTCAGTAAGCTCGATAGCGGTGAGTACGATGCCATTATTCTGGCGGTCGCGGGCCTGAAGCGCCTGGGTCTGGAATCGCGTATTCGCGTAGCCCTGTCGCCTGAGCAGTCCCTGCCGGCCGTCGGCCAGGGCGCTGTGGGTATTGAGTGTCGCCTCGATGACACACGCACCCATGCGCTGCTGGCGCCACTCAATCACGCTGAGACCGCAATCCGGGTCCAGGCTGAACGCGCCATGAATACGCGTCTGGAAGGGGGATGTCAGGTACCGATTGGCAGCTATGCTGAATTAATCGACGGTGAACTGTGGCTGCGTGCGCTGGTTGGCGCGCCGGACGGTTCGCAGATGGTGCGTGGCGAACGTCGCGGTAAACCGCAGGATGCAGAAACGCTGGGCGTTTCGCTGGCGGAAGAGCTGCTGAACAATGGCGCCCGCGAAATCCTCGCGGATGTATATAACGGAGAACCCCCGGCATGAGTATTCTTGTCACCCGCCCTTCTCCCGCTGGAGATCAGTTAGTGAGCCGTCTGCGCGCACTGGGGCAGGTGGCCTGGAGCTTTCCGCTGATTGAATTTTCCCCTGGCCGGGAGCTGCCGATGCTCGCCGGTCATCTTCGCGCGCTGCAGGCAGGCGATCTGCTGTTTGCCCTGTCGCAGCATGCCGTAGAGTTTGCCCACGCCCGACTTCAGCAGGACGGCCAGCGCTGGCCTGATGAACCTGGCTATTTCGCCATCGGCCGGACTACCGCCCTGGCGCTGCATACCGAAAGCAGTAAGGATGTTCGTTATCCGCTGGATCGGGAAATCAGCGAAGTCTTGCTACAATTACCTGAATTACAAACTGTTGCAGGGAAGCGCGCCCTGATTTTGCGCGGCAACGGTGGACGCGAGCTGCTGGGCGAAACGCTCAGCGAGCGCGGAGCCGAAGTGATATTTTGTGAATGTTATCAACGTTGTAATAAGTACTATGACGGGGCGCAAGAGGCCATGCGCTGGCAGTCGCGCGGCGTCACCACGATGGTGGTCACCAGCGGTGAAATGCTGCAACAGCTGTGGTCGCTTATCCCGGAATGGTATCGTGAAAACTGGTTACTCCGCTGTCGGCTGCTGGTCGTCAGTGAGCGTCTGGCGAACCTCGCCCGGGAACTGGGCTGGCAAGATATTCGGATCGCTGATAACGCCGACAACGATGCGCTGCTGCGCGCATTACAATAACTCTCATAATGGGAAGCCATAATGACGGAACAAGAAAAATCCTCCGCCGTGGTTGAAGAGACCAGGGAGACTGTGGATGTTACGCCACAGCCAGAGACGACTGAGAAAAAACAGGGCAGCAATAAAACCAGCCTGGCATTAAGCGCGATTGCGATCGCCATTGCGCTGGCCGCAGGCATTGGCCTGTATGGTCTGGTGAAAAAACAAGCCACTCATCAGACAACGACCAGCGATGCGCTGGTCACGCAGATAACCGCCCTGCAACAGTCTCAGCAGGCGCAAAAAGCGGAGCTGGACGCGATCATCAAACAGCAGGCTGCGCAGCTGACCGATGCCAATCGCCAGCAGGCCGACCTGACCAAACAGCTGGATGAGATGCAGCAAAAAGTGGCAACCATTTCCGGCACAGACGCCAAAACCTGGCTGCTGGCGCAGGCTGATTTCCTGGTCAAGCTGGCCGGGCGCAAGCTGTGGAGCGATCAGGATGTCACGACCGCCGCAGCCCTGTTGAAAAGCGCGGATGCCAGCCTGGGTGACATGAATGACCCCAGCCTGATCGCCGCCCGTCGCGCGCTGACCGAAGATATCGCCAGCCTGGCGACCGTCTCGCAGGTGGATTATGACGGCATCATTCTGAAAGTGAACCAGCTGTCGAACCAGATCGATAACCTGCGTCTGGCAGACAATAACGATGACGACTCCCCGATGGATTCCGACAGCAGTGAGCTTTCCAGTTCGCTGAGTGAATGGCGCATTAACCTGCAAAAAAGCTGGCAGAATTTTATGGACAGCTTTATTACCGTTCGCCGTCGCGATGAAACGGCCGTACCACTGCTCGCCCCGAATCAGGATGTCTACCTGCGCGAGAACATTCGTTCCCGTCTGCTGGTGGCCGCGCAGGCGGTGCCACGCCATCAGGAAGAGACCTATAAACAGGCGCTGGATAACGTGTCGACCTGGGTGCGTGCTTACTACGATACCGATGATGCCACCACCACGGCCTTCCTCGACGAAGTGGACAAGCTAAGCCAGCAAAACATCACCATGAATGTGCCGGATAAACTGGAAAGCCAGCCGATCATGGAGAAGCTGATGCAAACGCGCGTGCGTAACCTGCTGGCCCAGCCGGGCGTCGCGGCGGAACCTACTGCTGAGGCACCGGCGCCAGCCCCTGCCCCTGACAGCGCACCACAAGGAGAGTAATCATGATTAAAGTCTTATTACTCTTCGCACTGTTGATCGCCGGGATCGTGCTCGGCCCAATTCTGGCTGGTCATCAGGGCTATGTGCTGATCCAGACCGATAACTACAACATCGAAACCAGCGTCACCGGTTTAGCGATCATTCTGATCCTTGCGATGGTAGCTTTCCTGGCGATCGAGTGGATCCTGCGCCGTATTTTCCGCACAGGCGCGCATACCCGCAGCTGGTTTGTCGGCCGCAAGCGCCGCCGTGCGCGTAAGCAAACCGAGCAGGCGCTGTTGAAACTGGCCGAAGGCGATTATCAGCAGGTTGAAAAGCTGATGTCGAAGAACGCCGATCACGCCGAACAGCCGGTGGTTAACTATCTGCTGGCTGCCGAAGCGGCGCAGCAGCGTGGGGATGAAATCCGCGCCAATCAGCATCTGGAGCGCGCATCCGAGC
Organism: Leclercia sp.; assembly: GCA_049284415.1. Taxonomy (GTDB): domain Bacteria; phylum Pseudomonadota; class Gammaproteobacteria; order Enterobacterales; family Enterobacteriaceae; genus Enterobacter. The sequence goes on from JBAPXW010000020.1 coordinate 50,176, forward strand.
TGGCAGAAAAAGATCCGATCCCGGTCGAGATCACCCGCGTACGTCTGCAGCTGGCGCGCAATGAGAATCACGCTGCCCGCCACGGTGTCGATCACCTGTTAGAGATCGCCCCGCGCCATCCGGAAGTGCTGCGTCTGGCAGAGCAAGCCTATATCCGCACCGGCGCATGGGGCTCGCTGCTGGACATTATCCCGTCGATGGCAAAAGCCGAAGTGGGCGATGATGAACAGCGCGACAACCTGCAACGTCAGGCCTGGATTGGCTTGATGGACCAGGCGCGTGCCGATCAGGGTAGTGACGGTCTGAAAACCTGGTGGAAAAACCAGAGCCGTAAAACGCGCCAGCAGGTACCACTGCAGGTGGCCATGGCAGAGCACCTGATTGAGTGTGACGATCATGACACGGCGCAGGGCATTATTCTGGATGGCCTGAAGCGTCAGTACGACGATCGGCTGGTAATGGTGATCCCGCGTCTGAAAACCAATAACCCGGAACAGATCGAGAAAATGCTCCGTCAGCAAATCAAAACCGTGGGCGACCGCCCGCTGCTGTGGAGCACCCTGGGTCAGTCGCTGGCGAAACATGGCGAATGGAAGGAAGCCAGCCTCGCTTTCCGTGCCGCGCTAAAACAGCGTCCGGATGCGTTCGATTACGCCTGGCTTGCCGACACGCTGGACAAGCTGCACATGCCGGAAGAAGCCGCCGCGATGCGTCGCGATGGCCTGCTGCTGACGTTGCAGAACAATCCCCCGCAGTAAACTCTTCCCTGCCCGGTATCACCACGCATACCGGGCTCTAAAGATTCAATTCCGAACCATAAAAAAACGCCTGCTAAATAGCAGGCGTTAAAAAGGTCATTTGACAACTTGTGGTGCTTCACTCAACGTTGTGCCCAGGGTGTTTGATGAGGCCGAAGCGACATCTGTCAGTGGACGATAAGCACCGTAAATGGCTCTGCATCATTCCGGAGTTTATGAGGCACTAAGGCGAGCATAAGAGATGGAATGAGCATCTACATAGATATTATTGCACGCAACGTGCCAACGTTGCATGCAGAAGTTGTACATCACGCAACTTTTTAAGATAAAAGGAATTTGTGCCAGTCCGCCAGCATTGAGGCAGCAGAAAGCCCCGACAGAATCGTCAGTTTGTCGCCTGAGAGCGACACTAATCGCAGGAAATTAAAATGTTATTGTTTTTCAAATAGATAAGTGTCACTTATTCACGACAGGCTATGACGTCGCTGTCGGCAATCAACAACACGGGCAGGAATGACAGAAAACAAAAAACCCCGCCGAAGCGGGGTTCAAAATTGGTCGGCGAGAGAGGATTCGAACCTCCGACCCACTGGTCCCAAACCAGTTGCGCTACCAAGCTGCGCTACTCGCCGTTTTACTGCTTTTTTTGAATTTTTAGTTCAATTCAATATAAGTCATGGTGCGAGGGGGGGGACTCGAACCCCCACATCCTAAGGACACTAACACCTGAAGCTAGCGCGTCTACCAATTCCGCCACCTTCGCAATTCACAACTTATCTAATAATGGGGTGGCTAATGGGACTCGAACCCACGACAACTGGAATCACAATCCAGGGCTCTACCAACTGAGCTATAGCCACCACAACTTTATTCTTTCACGCGGTTCTGCCAACTTAACAGACCACCGCAGCTCCAGCACCGGGTTAATGGTGCGCCCGACAGGATTCGAACCTGAGACCTCTGCCTCCGGAGGGCAGCGCTCTATCCAGCTGAGCTACGGGCGCTTAGCGCCGTTGCGGGGCTGGATATTACGGAGGTCTCGGTCTGCTGTCTAGTGCTTTTTTTAAAATAAATGCGCGTTTGATTATACATTGCGCATTTTGCCGCTTATTCCTTCGTTTTCAGGCTTTCGACATGGCGACCCAGACCAAAAAGCGTGTATCCGAGCGAAACGACAGCCATAAAGATCGCACCGACAAACAGCGACATGCGGGTGTCTTCATTGAAATACATCCCGATCAACACGCAGATCAGAAATGCCATCGTCAAATAGTTTGCCCACGGAAACAGAATCGAGCGGAACGGATGGCTGGCGATCGCTTTTTTATGCGCCTGACGAAAACGTATCTGGCTAATCAGGATAACAAACCACGGCACCATACCCGGCAGCACGCTGGCGCTATAGACGTAAACAAACACCTGCTGTGGGTTCGGGATGATGTAGTTCAGACACGACCCCACCAGCAAGATGAGGATAGACACCGCCACGCCCGCCACTGGCACGCCCACGCGCGACACTTTCCCCATCGCCGCCGGAAGCTGACGGTTCTTTGCCAGCGCGTACAGCATACGCCCGCAGCTGTACATGCCGCTGTTACAGCCAGACAGCGCCGCCGTGAGCACTACAAAGTTAATGATGCCCGCTGCGGCAGTAATACCAATCTTCGCGAAGGTCAGCACGAACGGGCTGCCGGTGGTGCCAATCTGGTTCCACGGGAAGATGGTAACGATAACGAAAATGGCGCCCACGTAGAAAATCAGGATCCGCCACAGCACTTTGCCGACCGCGCTGCGCAGCGTGACCTGAGGGTTCTTCGCTTCGCCTGCGGTGATGCCGATAAGCTCAACCCCCTGGTAAGAGGCCACCACGATACAGAGTGCCGTCAGGAAGCCCTTCCAGCCGCCGGCGAAGAAGCCACCGTGCTCGGTCAGGTTGCCAAAACCGATCGCCTGCCCACCGTTGCCGAGGCCAAAGAAGATCACCCCAAGGCCGACCACAATCATCACGATAATGGTGGTCACTTTAATCATCGCAAACCAGAACTCGATCTCGCCGTACAGGCGTACGGCGGCAAGGTTGGCCAGCGCCACTAGCCCCACGGCAATGAGCGCGGGTATCCACTGCGCCATCTCCGGGAACCAGAACTGCACGTAGACCCCGATGGCAGTGATCTCCGATATCCCGACTGCCATCCACATAAACCAGTACGACCACGCGGTGAGGTAGCCGAAGAACGGGCTCATGTAACGGTGTGCGTAAACGGCAAACGAACCGGCAACCGGTTCAAGGAACAGCATTTCGCCCATCGAGCGCATGATGAAGAAGACGAACAGTCCGGCGACGATATACGCCAGCAGGACCGACGGCCCCGCCCATTTCAGGGTGCTGGCAGAGCCCATAAACAGGCCCACGCCAATCGTCCCCCCCAGGGCGATAAGTTCGATATGACGAGCTTCCAGCCCACGCTGAAGCTCCGGTTTTTTCTCTGCCATAAATCCTCGGTTGTGCTTGCTATTTCCCGGCCTACGCCGGTTATTGTTATGGGTAAAGATGTGCTATCGCAGGCTATGCAAAATCGACCGTCAATGTTTACGGTTGGTGCAAAAACAGCCTGGTGCGGTAGTGAGGGAAGGAATGGTTTCTTAAAATCGGTGAAATGGCAAATGATGCGTTAAAAAAATGAATGTATTGCACATAAAACCAGCAGATTCTACCGGGAATATGCAGCGCGAAGCGTCAGTCGCGCTGCACCGGGAAACTACAGGCGACCGGAGTAGTGCCAGCCGAGATAACGCAGCAGGCGCAGCTGGCGGGTGATCCGGCTGGGCTGCGACAACAGCCGATACAGCCACTCCAGGCCCAGGTTCTGCCACACTTTCGGTGCGCGCTTAACGTGGCCGGTAAAGACGTCGTAGGTGCCGCCAACGCCCATATACAGCGCATCCGGGCACACCTGACGGCAGTCGCGCATCAGGATCTCCTGGCGCGGTGAACCCATCGCCACGGTAACAATCTTTGCCCCGCTATCGCGAATACGCGCGAACAGCGCCTGCTGCTGATCGGCGCTGAAATAGCCATCCTGACTGCCGACGATATTTACCTGCCACTGTGCGCGCAGCTTCTGCTCCGTTTGCGCCAGGATCTCGGGCTTGCCGCCAATCAGAAAGACCGGCGTTCCGTCTGTGCCCGCCCGGGCCATCAGCGCTTCCCAGAGATCGGCCCCCGCTACGCGTGAGATATTGGCATCCGGGTATTTTTTACGAACCGATCGCACCACGCTGATCCCGTCGGCATATTTAAACTCAGCCGCCTCGATCAGGTCGCAGACCTGGGCATTATCCTCAATGGTAAGCATTTTTTCTGCATTGATGGCCACCAGGGTACCGGTTTTTATCCTGCCACCGGCGCACAGGTAGTCCAGCGCATGTTGCATATCGCGCCAGCCGATCAGCTTCAGGCCGCGCAGGTCATACTGCGGCGCAGAGGTATTATCCGTCATTACTATCCTTACTCAGACTTGCGAAAGCGTCCTGCCGCTTGCCGGTTCACGTTTATGCACTAATCCGGCGACGTCGAACAGCCAGTACAGCAGCTTCGCCATCAGCAGGCAGGCGCCAAAAACCACCATAAAGAAAACCACGCGGGAGACAAACGAATCCAGCCCCTCACGCGCCAGCACGATCATATTGAAAATGGCACCGAAACAGAAACTATGCAAAATCGCGGCCTTGTAGCGGTTCGTCTCCCGGTTACCCAGCGTATACAGCCAGTCGAACCATTTGATAATAAGCCCCACGGCAATGGCACCCGGCAGGATAAACCAGCCGCCACCCATCACCACCAGTGACCCGATCAGCGTCGGCGATATTGCCAGCCCCGAGTGGTTGTTTAGCACTTCCCAGGTGAAGTAGTTGGCGGTATTCAGCACGATGCCCGGCCTGTCGGGCCATAGCCAGGTGGGGATGAAGACATAGAAATCGCGCACGATGGGCGCCAGCCCCTGGAAGTCGATTTTGTCGTAGTTCTGCAGCAACAGGGCTAAGTTTTCCCACGGGGAGAAGGTGTCGCGGGTCAGATACAGGAAGGTATAAAACGCCTCGTCACCGCTGACGTTCATACCATAGCGCTTCAGCGCCAGCCAGAACATGCCGACAATCCCCATCACGCCCGCCGCAGCCAGCATCCACAGAGAGATCCAACCGCGAATGATGCCGATAAACAGGAAGATAGCGAAGGCGATGATGATGTTCGCACGCGTGCCGCCGACAATCATGTAGGTCAGCAGACCAAACGCCACGGTGCTGACGAGGAAAAACAGCCACGCCCGGGCATCCTGACGCAGAAAATAGACCACCAGCATCGCCGGGATGAAGAAGTAGAAGAAGCGCTTAAGCGCGACGCCGGAGACTTCGCTGGAGAAGATCTGGCTGTAGGAGTTGAGCTTGAACAGCAAAAAACCATTGTGCATAAAGAAGATACCGACGGTGATCAGCGCAATCAGCATCAGCATCACCCAGGTGAGATGCGTCTCCACCCGGTTCATGGTAAACAGCGGCCTTCGGGGCGCGGTGTGGCCTGCGGGTTTTAGCCGCGTCTTATAGGCGACATAGTAGACCGCATAGAAGCAGGTGGCCGACAGCAGCGCCTGCATCAGGATCTCCGGCGGTACCACCCCCACGTCGAAGCGGAACACCAGAATACTGGTCAGCGGGAAGCCGAAGTAAAAGGTCAGCAGGAACAACAGCGAGAAGAATACGTTGAAGTTAAAGCGCACCCGGCGAAACTCAAACCAGGTCAGGGTGGCGATAAACAGCGCGCTCAGCAGCCAGATGACTAACAAGCCACTAAATTGCAACTGGCTCATACATTGTCTCCTGAGGCGATCCGCAGCGCCTGGTGCCACGGCGTGAGGTAGTTAGGGCTGAAGAAATCGATCGCGTTTTTATCCACCTGCATCAGCTGTCGCTGCGCTTCCCGCACCACCGCCTCGTTGAGGTCGTCAGTGGTGAACAGGACCGGAATGTGCTGCTCCGCCATATCCTGCCAGAACGGGTTATCGCGGTTAAGCACGCACGGCACACCCGCCTGAATCAACAGGCACAGCGTGCCAATTCCCTGCTGACGCGCGAAGATGAAGTAGCCAAGATCGCACTGACGCAGCAGCGCGAGGTAGTCGTCAAACGCCAGCTTATCGCTGAGGATCTGTAGATTCTCAGCACTGAACAGCGCCAGTCCACTCTGACGAACTTCATCAATGTACGACGCGTTATTAGCAGGATAGCCCATCGGCACAATCACGTTGACCGTATCACCAAATTGCTGATGTACCGCCTTCAGGGCGGCAATGTGCTCGTTGCTGCGATCCCCGGAGTTGCCCACCAGAATCGTCAGCTTGCCCTCGCGTTTCGCCTCGTTGGCTAACCCGTTCAGCGCCGGATCCATGCGGGTTGGAAAATAGAGCCGTTCACCGCGTACGTTGGGATGCTGCCTGGCAAAATAATTGAGGTCGCCACGGGTGGCAAAGACACAGCCCACGCGCCCCTGCGCCATGCGACGCAGCGGATAGAACAGACGGAACTTCCATCCCTGAGACACTTCATACAGATCCGCGCCCCAGATATGCCAGTTAAACTGCGCGGGCTTAATGCCTCCACTCAGCAGCGCCAGCCACAGGCCGGTATTAAACTGTCCGTGGAAAAAGAAACGCAGCTGACGGTTAGCTTTTGCTTTGGCGATCACCGCCCGGGCAAGCGAAGCTTTGTCTGGCCAGAAGGTCAGCTGAAGTGCCGGGCACGCGGCGCTCAGCCCGTTATCGTGCCCCGCCACCATAAATTCGCGCGCCAGCTCGCTACCGGGTGCCAGTTCGTCATTAAAGAACCGCAGAACGGTCTGGTTATGGTGTGGGATATCCGATCCCAGGACGTGAATCAGTGCAGTCATGCGCGTTTATGCCAAAGTAAAAAGACGCCGCAACAGGCAGCAAAATAAACGATGTAAGTGGCCATATAGGCCTGGGCCGCCCCCAGTGCGCCGTGCGCGGGGATCAGCCAGTGTGAGAATGCGGTGAGCAACGCGAACTGGCTGATTTCAGCCAGGATATAGAGCCGCAACGAAGCTTTAGCAATCACCAGATAGCCAAAGACGTAAGCGCCTACTTTCAGCACATCGCCCACCAACTGCCAGGCAAACAGATCGCGCATGGCGATAAATTTGTCCGAGAACAGCAGCCAGATCGCCACATCGCGCAGGAGCCAGACGGTAAAGCTGGCCGCCGCCACCGCAGGAAGCACGAAGCGCAGCGCGCGCAAAATCTCGTGGGTAATCTCCTGCCGGGCGGTTAGCCGCGACAGCGTTGGCAGCAGATAGACGCTAAACGAAGCGGTGATGAACTGCAGGTAGGCATCGGAGATGCTGCTGACCCCTTGCCAGATCCCCACCTCATCCCAGCTGTAATGCGCCGCCAGCAGGTTTCGCATCATCACGTAAGCCACCGGCAGGGTCACGGAGGTGATCAGCGCCATCAGGGTAAATTTACCCAGCTGCCCCGCCAGCATGTTATCCCACTGGGGTTTCAGATAGTGAAGCGGGACGGTGCCTCGACGGATCAGCATGACCGCGGCCGGGATCACCACCAGCGCCGGAACCAGCGCCAGGCCGAGCAGCGCGCCTTCGTAGCCGCCCAGACGATAGCAGGCGTAATAGGCGACAACCCCAATCAGGCTGCCGACAATCAGCGCCAGCGCATTCCCGGCGGCATCGCGAAAGCCCTTCATCAGGGCCAGCAGCAGGTTAGCCCAGGCGATGCCCATCTGCACCAGGGCCACCAGCCGCACCAGGCCCTGATAGCCTGAATGACCGAAGAGACCCTGACTGATAGGCGCAGCCGCCAGCAGGAACACCGCCGCCAGCAGGGTGGAAAAGCCCAGTACCATCGCTGACGAGGTGCCTACCACCTTACGCAGCTGCGCCGCATCGTCGTGGTATTGCGCGACGTACTTGGTAACGCCGTTGAAAATGCCCGCCCCGGCCAGCACGCCCAGCACGGTGACCAGCTGGCGGAAGTTACCTGCCTGCCCGACGCCCGCAGGGCCAAACGACACGGCCAGCAGTTTGACGACCAGCAGACCTACGCCGATCTTGACGAGTGTGGACGCGGCGGTCCACACCGATGCTTTCGCCAGAGACATATCAGCCGAAGTAACTCAGAAGGGTATTAATGACCGTGCGCTGGTTGACCGCAGCGAGGTTGTAGAACAGCGGCAAGCGGAGTAACCGCTCACTTTCTTTAGTCGTAAAGCGATCGTCGCCGATGAACTCGCCAAAGGCTTCGCCTGCCGGACTGGAGTGCAGCGGAATGTAGTGGAACACCGCCATGATCTCGGCTTCTTTCAAATACGCGATCAGCGCGCTGCGATCGTCGTTATCCCGCAGCTTGATGTAGAACATATGCGCGTTGTGCACACAGTCTGCCGGAATGGTTGGCAGTTCAATGCGCCCTTTACGCGCCAGCGGAGCCAGCGCATCGTAGTAGGTCTGCCACAGCGCCAGGCGCTGCTGGTTGATGCGGTCGGCTGCTTCCAACTGGGCCCACAGGTACGCCGCCTGCAGATCCGCCATCAGGTAGCTGGAGCCGATATCGCGCCAGGTGTACTTATCCACCTGCCCACGGAAGAACTGGCTGCGGTTGGTGCCTTTTTCGCGGATGATTTCAGCGCGTTCGATCAGCGCGCGGTCGTTAATCAGCGTTGCGCCACCTTCACCGCCCGCGGTGTAGTTTTTGGTTTCGTGGAAGCTAAAGCAGCCGATATGACCGATGGTACCCAGCGCCCGTCCTTTGTAGGTCGACATCACGCCTTGGGCGGCATCCTCTACCACGAACAGGTTGTGCTTTTTAGCGAGGGCCATGATGGTGTCCATCTCGCACGCCACGCCCGCGTAGTGCACCGGCACAATGGCCCGGGTCTTGTCGGTGATCGCCGCTTCAATCAGCGTCTCATCAATGTTCATGGTATCCGGGCGGATATCCACAAAGACGATTTTCGCCCCGCGCAGCACAAAGGCGTTTGCCGTCGAGACGAAGGTGTAGCTCGGCATGATCACTTCGTCGCCGGGCCCAATGTCCAGCAGCAGTGCCGCCATCTCCAGCGATGCGGTGCAGGACGGGGTCAGCAGGACCTTTGCGCTCTGAAAGCGCTGCTCCATCCACTGCTGGCAACGGCGCGTATAGCCGCCATCACCACACAGTTTGCCGCTGCCCATCGCAGACTGCATGTAATCGAGTTCGGTGCCCACAACGGGAGGCGCATTAAATGGGATCATCTTGTCACCTGTATAGCCAGTAAGCGGTCGATTCAATGTTGCCACCGCTTGCAATGTAACGTTTAAGCGCGGCGGTGTTGCCCATCTGGGTCGCCACCCGCAACGTGGAAAGCTGCTGCTGCTGGGCCCAGCCCAGCGCCGCCTGCATCAGTTTCTCGCCCATTCCGCGCCCGGCCAGCAGGCCGATACGCGCTTCTACATCATTCAGTTGACGCAGAGAGACAAACCCCTGAATGGCGCCATCCGGGGCGCGAAACACGAGGCACAGATGGTCGAAAGTGCCTTTTACCGCATTCTCGATCCACTGGGCATAAAAGCGGCCGCTGTCATCAGGGGCGTACCAGGGCGCACGAAAACGGCTCTGGGCGAAGGCCTCTGCCGCCAGCTGGCGCAGCGCAGGAATATCCTGTTCCGTCGCCCTTTCGACACCCGGGCTTACGTGTTGCGTCACGGCAATCGCGAGATCGACCTCGCCTTCAACCAGCCGAAACCCCTGCTGCTGGAGCGCGTCCAGCCAGTCAGCGCGGGTGGCCGGAATTTTAGCCTGCACGCGCGGCCAGGGAGTAAAATCGGGCGCAGTCAGCGGCGGGGCGTCATCGGAGACCCGCACAATCGCGCTGGGCAGAGAAAAAAACTGACTTTCCCAGTCCAGCGGCTGTAACGTGCCGTGTAGCTGACTCAACGCCAGACACCTTTAGTATCAACGATATAAACCTGCTGAACAGCGTCGCCCGGAATCGCTTTAAATTCATTGTGATCCACCAACAGCACCAGCACATCTGCCGTGGCCAGCGCGTCATCCACGCGGGTCAGGGTACAGTGACCGACCAGCTTGTTCGGCAGCGTGTGGATATTCGGCTCAACCACCTGCGTTTCGCCGCTGTGCCACTGGGCGATCATTTGCGCAATTTCCATTGCCGGGCTTTCACGCAGATCGTCAATGTTCGGCTTAAATGCCAGGCCAAAACAGGCGATGGTCAGCTCGTTTGCCCGCTTGCCGCTTTGGGTCAGGCAATCGGCGACGGTGGCTTTTACCTGATCCAGCACCCAGTGCGGTTTGCTGTCGTTCACTTCACGGGCGGTGCGGATAAGACGCGCCTGGTCGGGGTTTTGCGCCACGATGAACCACGGATCGACCGCGATGCAGTGGCCGCCGACCCCAGGACCCGGCTGCAGGATATTGACCCGAGGATGTCGATTCGCCAGGCGAATCAGTTCCCAGACGTTAATCCCCTGATCGGCGCAAATCAGCGACAATTCGTTGGCAAACGCAATATTGACGTCGCGGAAGCTGTTTTCCGTCAGCTTGCACATTTCTGCGGTGCGGGAGTTGGTCACCACGCACTCACCTTCAAGGAAAATGTTATACAGCTCGCTGGCGCGGGCGGAACTGACCGGGGTCATCCCGCCAATCACGCGGTCATTCTTAATCAGTTCGACCATCACCTGCCCCGGCAGCACGCGCTCCGGGCAGTAGGCGACGTTGATATCCGCCTGTTCACCCGCCTGCTGCGGGAATGTCAGGTCCGGGCGCGCCTCGGCCAGCCACTGGGCCATTTGCTCCGTGGCACCAACGGGTGACGTCGACTCCAGGATCACCAGCGCGCCTTTTTTCAGCACCGGGGCGAGGGATTTGGCTGCCGCTTCGACAAACACCATATCCGGCTCGTGGTCGCCTTTAAACGGCGTTGGCACGGCAATCAGATAAGCATCGGCGATCACAGGCGTGGTGCTGGCCTTCAGGTATCCTCCCTCAACGGCCGCTTTCACCACCTTGTCGAGATCCGGTTCAACGATATGAATTTCACCACGGTTGATGGTGTCAACCGCATGCTGGTTGATATCCACGCCCACTACCTGTTTTTGACGGGAGGCAAATGCCGCCGCCGTTGGCAGCCCAATGTAGCCAAGACCAATGACAGAAATGGTAGTAAAACTCATAACGATACCCGATTGTGTTTAAGTGCGTACAAAATACGGTCACAGGCTTGTCCATCGCCATAAGGGTTATGGGCGCGGCTCATGGCCTGGTACTCTCCGTCGTCGTGCAGCAGGCGCGTCACCTCTTCAACGATCAGCCGTGAATCGGTGCCGACCAGGCGTACTGTTCCAGCTTTTACCGCTTCCGGACGTTCGGTGGTTTCACGCATCACCAGCACCGGTTTACCCAGCGACGGCGCTTCTTCCTGAATCCCGCCGGAATCCGTCAGGATCAGCCAGGCGTGATTCATCAGCCAGACGAAGGGTAGATAGTCCTGCGGCTCGATCAGAATGACGTTTTTAACGTGTCCCAGGATACGATTGACCGGCTCGCTGACGTTGGGATTGAGATGTACAGGATAGACGATCTGCACATCTTCATTTTGCGCAGCAATTTGTGCCAGCGCGTGGCAAATTTGCTCGAAGCCCTGGCCAAAGCTTTCCCGACGGTGGCCGGTGACCAGAATCATTTTTTTGCCGTTGGCGAGGAATGGATACTGCTCGGCCAACTCACCGCGCAGGGTGTCGCTTGCCAGCACCCGATCGCGAACCCAGATCAGCGCATCAATCACCGTATTGCCGGTCACAAAGATATGCTGGTCAGCGATATTTTCCCGGCGCAGGTTTTGCCGGGAATTCTCGGTCGGGGCGAAGTGATACATCGCCAGATGGCCGGTCAGCGTCCGGTTCGCCTCTTCTGGCCACGGAGAATAAAGATCGCCGGTACGTAACCCGGCTTCCACATGCCCCACCGGAATACGCTGGTAAAAAGCCGCCAGGCTGGTCGCGATGGTGGTGGTGGTGTCGCCATGAACCAGCACCACGTCAGGCTTGAACGATTCAAGAATAGGTTTTAACCCTTCCAGAATACGGCAGGTAATTTCGGTTAATCCTTGCCCCGGCTTCATAATATTGAGGTCGTAATCGGGGACAATAGAAAAGAGATTGAGGACCTGATCGAGCATCTCCCGATGCTGCGCGGTCACGCACACCTTGGCTTCAAAATCAGGATCATTTGCCAGCGCATGTACCAGAGGCGCCATCTTGATGGCTTCCGGCCGTGTACCAAAGACGGTAAGTACTTTCACATCGATTCTCTTCGATAAGACGATGAAGGCCATGAGCCTTCATCGTAGATGGCGTTCTTAAATTTTGCGACGACGCGTTAATGCCACGCCAGCGCCAATTAAAGCACCCACAATCCCCCACATAATCATCAGGAACGCACGACGTGGACTATCGCGTTTTACAGGTTCTTCAGGCGTTCGCAAATAACGATAGGTCTGAAAACGCGGATCCAATGTCGGACCGACGTTGAGGGTGGTCAGCATGGCGCGGTTTTGGTCGTAGTCGAGGTCAAAATCAGGCCCTACAGCCTGCAGATTTTCCAGTCGGGCCTGCAGCATTGGGCGACCAAGCAGGAACATTTCAGAATCAGGCAGTTCATCGGCAGGGACGTCGGTTTCACTGCGGGAAATATTGCTCTTCTCCGCCACTTTTAACGCTTGCTCGATGGTGTGGATCCGACGGGTAAAGATTGATTTGGCCACCTCTTCCTGACGTTTCACCTGCGCTTTCATCTGGATAGTCCGTGCCGCCCAGGCGCCTTTCAGCTCATCATTGAGGTGGCTTGCCGCCCGCTGGCTGGCGAAAGCAACGTACTGACGCAGCAGGTTGTTGGCATCCGGTGCGGTTTCGGCGATCAGCTTGACGCTGTCGTTGATGTTGCGCAGCGGGTCGCCCGCCATAAACTGGATGTTATTGATAAGCTCATCAAGGAGAGCGGCATCCGCTTTACTGTTGCCGACCATCCGCTGTTTGAAATAATCCGTCTGGTTCCAGAAATCGCGACGCGTATCCCAGGAGGCGAGCTGCATCACGAACTCTTTGTAAGACTCATCCATAACCGAAGGAAGGTCTGTTGGCGCGAGATTCGCTTTGACATCCAGATTGCGCAGAAACTGCTGCTGCGAGTAGAAGCCCCCGAGCATGTTCACCGTCGGACGATCGGTGATAGCCGTTGCGCTCCATTCCTGTCTGGCGAAGAAGGTATAAGCCAGTGCGATTAGCGCAAAGCCCAGTGCGATTCCTGCAATCCAAAACTTGCCCGCCCATAACACGCGGAACAAGCCACGAACATCCAGCTCATTCTCAGTGACCACTGCTTCTGCTCCCGCCAACGGTTGAGTCATTACAATCCCGATTTACTTAGTTAAAGTTGGGTTATTGCCATTATTTCGACGCATCCGGCGTTTTACTCGTTTAATAAACCGCGCCACTTTCCATGCGCGCTTAATGCAATAGCCGTACAGGAAAAAGGCAAGCAAGAATAATACCAACATTACCCATTCAGGAACGATATGCAAATATTCTGCTGCGACACCAATCCCGGCCAGAAGCGCAGCCGCCAGGGTGATGAGGACAAATGCCTGACGCGAGGTGAAGCCCGCTCGCATAATCAAATGGTGAATGTGTTGACGGTCCGGCGAGAAGGGGCTCATGCCCTTACGCAGACGACGGTACATAATCGCCACCATGTCCATTAGCGGGATGGCAATAATCCACAGCGCCGTCACCGGGCTGATTGGATGGGTATTCCCTTGGGTCGTTTCCAGCAGGATCCAGATCACGGTAAAGCCGATTAACGTACTGCCCGCATCGCCCATAAACACTTTGTAGCGACGCCCGAGCACGCCGAGGTTCAGGCAGATATACGGCAGAATGGCGGCAATCATCGCAAAACACCACATCGACAGACTGTACTGACCGTCAAACCACAGGATGATGCCGATCGCGGCGAACGAGACGCTGGAAAGACCGCCCAACAGGCCATCAATGCCGTCGACCATGTTAAAGGCGTTAATCGCCGCCCACACCGCGAACAGCGTCAGGAAGTAGCCGAACGGGCCGAGGACCATCTCCCAGGTGCCAAAGATGTAGCCAAGGCTGCTGAGATAAAGCTTGCCGACCACCATCATTACCACGCCGATACCCGCCTGGACAGCGGCACGGAACTTCACGCTTATGTCGAAGCGGTCATCGAGCGCGCCCACCAGTACCAGCACTCCGGCACACGCCAGATAGAGCGCAGCGTGCGGAATATAGTAGTCCGCAATCGCAAAGGTGAAGCAGATACCGGCATAAACGGAGATCCCGCCGACCAGCGGGATCAGGCCTTGATGGCGTTTGCGGAAATTGGGTTTATCCACCAGCCCCACGCGTTTCGCCACCTTGCGGGCGAAAAACAAAAAGCAGGTGGTGAAAAGAAAAATACTGATTAGCTCAGTCACCGCAGTGAGTAGATTCACAATGGATGCTCTCAACAAAAGTTAATCCTGGAAGTATAACCTTGAAGGCTCTGCTCCAGAAGGAAAAAGCAGGCCTCTTACAAGTCCCTTTGTTTATTTTTCAAACAATTAATTTTCTACTTTGACGAACATTCCTATTTTCTGACTTGTCAGTAAACAGGGGCTGTCTGAAATTACAGCGTATAAGCCACAAAAGAAAAACGCCACGTAAAAACGTGGCGTTTCGGGGCTTTATTTCTTTTACGAGCGTTTCATCATATCGAAGAAATCGTCGTTGGTTTTGGTCATCGCCAGCTTGTTAATGAGGAACTCCATCGCGTCAATTTCACCCATTGGATGGATGATTTTGCGCAGGATCCACATTTTCTGCAGCTCTTCCTGAGTGGTGAGCAGCTCTTCTTTACGGGTACCGGAACGGTTGTAGTCGATAGCCGGGAAGACGCGTTTTTCAGCGATTTTACGAGAGAGGTGCAGTTCCATGTTGCCTGTACCTTTAAACTCTTCGTAGATAACCTCATCCATTTTAGAGCCGGTGTCGACCAGCGCCGTAGCGATAATGGTCAGGCTGCCGCCCTCTTCCACGTTACGTGCCGCACCGAAGAAGCGTTTTGGACGATGCAGGGCGTTAGCATCCACACCACCGGTCAACACTTTACCGGAAGCCGGAACCACGGTGTTGTACGCACGTGCCAGACGGGTAATGGAGTCCAGCAGGATGATAACGTCTTTCTTATGCTCAACCAGACGCTTCGCCTTCTCGATCACCATCTCGGCAACCTGAACGTGACGGGATGCGGGTTCGTCAAAGGTAGAAGCAATCACTTCGCCTTTCACCAGACGCTGCATCTCGGTCACTTCTTCCGGACGTTCGTCAATCAGCAGTACCATCAGCACGCAGTCAGGGTGATTGTAAGCAATGCTCTGCGCGATGTTCTGCAGCAGCATGGTTTTACCCGCTTTCGGCGGAGCCACAATCAGACCACGCTGGCCACGGCCAATCGGCGAAGCCAGATCCAGCACGCGAGCGGTTAAGTCTTCAGTCGATCCGTTACCACGCTCCATACGCAAACGAGAGTTCGCGTGCAGCGGCGTTAAGTTTTCAAACAGGATCTTATTGCGCGCGTTTTCCGGTTTATCGTAGTTAACTTCGTTAACTTTCAGCAGCGCAAAGTAGCGTTCACCCTCTTTAGGAGGACGAATCTTACCTGAAATGGTGTCACCGGTGCGGAGGTTGAAACGGCGGATTTGGCTGGGAGAAACGTAGATATCATCAGGACCGGCGAGGTAGGAGCTGTCTCCAGAGCGGAGGAAACCAAATCCGTCCTGCAATATTTCCAGCACACCGTCGCCAAAGATATCTTCGCCACTCTTTGCGTGCTGCTTCAGGATGGCAAAAATGATGTCCTGCTTGCGCATACGAGCCTGGTTTTCCAGGCCCATATTTTCGCCGAGAGTGATCAGCTCAGAAACCGGCGTATTCTTTAATTCGGTAAGATTCATAATGGTGTGGGTTCTTAAACTCGGGGTAATACTCGAACTTAATTTGTGAGTGGTATGGCAGGGTCATCCATGCCTGTTAGCGGCTATCAACTCATGTCTGTTCGCTGTCTGCTTACAGGGAAAGCACAGAACTGAAACGACAAGACGGATTGAGTGACAAGCCCGGAATCTATCCACTTCTCGCACTGTGTATCGCAACAACGGGAAGTATCGGGTCAAACAAGATTCAAACAACAAGGTATGTTTAAAACGTAGTCATAGCTAACTTAGCACGACTAATGCCGGGCGTCCAGAGATCCAAACAATTTAGAAACCCCGGACGCACAGCCGAGAAACCTTACGCCAGATTCGCGTCCAGGAACTCTTTCAGTTGACCTTTGGACAGTGCGCCCACTTTGGTCGCCGCGACTTCGCCGTTTTTAAACAGCAGCAGCGTCGGGATGCCACGGATACCGTACTTCGGTGCGGTGCCTGGATTCTGGTCGATGTTCAGTTTAGCAACGGTCAGTTTGCCCTGATATTCGTCGGCGATCTCATCCAGAATCGGGGCGATCATTTTGCAAGGACCACACCATTCAGCCCAGAAATCGACGAGGATCAGCCCGTCAGCTTTAAGTACGTCCGTGTCAAAACTGTCGTCAGTCAGGTGAATAATTTTATCGCTCATATATAACTCCACAGGAATAAGCCTGGCGCGTTGATGTCGCATCCATCAACGACGTGTTGATGGAGCAATAACCAACTAAAGGTTGACTTTATTTCACCGGATACGCTTTCGTAAAGCAATAGTAAGCTGATATTCTACCACACTATGAGCAAAACACATTTAACAGAACAGAAGTTTTCCGACTTCGCCCTGCACCCAAAAGTCATCGAAGCCCTTGAAAGTAAAGGGTTTCATAACTGTACGCCCATTCAGGCTCTCTCCCTCCCGCTCACGCTGGCGGGTCGCGATGTAGCAGGGCAGGCGCAAACCGGTACTGGCAAAACGATGGCGTTCTTGACGTCAACGTTTCATTATTTACTTTCTCATCCGGAAATTGCTGACCGTAAAGTTAACCAACCGCGCGCGCTGATTATGGCTCCGACGCGAGAACTGGCGGTACAGATCCACGCTGACGCAGAACCGCTGGCGCAAGCCACCGGCCTGAAGCTCGGCCTGGCCTACGGCGGTGACGGCTATGATAAACAGCTGAAAGTGCTGGAAAGCGGCGTCGATATTCTGATCGGCACCACGGGCCGCCTTATCGACTACGCTAAACAGAACCACATCAACCTTGGCGCGATCCAGGTAGTGGTGCTGGACGAGGCCGATCGCATGTACGATCTGGGCTTCATCAAAGATATCCGCTGGCTGTTCCGTCGTATGCCTGTCGCGAACCAGCGCCTGAACATGCTGTTCTCCGCAACGCTTTCGTATCGCGTGCGCGAACTGGCGTTCGAGCAGATGAACAACGCCGAATACGTCGAAGTGGAACCGGAACAGAAAACCGGCCACCGTATTAAAGAAGAGCTCTTCTACCCTTCTAACGAAGAGAAAATGCGTCTGCTGCAGACGCTGATTGAAGAAGAGTGGCCAGACCGCGCAATCATTTTCGCCAACACCAAACACCGTTGCGAAGATATCTGGGGCCATCTGGCTGCAGACGGACATCGCGTAGGTCTGTTGACCGGCGACGTTGCCCAGAAAAAACGTCTGCGCATTCTTGAAGAGTTCACCCGTGGCGATCTGGATATTCTGGTTGCAACGGACGTTGCCGCGCGTGGTCTGCATATCCCGGCCGTAACGCACGTCTTCAACTATGACCTGCCGGATGATTGCGAAGATTACGTTCACCGTATCGGTCGTACCGGTCGTGCAGGTGCCAGCGGCAACTCGATCAGCCTCGCCTGTGAAGAGTACGCGTTGAACGTGCCGGCAATTGAAACCTATATCGGTCACTCCATTCCGGTCAGCAAGTACAACCCGGATGCTCTGATGAGTGAGTTACCGCCGCCGAAGCGCCTGACTCGCGCGCGTTCCGGCAATGGCCCGCGCCGTTCCAGCGCACCGCGTAATCGTCGTCGTTCAGGCTAAAAAATATGCTCCGTTCCGCCTCGCTCTATGCAGCTATTGATTTGGGTTCGAATAGTTTTCATATGCTGGTTGTGCGCGAGGTGGCGGGAAGCATTCAGACGCTGACGCGTATTAAGCGCAAGGTCCGCCTCGCTGCGGGCCTTGGCGCGAATAATCAACTCTCTCCAGAAGCAATGGAGCGCGGCTGGCAATGCCTGCGCCTCTTTGCTGAACGTCTGCAAGATATCCCCTCCCTGCAAATCCGCGTCGTCGCGACGGCAACCCTGCGGATGGCGGTGAATGCCGGAGAATTTATTGCGACCGCGCAGGCGATCCTGGGCTGTCCTGTCCATGTGATCAGCGGTGAAGAAGAAGCCCGGCTTATTTACCAGGGTGTGGCGCACACTACCGGCGGCGATGAACATCGTCTGGTCGTCGATATCGGCGGCGCAAGCACGGAACTGGTCACGGGTAACGGAGCGCAGGCCACCTCCCTGAACAGCCTGTCGATGGGCTGTGTCACCTGGCTTGAGCGCTACTTTACCGATCGCAACCTGGCACAAGAAAACTTCGATGAAGCAGAAAATGCCGCACGGGAAGTCTTACGTCCGGTAGCAAATGAGCTGCGTTATCATGGCTGGAAAGTCTGCGTCGGCGCGTCCGGCACGGTTCAGGCGCTGCAGGAAATCATGATGGCGCAGGGAATGGACGAGCGCATCACGCTGGCGAAACTCCAGCAGCTAAAACAGCGCGCGATTCATTGCGGTCGTCTGGAAGAGCTCGAAATCGAAGGTCTTACGCTTGAGCGCGCGCTGGTGTTCCCCAGCGGGCTGGCGATCCTGATTGCCATTTTTACCGAGCTGAATATTCAGTGCATGACCCTTGCGGGCGGCGCGCTGCGGGAAGGTTTGGTCTATGGCATGCTGCATCTGGCGGTGGATCAGGATATTCGCAACCATACGCTGCGCAATGTTCAGCGCCGGTTTATGGTCGATATCGAACAGGCGCACCGGGTAGCTAATCTTGCCGTGAGTTTTCTCGATCAGGTCGAAGATGAGTGGCATCTTGAGCCCATCAGCCGCGAATTGTTGCTAAGCGCCTGTCAGCTGCATGAGATAGGCCTGAGCGTAGATTTTAAACAAGCGCCGCTGCATGCCGCCTACATGGTACGTAATCTCGATCTGCCCGGCTTTACCCCTGCGCAAAAGAAGCTGTTGGCTACGCTGGTCTTAAACCAGACGAACCCCGTCGATCTCTCTTCGCTCCACCAGCAAAATGCGGTGCCGCCGCGCGTGGCGGAACACCTTTGTCGTCTGCTACGCCTGGCGATTATCTTTGCCAGTCGCCGTCGGGACGATTTGCTTCCAGCCATTACGCTGAAAGCGGAAGGTGAAAAGCTCGAACTGGCGATGCCAGAGAAGTGGCTGGATACGCATCCGCTGGCATCAGAAATGATTGAGCAGGAATGCCAGTGGCAGAGCTACGTACATTGGGTGCTGGGCGTCCATTAATCCGCTATCCGCCCGGTGGTCCTCCGATTACCGGGCCTTCAACACTAGCGGCCTTTCGCCTTCTCCATCATCGCCCGAATATTAGCGATGCTGGCCTGGCCTTTATGCATTCGCTCCTCGGCGGTAATCACTTTTCGTTCCTGCTCCCAGATAATATCATCCTGGGGCAATTCCAGCAGGAAGCGGCTCGGCTCCGGACGCACCGTTTCGCCGTACTGGCGGCGCTCTTTGCACAGAGTAAACGTCAGCTCTTTCTGCGCCCGCGTAATCCCCACGTAGGCCAGACGACGCTCCTCATCGACGTTCTCTTCTTCGATGCTGCTCTGATGCGGCAGTAAGCCCTCTTCCATTCCCACCAGGTAGACGTACGGGAACTCAAGCCCCTTGGACGCATGAAGCGTCATCAGCTGCACCTGATCCGCTTCCTCCTCGCTTTCGCCACGCTCCATCATATCGCGCAGGGTAAAACGCGTGACGACCTGGGTCAGGGTCATCGGCTCATCAATATCCGATCCTTCCAGCATTTCGGTCATCCAGCTGAACAGCTGATTGACGTTCTTCATGCGCATCTCAGCCGCTTTCGGGCTGGCGGAGGTCTCATACAGCCAGGATTCGTAGTCGATACCGCGGATCAGGTCGCGTACCGCGGAAATGGGCTCACGTTCGCTCAGCTGTTGGATCTCGCCCAGCCAGTGGGTAAAGCGGGTCAGTGATTCATAACCCCGTCCGGCCAGCGTCTGGCTCAGACCCATATCGAAGCTGGCAGTGAACAGGCTTTTGTTGCGGGTCATCGCCCACTCACCCAGTTTTTGCAATGTAGCCGGGCCAATCTCGCGCTTTGGCGTGTTCACGATCCGCAAAAAGGCACTGTCATCATTCGGGTTAGTTAGCACCCGCAGGTAAGCGAGCAGATCTTTGATTTCAGGGCGTGAAAAGAACGACGTCCCGCCAGAAATTTTGTACGGGATGCGGTTCTGCATCAGCATCTTTTCAAAGACCCGCGACTGATGATTGCCGCGATAGAGAATGGCGTAATCTTTGTATTGGGTTTTATTGATAAAGTGATGCGCGATCAGCTCGCCCGCCACGCGCTCGGCTTCATGATCTTCATTATTGGCGCTTAATACCTTCAGTTCGGTGCCGTAGCCCAGCTCGGAGAAAAGGCGTTTTTCGAAGACGTGCGGATTATTGGCAATCAGGATGTTTGCCGCTTTCAGAATACGACCCGATGAGCGGTAGTTTTGCTCCAGCTTGATGACCTGCAGCGCCGGAAAATCCTTGCTCAGCAACACCAGGTTTTGCGGACGGGCACCGCGCCAGGAGTAGATCGACTGATCGTCGTCGCCCACCACGGTAAAGCGCGCTCGCTGCCCCACCAGCAGTTTCACCAGTTCATACTGGCTGGTGTTGGTGTCCTGGTATTCATCCACCAGCAGGTAGCGGATTTTGTTCTGCCAGCGCTCACGCACCTCTTCATTTCGCTGCAGCAGCAGCGTAGGTAGCAGGATCAGATCGTCAAAATCCAGCACGTTACAGGCTTTAAGGTGATCGTGGTACAGGCTGTAGCAGTGGGCAAAGATCCGATCGCGTTCACCCTGGGCGCTCGCCGCTGCCTGGGCGGGATCCATCAGATCGTTCTTCCAGTTGGAGATCGTCGAGATCAGCTGCTGCAGCACCACTTTGTCGTCTTCAATCAGCTCTTCGGTGAGCTCTTTGAGCAGCGCAACCTGATCGGTGTCGTCGAACAGAGAGAAGTTCGATTTCATTCCCAGAGCGGCGTATTCGCGCTTAATGATATCCAGGCCCAGCGTATGGAAGGTGGAGATCATCAACCCGCGCGCCTCTTTACGTCCCAGCGTTTGACCGACGCGCTCTTTCATCTCGCGTGCGGCTTTGTTGGTAAAGGTCACCGCTGCGATATGGCGCGCCTGATAGCCGCAGCCACGGATCAAATGGGCGATTTTATTGGTAATCACGCGAGTTTTACCGGAACCAGCCCCTGCCAGCACCAGACATGGTCCAGTAACGAATTCGACCGCTTGTTGTTGTCCAGGGTTTAAACGCATGGGAAATATTGCTCATTCTTCGAACGGGGTGTGGATTGTAGCAGAAAGCCGGGCGCAGATTTACCGGCTAATGATAAAGTGATTCCAACGTGATAAATCATGAGAGCAGAACCATGGTAAAGACCGCAGCAGCCCTGCATATTCTGGTAAAGGAAGAGAAGCTGGCGCAGGAGATCCTCGCGAAGCTGGAACGCGGCATTAGCTTCGATCATCTGGCAAAACGCTACTCACGCTGCCCTACCGGACGCAACGGCGGCGATCTGGGGGAGTTTAAGCAGGGAATGATGGTAGGGCCATTTGATGAGGCCGTCTTTAGTTGTCCGCTGTTAAAACCCTACGGACCGGTGAAAACCAAATTTGGTTACCACATCATCAAGGTGCTGTTTCGGCGATAAGCCATGCTAAAATCGCCAGCCTCATTTCCCCCTTTGAAGGCGCACATCATGGCAAAAACAGCAGCAGCACTGCATATCCTTGTTAAAGAAGAGAAACTGGCTCTGGAGCTTCTGGAGCAGATTAAGAACGGCGGTGACTTCGAGAAGCTGGCGAAAAAACACTCCACTTGCCCATCCGGTAAAAAAGGCGGTCACTTAGGTGAATTCCGTCAGGGCCAGATGGTTCCGGCGTTCGATAAAGTGGTGTTCTCTTGCCCGGTGCTTGAGCCAACTGGCCCACTGCACACCCAGTTCGGTTATCACATCATCAAAGTGTTGTATCGTAACTAATAAAAAAAAAGCCCGGTGGCGCTAGCGCCTACCGGGCTTTTCATTTTGTAGTCGGATAAGCAAAACGCCACCCGACCACGTTTATTAGCCTGCTACTGCGATACGTTTCATATCGGTCATATAGCCACGCAGTTTATGACCCACGCTCTCAATCGCATGACTGCGAATCGCTTCGTTGACATCACGCAGCTGGGCGTTGTCTACCGCGCCATCCGCAACGGCTTTACCCAGATCGCCTGCCTGCAGGGTGGTCATGAACTCTGTCAGCAGCGGTACACAAGCGTAAGAGAACAGGTAGTTACCGTACTCCGCAGTATCAGAGATAACCACGTTCATTTCATACAGACGCTTACGGGCGATGGTGTTCGCAATCAGCGGCAGCTCGTGCAGTGATTCGTAGTAAGCAGACTCTTCGATGATGCCGGAATCAACCATGGTTTCGAATGCCAGTTCAACGCCCGCTTTCACCATGGCGATCATCAGGACGCCTTTATCGAAGTACTCCTGCTCGCTGATTTTGCCGTCAAACTGTGCCGTGGTTTCGAACGCGGTTTTACCGGTCTCTTCACGCCAGGTCAGCAGGTTTTTGTCGTCGTTGGCCCAGTCAGCCATCATCCCGGAAGAGAACTCGCCGGAGATGATGTCGTCCATGTGTTTCTGGAACAGCGGCGCCATAATTTCTTTCAGTTGTTCAGACAGTGCGTAAGCACGCAGTTTCGCTGGGTTAGACAGACGGTCCATCATCAGGGTGATGCCGCCCTGCTTCAGCGCTTCAGTGATGGTTTCCCAGCCGAACTGAATCAGTTTTTCTGCGTAAGTCGGGTCGGTACCTTCTTCCACCAGCTTATCGAAGCACAGCAGAGAGCCCGCCTGCAGCATACCGCACAGGATAGTTTGCTCGCCCATCAGGTCAGATTTCACTTCTGCCACGAAGGAAGATTCCAGCACGCCCGCACGATGGCCACCGGTTGCAGCCGCCCAAGCTTTAGCAATCGCCATGCCTTCGCCTTTTGGATCGTTTTCCGGGTGAACCGCGATCAGCGTTGGAACACCGAAACCGCGTTTGTACTCTTCACGGACTTCGGTACCCGGGCACTTCGGCGCCACCATCACTACGGTGATGTCTTTACGGATCTGCTCGCCTACTTCAACGATGTTGAAGCCGTGGGAATAGCCCAGAGCGGCGCCGTCTTTCATCAACGGCTGTACGGAACGCACAACGTCAGAGTGCTGTTTGTCTGGCGTCAGGTTAACCACCAGGTCCGCCTGTGGGATCAGCTCTTCGTAGGTACCCACTTTGAAGCCGTTTTCGGTCGCTTTACGCCAGGATGCACGCTTCTCAGCAATCGCTTCTTTACGCAGGGCGTAAGAGATATCCAGACCGGAGTCACGCATGTTCAGGCCCTGGTTCAGGCCCTGTGCGCCACAGCCAACGATGACCACTTTTTTACCCTGAAGGTAGCTTGCGCCATCAGCAAATTCGTCGCGCGCCATGAAGCGGCATTTGCCCAGTTGCGCCAGCTGCTGACGCAGGTTCAGTGTGTTGAAGTAGTTAGCCATGGTGATACCTCGTGATGTTGTACTGTCTTATTGTTCGGTTCGCTTATGCGAGAATGAACTTACTATATGACAGGAAATTTATTGCGGAAATTGATATATTCACAACATCACGTTGCAATTTCTGCAACGTAAAATCGTGGGGTGTCGGCGGTGGATTTACGCGATCTAAAAATGTTCCTGCATCTGGCGGATAGCCGCCATTTTGGCCGCAGTGCGCGCGCGATGCACGTCAGCCCCTCCACGCTCTCCCGGCAGATCCAGCGCCTGGAAGAGGACCTCGGCCAGCCGCTATTTGTGCGCGATAATCGCACGGTCACGCTCACTGAAGCGGGGGAAGAGCTGCGCACTTTTGCCCAGCAAACGCTATTGCAGTATCAGCAGCTGCGCCACACTATCGATCAGCAGGGCCCGTCACTCTCTGGCGAGCTGCATATCTTCTGCTCGGTGACGGCGGCATACAGTCATCTGCCGCCGATCCTCGACCGCTTTCGCGCCGAACATCCCTCGGTAGAAATTAAGCTCACCACCGGCGATGCCGCCGACGCGATGGAAAAAGTGGTGACCAACGAAGCCGATCTGGCGATTGCTGGCAAGCCGGAAACCCTGCCGGGCGCGGTGGCGTTCTCGATGCTGGAGAATCTGGCGGTGGTATTGATCGCCCCGGCGCTGCCGTGCCCGGTGCGTAATCAGGTATCGGTCGATGAACCTGACTGGTCAACGGTGCCCTTTATCATGGCCGATCAGGGCCCGGTGCGTCGTCGAATCGAGCTGTGGTTTCGCCGCCACAAGATCAGTAATCCGTCGATTTATGCCACGGTGGGTGGACATGAAGCGATGGTATCGATGGTGGCGCTCGGCTGTGGCGTAGCGCTGCTGCCGGAAATCGTGCTGGAAAACAGCCCGGAGCCGGTGCGCAACAGGGTGATGATTTTAGAGCGTAGCGATGAGAAAACGCCGTTTGAGCTTGGCGTTTGTGCACAAAAAAAGCGGCTACATGAGCCGCTTATTGATGCGTTCTGGAATTTATTACCGAACCATTAGCCCGCCAGGAAGAACCTGAACGCCGGGTTGTGCGTCTCATCGTGACAGTCGTAGCCCAGTTCGTTGAGCCGCGTTTCGAAATCTGGCTCGTGCTCGCCCAGTTCGAATGCCGCCAGCACGCGACCGAAGTCAGTGCCGTGGCTGCGGTAGTGGAACAGGGAGATATTCCAGTGCGTTCCCAGGGTATGCAGGAATTTTAGCAGCGCGCCCGGGGATTCCGGGAACTCGAAGCTGAACAGACGTTCCTGTAACGGCTTCGATGGACGCCCGCCAACCATATAGCGCACGTGCAGCTTCGCCATTTCGTCGTCAGACAGATCTACCACGCTATAGCCACCGTCGTGCAGCAGGGAGAGGATCTCCTTGCGCTCTTCTAGTCCGCGACTCAGACGCACGCCGACAAAAATGCAGGCGTCTTTGGCATCGGCAAAGCGGTAGTTAAACTCCGTGACGGAACGGCCCCCCAACAGCTGGCAGAACTTGAGGAAACTGCCTTTCTCTTCTGGGATGGTCACCGCCAGCAGCGCTTCACGTTGTTCACCCAGTTCGCAGCGTTCAGAGACGTAGCGCAGACCGTGGAAGTTAACGTTGGCACCCGACAGAACATGCGCCAGACGTTCACCGCGAATATTGTGCTGAGCGATGTATTTTTTCATTCCTGCCAGCGCCAGCGCACCCGATGGCTCTGCCACCGCACGCACATCCTCGAACAGGTCTTTCATCGCTGCACAGATTGCATCGCTGTCGACAGTAATAATATCGTCAAGATACTCCTGGCAAACGCGGAAGGTTTCATCCCCGATGCGCTTCACCGCCACGCCTTCAGCAAACAAACCCACGCGTGGCAGATCCACCGGGTGACCCGCGTCCAACGCCGCCTTCAGACAGGCAGAATCTTCTGCTTCCACGGCAATGACTTTGATCTGCGGCATTAGCTGTTTGATCAACACCGCGACACCCGCCGCCAGACCGCCACCGCCGACCGGCACAAACACCCGATCGAGATGGGCATCCTGTTGCAGCAGCTCCAGCGCCAGGGTGCCCTGTCCGGCGATCACCATCGGATGATCGAACGGCGGTACCCAGGTGAACCCCTGCTGCTGTGACAGTTCAATCGCTTTGGCTTTTGCTTCGTCAAAGTTGGCGCCGTGCAGCAAGACTTCGCCACCAAATCCACGCACCGCATCCACTTTGATATCGGCAGTCGCCACCGGCATAACGATCAAGGCTTTCAGCCCCAGACGCGCGGCAGAGAAGGCGACGCCCTGGGCATGGTTGCCCGCTGACGCGGTGATCACACCGCGCGCTTTTTGCTCTTCAGTCAGCCCGGCCATCATCGCGTAGGCACCGCGCAGCTTGAAGCTGTGCACCGGCTGTCGGTCTTCGCGTTTCACCAGGATGACATTATCCAGTCGCGAGGACAGCTTCTCCATCGTTTGCAGCGGTGTAACCTGTACCGCTTCATAGACCGGTGCACGCAGCACCGCCCGGAGATACTCCGCCCCTTCAGGGGCGGCGGATAAGGGTTGGGATTCGGCCATCATTAGCCCCCAAGTTTGGATTTATCGCGTACAGCGCCTTTATCTGCACTGGTGGCGAGGGTCGCGTAAGCGCGCAGGGCGAAGGACACTTCACGCTGGCGATCTTTCGGTGTCCAGGCTTGATCCCCGCGGGCTTCCTGCGCTTCACGACGTGCCGCCAGCTCCCGATCGCTCAACTGCAGCTGAATGCCGCGATTCGGGATATCAATGGCAATCAGGTCGCCATCTTCAATCAGCGCAATGTTGCCACCGCTGGCCGCTTCCGGTGAAGCGTGACCAATGGACAGCCCCGATGTCCCACCAGAGAAACGGCCATCGGTGATCAGGGCACAAGCTTTGCCCAGACCCATCGATTTGAGGAAGGTGGTCGGGTAAAGCATTTCCTGCATTCCCGGTCCGCCTTTCGGCCCTTCATAACGGATCACTACCACGTCTCCGGCGACCACTTTACCGCCGAGAATGGCTTCTACCGCATCATCCTGGCTTTCGTAGACTTTTGCCGGACCGGTAAATTTGAGGATGCTGTCATCTACGCCTGCAGTTTTTACGATACAGCCATTTTCGGCCACGTTGCCGTACAGCACCGCCAGGCCACCATCTTTGCTGTAAGCATGTTCCAGCGAACGGATACAGCCTTCAGCGCGATCGTCATCCAGGGTATCCCAACGACAATCCTGCGAGAACGCCTGGGTGGTGCGAATGCCTGCCGGGCCGGCGCGGAACATGCTTTTCACGGCCTCGTCTTTGGTCAGCATGACGTCGTACTGATCCAACGTTTGCGGCAACGTCAGGCCGAGAATGTTTTTTACCTCACGGTTCAACAGCCCGGCGCGATCCAGTTCGCCCAGGATCCCCAACACGCCACCCGCACGGTGAACATCTTCCATGTGGTATTTAGGGGTGCTTGGTGCGACCTTACACAGCTGCGGCACTTTGCGGGACAGCTGATCGATGTCGGTCATGGTGAAATCAATTTCTGCTTCCTGGGCAGCAGCCAGCAGGTGCAGAACGGTATTTGTGGAACCGCCCATGGCGATATCCAGCGTCATCGCGTTTTCAAACGCCGCTTTGTTGGCGATATTGCGCGGCAGCGCGCTGACATCATCCTGCTCGTAGTAGCGCTTGGTCAGTTCAACGATGCGTGTACCCGCACTGAGGAACAATGCTTTACGATCGGCGTGCGTGGCCAGCAGTGAACCGTTCGCTGGCTGTGATAAGCCCAGTGCTTCGGTCAGACAGTTCATCGAGTTGGCGGTGAACATGCCGGAACAGGAGCCGCAGGTCGGGCACGCGGAACGCTCAACCTGATCGCTCTGTGCATCGGAGACTTTTGGATCGGCACCCTGAATCATCGCGTCAACCAGGTCGAGCTTGATGATTTTATCGGAAAGCTTGGTTTTACCCGCTTCCATTGGGCCACCGGAGACGAAGATCACCGGAATGTTCAGGCGCAGGGAGGCCATCAGCATCCCCGGGGTGATTTTGTCGCAGTTGGAGATACAGACCATCGCATCGGCACAGTGGGCGTTAACCATATACTCCACCGAGTCGGCAATCAGCTCGCGCGACGGCAGTGAATAAAGCATGCCCCCGTGCCCCATCGCGATCCCGTCATCCACGGCGATGGTATTAAACTCTTTTGCCACGCCGCCAGAGGCTTCAATCTGTTCGGCAACCAGCTTCCCAAGATCGCGAAGGTGAACGTGACCCGGTACGAACTGGGTAAAAGAGTTGACCACGGCAATGATCGGCTTCCCGAAATCGGCGTCGGTCATCCCGGTGGCGCGCCACAGCGCGCGGGCACCCGCCATATTGCGGCCATGAGTGGTGGTGGCGGAACGGTACTTAGGCATGCGTTATTTACTCCCGTCTATCTGGAAAATGGGACGGTGCGTGCCGTCCCATATTTATGCTTATTGATTAACCTGATCCAACCAACCCCATTTATCTTCGGTTTCGCCGGTGAAGAGGCCAAAGAAGGCGTCCTGAATACGTTTGGTGACCGGTCCACGGCGGCCTTCACCTACCTGAATACCGTCAACGCTGCGTACCGGGGTGATCTCTGCCGCGGTACCGGACATGAAGACTTCATCTGCCAGATACAGCGATTCGCGGGACAGGACCTGCTCACGCACTTCAATCCCCAGATCCTGCGCCAGCTTGATGATGGCGTCGCGGGTGATGCCCGGCAGAGCCGATGAGGTAAACGGTGGTGTGAACAGAATGCCGTCTTTCACTTCGAACAGGTTCTCGCCCGCACCTTCGGAGATGTAGCCGTTCACATCCAGCGCGATGCCTTCCTGGTAGCCGTGGCGGCGCGCTTCGCTGCCAACCAGCAGAGAAGAGAGGTAGTTACCGCCCGCTTTTGCAGCGGTCGGGATGGTGTTTGGTGCAACGCGGTTCCAGGAGGAGACCATCGCATCGATCCCCTGCTCCAGCGCTTCTGCGCCCAGGTATGCACCCCACGGGAACGCAGCGATGATCACATCGGTGGTATACCCTTCTGGCGGGTTTACACCCATGCCAACATCACCGACGAAGACCAGCGGGCGAATATAGGCGCTGGTCAGGCTGTTTTTGCGAATGACGGCGCGGCAGGCTTCCATCAGCTCGTCAACGCTCTGAGAAACCGGGAAGCGATAAATTTTGGCTGAGTCACGCAGACGCTGCATGTGTTCGCGATGACGGAACACCACTGGACCTTTATGAGAATCGTAGCAACGGATACCTTCAAACACAGAAGTACCGTAGTGCAGGGCGTGGGACATCACGTGGACTTTAGCGTCCTCCCAGCGGATCATCTCACCATTGGACCAAATGAAATCAGCTTTTTTCGTCGTCATTTCTCTTCCTTTTGCGCTCAGGCGCGGATTTGTTGTGTTTGTGATGAGGCGGCACGCTGCTGGATATCAACCCGGGCGACGTCAACCAATTTGCTCAACTGGCTAAACAGTAAGTCGACGGGGCGTTGGCTGGCAACGGTCAATTCAATATTTATGTTCTGCGCATCGGTGGCGGTTTCCATATTCATCGAACAAATCTGGAAACCACGATGGCGTACCACGCGCAATACACGTTCTAACGTTTCCGGGTTGAAGCGAGCCAGCACGGCGACCTGATGATGCATCATGATAATTTCTCCAGCATTTGTGAGTTACTGGCGCCGGGCGGCACCAACGGCCAGACATTCTCAAGCTCGTCGATTGAGACATGAAGCAGGTAAGGCCCCTTGCTTGACAGCATTTCATCAAGTGCCGCTTCAACCTGGTCTTTACGGGTGATGTGCTGACCAGGGATGCCGAAGGCGCTGGCCAGAACGAGAAAGTCGGGGTTATCGGTGAGCGTGGTTTCGCTGTAACGCTCTTCAAAAAAGAGCTGCTGCCACTGACGCACCATGCCTAAACGCTGGTTATCCAGCAGCACGATTTTCACCGGTAACTGCTTGCGCTTGATGGTGCCCAGTTCCTGCACGTTCATCATGAATGAACCATCACCGGAAACACAGATTACCGTATCATTCGGGCGCGCCACTTGTGCGCCAACGGCGGCAGGAAGACCGAAGCCCATCGTGCCTAACCCGCTTGAAGTGATGAAGTTTTCCGGGCGTGTGTAGGTCATGTGCTGGGCCGACCACATCTGATGTTGACCCACGTCGGTAGTCACCACACTGTCTGCCGGTTTACGATCCGACAGCTGCTTCAGCAGCAGCGGGGCATAAATGGCTTCGCCCGGATGATCGTAGCGCCAGGCATGTTCAGCACGCATTTCAGCAGCGTGCTGACGCCACGCGTCAATCGCTAAAGGCTGCTGCAAGGCAGGTAACAGTGCATTAAGGTCGCCCTGTAACGCCACATGGGTCTGACGCAGTTTGTTCATTTCTGCCGGGTCGATATCCATATGAATGACTTTTGCATTCGGTGCAAAGGTATTCAGTTTGCCGGTTACGCGATCATCGAAGCGCGCACCCACGGCGATCAGCAGATCGCACTCCTGCACGGCGAGGTTTGCCGCTTTCGTACCATGCATCCCCAGCATGCCAAGGTAGTACGGATAGTCGGCATCAACCGCGCCCAGCCCTTTCAGGGTACAGGTTGCAGGCATTTGGGTTGTGGCGATAAATTCACGCAGGGCGGGAACCGCCTGCGCCATACCGACGCCACCACCGATATAGAGGATGGGTTTTTTCGCCTGTACCAGCATCTGGTTGGCTTCGTCGATCTCCGCGAACGGGAAAGTGTCTTCGCTCTCTACGGTGGAGAAGTGCGGCTCCAGATCGCCCAAGGCAATCTGAACATCTTTAGGAATATCGACCAGAACCGGACCAGGACGGCCTGAGTTTGCCACCTCAAAGGCTTCCGCCATGACGCGCGGGAGCTCCTCGAGAGATTGCACGAGGAAACTGTGCTTAGTACAAGCCAGTGACAAACCGAGAACGTCCACTTCCTGGAAAGCGTCAGTGCCGATAAGAGGAGAGGCTACCTGGCCGGTGATGGCCACAACAGGAACGGAATCAAGCAGCGCATCAGCCAGGCCGGTGATCAGATTGGTTGCACCCGGGCCGGAGGTCGCCATGCAGACGCCCGTTTTACCCGTTGCACGTGCATAACCAATGGCCGCCATCGCCGCACCCTGCTCGTGTCGGCACAACAGATGTTCCACGCCGCCGTCATACAATGCATCGTAAATTGGCATAATTGCGCCGCCTGGGTAACCGAAGATTGTTTCGACACCCTGCGCCCGCAACGCATGTACTACCCACTGTGCGCCATTCATAGTTAGTTCCCCGTCGTAAATCGGTAGAAACAGAATTTTATGCTATTACTCATCATCTGCTCCTCAGTTATGTTTTAAGGTCATAAAAAAACCCCCGGACCTTTCGGTGCGGGGGTCTTAGTTCGTTAAGGCTTGATTTTTAAGCCTTTCCTCGTCCAAGTGCAGCCCCGCACGGTGGGATAATAATCACCACCACGCTAATCACGACCAGGCTAATCACTCGTAGAAGGGCTGTCATTTTCAGTTCTTTTGGC
The DNA here is from genome assembly GCA_049284415.1 of Leclercia sp. Lineage (GTDB taxonomy): Bacteria > Pseudomonadota > Gammaproteobacteria > Enterobacterales > Enterobacteriaceae > Enterobacter. Next base: position 81,569 of record JBAPXW010000020.1, read on the forward strand.
TTCTTGTTCGAAGGAATACCTAAAGAGTTATCACAGATAGCGCTTCAGATACAAGATTTTTTTATAATTCACTTCGTTATTACGCTAATGATTTAGATAAAAATCATTGTTTTTTATAACAAAAAAAGAAAATGAATTATTTTCATTTTTTTATGCGCCGGGCAGCCAGAAGCCCTGCTTATCGCAAAATGCGAGCAGGCCTCCAGGGTGATGAAAAGATTACAGTTTTAGCAAATTAATCCGGAATGACGGACGTAAAACCGCCTTTTGCAGGTAAAAATAGCGCTCTGCCGATGACATAGTAGGGCTTCAAGGAGGATGTTTATGTCATTGTCGGTTATCTATACCCGCGCGGCGCTAGGCGTAGAAGCGCCGCTTATTTCGGTAGAAGTCCATCTCAGTAATGGTCTGCCAGGATTAACGCTGGTCGGACTGCCGGAAACCACGGTCAAAGAGGCCAGGGATCGCGTGCGTAGCGCCATTATTAACAGCGGTTACACCTTCCCGGCAAAAAAGATCACCATTAACCTGGCCCCAGCCGATTTACCCAAAGAAGGTGGTCGATATGATTTACCTATCGCCATTGCGCTTCTCGCTGCCTCTGAGCAACTCTCCTCCTCCCTGTTGAGTCGTTACGAGTTTGTGGGTGAACTGGCGCTTACAGGCGCATTAAGGGGGGTTCCCGGAGCAATATCTGGTGCTATGGCGGCTATACGTGCTGGCAGAGAGATTATCGTCGCCACAGATAACGCAGCAGAAGTCAGTCTGATTGAAGAAAAAGGCTGTCTGGTCGCTGAACATCTTCAGGAAGTGTGCGCCTTCCTTGAAGGCCGCCATGAATTAGCCGCCCCCACAGGCGAGCCCTGTCTTACAGAAAACGATGTTCACGATATCAGTGACATCATCGGTCAGGAACAGGGAAAACGGGCGCTGGAGATCACTGCCGCTGGGGCCCATAACTTACTGCTCATTGGGCCGCCGGGCACCGGAAAAACCATGCTGGCAAGTCGGCTCAATGGGTTACTGCCGCCCCTCAGCAACCATGAAGCGCTGGAAAGTGCGGCTATCGTCAGCCTGGTCAATGCCACTTCATTGCATAAGCAGTGGCGTCGACGCCCTTTCCGCGCTCCTCACCATAGCGCCTCGCTGATGGCCATGGTCGGTGGGGGGTCAATCCCGGGGCCGGGAGAGATCTCGCTGGCGCATAATGGCATCCTATTTCTCGATGAGTTGCCAGAGTTTGAACGCCGCGTGCTTGATGCTTTGCGCGAGCCGATTGAATCCGGGCAGATCAATATCTCCCGTACGCGGGCCAAGATAAGCTATCCGGCCCGCTTTCAGCTTATTGCCGCTATGAATCCCAGCCCCACGGGACATTATCAGGGCAATCATAACCGTTGTACGCCCGAACAGACGCTGCGCTATCTGGGGCGTTTATCGGGCCCTTTCCTCGATCGCTTTGATTTGTCGCTTGAGATCCCGCTTCCCCCGCCGGGACTACTAAGCCAGACGCACAAAACGGGAGAAACCAGCAAAACCGTACGCAGCAGAGTGATTGCCGCACAGGACCGGCAGCTGGCACGGCAACATAAACGTAACGCCCTTCTGGATAACGCGGAGATCCGCAAGTTCTGTCAGCTGATACCTGAGGATGCGCTATGGCTGGAGCAGACGTTTACGCGGTTCGGCCTGTCAGTGCGCGCCTGGCAACGCTTACTTAAGGTAGCGCGCACCATTGCCGATCTGGAGGAGAGTGAAATGATTGAACGCAGACACTTGCAGGAGGCACTAAGCTACCGCGCGATTGATCGTCTGTTGTTGCATCTGCAAAAAATGCTGGCATGAAAAAAGGGGCCGTAGCCCCTTCTTCTTAATCGTCTGAATCTGTGTAGTCTTCCGCGCCTTCCATCTGTGGTTTACCACCAGACAGAGTGTGGAAGCGCTTTGGACGCTTAATACGCGCCATATACTTGATCCACACGCGCTCCGCTTCCGTTACCGGCTCACGCTCACCGCGGCAAACGGCAACAAACAGTTTTTCGTCTTCGGTAGTGGGTTCACGTTTTCCCAAATCCAACTCATTGAAGGCATAACCCTGGCGTTCAAGCAGTTGAGCTTCTTTGATGGTGAAATCACCATGGCGAGAAAATCCGCGTGGATAATTTTTGTTGTCGAAAAAACGATTAGTTGTCGTAAAGCTTTCCGCCATCCTACACGCTCCTATATCTTTGGCCGAGCTATTTATGGCGCGGAGTATTAGTTACGCTTGACAGAGTGTAAAACAAAACATTTAAATCATAACGACAAATTATTTTGCGGAGAAAACCGTGGATACGGAATTGCTAAAAACTTTTCTCGAAGTGAGCAGGACTCGTCACTTTGGGCGCGCCGCAGAAGCGCTATATCTGACGCAGTCAGCTGTCAGCTTTCGTATTCGGCAGCTTGAAAACCAGCTTGGCGTGAATCTTTTCACTCGTCATCGCAACAATATTCGCTTAACGCCAGCGGGTGAAAAGCTCCTGCCTTATGCAGAAACGTTAATGAACACCTGGCAGGCCGCGCGTAAAGAGGTCGCTCATACCTCCAAGCATAATGAGTTCTCTATCGGGGCCAGCGCCTCGCTATGGGAGTGTATGCTTAGCCCCTGGCTGGGCCGCTTATATCGCGCTCATGGGCAGCTACAGTTTGAAGCACGGATTGCACAGCGACAATCGCTGGTTAAACAGCTGCATGAAAGGCAGCTGGATCTGCTGATTACCACTGAAGCACCAAAAATGGATGAATTCAGCAGCCAGATCCTCGGGCAATTCACACTGGCGCTGTATGCCGCTGCACCCGCAGCCATGAAAGCCGATCTGAATTATCTGCGACTGGAGTGGGGACCAGATTTTCAACCACACGAGGCCGGGCTGATTGCCCATGATGATGTTCCTGTTCTGACAACCAGTTCTGCTGAGATCGCCTGTCAGCAACTCGCGTCGCTAAAAGGTTGCACCTGGTTACCGCAGCGGTGGGCCAGTAGTAAACCCGGGTTACATACTGTGACGGATTCAGCCACGCTCCAGAGGCCGCTCTATGCCATCTGGCTTCAGAACAGTGACAAGCAAGGACAGATTAAAGATCTATTAAAAATCAACGTGATGGATTGAACAGAAAGGTTGCAGGGACGCAACTTACAGACCTGAAGGGAGGCTGCCAGCGCTTTATTACAGGCAAAAAAAAATCCTTTGCCGAAGCAAAGGATCCTTTATATGGCAGGGGCGGAGAGACTCGAACTCGCGACACCCGGTTTTGGAGACCGGTGCTCTACCAACTGAGCTACGCCCCTAAATTTTCTTACTATTAAGCCTGCTAATATAGCAGGCTTAATATCTTAATAAGTGGCGGAACGGACGGGACTCGAACCCGCGACCCCCTGCGTGACAGGCAGGTATTCTAACCGACTGAACTACCGCTCCACCGAAGACTTCTGTAACCACCGGTTTATTGCCCCGGTTTACTA
>JBAPXW010000021.1:0-141339 GCA_049284415.1 Leclercia sp.
ACGCGCGTTTGAAACCGGGCTCTTCCGGATTAGATTGGGGCAGAGAATATATTTCATGGAATGCGGTGGATGGACCTGGCCATTGGGATACTGGTGCCCATGATCCCAAATGGCAAAACATCCCCAACGCCGTCCCGGAAGTGAAAAACCATACCGGCTGGGACCGGATGCAGTGCAACCCGGATTTGGGGCAGGAAAAATGAAAAAGGAACTGTTTTTACTAAGCGAGCTTATTTTACTTGCAGGTTGCCATGCTGCGCCGAAAACTGCACCCACTCAGGTAGTGTATCGCTTTGACGACCACCGCTATCTGGAACTGGAAGGGTTTAACTGTGAGGGCGCACTCTGGTACAACGACACGCAAAGAAATATTCGGTCAGAAGTGGTGGAGCGTGATAGCCCGATATTCAGAATTTCGTTCTTCAAATACGTTCATCCCTCTGAGAAATATATTTCCATTCCTTGGGATGATTTATCAGGACTTTTAATTTCAAAGAATTATGGACAAACCTGGGGGCGAGCGCGATTTGCCCCTGCTGGAGGAGCATTGCAATACGGCGCTTCAGGTCCTGAAAGTGGTGAAGTGGAGTCCTTCACCGTCGTAAACGATCAGGCTTTTATCCAGACCAAATCCGGTGATCTCTATATGAGTTCAAAGCCCTTTGACGATCCTCGTCTGCAACATGGCGGCGCAGGAATTCCTTATACCTACCGTGATTATGACGGTTCACAGCAGCACGCACGTTTGAAACCGGGCTCTTCGGGATTGGATTGGGGCAGAGAATATACTTCATGGAATTCGGTTAATGCCCCTGACCCGTGGATTACTTTTGCTTATAAACCTAACTGGCAAAACATCCCCAATAAAGTCCCGGAAGTAAAAAACTATACCGGCTGGGACCGGATGCAGTGCAACCCGGATTTGGGGCAGGAAAAATGAGCAAGGGATTGGTTTTAATAATCGGGCTTATTGTACTGGTGGGTTGCCATGCTGCGCCTAAAACAGTACCCACTCAGGTTGTATACCGTTTTGACGACCACCGCTATCTGGAGTTAGTAGGTTATAACTGTGAGGGCGCACTCTGGTTTACGGATACCCAACGTAATATTCATAGTGAAGTCACTTCGCAGTTCTACCGTATTTTTACTAAGCCTTATCTCCACCCCTCAGAGCGTTATATAGCCGTTACGATGTATGAAGGCGCAGGATTTTTTGTCTCAAAAGACTATGGTCAGACCTGGTATCTGGCCCGATATGCCCCAGGTGGTGGAGCAAAGCGCTATGGGGACGACAGGCCTTCAGCTGATGATATTCTTTCCTTCACCGTCGTAAACGATCAGGGATTTATCCAGACTAAATCTGGCGATCTCTATATTAGCTCAAAACCTTTCGACGATCCTCGAATGATGCCGGGGGGATCGGGTATCGACTACACCTATGATGGAGAAAAACACCATCTGCGCCCTAGATACAATGGAACTGACGATAACAGTTACTGGGGAAAAAATTATACCTCATGGGCTTCGGTTCAAGGGGAACATTCCTGGAAAACCTTTGCCTATGAAACCAACTGGCAAAACATCCCCAATAAAGTCCCTGAGGTAAAAAACCATACCGGCTGGGACCGGATGAAATGCAACCCGGATATAGGATTGTCCTCTTTAAAACAAGGAACGTAAAAATGAATATTTCTGTCAAAAATGTGTTTTTTATTGCACTGCTTTTAGTATCAGCAACAGCTTATGCCTGCCCTGATATGCAGGGAACATACCAGTCCGATATCAACTCCACCCGGTTCTATCTGCAAAAACAGGATAGCCAGAATTACCGTGTAGTACTCGATGTCCGGGGTTACCCGTTGACGCTCAGAAAAGCGCATATTACAAGCCCGCAAGAGCAACAAAATCAGCCTTATACCCGTCTGCCTGACTGCACGTTAAGTATTGAAGACTTCGGTCAATTGCTGCCCCACGTCAAGGGTACGCCCTACCGCCTGCACTTCGATTCGCAGGACCTGCAGAAAACATTTAACACCGATTTTGTCCTGAAAACGGATGAGACTCCAGATGGCGTGATGGGAATGAATCAAGCCTCAACTGACCTGCCACAAAAAGCACTGGATGCGCTGAATCAGCCAAAGGAATAAATGATGCGCGGAGTCATTCGCCTCGGCGATCCCCATTCACACGGCGGGAAGGTGGTTACCGCCTCCGGGGCGCTGTTTGCCGGTAAAAAAGTGATGCTCGCCGGGGATACGTTGTCTTGTCCTGAACATGGACAGGTTACGGTACTGGAAGGCCATCCAGGCTGGATAATGTCCGGCAAAGCGGTGATTGTCGATGGCTGTAAGGGGACGTGCGGCTGCGTGCTGCGCACAACCCTACCGAATGCAGGAGCAGAATAAAATGCAATGGATTTTGCCGCCGCTGGAGCGTAAGACGCGCCCGGCGTTTTCAACATGGTGGATATGGATAATGTTGCCGCTGGTCTGCGTGGCGATTGCCGGCGGGATATTGTTGTTCTGCTGGCCGGTTGAGCGCGGTTTTGCCAGCTTACGCTTCTGGTTCTGGATGCTGGCCGCGCCTTTGCTGACTGCCGGTGCGCTGGGGCTTTTCTGGCTGAGCCATCTCCTGCATCTGCGGCGTGAAATAGCCTGGCGGCATCTGTTTCTTGACCGTAAGCGAGCACAGTGGCAGACGCAGGGCCGACGCTCCCTGAAGCTCGCCGCCTGGCATCTGGTCACCCCGGAGCCGGAGCTCATGCCACGTATCCTCGGTATCAGCGGAACCCGGCCGGAATCCCCGTCCACCACGCTGCGTCTGCCCGTGCGCGAAGGCACACAGCTCGGGGAATCGCCCCTGCGCGAGCACGTCCTGACGCTGCTGCAGCCGCTCCAGTCCGCCCTGGCCGCTCTGCCAGTGGTGGATATCTGGCTGTCGGCTTCCGGGCAGGATGAAGACGACTGTCGCCTGGCGCTGACGCAGGGCTGGCAGTCCCTGCTAAACCGCCCGCTTTCTGCCAGCCGTATTCACTGGCAGGATTTGCCTGCTGATGCCACACTGCTCGACCACTGGTGCGATGAGCCGTCCGATATTCCGCGACTGGTACTGTGTCTGCACCTTATTCAGGATGATGCGAAGGCGTTGGAATTCTCAACCGCCCTGCTGTTTATGCCCCATTATCAGCGTCTGCCGGAACAACTGCCGTTTCGTCCGGTATACGTCTTCCGTCCACTGGTCATGCCCTCGTCGGCCCCTGAGCAAAAATTTACCGCGCTGCTCAACCTCCAGCAGATCCCCCCGGGACATCGCCGTCACCTGTGGGATGCAGGTCTGAATGCGCGCGCCCGCAATACCCTGCTTTCCACGCTGGATGTGACCGGAGATGCGTTACCTGCTGAGGGTCAGCATCTGCTGCCTTCATTGGTGGGTGACCAGGGAAGCGCAGGTTTTCTACTCGCCCTCTCGCTGGCGACAGCCGCTACCGACATGGGCCAGCAGGGCCAGATGGTGGTAACACCACTGAACGAGAATATCGCCTGCGTGCAGGTCAGTATCCGCCCTGCCGATGCAGTATCCGTGCCGGAAGATCGGATATTCCGCTATCCGCTGGCGTGGCTCGGTGCATCTGCCTGCCTGTTAACGTTGTATGGTCTACTGCCTTCTCTCTCTGTCCGTCTGGCCCTCTGGCCGTGGTTGCTGGCGGGCTTCATACTTTATGCCCTGCTGCTGGCCTTCGCCATTCCGCTGGCGCTCAAGCTCTGGCACTACCGGCTGGAAGCCGAGTGGTTAACTTCGCAGGGGCATCCCCATGAGTAAAATGGCTTCCCTGTGCTGGCTGCTGATTGTGCTGTTAATGCTGACGCTGTGCCATGTTAAGGCCCCGGTCTGGTTTACGCAGCCAGCCACCGTCTGGATTGTGCAGGCCGGGATAATCCTAGTCGGGCTGCTGGTGATGCGTTTTGGTTTTGCCGTGCAGCTCCTCTCCTGGCGGCGCCCGGCAGATACAAAAGAAGAGGAGACTGAACGGATCTTCGGCCCGTTGTGTGACCGCCACGCCCCGTCGTTCTGGCAACGCAACCAACGGCTGCCATGGCTGCTGGTTACCGGCAAGGCAGCGCATGTAGAGGCCCTGATGCCCGGTCTGATAACCGAGCGCTGGCAGGTTAGCTATCGGGGAATATTTCTGTGGTGCGGTGAGCCCGGACAGATAACAGACGCAGATATCGTCTGGCTAAGGCGCAGGCGCGGTCGCCGCGCGCTCAATGCTGTTCTGTGGTTAACCCATAGCGCAGAGGTTAAATCCCTTTCTGAAACCACCTTACGGGCACTTTGGCAACAGCTGAAACACCTCGGAGTAGTGCTGGGCTGGCGGGTGCCTGTGTATACCGTGGTGTGCCGGGAACATACGTATGAGCAGTATGACCGTCCGCATCAAGGAGCAGGTGTCTGCTGGGCACCCGGCACGCCAACAGACATTACCGCACAGCTGGACAAACTGGCCTGCGGGCTGGTCGCTGAAGGCATGGTACAAGTTCAGCAAAATCGCCGCTGGAGCTGGCTGGCTGAACTCGCGCAGGATCTTCGCCAGGCGATGCTATCTCCGCTCGCGGTGGCGCTTTCTCCACTCACAACCCCGCAAAGTGGTGTTCTGCTCTCCGGGATATTTATCATGCCGCTGGCACAGCCAGGACAGCACGCCGGTTATCGGAATATCAGCCTGTCGCCCGCATGGTACCCAGTCCTGCAACAGGCCCGTATACGCCAGGGAAAACGGGAACGCCTGACGTTTCGTGACCTGATATATCGTGGCGTTCTGGTGGTCACCGGCCTGTGGTGTGCCGGAATGCTGGTATCGGCGATCGTCAATACCCGCCTGATCCACGATAATAATGCGCTGCTGGCACCGGTCGCCACCGGAGCAGAAAGGGCAGAACAGTTCCACTACCTGCGCGAGTTACAACGCCAGACAGAGATACTCCTCTTCCGCCAGCGGGAAGGCACGCCGCTGCCGTACCGCTTCGGTCTGGATCAGACTCAACGCCAGCTCGCCCGCCTGTGGCCCGCCTGGCAACAGCAAAACCAGCGCCTGATGCTAAAGCCCGTAATGGCGCAACTGACCGCGCAGCTACATCAGTACGCTGAACTGCCACCGGACTCACCGGCGCGTCGCCGTCAGGCCGGGACAACCTATCAATACCTGAAGGCCTATCTGATGCTAACGCAACCGGAGCGGGCAGAGCCCGCCTTTCTGAAGCAGACCCTGGCACCGCTCTGGCCCTCCCCGGATGCGCGTATCCGCCCGGGAGAATGGCTCATGCTCTCGTCAGAGATACTCGATTTTTACACCCGTGAACTGCCACAGCATCCCGGCTGGCAGCAACCGGCAGATCCGCAACTGGTGGCCTCCGTGCGCACCCTGTTGCGCAGCCAGAAGGGGCTGCGTAACAGCGAAAATACCCTTTATCAGTCGGTATTACGCCAGGCGCAAAAACGGCATACCGCGCTTTCACTCCGTAGCCTGGTGGGAAGTCATGGCCTCACGGACCTGTTATTTACCGATGAAATGTTACCGGGCATCTTCACCCGTGAAGCCTGGGAACAGGATGTGCGCGGACTTATTGCAAACGCCGCAGCCAGCCGTCAGATAATGGCCGACTGGGTGCTGGAAGACAACAGCATGGCCACTGTTCAGGTTTTAAGCGAGGAAGCATTACGTAACCGGCTGATGGATCGCTACTTCACTGACTATGCCGGTGCCTGGCTAACGTTCCTCAACAGCGTTCACTGGCAACCGGCTACTGGGCCGGGCGACGTCATCGATCAACTGAGCGAACTGGGCGATAGCCAGCGATCGCCGCTTCTCGCGCTGGGCAAAACGCTGCGCTGGCAGGCCGGGGTCGGTCAGAAGGGCCTGACGGTGGGCGAATCGCTTCTCAGTTCAACAAAACAGTGGGTTTCCGACGATAACACACTGCGGAAACAGGCCATTACCGAGGTTGTCCGCGTAGAGAGCAAACCGGCTGACGTGGTGGCGCAGACTTTTGCCCCCCTTCTGGCAATGTTGCCCCTTGAAGCGGGACAAAAAAGTGGCATGGCCCCACCGGGTGGACTGACGTTGCAGGATTACCTGTTACAGGTCACCCAGGTGCGCCTGCTGTTACAGCAGACCATGGCCTCAGATGACCCGCAGGCCAGCATGCTTGCTCTGGTACAGGAGGGACTGAACAGCAAGGGCAGCGAACTGGCTGCTGCCCGTCGTCGCGGATCGTTGCTGGCGGCAAGCCTCGGTCAGGACTGGAGCGGATTTGCCACCGCGGCCTTCAACGAGCCGCTGGAACAGGCCTGGCAGAGCATCATGGAGCCTGCCGGGCAGGCGCTGAACAAGGCCTGGCAACAGCGGGTGGTCAACCGCTGGCAGGATGCCTTCAACGGGCGCTACCCGTTTTCAGCCACAGCCATTGATACGTCTCTTCCTTTATTAGCGAGCTTTATCACACCGCAAAGTGGCGTCATTGACCAGTTTATCAGCCAGCAACTGCATGGTCTGGTGGAAAAACAGGGCGATCTCTGGGTGCCGGTCACCGCCGCGCAGCAGACAATCATGATAAGCCCGGCATTTCTTGATGCCATTAACCTGCTGTCGCGAACCGGTCGTCTGGCCTTTGCCCGGGGTGAGGCCAGCCTGCGGTTTGATATCCAGATGCGCCCCCAGCGCAATATCGTGGAAACCAATCTTCAGCTCGACAACGCAGTGCTGAAATATTTTAACCAGCAGGCAGAATGGCAGTCCGTATCCTGGCCGGATAAGCAGGCCGCGCTGCCGCAGGCCGTCCTCAGTTACATCCCACTCAACGATACGGGCAGCGCCACGCTGCCGTCGGTTACCGCGCTGAGCTTTAACGGTCCTTGGGCCATTCTGCGGCTGCTGGGCAAAGCCCGCAGCGAGCAGCTCGCCCCCGGTTTATGGCGCATGAGCTGGACAGATAAAAGTGGAAAAACGTTGTCGCTGATACTGCGTACCGAAAGCTATGCCGGACCGCTGGATCTGCTGAAGCTGAGAAGATTCACCTTGCCAGGCACCGTATTTACCTCTGCGACCGGGGGCAATGATGCGCCATAAAAACGTTCGACTGGCTTGCCTGCCTGCGCTGGTATCCCTGCTGGTATTGCTCAGCGGATGTGGCCTGACGCACAGCGTGAAAAAAGGCACCACCAGCGCCTCCCGGGCCATTTTTTATCAGCAAGTGGAGACCCTGCATCTTCAGCTGGTCGCCCGCGTCGCGCTGAACAGCGATGAGGCGCAGATGTCGTCCCCGGTCGAGGTTCGCCTCTGGCCGCTGCGTAATGCCACGGCCTTTCACCAGGCGAGCTACAGTGCGCTGCTGAAACAGGATGACGTTACGCTGGCCGCGGATCTCTCGGGGACACCGATCACCGTTCGGGTACTGCCGGGAAAAATCACGGCGGTTGATATCCCCCTCGGCGATGACGTGCAGACCGTGGCCGCGTTTTTTCTGTATCCGGACCTGCAGCGGGACAGCTGGCGGTTGACCGTTTCCCGCGACGCTATGGATGCTGATAAGCCGACCCGTCTTGAGTTGAATGACAGGGAACTCGATATTGGGAGAATGGAATAACCATGCAGGATCACGATTTTTTACGCTACTTTGATCGCGAGATGCGTTACCTGAAAGCCGCCGCTCGCGAGTTTGCGCAGCAACACCCCACAACGGGCCGCCGCCTCGGCATGGACGGCCAGTCTCTGCAGATGGACGCCTCAGTTGAACAGCTGTTCCAGGGCTTCTCACTGATGATGGCGCAAATGCGGCGCAAAATTGATGACGATATTCCGCAACTGACCGAGCCTCTGTTGAGCCAGCTGCTGCCGGTGGCCAATCGGACATTACCTTCTGTTGCCGTGGTTGAACTCAACCCGACAGATCCAGAAACGCATTTGCGGGCGCAGATACTCCCGAAAGGTACGGAGCTGCTCAGCTTGCCGGTCAATACGCCAGCCTTCCCCGATGGCATCCGCTGCCCTTATCGCACGACTGACGACCTGGTGCTACATCCGTTTCGGCTTGAACGCCTAACCCGACACACCCGCCCGGACGGTGTCCAGGCGCTGACGCTGCGTTTTACGTTCCCGGCGCAGAATGAACTTCGCGAACTGGCGTTACACGCTATCCCGCTTTACATCACCGGTGACCCTGTACAGCAGGCGCTGCTGTATCTGGCACTGACACAGCATATCTACCAGGTGCGGGTGCGCTACAGCGGTGACCCGGAACAGTATCCGTTTACCGCCACCTTCACGCCCCGCTGGCAACATCAGCACCCGTCCCTGTGGCCCGCGAGCGACAGTCCGGCGCTGTGCGGAGATATCTCCCCCTTGCTCGAGTATTTCACCTCCCCGGTGCGTTATTACTTTCTGACACTCAATAGCCCGGAAACACTGTATCTTGCGGCAAACGCCACGCATCTCGAACTGGAGCTGGCGCTGAGTACACCGCTGCCCTACGACAGGGTGATACCGGAAGATGCCCTGCGCATGCACTGTGTTCCGCTCATTAACCTTTTCCGCATGGCCGGAGAACCGCTGTTGACCCGTTCTACTGAAAAGGATTACCGTCTGCGCCCGCACCGGCTGATGGACGGGCACACTGAAATCTACAGCGTGGATTCGGTGATGCAGAAAGATGAAGAGGATGACGGCCACTACCCTTACACGCCTTACCGCCATTTCCGGCAGAAAGGCGGAATGCTGCAGTATGAAAATCAGTGGCCTGACCGTTATTTTCACACCCGGGTCTGGCGCGGGGTGAGGGGTTTATATGAAACCCTGCTGATGCTCGGCGGGCGGGCTCATGAACAGCAGCCAGGTGTAAAGCTACTGCTAGACCTGACCTGCACGAATGGCGCGTTTCCCCGGATGGCGCTGCAGCAGGCGCTGTTTGATACGGACTACACGACGGGAAATCTTGCCCTGCACGGACACACCCGCAGCGTTCCTTCCCTGCCGTTTTATCCGCCAACCACTCGACTGTATCAGTGGCATCTGCTGGCGCTCCTGCATCCCCGGGCATTAAGCCAGATGATAAGCGACGCCGATAGCCTGCAGGCGGTACTGTCTTTGTTTAACTGGGGCAATGATAAGCACAACCGTCAGCGTATCAGCGGCATCCGCCACGTCAGCTATAAGCAGGTGTATAACGACTCGGTTCAAAGGCACGGCGTGCATATCCATTTACAGCTCGACGAAACACAGTTCAGCGGAACCGGTGATGCACGACTGTTTTGTGAACTGCTGGAACAGTTCTTCACGCAATACGCCAGCACTCTCCGTTTTACCCGTCTGACGGTACTGCTCACCGCCTCGGGATCTGAATGGGCCTGGCCGGAAAGACATACTGACAAGGTGCTGATGTGACTGCTGAGGACCCAAAAAACGGTTCCCCTCTCCCGCCGTTCTGGCTGGACGAGAAAGGTTATGACCAGACGGCACGGTATAATTTTTATCGTTTCTGCCAGCTCATTGAGCTTATGAGCCACAGCCGCCTGGGAACGGGACGTACACCTGACGATGACCCGGTGCGCTTTCGTCCCAGCCCGCATCTCGGTTTTCCGGCGGGTGAACTTAAACGCACAGAAACCGACCCGGATAACCCGGATGCGCCACCCACAGTGATAACCCACTTCCTGGGCCTGTACGGGGTGGATTCTCCGCTGCCGACGGCCTATCTCGACGATATCAACCAGGAACGTGAAGGAGCCGATGCGCTGGCCGGATTGCTGGATATTTTCACTCACCGGTTAATGACGCAGTTCTACCGTATCTGGCGTAAGTACAGCTATCTGGCCACCTTTGAACCTGGAGGAACAGACAGCATTTCACAGAGTCTGATGGCCCTGAGCGGTATCGCTCACCACAAAGACCTGCCTTCATCCCGTCTGCTGGCAATACTCCCGCCACTGCTGCACCCCTCACACACTGCAGAGGGAATTGCGGCGGTGATCCGCAGTCAGGCCCCGGGCACACAAGTGAACGTGTTCCCGCATCACCAGGTAACAATGCCGGTGACGACACAGGCCCACGTTTCACGGCACGTCGATATGACGTTTGACCTGTACCCGGTGCTGGGCGATGAAACGTCTGTCACCGGATACTGCGCGCGGGTGGAGCTGGCGACGCAGGATGCCGCTGAGGTCAGGGGCTGGATGCCTGACGGTCAGCTCAGGCAGGACGTGATGACGCTCATGCAGTCTTATCTCGGGTGTGATTACGATCTACAGTTCTGGCTGACGCTCCCTACCCGGCTGCTACCGATGCCGCGGCTCGGCTCCCCGGACCTGTTCTGTGGCTACAACATCATGTTGGGACTGGGTGAAGACAATCTGGAGCATATGCCAGAGACAATTCGTACCGAGGTAGGAAGACTCAGAGAAAGCCCTGTGGAGTTAGGGCGTGACGATGCACATGCGTCCCCAAAACATGGCTAACCCGGCGAAAAGGTCATATCTTTTTAAAGCGACGATCTAGCCGGGGGCCCTGGATGAAAGCAGATAAAAAGACGTTAGCAGTCATGTTGCTCGCATGGGGTGCGCTCTATTACCTGCTGGGCTGGATCTCCTTATTCCTCGATGGCCCCGCGACCCGGTTACCCTTTATCTGGCTGCCGGCAGGCGTGGCTGTCACCGCCTTTCTTATCACGCAGCAAAAACAGTGGCCTGCGTTATTTATCACCCTACTTATTGCCCGCCTGCTGTTAGGGGTGACGTTCCAGCATGTTCTGCACCTGTCGCTGATGCTGGGTCTTTTTTCGCTGACCAGCAATATGTGTATTGCCTGGAGCGTGCGCTATTTTTCCCGGGGTTACGATCGGCTGCACAAAATCGTCAACTGGGTGATCTCGACGGTGGCTATCAGCGCCCTGGCCGCGCTGGCGGGCGTAGGCTGGCTCTCTTATCTCGCGGGAACCTCACAGATGCAGTGGCTGTGGATCGCCTGGAGTGCCAACGTCACCAGCACGCTGTTCGTGACACCGCCGCTGATGGGGCTTGTCACCTCCGACGAAAAGGTCGCGCAGCAAAAACCGATCCTTGGTTTGTGTCTGGCGATCGCCGTGCTGCTGGTAACGTTGCTCACCTTCAGCGGCGTGCCGGACAGCCGCGACAATATCGCGCTGATTTACTCCCTCGCCTGTCTGCCGTTAGTGCTGGTGGTGGTGGCTACCGTCGTCTGTGGCGATCGGCTGGGTTCGCTGGCATTTATCTTGTTTAGCATTGTCGTTATCTACGCTTCGTGGCAAGAGACAGGCCCGTTCTATTTCGCCCGCCTGGCACCTGAAGAGTCGATTATGCTGGCGCAGTGCTACCTTTCCGCCGCTGCGCTGCTGCTGGTGTTTATACGCGCCCAGAAAAGACACGCGATCCGCACCGACCGCAGCACCCAGGATATTGCTTATTCACTCGATCTGGAAAGCGGCCAGCTGGTCTGGAACCCGCACGCGCAGTCTGCCCTCGCCGCCCCGTTAGCCCTTATCACCCGCCGGGAAGCGCTGCTGGCCCAGGTGCCCGATGCCCGACAGCAGGCGCAGATGGCCGCCCGCTGGCAGGCGGTGGCGCAAAACTTTCCTGTGGCAGAGACGTTCCGCTTTACGCTGGCCATCGACGGCCAAAAGCCAACCCTGATGGCTGAGCGCAATATGCTGATGATGGCGGACAAAGATCGCCCGGTGATTGTGGCGTTCTGGTCCGAGGAAAATGGCGGCTTGTTTCAGCCCACCACTGAGGAGGAAGGTTAACGATGCTGCAAATCGCCTTTTTGCTCGCCGGCGCGGCGTTCGTGCGCAAAGCGGCTCCGTTCTTTATGGTGGCAGGCGTGCTGTGGGGCGGCCTGGGCCTGTCGATCTTTATCGATGGTTTACAGGGTGGGCGTCACTTCCCGCTGCATCTCTTCGGCATTTTTCTGCTGATCGACAGCCTGGTGTCGCTGGCGCTGGGCTCGGCAACCCGGGACACCCAGCGCGGGATTTTTTACTTCAAGGGCGGGCTGTTCCTGCTGATTGCTATTCTGATTTTATCGGGGCGCCACGATGGCACGCTGGCAATGGCTATTGTGCTTGGCATTGCCTATTTCATCATTGGTCTGTTCAGTATCGCCTCGGCGGTGGTGGTACGCTTTGCGCACTGGCGACGCGTCCTGCTGGCCGGCATTTTACAGATCATCTTCGCTATTTTTCTGTTCTTACCCTTTCCGTCAGAACATGACGGCACCGTCTCGCAGTTTATCGGGATGGTGATGATTACCGGGGGTTCGCAATCGGTGCTGCTTTCACTGCGGATGCGGCAGATCCGGCACGGTCGCTCGGTATTCGATATTCTGGCACCACAGGGGCTAATGCCCCGTAAACGTGAGGCGCTGCCGCTGTCCGTGGATAGCCCGCCAGGCGAACAGATAACCGTACACGTCTGGACCCCGGAAGGATCGGCCAAACAGCAAACGCTGCCGCGCCCGGTGATCAACCGCTATATCGCCGCCGTCGACGCTGATGGGGTGATCTCAACCGGCCATGCGGCGCTGGAATTCCCACCCGCCCTGTATATCAGCCTGTACCCGGCAGCGGAGATCGACCGTTCACCTGCCGAATTTTTCAACCTGCTGAAGGCGGTCGAGGCCAACACGGTTGCGGGGAAATATCAACCGAACTACCCGTATGAAGCGGGTATCTGGTGCGAATCAGACCGCAAAATCCACTTCTCGACCTTTAATGCCGCCTCGTTGACCCGCTTCTGGACGCAATACCGGCAAAGCGAAACCTACAACCTGACCTGGCGAAACTGCTCCAGCAGCGTCGCCTATGCCCTCGAAGCTGCGCTGGACGGCGCGTTAAAAGAGCGCTGTTCCCGGGGCGGCTTTGTGCGTCTGTTCTTTATCCCGGAGCTGTGGATCGCCGGGCAGCTGCGCAAACGCGCCACCAACATGGCGTGGACGCCCGGGCTGGTGCTGGATTACACCCGGGCGCTGCACGCGGTGGTTCATCCGACGGACGTGTCGCTGATGAGCCTGATTAAAAAGAAACTGTTTACGGCTGCGGATACTGGTCGTCAGTAACTTTTTCCAGCCAGTCAACCGGGCTGCCGTTTACCGCTTCGGCCACGGCGATGTGGGTCATCGCCGTTTGTGCGCAGGCCCCGTGCCAGTGTTTTACGCCCGGCGGGATCCATGCGATATCGCCCTGATTTAAGACTTCCGCCTCTTTGCCCCACTCCTGCAGCCAGCCGCGCCCTTGGGTGACGATCAGGGTTTGTCCCAGCGGATGGGTGTGCCATGCGGTGCGCGCGCCCGGTTCAAAGGTGACGGTTGCCCCACCCACTTTGGCGGGTTCAGTGGCCTGGAACGGGGCGTCGATACGCACGGTGCCGGTAAACCAGGCCTCCGGGCCGCGGACGGACGGTAATGAACCACTACGGATAATTTTCATGCTGACTCCTCTTGTGCTGTGGGGTTAACAGTAGCGCAAGACGCACCTCAGCATTAGACTGCATAATCAGAAAGGAACCATGAGTGAAATTCATATATCGGGAGTGGCGTAATGCTGAAAGACAATTTTAACGATCTGCTGTCGTTTATGGTGGTCGCCCGCGAGCGCAGCTTTACCCGCGCCGCCGCCCAGCTTGGGGTGTCCCAGTCGGCTCTCAGCCATGCCATGCGCAACCTCGAAGCGCGGCTGGACGTGCGTCTGCTGACCCGCACCACCCGCAGCGTAGCCCCTACCGAGGCCGGCGAGCAGCTGTTTATGCGCCTGAGCCCGCATCTGCTGGAGATCGAACAGGAGCTGACCGCCCTGCGCGACATGCGCGACAAACCGGCGGGCAATATCCGCATTACCGCCGGGGAACACGCGATGGCCGAGGTGCTATGGCCGGTGCTTAAGCCCTTTATGGCGCAATATCCGGATATCAACGTGGAAGTGACGGTGGATAACGGTCTGACGGATATCGTCGACGGCCGCTTTGACGCCGGGGTGCGTTTGGGCGAACAGGTGGCGAAAGACATGATTGCGGTGCGCATCGCCCCGGATATGCGGATGGCGGTGGTCGGCTCCCCGGCCTATTTTGCGCGTTATGGCGAGCCACAAACGCCCGATCAGCTGGCCGATCACCGCTGCATCAATATGCGCCTGCCCACCCGCGGGGGGTTATATGCCTGGGAGTTTGAGCAGGACGGGCACGAGCTGCGGGTGCGCGTCGAGGGGCAGTTAACCCTCAATAACCTGCCCCAGCGGCTGGATGCCGCCGAAGCGGGCCTGGGGCTGGCATATGTCCCTGACGATACGGTGCAGGAAGCCATTCGCGCGGGGCGGCTGGTGCGGGTGCTGGAAGACTGGTGCCCGGCGTTTGATGGCTACCATCTTTACTACCCCAGTCGCCGCCAGCACACCACCGCGTTCGCCCTGTTGGTGGAGGCCCTGCGCAAATCGTAGGCATCTTTCCCGCCTGAATGTGACAACGTCACGACTGCCTTAAAATTTACTTCAATGTGCATCACTTTCAGCCCGTTATTTTTTGCGTCGTTTATTAATTGCGGGTAGGATGCTTCGCCATGTTTTGCCTTATCCATACGCAGAATGACTGGAAAGGCAGCATGTTCCCGCGCAAAAGCAATCGTTTGTATTGCAGCCTGCCGGGTCTGAACGTCACGACATTGATTAAGACAGGTAAACAGGTAACTCAATGAAAACAAACAACAACAGCGCAGCTGAACATCAGGCTGCGAAACGTCGCTGGCTGAACGCCCACGAAGAGGGCTATCACAAGGCGATGGGCAACCGTCAGGTACAGATGATCGCCATCGGCGGCGCCATCGGTACCGGGCTGTTTTTAGGCGCAGGCGCACGTCTGCAAATGGCTGGCCCGGCCCTCGCACTGGTCTATCTGGTGTGCGGGATCTTCTCCTTCTTTATTCTACGTGCCCTTGGCGAGCTGGTGTTACACCGTCCGTCCAGCGGCAGCTTCGTCTCCTACGCCCGTGAGTTCCTCGGCGAAAAAGCCGCCTACGTGGCGGGCTGGATGTACTTCGTCAACTGGGCGATGACCGGGATCGTCGATATCACAGCCGTGGCGCTGTACATGCACTACTGGGGCGCGTTTGGCGATGTGCCGCAGTGGGTGTTTGCCCTCGGCGCGCTGGCGATTGTCGGCACCATGAACATGATCGGCGTGAAGTGGTTCGCCGAAATGGAGTTCTGGTTCGCGCTGGTTAAAGTGCTGGCGATTGTGATCTTCCTGGTGGTGGGCACCGTGTTCCTCGGCAGCGGTAAGCCGCTGGACGGCAACATGACCGGCTTCCACCTGATCACCGATAACGGCGGTTTCTTCCCGCACGGCCTGATGCCAGCGCTGGTGCTGGTGCAGGGCGTGGTGTTTGCCTTTGCCTCGATTGAACTGGTAGGCACCGCCGCGGGCGAATGTAAGGACCCGCAGAACACCGTGCCGAGAGCGATCAACAGCGTGATCTGGCGTATTGGTCTGTTCTACGTCGGCTCTGTGGTGCTGCTGGTGCTGCTGCTGCCGTGGAATGCCTATCAGGCCGGGCAAAGTCCGTTTGTGACCTTCTTCTCGAAGCTGGGCGTGCCGTATGTGGGCAGCATCATGAACATCGTGGTGCTGACTGCGGCGCTCTCGAGCCTGAACTCAGGCCTGTATTCGACCGGCCGTATCCTGCGCTCCATGTCGATGGGCGGCTCTGCGCCGAAGTTCATGTCGAAGATGAGCAAGCAGCAGGTGCCGTATGCGGGTATCCTGGCAACGCTGGTGGTGTATGTGTTCGGCGTATTCCTGAACTATCTGGTGCCGTCGCAGGTGTTTGAGATCGTCCTCAACGTTGCCGCGTTGGGGATCATCGCCTCCTGGGCCTTTATCGTGGTGTGCCAGATGCGTCTGCGCAAAGCGATCAAAGAAGGTCATGCGGCTGACGTGAGCTTTAAAATGCCGGGTGCCCCGGTGACCTCGTGGCTGACGCTGCTGTTCCTGTTCAGCGTGCTGGTGCTGATGGCGTTCGATTACCCGAACGGCACATACACTATCGCCACCATCCCGCTGCTGGCGGTGCTGCTGGTTGCCGGCTGGTTTGGCGTGCGTAAGCGCGTGCAGGAAATTCACAGCACCGCGCCGGTACATCCGGACGATGAAAAGCGGGATACTCCGCTGGTGGAAGAAACCTCAAGGTAAAAATAAAAACGGTCACCTCGGTGACCGTTTTTTTTGCCCGGCGGCGCTGCGCTTGCACGGGCCTACGGGTTCGACGTTCGTAGGCCGGGTAAGGCAAAGCCGCCACCCGGCAAACAAACCGCACCGAACTTACAGCGCGATACGAATCACGTCGTCCGGCTGGGTTGCTTCCTGCTGACGGGTAGACTTCTGCTTCACCGTCACGTACAGGGTTTTGCCATCGGCAGAGAGCGCCAGACTGTTCGGGAAGGTGGGTGTATCGATAGTTTTGGTCACTTTATAGGTTTTGGCATCAATGATGCTCACCTTGCCCGCTTCGCGGTGAGTGACGTAGGCTTCGTTGCGCGCTGGGTTAAACAGCACCGCCAGCGATTCTGGTGCCGCGACTTTGTCGATGACTTTGCCATCTTTCAGCGACACAACCAGCACTTCCGGCTGTTTGGAATCGGTAATAAACGCGCGCTGGCCGTCGATGTCGAGGCTCAGGTTCAGGTAGAAGTGCTCTTTCCCGTCATCCTGCAGTTTTTTGCGTTCGATAACCTTGTTGGTCGCGGTATCGATAGTCAGCAGCTCGCCGTCACCGTTGGTGGTGTACAAGCGCTTAGCTTTCGCATCCAGCGCGAGGCCAGTGCTGAACGTGCCGGTGCCGGTAATGGTGGTTTTCAGCTTCAGCGTTTCACCGTCGACAACCCAAATCACGCTCTCTTTACCAATGCCGGTAATATAAACGCTGTTGGTGGTGTCATCCGCCACCAGCTCACGCGGCTGCAGCGGTTTCACGGTTTCGCTGCGCTTGCGATCGTCAAGCACCAGACGGCCTTTCACGTCGCCGGTTTTGGCGTCGATGGCAGTCACTGCGCTGTTGGTGGTGTTACCAAACCACAGGGTCTGGGTGGTGTTGTTAATGGTGGCGCCAAATGGCTTCAGATCGCTATGAATAGCCTGGGTCACTTCCAGCGTCAGCGGATCGAGGCGGTACACTACCCCACCCTTATCTGTTTTGCGGCTCTGCGTCGTAGCCACCCACAGCGCATTTTCCTGCTGGCTGACAGCCATCTCATACGCGCCTTTACCGACTGCTTTACGCAGCATCTCTTCTGCGGCGTGGACATTAAAAGCACCGGCAACCAGCAGAGAACCCAACAGCAGTGAGCCACGCAGACGCGGCGAGCACAGATGACGTAAATGCATAACAACTCCCTTTTACAATAAATGGTATCGCCGACATCGCTTCCGTCAGACGAAGTCATCGCTTCGCCTTGTTATTGATGCGAATAGTAATCATTATTTATCATAATGTGGAGTAATTCTTGATCTCACCAAAGCGTTTCGCCGTTTTTATCTCCACTTTCGTTAACGCTATGTGCGGTTTTGGTTTTCAAAACATTTACAAAACATTTAACATACCCGCACATGTTCCATTTGGTTCGTCATTTCTTAACCGGCCTTTACTCATGAAAATCTTTTCTGCCCGTGCGGTAACGCTCCCTCTGCTGTTGGTTCCTGTCGCGGTCTTTGCTGCCGACGAACAAACCATGATCGTCAGCGCGTCGCCGCAAACCCTTTCCGAGCTGGATACTCCTGCCGCCGTCAGCGTGGTGAACGGCGAGGATATGCGCCATGCCGCACCGCGCATTAACCTCTCCGAATCCCTCGGCAGCGTGCCGGGACTGCAGATCCAGAACCGGCAGAACTACGCTCAGGATCTCCAGCTGTCGATGCGCGGGTTTGGCGCTCGCTCCACGTTTGGCGTGCGCGGCATTCGCCTGTATGTCGACGGTATCCCGGCCACCATGCCGGACGGCCAAGGGCAAACCTCTAACATCGACCTCAACAGCGTGGAGAGCGTCGATGTGCTGCGTGGGCCGTTTTCTGCCCTGTACGGCAACGCCTCCGGCGGGGTCATCAACATGACGACCGAAACCGGCCGTCAGCCCACCACGGTGGAAGCCAGCAGCTATTACGGCAGTTACGGAAGCTGGCGCTACGGCATGAAAGCCACCGGGGCGATGGGCGACGGCACTCAGCCGGGCGACGTGGATTACACCGTCTCTACCACCCGCTTCATTACCCAGGGCTACCGCGACCACAGCGCGGCGCGTAAGAACCTCGCTAACGCCAAACTGGGCGTGCGCATTGACGACGTCAGCAAGCTGAGCCTGATTTTTAACAGCGTTGATATCAAGGCCAACGATCCCGGCGGGCTGGATTACCAGGAGTGGCAGAACAATCCGCGCCAGTCGCCGCGCGGGGATCAGTACAACACCCGCAAAACCATCAAACAGACCCAGGCGGGCCTGCGCTATGAACGCCAGATGAGCGAGCAGGACGACCTGAGCGTGATGATGTACGCCGGTGAGCGCGAGATGACCCAGTACCAGTCGATCCCGTTCCAGCCGCAGCTGCGGGACACCCACTCCGGCGGGGTGATCGACATGCAGCGTCACTATCAGGGCATCGACACTCGCTGGACGCATCGTGGCGAACTGCTGGTGCCGGTGACCTTTACCGGCGGGTTGAACTACGAAAACATGAGCGAAGATCGTCGCGGCTACGAAAACTACGTAATGAATAACGGGGTACCGGACTACGGCGTGAAAGGGGCGAAACGCCGGGATGAGCGCAACCTGATGTGGAACGTCGATCCTTACCTGCAAACCAGCTGGCAGCTGACGCAAAAACTGACGCTGGATGCGGGCCTGCGCTACAGCTCGGTGTGGTTCGACTCGAACGACCACTACGTCCAGGGCAACAATGGCGATGACAGCGGCGACACCAGCTATCACAAGTGGCTGCCTGCCAGCGCGCTGAAATACGCCGTCACCGACGCGTGGAACCTGTACGCCGCAGCGGGCCGCGGCTTTGAAACACCCACCATCAACGAGCTGTCCTACCGCTCCGGCAACCAGAGCGGGCTGAACTTTGGCCTGAAGCCGTCCACCAGCGATACGTATGAAATCGGCAGCAAAACCCGGATCGGCAACGGCCTGCTGACCGCAGCGCTGTTCCGTACCGATACCGACGATGAGATCGTGGTCGACGCCAGCTCGGGTGGACGCACCAGCTATAAAAATGCCGGGAAAACCCGCCGTCAGGGCGTGGAACTGTCATTCGACCAACAGTTTGCCGAAAACTGGAAGTTGAAAATGGCATGGACATATCTGGATGCGACCTATCGCACCAACGTCTGCGGCGATGGCGACTGTAACGGCAACCGGATGCCGGGGATTGCCCGCAACATGGGCTATGCCTCGTTTGGCTGGCAGCCCGAAGAGGGCTGGTATGCCGGTTCTGACGTGCGCTATATGAGCGACATTATGGCCGACGACGAAAACAGCGCCCAAGCCCCCTCTTACACCGTGGTTGGCCTGAATACCGGCTATAAACTGAATTACGGTAATTGGGGAATGGATCTGTTTGGCCGTGTCGATAATTTGTTCGATAAAGAGTATGTGGGTTCGGTGATCGTTAACGAATCCAACGGGCGTTATTACGAACCTGCGCCGGGGCGTAATTACGGCGTAGGCTTGTCGGTCTCATACCGTTTCGAATAATAAAAATACCCGGCGGAGAAGGCTCTGTCGGGTATTAATAGCCGCAACGCTGCTGGCGAAATAATCAGCACATTGCGGCGATGGCTACGTTAGCTTAAATATTGCTGAACCAGCAGGTTGTTGGCTTTATCGACCATATCAGCTACGGCAGCACGACTGCGTTCCACGTCTCTGGCTTCCAGCGCGGAGAGAAGTTCATCATAGCGATAGAGCGAAACGGGCAAATCGATATCCCGATCGTAATAGTAGCTAAAGCACGGGCCAATTCGCATCCACAGCTGTTCAATCAGCGCGCTGAGGGTCGGCATTTCCGCATACTGGTACAGTTTAAAACGGAAGATGCGGTTAGCCTGCAGGGCGCGGTCGGCCTCGCCATTGCTCATGGCATCGTGGAAGTCTTCGCACAGCCGACGCACTTCTGCCAGCTGAGTGTCCGTCATCTTCTCGCAGGCGCTGGCCACCGCCAGCATCTCCAGCTCCCGACGGATCTTATTCACTTCGTTGTAGCGCACCTGCGTGACCTCAGGGACCAGGAACGCCTGCGCCGGAGCAGCATGCAATGCCCCCGCAGAGACCAGCCGCAGCAGCGCCTCGCGAACCGGCGTAATACTGGTGCCTAATTTATCCGCAATCTCTTTGGTGACCAGCCTTTCACCTGGTCGCAGGGAGCCGGAAATTAACGCACCTTTCAGCGCCACTTCTACCTGCGTGGTAAGACTCATTCGCTGAGCTTTTTCGATATTATCCAAATCAAGCATGATCAATTCCTGTAAATAATGCCAAGACGCTATTTGCCGCACGGGCACAATGCGTAAAGCAACGCGCGTTGATAATTCCTGTATCTGCATGCCTGGTTTTAACGACCGCATAATAAACAACAAATAATGGATTATTGAAAGTTTCTCACCCGTCTTAGCGCGGGTCATGTCATCGGTATAACTATAATTAAAGCTGTTATTTCAAATTTTGCCTACCCGGTGATAGCGGTTACACCCGCTATCACCGCGATAATTAGTTATTCTTCGCGACCTGTATCACGACTTTGCCGAAGTTCTTCCCTTCCAGCAGGCCGATCAGTGACGCCGGCGCACTCTCCAGTCCGTCGATAAGTTGCTCGCGATACTGAATTTTACCCGCTTTCACCCAAGCGCCCATCTCCTGCTGGAACTCGGCAATTCGGTGCCCGTAGTCCTGGCCGATGATAAAGCCCTGCATGCGAATGCGTTTTTTCAGCAGCGTGCCCATCAGCAGCGGCAGTCTGTCTGGCCCGTCCGGCAGCGATGTCGCGTTATAGCCGCTGACCAGCCCACACACCGGGACACGCGCCGAGGTATTGAGCAGGGGCAATACCGCATCGAAGACTTTACCGCCGACGTTTTCGTAATAGACGTCGATGCCTGCCGGGCAGGCTTGCGCCAGCTGGTCGGCAAAATCATCGGCGTGGTGATCGATGCACTGGTCAAAGCCCAGCGTCTCGGTGGCATAGCGGCATTTTTCCGCCCCACCGGCAACGCCCACGACCCGGCAGCCTTTCAGCTTACCGATCTGCCCGACGGTGGCACCCACCGGGCCGGTTGCGGCCGCGACCACCAGCGTTTCACCGGCCTTTGGCTGCCCGATATCCAGCAAGCCCATGTAGGCGGTAAAGCCTGGCATGCCCATGATCCCCAGCGCCCAGGACGGATGCTCGGGGTTTTCCCCCAGCTTGACCAGACCACTGCCGTCAGAGACGTCATAGTCCTGCCAGCCGCTGTAGCCCAGCACCCATTCACCGGGGGTAAAGTCAGGGTGATTCGACTCTTCGATACGACTGACTGTTCCGCCGACCATCACCGCGCCAATCTCGACCGGCGGGGAGTAAGACGGGGCATCGCTCATTCGGCCACGCATGTACGGGTCCAGCGACAGATAGACGGTGCGCAGCAGGATTTGCCCTTCACCTAAGGTGGGAACGGGGGATTCTTCTAAGCGGAAATTGTCGGCGACAGGTGCGCCATGCGGACGAGAGGCTAAAACCCAGCGGCGATTTGGTGTGGCAGACTGACTCATATATCACTCCTGATTATATAAACGTCCCTAAAGACTAGCTGCATAAACCTTTGCTCGCATTGTCATTACGAGCCGGACTGATTCAGCCGCACCACCAGATAGACGCAGGGTTCACGGCTTTCATTAATAAAACGGCAATCGTCAGGCGGCCCCAGTTCCAGGCAATCCCCGGCGCGCATCTCGTGGCGGGTATCCCCTTCCTGAAAGACCAGTTCGCCCGACTGGAGCCAGATCAGCTGGCGCGCCAGCGCGTACGATGACGCGGGCATCGGCACATCGCTGCCGCCCGGAAGTTCAACCTGGACCAGATCGATAGGCAGATCGCTGCGCGGTGAAACGTGACGGCGCAGGTAGTGTGTCTGCGGGTCGCGCCATACCGGCTGGCTGGCAAAGCGCAGCAGCTTGCCTTCCTGCAGTTCCGCCCGGGCAATCAGGGTGGACATGCTGATGCCAAACGCCCCGGAAAGCCGGGCAAGCAGCGATGCCGTCGGGCTGCTTTCCGCCCGTTCAATTTTGTGGATCATCGCCCGCGAGACGCCTGCCCGCTCGGCGAGTTCGCTCAGCGACCAGCCGCGGGATTCACGCTCGACACGAATGCGCGCGCTGATCCGCTGATTGATGTTGTCTGGCATAGTATTCATGGCGTAATACTATAGTGTAAAAAAGGGATTTCAACGCGGTTTTTCATAACAAAAAGATATGGCTTATACCCTGGCGTTACGGACATCACCGTGTGTAATATCGTGACGATACGTACTACTATAGTGAACAACACAGCCCCGAGGATACTTCATGATTATTCGTCACGCCTGCAAAGACGATTGCGCCGCCATCGGCGAAATCTATAACCATGCGGTACTGCACACCGCCGCGATCTGGAATGACAAGACCGTCGATACCGATAACCGCATTGCGTGGTTTGAAGCCCGCCAGCTGGTCGGGTATCCGGTGCTGGTGAGCCTGGAAGATGACGTCGTGACCGGCTACGCCTCGTTCGGGGACTGGCGTGCGTTTGACGGTTTTCGCCATACGGTGGAGCATTCGGTGTACGTTCATCCGGATCATCAGGGCAAAGGCATTGGCCGCGAACTGATGAAAGCGCTGATTGGCGAAGCTAAGCGCATCGGTAAACACGTGATGGTGGCGGGCATTGAAGCGCAGAACAGTGCCTCTATTCATCTGCATGAGACGTTAGGTTTTGTCACCACCGGGCAGATGCCGCAGGTGGGCACCAAATTTGGCCGCTGGCTGGATCTGACCTTTATGCAGCTGCAGCTCGACGCGCGCAGCGAGCCGGATAACATCGGATGAATCAGTCGCTGACGCTGGTGTTCCTGGTTGCCGCAGGGATTGGTCTGGTGGTGCAGAACACGCTGATGGTGCGCATCACGCAAAACTCGAGCACCATACTTATCGCCATGCTGCTTAACTCGCTGGTGGGCATTGTGCTGTTTGTGTCGATCCTGCTGATTAAAAACGGCGTCGCCGGGTTCAGCGAACTGGTACACCAGGTGCGCTGGTGGACCTTAATCCCCGGCCTGCTGGGATCGTTTTTTGTTTTTGCCAGCATCAGCGGCTATCAGTATATCGGCGCGGCGACCACGATCGCGGTGCTGGTCGCCAGCCAGCTAATCGGTGGACTGGTCATGGACGTGGTGCGCAGTCAGGGCGTTCCCCTGCGGGCGCTGATAGGTCCTGTCTGCGGGGCGGTCATGCTGGTGGTCGGTGCCTGGCTTGTCGCCAGGCGCCAGTTCTGAACTCAGAGGATCACCCCGCCTTTGGTGAGACTCTCCTGGCGAGCCTCCTGATCTTCTTTATAGTGCTTACCGTGATGAGCAATGGTATTGCGCAGGCGCTGCTGCTGGGCATAGCGATCTTCACGGCTTAACTCAGTATCTTCGCTTAATTCGATCAGCAGTTCGTTCATATGAACGATTACGCTTTCGGTTACCGCCGCATCAACGCGGGCGATAACCTCCTCTAAATGTGACATTGTCACTCCTTGTGAATTGCCCGGCGGCGCTGCGCTTGCACGGGCCTACGGGTGCTTTATGTAGGCCGGGTAAGGCGAAGCCGCCACCCGGCAAAGGGTTAATTCAATTTCGCTTTCGAGAAATCGCTGCCCATCAGGCTGACACTATACCCGCTGACGTTGCTGCGGGTCGCGTAGAATGTTTTGCCGTTGGCCAGCGCAATCCACGGAGCCTGCTGATAGAAAATCTCCTGCGCCTGGCCGTACAGCTTCGCGCGGGCGGCCGGGTCGCTGGTCAGCTTCGCTTTCTCAACCAGATCGTTGTACCCCTTGTCGCACCAGCGCGCAGCATTGGAGCCGGTTTTGATGCTGTTGCAGCCCAGCAGCACATCGGCGAAGTTATCCGGGTCACCGTTATCGGACATCCAGCCAAACAGGGCGCTGTCGTGCTCGCCTTTACGCATCCCGGACAGGTACTCGCCCCACTCGTAAGAGACGATTTTCGCCTTGATGCCCACTTTGGCCCAGTCGTTCTGGATCATCTCCGCAATGCGGCGTGAGTTCGGGTTATAAGGTCGCTGCACCGGCATCGACCATATGGTCACTTCCGCGCCCTGTTCCAGCCCGGCCTGCTTCAACAGCGCTTTGGCTTTTTCCGGATCGTAGCCGTAGTCCTTCAGGTCTTTGTTAAAGCCCATCATGTTTGGCGGGATCGGCGATTTTGCCACCGTACCGGAACCCATAAACACCGCATTAACGATCGCCGTTTTATCGGTGGCATAGTTCAGCGCCTGACGCACCAGCACGTTATCAAACGGTTTTTTCTCGGTGTTAAACGCCAGATAACCGACGTTCAGCGCATCGACCGAGTGCAGGGTCAGATCTTTGTTCTTCTTGATCACTTCGAACTGCACCGGCGACGGCGCAGGGATAATCTGGCATTCGTTGGTTTGCAGTTTCGCCAGACGGGTTTCGACGTTCGGGGTGATGGCAAAAATCAGGTGCTTGATCGCCACTTCGCCGTCCCAGTAGTTGGGGTTGGCCAGATAGCGGATCTGCGAATCGACTTTATACTGCTGGAGCACATAAGGCCCGGTGCCAATCGGCCAGGTATCGACGTTCTCCGGGGTGCCTTTTTTCAGCATCGCATCGGCATATTCCGCCGACAGAATCGAGGCAAAATCCATCCCCCAGTCGGCAAGGAACGCTGCATTCGGTTCGCTCAGGACAAACTGGACGTGGGTGTCGTCGATCTTCTTCACCTCCTGGATCAGTTTATCCAGGCCCACGTCGTTGAAGTACTCGTAATTACCCTGGGAGACGTTGTGATAAGGATGCTTAGGGTCTTTCTGACGCAGCACCGAGAAAATAACGTCATCAGCATTAAAATCGCGGGTCGGTTTGAAGAATTTATTGCTGTTGAACTTCACCCCTTTACGCAGGGCAAAAGTATAGGTTTTGCCGTCCGGGGAGATGGTCCAGGATTCCGCCAGCGACGGCACCGGGGTATTTTTCACCGGGTCGAAGTTAATCAGGCGGTTATACAGCACCTGCGAGCTGGCGACAAAACTCGGGCCGGAGCTGGCGATCTGCGGGTTAAAGGACTCCGGCGACGCTTCTGAACAGTAGACAAGCGTGTCGTTATTGGCCGCCCATGCGGCACTTGCCGGTAACAGCGCGGTTAACGCCAGCGCGAGGAGTGTTTTCCCTGTAGACATCGTTATTACCCTTTCGGATTTATTATAGTGAACCGTAATAACAGCACAGCACTTCCTTGCTGGCAAATAACGAAAACCTCTCAGGTTATTCTAAAGCAGTTATTTTCGCTGGTTTTCCCGCCAATTGCCGGAGAGTGATTTGTCTTAAGTGCCATTCTACGTCAAGCACTTTCCTGCGCCTCAATGGCGTAAGAAATCGCCCCTTTTGCCGTTTCTTCTGCCGTTTGCTTGCGCGTGGACTGCGTAAAGTAGACGCGTGAAGAAGTCTATGGGACCAAATCGTGGCAAAAACTCTTTTACGCAGCGGTAATCTGGATGATTTTCAGGCCGTTGGCGGCGGCGGACAGGCCGTTTTTGAATCTGCATTGCAAATCCGTGAGGCCCTGCGCCTGCGCAAACAACAGTCTATCGTCGACAGTCTGGCGATCCCGCAGGTCAACGATGAAGGCGACCGGGTGGACTGGTATGCGCCGACGGAAGGCAACGTCATCAGCTGGAATGCCGCCGATGAAGATGCGCGCTTTCGGGCGCTGCGCCTGCTGGAAAGCACCCTGTCCAGCGTCGAGTCGCTGAGTAAGAAGTCGCTCCAGTCACCAAAAACCGCGCAGCAACTGTTTGGTTCCCTGCTCTCAAAAGCCTTCCAGTTCCCGGGTGAAAACTTCCTGTTTCTGGTGGATGGCAAGCCGGTTATCACCTTCTGGGGCTTCGTTAACCTGAATGAAAACGCACGCGACGACGTGCTCGACTGCCTGCGCGAATCCCTGCGTCCGGTGGTGGTGCCTGCACCCGTTGAGGAACCCGAGCCAGAACCGGTAGCGGAAATCGTATTTGAAAAAGCCGACGAGCCGCTGATTGCCGCCCCTGCCATGGTGAAGATAACGCCTGACGATCTGTACACCGCGCAGCCCGCGCCGGTGGTTATCGCCAAAGAACCTGAGCCCGAACCTGTCCCGCAGCCACCGGTGGCGATCAAGAAACGCCGCTTCCCGCTGTGGCCGCTGCCGGTGGCCGCCGTCGTGGTGGCCGCCGTTGCCGCGCCGCTGCTGTGGCAAAAGCAGGCGCCAACCGTGGAACCGGTTAAGGTTGCGGTCGCGGCACCGGTGGCTATTGCCCCTAAACCGCTTGCCGCCGTCGAACCGCTGGCGATGAATTTACCCCTGCACCAGGCCGAAGTGCGTGCCGTTAAAGCCGCAGAGCCGGTCCCGGCTGAACCGGTGGTGATTACCGCCATCCCGAAAGAGGCGATGGTGATGGAAGCCGGTCAGGTGAAATCTGGCTCAACGCGCTTCCTTAACGGCAGCTGGCGCGTGATGCTGGACGTAACCGATCCGATCACCGGCAAGCCCCCTTCGCTGCGCTACCAGATCCAGAACAATAAAGGCGTAGCCCGCGTCGTGCATGGCGACAACATTGTCTGTCGCACCGAGATTTTCTCCGGGCTGCACAGCAACGGCGAGCTGATGATTAAAACCCGCGGCAATGCCCGCTGCAGCGACGGCTCGCGCTACCCGATGCCAGAGATCACCTGTAAAGCCGGCACCAATGATGTGGCGGAATGCAGCGCGCGCTACGACGCCAAAACGGTGGTTCCATTGACTTTCAGGAAGGCAGGTGCGTGATCCTATGCTGGTAAACCTTTGCGACTACAAACAGAGCGTCACGCTGATTGCCAACAGTGGCGTCCAGTTTCTTGATTTTGGCCTGACCCCGCAGGATTCCGCCCAGAGCGGGCGTTTTGTGCGTAAAACCGCCAACGGCCCGCTGCTGCGCCTGGATTACGACCTGGTCAATGGCCGCTATACCCTGCCGTCCCCGACGGGCGGACAGCCGGAAGTGGTGAAACCCGAAAGCACTATCCCGCTGCAGCAGTCGCTGGCGGTGCTGGATGGCGTCTGGCTGCCGATCCCCTTTTTACGCTTTAACCCGCCGCGCACATTTGTTGAAGGTCCGGATAACTGGGCCCGGGTTCAGATCCGCAAGCTGGAGACCCCGGACAGCGCCGGGAACAGCCACCGCGTAACGCTGGCGCTCGACAGCCAGATTGCTGACCATGCCACCAGCATTCTGTCGCCGGTAGAGAACGATATTCTCAACGGCACCCGCTTTGCACTGGCCTGGCGCGACGACGAAGTGGCGAGCTTCCTCGATCAGACCTGGATTGACGGCTGGCTGCGTGAAGCCTTTACCCACTACGCCACCGGCGTGGAGAACCGTGCCGAACGCGAGCTCCAGCTGGCGATGCGCAACTTTGAGTATCAGGCGCACTGGCTCAACGTGCTGGCGCTGCTGGGCGAACAGCTCACCGTGCCGGAAGTAAAATTTGTCACCCACACCCTCAGCACCCCGGCCATTCCGGTGGATCTGATCCTGGATGTGGGCAATACCCATACCTGCGGCGTGATCATTGAAGATCATGGCGATGCCAACGACGGTCTGCGCCAGACCGCCGAACTGCAGGTACGCTCCTTAAGCGAGCCGCAGTTCCTCAATGAGCCGCTGTTTACCAGTCGACTGGAGTTTTCTGAAGCCCGCTTCGGCAAACAGCACTTCTCGGTCGAAAGCGGCCGCGAAGATGCTTTTGTCTGGCCCTCTATCGTGCGCGTCGGCGACGAAGCGCGAAAGCTGGCCACCCAGCGTCTGGGCACCGAAGGCAACAGCGGCATCTCCAGCCCGCGTCGCTACCTGTGGGACGAAACCCCGGTGGTGCAGGACTGGCGTTTTAGCCAGATGAATGCCAAAACCCAGCGCGAACCGCTGGCGACCGCCTTCCCGCTGATGAACCTGATGAACGATGACGGACAGCCGCTGTTCACCCTGCCTCAGGATGAGCGTCTGCCGGTCTTCTCGCCGCAGTACAGCCGCAGCACCCTGATGACGCATATGCTGTGCGAGCTGTTAGCGCAGGCGCTGGGGCAGATCAACAGCGTGGCCACCCGGTTACGTCTGGGCTTCCCGGCCTCGCCACGTCAGCTGCGGACCCTGATCCTGACCCTGCCGTCGGCGATGCCGAAGCAGGAGCGCGAGATCTTCCGCCGCCGGATGTTCGAAGCCATCGCCATCGTCTGGAAAGCAATGGGCTGGCACCCGCAGGATGACGACTTCTCCAGCCGTAAACAGCAGGAAAAGAGCGTCATCCCGGTGCCGGAGATCCAGATGGAGTGGGATGAAGCCAGCTGCGGTCAGCTGGTGTGGCTGTATAACGAAGCGATTTCCCACTACGGCGGCCAGACGGAAGCCTTTTTCGCCGCCCTCGCCCGCCCGGATCGTGAGCCTGAGCCGGGTTGCCTGCCGGGTCGCGCCCTGCGCGTGGCCTCGATTGACATTGGCGGCGGCACCACCGATATGGCGATCACCCATTATCAGCTGGACGACGGCTCCGGCAGCAACGTCAAGATCACGCCGCAGCTGCTGTTCCGCGAAGGCTTTAAGGTGGCGGGCGATGATACCCTGCTGGACATCATCCAGCGCTACGTGCTGCCCGCGCTGCAAACCCAGCTACAAAAATCCGGTATTGCCGACGCCTCACAGCTGTTAGCTTCGCTGTTTGGCGACTCCGGGCGCATCGACACCCAGGCGGTATTGCGTCAGCAGACGACGCTACAGCTGTTTATGCCGATTGGGCATGCGATCCTCGCCGCCTGGGAAGCCAGCGATATCGACGATCCGCTCGACGGGCTGCACGCCACCTTTGGCGAGCTGCTGACCCGTAAGCCGACCCGCAACGTGATGAACTATCTGCAGCAGGCCATCGAACACGCGTTGCCTGCGGGATCTTCGCCGTTCGACCTGTTTGCCGTGCCGCTGCACGTCAACTTCCGCGAAATGCAGGATGCGATGCTGGCCGGGCACTTTACGCTGGCTGCCCCGCTGCACGCCGTCGCGGAAGCGATCTCGCACTACGCCTGCGACATTCTGCTGATCACCGGGCGTCCGGGCTGTCTGCCGGGCGTTCAGGCGCTGATCCGCCACCTGCAGCCGGTACCGGTCAGCCGGATGGTATGGCTGGATAAATACCGGGTGCACGAGTGGTATCCGTTCAGCCAGCAGGGCCGGATCGGCAACCCGAAATCGACAGCCGCCGTGGGCGCGATGCTCTGCAGCCTGGCGCTGGATCTGCGCCTGCCGCGCTTTAACTTTAAGGCAGCGGATATCGGCGCGTACTCCACGGTGCGCTATCTGGGCGTGCTGGATAATACGGTCAACACCCTGCGCGACGAGAACGTCTGGTATCAGGAGATCGACCTCGACAAACCTGGGGCGAAACTGGATACCCGCCTGCACTTCCCCCTGCGCGGCAGTGTGACGCTGGGGTTCCGTCAGCTGGCGAACGCCCGCTGGCCTGCCACCCCGCTCTATACCCTGAGCATTAACTCGGCCGAGCTGGCAAAATCGATCGCCGGAGACGGCGTGCTGAACGTACGCCTCCAGCTGCGCGGCGGCAGCAAACATGAAGGTCCTGAAGCCTTCGAGCTGAGCGATGCCTGGCTGCAGGACGGTACGCCGGTACCGGCCGATGCCCTGACGTTTAAACTGAATACCCTGGCCGATCGCCGTCATAGCGGCAGCCACTACTGGATCGACAGCGGGAGCGTATACCTGAAATGACAGCCACGACGACCACCACCCAGGCGTTAATCGGGTGGATCAACGCGACGCGCCAGCACGCACCGATCCTGGATAATGATGCCGATGCGCTGCTGGCCCGGCTGGCGGCAGCCCAGGCCCGCGAAGCCGCCATCGAACGTGCCTTGAGTGCAGACAGCACCATCGGGCTGTACGGTTATTCTCAGGCGGCAAAAGCCCACCTGCTCGCCACGCTGTGCGGCAGCGGCAATAGCCGGATGAACGTCATTATCGGCCAGCGAACCTTCGACTATTTTTCGCATATCAACCCGGGCCACGCGCTCACCAATATGGCGCTGCGCTTTAGCCCGAACGTGGCAGACGCCGCTGACGACGCATTTCCGCTGCGCCTGAGCCTGCTGACCGAAGCCGAGCTGGTGCAGGTATTTCTGGCCCAGGCGACCTTCCCGGCCGTCGATAAAGCCGTTATCGAGGCGCGACTGGAGAAATGGCGCGGCCTGCGTCAGTCCCAGAGCGTACCGGGGCTCACCGCCGCTGACGTGGGGACTATCGCTAACTACTGGCGCGATACGGTTCCCTCATCTGCCCAGCAGATGGACGATGCCCTGTGGCATCAGTTCGCCCTGCTGCTGCCGTCACTGGATCTGAGCACCCGCGCCAGCGTCTGGTCGCTGCTGTGGGGTGAACAGCAGGAGCTGACCCAACAATGGCTGAAGCTGGCGCATATTCTGCACCAGACCAGCCATGCACAAGCGCTTGCCGCCCCGCTGAGCCTGCTGGTGGATAATTTTGGTTTGCCGACCGAAGGCTTCCTGACCCGGGGTGATACCACCCTGCAGGATGTTCAGCAGGCGGTGCTGCATCCGCTGCACAACGGCGAGCTGCTTAATGCCATCAGCATTCCGTTGGACGTGCTGGCGCTGCTGACCCGCGAACTGGTCCTGCCCGTTGAGAGCACGGCTCTGGATCGGGTGGACATCATTGATATCCCCGCCCCGTCGGTGCAGCCTGAGTTCCCGCTGGCGCAGGCGAAACAGCAGTGGCTGCTGGAACACTATCGCCAGCAGCTGCAGCCCGACGTGCTGGTTCTCTGCAACGCTACCGCCCACCATAATCAAACGGCTAAGACGGCAAAAACGCTGCTGAACTGGGTGAAAGAGACCCAGCCGGGCGACGACGCAGCCCTGCCAGGGCTGGTATGGGCGATTACGCCGCAGGATGCGCGCTTTACCACCCGCGCAAACCTTGATGAAGCCGTGCAACAACTGCTCGGCAAACCGGGCCAGCGCTGGGGCACCCTGCAGGCGCTGGACAGCAGCAGCATGCAGCGGGTGATCGAATGGCTGTCGCAGGCCACGCTTTCGACCCAGCGCCAGACGCGCCTGATGGCGTTACGCCGGGCGCATCAGCGCGAACTGCGCCAGCTGATGCAGGGGTATCTCGCCCCTCTGGCGCAGGATCCGTCTGCCCAGCGCAGCACCGCAGAGGCCATGGTGCGTGCTTTACAAGGCAGCGCCGCCCGTCACGGCGAGCTGCTGGAAGGCTTACTCCCGCCACTGAGCGCTTTCGAAACCTTGCTCACCGTGCAGCAGCCGCGCGAGGAGCAGGTTAACGGGCTGTTTACCGAGAGCATCGATCTGTTTGCCGACAGCGCCCAGGAGAGCAGTGAGCGCTGGCAGCCAAAAGACAAGGCGCGTCTGGCCCATACCGTGTGGCTTAACCACCTGCGCCAGTGGGGCCGTGACGATGCCATCGCCGGCCGTCTGGGGCTGGAGAGCACCGTGTTGCAACACATTGCTGATGTGCTGATTGTCAGCAGCTATCGCCTGAATCTGCCCGCACAGCTGAAAAAAATTGTTGATGCCGACAAGAGCAGTGCTGCCCAGCTTCATGCCGCCCTCGGCAACTTTGTCGGCTGGGTCGGCTATGCAGATGTACCTGCCGCCGCGCGCCCCGCCAGCCGGATCCGCAAGGGCCAGCCGGTGTTTGTCACCCCTGCGGTGAACAGCAGCGCCCCACGCTTAACCCGTCTGGGCGAGCAGCCGGTGCATGCGGCCACGGCCTACGTGTACGACTGGCTGGTGGCGTTGTACACCCAGGCTATTGAGAACGTTGGCTACCAGCATCCGCATGACGTCACGCTGGACGATCGCCAGCAGCTGAAAGCCATTCTGCAATAACCGGTTGGGCGGCCCGCCTTCTGGCGGGTCGCTACCTTTCCTGAATGCAGTCTGACAATGCCTTCGCCAGCGCCGAGGGATTCTCCCAGGACATGGCATGACCGGCATCCGCAACGATCTTCACCTCAACACCCTGCATCCGCATCGCGTCCACATCGGCATCGGGCAGCGATAGTGCACCAAAAATCAGCCATACCGGGCAAGGCAATTGCACAAAGCGTTCGCTCCAGCTGGGCTGGACACCGTTGACCAGACTGGTTGCACCGCGCCAGACGGCCCAGGGGGCATTGCTCTGTAGGCACCCTTTCCAGTTTGAGGTTTCGGCCTCCAGCATGGCGAGATAACCGGCATCGACAAACTCATCCTCCGTCTGAGCGGCAATATCCCGGCTAAACGCACCGCCCCCGGCATGAAAATTGGGCTCCGAGACGATTAACCCCCGCAAACGACGTCCGGCCAGCGCGGCCGCTTCGATAGCGATGCTGCCGCCCATGCTGTGCCCGTACAGCCAGAACGCCGGGATCGCCAGATGATCGAGCAGCTCGAGCACGACCTGCGCCTGAGCAGAAGTCTGATAGCTATAGGTGGTGGGTTTATCGCTGTAGCCGCTGCCGGGAAGATCGATAAGAATGGCCCGGCGGCCATGGAACTCGGGATCGCAGACAATAAGAGGGTATTCGTAAGAAGAGGCGCAGCCGAGGCCATGGATAAACACCAGCGGTTCGCCGTGTCCGGGCAGTTCCTGCCAGCGCACCGTGCAGCGGGCCTGTTGCGAGTAAAAGCTGTTCATAAGCACTCCTTTCCAGATAACTGTGTATTTATACAGTTCACCGTATCGGAATGCTATCACCAAACGTTAAAACGGGAAGGCGTCTTCAGAAAAGGGAGATCAGCAGCGCAACCGGAAAGCTCATCGGCCAGGTTGAGCCAATAAGAAAGGCGCTGAGAAAGCGAATGCGTTTGCGATCTTTGGTCAGAAACCAGGTGATGAGTGCGCAGATCGAGGCCATGACCACGTAAAACATCAACATTTTTTGGTACAACGTCATTCCACTCACCCAATCCGTCAATTAATAGCCGCGCGCAATATGCGGCAAATGTTGATGTGGATCAAGTTTTTTGTTACAAATTAACCACAACTTTATTGCGCTTAATATCAACGGGGTAGCGCCGTTTATACCTGTAAGCGCTTGTTGTTCTGCAGGAACAACAAAAAGGGCCGCTCGCAGCGGCCCTGGTTTCCAGCGTTACTTTTTCACCGGTTGAGGTTTTTTGTTCCCCGAGTCGGGTACTTTACGCGATTTGTCTTTGTCGACGTGGAGCATATATCGATCCTTTCGTGACCCTCGGAATAAGTAAGTATAGCCCACCTGAGAGGTACCACTTTAAAGTCGCATTTTAAATGCATTTTTTGACAAATTAAGGTTGTCGATTCGTGCTGTAATGGCGACTGATTTCACAAGGAGGACGTTATGCTGCGTATTCCGCAAAGCTGTATCCATACCCGCTCTACCCCGTTCTGGAACAAATCCACCGCACCCGCGGGTCTTTTTCAGCGTCATCTCGATACCGGCACCCGACCGGGTGTGTATCCGCGTCTGACGGTCATGCAGGGCACCGTGCGCTACCTGGGCTATGCCGATGATTCGTCACCTGAGCCTGATAGCATTCTGGTGATTGAAGCCGGGCATTTCGGCGTTTTCCCGCCCGAGCGCTGGCATCACATTGAGATCGTGTCCGACGACGCCCTGTTCAACATCGACTTTTTCGTTGAACCCGACGTACTGAAATCTCGCTAAGCGAACAAGCACGCTTAAGGAACTGACTATGTTACGTATTCCTGACAATTTTGTGCATACCCGCGCGACCCCATTCTGGAACAAAGAGACCGCGCCGAAGGCACTGCTGACCCATCACAACACAAAAGCCGGTGTCTATGGTCGCCTGTCGGTGATGCAAGGCGCAGTGAAATATGTCGGTTTTCCGGATGCGACCGCCACCGAGCCCGACAGGGAGCAGGTGATCGAGGCCGGGACGTTCGGCATCTCCCCGCCACAAAAGTGGCATCGCATCGAGCTGCTGACTGACGACACGTATTTCACTATCGACTTTTTCGCCGACCCTGACGTTACGCTGAGCGGCGCAGGCCTGGGGAAAGTGGTTAACACACACAAGGAGTAACATGATGGGCAAAGCAACCTATACCGTCACCGTGACCAATAACAGCAATGGCGTGTCGGTGGACTATGAGACAGATGCCCCCATGGAGCTGATGATCCCGGATGTGGCCGCAGACGTGATTAAAGACCTGGTGAATACCGTGCGCGCGTATGACACCGAAAATGAGCATGAGGTGTGCGGCTGGTGACCGTTCGCAGCGACGTTGTGTCGCTGCCTGTTACATTTTAAGCAGTTCCAGCACCGTTTGTGGTACCTGGTTGGCTATCTTCAGGGCGGCATTCTGGCTCTGCGCCAGGATCTGCGCTCGCGCAAGCTGGCTCGCCTCGATGGCGTAGTCGGCATCCTGAATACGGCTGCGGGCAGTCTGCAGCGAAACGCTTTGCTGCGAGAGCACCGCTTTATGGGATTCGAAGCGGTTCATCATCGCCCCGTACTGCGTGCGGTAACCGCTCACGGTCTCCAGCGCCGCATCTAACAACCCCATGCTCTGACTGGCACCCGACTCCGTGAGCATGCTGGTGTTTTCCAGCTTTAGCGTTTTTAAATCCGCCGGCGTCGGCTCAATAGTGGTGGATTGCATCTCTTCGCCAAAGTTGGCGCTGGTCACCACGTCTATAGGCCGGCTTTGCTTTGGCGGAACGGCGGGCGTAATGGTGGGGGTCGGCAGCGTGCCCCAGGTAATGTTGCTGGTAAACGAACCGCTCCCCACCACCATCACCAGCAACTCTTCTGTGACCGTATCCAGCGTGATGTGTTCGATGCGGTTCGAGCCGTTGGCACCGTCGTTCCAGGCCCCGGAGGCTTTGTCTTCATAGCGATCGCCATCACCGCTATAGGTCATCGTCATGCCGTTGTAGTTCAGTACTTCACCGTTGTAATCCCAGACGGCCCCACCCTGAACTAACTGCGAACCGTCATACACCGCCCCGCTGCTGAACCCGTTTTTGGCGGTGAGTAACGAGGACGTGGCTTTGGCGTCGCTGGTAATACCCCGGCTGACCCAGGTATAATCTGCATCCGCACCGGAAAGCGGCGTGCCCAGAAGGTGTTTCCCGTCGCGGGTAAATATCTGCAGATCGTCATCCAGACCCAGTGAATCAATGGTAATGGTGATATTGGTCGCCCCGGCCGGAATATAGGCCAGCGGAATAATCCCGGAGCTAAACGAATAATCGGTACCGGCCACGGGAAATTTACTGTTTAACGGCGCGACGTCACCCACCAATAAGGGTGGCAATACCGGCTTATCGGTTGCCAGCGGATATTGCCCGAAGATCTCGGTCTGCTCCGAGACCTGGGTTATATTCGCCAGAATCTGCTGATATTCGTTGTTGATGCTAATCCGGTCCGAATCAGATAACGTCCCGTTCCCGGCCTGAATCGCCAGGCTTTTGGCCCTGATCAGCATTGCGCCGATATCGCTCAGGCTGCCTTCTGCCGTCTGCGCCAGACTCATCGCGTCATCCAACCCGCGACCGATCACGCTGTCCGCATTAATGTTGGCGAGCATCCGGTTGGCAATCGCCTGCCCGGCCGCGTCATCTTTCGCGCTGTTGATGCGCAGTCCGGATGAGAGGCGCTCAATGGTCTGAGACAGCAGCGAGCTGTTGGCATTTCGGGACTTAAGCGAGAGCCCGGCAATCTCGTTATGATTAATTCCAAGCATGAGTAGTGGCGTCTTTAATCTGGTCTGACTACTGTATCGGCCCGATGCAGATTTTATTTAGGGAATAATCGCCAAAAGCAGACGATATATTCTTTACGCAGCAGAATGTGGTCAGCAGCAGATTAAATACATTCGCCATTTAAATATATTTAATATGCCGCCGACCACCGTAAATCAGTGTTTTATCATCACATGCCGGACCACGGTGTAATCCTCAAGACTGTACGACGACATATCTTTCCCATAGCCCGACAGCTTCATCCCGCCGTGCGGCATTTCGCTGACCAGCATAAAGTGGGTGTTCACCCAGGTGCAGCCGTACTGCAGCCGGGCGCTGACCCGATGTGCGCGGCCCACGTCCTGAGTCCAGACCGAGGACGCCAGCCCATACTGCGAGTCGTTAGCCCAACCCAGCACCTGTGCTTCATCGTCGAATTCAGTGACGCTCACCACCGGGCCAAATACCTCCCGCTGGACGATGGCATCCTCCTGTTTTGCGCCAGCCAGCAGCGTTGGCTGGAAGTAATACCCGCCCCCGTCATGCTTGCTGCCGCCGGTAACCACCTGGATATGCGCCAGCGCTTTGGCCTCGTCTACCGCTTTACACACCCGGTCGAGATGCGCCTGCGAACTTAACGGCCCCAGCTCGGTGCTTTCATCTTCCGGCGCGCCGATTTTCAGGCTGGCCACCGCCGCGCCCAGTTTTTCGACCAGCGCCGCATAAATGCCCTTTTGGGCGTAGATCCGACAGGCGGCGGTGCAGTCCTGTCCGGCGTTGTAGTAGCCAAAGGTACGTACCCCCTCCACCACCGCGTCGAGGTCGGCGTCGTCAAAGACAATCACCGGAGCTTTACCGCCCAGCTCCATGTGGGTGCGTTTAATCGACGAGGCGGTATGCCCGATAATATGTTCCCCGGTGGCGATGGAGCCGGTGAGCGACACCATCCGCACCTTTTCATGTCCGGTCAGCGGATCGCCGACGGTCCTGCCGCGCCCGAACAGCACGTTGATCACCCCGGCGGGGAAAATGTCTTTCGCCAGTTCGGCCAGCTTGAGGGCGGTCAGTGGGGTGATTTCCGACGGTTTGATCACCACGCAGTTGCCCGCAGCCAGCGCCGGGCCCAGCTTCCACGCGGCCATCATCAGCGGATAGTTCCACGGCGCAATGGAGGCCACCACGCCCACCGGGTCACGGCGGATCATCGAGGTGTGGCCGTCGAGGTATTCGCCCGCCGCCAGGCCGTGCAGGCTGCGCGCGGCTCCGGCAAAGAAGCGAAACACATCCGCCACCGCCGGGATTTCGTCTCCCATCACGCAGTGCAGCGGTTTACCGCAGTTCTGCGACTCCAGCCGCGCCAGCGTGTCGGCGTTCTCCTCTATCACATCCGCCAGCTTGAGCAGGCACTCGGCGCGGGTTTTCGGCGTCGATTGTCCCCAGCTGGCAAAGGCCTTGTCGGCGGCCTGAACGGCAGCATCTACCTGTGCGGCAGAGGCTTCGGCGATCTCAAGAATCAGTTCGCCGGTCGCCGGGTTGTACACCGGCTGTTTTTCGCCTTCGCCATTGACCAGTTCACCATTAATCAGCAGTTGAGTTTGCATAGCATTGTCCTGTTGAAATCAACGTTATTTCCCGCTGCCAGCGACCGTGTCGCCTTCGCGGGTTAGCCACCAGGCCCCCAGAATAGGAATGGTCGTCACCAGCATGACCAGCAGCGCCACCACGTTCGTTACCGGCACATCGCGCGGGCGGCCGAGCTGATTTAACAGCCACAGCGGCAGCGTGCGCTCATGTCCGGCGGTAAAGGTCGTTACGATGATCTCATCGAACGACAGCGCAAACGCCAGCATCCCCCCGGCCAGCAGCGCCGATCCCAGATTGGGCAGCACCACATAACGAAAGGTTTGCCAGCCGTTGGCACCCAGATCCATAGAGGCCTCCACCAGGCTCCAGGAGGTGCGCCGGAAGCGGGCAATTACGTTATTGAACACCACCACCACGCAGAACGTGGCATGGCCGAGAATGATGGTGAAAAAGCCCGGCTCCAGATTGATGGTCTTAAACGCCGTCAGCAGCGCCAGACCGGTGATGATCCCCGGGAGGGCAAGGGGCAAAATCAGCATCAGCGAAATGGCGTTCTTACCAAAGAACTCTCGCCGCCACAGGGCTGCCGCCGCCAGCGT
Source organism: Leclercia sp. (assembly GCA_049284415.1). Taxonomy (GTDB): domain Bacteria; phylum Pseudomonadota; class Gammaproteobacteria; order Enterobacterales; family Enterobacteriaceae; genus Enterobacter. The sequence continues at coordinate 38,322 of JBAPXW010000021.1, forward strand.
ACCCAGCACCAGCGCAATCACCGTCGACAGTGCGGCGATTTTAAGTGACAACGTCACTGATTCAATGATGTCGCTGCGCGTCGCCGCGATGCTGAACCATTTCAACGTCAGCCCCTGCGGCGGAAAGCTGAAGGCAGCGTCCTCGGTATTAAAAGCATAGATGGCAATGATCAGCAGCGGGAAGTGGAGAAAGATCACCCCGCCCCAAGTGGCTATTTTTAAGAACAGCGGTGCGCGTTCAGAGTGCATCAAACGCTCCCAGGCGCTTCACGAACGCCAGATAAATCGTGATCAGAACAATCGGCACCAGCGTAAAGGCCGCCGCCATCGGCATATTGCCCACCGCTCCCTGCTGGGAGTAGACCATCTGCCCGATGAAGTAACCCGGCGGGCCAATCAGCTGCGGCACGATAAAGTCTCCCAGCGTCAGGGAGAAGGTGAAAATCGACCCCGCCGCAATCCCCGGTATCGCCAGCGGCAGCACCACATAGCGGAAGGTCTGACGCGGCCTGGCCCCGAGGTCCGCAGAGGCCTGCAGCAGCGACGGCGGCAGACGTTCCAGCGCCGCCTGCACCGGCAGGATCATAAACGGCAGCCAGATATAGACGAACACCAGGAAACGTCCCAGCCCGGAGGTCGACAGCGTGCTGCCGCCAATCCCGGGCACCGTCAGCAGCGCGGTCAGCAGCGGCTCCAGCCCCATCGCATCCAGAAACCACTGCGCCACCCCGCCTTTTGCCAGCAGCAGCGTCCAGGCGTAGGCTTTGACGATATAGCTGGCCCACATCGGCAGCATCACCGCAATGTAGAAAAAGGCTTTCCATTTACCGCGGGTGTAGCGCGCCATGTACCACGCCATCGGAAAGGCCAGAATCGCGCTGCCAACTGTGACGGCAATCGCCATGGTCAAGGTGCGCAGGATGATGTCGTAGTTGGCGGGTTGAAACAGCGCGCGGATATTGGCCAGCGTCAGGTCGGGCGTCACCGCCATCGTGAAGTCATCGAAGGTGTAAAAACCCTGCCACAGCAAGGTCAGGAGCGATCCCAGATAGACGATACCAAACCACATCAGCGGGCCAAGCAGGAGCAAGAACAGCCCCAGGCCCGGCCTGCGCCAGAACAGCGCCGACAGGCGCCCCGACAGCCCGTGCGATGCCGGTGGTGGGGATACGCTCATGTCCATCTCAGCTCTCCTCATGCAGCGGTACCATTGCCTCTCGCGCCCACGACGCGGTAACCAGTTGGCCGTTCTCGACGCCCGACGCAATCGCCGAGCCGCTGAGGTTTGGCTGGCTTACCAGCAGCTTTTCCCCTTCGGCCAGCCGCAGTTCGAAGCGGGTCGCCGCCCCCTGGAACTGGACCGCCTGCACCCGGCCCTGCACCTGGATCTCGCCGCCCGCGTTAAGGCTGATATGTTCCGGGCGCAGCGAGTAACTGCCCGACATGCCGCAGACGCGGCGGGCCAGAGCATCGGTAAAGACGTTCGAGGTGCCGACAAAGCTGGCGACAAACGGGGTGCGCGGGCGCAGATAGAGCTCGCGCGGGGTGTCGACCTGTTCGATACGGCCGTTGTTAAACACCGCCACCCGATCCGACATCGACAGGGCTTCGCCCTGATCGTGGGTGACGAAAATAAAGGTGATGCCCAACTCCTGCTGCAGTTTTTTCAGTTCAAACTGCATCTGCTCGCGCAACTTGAGATCGAGCGCACCCAGCGGTTCATCCAGCAGCAGCACCCGGGGTTGATTGACCAGCGCGCGGGCAATCGCCACCCGCTGCCGCTGCCCCCCCGACAGCTGGGAAGGTTTACGCTGTTCGGCAAAGCTCAGGTCGACCCATGCCAGCGCCTCGCGGGCCTGCGACTGACGGGTGGTTTTGTTGATCCCTTTCACCATCAGCCCGTAGGCGACGTTTTCGAGGATCGACATGTGGGGAAACAGGGCGTAGTCCTGGAAGACGGTATTGACGTCACGCTCCCAGGGCGGGAGTTCGCTGGCGTTTTTGCCAAAGATGGTGATTGCGCCGCCGCTCAGCTGTTCAAAACCGGCGATCAGCCGCAGGCAGGTGGTTTTGCCGGAGCCCGAAGGCCCCAGCATGGAGAAAAACTCGCCGTCGCGAATCTGGATGGTGACCCCATCCACCGCACGCACCTCGCCATACAGGCGGGAGACCTCGTTAAATTCTACTGCGTACGTCATAGTCGTTTCCCTGCGCTAGCGACCACCCATGATGGCGATATAGTCCTGAACCCAGCGGTTATACGGAACATATTTACCGCCGCTAGCGGTCGGCGTTTTCCAGAACATGATTTTGTCGAAGTAGGTATAGCCGTTGGTTTCGCAGCCTTTCTCGCCCAGCAAGGTACTGGCTTTACATCCTTCCGCCACCACCGGCAGCGAGCCGAACCATGCGGCCAGATCGCCCTGCACTTTCGGCGTCAGGGACCAGTTCATCCACTTATAGGCGCATACCGGATGTTTGGCGTCGGTGTGCAGCATGGTGGTATCCGCCCAGCCGGTGACCCCCTCTTTCGGGAACACGGTGGCAATGGGCTGGTTCTCCGCTTTCAGGGCGTTGGCCTGATACGGCCAGGCGCTGGAGGCGACCACCCCTTCGTTTTTGAAATCGCTCATCTGGACGGTGGTGTCGTGCCAGTAGCGATGGATTAGCGCATGCTGGTCTTTCAGCACTTTCACCACAGCGGCGTACTGGGCTTCGGTCAGCTCATACGGGTCGCTGATCCCCAGCTCCGGCTGGGTGGCTTTGACGAACAGCGCCGCATCGGCGATGTAAATCGGGCCATCGTAGGCCTGCACGCGCCCTTTATTGGTTTTACCGTCCGGAAGATTTTGCTCTTTGAACACCACGGCCCAGCTGTCAGGCGGCGTCGGGAAGGTTTTGGTGTTGTACATCAGCAGGTTAGGCCCCCACTGGTAAGGCGTGCCGTAGACTTTGCCGTCAACGTTAAACCATTCCCCGTTAACCATTCGCGGATCAATGGTTTTCCACGCCGGGATCAGCGCGGTGTTGATCGGCTGCACGCGCTTGCCCATGATCAGGCGCAGAGAGGCGTCGCCCGAGGCTGTCACCAGGTCGTAACCGCCCTTCGCCATCAGGCTGACCATCTCATCCGAGGTAGCGGCGGTTTTGACGTTGACCTTACAGCCGGTCTCTTTTTCAAACTGGCTGACCCAGTCGTAATTTTTATCGGTCTGGCCACGTTCGATATAACCCGGCCAGGCAATGATATCCAGCCGCCCTTCTGCTTTACCGAGTTCTTTTGGGGGCTCCGCCGCCTGCGCAGTCAAAATAGTCATACTGAGCGCGCACAGACTGCTACGGGCAAATTTTTTGCTCATACCTTTTACTCCTGTCGCAATGAAATCTGACGGCGGCCATGCCGGTAGAATATCTCCCACATTAAACGTAGACCGCGTAAATGCGGCGCACCCGGCAGGTACTGGAATTTTCATCAGGTTGTGACCGGGGGCGCATTACCCGTTAACTGGATTATAGACAAGGAGTTAGCGTCAGCGGGCGTTATGCATATTTCCTATGGACGACAATGAAAAACGCCGCAAATACATTGCGGCGTTTTTAAAAGAAGCAGATTGTTTATTCAGCGGCGATCTTAAGGCGCGGGTAAATACGCTTTAGGGTGGTTTAACATCCCGCTAATTATTGCCGCCAGCTGGGCCACCGCCTGCTCCTCTCGTTCTCCCCACGCCCACGAGGTATTAAAGCGGAAAAAAGGCGTCCAGGTGTCGGAGGTGGAGAACATCTTCCCCGGCGCAATGCTGATGTGATGCGCCAACGCCTGAGCGCTAAGTTCACCGGCATCCAGCGGGGCGGGCAGCTCCAGCCATAAGAAATAGCCGCTGTCGCTGTGGTGGATCGTCACTTCGGCGGGCATGTGACGCGGCAGCGCTTGCCACGCCTGCTGCTTGCGCTCGGCCAGCGTGCGGCGTAAGCGCCGCAGGTGCGCGTCATAGCGTTTGGTGGCGAGATAGTCCACCAGCGCCAGCTGCATCGGTGAACTGGTGGATAAGGTGCTCATCAGCTGCAGCTGCTGGATGCGACGGGCATGTTTCCCGGCGGCCACCCAGCCAATGCGAAACCCGGCCACCAGACATTTCGAGAACGATGAACAGTGCAAGGTCATGTCCGCGCGATCCCAGGCTTTCGCCGGAAGCGGTTTTTCACGCCCGTAATAAAGCTCGCTGTAGACGTCATCCTCAATCAAGGTGACGTTATGCTGAGTCAGCAAGGCGACCAGCTGCGCTTTTTTGTCGGCGCTGAGGGTAAAGCCCAGCGGATTTTGCCCGTTGGTCATCAGCCAGCAGGCCTTGACCGGATAGTCGTTCAGCGCCTGGGCCAGCGCATTCAGGTCGATGCCTTCATGCACGTCGGTGGCCACCGACAGCGCTTTGAGTTTGAGCCGTTCAAGCGCCTGCAGCGCCCCGTAAAAACAGGGGTTTTCGACAATCACCCAGTCGCCCGGTTCGGTCACCGCCTGCAGGCTGAGGTTCAGCGCTTCGAGCGCGCCCGCAGTAATGACGATTTCATCCGGGGAGATGTTCATCCCCTGCTGGGCATAGCGGCGGGCAATGGCGTGGCGCAGATCGACGTTGCCCGGCGGCAGGTTCTCGATAACGCTCATCGCGGTGGCGGTTTTGCTGACGTTCGCCAGCGAGCGGTTAAGTTGCTGTAACGGAAACAGGCGCGGATCGGGAAAGGCCGACGCAAACGGCACCACCGAGGGATCGCGGCTGGCCTGTAGCACGTCGAAAATGTAGGTGTTGATGTCCACCGCCTCGTCGCGCATCACCTGCGCTGGCGGCATCGGCTGCTGCCCGGTGGGACGGGCTGCGACGTAATACCCCGACTGGGGACGCGCGACGATCCGCCCCTGGCTCTCCAGCATCTGATACGCATGACCGACGGTCATAAAGCTCATTCCACTGCTGACCACCTGCTCGCGCAGCGACGGTAGCTTATCGCCAGGTTGCCAGACGCCAAGTTCGATTTGCGAAATGATTTGCTGCGCCAGGCGCTGGTATTTTTTCATCGGGTTCTCCTTGCTGCTCAACATAGTATATCAGCAGGAGAAAAAAGGCAGGATTAATGAACTGTTATAGGTTTAAGAGAACGTCAACAGGCGTGACGGCGCCTGATGTGTTACTTACGCAGTGCAAACGGAACCTGCATAGCGTGCTGCAGCGCAGCTAAATGGTCGAAGGTGATCATCGACGATTTGCAGAAAATGCATTTCGCGCCGAGTGGATTCTTTTCAGACACGTCGAATGCTGAAGTGCGGTATTGCGAGCCATGACAGCACGGGCAACGAAAATGGATATTAGAACTCATGTAAATCTCCTGAACGTAAAAACGTCAAATGCAAATTGGGCCTTAAAGGCGATAGTGGTCTGAGACAAAACTAATCAGAGCGTTCAGAACGTAAAGAAAAGACCCAAGAGAGGCTGCGGAGAGGCACAACGTGTTGAGAAATGCTTTAAGAGACGGCGACAGATATTTTTTTGATTTCAAACCGAGGAATCATTAACGCACGTTATAAAAAAGTAAGCAAGGGTTTTTATGAAGAAAAATCATAAAAACGCTATTTTTATAACGAGTGGTCGTCTAACGCGTACCTTTAACGTAGTCATATCAATGTAATGAAATGATTTATAAGCATTTTTTATGGCACGTTTCGACTGATTTTTATTCGTCATTCGGTGTTTAGTAGCGCCTGTTTTATGAACCAATAGTCAAAAGGAGAATGACATGGCAATACCAGCCTATCTGTGGATAAAGGATGATGGTGGTGCGGATATCAGAGGATCAGTGGACGTTTACGATCGTGAAGGCAGTATAGAAATATTTGGATTTGGCCACGGACTTCATTTACCAACGGACGGTAATACCGGAAAAATTACCGGGACACGGGTCCATAGTCCGCTTGTTTTTGAGAAAGAATTCGATTCTGCAAGTCCCTATCTCTACAAAGCTGTCGCACAGGGTCAAACGCTAAAATCTGCCGAGTTTAAATGGTATCGAATCAACTATGCCGGCCAGGAAGAAGAGTACTTCAACATGCTTCTTGAAGGAGTTAAAGTCGTTTCTGTCTGCCCACTCATGCATGATGTGAAAAATCCCGCGACTGAAAAACATACTCACCTTGAATCCATCTCTCTGCGATACGAGAAAATCACCTGGAAGTATTGCGACGGAAATATCGTTTTTTCAGACTCGTGGAATGAACGATGATTCGTTGCACATTTCATTTAAACGGCGGTCAAATGTCTACATTGAGTTGCCCGGGAGTCGGTTTTTTTCCGGCCTATTCAGGAAATTCAGGGACAAACAGAAATAATCCGGAATCTGTATCCATACGCGATGTAGGTCCTCTTCCTCCCGGTAAATATTTCATTGTTACCCGGCCCACAGGGCTCATGTCCCCACTAAAAGATTATTTTGCCTCACAGCTAAGTGGTTCAGATCGAGGTTTATGGTTTGGGCTATTCAAGGAAGATAACCAAATAGATGATTCCACATACATTGATAGCACGAGTAGGGGGATTTTCGCCTGCACCCTGCGGGATATCAGGGCGTTAGCAATGGCTGTATTACTCTTCCCGATAAGTGCCATTTTTTAATTCTTCGTTCAGCACTGCTCAATACTGCTCCAATGATGGTAACAGCGAGCCTAAGAGCATTTGGTACAATACAGGTATATTGATGAAACATTTAAAACACGTTGTTGTTTGGTATCTCTTTTTCCTGGTTTACGTAGCCATATTTTGTGGACTATTCATTGGAATTCCAGAGGGTGAACTTTATGCGCTTATTTATGGACACAGCAGACAGGTTAGCGAAGTAGACTGGGATAATTTGCACATGACATTCCTGTTGACGCTCGCACTGATCATTACAGGCATATGTATTTTTAGCACATCGGTATGGGTTGAAAGATGTTCTTCACGACGCGGGGTAATATGAGGCCGATAACCTGTATAGCAATATGGCTAAGCCAGTTAGCGTTGCTCTGTATCGCCTATTCCATACTCTGCGCATGGATGCCTGACGTCTACTTATATGATTTTTATACCGATAAATTTGGGTTTTTGAACGAGGCTGAATGGTACGACCGTTACATTTTCGCCTTATCAGTTTTGTCTCTGCTGTTAACCACCCTTCTCATATGGCTGATAGCCCATTTCCTCTATCGTCGTAAGTATATTTAATTTGGCGGGGCATACCGCCCCGCAACCCTATAACAGCACAATAAAACCCCACCACTTCATCAAACTGTTATACATAAATTCCCCTTTTCTGTCTCTGATACTTAGCGCCCTGGCTCTTTACCATAACAGCCACAACGATTGACCTTGAGGTTGTGCATGTTTGGTTTAGATGCGTTTCATCTGGCGAGGCTCCAGTTTGCGTTTACTGTCTCCTTCCACATTATTTTCCCGGCGATCACCATTGGCCTCGCCAGCTATCTGGCAGTGCTGGAGGGGTTGTGGCTGAAAAGCAAAAATCCCGTCTGGCGCTCGCTGTACCATTTCTGGTCGAAGATCTTCGCCGTCAATTTTGGCATGGGCGTGGTCTCCGGGCTGGTGATGGCCTACCAGTTCGGCACCAACTGGAGCGGTTTTTCCCAGTTTGCAGGCAGCATTACCGGCCCGCTGCTGACCTATGAAGTACTGACCGCCTTTTTCCTTGAAGCCGGTTTTCTGGGCGTGATGCTGTTTGGCTGGAACAAAGTGGGGCCTGGCCTGCACTTCTTCGCTACCTGTATGGTGGCGCTGGGCACCATCATCTCTACCTTCTGGATCCTGGCGTCGAACAGCTGGATGCACACCCCGCAGGGCTATGAGATCGTCAACGGCGTTGTGGTGCCGGTAGACTGGTTTGCAGTGGTGTTTAACCCCTCCTTCCCGTATCGCCTGCTGCACATGTCGATTGCCGCCTTCCTCAGCAGCGCGCTGTTTGTCGCCGCCTCGGGGGCATGGCATCTGCTGCGCGGCAACAATACCCCCGCCATTCGTCATATGTTCTCGATGGCGCTGTGGATGACGCTGATCGTGGCCCCTATTCAGGCGATGGTCGGAGATATGCATGGCCTGAATACCCTGAAGTATCAGCCCGCCAAAATTGCCGCCATTGAAGGCCACTGGGAAAACGTGCCGGGCGAACCGACGCCGCTGCTGCTGTTTGGCTGGCCGGATATGGAGCAGGAGCGCACGAAGTACGGACTGGAAATCCCGGCCCTCGGTAGCCTGATCCTCACCCACAGCCTCGACAAACAGGTGCCGGCCCTGAAGGAGTTCGCGAAGGAAGACCGACCGAATTCGACGATGGTCTTCTGGTCGTTCCGCATTATGGCCGGGCTCGGGATGCTGATGCTGCTTCTCGGCACGGTAGCTCTATGGCTGCGCTACAAGCAGCGACTCTACCGCTCGCGCCCTTTCCTGTGGTTTGCCCTGCTGATGGGACCGTCCGGGCTGATTGCGATCCTCGCCGGGTGGGTAACCACCGAAGTGGGCCGCCAGCCGTGGATCGTGTACGGTCTGCAGCGCACCAAAGACGCAGTATCGGCGCATGGCGATCTGCATATGAGCGTCAGCCTGCTGGCCTTTATCGTGGTCTACACCTCGGTGTTTGGCGTCGGCTACAGCTACATGGTGCGGCTGATTAAAAAAGGCCCGCAGGAAGATGAAAGCTTCCCAACAGAAAACGACGGTCGCCCGGCGCGTCCTCTCTCGGCAGTGACTTCTCAGGAGAAACCATAATGGGTATCGATCTCTCCCTTATCTGGTTTGTGATTATTGTCTTCGCCACCCTGATGTATATCGTGATGGACGGCTTTGACCTTGGGATTGGCATCCTGTTTCCCGCCATTCGCGACGCCGATGACCGGGATGTGATGGTCAACAGCGTCGCCCCGGTCTGGGACGGGAACGAAACCTGGCTGGTGCTGGGCGGCGCGGCGCTATTCGGTGCGTTTCCACTGGCCTATGCGGTGATTATCGATGCCCTGACCATCCCGCTGACCTTAATGTTGCTGGGGCTGATATTTCGCGGAGTGGCGTTTGAATTTCGCTTCAAGGCCACGCCCGCGCACCGTCCCTTCTGGGATAAAGCCTTTGTGGGCGGCTCGGTGCTGGCGACCTTCACTCAGGGGGTCGTGGTTGGGGCGGTGATTAACGGCTTCGAGGTGACGGGTCGTGCTTATAGCGGCGGCGCGTTCGACTGGTTTACCCCGTTCAACCTGTTCTGCGGACTGGGGCTGGTGATTGCCTACGCCTTTTTAGGCGCGACGTGGCTGGTAATGAAAAGCGAAAACCCGCTGCAGGCGCGGATGCGGCGGGCGTCTAAGCGCCTGCTGCTGGCACTGCTGGGGATTATCGCGGTCATCAGCCTGTGGACCCCGCTGGCCCAGCCTGCGATCGCCGCACGCTGGTTCAGCCTGCCGAATCTGTTCTTCCTGCTGCCGGTGCCGTTGCTGGTGGTGGCCCTCAGTCTGTGGCAATGGCGCAGTCTGAACAATCCGCACAGCCATCACCTGCCGTTCGTGTTGACCCTCGGGCTGGTGTTCCTCGGCTTTAGCGGGCTGGGGATCAGCATCTGGCCGCATATCATCCCGCCGTCGATCACCCTGTGGCAGGCCGCGGCTCCCCCGCAGAGCCAGGGCTTTATGCTGGTGGGGGCGCTGTTTATTATCCCGATCATCCTTGTCTACACTTTCTGGAGCTATTACGTATTTCGCGGCAAAGTCCAGCCTGGGGAGGGCTATCACTGATGCAACAATCTGTCTGGAAACGCCTGATGTGGTTGGTGATTATCTGGGGCGGCAGCGTGCTGGCGCTGGCGATGGTGGGCATGTTCTTCCGCGTGCTGATGACGGCGGCGGGGTTTAAATCACACTAAATCACGCTTCATCCTGCCGGGCGATGCAACGTCGCCCGGCTGACAAAAACTGACAAACCCTTTGCGCGAATTTGAATTCCTGAATAATAACCCAACGAAACTATCCGCATGATAGCCGCTCAACGTAATCGGGTGGTGGCAGAATGTTTACAAAAGCGTTATCGATAATGTTACTGACCTGTGCGTTATTTTCCGGTCAGCTGATGGCGGGACATGTGGGGCATCATTTTTTTTGGGTGAAGAACGTAGAGCAACAGCTGCGCCATGAGGCCGACAGCGATGAGCTGCGCGCCGTGGCGGAGGAATCGGCAGAAGGGTTGCGCGAACATCACCACTGGCAGAAGTCGCGCAAACCGGATACTCATTTTCGCTAATTAACTGCCCTTACGCTTCGGCAGCGTTTTCAGCAGTTCGTCAGGGCTGACGGACGCGACAATGCTGCCGGGCTGAGGCATTTTGAAGATTTGATTTTTCATCTTGCCAATAACGTGCATTTCGCACGGACGGCAATCGAATTTCAGGGTTAGCACTTCATCCCCGTTAACCAGCTGCATCGGGGTCGCTTTCCAGCTCTTAATGTTGCCTTTCGCCTGCTTCGGACAGAGGTTAAAGGCGAAGCGCAGGCAATGCTTGGTGATCATCACCGGCACATCCCCTTTCTCTTCATGCGCTTCATACGCCGCATCAATCAAGGTCACGCCGTAGCGCTGATAGAACGCCCGCGCCTTGTGGTTGTAGACGTTTGCCAGGAACGAGAGATGGGTGTCCGGGTAGACCGGCGGCGGCACGGAGACCGCTTTGCGGCTGCCGCGCGGATAATTGTCCAGACGCGCGGTATCCAGCATCTCGGCGGTTTCACGGCGGAACTGGTTCAGCAGGCTGTTCGGCACAAACAGCGCATCCGGCAGATTAACCTGAATATCCCGGGCGTAATAAATCGTCTGACCCAGTTTAGCGACGCTGTCTTTCAGGCTGTTCATCGCTTTTTCAGCGTTGTTCGCCACTTCAAACTGCCCGTCCAGGGTATGCGTCACGCTGATGCCGTCCTCGCTGGTCATCGTCAGGATCAGCTGTTCTTCCCAGCCGCCCAGTTCAATATCCACCGCAATGCGACGTTCGCTGGAGGTTTTCTGCAGCGCCTGCTGCCAGTTATGGTCCAGGTTACGGTTCAGGGCCGCGTGCGGACGCGCTTTGTACAGGTCGGCCGGCATTTCGTTTGGCCAGACGCGATAGCGGTTTTCAGCGGTTTTCTCTACCGTGTTGGCGCGGAAGCCGACAATTTCACGCTTAATCATCACGTTCAGGCCATCGCCATTCGCCAGCGGCTCGGTGACTTCCACATCAAGAAAATCTTTTGCCACCTTCAGCACTTCACCCACCGGCAGGCCGATAAATTTCGGTGAATCGAACGCACCGATATCGTCTTTACGCGCATTCACGAAGTAGTCGGTGCTGCCGCGGTGGAAGGTCTTGTCGGTCGACGGAATAAAGAAGTGCTCGGTACGCCCGGCAGAACTGCGCGCCAGGTCGCCACGATCTTCAATAATTGCGTCCAGCATCTGGCGGTAATGGGCAGTGATGTTCTTCACGTAGCTCATGTCTTTGTAGCGCCCTTCAATCTTGAAGGACTGCACGCCCGCGTCGATCAGCGCCGCCAGGTTGGCGGTCTGGTCGTTGTCTTTCATCGACAGGAGGTGTTTATCAAAGGCAACCACGCGACCCTGATCGTCTTTCAGGGTGTACGGCAGACGGCAGGCCTGGGAGCAATCGCCGCGGTTGGCGCTGCGCCCGGTTTGTGCGTGAGAGATATTGCACTGCCCGGAATAGGCCACGCACAGGGCACCGTGAATAAAGAATTCGATGGTGGCATCGGCGGCCTGGTGAATATCACGGATCTGATTGAGGTTCAGCTCACGCGCCAGCACGATCTGGGTGAAACCTGCATCGGCCAGGAATTTCGCTTTTTCTACGCTGCGGATATCGCACTGGGTGCTGGCGTGCAGCTCAATCGGTGGGATATCCAGCTCAAGCACGCCCATATCCTGCACGATCAGCGCATCTATGCCAGTCTGGTACAGGTCGGTGATCATCCGCTGCGCCGGTTCCAGTTCATCATCATGAAGAATGGTGTTCAGGGTCACGAACACCTTCGCCCCAAAGCGGTGGGCGAACGGCACCAGGTCGGCGATATCGCGCAGGCTGTTGCTGGCATTATGGCGAGCGCCAAATCCAGGGCCGCCGATATAGACCGCATCCGCGCCGTGAAGGATCGCTTCGCGGGCAATGGTGGCGTCACGAGCCGGGCTTAAAAGTTCAAGTTGATGGGATGGCAGGCGCATGCTTCGTCGTTATCCGTTATGGTCAAAATGGCGGCCATTGTAGTCAGAACGCTGCGTCAACGAAACAGTTTTGCGTGCCTTTAGCGGGGATAATGGATCAGGGAGTGAAAGTGTACCGTCTGGCTGCTGCTGTTGCGGTAGGCGTGCGGTTTGTCACCGGCGAAACGCAGGCCGCTATCCGGCGGGATTACGCGCCAGACGCCGTCGATCAGCATCTCCAGTTCGCCGCTGATCGTCACCACATGTTCAATCACACCCGCCTCATGCGGGGTGGATTCGCTCAGGGTGCCCGGCGCGAGGGTGATGGAAAAGTGGTCGTATTTCAGCACGTCATCCCAGGGAAACAGCGGTTTGACCACCATCGCCTGCTGCTGCGGGTCGAACACCGGCGCAGCGTCCGCTTCAGGGCTGATAAAAGTTGAGAACGGCACGTTCAGCCCGGTGGCGATTTTCCACAGCGTCGAGACCGTCGGGCTGGATTCGTTACGCTCCACCTGGCCGAGCATCGCCTTCGAGACGCCCGTCTCTTCTGCGAGCTTCGACAAACTCCACCCGCGCGCCTGGCGCAGCGTTTTCAGTGTCAGTGCAAGATGTTGCGTGATGTCCATAACCCCTCCCGTTGCGGCGAGTGTAGCACTTGTATGCTATAACGCACAGTGATACCTTTCTGGCTGTTATAACGCACAACGGAGCTTTTATGCGCGCCTCATCTCTGACCTTCCCCACGGTATTATCGGGCTTCGTCGCCGTGCTGGTCGGCTACGCCAGCTCCGCCGCCATTATCTGGCAGGCGGCCGCAGCGGCAGGTGCTAGCGCGCCGCAGATTGCAGGCTGGATGACTGCGCTGGGGATTGGCATGGGGGTCAGCACCCTGGCGCTGTCGTGGTGGTATAAAGCCCCGGTGCTCACCGCCTGGTCAACGCCGGGGGCGGCGCTGCTGGCCACCAGCCTGCAGGGGGTAACGCTGTCGGAGAGCATCGGCATCTTTATCTTTGCCAATGCCCTGATCCTTGTCTGCGGCGTCAGCGGTCTGTTCGCCCGGCTGATGAAAATCATCCCCCATTCGCTGGCGGCGGCGATGCTGGCGGGCGTGTTGCTGCGCTTTGGCCTGCAGGCATTCAGCAACATCGAAGGCCACCTGCTGCTGTGCGGCAGTATGCTGCTGGCCTGGCTGGTCACCAAAGCCTTCGCCCCGCGCTACGCGATTGTCGCCACTCTGCTGGTGGGTGGTGCCGTCGCGGCACTTAGCGGTGACGTTGTCACAGAAAAACTGACCTTCTCGCTGGTGATGCCGGAATTTATCGCCCCGACCTTTACCCTGACCACGCTGATTAGCATCGGTTTGCCCTTCTTCCTGGTGACCATGGCCTCGCAAAATGCGCCGGGGTTCGCGACGATGAAAGCCTCCGGCTATCCGGTGGCCGCTTCGCCGCTAATTGTGTTTACCGGCGGGCTGGCGCTGCTGCTGTCGCCGTTCGGGGTGTACTCGATTTGCATCGCAGCGATCACCGCCGCTATCTGCCAGAGCCCGGATGCGCATCCCGATGCCAGCAAACGCTGGCTGGCCGCCGCCGCTGCGGGCGTGTTCTATCTGCTGGCGGGTATTTTTGGCGGGTCGATTAGCGGGCTGATGGCGGCATTGCCGTTAAGCTGGATCCAGACCCTGGCGGGGCTGGCGCTGCTGGGCACCATTGGCGGCAGCCTGCATCAGGCCCTGCACAATGAAAACGAGCGCGATGCGGCGATTGTGACATTTCTGCTGACCGCCAGCGGGATGACGCTGGCCGGGATTGGATCGGCGTTCTGGGGATTGATTGCCGGGGGCGTATGTTACGCCCTGCTGTCACGCACGCGCCGCGCGTAGCTGGGACGGCGTAAATCCGGTGGCGGCGCGAAAGCGGTTGCTGAAATGGCTTGCCGAGCTGAACCCGCAGGCCAGCGCAATCTCGGTCAGCGGCTGGCGGGTGGATCGCACTAATGCTTTGGCCTTCTCCATCCGCCGCTGCATCACATACTGATGGGGTGCCAGCTGCATCGACTGGCGGAACATACGTGCAAAATGGTATTCGCTTAACGCCGCCTGGGTTGCCAGATCCGCCAGGGTCAGCGGCTGGGCGAGATTCTCTTCGATAAACCCCAGCACGTTGCGTAGTACATACGGCGACAGGCCACCGGTCACCGTCGGCAGCGCCCACTGGACGTTGCTGTAATGCTGCACCAGATGGGTCAGTAACAGCGTGGAGGCGGTGCTCAGGGTCAGCTGGTTGGCGCTCTGCTGCCAGTCGCAGCCGAGGATAAAATGGCGATACAGGGCGGTGATTTTCGCGTCATCGCCAAACAGGCTTTCATCGAGCGACAGCGCGTGCGGGCTCTTGTCCCAGATCTGCTCCCCCACGTGACGCAGGTGATCGTCAGTACAGTACAGATGCACAAACGACAGATCGTCGCGGATATCCCAGCTGGACTCGCTCTCTTTGGGCATCAGGCAGAAACGATCCGGGCCGCCGCCGTTTTTCCAGCCCGCGCGGGTTTTGTGGTAGCTCTCGTAACCGTCGGCGATGTACAGGCTCAGGGTATGGTGATCGCAATACTGGGTGATGGTGTCGCGTTTGTTTGACCAGGCCGCCAGATGGATCCCCGAATTCAACGCGACGGCATTGTGCAATACCGCTTTGTGCTTGCGCAGATTTTCAAAGGCACCGTACATCTCAGCCATAACGTCCCACATATCCATTTACCATAATGTTTCAGTCTAAAAAGATCTGCCAGCCAGTGCCAGTCTTGTTCTCTGCCGACGGCAAAAAAGCGCAAGAATATGCAAGTCCAGCGCAAGCCGGTGAAAGAGGCCAGCGCCTTCCTCCGCCATACTGGGCGCAGACTTTGCCAATATGAGAATAAATATGAACGCATTACTGTACGCGCTGGTGGTGGTGATTTGGGGCACCACCTGGATTGCCATCTTTTTACAACAGGGGCCGGTGCCTGCCCCGGTCTCTATTTTCTGGCGCTTTGCCGTCGCCACCGCCACCATCATGGCGGTGCTGCTGATCCTGCGCCGCCTGCGCCCGCTAGCGTTACGCGATCACCTCTTCTGCGGGCTGCAGGGCTGCTGTGTTTTCTGCTTCAACTTCTGGTGTTTTTACACAGCGGCCGGGTACATCAACACCGGGCTGGAGTCGGTGATTTTCTCGATGGCGGTGCTGTATAACGCCCTGAACAGTTTCCTGTTCTTTGGTCAGCGCCCGCCTGCGCGCTTTTATCTGGCGGCAGCATTGGGGCTGCTCGGTATCGTTACCCTGTTCTGGAGCGATCTGCTCGCCAGCGGCTGGAACGCGGGCCTGCTGTTCGGCATTGCCCTGTCGGCGCTGGGCACCTACGGTTTCTCGCTTGGAAACATGATCAGCCTGCGCCACCAGCGAAACGGGTTAGAAACCATGACCACTAACGCCTGGGCGATGCTGTACGGCACCCTGATAATGGGGGCGATTGCGCTGATCCGTGGAGATGACTTTACCCCGGTGTGGTCGGTGAGCTACATGGGCGCCCTGCTGTACCTGGCCCTGTTTGGCTCGGTGATTGCCTTTGGCGCGTACTTTACGCTGGTTGGGCGGATAGGCGCCGGAAAAGCGGCCTACAGCACTCTGCTGTTCCCGCTGGTGGCGCTGTCGTTCTCGACGCTGTACGAGGGATACGTCTGGCACAGCAATGCCATTGCCGGGCTGCTGCTGATCTTAACGGGGAATCTGGTGATGTTCGCCAAACCGGAGAACTGGTTCAGACGCCTGCGGACGGCATAAAAAATCGGCCTGCAGAGATGCAGGCCGGAGAGAAATTATTTCGCTGTCTGATGCACGTCAAACATGGTGGCATCGGTCGCCATGTCATCAACAACCTTTTTCAGCGTCGCCACGGTCATTGGCGAGTTCTGGTTGTTCAGCTCTTGACCTTCACCCTTACGCACCACTTTGATCACCGGTTTGCCGGTCTGGGAGTCAATCAACTCGCCTTCAAAGTAGAGATGGGTATCCATGGTACGGTGGCCGGTTGCCATCTGCGTGCCAGCAACCACCAGCGCCACAGGGACAACTTCATAGAACTGCAGGCCTTCTTTCTGCGAGCTGACGCCCGTGACTGCGCCACGGAAAATCAGGCTACGCGGGCCAGGGGTCTGCACAATCGGTTTGCGCTGGCCAATGGCGGTTTTCATTTTGGTGTTGGTGTAAGCCAACAGATCGTCCAGCGTGCGCTGACCGATTTGGGTGGTTGGTTTTGGTACCGGATAATAGGTGATGTTGTTCCAGACGATGTTGTCGTACTTTTTCTCATCATAAGACGGGTCTACCCAACGCAGAGTAGGTTTGCCCGATGCGGATTTGGTTTCCTGCAGCCCAGAGTAGTCTTTTAAAAAGCCTGAGTATTGATCAGGCTGCGCCACTTTTGACGCACAGCCTGCCAATATCAGCAGACCAGAAAGCGCGGCAACTTTAAATAAAGTATTTGTACGCATAAAGGATGTGTCCCTGTTAATTGCAAATATGCAATTGAAGTTATAGCAAAGGTTGGCTGAAAAAAAAGTGACAAAAAATGATGGGGATAGCACAAATTAAAAAAACACTGCCCGCCGTCGCGGCGGGCAGTGCTAAACGATTATTTTATATCCACTTGCCAGAATAAATGTTTGCCGAACGGGTCAATTTCGTAACCTGTGACTTCTTTACGCACCGGCTCAAAAATTGTCGAGTGGGCAATCATTACCGCAGGCATTTGATCATGCATCATTTGCTGCGCTTCTTTGTACAATGCTGTTCGTTTATCACGATCGGTTATTGATTTGGCTTCGGCAATAATTTTATCGAATGGCTGATAACACCATTTGGCCGAATTCGAGCCGCCGTTTGCCGAGGTACAGGTAAATAACGGACCGAAGAAGTTATCCGGATCGCCGGTTGCCGTGGTCCAGCCCATCAGCGCCGCCTGATGTTCGCCGCCCTTCACGCGCTTGAGGTATTCACCCCATTCGTAGGTAACCACTTTGGTTTGCACGCCGATTTTCGCCCAGTCAGCCTGGATCATCTCCGCCATGCGTTTGGCGTTCGGGTTATACGGACGCTGAACCGGCATCGCCCACAGATCGATGGTCATCCCGTTGGCAAACCCGGCCTCTTTCAGCAGGGCTTTGGCTTTTTCCGGATCGTAGTCGTAGTCTTTCAGCTCGCTGTCTGCGCTCCACACCCCTGGCGGCAGCAGGTTCTTCGCCGCCGTGCCGGTGCCGTGGAAAACGGCCTCGATAATGGCCGGTTTGTTGATCGCCATTGCCAGCGCCTGACGCACTTTGACGTTATCCAGCGGCGCTTTTTGCGTGTTAAACGACAGGAAGCCGGTATTCAGCCCCGCCTTGCTCATCAGATTCAGATCTTTGTTCTCCTTCATCCGTGGCAGATCCGCCGGGTTCGGGAACGGCATCACCTGACACTCGTTTTTCTCAAGTTTGGCGAAGCGCACCGAGGCATCCGGCACAATGCTGAACACCAGACGATCCAGTTTGGCTTTGCCCTGCCAGTAGTCCGGGAAGGCGGTAAACAGGATCCGCGAATCTTTTTGATACTGCGCCAGCTTAAACGGCCCGGTGCCAATCGGGTCCATATCGACCTTTTCCGGCGTGCCGGCTTTCATCATCACGTCAGCATATTCCGCTGACAGGATCGAGGCAAAATACCAGGCTAAGTCGGCGACAAACGGTGATTCCGGGTGTGCGAGAGTGAAGCGCACCGTATGGTCATCGACCTTATCGATGGCGGTAATCAGCTTGCCAAACTCCAGACTTTCAAAGTTGGAGTAGCTGCCGTTAGAGACGTTGTGATACGGATGATTGACATCTTTTTGCCGCATAAACGAGAAGATCACATCATCGGCATTAAAATCGCGCGTCGGCGTAAAGGCCTTGTTGCTCTGGAACTTCACCCCTTTGCGCAGATGGAACGTATAGACCTTGCCATCGTCGCTGACCTCCCAGCTCTCTGCCAGGCTCGGGACCAGTTCGGTAGTGCCTGGGGTGAAATCCACCAGCCGGTTATAAACCGGCACCGCGCTGGCATCCACGCTGGTGCCCGAGGTATAGAGTTGGGGGTTAAAGTTTTCCGGCGATCCTTCGGAACAATAGACCAGCGTTTTGGCGGCAACGGTGGAACTGACCGTCAGCGCGGCAACGATCAGTGCCAAGGTTGTGAGGTTGCTTTTCATCGCGTTTTCCTGTCTTTTAATTTGACGGCTAATGAATTTATTGTCGTGCCGAACCATAAATAACATTAAAGTGATTTCGCAAACACCTGATAACTCAAATAAAGAAGGATCCACCATGTCATCCGCGCTCGCCAGACAATTAACCCAACGCTTCTTTCGCTACCTGGCCATTACCAGCCAGAGCGATCCCAAGGTGAAAACCCTGCCCTCCACGCCCGGCCAGCATGACATGGCGCGAGTGCTGGCAAAGGAGCTGGAATCGCTGGGTCTGAGTGATATCGTGATCGACGAATATGCCACCGTCACGGCGGTGAAAAAGGGCAACGTTCCCGGCGCGCCGCGGATTGGCTTTATCACCCATATCGATACCGTCGACGTGGGATTATCACCGGATATTAATCCGCAAATTCTGACCTTCACAGGGGATGATCTCTGTCTCAACGTTGATAAAGACATCTGGCTGCGGGTCAATGAGCATCCGGAAATCCTGGCCTATCCCAACGAAGCGATTATCTTCAGCGACGGCACCAGCGTGCTGGGTGCTGACAATAAATCGGCGGTCACGGTGGTGATGACGGTGCTGGAAAACCTCACCGCCGAGCATCAGCATGGCGATATCGTGGTGGCCTTTGTGCCGGATGAAGAGATCGGTCTGTGTGGGGCAAAAGCGCTGGATCTGAAGCGCTTCGATGTCGATTTTGCCTGGACCATCGACTGCTGCGAGCTGGGGGAGATCGTCTACGAGAACTTCAACGCGGCGGCGGCCGAAATTCGTTTCACCGGTGTGACGGCGCACCCGATGTCGGCGAAAGGCGTGCTGGTTAACCCCCTGCTGATGGCGACCGATTTCATCAGCCACTTCGATCGCCAGCAGACTCCGGAACACACCGAAGGCCGCGAAGGCTATATCTGGTTTAACGGCATTCAGGCCGGACAAAACGAAGCGGTGCTGAAAGCCAACATTCGTGATTTTGACCGCGACGGCTTTGCTGCCCGCAAGGTGCAAATTGCCGAGGTGGCGCAGAAGATCGCTGCCCAACACCCTACCGCGAAGGTGCACTGGCATATCGAGGATACGTACAGCAACATCAGCAATGCGGTCGGCGAAGATCGCCGGGCGATCGACCTGATGTTTGCCGCGATGGAGAGTTTAGGCATCACGCCAAAACCGACCCCAATGCGCGGCGGTACCGACGGCGCTGCGCTGTCAGCCAAAGGGCTACTGACCCCGAACTTCTTCACCGGTGCCCATAACTTCCATTCGAAGTTTGAGTTTTTACCGCTGAAATCGTTCGAGGCCTCGTACCATACGGCCTTGCAGCTTTGTTTGCTGGCGGCGCGTTAATTGCGTTAACGCCGGGTGACGGCCTACCCAACCCGTAGGCCCGTGCAAGCGCAGCGCCGCCGGGCAATTGCAGGCAGCTCGTTATGCGGGTTTACGCGCCAGCATCGTAGCAAACCGCAGTTTGATGCGGTTGCCTTCGGCGTCGGTGCGGTGTAACGCGCCGACGTCTTCGTTATATTTCACCCGTTCCCAGCCAGCATAGTAGTCGCTCAGTTCGCCGGTTTTGAAGGCAAAAGGGAAGCCGACGTTGCACAGGTAATCTTCGGTATCCATCGCGGCCACAATCAGGTTATAGCCACCCGGTTTGGTGCAGCGCTGCATATTGTCAATCAGGCCTGGAATGGTGTTCGCTTCGAGGAACATCATCACCACGGTCGACAGGATAAAATCGTACTCGCCGTCAAAACGCAGGCTGTTGAGATCCTTGATTGCCGACTGCAGGTTAGTGATGCCCTCTTTCGCCTTGATGCTCTCGAGGTTATCGATGCTGTTTGCATTCTTATCCCATGCGGTCACGTCAAAGCCGTTCGCCGCCAGGTACAGGCTGTTGCGCCCGTTGCCGCAGCCGAGATCCAGCGTTTTGCCTGGTTTAACAATCCCGGCGCTGTACACCACGTCGGAGTGCGTGCGGGTCATGCCATATTTTTCGGTAAAGTAGTTATCATCAAACACAGTCATTCTTTTTCCTCAGCTTGCATAAGCGTTGCTTTGTCTGCACGAACCAACAGTTTGCCCTGCATCAGCAGGATAAACGTGCGCACCAGTAATAGTGCAATGATGGCGTTAGTAAAAATAAACAGCGGGATGGCGATGGCGTGGAACAGTCCGGACGGGCTGCTCTGGCCCAGATGCAGCCCGGTGGTGGCCAGCGCCGACACGCCGAATGAAAAGCTCCAGAACGACGCGTTAAACGGCTGCGACAGATACCAGGGCATCAGGCGTAGGGTAAACAGCAACTGGAGCAGGCCGTAGCCAAACAGCATCTTGGCAAAGGTATCCGCTTCACCGCCGTTGACGGCAAACCAGGCGCTACAGGCCACCAGCGCCGGTGCCAGCTGGATGCCGAGCGACGTGCGCAGCGTGGTGGGCAGCTCACCTGCGCTGCGTAGCCGCTGCAGGATCACCGGTTCGAGGCTTAGCCAGGAGAAGACCCCCGCCCCCAGAAACACCAGCCCGGCATCGTGAAAGCCCAGCGCGCCGCAGGCCATGGCGCTGATAAAGTTGTTTGCCACCGTCGGCAGATACAGGCCTGGGGTGGTCGCCTCCTGAGTATGGGTGCCGCGCCACAGCCCGGCAGACTGCCACGAGGCATAGCTCAGCTGCACCACCACGCCGACGGTGAACAGCACCAGCGCCAGCGGTCGATACCAGGGGACAAAACCGATCGCCACCAGCAAGGTGGTCGCCGGGAACAGGCTGACAAAACTGCTCATCACCGGATGACGCATTTCGGCCAGCACGCTGCGCGGAAAGCGCACCACCCGGCTGATAAACGCCACCGTCAACAGCAGCCAAATGACCATCGCCAGCGTCACCAGGATCTCCCCCGGCCAGCGTGTAACGGGCCAAATAGTGCTAGCATAACGCCAGGCGAACCCCATTCCGATAATACCCAGCACCATCCCGAAATAGCCGGACGGTAAATTAAGAACACCTCGAGCGCTTTTCTGACTTCGCATTTTTTTAAACTATAAATAATATTTGAAATACTAGTTTAAGGGGTTTCATTTCCGGATGCCATACTTTCGATCAACGTAAAGTTTGCTACGTTTAGTGGAGAGAACAACAGCGGAAACGGTGATGAATAAATATCGACTGAGCGATGAAACCCGCCAGCACCACTGGCAAAACGGCGAGGCTAAGGCCGCAGTCACCGTGCGACAGATTATCGCCGCCCGTGATTTCAGCGATGTGAAAAGCGGCACCCGAGGCGGCTGGGTGGATGATGAATCGGCCCTGTCACAGGAGCAGGACTGCTGGATCTATGACGAAAACAGCGTGGTGTTCGAGGGTGCGCAGGTGTGCGGCAACGCGCGTATTACCCAGCCCTGCGTGATCAGCCATCAGGTATGGATCGGCGATAACGTCTGGGTCGACGGGGCGCAAATCAGCCACGGGGCGCGAATCAGTGACAACGTCACGGTACAATCGTCGATAGTGCGCGGCGAATGCCATCTCTTCGACAACGCCCGCATTCTGCACAACAGCATGGTGATTGCCGCTAAAGGCTTAACCCCGGACCACGATCGGATCCTGAAAATCTTCGGCGAGGCCACCGTCAGCCAGTCGCGGGTGGTGCATCAGGCGCAGATCTACGGCAACGCTATCGTCAGTTACGCCTTTGTCGAGCACCGCGCCGAGGTCTTTGAGAATGCGCTGCTGGAAGGCAACGAGGTGAATAACGTCTGGGTATGCGACTGCGCCAAAGTGTACGGCAACGCGCGCTTGCTTGCAGGTCTGGAAGAGGACGCCATCCCCACGCTGCGCTACAGCTCGCAGGTCGCCGAAAACGCGCTGGTCGAGGGCAACTGCGTCATTAAACATCACGTCCTGATTGGCGGCGAAGCCTGGCTGCGCGGCGGGCCGATTTTGCTCGACGATAAAGTGGTGATCCAGGGCCGGGCGCGCATTCACGGCGAAGTGCTGATCGAGCATCATATTGAAATTACCGACGATGCGGTGGTTGAAGCACTGGACGGGGACGCGATTCACCTGCGCGGCGCGAAGGTGATTAACGGCGTGCAGCGCATCACGCGCACGCCGTTGCTGGGAGCATTATGAAGTGTAGATCCGGGCGTAGATATTCTGATCGTCAAAACGCCCGTTGAGAAATTCAGCCTCTTTCAGGCAGCCTTCCAGCAGGAAGCCGTTGCGCAGCGCCACCTGGTTGCTGGCGAGGTTAGCCACCCGGCATTTGATCACAAAGCGGCGGATCTCGTTGCGCTCAACGTAGTACCCAATAAACGCCTGTAATGCCCGGGACAACATGCCCTGCCCCTGGTGGTCTTCATCCAGCCAGTAGCCGATATAGCCGGTTTTGTTCAGCGGCTCGATGGCATTAAACGACAGCACGCCTGCCAGTTCATTATCGTTGAAGATGAGGAACATTTTGGCGTAGCCGCGCTGATGCAGCATCTGGTTGCTCTGGATGTTCTTGCGGGTATCGTCTTCCGTTCCGACAAACTGCGGCCAGTTAAGCGACTCCTGCAGCCACGCCCGGTTTTTGACCACCAGATTGTGCAGCGCTGCGGTGTAACGCTCGTCAACTGCGCGCAGTTCGATACGCTCAGAGACGGGGATGATTTCTTCGGTGATCGCGGTCATAGTCCCTCAATGTTGTCGCCTGTTCCCCCTCACCCTCTCCATCAAGGGAGAGGGAACCGTACGAGCCACCCGTTAACGCATTATGCGGTCATCCACATACTGCCGTTTATCGGCTGCTGGCGGGTAATAGTGGTACATCCAGGTCTCACTGATCGCTTCGCCCTGGCAGCGCAGGAACATCCGCATATCCACCGGCTCGGCGTCGTCGCTGGTCGGATACCAGTCAAACAGAATGCGGTAGCCGTCGAACGGCTCGACGTACAGGATTTCAATCTGCTTCGCTTCCCCGTTGGACAGGGTGATCACCGGCTCGATCCCTTTCGGGGCCGCGGCTTTCAGATCGCCGCCAACAAAGTCGATGGCGAAACGGCGGCACCACACTTTCGGGAAGTGTTCACCCGGTGCCCAGCCTTCCGGGAAGCCGCCCATACCGCTGCGGGTGGCTAACACATTCGCCAGCGGGGAACGCACCGGCGGTTTAGCACTCCAGTACAGACGGTACTGGTAGTCGAGGGAATCCCCGGCTTTAATCGGTTTTTCCGGCTGCCAGAAGCAGACCACGTTATCCAGCGTTTCGCCGGTGGTTGGGATCTCCATCAGGCCGACGGTGCCTTTACCCCACTGGTTGCGCGGCTCGACCCACAGGCTTGGACGTTTGTTGTACCAGCCCATGATGTCCTGATAGTGCGAGAAATCACGATCCAGCTGCAGCAGACCAAAGCCTTTCGGGTTTTTGTCGGTGTAAGCGTGGAACTGCAGCTTTTGCGGATTGTTCAGCGGACGGCAGATCCACTCCCCGTTGCCGCGCCACATCGCCAGTCGATCGGAGTCGTGGATCTGCGGGTGAATGGTGTCGCACATCCGGCGCTCGTTGTTACCGCAGGCGAACATGCTGGTCATCGGGGCGATGCCCAACTGCTGGATGTCCTTACGGGCATACAGATGGTTATCGACGTCCATGATCACCTGGTTCTTCTCGCAGTGGATCACGAACTTATAGGCACCGGTGATGCTTGGGCTGTCAAGCAGGGTGTAAACGGTAAAGGTGGTGTCGCCTGGCTTGACGGTTTCGAACCAGAAGGAGGTAAAGTCCGGGAACTCTTCGGTGCTGTCAGCGTAGGTATTCAGCGCCAGGCCGCGGGCAGAGAGGCCGTACTGGTAAGTATCGTCCACCGCGCGGAAGTAGCTCGCGCCGAGGAACGAGACGATGTCGCGACGCGCCAGCTCCGGCGCTTTAAAGGCCCGGAAGCCAGCGAAGCCTAAATCGCTCTGGCCTTCCAGCTGTTTGGTGTCGACGCCCGCGTCATGGTAGTTAAACAGTTCCGGGCGGAAGTGAATTTCACGCGCCTGCGATGTTTTGTTATCCAGCGAGAACATGCGTACCCGACGGCGGAACCCCATCCCCACGTGGAAGAACTGCACGTCCAGCTGGCGATTTTCGATGTTGTTCCACAGGGACTGCTTCGCATCGTACTGAATGCTGTTGTACGCCTGTGGCGTCAGCGTCGCCAGAGTCTCTGGCAGCGGACGCGGCGCCCCGCCCCACGGAGTTTGCGCCAGGTCGTGCGCCATGGATTGCAGCACAGAAAAGTCGAAACGACGGCTCTGACCGTCCGCAATGTCCGATTCAGCCGCATTGGCCGCACGGGAGAAAAGCGTGGCGAGCCCGGTAGTGCTGCTCAGCGCAGCAACGGCCAGTGAGCCTTTTAAAAAACGTCTGCGATTCATGCCTGAAAAAACGTCCTTATGGTCGTGGGGAGGGAGGTTTCGCATCGGGCGAAACGACGGCAAGAAAGAACATCATTAAGAGGCACAGCCTAAACAAAAACGATTGAGAATCCAATTATTGACAGGCGATTAAACGAGCAAAGTGCGAAAGATTTATCTGTCGAGGGGAATTGCCTGAAACGCGGGTAAAGAAACGGTTAAAAAAGCCCCTGTTGGACATCGTCAACAGGGGCTAAAAGGTCAGGATTTTTTTATTTTACGCTGACATCGATGCCCGGGAAGTACTTCTGGGCGAGCTTGTCGATGGTGCCGTCAGCGCGGACTTTATCAATGGCGGTATCAAGCTGTTTTTTGGTTGCGTCATCACCTTTACGCAAGCCAAAACCGATCCCACTGCCGAGGATAGTGTCATCAGAGACCGGCTTGCCGATAAAGCCAAACCCTTTCCCCTGCGGTTTGCTCAGGAACCCGGCCTGCCCGGCGGCGGACATCACCAGCGAAGCGTCGATACGACCATTCAGCAAATCAGCCCATGCCATGTTCTGATCTTTATACGACACCACGGTGACACCGTGCTTTTCCCAGTGCTCTTTCGCGTAGGTTTCCTGGATGGAGCCCTGCAGAACGCCGATGGTTTTACCCTTCAGCCCTTCCGGCGTGGCGTCCACCGCGCTACCCGATTTGCCCACCAGCTGGGACGGAATACGGTAGATCGGCTGCGTAAAGTCGATGCTCTGACGACGCTGGTCGGTGATGTTCATCGCCGAGTTGATGGCATCGAATTTCTTCGCCACCAGGCCCGGGATCAGCGCATCAAACGAGGTTTCAACCCAGTTGCACTTCAGCGCAGCCGCCGCGCAAATCGCGTTGCCGAGCTCAATGTCAAACCCTTCCAGCTCACCTGCGGCATTACGGCTCTCAAATGGCGGATATTCTGCTTCTACGCCGTAGCGTAATTCGGTTGCGGCGAAAGAAGAGAACGAACACAGCAACCCCAGGCCGACAACGAAGGCTTTTAATTTCATAACTGAACTCCTTAGCGTGGTTTTACCCGACACAGGGCCTGCGCACCTGCCCGTAAAGTCGCCTCATCTTTGGCAAAAGAGAGACGTATTAATTTGTTATCCGTCCCGTCGGTATAAAACGCCGACAGCGGGATAGTGGCAACACCGTAGTCAATAATCAGCCGTTTCACCATCTCGCTGTCGCTTTCATCGCTGAAATGGCTGTAATCCGCCAGCAGGAAGAACGACCCGGCGCTCGGCAGCAGGCGGAACGGAGACTCTGCCAGCAGGTTGACCAGCAGATCGCGCTTGCGCTGATAAAACGCCGCCAGCGACAGCCAGGTTTGTGGATCGGCCATATGTTCGGCGAAAGCGTGCTGCATAGGAGTATCGGCAGAGAACATCAAAAATTGATGGATTTTACAGATCTCGTCCATCAGTTCCGCCGGGGCGACGCAGTAGCCAACGCGCCAGCCGGTGACATGATAGGTTTTGCCGAACGACGAAATGATCACGCTGCGCTCGGCAAGCCCGGGATGGGTTGCCATGCCGTGATGCGGCACGTCGTCAAATACCACGTGCTCGTACACTTCGTCAGAGAGAATAATGATATCGGTATGGCGGGTGATCGCCGCCAGCTGCTCCAGATCGTTCGCCGAGAAGACCTGCCCGCTCGGGTTATGCGGCGTATTGACGATAATCATCCGGGTGCGCGAGGTCACGGCGGCGCGCACTTCATCCCAGTTCACGGCAAAATCCGGTACCGTCAGCTTGATGGCCACCGGCGTGGCGCCCTGCAGACGCACAATGGGCGCGTAACTGTCGAACGACGGCTCGAAGTAAATCACTTCATCGCCCGGGTGAACCAGCCCGCTGATCGCCGAATAGAGTCCTTCGCTGGCGCTGGCGGTGACTAACACTTCGCTGGCGGGATCGTACCGGGTGCCGTACAGCGCGGCAATTTTACTGGCGATGCGCTCTTTCAGCGGCGCCAGCCCGGTCATTGAGGCATATTGATTGTGACCGGCCTGCATCGCCCGGTGCACGCCCGCAATCAGCTCAGGATCGCAGGAAAAGTTCGGTGCCCCCTGAGAAAGGTTGATGGCATTGTGCTCCGCAGAGAGCTGACCGATAACGGTAAAAATGGTGGTGCCAACGTCCGGCAGTTTGGAACGGGTCTGTATCGGGGTACGCAGAGTCATCATAAATCCCTTCTCGTGGATATTGCATAACTATTCAACCCAAACTCCGTTGCCGCGACAATCGAATTGTTGTCATAATAGCCATGATAAAAAATCATACCTGGAGGTTGTGTGTCGCGTCGCTCTTTCCCCCTGACCGCCGTTGAGGCGTTTATCGTCACCGCGCGTCATCTGAATCTGACCCATGCGGCCAAAGAGCTGTGCCTGACTCAGGGCGCGGTGAGCCGCAAGATTGCGGCGCTGGAGAGCTGGTTCGGCTTTCCGCTGTTTGAGCGTCACGCCCGCGGATTGCGCCTTTCGCCCCAGGGCAGCGCCCTGCTGCCGGATCTGCGCGCCTCGTATGAGCATTTCCTGACGGTGGCGGATCAGGCCCGGGCGCAGCAAACCGTGGTGCGGGTGAAGGTCCCCACCTGCGCGGTACGCTGGCTGGTGCCGCGCCTGCTGCAGGTCGAACGCGACCAGCCGGAGCTGCAAATTGCGCTGACCGCCACCAACGATCACAGCGTCAATTTTAAAACGGAATCCTACGATGCGGCGATTGTCTTCGGCACCCAGCTGAGTGCCGGCGATCTGCTGTTTGAAGAGGCGTTAACCCCGGTGATCAGCCCCCTGCGTCAGGACTGCGTG
Source organism: Leclercia sp. (assembly GCA_049284415.1). Taxonomy (GTDB): domain Bacteria; phylum Pseudomonadota; class Gammaproteobacteria; order Enterobacterales; family Enterobacteriaceae; genus Enterobacter. The sequence goes on from JBAPXW010000021.1 coordinate 66,064, forward strand.
GTAGAGACGTTGACCTTCCTGCATCCGACGCGGGATAAGACCGACTGGTCCCTGTGGCTGGAAAAACAGGCCGTGCAACCGCCTGCCATGCACAAAAATCAACACTTCGATACCATGGATCTGGCGATCACCGCCGCCATTCAGGGGCTCGGAGTGGCCATTGCCGACGAAACGTTGGTGGAGGAGGATATCCGCGCCGGGCGGCTGGTGCGGCCTTACGCCAGCAGCGTGAAAACCGGGGCCAGCTACCGGCTGGTGCTGCGCGAATCGCGCGGTAAGGCCGCCGGGCTGGCGGCGTTCAGGCATTGTCTGCTCAGTCCAGGCTGACGTGGTGCTTCATCACCCGCTTAAACAACGCCAGTCGGGCGCGCATAAAGCGGTTTTCCAGCTTAAAACCTGCATTTTTATTCAGTCCAATGCGTAACAGTACGTCCCGCCCGTGGTGACAGGCAGGCCAGCGTGTCGGGCCGTCTAGCGTCGTGCAGTCCCGACTGGCGGAGCGGGCAAAATTGACCCAGTAGTCCGCCACCCGGGCGGAAAACGCCAGATCGTTGTTATTCACATATTGCCGCGCAGGCTCGGCAAGCGTCAGCGTATCAAACACGTACGGCACTTCGTTGCCGTGCCACGCCCCGTTGGCGTAGGTGTCATGTTCGGCTTCGGCCACATAGTCAAACCAGTAGCGCCAGCACGGCGCCCCGACCCGCTGCTGGGCCTGCATCACCACCAGTCCGAGGGTGGTAAAGGCCATATCGCGGCACACCTGGCGACCCAGCGCCTCGTCCCCTTTCACCCCCGGATAGAGCAGTTTGATCAGCCCCAGTCCGAAGCGCCGCTCCTTGCGCAGCTTCTGGATCTGCCCGGCAAGATCGACCCCGAACACCGCCATCACGCTGGCCTCATCGCTGTTCGAGCCAATCATGATGGGCACCGGATGCTGCCGCGCGGCAAAAAAGACCTCCAGCATCGGCTCCGGCAGTACACAGTCGCCGACAATCGGCGTTGGTGACACGTTCAGCGGCGCGGTCAACGGCCAGAAATCTTCCGCCGGGATCGCCCTGAGCTGCTCTGCGCTGGCGTTATCCAGCCCGAAATGGGCCGCCAGCGCCTCGCCTTTACGTAATGCCTGTTCGCGCGGCGTATCCGGCAGGGTGTAACCGCTCTGCACTATCGCCTTATGGAACAGCCCTGACGCCGGCGGCGAGGCCAGTAGCGACAGCACGCTGCGCGCCCCGGCGGACTCACCAAACAGGGTGATGTTGTTTGCGTCCCCGCCAAAGGCGGCAATGTTGTCGCGCACCCACTCAAGCGCGGCGATCTGATCGAGCAGGGCAAAATTATGTACCACCCGCTCCTCTTCTCCTTCCAGCGCCGGATGGGCAAAGAAGCCCAGATGGCCCAGCCGGTAGTTCAGCGTGACCACGACCGCCTCGCGTTGCGCCAGCGCCTTGCCGTCGTAGGGCGGTAACCCACCTGCGCCAATCGTAAAACCGCCGCCGTGCAGCCAGACCATTACCGGCAACGGCTTTTTGCGTTGTACCGGTGACCAGACGTTCAGGTACAGGCAATCTTCCGAGAAACGACCCGGATCGCCCCCGCCCAACTGCTGGCAATAGTCACTGCTTTGCCAGCAGGAAGCCGAAAACGTCGTGGCCGGGCGTACGCCGTCCCAGCTCGCCACCGGCTGGGGCGAACGCCAGCGCAGTTCGCCTACGGGCGGCGCGGCATAGGGAATGGCGCGCCAGACCTGCACATCGCCGTCGGTGATACCGAGCAGCGTGCCCTGGCGCGTGGAAATGATTGGGGTGGAGGGGTTGTCCATACTGACCTTCTGTTAACGTCACACCCCCGCAGAGTACCGTTTTCAGAGCAAACCGCAACGCCGTTTGCTGCGCTCTTCCGCCTCCCGATACAGCGTAAACTCATCCAGCACCGGGCAGCCGAGCGCCGCTTCGAAGGCATCGCGGCTGGCGTTGCCGTGGGTGCGGGCCTGGGTCTGATTGCCAAGGTTGGACTGGAAAATCCCCGCGGCACTCACCGGCAGGAAGTCCTCATAGGTGATGGGTTGAGCCACCACCCAGCCGCGCTCAATCAGCGGCTGCGGATCGTCACCCGGGCTGAACGCCTTACGGTGCGACTCCCCGGCGGGCGTCAGACGGTAGCGGAAATACGCCAGCGCCTGACGACGCAGGAAGATGTCGCTGTCCGGGAACGCCTGGAACACTTCCTGCAAATGCATCTGATGCAGCAGATTGTCCTTGCCGGTTCCGGCTTCCGCCAGCAGGCGGTCGTACAGGTCGCGTCCTTTCGGGGTTAAGGCTACGCCGCGCTGTTCAATTTCGCCGAAACGTGCGGTGTGGGTGCCGCGATGCTCACCGGCAAAGTAGACCGGCTCCTCCAGTGCTTTAAAGCTGGTCTGGCGCAGCAGCAGCGGCGTCTCCCGGCGCGGCGGCCCCTCGATCAGGGCTTTCGGCTCGATTCCGTATTCCGGCATCAGGGCCTGCACGCGATCGATATCCAGCGTGCGCGGGGTCAGGTGATTAATGTGACAGCCGGGGAAGCACACCACGTCGGCAATCAGCCGGTGCTCGTTGTGCAGCGCCAGATAGGTTTCCTGATCGACCGTGGCGTGGCGATGCCAGCGGAAAGTCTCCAGCGCCTCCTTCACAAACTCCTGCGCCTGAGCGTCGGTAAATTCCCCTTCTGTCTCGTGCAGGGCGATAAGCGTCAGGCAGCGCGGAGTAAAGATGCTGCGCCGGGCGAGGATCGCCGCCGCCTGCTCGCGCAGGGGAACGTTGTCGATCAGCTCCAGGCGCAGCAGCGAGGTAAAGATGCGAAACGGATTGCGCGACAGGGCGGCATCGTCCACCGGGCGAAACGCGGTGGAGTGGACCGGCACCCCGGCCTGGGAGAGGTCGTAATAGCTGACCGGATACATGCCCATAATGGCAAACATGCGGCGCAGCGTATTCAGTTCCTGAGCACTGCCGACGCGAATAGCGCCGTGGCGTTCGACGTTAAGGCGGGCCAGTTCGTCCGCGTTGGCCAGTTGTTCATGCAGCTTCGGGTTGTTCTCCAGCACCGCCAGATTCACGTCCGCTACCAGCTCAAGTAAGGTGCCGTACTGCGGAACTTCCTGCTGGTACATCGCCGACATTGCCTGCGAAAATTGTTCCCGAATATCATCAGCCGTGATGGTGTTCGCCATGATGTCATGCCTCCAGTGAATATTACCTGGAGTGTAGAGAAGGCCATCGACGGCGGCGGGAAGAATTTACAAACTGTGATCTGGATGGAGCGATTCTCATTTACAGATTAATCACCTGTTCACCGCGTTGGGCATCAGCACGATAAATTCCCGCTATTTGCCAAAAACCGCTTGTTACTCAATTAGATCAAATGTTAATAATATTTTGCTAGCAGGTTAGCAAAATTAAACAACTTCACTTGTCACCCTGACCTCTCTGTTCTTAACATCGCCTATGGAAAAAAATGGTTTGTTTAGTCAGCGCATTCGTCTGCGCCATCTGCACACATTTGTGGCCGTCGCTCAACAGGGAACGCTGGGGCGTGCGGCTGAAACTCTTAACCTCAGCCAGCCTGCGCTTTCCAAAACCCTGAACGAGCTGGAACAGCTGACCGGCACGCGCCTGTTCGACCGTGGACGACTGGGCGCGCAGCTTACCCTCGTCGGCGAGCAATTTCTGACCCACGCCGTCAAAGTGCTCGATGCCCTGAATACGGCGGGCCAGTCCCTGACGCGCCGCCACGATCAGCCTGCCGACGTGGTGCGCATCGGCGCCCTGCCCACCGCCGCACTGGGCATTTTGCCTGCGGTGATTGGTCAGTTTCATAAGCAGCAGCGCAACATTACCCTGCAGGTCGCCACCATGAATAACACCATGCTGCTCGCGGGGCTGAAATCCGGCGAGCTGGATCTGGGGATCGGCAGAATGTCGGACCCGGAACTAATGAGTGGCCTCAATTACGAACTGCTGTTTCTGGAATCCCTGAAGCTGGTGGTACGTCCGCGTCACCCGATCCTTCAGGATACCGTGACCCTGAGTCGGGTGATGGACTGGCCGGTGGTGGTGTCGCCAAAAGGTACCGTTCCGCGTCAGACCGCAGAGACCCTGCTGCAGGCCCAGGGGTGTAAACTGCCCGCGGGCTGCATTGAAACCCTGTCGGCATCTTTATCACGCCAGCTAACCGTCGACTATGACTACGTCTGGTTTGTCCCGTCCGGGGCGGTGAAAGACGATCTGCGTCAGGGCTCGCTGGTGGCCCTGCCGGTCACTACGCCCGGTCCCGGCGAACCGATTGGCGTGTTAACGCGCGTGGAGGCCCCTCTTTCTCCCGCCGCCCTGACGCTGCTGAGCGCAATACGTAAATCTATGCCGGTGTGATCACACTTCCCTTCTGCCCGTCTTGATGACGGGCTTTTTATTTCCATTACTCAAATAATGCGAAATCATTCATTAACAATTGCATCAAACAATTTAACAGATTTATCATACCCGCCGATTTCACCAAATGGTTCATTCGAATAACAACCCGGTGACTATCACGCCGTCTTTCGGCGGCTTACATCGCATATTTCATCATAACCCTTTCCGATTGTTATCCATTTGGTTCAGATATCATCGCGAAAAGGGGGTTTCAGGAGACAGAAATGGCTTTAGGTAATTCGCTACGTGGGTTCCCCCGGATCCTGCAGTGGCTGCTGGTCGGGCTGATGATCATCATCGGCCTGGCCGTCGGGGGGCTGGGCTTTAAGCTCGCCACCGTCGGGGGAAGCTGGTACTTCCTGATCGTGGGCGTGGTGATGCTGATTGCCGCGTTCCTGATTGCGCGCAACCGCCTCAGCGGGATTGTGCTGTACGCCGTGGCGTTTATCGCCTCGCTGTTCTGGGCGGTGAGCGACGCGGGCTGGGATTTCTGGCCCCTGTTCTCGCGCCTGTTCACCTTTGCGGTGCTGGCGTTCCTGGCGGCGGTAGTCTGGCCGTTCCTGCGCGCGGTTAATCGCAGCGAGCCGGTTAACAAGACTCCGGCGTTTGCGCTGGCCGCCGTGCTGGCAGTGGTGATGCTGGGCAGCGTGGGCTGGATGTTCAAACCGCAAACCCTGGTCAGCGCCAGCGAGCCGGTACCGGTTAAACCGGTGGCACCAGGCGAGCAGCAGAAGGACTGGGCGCACTGGGGGAACACCACCCACGGCGATCGTTTTGCCGCGCTGGACCAGATTAACAAGCACAACGTTAACCAGCTGAAAGTGGCCTGGACTGCGCACACCGGCGACATCCCGCAGAGCAACGGCTCTGGCGCGGAAGATCAGAACACCCCGCTGCAGATTGGCGACACCCTGTTCGTCTGTACCCCGTACAGTAAGGTGCTGGCGCTGGACGTCGATACCGGGAAAGAGAAATGGCGCTACGACCCGAAAGCCACCGCGCCAAACTGGCAGCGCTGTCGTGGTCTGGGCTATTTTGAAGACACCTCCAGCGTGACAACGTCACAGGGCGACTCTCAGCCTGCGGCCTGTTCGCGTCGTCTGTTCCTGCCTACTACCGATGCCCGTCTGATTGCAATCAACGCCGACACCGGCAAGCTGTGCGAAGACTTTGGCGACCAGGGTTCAGTCGATCTTGGCGTGGGCATGGGTGAGATCAAGCCGGGCTACTATCAGCAGACCTCGACCCCGCTGGTGGCGGGCAATGTAGTGGTGGTCGGCGGACGCGTGGCGGATAACTTCTCCACTGGCGAACCGCCGGGCGTGGTGCGTGCCTATGACGTGCACACGGGTAAACTGGCGTGGGCCTGGGATCCGGGTAACCCGAACATCACCGGCCTGCCGCCGGAAGGTCAGACCTACACCCGCGGGACGCCAAACGTCTGGTCAGCGATGTCTTACGACGCGAAGCTGAACCTGATTTATCTTCCTACCGGTAACGCAACGCCGGACTTCTATGCCGGGGAACGTACCGCGCTGGATGATAAATACAGCTCCTCAATTGTGGCAGTGGATGCCACTACCGGCCAGGTGCGCTGGCATTTCCAGACCACCCACCACGATCTGTGGGATTTTGACCTGCCTTCTCAGCCGCTGCTGTACGATCTGCCGGACGGCAAAGGCAATACCACGCCGGTGCTGGTGCAGACCAGCAAGCAGGGCATGATCTTTATGCTCAACCGCGAAACCGGCGAGCCGGTGGCAAAAGTGGAAGAGCGTCCGGTTCCGGCCGGGAACGTCGAGGGTGAACGTTACTCCCCGACCCAGCCGTACTCGGTGGGAATGCCGATGATCGGCAACCAGACCCTGACCGAATCCGACATGTGGGGCGCGACCCCGGTCGACCTGCTGCTGTGCCGTATCCAGTTTAAAGAGATGCGCCATCAGGGCGTCTACACCCCGCCGGGTCTGGATCGCTCCCTGCAGTTCCCGGGCTCGCTGGGCGGCATGAACTGGGGCAGCGTCTCGGTTGATCCGAACAACAGCCTGATGTTTGTTAACGATATGCGTCTGGGGCTGGCGAACTACATGGTGCCGCGCGCCAATGTCGCTAAAAACGCCAGCGGGATCGAGATGGGAATTGTGCCGATGGACGGTACGCCGTTTGGCGCAATGCGCGAGCGCTTCCTGTCGCCGCTGGGCATTCCGTGTCAGAAACCGCCGTTCGGCACCATGTCAGCCGTGGATCTGAAGTCCGGTAAGCTGGTGTGGCAAGTGCCGGTGGGAACGGTTGAAGATACGGGCCCACTGGGTATTCGCATGCACATGCCAATCCCAATCGGGATGCCAACCTTGGGCGCGTCGCTCTCGACCCAGTCCGGCCTGCTGTTCTTTGCCGGGACCCAGGACTTCTACCTGCGCGCGTTTGATACCGCCAACGGGAAAGAGATCTGGAAAGAGCGTCTGCCGGTGGGCAGCCAGTCCGGGCCGATGACCTACGTGTCACCGAAAACCGGCAAGCAGTACATCATCATCAACGCCGGGGGCGCACGCCAGTCGCCGGATCGCGGGGATTACATCATCGCCTACGCGTTGCCTGATAAGTCGTAACGATACAACCGGCCACACAGTGGCCGGTTTTTTTATGGCGTGCCGGAAAGACTGTTCTCGATCCAGCTCGCCGTCTTGCCGTTCTGATAACTCGCCACCAGATTCTGCCTGACCCCCGCTGGCCAACAGCTGCGTATCACGGCCCGCTTCGTCTCTTCGAAGAAGGGTTTATCCCCTGCTGCTTCGTAGTCTGCCGCCCGACCGTTCAGCTTGACGTTAAACGAGACCGTCACTCTGCCGGAATATTTCTGCGCCGCAGCCTGCTCAGGGTAACGAGGCTGCACCCGATACACGTCGCCGTCGCAGTCTGCTAGCCCGTTATCCGCGCCCGACGCGCTGCCGCCTACCGGAAAGGATAAGCCGACGCCCACCCCGCTGCTACCGCCGCCTCCGCCGATGCCTACCCCCCCGATCCCCACGCTACCGCCTGACGCACATCCGGCCAGTAGCCCTGCCGCACAGATTATCTGCATCACTCGTTTGGTTGATTGCATCGCCTTGACCCTCTTGCGCCTTTATAACCATCATAGCGGGGAATAAAAAAAGGGTTCATGCCGAAACATGAACCCTTGTTGTCGGGTGGCGCTGCGCTTACCCAGCCTACAGTCCCGTAGGCCCGTGCAAGCGAAGCGCCGCCGGGCAAGGCGCAGGACGTAACCCCTTAGAAGGTTTCCCAGTTATCGCCATCCACCACGGCCGGGCGCAGCGGCGATGCCGGCGCGGCTGGGGTGATGTTGTTGTTACTGCTGCTGCGGGCCTGGGTGATGCCGTGCAGACGGAACGTCCCCACAGCTTCGGTCAGGCGTGCGGCCTGATCTTCCAGCGAGGCGGCCGCAGCGGAGGCTTCTTCCACCAGCGAGGCGTTCTGCTGGGTCACTTTATCCATCTCGGAGATGGCCTGGCTGACCTGCACAATGCCACGGCTCTGCTCGTCGGAGGCGGCGGCGATTTCCAGCATGATATCGGTGACGCGTTTCACCGCATCCACAATCTCACCCATGGTGTTACCGGCAGCCACCACTTCGCCGGAGCCCTGGTCAATCAGGGAGACCGACTCGCTGATCAGGCCTTCAATCTCTTTCGCGGCGTTGGCGCTGCGGCTGGCCAGGGTGCGTACTTCGCTGGCGACCACGGCAAAACCACGGCCCTGCTCACCGGCACGGGCGGCTTCGACGGCGGCGTTCAGCGCCAGAATGTTGGTCTGGAAGGCGATGCTGTTGATCACCGCGGTGATTTCAGAAATTTTCTTCGAGCTGCTGGAGATATTGCTCATGGTTTTCACCACCCCGGAGACCATCTGGCCGCCACGGCTGGCTTTCCCGGAGGCATCTTCCGCCAGCTTGCTGGCATGGTGCGCGTTGTCGGCGTTTTGTTTTACCGTCGCCGTTAACTGTTCCATGCTGGCGGCGGTCTCTTCAATCGCCGCCGCCTGCTGTTCGGTACGGGACGAGAGGTCGGTATTGCCTGCCGAGATTTCGCTGGTCCCGCGATAGATCTCTTCCGCGCCCTGGCGAACCGTGCCCACCGTCTTCACCAGCGAGTGCTGCATGGTTTGCAGGTCGTGCGTCAGGCGGCCAATTTCGCTGCGCCCGGTCAGGTCATCCGCAAGGGTCAGATCGCCTTTAGCGATATGCTCAATACGGCGCGCGGCGCGCTGCAGCGGGTTAATCACCGTGCGACGCAGCACCATAAAGGTGATCACCGTCAGTACCAGCGCCAGACCAAAGGCACCGACCATAAACATCAGCCCCAGCTGAGTGCGGGTATGCGCCTCTTCGGTCAACAGATTGGCGCGATCGGTACGGATTTTAACCGCCTTCAGCAGCACCTCGTTATAGGCATCATCCAGCGGACGCGCCTCTTCATTTTCGTGGTTAATGATGGCTTCAAACATGCCGTTTTTGGCATATTTCAGCATCGGCTGCATGCCGTCGATATACGCCTGGAAACGTGTTTTCAGATCGCCGTCCAGCGCTTCATCCGCCGGGGTACGCACGCTACGGTTCATGTACAGGGCAAAGCTATCCTGAGACTGCTTAATCCGTTTTTCCGCTTCCGCGATGTTCAGCTTCATCGCGTCCATTTCAGCGATACGGCTGGCGGCACCCGCGTGGATCATATTAATACGTGAGGTCCGCAGGTGGTTTGAGCTGTTTGACAGCCCGGTGCGCACCTGAATTTCTGCGGTAACGTCCTGCAGATCGCGGTCGGCCTGCAGCAGGAAATAGCCCGCCAACCCGGCACTGAGCGCGAACAGCAAAATAATGCCGCCAAGAATGGAGGAGATAAGGGGAAGCAACCGAATTTGGTGCAGGAAGCCCAGCTTTTGCTGCGCCCGCACCGTTGATTTTTTTTCCATACCGTTGACTCTCTTATAGGTAGATGCGCAGAAGCACGCCTGTAAAATAGTCATCGGCACTACAGGGGATTTGATTATGGCTAAAATAGAACCCAGTTCACACTTTAGAAATGATTATTAAAGAAATGTCCTCCCCGCTACCAGAGAACGGCAGCGGGGAGGATTTTTAACAGAAATTGCTGCCAGAATAATCAGTTATCGCCGAAATGAATAACGGTGCGGATAGACTTCCCGGCGTGCATCAGGTCGAACGCTTCATTGATTTGCTCCAGCGGCAGACGATGGGTAATGAACGGGTCGAGCTGGATTTTGCCCGCCATTGCATCTTCAACCATACCCGGCAGCTGGGTGCGGCCTTTGACGCCGCCAAACGCGGAACCGCGCCAGACGCGACCGGTTACCAGCTGGAACGGACGGGTTTTGATCTCCTGACCTGCGCCCGCGACGCCGATGATGATGCTCTCACCCCAGCCTTTGTGGCAGCACTCCAGCGCCGCGCGCATCACGTTGACGTTGCCGATACATTCAAAGCTGAAGTCGACGCCGCCGTCGGTGAGCTCAACGATCACGTCCTGCACCGGTTTGTCGTAGTCGTTCGGGTTGACGAAGTCGGTCGCGCCCAGTTCACCGGCCAGTTTGAATTTCTCCGGGTTGGTGTCCACCGCCAGAATACGGCCGGCTTTGGCCTGTACCGCACCCTGGATCACCGCCAGACCGATCCCGCCCAGACCGAATACCGCCACGGTATCGCCCTCTTTCACTTTCGCGGTGTTATGTACGGCACCGATCCCGGTGGTGACGCCGCAGCCCAGCAGACAGACTTTATCCAGCGGTGCCTGTGGGTTCACTTTTGCCAGCGAGATTTCTGCGCAGACGGTGTATTCGCTGAAGGTGCTGGTGCCCATATAGTGATAGATCGGCTCGCCGTTATAGGAGAAACGGGTGGTGCCGTCCGGCATCAGGCCTTTACCTTGGGTGGCGCGTACCGCCTGGCAGAGGTTGGTTTTGCCGGATTTACAGAACTTACACTCGCCGCATTCAGCGGTGTACAACGGAATGACGTGATCGCCAGGCTGCAGGCTGGTAACGCCCTCGCCGACTTCCACCACCACGCCGCCGCCTTCGTGTCCGAGCACCGCCGGGAAGATACCTTCCGGATCGTCACCGGACAGCGTGAACGCATCGGTGTGGCACACGCCGGTATGGGTGATTTTGACCAGCACTTCACCTTTCTTCGGCGGGGCTACATCAATCTCAACAATTTTCAGCGGCTGGCCTGGGCCAAATGCAACAGCAGCACGTGATTTCATCTTGCTTTCCTTTTAGTGATGTCAGGTTTTTATTTTAGATAAGAGCGCAGCAAATGGCCGACTTCCGCCATTCGAACGGCCCGCTGGTCGGCCGTGGTCTCGCCGGTTACCAGCTCATCTTTGAGGTGAATTTCAACCATCTCGCCCATCAGGCCGTTGGCGGCCCCGCGCACGGCGGCGATTTGCTGCAGGATGGCAAGGCAGGGTTCGCCGGATTCGAGCGCACGCTCCAGGGCATCAACCTGCCCGCGAATGCGGCGCACGCGAGTCAGGACGCGTTTTTTATCTTCAGGGGAATGTGGCATGGTGGCCTCCTGGATACTGTAGGGGGGTATACTATAGGATTCTACCGCGTAATGTAAACAGGGATCGTTGTCAGGGTATCAGGGGTTGGCCGTGCAGGACGTCAGCCGTTGAATGGCTTTACCCAACTTTAATCTTTCTTACCTCCGCGCCCGAACAGATATAAAACCGGTGTGTCATCATGCTTGTGAATATCATCACCCCATAAGGCCTGCAACATTATGATAAGACCTACCTCGGCATTACTCCTTGCTGGAAGCCTGCTGCTCGCTGGCTGTGATATGGAGCTGTCACAGGACGCGAAAGCCAAAGTTGAAGAGACCACCCAGGCGGCCGAGTCGTTAAAAAGCACCTTCAACAGCGAAGTACAAAAAGCCAAAGAGGGCGCACTGAGCAAAACCCAGGAGACGCTGACTTCGAACCTGTCGGCAGAGACCAATAAGCAGATCGACAGCGTTAAACAGAAGGCGGAAGACATTGGCAATATGAAAGTCTCCGATCTGCTCAGCTTTGGTGGCGATAGCGAAGCAGAAAGTGAAGCTGAGGAGAGTCAGTAGCGCGCGCGGGTGGAATTGCCCGGCGGCGCTGCGCTTGCACGGACCTACGGTTTTGTAGGCCAGGTAAGCGCAGCGCCACCCGGCAGGAATACGGGCACCTTCATCGAAATCAGAAGAAATATTTAAACCGTACGCGGGCACCGTAGCGGTCCTGAGAATCTTCCCCGCCCTTCTCTTTCAGCCACGACCAGTAACTGCCCAGATAGATATTAAAGTTCTTCATCTCCATGATATTCGGGATTTGGTAAGAGGCATGCACGGTGTGAATGTCGTAGGTACCCGTGTCGGTGATCCAGCAACCGTCGTCGCACCCGGCCAGCGTACTTTGGTCGAACTGTTCAATCTTGTTGTGGGCATAGATATAGCCCAGTTCAAAGCGGTGCCACAGAGCATTGATCCCGGCGGAGAAGTCCTTCTCCTGCTCGGCATCCAGATAGGCAGTGTTCAGGTTCAGGACCACGCCGTTATCCGCATCCTTCTTCAGGCCGTTCCACGTCATTACTGCCCCGTAGCCGGTGCGTTGAGACTGATCCACCCAGTTGCCCTGCGGGTCGTAATAACCATAGGCGTTGTTCACCACGTTCGACTCCATGGCCGCAGACAGACTCAAGGCATCCTGCGTCCAGGAGATCACCGGTCGCAGGTAGACCACGTTTTTATCGTTCGTTAGCTGCCGGCCATGGTAATTCCCGTCGACGAACAGCGAACTGCCATTTTCCACCAGCGTGTTCATTTCGAAATACCAGTTGTCGAGCTGCTTACTGATCAGGAAATTACCCCCGGAATCCGAACGTCCGCGCGCCTCTTTCATCATATATATATAGCCATGGCCGTCATCGTAGAGATCGTTGGCCGTGTCGCCGGAGTGCTGAATAAAGGTGTCCTGATTAAGCGGGAACATGTCAAAGGCTTCGAAGCGACCGACTTTAATTTTCCAGTCGTTCTCCCGGCCAAAGAATAACGCGGCATCGTCTAATTTCATTCCGCCGTTCATATCTGCCAGCGGCTGGGCGGTAAAACCGGCGAAGTTGCCATTATTCAGGGTGCGATATCCATCGAAACCAAGCAAAATACGGCCGTTAATATCCCACTTCTCGTTGTCATTATCGCGATCGCCTACTAATGCCCCTTTGCGACTTTCCGCATCAAGGTTAAATTCGACATCGCCATACAGTTTTAAGTCGCCGAATCCACTCAGTTTTAACGTCGGGGCGGCGACATTATTTTTGGTGTCTGCTGCAGGCGTAGCGCTCACCACCGCCACCGCTGGCGTAGCGGCAGGGGCTGGCGCGGTGGGTTGCGCCTGCTTTATCTGCTGGATCTCATTTTCGGCATTTTGCGCCCGCGTTTCAGCCGCCTGCAGGCGCTGTTCCATTTGCTGTAACCGCTGTTCCAGAGTGGCGTTATTTGTCTGCGCCCCTACGACAGGCGCGGCCAGAATTAACCCGACAGAGAGGGCTAGCATTGTTTTTTTCATTATCGTGTCCATGAGGTAAGGTAAAAGGTATTGCCAGAGACAGCTTAACTATCAGGCGCGAATTACGGCGCCTGATCGTGATTAATTACAGACTGTATTCAAAGCGATATTCACCCGAGCCGACTGTGGCCTGGCGTTCATTATTCAGCGTGGTGAAATGCATATCAGCCGCCTCTGTTAAGCGGCATTCCGCCGGCAGAATAACGGTGGCGGTAGTGTTGTGCGGCACAGTGACGTGTAATACAACTTCCCCCTGCTTCATCTGCCAGCTGACGCCGATATCACCATAGCCGGAACGGTAGCGGGCATTAACCCACTCCAGATCGCCACCGATAACGGGTTGAATGCGAATATGCTTAAAGCCAGGCTGCTCTTCATCGGCATCAATCCCCGCCACCCCGCGGTATAACCATTCACCAATCGCGCCGTAGGCATAATGGTTAAACGAGTTCATGTCCGGGCTCCACATCGAACCATCGGGCTTGATACCGTCCCAGTGTTCCCAGATGGTGGTGGCCCCGGCTTTTACCTGATACAGCCACGATGGGAAATCGTCTTTTAACAGCAACTCCCAGGCCTCTTTCGCGCGGCCATTTTTACTGAGGACGTGGCAGAAATACGGTGTACCAACAAAACCGGTTACCAGATGCCCGTCGTGTTCCGCCAGTAGCTCCACCAGCGTCTCTACCGTGCGCGCTCTGAACGGCTCCGGCACCAGGTCAAAATGCAGCGCCAGAATATGCGCCGTTTGGGTTCTGGCCGCCAGCCGTCCGGTCGGAGTAAAGAACTCCCGCTGGAAACTGTTCACGATTTCACCGTGCAGCGCGGAGTACGTGGCGTAATCATCTTCGTTGCCTAGCGCTTTCGCGGCTTTAGCAAACAGCAGCGTCGACCAGCTGTAAAACGCCATGCAGGTTAAGTCATTTGGCGTGGCGCCAAAATAGCTCCCCTCTTTGGCGTCCAGCGCCACCCAGTCGCCAAACTGCAGCTTATAGGACCACTTATTATCCACCGCGTGGGCACGCATAAATTCAATCCACGCCTTCATGCTGGCGTATTGATTGCGCAGGGTTTCTTTATCGCCATACATCAGGTACAGCGTCCAGGGATTGATCACCGCAGCGTCTGCCCAGGCAGCCGCAGAATGTGTGCCCTGCGACAGAAAACGATCGTTCTCGCTCCAGCCGGTGAGGATATCCGGCACCACGTGCGGGACCCCACCTTCGGCAGTCTGATCGTATTTCAGGTCGGTCAACCACTTGGCGAAGAAGTTACGGGTCTGCATCAGGTAACTCGCAGTCCGGCAGAATATCTGCGCATCCCCGGTCCAGCCCAGCCGCTCGTCGCGCTGCGGGCAGTCGGTCGGTACATCGACAAAGTTGCCTTTCAGACCCCACAGGATGTTGTGGTGCAGTTGATTAAGATCCGGGTTGGAGCACGAAAACTCCCCGGTGCGTTCCATCTGTGAATACACCACCACGGCCTTAATGTTCTCCAGCGCGATTTCGCCCGGCCATGCTTCAATGTGCACATAGCGGAAGCCCTGGAAGGTGAAGTTAGGGTGGTAGGCTTCGGTCTGTGCGCCGCTGAGGGTGTACTCAACGCGCTGCTTTGCGGTGCGCAGGTTCGCGAGGTAGACGTTGCCCTTCGCATCCAGTACTTCAAAATGACGCAGAACCACCTTGTCGCCCGCTCTGCCGCTCACGTTAAACGCCACCCAGCCGGTGATGTTCTGACCGAAATCGATGACCCGATCGCCTTCTGGCGTGACGATCAGCGCCTGAGGGCTGAGCGTTTCAATCGCCTGCACGGTGCTTGCACCTTGAGCACGCAGCGCACCTTTGTCCGACGCGACAACGTCGACAGCCCGCCAGGACGCGTCATCGCAATCAACCGTATTCCAGCCGGAGACTTCCCGCCGTGCGTCGTAGGTTTCACCGTCGTAGATTTCAGAGAACAGTACCGGGGAGTCCGTGCCGCACCATGATTCATCCGTCCCGAATATGGCCTGGCGTCCATCCTGATAATTCACCACGATCTGGCAGATAAACGCGGTGCGATCGCCGTAGTAATTACGGGCGCGATTAAAACTCATGTCGCCTTTATACCAGCCTGCACCGACGCTGGCGGCAATAGCATTATCCCCGGCGGTTAACAGGTTGGTTAAATCATAGGTCTGATACAGCAGATGATGCTGATAACTGGTCCAGCCGGGCGTCAGTTCATCCTTACCGACCTTTTTGCCATTCACATACAGCTTATACAGACCCAGGGCGCTGGCATGCACAATAACGGAAGCGACCGCCCCGTCATCGGGAAGGGAAAATAGCGTTCTGAGCAGCGTGCCTTTTGAGCTGGCCTTATCCTGCGGGCCTTCGGCAGAGATAAATTCCGCCTGCCATTGATCGCCCGGAAGACCCGTAATAAATGTCGCGCTTTTGCTCCAGTCGCTGTGCTGTCCGTGGTTATCGCTGATTTTCACCCGCAAGAAATAGTGGGTGGAGTTTTTGAGTTCGATTGCGCTCAGGGTAATATTTTGCGACTGTCCGCTGGCAACCGTACCGCTGTCGAAAATAATATCGTTGAATGCGCCATCCTGACTTATTTGCACTTGCCAGCTCGTCTGCTCGACATTGGTGTTATTGCTGTCAATCACCTATCCCACGACCGGCATAGATTCAACGCCGTTCAGTTCCGGGGCATAATTCAGGGTGACGTTTTTAATCGCTAACATGGTATTACTCCTGTTAATTCTCACCGACATAGCGGCTGTTAAGATGTGCTTCGTCCGTCTTTGTCGCTACCATTTCGGCTTCGGCATTAAATTCGTTGCGCTGTTTACCGCGGAAGCAAAGCCAGGCAATCAGCAGGCCGATTCCCACCGTGGAGGCAAGCATGGCGTACAACACCATCGGGCCAACCTCGAGCAGAACGGGAGTGACAAAAGCGAGTAAACCGCAGGAGAGCCGCGCGACGGCCACGATGATGCCCTGGGCTGTGGATCGCAACATGGTCGGGAAAGACTCCTGGGACCAGACTTTCATGATGCCTTCAAAGGCCAGCCCGTTGCCCATGTTGGTCAATAACAGGCAGCAGAACCACGCGGCCGGGGCGAAATTAAAGATCATCGGGAGCGCATAACCCCCCGTGAGCATTACCGCGCCCAAAATAAAGAACGGCATCCTTTTGGAGGTATCGACAATGCGCATAAATAAAATGCCAGAGGCGATCCCCACCGGCATGATCAGCAGATTCCACAGCGAATGGGTGCTGACCGAGATCCCCACGACATTGACTGCCACATAAGTGCCAAACTGCCCGCCCGTATTGGCCGCCAGATTGGTAAAGGTGTAGAACAGGCACAGGGCAACAAATGGCCAGAGATATTTTCCGCGCAGCAGATCTTTATACGATGATTTTTGTGCCCGCACGGTGGCGACGCCACGGCGTAATTCATCCCGCGCAACCAGCCATAACGGGGATTCAGGAATCGACCAGCGCAAAATTAACAACACCAGCGCCACAAGACCCACATGCATATACATGATTTGCGCCCCGACTCTGCCCCATACCCCAACTACCGCGGCAATCGCCATAGTGGCGCCAATCCCGGCAGTCCACAGCAAATTAGAGAGGGCAATAATTTTGCCGCGGTTGTTATCCGTCGCTGCTTCGGAAATGGTGGCCAATGAGAGCGGCAGGTCGGCGCCGGTGGCTAACCCAATCAGCAAGGTACCGACTAATAGCGTGGTGAACGAAAGACCGAAAGCGAGCAGTAATGTCCCGGCCAGGATCATCGCCATGGTAATAATAAACACCTTGCGGCGGCCTATTCGATCGCCAAGCCGACCGCCGGTAAAGGCACCGAGGGCAATACACAAGGTCAGCAGACCGGAGAGAATGCCTATTTCAGTGGCCGTTGTGCCAATGGTTTTACTGTAGATAACGAGCGCGGTGCCATTCGATATAATCGCGGAGGAATCAATATATGATGCCATCCCCGACACCACCCCGACATACCAAGGGTTGGGTGTTTTCTGTATTGACATAATGCTTATCCTTTGTAGGGTATATTTTCTTTATTAGAGGAAATACTACGTCAACTGCATAATTACCTTGCCAGCCTTATCATGGCCTGCACGGATTCTTTATTTGCCCTGCTTTTTCGTCAACAAAACCTCCTCCCACATATTCATAATGTGGGAAATATTCAGTGATAGATATGGACTCTGGCATTAGCGCATTAATTTACGCTCCAGAGAGGGCGTACAGCAGAACTGCTTTTTATAGGTTTCGGTGAACCGTATAGCATTGAGAAAACCGCAGTTGACGGCCACCTCATTAATCGTTTTATCGGTGGTGCGTAATAATTCCTGTGCTTTTAGTAAGCGGAACAGGAGCTGGAAACGCGCAGGTGTATAACCGGTCACATCCTTAATAAAACGGAACATTGTCCGTCGGGTCATCCGGCTCTCATCGCACAGGTCTTCCCAGTTGATATGGCGCAGATAATTGTGTTTTATGGCGTTAATCAGGTATTTGCGGCCACACTCTTCCGGCTGCGCACGTAAGGTTTTTTTGCGTGCCCGCTGGCATAAGGTGTCAATAATACCCAGTAACGCCGTTTCTGCCGCAGAGAAGTAAAGCTCATCAAATTCATCATCTTGCAACGCATTAATACTCTGCGTCAGTGCAATGATTTTCTCCAGGTCATCCTGCGTCAGCGAGGTATCATATGTGCATCTCAGGCTGTTGTTCAGCTTGATAATGTCGATCAGTTTTTCGATATTCGCCAGAAAGAAAAAGCTGCGGTCCTTACGGATCAAGACATTGATGACCGACAGATTATTGGTTGAAAGATAACAATGCGTGTCGTTAACCGACACAAAGAAGAAGTCTCCTTTATATATAAATTCCACGCTACCGTTAATAATATGAAAACCACTACCTTCGCTTACGATGACAATTTCATCAAAGTCATGCCCATGCATCTCCTCCATGTTTTGCCTGCCCAGCATAAACAGGCAGAAAGCATGTTGCTCTGTTAAAAAAAACTCCTGACTCTGCAGGATTTTCATATTGCCACCCTATTGAACAGTTAATTTCTCACACGTTTAAATGGCCTCCCTGCTCATGCTTTACGTTTGCGTCCTTTTTCCCAGAAATTAAATTTCGCGTGTTATTTATTTAACCGTATTAGTTATGACAAGTCTACCCGGTGTGATGGCACTCAGAAGTAACTCCATGTGATTTAACCACCACTTTTCAACAGCACGCCTCCGGCTGTGCCCACATAATATTTAAGGGTTATTATTTCTTTGCCGAAAAATACTGAACCTATACTTAACTCAACTGCTGGAGGTGACGATGTGTGGACGTTTTGCCCAGGCGCAAACCCGGGAAGAGTACCTCGCCTTTCTTGCCGATGAAGCGGAATGCGACATCCCCTACGACCCGGAACCGATCGGGCGCTTTAACGTGGCTCCCGGCACTAAAGTTCTGCTGCTCAGTGAACGCGATGACGTGCTGCATCTGGATCCGGTGTTCTGGGGTTACGCCCCAGGCTGGTGGGACAAGCCGCCGCTGATCAACGCCCGGCTGGAAACCGCCGCCAGCAGCCGGATGTTTAAACCCCTGTGGCAGCATGGCCGGGCGATTATCTTTGCCGACGGCTGGTTCGAATGGAAAAAGGAAGGCGATAAAAAGCAGCCTTACTTTATCTCTCGCGCCGACGGACAGCCCATCTTTATGGCCGCTATTGGCAGCACACCGTTTGAGCGTGGGGATGCAGCAGAAGGCTTTTTGATCGTTACTGCGGCGGCGGATAAAGGGCTGGTGGATATCCACGACCGACGCCCGCTGGTGTTAACCCCGCAGGCCGCACGCGACTGGATGCGCGAGACGGTAAGTGGTAAAGAGGCAGAAGAGATCGCCAGGACGGGCGCGATACCCGCAGAACAGTTTCACTGGCACGCGGTGACGCGGGCGGTCGGTAATGTCAAAAATCAGGGCGCCGCGTTAATTGCGAAAATCAACCCGGATTAACTAACGAAAACAGTATTACACTTCTCGATGAGATTATTTACCGCTGTCAATACGACTTATCTATGAATATTTTTGTGGCAATAATACCCGGTAATTTAATGCAGATAGCGGCGTCAGCGTATAAATACCCTGACGCATAAATAATACAATCATCAACCGAAAGAACATCGGAGAGGCCCCAAATGAGACCTCCTTGTTAAACCACCTGTTTTGGCCAGCGTCTCCGTCGCGGAGTCGGCAGGCATGAATGCGCGGTAAGTCGGGCTCCACAAACGGAGCAGACTGCGCCATGAGGTTGGGTTTGCGTGGGGCTAAAAGAGGTAAAACGAAACCTTTTACTTTTGCAAACCGGGCACTCGAATTTGATGTTGGGGATATCCCCTCCAGTCAGGTGAATAGGATCACCACCATAACGTACTATGGTCTCGACCAGGGATATATCGTGCAAAAGAAACGTTTCGCCGGGATTTATTTTTTAGTGACGTTACTTTTAGCGAGGATTGAGATTAACCTGATTGGCACAGACATTATCGGGAACGGTGGGAGTCGCCGTATCTGCACCCACAAACCGGGCAGATACGGCGGGTATTGCTACGGCTCTTTACCCTACAGGATGCGAGCCGTCCTCATTATCAGAACTGGTACACGACGCCGACGGCGACAACGTCATCGGTGTTAATACCGGCTTCACGCGTAAACTTATCTTCATCGACCAGGTTAATCATGTAGTCGACGAATACGTTAATATTTTTATTGAAGTTATAGGTCGCGCCCAAATCAACATATCTAATTAAGTCTTCATCACCGTAGGTATTGCCCGTTGCGGCTTTACCCAGGTTTTTGCCTTTCAGGACATCGTAAGCAACAAACGGCTGCAGGCCGAAATCGAACTGATAGCCCGCGTAGAATTCCATAATCTGTGATTTATTTGCGTAACCATAGGCGCTGTCGCTGGAATGCGATCCAAAGCGAGAGGCATTATATGCCTGAGTAAACATGGCAGCTAAATAAACATTATTGGCATCGTATTTAATCGCACCAGAATAGGCCTCGGCGCGTTTCCCCTGCCCCATAATACCGCTGGTGGTGCTATTTTGTTCACCGGTGCGGTCGGCGCTCATCATTGAACCTGCAACGCTAAAGCCTGCGCCAATATCGTAATTGACCGATGCGCTAAAGCCGTCACCATTCTGGCGTAATACGTCGCGTACGCCCGGCTCACCGCCGCCGTCATTTTTACCCTGATATTGCAGCGCGAAATCCAGCCCTTCTACCGCGCCAAAGAAATCAGTATTCCGGTAGGTTAATACGCCGTTAGCGCGGCTGAACATAAACTGGTCAGAACCGTAGGTCATGCCGTCAAATTCAGGCTGCATGTCGGTGTAGGCCAGCGTGTCGTACAGCACGCCTTTATTACGGCCGTAATCAACAGAGCCATAATCGGCGACTTTTAAACCGGCGAATGCATAACGCGTCCGGGGATTGTTACTTTCTGATTCCGCGCCGTTGGCGTTAATGTGCATCTGCCATTGACCATATCCGGTAACCTGGTCGTTAATTTGCGTTTCACCCCGAAAGCCAAGACGCATATAAGTCTGGTCGCCATCCCAGTCGCTGCTGCTACTGTCAGAGAAGTAATGCTCAGCTGCCACCAGACCATACAGATCGAGTTTATTGCCGTCTTTATTATAGATTTCTGCTGCGTGTGCCGTTGTGCTAAGCATTGCTGCACCGATCAGCATGCCCACTTTATTGATTTTCATTTTTATATCCTGATGTGTTTGCCACTTGCCATTGTGCAACCCTATATAGCGCTGCAGGTCAATATAGTTATCATCGATGTAAAATCATGTAAAACATTTAAATTATGAGGGCACGAATCGTTAATTCCGCATGAAATTAAATCACGTATTTAAACGCACATATTGCGAAGGACAGAGATATTAAAAAAGGTTATTAGCGAAGGGTGTGATGTTCATAATATTGGCCGCACCTTCGGCGGCCCTTCTCCGGTTTACGATCTCAGTCACTGCCACACCACAGGACATCTCTCCTGCAAAATCAGCCATTCCCAGCATAAAAAACCAACCAGAAAAAGCAGTTCATCAAGCATAAAACCGCATTAAATATTTCTGAATTTTTGCCGATAACATTGTTACCAGTAACACCCGGATGTTATGCAACTTGCTACTTAGGATGTTTCAATGAAAAACATTTCTGTCAGGATGGCTTTGTCAGGCGCAATATGTATCTTCGTGTTAATTATTGTCGCTATCTCTTCCGTTGGTTTTTTTGCGTTTAATCGTTCGAACAGTACCACCGACTTTATCCATAAGGCCGATCGTCGGGTAATACTTATTAATGATGTCTATAAAGATTCAGCCCGTACCCGCTCGGGTTTTGCGCTTGTCTACGCCGGTCTGATTAAAAGCGGACAATCCGAGGGTTGGGTATTTAAAAACATTCAGACCACCCACCAACGGATGCTGGCCAACCTGGAGATTTTCAAAGGAATTCCGGTAGTTAACAGCCGCAACGAAGAGATTAACAGCGAGCTTATCGCCTCCGCCACGGCCCTGGGTACAACGCTTGAGAAGGCCGAACAGCTGCTGAAAGCGGGCGATGTGCAAGGCTATTATGACATTAACATCACCCAGATTGATAAAGCGGGCGGCCGTTTCTCTGCCGCGCTGGAAAAATACCAGAAAAGCGTGAATACCCTTGTCAGCGAGCTGATGGTGGAACGCGAAAATGAATATCGCCAGTTAATTTGGGTTATGGGTCTTGGATTAGCCCTCGCCTTGTTAATGAGTGCCGCCGTTTTATATGTCCTGCGCAATGTTATTTTAAAACCGATTAATCATGCTATTGAACATCTTGATACCGTGGCAAAAGGCGATTTAACATTAAACTTAACGCAATCAGGCAATAACGAAATTGGCAAACTCTTCCGATCCATTCACAGCATGCAGGAGAATCTGCGAGGTTTAGTCGGCAAGGTCCGCTCAGGCGTCGATGAGATCCACGTGGGTTCGCGAGAAATCGCTGCCGGGAATTTAGATCTTTCCGCCCGTACCGAAGAACAGGCCTCCTCCCTTGAACAGACGGCGGCATCAATGGAAGAACTGGCCTCTATTGTTAAGCAGAATGCCGACAATGCGCATCAGGCCAACGTCCTGGCGCTGAAGGCCTCTGAAATGGCGGAATCGGGTGGCAAAGCGGTCTCGGAAGTGGTTACGACCATGAACGAGATTGCGACCAGCTCGAACAAAATCGCTGAAATTGTCGCCATGATTGACAGCATTTCTTTCCAGACCAATATCCTGGCGCTGAACGCCGCGGTTGAAGCCGCCCGAGCGGGTGAGCAAGGAAAAGGCTTTGCCGTTGTCGCCAGTGAAGTGCGCACGCTCGCGCAACGTTCCGCCACCGCCGCCAAAGAGATCAAAGACCTTATCCAGAATTCATCCGACAGAGTCAACATCGGTACTGCGCAGGTTAAGCGTGCTGGCGCGGCCATGCTCGAGATTGTGACCTCGGTGAAACATGTTACCGACACGGTGGCTGAGATCTCCCTCGCCTCCCGTGAACAAGCCACCGGTATCGATCAGGTGAATCTTGCGGTGTCGCAGATGGATGGTGTCACGCAGCAGAACGCCTCCCTGGTTGAACAGGCCGCTGCCGCTGCCCACTCCCTGGAATCCCAGGCCAGCGCGCTGGCAGAGGCGGTTTCTGTTTTCCGTACCCATCACGGCAGCATGGCGACGACGCCGGCATAACTATCCCCCTTGTGAATCTGTTTTTTACACGCCACCGCAACGGTGGCGTGTTCGCTTGAAACGCGTGGCCACAGGCCAGGCGGCGGGAAATGCCTTTCACTGGCAGTACAGCATGGAGGTGACCGCTAACGGCAACACCTGGCTGCTGGACGTTGAGAAGGTGGTATTTGATTCTGCAGGCGGGTAGGCCTTCCAATGCGCAGGTTACTGATTGAAAAATAATCATTTCATGCGCACCCCGGGCCAGCCTGAATAATAAAATTGCTTTACTGCCAACCACTTTCAAAAAAGACCCCTGCTCGACCTTGATCAAATCACCTAATCACGGATACTGTATTTATATACAGTATCCATTGAAGGATTTGATTATGTCTATTTATCAACCAGCAGAAATCTGCCCCGTTCTTGAGTTGCCTTTATTCAACAGCCTCGTTCCTTGTGGTTTCCCGTCACCGGCGCAGGACTACATTGAACAGCGTATTGATCTGAACAAATTGCTGGTGAGTCATCCGGGTGCAACCTATTTTATAAAAGTGAGCGGTGATTCCATGATCGAGGCCGGAATTAACGATGGCGATATGCTGGTTGTCGACAGTTCCCTTAAAGCGGAACACGGTGACATTGTGGTGGCAGCACTGTCCGGAGAATTCACGGTAAAACAGCTGATGTTGCGCCCTTACCTGCATCTCAAACCCATGAATGCGAATTACTCAATTATTCCTGTTGCTGATGCCGATCAATTTGAAATCTTCGGCGTGGTTAAGCATGCGATCAAAACCTGGTACAAATGATGTTTGCCCTGGTCGATGTCAATTCGTTTTACGCCTCTTGCGAAACGGTTTTCAGGCCCGATCTGCAAGGCAAACCCGTTATTGTTTTAAGTAACAACGACGGCTGCGTTATTGCCCGTTCAGCCGAAGCAAAACGGCTGGGAATTAAGATGGGGGCGCCCTATTTCAAGCTAAAAGATGAACTCCGTCGTTATAAAGTTCATGTATTCAGCTCTAACTACGCCCTGTATGGCGACATGAGCAACCGGGTGATGACAACCCTGGAGGAATTAGCCCCGGCCGTGGAAATATATTCCGTCGACGAGGCCTTTATAAACCTTACCGGGGTGCAAAACTGCCGGGTGCTGGAAGAATTTGGCCGGGAGATTCAGGCGCGAATTAAACGTGACACCCACCTGGCTGTCGGGGTGGGAATTGCACAAACCAAAACGCTGGCCAAGCTTGCCAATTACGCGGCAAAAAAATGGACTCAGACCGGCGGCGTAGTGGATCTGTCATCGAGCGTACGCCAGCAAAAATTGATGTCGCTGGTTCCGGTCGAAGAGGTGTGGGGGGTCGGAAGACGGATCGCTAAAAAGCTCAACGCGATGGGGATCACCACCGCAAAAGATCTGTCCGAACAAAGTACCTGGGTTATGCGTAAACATTTCAATGTGGTGCTGGAACGCACCGTCCGGGAGCTGCGCGGTGAACCCTGTCTGGAACTTGACGTGTTTCCCCCCACAAAACAGCAAATTGTCTGTTCACGTTCGTTTGCAAGGCGTATTACCCAGTATGCCGACATGCGTGAGGCCATCTGTAATTATGCGGTGCGTGCCGCCGAAAAACTCCGCGGTGAGCGCCAGTACTGTCGCCAGATTGGCGTGTTTGTGCGCACCAGCCCCCACGCGCTTGAGGAAGCGTTCTATGGCAACCAGGCCATGGGCCAGCTGCTTACCCCCTCGAATGACACCCGGGACATCATCCGGGTTGCCATGAATATGCTCGATTGCATCTGGATCGACGGGCACCGCTATATGAAAGCGGGCGTTATTCTGGGCGATTTTTTCAGCCAGGGTGTGGCCCAGCTTAATTTGTTTGATGACTATCAACCTCACGCCAACAGCGAATCGCTGATGCGCGTGGTGGACAGAATCAATCAAAGCGGAAACGGTAAATTATGGTTTGCCGGACAAGGGATTCAGAAACCTTGGGCGATGAAGCGTGAGATGCTGTCACCGGCCTACACCACCCGCTATGCCGAGCTGCCGGTGGCGAAGTAGCTGCATATATATGCCATGCGTAATTCTTGCGCACAATGCAATAATAAAAGCAAGCACCAACAAATCAACGCCGGACATTAAAAATACCCATAGCGCCAATACTGAATAATGCATTACAGGCTCGATGAACAATTTAATTGCGCACAGCGCAAATTAAATTGCAAGGGAAAAATAAAGTAGCAGAACAGGGTTAATATATATAAAATCCTCATACACAGATAATGAGGTAAACAATGAAATGCAGATCAATATCTACCAGCGTGTCATGCCTGTCAGACGCGAGGCTCGCCGGGCCGGTCACGATTTTTTTGTCTGTAAGAACAAGGGAAATATATATGCAGAAAAACCAACATTAGAGGGATTCTACTTTATCCCTGTTTCCGGAAATGAGGTTTTTTGAGAGTGAGTATTGCATAATTATTATCTTCAGCATGCGAACTTCACTCCTCCCCCACGCATGTTATTGAATACTGAGGTGACTGATGAAACATTACTTTTTTCTGGCTGGCGCAATAGTGGCTGAAGTGATTGGCACCACGTCAATGAAATATTCAGAGGGATTTACTCGCTTGTGGCCATCGCTTGCGACCATTGTTTGCTACTGCATTGCGTTCTGGCTACTGTCGCAAACGCTGTCCACTATTCCTACTGGGATAGCTTATGCTATCTGGTCTGGTGCGGGCATCGTCCTGATCAGCCTGGCCGGTTGGTTAATCAGTGGACAAAAATTGGATCTTCCCGCTATCGCAGGGATGATTCTGATCTGTGCAGGCGTTCTGGTTATCAATATTTTTTCAAAATCTTCAGCGCACTGATTAACGGTAAGAACAGATACAATGATGAACTGTTATCTGTTCTTTCAGCGTTGAGGATGCATTTCTCCAGCCTGCTGCACATCATCTCCCCTGTTCAGACCTTATTCCCGTCAAGCACCACCAGCTCGACATCATTTTTTTCAATCAGCTGAACAATGTTCTCCGGCGGCGTCCGGTCGGTAATGATGAGATCGATATCTGACCAGCTGCAGGACTGGTACATCAGCTGATCGTTAAATTTGGTAAAGGAGGTAATACAGATCACTTTTTTAGACTGCTTCGCCATCGCTCGTTTTTGCAGGGCATCGAGTTCGGTATTGGTGGTAATACCGGATTCCGACAAGGCGCTGACGCCAATAAAGGCCTTATCGGCCTGGTAATGACTGATTTGCTGAAGGGTGACGTTGCCTAACACCGCATGAGAGAAATCATCAAAGGTGCCACCCAGCACCGTCACGCCGATTCCTTTTTTGGCGATAACCTCCATCAGCACCTCGACAGAATTGGTAATGACCCGGATATCTGTCGGCAGTTGTCTGGCAAGCGACACCGAGGTCGTGCCCGCATCGACAAACACAATCTCGTTGGGGTTGACAAGTTTTGCCGCCCAGGCCGTGAGTAACGTTTTATCCGGGCTGAACTGCTGGCGCTGTAAGAATGGTGACTCGACGCGCTTATCGGCAAGGATCGCCCCCCCGCGAATGCGAAGAATATGCGGGAGTTGAGTCAACTTCACTAAGTCTCTGCGCGCGGAATCAGACGAGATGTGATACGTCTGGCAGATGTAATCCAGCGTAATTTTGCCCTGGCTTTTAATGACGTGTTCTAATTCGATGAGTCTTTCGTCCTGGGTCATTAACGTTATCCGCTTTTGTAAGATCATTAAAATTCAAGCAATTATACGTGTAGTGGCCGCAGATGATAACCACGTTCACGACTAACCCCATACTACCCCTTACCTCCACATAAAACCACTTAATAAAACGCACAATCACTTGCAATATGGTACACGATCGCGCACATTGTCGTGAAATGCGCTATCAGTGGCGCATATCACTTACGCGTTTCAGGATGAGGTAGTAGATGAAATTAGGCATTTTGGGTACCGGCATGATCGTCCAGGATTTACTGACCACCCTCGACAGACTTCCCTTAACGTCGTTCTCGTTGCTGGGCACGCCGCACAGTAAAGAGAAAACAGAAAGCCTTGCCGCGCGCTATAACGCCGCTGCCGTTTTCTATGATTATCAGGAGATGCTCGAAAGCGATGTCGATACGGTTTATGTCGCACTGCCTAATCATCTGCACTTTAGCTTTGCCAGCAAGGCGCTGGAACAGGGCAAACATGTGATTATCGAGAAGCCGATCACCACCAGCCTGCAGGAGTTAAATGCCTTAAAGCGTTTAGCCACAGAGAATAATTGCATCATGCTTGAGGCAATGAACATTCATTTCCTGCCTGCTTATCAGGCCATTCAGTCAGAACTGGCCAAAATTGGCAGAATAAGGATGGTCAGTTTAAATTACAGCCAGTACTCCTCGCGCTATAACGATTTCCTGAAGGGGATAATCCACCCGGCCTTTGATGCCGATAAAGCCGGCGGCGCGCTGATGGATCTCAACGTTTATAATATTCACTTTATTTCTGGCCTGTTTGGTCAGCCAGATAACGTTAATTATTTCGCCAATATTCAGAATAATATCGATACCAGCGGCGTGTTGGTGGCGGACTTCGGCGACTTTAAATGTGTCTGCATTGGCGCTAAAGATTGTAAAGCGCCAACCACGTCGCTGATCCAGGGTGAAAAAGGCTCTATTCAGATAACCTTCCCCGTCAATCAGATGACCGGTTTCAGCCTGCAGTTAAATAACGGCGATTCCCTCAACGTTAACTTTGACCGTCGGGATCATCGTCTGTACGACGAATTCCAGGCCTTTATTCGCATTATCGATAACCGTGACCTCGACGAGGCCGCGCGTCTGATGGCGATCAGCACCTCGGCCTGCGAAATTATCGAGGCGAGCAAACAATCGGCTGGCATGGCTGCAGCCGATCGGTAATCGCTCCGTTCAGCGCGTCGTCAGTAAAGAAGGCGGGTATCCCTGGGCGATACCCGTTTTTTTTGCTTCCGGTTCAGCCTGTCTTCCCTCCCCGTTTAGTCAAATTGATCTTTGCAGGTCTGTTCACAAAACGGACAGGTTAAATATCGATCAACATCACGTTAATGTTTTCTTAACATATCTACCATTGGTATTACCACTTAAGACCACTGGTGAATCACATGGATATCAAGCGTGAAGTAACGGAAAACGTTAGCGGGCATGACCGCGTTGTTAAATTTTTACGCGAGCAGCTGTTAAGCGGATCGCTGAAAGCAGGCGACAGCCTGCTGCCTGAGCGCGAACTGTCGTTGAAATTAGGCGTGAGCCGCCCGGTCCTGCGCGAAGCGTTAAGAGCGCTGGCGATGATCGGTGCGGTCGAGATCCGCCACGGTATCGGGACGGTGGTGACAAAACCGGATGTTTCGCTGTTTGGGGAGTTCTTCACCTTCGTGCTGGCCCACCAGCCGAACGTGGTCGATGACGTGATGCAGGCCCGAATCGCCATTGAACGTCAGGCTATCCGCCTCGCCTGTCGCCGGGGAACCCAGAGTGACTACGACCGTTTGGCGGATTGCCTGCGCGAAATCAGCGAAACGATCCACGCCCCGGAAGCCGGAGGACGCGCAGACTATCGCTTTCACGAAACCATCGTCAGCGCCTCAGGTTCACCGACGCTTATCAGCATTTATCAGTCGATTGGCGTGCTGATGCAGCGCTCTCACCTTGACCGCCGTGAACAAATTATTCAGGTCGAAGGCATTGAAGCGTTCCTTATTGATCATCACCGCGCCATTTTTGCCGCCATCGTCGAACGCGACGAAGACCAGGCCGATGAATTATTAAGTCGCCATTTTGAAATTGGGGCCGATTTCCGTCGTCGCGCCACCATTCGCATGTTCAATTCCCCATCCATTACTCAAACACCGTAAAGGAAAAGCAGATGCAGATAGTCATTGGCAGTGACCACGCCGGATTCCACCTGAAACAGGAGCTGATTCAGTGGCTTCAGCACGCGGGCCACCAGATTAACGATGTGGGGAGCTACAACCCCGATCCGGTGGACTTTCCGGATATTGCGTTTGCCGTGTGCGACAAGGTGCGCCAGGGCGAAGGTCAGCGCGGGATCCTGGTATGCGGAACGGGCGTCGGTGCCGTGATCGCCGCGAATAAAATCAAAGGCATTCGCGCAGCCGTAGGTCATGACGTGCACTCCGCGCACCAGGCCGTCGAGCACGATGACGTGAACGTGCTGTGCATTGGCGCACAGATTGTCGGGCCTTGGCTGGCACGCGATCTGATTGATGCCTTCCTGCAGGCCACCTTTGTGCAGGATGCTGACTTTGTGCGCCGCGTCGAAAAACTGGCGCAGCTCGAGCAACGTAACTGATTAACCTCAAGGAAAATCAATATGAAGCCCCCTACTTCCGGCGTTGTCGGCTTTCTTGGCCTGGGTGTGATGGGCCGCGAGATGGCACGCAATCTGGCGCAGGCCGGGTACACCGTCCGCGCGTTCGATATTGTTAGTGGTGCCGGTGATGCGTTGCGCCAGTACGGTATTGAGGTGGTGAACGACATCCCCTCCGCCGTCAGCGATGCCGATATCGTCATCTCCATGCTGCCGGACACGCCTCAGGTGGAAGAGATCGTGCGTGGCCCGCAGGGACTGCTGTCCGTACCGCCACGCGGAAAACTGTACGTCGACATGAGTACCATTGCACCTGAAGCCACCCGCAACCTGAGCCAGGCGCTCGCGGCCGTCGGAGTCACCATGCTGGATGCGCCCGTCTCTGGCGGACCGATTGGCGCCAAAAATGGCACGCTGACCATTATGGTCGGCGGCGATGCGGCGGGGTTTGTACAGGCCACGCCGTATCTTCACGCCATGGGCAGCACCTTAAATCATGTGGGCGGCTCCGGTGCCGGGCAGACCGTGAAGCTGTGCAACCAGCTGATCTGCGGGATCAACATTCAGGCAATTTGCGAAGCACTGGCGCTGGCGCGGGCCTGGGATATCAATCTGCCACAAATGCGGGAAGTGCTGCTGGGCGGTTCCGCCGCCTCGTGGATGCTCGACAAACTGGGCCCGGCGATGATCGACGGTGACAGTTCAGCCGGTTTTCGCATTGATTTAATGATGAAAGACCTGCGTCTGGTGTTAGAGGCAGCGCAGAAACATCCTGTTCCCCTTCCGGCGACCGCCCTGGTGGCGACCCAGTACCAGAATGCGCAGGCATACGGTGAAGGCGCGAATGGTAATCAGGCACTGTTCAAAGTCTATGACCGGTTAACCGGGCAGCAGACCGCAAAAGCAATCTAACCGGGGCAAACGTCATGATGCTCGATTTCACAGCAATACTTTCACAATGGCAGCTGATGCTGGACGGTGCAGCATTAACCGCCAAACTGGCCTTAGTGACGACGGTGACGGGCTTTCTGATCGGTACGCTGTGTGCCGTGGCCCGCCGCTCTCAATCCAGCGTGTTTTCGAGGATCGCGGCAATCTATGTTGAATCCATCCGCAATACGCCGTTCCTGGTGCAGATCTTCCTGGTCTACTTCGGCCTCTCCAGTATGGGGTTCTCGTTTACCGCCTTCACCGTCTCGGTGATTGCCCTGACGATTAACGTGGGTGCCTATACCGCAGAAATCATGCGTGCGGGATTTGAATCGGTGCATAAAGGACAATGGGAAGCCGCAGAAACGCTGGGGTTAACCAAATGGCAGCAATACTGGCACGTTGCCTTACGCCCGGCGATCGAGCGTGTTTATCCTGCGCTGACCAGCCAGTTTATTTTGTTGATGCTGGCCTCCTCGGTGACCTCGCAAATATCGACGGAAGAGCTGACCGCGACCGCGAACTTTATTCAGTCAGAAACCTACCGTCCTTTTGAAACGTTCGTGATTGTGGCGGGGATTTATATCGCGCTGTCGCTGTTAATGCGGCTGATATTCTGGCTGTTTGGGCTGGCTATTTTCCCTCGCCGTCGTCGGCTTGGCACAATGATTTAGGGAGTGATGACGATGAATATTTCTCTCAATTTTGCCCATATTCAGTTTCTGCTCGAGGGCACGTTCTGGACCGTGATCCTCTCCCTGATGGCCTTCGGCGGCGGTGGATTGATGGGCTTTCTGATTGCGCTGGGCCGCATCGCGCCGCTGCGTGCGCTACGGGTGGTTATTGCCGCCTGGGTGCAGCTCATTCAGGGCACGCCGCTGCTGATTATCATGTTTATGGTCTATTTCGGCTTGCCGCAGCTGGGCCTGTCGATCTCGCCGTTACTGGCCGCCGGGGTGTCGCTGACGATTTATGCCAGCGCCTATCTGGGCGAGATTTGGCGAGGGTGCATTCAGGCGGTGCCCCGCGCCCAGTGGGAGGCGGCTGAATGCCTGGCCCTCTCCGGCGTGCAGCGGATGTTTAAAGTCATCCTCCCGCAGGCCATCAAGCTGGCGACGCCGCCAACGGTCGGGTTTTCGGTGCAGATCATCAAAAACACGTCACTGGCGTCTGTGGTGGGGTTTGTCGAGCTGGCGCGGGCCGGACAGCTGATCAACAACTCTATTTTTGAGCCCTTTATCATCTATCTCATTGTTGCCACATTGTATTTTTGTCTGTGCTTCCCGGTCTCGGTGTTAAGTCGTCGGCTTGAACGGGGCGCGCCCGAGAAAAAAATCAAGCCGGTACCCACCGTGAGTCCACGCATCAATTAAGTGCTGAAGGTTAATACTATGTCCATCATTACATTGAGAAATGTGCAAAAAAGCTTTGGTCACAATCCGGTGCTGAAAGACGTCTCTTTTTCAGTGAATCAGGGACAGGTTGTGGCGCTGATTGGTGCCAGTGGCTCCGGTAAAAGTACGGCGTTGCGCTGCATCGATCGGCTGGAAACCATCAACGGCGGCAGCATTGAGGTCTGCGGGCATAAAGTTGAAGATCCGCACGTCAACCTGCGCAAACTGCGCCAGGACGTCGGGATTGTCTTCCAGAGCTACAACCTGTTTCCCCATCTGACGATTGAACAAAACATTACCTTAGGCCCGGTCTCGGTCAAGAAAATGGCGAAAGCAGAGGCCAGAAGGCTTGCGCTGTCGGTGCTGGAACAGGTGGGCCTGGCCGATAAGGCCGACAGCTACCCGGAACAACTCTCTGGCGGACAGCAGCAGCGCGCGGCTATCGCCCGCTCGCTGGCGATGAAGCCCAAAGTGATGCTGTTCGATGAAGTGACATCGGCATTGGATCCCAAACTCACCGGCGAAGTTCTGCGCGTCATCGAGCGTCTGGCGGGTAGTGGCATGACCATGATTATGGTGACCCACGAAATGAACTTTGCCCGCCGGGTCGCCGATAAAATTATCTTTATGCATCAGGGAACCGTCCACGAAAGCGGTACGGTCGAGATCCTCAAAACGCCGGGTACGGCGGCTTTACAGGAATTTATATCTAACGATTTGTGAGTCATTCAACCTGCGAAATATCCCTACCAAGGAGAATAATAATGAGCCCTGCAAAAAAAATCATACTGCTCGCATCGCTGCTGTCCGCCGTCGTCACCCTGCCCGTCTCGGCTAATGCCCTGGAGGAGATTCAAAAACGCGGTGAGATACGGGTTGCCACCGATATGTCCATTCCACCTTCCGGGATGCTGGATGCAGCCATGAAACCGGTAGGTTCCGATGTAGAAACCGCCCAGCTGTTAGCCAAAGACTGGGGGCTGAAACTGAAATTTATCGAAACAACCGGTCCGACCCGCATCCCGAATTTGCAGACCGGCAAGGCCGATATCGTGATATCCACGCTCTCCGTCACGCCGCAGCGTGCGCAGGTGATTGATTTTAGCCGCGCCTACGCGGGCTTACGCTCGGTCATCGGCGCACCGGCAGCCACTAAAATCAGCGACTGGGCCGATCTCAAAGGGCGTGCCATTACCGTCACCCGTGGAACAACGCAGGATTCGATGTTAACCAAAGACGCGACGAAAAATGGCGTCACCATTCAACGCTACGACGACGATGCCACGCTGGTGACGGCGGCGGTGAGTGGTCAGGCTTACGCGGTTGCCACCTCCGCCACGCTGGTGAATCAGATTAAGAAACAAAATCCCGATCTGGCATTCGAACCTAAAATGACGCTGACCGTATTTGATTTAGCGATTGGCTTGAAAAAGAATGAGCCAGAGTTAAAAGAAAAACTCGATCAGTGGATTGCCGCTAATCTCAAAAACGGCAAACTGAATGCCATTTACGAGAAGTATCACGGCGAGCCCATTCCGACAGAGATTATTAACCGACCTTAATTTGTCTGACGCTATTATTCTTAAAGAGTAACGTCAGTGCGTCCTGATAGTATATCCAGGCACAGGGAAATATCCGGACGCACGTTTTGGTTAAGAAATAATGCCACCCTGATGCTTATTTCACCCTCAGCAGCGCCGCCTCCATTATTTGCCCCAGCATCGTCTGCGCTCGCTGTTGCGCGTCGTTCCCGTGCTTCTGCTCCAGAGTAATCCCCAGACTCCCCGCCGCTGGGAGGTGGTTACCCGCTACGCGTAAATTGCCCGGCATGCCGATACGCGTTCGCAACGTAATGCCGAGTCCAGCCTGCACCGCCGCCCAGATCCCGCTCAGGCTGTGGCTGACGAACACCACCCGCCAGGCGATGCCCGCGCGGTTTAAACAGTCGATGGCATGCGAACGCATCAGGCACGGAGAGTCAAACATCACCAGCGGCAAGGGCTCGCCCTGGGCCAGCAGCGCGTTGATGTTCATATCCGGGGGCTGGATCCACTCAAGCGGACACTGCCCGATCAGCCTGCCGGTACGCGAGGTGTTCTCGGTCTGCCATAGCAGCACCATATCGAGGGCGTTGTCATCAAACGCAGTAAGCAGCGGCTGATTGCGATCCACGCGGGCAATGATCCGCATTCCGGGATGATGGCGTTTGAATTCGCCCAGAATGCCCGGCATCAGCGACTCACCAAAATCCTCCTGCATGCCGATGCGGATCTCCTCCAGTAACAGCTCGCCTTTGAGCGCGCGCTGCGCCTCGTCATTCAGCGCCAGCATCCGGCGGGCATATCCCATGACGATCTCGCCGTTACGGGTTAGCGCCAGGTGGCGGCCCTGCTTCACCACCAGCTCGGCTGCGCATTGTTGTTCCAGCTTTTTCAGCTGGGCGCTGACCGCCGAAGTGGAACGACACAGCCGGCTGGCGGCCAGCGCAAAGCTGCCGCATTCGATGCCGGTGACAAAACTGCGCAGGGCATCGAGGTCAAGCGTTGGGGGGAGTTTGATCATGATCGTCCTGAAATGCGGGATAGTTAGCCGCAGATTATTTGATTTTCAGGATCAACATATGCCGCCAGAATCGTTTTACTGTCAATACGGAGAGAACACCATGACGCAGTCACTCGATCTTGAATCCCTGATCCGCATCGCCCCTAAGCTGGCCGAACTGAGTCAGGAGGTGCTTTTTAATGATATCTGGAAACGTGACGCGCTCTCCCCACGCGATCGCAGCCTGGTTACGCTGGGCGCGCTGACGGCGCTAGGACGGGTGCAGCAGCTACCCTGGCATATCAACTTCGCGCAGCGAAATGGTCTGACCCAGACTGAGATAACCGAAGCCTTTACCCATCTGGCGTTCTACGCGGGCTGGCCTGCGGCGGTATCGGCTCTGGCGTGTCTGGACGAGGAGTAACAACGATGCCCTTCACCCGTATCATCCTGCGTCAGGGATACAGCGACGCGCAGATAACGCAGATTTCCGACATCCTGCAACAGAGTTTAGAGGCGGAATTCGCCGTCCCCGCGGGCGATCGCTTTCAGATTTTCGAGGTCCTTCCTGCGAGACAGCGCGTGTTCGACCGCCACTATCAAAGCGGCGGGCGCAGCGACAATTTTATTCAGTTTCACATTCTGGCAGGCAAGCCGCGCACGTATGAGCAGAAGCAAAACCTGTGCGGCGCGCTGTGCGAACGGCTGCATGCGACTCTGGATATTCACCCGAATGATGTCATGGTGATGATCCAGTTCAATACCGCCGATGACTGGAGCTTCAGCCGCGGTCGGATGCTCCGTTAAGCTGCTGCCATTCGTCGCGGGTGATTTCCCACAACTCGGTGTCGAGGACGCCAGCGACGTATTCCCCTTTTTCTACGCGCAGCAAACGCATGCCGCTGCGCTCAGAAAGGTTTCTGGAACGGCTATTGATAGCGGCTTTCGGGGCGCGTAGCACCTCGCGATCCAGTTCTGTAAACCAGAAATGCGTCACCGCATGGCATGCCTCCGTCATATACCCCTGGCCTTGCCATTCGGGTACCAGCCAGAAACCGCGATTATTGTCAGGGATATCCATCAGGCAAATCACGCCCATCACTTCCTGCGGCGCCGCTTTCCGCCGCAGCGTCCAGTACCAGCCTTTACCTTCCTTGCTGGCGGCCAAGGCAATGTTATCGACATAGTGCTGCGCCCCATTGTCCGGATAAGGCCAGGGAATACTGGCGATCAGGTAACGCACAATTTCCCAGCGCGGAAAGGTGCGCTGGATTTGTACAGCATCGTCAGAGGAAAGCGGTTTAAGCAGCAGCCTTTCGGTCTCAAGCGCGGGGGTCACCATGTCTGAACTCTCCTTTTTTAGGCGAATAATCA
Organism: Leclercia sp.; assembly: GCA_049284415.1. Classification (GTDB taxonomy): domain Bacteria; phylum Pseudomonadota; class Gammaproteobacteria; order Enterobacterales; family Enterobacteriaceae; genus Enterobacter. The sequence continues at coordinate 101,563 of JBAPXW010000021.1, forward strand.
CTATACCCACGTTCAGCGTCGGGCAAAAGAGGTCGTTCAGGCGCCTTCGAACCCCGCTTCACGCAGTATTTTTTGCGCCTCTTGCGACTGTAAAAACGCGGCCAAAGAGTGCGCCCTGGCGGTGATTAGCGCGGCGGCATACTGCGCCCGCGGATTAAAGGGTTCCGGGATGTCGATAACGGTTAATCCCGCAATCTGGCGGAGCTTTTCCGCGTAGCTGGCGTACCCGATAAACATCTCCGCCTGCCCGCTGTGAATGATCCACTCTGCCGCCAGCCTGTTTGTCGGAACCGGGGGCGAGTCGCGCCCGCCGACCAACGCGCGCGCGCGTTCCCGTACGGCATCTCCTGCCCGGCCCATGCGGGTGAACAGTTCCTGCGTATAGTCGCCCGACGGATCGCATCCCGCCGTGGATGTCGCGAGCCGTAGGTCAGTGCGGTTGAGCAATGCGCGCCAGTCGTCGCCGTCGCGCAAGCTAGCGCTACGAATGGTCAGACACAGTTTATTGCTGGCAAATGGCACCACGGCCAGCGCCCGCCCGGCCATCAGCAGCGCCTGTGGGTGCGCCAGGTTAGCAGACACAAACAGGTCGCAGGATTCGCCTGCATCTATGCGCTCGCGCAGGATCCCCGCCGGGCCGAACTGAGTGTCAACCGGTTCAGGAAAGTGCGCCATCAGCTGCGGCCATACTCCCCGCAGGCTGCCCGCGGCCAGGACGCGCATCAGTCAATGCCTTGATAGTTTGTGCGATAGAACCGCTGATACCAGTCGTTCGCTACCTTGTGCATATCCACATCCTGGAATTTTTCGGGATAGAGTTTTTTCGCCATCCACAGTTCACCAATCCCCATCGCTTCCGGCATGGGGTAGCCCCAGGCTTTGGCGTAGCCCGGCATCAGGTAGACACGCTGGTTTTTCACCGCATCTATCACCTGCCACTCGGGAGAATGTTTGATTTCCTCGACCACGGAGGGATAACGATCCTGCACGAAGATCACCTGCGGATCCCAGGCTATCACTTGCTCCATCGCCACCGTTTTGAAGCCTTTTATGGTGGCTGCCGCCACATTGAGTGCGCCAGCATGCGCCATCATCAGGCCGGTGTATTTTCCTGAACCGTAGGTGGTGAGTTCCGGGTTGGCCATATAAGCGCGAATACGGTCTTCTGCGGGAATGTCTTTCAGGCGCTCGCGGACCATTTTGCGGCCAGCAAAGGTTGCGTCGTTCAGCGCTTTCGCTTCCTGTGGTTTATTGATGATGTCGCCTATCAGCGTAATCCCTTCGCGCAGACCCCGATCGTAGGCCTGTTCCTCATCCCCGAGGGTTGGGTTCATTTTCGCTTTCTCGCCCGCGGCGTCATGGCGCAGCGAAATCGCCACAACAGGGATCCCCAGACTGCTGATTTTGTCGATCATCTCCTGCGGGGCGTAGTTGGTGACAAACACCACCTGCGGATGCAGGGCGACCAGCTTTTCCGGATCGACGTGGGTCAGATCGCCGAGCGTCGCTTTCTGGTTCAGCTCCGGTGCCAGGCGAGCGTAACCTTCGCCAAGCTGTTGCTTCCAGTTCGCCAGAATACCGACAATTTTGTCGCTGGCGTTCATTTGCACCAGCAAGTTCAGGGTCTGATGCTGAAGCACCACGACCCGGTTCACTTCATCAGGGATTGTCACCTGGCGACCAATTTGATCGGTTATCTGCCGGGATGCCTGGGCTGATAACGGGATAACCATCAATAAACTCACCAACGCGCCTTGCCAGAATTTTTGCTTCATAGGTCCTCACTTTTCGTTATGCAAAAGATTATATAACGAAAAGTTGAGCAGCGTCTCGCCCTCCTGAAGGAGTAAGGGTATTGAGGCTAACGTTTGCCAATCCGAATGCGAAACGTTTACTCGCGATAAATTCATTAATGAGGCTGCGTCACATAAGCATGCCCATTGACTAAACAGGTGGCTTGTTTTTTATACAGTCGCTATATAATTAAGCACGCCTCACATAACAGTTCAGGCCTGCTTAATCATCAAAAATAAAGGCCAACAAGGTAACCTGCTGATTTTAATGGGTTAAAATAAGAATTACCTTATTGCATCAATAATAACCAGTCAGTATATAAATAGCATAATAACTAAATTATAATTGTGTTACGTCCAGTAGAAAGCTGAGGTTAGAATGCGGTTAATTGTTATGCTATTAAGCTTTGTGGTCTGTACACAGGTCTGGGCTGGTGAACTTTCAAAACCTACCGGTAAAGTCCTTTTAACGCTGTCCGGTAAGATAGAAAATACAAATGAAGACGGGAAAGCCGTTTTTGATATCGCGAGCCTCGAGAAACTGGGCATGGTATCTTTCCAGACCACCTCTCCCTGGTATAATGGGCGCACTACCTTTACGGGTATACCAATGCAAAAGCTCATGGATTATGTCGGGGCGAAAGGTTCGGTCCTGAAGGTCACTGCGCTCAATGACTATACCACCGATATCCCTCTCGATGATTTTAAACAATACAATGCTATCCTTGCGTTGAAAATCAACGGCGAATATATGCGTATTCGTGATAAAGGCCCGCTATTCATTGTGTATCCCTACGACAGCCTGCCTGAACTGAATAATAAGATCTATTATTCAAGATCAGCATGGCAGGTCAGCAAAATGAATATTGAGTAGGCGTTCAGAGGAGCATCATGAACAGGATACTGGCGGGCATCATATTTTCCCTTTTTATAGCCACCGGCTATATCTCTTTCCTTGTGCATGAAAGGCAACAAGAGTTACAGAAACTGACTCACTACACCGACTCATGGTCTGCTGCACAACTGGTATCTGAATATTATCGTCTGGAATCATGGCTTGGTCTTTATACGATTGAAGATACGATGAAGATCGATGATGTGCGCCTGCGCCTCGACATTATGCTCAGCCAGAATGATTTAATGAAAGAAGGTGACCTGGGGCATTATATAAAAAGTAATGAAGCGCATCATGAGCTTGCTATGCAACTTGAAAAAACGCTTAACTATCTGGATATTCATCTTGAGAAAATGAACCGTTCAGAACTCCAGGCCTACCTGAAAATAATGCATACGCTCGATGCGCCATTGAGTCGTCTTTCATCCGTTGCTTTAAGCAAGGATGTTAACTCAATTAATAACGCCAACCTTAAAATTCAAACGCTGTACTATATTTATTCAGCGATGTCCGTACTGCTGATCATACTGAGTGCGATACTGGGCGTGCTGATATTCTATCAGAACAGAAATATTCTGCAGGCGCATCTTCAGGTTAAGAATCTGGCTGAAGCGCTACAGAAATCGAAAGAACAACTGCAAATCCAGAATACCAAGCTGGAATATGACGTATACCATGACTCTCTTACCGAGATGAATAACCGCCAGTTTTTCTGGGAAAATTTAAATAAAACCATCGAAAAAGCAGAACAAAACAACAGTTCTGTGGCTGTAATGTTGTTTGATTTAGATCGGTTCAAAGAGGTAAATGATACGTACGGCCATGATGTCGGTGACATGTTATTACGCCAGATATCCCACCGCCTGACGTCGCTCGGCCTGAGTTCAGATACCCTTTATCGCTTAGGTGGGGATGAGTTTGCCTTTCTCTCGAGTGGTCTGACAGAGAATCGTGCTGTTTCGCAAGCCCAAAAAATATCTGCTGCCCTCAACCTGCCCTACACTATTTATAATACGATTATAAACATCACCACCTGCGTTGGCATTGTTATCTCTGAGACTGAACGCCGCTCCGACTATCTGTATAAATTTGCCGATCTGGCGCTTTATGAAGCCAAAAATGAAGGCTCCGGCAAGATAAAAGTGTTCCGGCAATGGATGCTCGATAAGCTGCAGGAAAGCAGAACTCTTGAGCATGATATGGCCGCGGCCTTAGTGAATAAAGAGTTCGTGGTTTATTACCAGCCGATTGTCGATTCATTCAGTCGGGAAATTTACAGCTATGAAGCCCTTATTCGCTGGATTCATCCTCTGAAAGGCCTCCTGTCGCCGGACAGCTTTATCCCTGTTGCTGAAAAAACAGGAATGATTAACGAGATGGGCAAATCGGTGCTTGAAATGGCCTGCCGGGAAGCGGCTTGCTGGGCGGTTCCGGTTAAAATTTCAGTCAATGTCTCCCCTGTTCAGCTAAGCAGCAAAGCCTTTGCTGGAATCGTACTGTCCATTCTGAAAGAAACCGGCCTTCCGGCGGACCGTCTTGAACTGGAAGTGACGGAGTCCTCCCTCTTTACCGAGAGCAATACGCCGATAAATACCCTTAACAAGCTCAGAGAGTGGGGGGTGAAAATCTCCATCGATGATTTTGGTACGGGATACTCTTCGCTTTCGCGGATGAGTAAGATCGCCTTCGATAAAATCAAAATCGACAAGTCTTTTGTGAGTTCGATATCAACCCAGGAAGACACCCTTAATATTATTAAACTCATCACTGGCATGGCGAAGTCCCTCAATATGAAGGCAGTTGCAGAAGGTGTTGAAACCCAGGAACAACTGGACAGTCTTCAGGCGCTGGGCTGCGATCTCGCACAAGGATATTTGTTCGGTAAGCCTCAGCCTTATATCGACAGAAAAATCAGATACGGTGAACTCACGAGCGTTGCCCCTGCCCGTGGATTCAGGGCGTCCTGAAACGCTCGCAACTCATCATGATTGCGCGCCGCAGCCACTGGTGCGCCGGATCGGTGTTTTTTCTGATATGCCATGCCTGCTCATAGTTAAAGCCCGAAAGCGGCAACGGCGGCTCAAAGCAGATAAGCGCTTCATCAAAGCGCTCGGGTGTCACGGAGCGACTGGCAACGGTCAGTACCAGGTCAGTTCCCTGTAGCAGGCTGACCGCCGCGCTCCAGTGAGGCAATGCAACGCAAATATGTCGCTTAAGCCCCCTCTCAATCAGCGCCTTTTCAATCTCATCAACCGCGCCCGGCACCATTCCCAGCATCACATGAGGCTTAGCCAGCCATTCCTGCAGCGTCAGCCGGCCATTCTCCGGCAGAAATCGGCGGTCAGCCAGACAGACAAACTGTTCCGGAAAAAGGGTTTCTTTCTGAAGAGCCTCCCCGGCGTCGGAGAAGATGCCCAGCGCCAGATCCACTTCACCCTCCTCGAGTTGTACCCGCATCATTTCCCGGCTGGCCTGGCTGATTGCAAGGTCTACTCCAGGCGCACTCGCACGCAGATAAACAAGTAAAGGCGGCAGCACAATCCTCGCTGCGTAATCTGACATCGTTACCCGGAAGCGCCGCTTCGCGGTTGAGGGGTCGAAGTCCGGAGAACTCACCAGGTTGTTCAACCCGTACAGCGCGGCTTCAAGCGGGGGTAACAGCGTTTGTGCCCTGGAGGAAAGCGTCATTTTTCCGTTTTTGCGTATCAGCAGCGGGTCGTCAAAGTGATCCCGCAGCTGCGCCAGAGCATGACTCACTGCCGGCTGGCTACGATGCAGCCTGAGCGCAGCGCGGGTGACGTGCTTTTCAGTAAGCAATACGTGTAACGTCAAAAGCAGGTTGAGATCAATCTTCCGCAGTTCATCCATTTTGTGCATACCCTGCATGCATATAAACGATTTCAATGAATATAACTGATAGTGAAAAATGCCGCTATCAGTCGTCTACGCATCCAGAGGTATTACATGTTCAGCAAGGCAATCATCGTATCGTTGATCCCGGCGGTAATGGCATTTTTTGCCGGTACCGTTATCCCCTTTCAGGCCACCAGTAACGGTGCTGTCGGGAAGGCGCTGGGACATCCACTCTGGGGGGCAATGGTCTCGCTTGCCGTCAGTATGCTCGCACTGCTCCCTCTGCTGTGGTTTCTAAAGGTCCCCGCTCCGCGCCTGAGTCATGCTTTGCAGGGGCCCTGGTGGCTGTGGATTGGTGGGGTGTTTGGTGCCGTTTATGTCGCCAGCGCGGCGGCCTTTGCGCCAAAACTGGGTGCCGGGGGGTTCATCGTTCTGGTGGTGGCCGGTCAGATGATCGCGGCAGTGCTTATCGACCACTTTGCGCTGATGGGTCTCACACCACGCCCCTTAACGCTTGCACGGTTCGCCGGTGTGGGACTGATCCTGGTCGGCGCCGTGCTGATTCAGTACAACGGAAAGGCTGGCGCGGATCCAAAAGTCCTCGCTTCCGGCCAGGCCAGCGCCTGAATTCAGCAAGCAACACTTAGCCGCCTTCCGGCGGCTAAGTGTTGTTATTGCGCAATACGTACCACACTCTCTGGTTTGCCTGCCTTCGTCGCCTCACCGTCATTTTTTACCGTCACAAACAGCGCATGGTCGCGGGTATCCAGCGTCAGGCTATTCGGATGCGGAGGCAGCGCCAGCGTCTGGAGACGTTTTAGCGTGGCGGCATCAAAGACCGCCAGCGTACCTGTACCCTGCTCAACGCGAACCCCGTTGCGGTTGGTGACATACACCCGTCCGGCGCGCTCATCCAGCAACACACCGATAGGCACCTCGTCCGTCGGCTCGCTTGCCAGCAGTTTGCCGCTGTCGGCATCCAGCGCGAACAGGCGATGACCACTGCTGCGACGGGTGTAGGTTTGCTGCAGGAAATGGTTGCGATATTTGTCGCGGTCGATCCCCTGATCGACCCCCAGTACCCGGTTGTGGGTCGGGTCGTAGACCAGGTTCAGCAGCTGGTCGGCCTGGATTTCGGCGGTGCTTGTCAGTTCCAGAGTGTCGGCATTCACCGTCATCAGTTGGCCCTGCATGTTCGAGACAAACACCCGGCGGCCTTTTTCATCGAGGGCAATTCCCACCGCATAAAAGCCAAACCCTGGCAGGGTTTTCTCCAGTTTACCGGTGCGCGTATCCACGACAAACAGCACGCTATCAACACCATAACCGAGCCCCGGCAGGAACAGTCGGCCTGTACGGGCGTCGTACTTCGCCTCGCGCACTTTATACAGATAGTCGTCGGTGATTTTAAAGCGCTGCAGCTCGCTTAACAGGAATTTCAGGTTTTCGTCGGTCAGGCCGTGCTTGAGGTACGCCTGATGCAGATTCACCTTCTCCTGAAGCACGATCGTCTCCAGGCTGCGGTTGGTCTGGGTATCCACCACGCCAACGGCACCGTTAAAACCCTCGGTCAGATACAGGCGATGGTTGTTGTCATCCAGCGCCACGCCGAAACCTTTTACCGCAAGGGGGATTTCAGCCTGCACCTTAAGGGTGTTCGGATCGAGGCGCAGCACCCGGGAGCGGGCTTCTTCTTTCCAGTCTGGCGCACTGACGAACACCGCATGCTGGCTGGAACTGTACGCCAGCTCAACCAAGGCAGGCGCCAGGCTTTCACGCGTAATATTTTCGGCCTGAATCAGGGCGTCCGCCGCCTGCGCCGGGGCGGCAAAGGTCAGGGTTGTCGCCACCAGCAGTGAGGCCAGGGTGCGCGTCGGGAACGGAGTAACAGACATCAGGATCTCCATGTCGCAAGGACAGTCAGGGGAAATGACGGGGGAAAGCCCCCGTCGCGGTTATCAGAACCAGATTTCCAGCGAGGCACCGACGAGGCGTGAACGCTGTTCGGTCGCGCTGTAGATATCGTTGCCGCTGATCATCACTTTACGATCGGCATCAAACAGGTTTTGTGCGAAGACGGTGGCGCGGCCATACATGAAGGTGTACGCCAGCTGGGCATTGGCGGACCAGTATGAGCCGATACGTCCACGCGAGTCGTTATCGTAGGCGGAGTAGTAGGAGTCCGAGAAGGCGACGTTGCCGCTCAGCTCCCAGCCTTGCCCCAGACGCCAGTTTGCGCCCGCGTTAGCCGTATAGGCTGGGGCGCGTGCCAGGTCGTGGCCTTCAACGCCGCTGCCCGGGAAGTCGGAAATACGGGTTTTCAGCAAGCCGACATTACCGAACAGTTCGACATCCCATACCGGCGTCCAGGTTGCGCCAAACTCGGCACCCCAGGTTTCGACTTTGTCGGCATTACGGATGACCGTCGAGTTAGCCGCCAGGTAGTACGGCAACTGCATGTCTTTGTAGTCGTTGTAGAAAAGGTTCCCCGTCAGCACCAGGTTCGCATCATCCAGCTTGTGGCGGGTATACAGCTCATAGTTCCAGACATACTCCGGATCGTAGGTATAGCTGGTAATGGGCGCGCTCAGGGTAATGCCTGCGCCACCGGCATTATAGCCACGGGCGATACGGGCGCCCCAGGTCTGGTTCGGATCGGGTTTCCAGGTGACGTCGAGTTTCGGCAGGAAAACGTTATAGGTTTCGTCGAGATCCACGCGCACGGTTTTGCTGCCGCCAATGCGCTTGCGATGCTCGCTTTCTACGCGGCTGGAGCCGGTGATGTCCACCTGCGGTGTCAACGCATAGGTCAATTCCCCGTAGGCGGAGCTGGTGCGGGTATCGTCAGTAAAGGTCGAGCCGCCGAAGATATAGACCGACTCATCCTGAGAGGCATCAAAATAGCGCAGGCCCGCCAGGCCACGGAAGGTGCTGTCTGCCGTACCGAAATGCGCCACGGGCTCGACGTGTACTTCGCGCCCGTCGATTTTGGCTCTCGGCAGACCGGTCGCCACATAGCGGTTGATATGATACCCGGTATAGATAAGCTTGTTCTCAAGCGTCAGGGCGTCGTCGGCCTGCCAGGAGAGATCCCAGATCCCGCTGTTGACGTTGCTTTTGAACACCGCCCGCCGCCAGTCGTAGCGCGGATTGGTCGGGTGCGGCATCGGGTTTTGGCTTTCGTTCTGCGGCGAACCACTGTCAGCGTGGTTGAACGTCAGTTTGGTGGTCAGGTCCTGCAACCCCGCCGGATTAAACAACAGCTTGGCCCGGGCGTTGGTGGTCTGGACTTCGCGCGGATCGCCGACCGGATCGTAGGCAGGCAGGTCGATATCGCTGCGCCGGCGCTGGCGATCCACGCTGACACGAAACGCCAGCTGATCCTCCACCAGCGGACCGGTAGCCATCATCGCCAGCTCGGAAGCGTGCTGATTCCCTGCCCCGCCTTTGAACGCGCTTTCCCACTCAAAGCTCGGATCTTTGGAGGTCATCACGATTGCACCGGCAATCGCGTTACGCCCCTGTATGTAACTTTGCGGCCCACGGAACATCTCCACGCGTTCCATATCCCACAACGTTTGCGGCCCATAAGCCTGCTCGTTGTAGGTCAGTGAACGGCCATCCAGAGAGAGGCTGAGACGAGGTCGGGTACCGCTCAGAAACGCCCCCGCGCCGGTGCTGGGCCCGGAGCCGTCAACCCCGCGCACGGTAGGCAGATCGTTACCGATGCCAATATCGACGGTGTTAGCGGTCAGGCGCATCAGGTCCGTCACCGTTTCTGCCCCTGGCAGGCTATCGATACGGCGGCTGTCGAAGACTTCGACGCTCGACCCGGTATCAAGAATCGAACGCGCGGTTTTTTCACCGGTCACGATCAAGGTCTCTTGATCCTGATAACTCTCTTCACTCGCTTCGGCCGCGCAGGCAGTGCCAGGAAGCGCCGAGAAAAGACCAAAAATTAGAGGTGTAACTCCTCCGGCAAAATTAGAACGAATTTTTTTCAACGTGACCATAATATGTCTGAGCCGCAGCGGACTCTCTCCCTTGTCCAGAAAAAAACATTCCTGTTGGTAATAAGAATGTCGTGAAACGACAATGTCCTGCGACCAGCACGCCCGACCCTGTAACGTATTTCAGGCAAAAGCAGCCCTTGCCCCTCTATATGGGAGCGTTGAGCAATGGTGACGGGCGTATAATTATGTTACATAACGATAAATGTTTACATTTGTTAATGCAAATCATTCTCAGCCACTATTATTGGCAGTTTCTTTCTGCAGGTACTGCTATAAGGATTCCGAAATGACCGCCTTTTATCAACTGACTGCCACCCGTCTGCATGGCGAGCGCATCCCGATGGCCGACTATGCGGGCAAGCTGGTGCTGGTGGTGAATACCGCCAGCCACTGTGGCTTTACGCCACAATACGCGGGCCTTGAAGCGCTCTACAAGAAGTACGCCGCCCAGGGTCTGGTGGTGCTGGGTTTCCCCTGCAACCAGTTCGGTAAGCAGGAACCCGGCAGCGCCGATGACATCGCGCAGACCTGTCACATCAACTACGGGGTGAGCTTCCCGATGTTCGAGAAAGTGGAGGTCAACGGCCCCGGAGCGCACCCGGTGTTTCAGTATCTGAAAGACCAATTGCCCGGCGTACTGGGTAGGCGGATCAAGTGGAACTTCACTAAATTCCTGATCGGGCGTGACGGTAAACCGCTCAAGCGTTTTGCCCCCTTCACCACGCCAGAAAAAATGGAAGGCGCGATCCTGGCTGCACTTAATATCGACGTGCTGCCATAGACCGCTAAGGAGTAATTTTAGCAATGGACAATACCCAGCAATTATATGCATCGGTGTTAAAGAGTGCTTATGGTCTGTCAATGGGCGCCTTATGGCAGCATCTGAGCGTCGATTGCGCTGATATTCCAGAGAATTACCTGTTCCGAAAGAAGACGTTTTTTGAATTTCTGGCGCGTTTATTAGAAGAGAGAAAAATTAAGCTGGCTGCAAACGGCGTGTATTTAACAGGGACAATTTCGGCGCAATTAAACGTATTAAAAAATGCCTGGCCGTCCTACCCCTCTGATAATGAGGATGACGATCTGGACGCGTCTGGAATGTGGTTTTTGATTAAGGCACCTGTGGGCCTGGTATGGTTAACACCGGATGGCAACGAGGTGTGGACGTAGTCAGGGCGCGGCCCGGTGCATAAGATCGCCAGCCTGACGGTGGATAAAGACGGTTTTGTCGGTGGCGGCAATGCCTTCACTGGACCAGAGACTGCCATTCTGTAAAATAATGGCGGTCACACGCTGCGGATGCGCTAAAGGGTCAGTTTGAAGATGGCGGGTAAATTTGGTAACCTGTCAAAATCATTTTATGAGTTACGGGCTATTATGGATCCCACACAAATTGCATCCCCGCCTCTCTTTCTGGCCGATAACCTCGCGCTGGATTTCATTAACAGTGAATACGGGACAGGTGATGAGCGACATGATTGTTTTGAAGACGATCTTAGCGTCATAGACTGGCTGGTCACAGCGGGCCTGGTATCCAAAGGGACGGAAGCCCCCGCTGGATTACTGGCAGAAGCCCACCCGCTCCGCGATGCCGCCAGGGCTGTCGTGCACGCTGCGATGAACGCTGTTGCGATAGATTTGGCTTTGATTAACAGGATCCTTGAAGAAGGGCAACCTCTGACGAGACTGCAATGGGATGAGCAGACACGGCAATATCATGCCGGTACGCATCCCGTCAGCAATAGCCCCGCAAGCCTTCTCTGGCCCGTTGCCGATGCCCTGGTGAAACTGGTCACAGGCAATAAATTTGAATTTGTGCGCCAGTGTGAAGCGCATAACTGTATTTTGCTTTTCCACGATTTGAGTAAATCGCATCGCCGCCGCTGGTGCAGTATGGCGACGTGCGGCAATCGTATGAAAGTCGCAGCTTTCAGAAACAGGAAGCATTCGTAGCGATTCTGACTACGCTCACCGTGAATAGATCGAGGTTTCAGTGAACTGGCTTTTCTTCCAGGGACGATGGTATTTGATATCCCCCATGCCGTTAGATGGTGAATTCAGGCTAACAATACCCGGTGAGCGAACCAGTTTCATTCTCAACAGAAAGCAGATGGAACGCGCGGTTAAGGAGAGCCTGGCGTTATCAGGCAGCCCTGCTGCTTCTGATACACTTCAGCGTTGATCTTATAAACCCGCCGCTCTACTCACCCTCTGAATGGCCACCCTATCGGGTCGAAAAGATGATTGCCGAACCCTTGACCGAGGAGAACGACCGTTCTACGATTGTCCTATGAACAAAAAGACGACTGATACCCGAGAAAAAATCCTCGCGACCGCTGAACAACTCATTTACCAGAACGGTATTCATGCCACCGGTATGGATCTGCTGGTGAAGACGTCAGGTGTGGCGCGGAAAAGTATTTATCGCCATTTCGCTAACAAGGACGAAGTGGCAACGGCAGCGCTGAATGCGCGTGATGTACGCTGGATGGAATGGTTCAGGACAGAGTGCGACAAGGCCGATACGCCGGAAGGACGCATCCTGAATATCTTCACCGTGCTCAAAGGCTGGTTTGAGTCAGAGGGCTATCGTGGATGTGCATTCATCAATACCGCGGGTGAGGTGGGAGATAGCGCCGATCCTGTTCGACAGATTGCCAGACTGCATAAACAGAAATTACTCGATTACATGCGTGAACTGACCGGGCAACTGAATATTGAACACGCCTCCCCCCTGGCCAGGCAGTTGCTGATACTGATTGAAGGCGCCATCACCCTGTCGCGTGTGATGGGCGATTACCGCGCCGCCGACGATGCAAGGGATATTGCTCAGCTGTTACTGAAACAGGTCTCGAAATAGAGACCTGATGCAGCGTCGCTTTGCCTGTCTCAATGACATGCCTGTCAACGAAATTGAACGTTAGTTCCCCTGGACGCCGCCTGATAATTAGCGTCCATTTCATCCAGTGCGGACTGATTTTCTAATCCCCACTGGTACATTTGCTCAATGGGTTCGGCAAAGGTTCTGCCAAGTGGGGTCAGACGATAATCAACTTTGGGTGGGATCATGTCATACACATGGCGGGCGATCAGCCCGCGCATCTCCAGCTCTTTCAGCGTCTGGAACAGCATTTTCTTGGATATCCCCTGCAAGCTACGCTGCAGCTCACCGGTGCGTGCGCGTTCATCCGGCCAGTGATATAGCGCGTGCAGCACCATGGTGCTCCATTTAACTGAAAAAAGTTCCATCAGGCGGCGCGGCGGCGAGTCCGCATAGAAAAAGAGTTTACCGTCTACCCAGGCTGGCACTGTTCTGTCCTCTGCTTATGGTCACCAAATGGTGACTACTATCAATATCGAACCCTGTTGACTATAGTCTGCCCCCTTGAGTTAGCCAAAACCAGCACATTCCTGAGGTCAGATGAAAATCAACGCATTGGTCGCGCATGACGCGGCACAACCCTTAACATCAGGTCAGGTGTCGCTGCGCGCATTACAGAAGCAGGATGTCAAAATCGAGATCCTCTATTGCGGCGTGTGCCACTCCGATCTCCATATGGCGCGTAACGAATGGGCGGTGAGCCATTATCCACTGGTGCCAGGACATGAGATTGTCGGGCGCGTCGTGGAAGTTGGCGCCGAGGCCACCCATTTTAAACCCGGTGATATCGTCGGTGTGGGGGTAATGGTCGACTCCTGCCGCGAGTGCCATTTCTGCAAGCACCACGAAGAACAGTATTGTGAAGCGGGTTTTACTGCGACCTACAATGGCATTGATAAATATACCGGCGACAGAACCTGGGGCGGCTATGCGCAGAGCGTGATTGTCGATCAACATTTTGTTGTATCTGTACCGCAAAACCTGCCGCTTGCCGGGGTTGCACCGCTGTTATGTGCGGGCGTGACGGTATGGTCGCCGCTGCGCCATTTCAATGTCAAAGCAGGCGATCGTGTGGGCGTTGTAGGACTGGGGGGTTTAGGCCATATGGCCGTGAAGCTGGCCAGTGCGATGGGGGCGGAAGTGACCCTGTTTACGACTTCCCCGGAGAAAGGCAACGATGCCCGTCGTCTGGGGGCTAAACAGGTCGTGGTATCGCGCGATGCCGCGCAAATGGCTGCCTGCCAAACCTCGCTGGATTTTATCATTGACTGCGTAGCGGCCCCGCACGATCTGGATCCTTATCTGGCAACGCTGAAAACCAATGGCCGCCTGGTGCTGGTAGGCATTCCGGACCAGCCACACAATGCGCCAAATATTACCCCGATGGTATTTCGACGTTTAAGCATCAGCGGTTCGTCGATTGGCAGCATTCAGGAAACGCAGGAGATGCTGAACTTCTGCGGCGAGCACAATATTACCGCCGATATTGAAACGATCGGGGGCGAGGATGTCGAGGCTGCCTTTGCCCGTATGCTTAAGGGTGACGTTAAGTATCGCTTTGTGATTGATATGCAGGCTACGCGCTGGTAGTGCGCGACAGGCACGTAGCTGTTACGGGCGGCCTTTCAGGCCGCTTAGTGCCAGGAGCGGACAATGCAAACCTTGCGAGTGAGTTAATTAATAACGGGAACATCGGCGAGGTGTTTAACAAAACGCTTCCTCACTTCCTGATAACCATTATCTTCATAAAACTTGTGTGCTCTGACTCTTCTTTCACTGCTTGAAAGCTCAATTTGAGAACATCCTTTCTCCAGGGCGATTTGCTCAGCAGCGATGAGAAGCTTCCGCCCGATCCCTGCCCCTCGCAATGATTCATCTATGACCAGCGCTGAAATTAATGCCCATAAGCCGCTTTCATGCAGAGGCATTATAAAATTCACCACAATAACCCCGCAAAGTTCTTTTTCTGATTCGGCAACCAATATGCTAAGACCGGTATGCTCCTGGTCAATGTGCTTTTCTAAGCGTTCTTCCTCTGTCTGATATCCCAGTTGCAGAAACAGCTTATTTAGAGAGGGTATATCTTTTAACTTTGGCGTCCTGATTTAGACCATGTCATAACCTCCTTCATAATAGTTTAGTAAAAATATCCATATCACCTGCACGTTGCAAACTTCCGCACCTCGCTCCCGGCAGACCTTCAAACGCACTCACTTGTCGGCTCCGCGTCGGAAACTGCCGTCGCTACGAAAAAATGTCAGTTTGAAATTGATAGCCATAAAAAAGCCCTGATCAACAGGGCGTTGTTTTAAAAAACAAAACAAAGGGTAATAAAACAACAACGAATCAACGCATAGTCAGGCCGCCATCAATCGATATTGACTGGCCTGTAACGTAGGATGAAGCATCACTGGATAGCCAAAGTACGACGTCAGCAATTTCTTCTGCTTTGCCATGACGCTGCATAGGAACACCTTGAACCATGGCCTCCAGTGCCTCTTTCTGACCCGAAGCAACCATGGCATCGACCATTGGCGTCCAGATAAGACCAGGGCACACTGCATTTACACGAATATTCCGGGCTGCATATTCAAGCGCTGCACTTTTTGTCAGCCCCAGTACGCCATGCTTCGCTGCATGATAATTAGCGCGTTCTGCGCCACCCACGATGCCGCCAATAGAAGAACAGTTCACAATGACGCCGCTTCCCTGCTTGCGCATCTGTTGCAATTCATACTTCATACATCCCCACACGCCGCGGAGATTCACTGCGTTAACGCGGTCAAAGTCTTCTGCCGTTGCGTCCGCAATTTCTGCGAGCTGGTTCTGTACACCGGCATTATTAAAGGCGATATCCAGTCGGCCAAAAGTGGCAACCGTATCCTGAACCATAGCATCAACTTCGTCGAGATTTGCCGTATTACAAATAACCGCTTTCGCCTGATAACCTTTGGCAATAAGTTCGTTTGCTGCCTGATTGACCCGGTCGTTATTGATATCGGCCAGTACAACCGAAGCGCCGGCTTCTGCATAAGCGCGAGCGGTCGCCAGGCCAATGCCTGACGCGGCACCGGTTACTAAAGCCACTTTATTTTTCAATGGGTAGTTCATAAACATATTCCTCATAATAAATTATCAACCGGCATTTTTGCCTCGATGATGCCGGGTATGCCGGTTGATAGAAGCCTGTTCCCCAGGGCATGACGTAATTAAAGATTTTTGCCATAAAACTCGGCAAGCTTATCGATTGCCGGATTAACAAACTGCGCTTTGTCATATAAATCAAAATGAGAAGCACCAGGTATAATCACTAATTCTTTCGGCTGTTTAGCGTTGTCGTAAGCCTGTTGACTAAATTTCCTGGTTTCGGCTTTTTCTCCCGCAATTAAGAGCACGGGGCGTGGCGCAATCAGATCCATATGTTCCAGAGGGTAATAAGCCATATGGAGTCCAGGACTCGTGACAACATAACGATTGCGGGCATTCGGGTGAGCCCCTCTCGGCGTCAGATAATAATCCGTAGCTTCACGGACAAAACCCGGTGTACTGGCGTTCAGGGTATCTCGCGAAGGGAGCAGTTGCTGAACCAGTATGGGTGAACCCGCAGCCTCTTTATTTAACTGGTCATCGACACTTTGCATTAATTTCTGCCGGTCAGATGCCGATACCGGCATGCCTTCAATACCGTTGCGGGTCGCATCACCAATGTCGTAGGGGACGACGCCCGCTACAGCCTTAACACGTAAATCATTTTGCGCTTCATGCAGTGTATAGCCTCCCCCGGCACAGATGCCTAAAGCGCCAATGCGGGCTGCATCAACCTGTGGCAGGCTGGCAAGATAGCCAATCGCACTACGGATATCCTGGACGCGGTCTGCCGGGCTTTCCAGATCGCGCGGTAAACCCTCGCTCTCCCCATAATGTGAAGCATCATACGCCAGCGTAATGAAGCCACGCTTTGCCAGCTGCTGGGCGTACAGACCTGAGGTTTGTTCCTTCACGCCACCCCAGGGATGTGAGACAACAATTGCCGGATATTTTTTCGCGCTGTCATAATCTGGCGGGAAATAGATATTTGCAGCCATTTTAACGGTGCCATTTTGGAACGATACGCTCTTCGAACCTAATGCATTTATTCCTTCGGCTACGTTTGAGGGATTGGTTGGTGCTGCAAATACCGCACCGGACATTAATACCGACGCACATAACAGTGAAACCTTTAATAAGGACATAGAGTCGCCTCGTTAATTATACGATCAAGGGGTATTGCAGCCCACACGCAGGGTGGCATCTTTGTACTTAAATTGACACACATATAAAAATAATAAATATTTTAAAGGGTGACATATTAAGCTATTTTAATCGGAGAAAATCACAGAAATTTACCACCTGCTGGAGACAGGCTATTTTTGTAAATTATCAGATCAGCAACGAATGCTTAATCTCAATATTCCGTCATCTCTCATTAATAAATTTACATGAGGTGTGGCCAGCTGACCATGCTCTTTTATTTCTTGCATTCATAAATAGAATTCATTAATGTTCAAGTGCAATCCCACCTGCCACGCTGACGCAAGCATCGATACCGGTTGTCAGCCGCTTTCATCAGTGAGAGAAAAATGGCCCGAGAAGGTTTCAGTGATTTAATCGCGCTTATTGCCGTTGCCCAGACAGGCAGCTTCACGCGGGCAGCGGCTCAACTGGGCGTCACGCAGCCAGCCCTTAGCGCGAGCATACGGGGTTTAGAAGAGCGACTTGGCGTGCGTGTTTTATTGCGAAGTACGCGTAGCGTAACGCTCACTATGGCTGGCCAGCATCTGGTGGATCGTATCGTGCCAGAGTTTGAGCAGATCACTAATGAACTGGACTCCCTGAATGATCTTCGGGACAAACCAACCGGGACATTGCGCATTACCGCCATTGATTACGTTATACGGTCTGTATTGTGGCCCCGATTATCTCATTTCCTGCAGCAGTATCCTGACATCACCGTTGAACTCATCAGCGAATATGAAAGCGTCGATATTGCCGCTCGTGGCTATGATGCAGGCGTGCGATTTGGCGCAGATCTGGCCCAGGATATGATTTCCGTTCGCATCAGCCCGGATGTTAAAAATACGGTTGTCGGTTCAGCCGATTATTTCAAACGCCACTCTGTCCCCGAACATCCGAACGCGCTTACACAGCACAAAGGGATTCGTTTGCGGACATCCACCTATGGTGGTCTTTATGACTGGGAGTTTGTTGAGAACGATCGTGAATTCGACGTCAGGGTCAGCGGCCCTGTCATTTGCAATAATGTCTACGACATACTTGAGGCCGCTAAGGATGGTTTTGGCCTTGCTTACCTGCCACAAGATATGGTTCAACCCTGGCTTGATTCAGGCGAACTTATCTCTGTGCTTCAGGACTGGTGCCCTCTCTGGCCCGGTTTACACCTCTATTACCCTAATCGCAGACAGCATTCCAGGGCCATGGTCCTGATGGTCGACGCATTGCGTTTTCACGAAAAATCGATCTAAACAGCGCATTTATCTCTCAACGTGACGGACACCACTACAGCGAACAGGAGGCAGACTATGTCAGGGGAAATATTCCGGGATATTGTGGCATTCATTACTGTCGCCAGGCAGCGAAGCTTTACGAAAGCCGCAGCGGAACTGGGCGTTTCACAGTCCGCATTAAGCCATACCATTCGTAACCTGGAATCACGACTTGGGCTGCGCCTGCTTATTCGAACCACCCGCAGCGTCTCGCCAACCGAGGCGGGAGAAAGATTACTTGAGCGCGTGTCACCGCGATTCGAAGTCATTGCCAATGAACTGTCCTCAGTAAGAGAACTGGGCAGTAAGATCACCGGAACGGTAAGAATAACCGCCTCTGATTTTGCTTATAACACCTTTGTCTGGCCACGTCTTTCAGCTGTATTACATCAATATCCCGATGTAAAGCTTGAGGTTTCTAACGACCCGGCGCTCACAGACATTATTGCCGAGCGCTTTGATGCAGGCATCAGGGCCGGAGACCGGATCGGCAAGAATATGGCATCTGTCAGAATTTCACCTGATTTGCGCAATGTTATCGTCGCCTCCCCCGGGTATCTGAAGGATAAGGATCTGCCACGCTCACCTGATGATTTAGCGAAGCACTCGTGTATTACTACCCGATTTTCGCTTAAAGAAGGGATCACTCCCTGGGTAGTAAAAAAGGACGAGGGTGTACAGCTTTATCGGGTAGAAGGTCCGCTGGTCTTCAATTCTGTTTATGCTGCTCTGGATGCTGCTGTGGCAGGGTATGGTTTTGCCTGTGTGCCTGACATTCTTGCCCGTCCATGGCTTGAAAGTGGGCATCTTCAGCCAGTTCTTGAGGCGTGGTGTCCTTTGCGTCCGGGATATCATATTTTCTATCCAGGAGAGCGCCAGCTCCTGCCTGCGCTCTCAATGATTATTGAAGCATTACGTTACGAACCACTGCCCTAGCGTGGCGGACTGCTGTCTGAGCTCAAATTCAGGTTACGTTTCGCTTGCAGAAGCAGGTGCCCTGCGCAGAGACGGCTGAAGCCATTAACTGGTTGATAACGTGGACATATCGATAACAAAACGATGCGCCATGTCGCCTCTTTCAAGACGCGAGAAGGCGTCATTGATTTGGTTGATGCTGATCATTTCACAGTCCGGGTAAACATTGTGAGCTGCACAGAAATCAAGAACCTCCTGAGTCTCCGTGATGCCACCGATTAATGAACCCGCAATACGTCGACGCCCCATAATCAGTGGCACCGTTATGGGTTCCTCAAGGGGCCCGACTTGTCCAACAATCACTAAAGTTCCATCAATATCCAAAAGCGAAGTGTAAATATTAAGGTCATGTTTTACCGGCACAGTATCGATAATCAAATCAAAGGCATTCGCCGAGGCGTCGAGTGCCGCCTGATCTGATGAAGCCAGTACTCTCCTTGCCCCCAATGCCACAGCTTCATCTTCTTTGTTGTTGGTACGGCTGATAACGGTCACATCAGCCCCCATGGCCACCGCCAGTTTAACGGCCATGTGCCCTAATCCACCGAGACCAATGACGCCAACCCGGCTACCGGGTTTAATATTCCACGTTTTCAAGGGGGAATAAGTCGTTATGCCGGCACAAAGAATGGGTGCCGTTTTTGCCAAATCCATATTCAATGGAATGCTGAGTACGAACTCTTCTCTTACTACGATATGTTTTGAGTAACCTCCCTGGGTAATTTCACCGGTTACTCTGTGAGGCGTCCCATAGGTCGGCGTCATACCCTGTCGGCAATACTGTTCTTCACCCCGTGAACACTGATCGCATTGCATACAGCTATCCACCATACAACCCACTGCGACGTAATCGCCTGGCTTGTATTTTTTTACAGCATGTCCGGTTGATGTCACTACGCCGACAATTTCATGCCCTGGTACTAAGGGATAAGGTTGCGGTCCCCAATCCCCATTCACGGTATGCAGATCAGAATGGCAAACACCACAAAACAGGATTTCAATTGCAATATCATTTTCACGTATGTCACGTCTTGAAAATTGATAAGGCGCTAATTTTGCATTAGAAGAAAATGCCGCATAACCAACAGTTTTCATAAAGCCTCATAGTTTAAAGTTGAAGTGTATAAATGAGGTATTTGACCGACTATTCACAATGATTAACGACCTTCGCACAGGCGTTATAATCAGACCGATAATTAGAATAATCTCTCGTTTATTAGATACTAAAAATCATTAAGAAGTTTACCTGGCGTGTTTTGCATAGTGCAACCTTGATTGCGAAAATACACTCATAAATAAAACTAATTAATATAAAATTCATTTTCCCTCACCGATTCTTAAGCGCTTCAGTGCGAACATGAAAGTGCATTCAACTTATGAAAATGGCTTATAACTGCATTTCTTCTTCCTGACTATCTTCTTGCCCTCAATGTGATAAGTTGCAAGCACATCACCGCATGAGGGTGAAAAACGATTAAATGGGATCACGATACCTTGCCCAATAAACGCCGGGAAAAATAATGAAATTAAATAGTCTCTGTCGATTGCTCAGTCTTATTATCCTGTTGACGTTCTCGTTGATATTGCCCGCCAGACAAGCAATAAGTGCAGAGAATGCCCGGCCCAAAACATTGGTTATTGTCTCTCATCCCTGGCCTGAAAGCTCCGTTATGATAAAAGGGCTTCAGCAGGCCGCTGAAAGCGTGCCTGGCGTGACCGTGCGCAATCTTGAAACGCTTTATGGTTTTGATACCCGAAATATTAACAGCGATGCAGAAAAGCGCTTAATGCAGGAAAACGATCGTATTGTTTTCCTTTTTCCCACGCACTGGTTCAATATCACGCCGATGATGAAAGCATGGTTAAATGTTACCTGGGGCAACGTCGGACCGGACCTGTGGAAAGGAAAAGAGATGCTGATCGTCACGACAGCCGCTGGAGGTGATTCAACCTATGGTATTAACGGCAGAACCGGTATCGATTTAGCGGATGTTTTTACCCCAATGAAAGCCAGCGCGTTGCATGCAGGAATGACATGGCTCCCCCCTTTGACGTTTCAGAGCGTAACCCGCAGCAAACTGCCGGAATATCAACGCCAACTTATTGAGCGACTAACGCAATAAATGTTGGCCGTTTTTACTCACGCGACGTTTACCCTTCTCGCACCAGATTGTGAGGGATTCTTCGGAATTGAGCAGGCATTTTGCGCTGTTAAGAGTTCCTTGTGTCACTGACAGTAGACTGAAAACTCATTGTTTCAATGGTTTTAGAACTGCACTCAACTGATACATTCCGCAATCATAAGTTCATGCTTACATACTGTAATCGTGGGCGATAAGCATGCTGGAAATAACGTGATACCGGAGTTATTTATGAAAATTGGCATTATTGGCAGCGGCATGGTTGGCAGAGCATTCGCACTTCGCCTGGCCGAATTGGGCCACAACGTGGTGGTCGGGACGCGCGATGTTTTCTCCACCCTTAGCCGCACAGAGCCAGACAGCAAAGGCATACCCGCCTGGCAATTCTGGGCAAAGGACCACCCCGAGGTCAGCCTTGTGACGTTTTCAGAAGCCGGGCAGTTCGCCGATGTGGTTATCAATGCCACCGAGGGTGCCGTCAGCATACTTGCACTTGAGGAAACCGGAGTTGAGAACCTAAAAGGGAAAATTATTCTCGATCTGGCACTGCCCCTGAGTTACGCCCCCGGCAGACCCCCCCGGCTTGCTTTTGCAAATGACGACAGCCTGGGTGAGCAGATTCAGCGTAAATTTCCGACTGCTCAGGTGGTGAAAACGCTGAACACGATGAGCCACACCGTCATGCTTAACCCATCGATACTGCCGGGTTCACACAATGCCTTCTTGTCCGGGGAAAGCAATGAAGCAAAGGAAACCATTGCCGGACTGCTGACACAGTTTGGCTGGCCTGCGGGTGATATCGTTGATTTGGGTGGTATTGAAACCTCAAGGGCAACAGAAATGTACGCGACTTTGCTGTTCCAGCTCTCAAAAGTGAGGGGTAACTACGACTTTAATATTGCGATAGTGGCGAAATAGCCTGAACAAAAACGCCTTCCTCATGAAGTATTGTCGGATCTCATGAATTTCCGTTGCTTAGAATTGTCACTCCTTACGTGGTCATCCTTTACATCGAATACTCTGCCTCGTGCTCTTTGATAATTACAGTAACGTCAGCTCCTCGCTCACAGCGGACCTTCAGCTCAGTCAGAGAACGTCCGCCCTGTGCCAAGGGCGGACATTGCCAACGTCATGGCGCGTTAGGATATCTTCGAATACATTAAAGTGCTCTATAACCGAAACCGGCACCACAGTTATCTCTGCAGCATCAGTCCTGAGGCCTTTAAACAGGCCTCGTCGCAAGGACAGAAAATATTTAAGATCTTGGGGTCAGTATAATAGGTAGGGACGTTGCTATAGCAACGAATTGAATTATTCAGCAGCTATTCGCTTTTCATTTTCAATCCCTTCTCTCAGCACCTCAATCAGCTCTTTCAGGCCTTGTGGAGCCCGCCGGTGACCGGGATAGTAAAGGTACATAGGCTCTTCAACGGGTGCCCATTCCGGGAGCACAACCCTCAGGCTGCCGTCACGAATGTGGTCACGAACCCTGTCTTCAAGGCAGTAAGCAATGCCTGCGCCAGACAGGGCCAGCTCAATTGCCAGCGCCGTTTCGCTCACGCAAAGCTGCCCCCTGACATCAACCACGCGATAGTCCTCACCCTTACGGAATTCCCATTTGTAGATGACGCCCTGCCCGGTGCGCAGCAGAATACAGTCAAGTAGGCGCAGATCTTCAGGCACGGCAGGAAGCGTATGCTGATAAAGATAGCGTGGTGATGCTACCGCCACCCATTTGAGCTCTCCGCCCAGGCGGACTGCAACGAGATCTTCAGGGACAGTACCGCCAAAACGGATCCCCGCATCAAACCCCTCCTGCACGATATCGACCATCCTGTCATCAACGCTGATTTCGATCTCCACTTCCGGGTACTTGCTGATAAAGCGTGGAAGATGGCGTGCCATGATGAGGCGGGCACCGTCACTCAGCACGTTAAGCCTGAGTCTTCCTACGGGCCGATCGCGCATGCGATTAATTTCCTCAAGCGCGTCGCCAATTTCTTTAAATCCTGTTTCAAGGCGTAGTGCCAAACTCGCACCCGCTTCGGTCGGAGAGACCGTGCGGCTTGTTCTGTTCAGCAACCTGACGCCCAGGCGCGTCTCGAGATTGCGTATGGTATGGCTCAGCGCAGAAGTGGTGATCCCGAGCTCAATGGCGGCCTTGGTAAAACTGCGCATTTTCGCGGTAATAAGAAAGGCGTTGAGTTCAGCAAGATCGCTTCGGGTGAGCGTGGTAGAAAGTCTGGTAGGCATGAAGTTGAACCGTTGATTAAAATTCAATGCAATGTCAAAAGACATTGCACGGAATCGCTCCAGAAGGATGGTAAGTTTAGATTCATTCAACAAAACGTTGCAACCCGACACCTCGGCAGACAAACGATTTATCATTCCTCCAGGAGTACTCCGCGTGTTTCATATCTGGACCCTTCTTCCAGCGCTTTACGTGCTGTTTCGGTTTATAAGGCCACTGACCGCCCCGCTTTCGGCAAAAATTGCCGCCGCTGGTGTAATGCTTGTAGCCTCTGAGTTTCATCTGATTACGAAATTATTAACCGGGAATATGTTTTCTACTGAGATACCAAAACCGCTGTTGCTGCTTACCACCTGGCTTTTCGGCATGACCGTATTCATGGCTGCTCTGTTGGTGCTGCGTGACATCGTCGGGATCGTGCATCGGCTGGTATCAGGACGCCGGTTGAAATGGCATACGGCTTTCTGGTTTATCCTGCCTGCGGTGGCGGCCATACTGGCAACACAGGCCCTGAAAAATGGTACAGCGACGCCTGAAGTGAAAAAGATAGCCGTAACGCTCAGGGGGCTACCCCCACGCTTTGAAGGCTACCGGATTGCCCAACTGACGGATCTGCATGCCAGCAGGCTTCTGCCGCGAAGCTGGA
Source organism: Leclercia sp. (assembly GCA_049284415.1). Taxonomy (GTDB): domain Bacteria; phylum Pseudomonadota; class Gammaproteobacteria; order Enterobacterales; family Enterobacteriaceae; genus Enterobacter. Next base: position 125,554 of record JBAPXW010000021.1, read on the forward strand.
TACAGGACATTGTTGCCCGCACCCTCGAGCTGGATGCGGATATGGTTGTGGTTACCGGAGATATGATTGATGGCTGGCCGGATGCGCGTTTCTCCGATATTGAGCCGCTTGGCCAGCTACGAGCGCGGGACGGTGTTTTTGCCGTAACGGGCAATCATGAGTATTACTTTGGCGCTGAAAACTGGATCCAAACCTTTGAAAAACTCGGCCTGCATTTTCTTAATAATGCCGGTTATCGTATAAGCCGTGGTGGCGACTCGCTGTATCTGTCTGGCGTGACGGATGCCGTTGCGCCATCATACGGTCTGCCGGGCCCTGACCTGGCCAGTGCCCTGCAGTCTTCCCGCCCGGGTGAAACCGTCATCCTTCTTGACCACAGACCTGAAAATGCTGACCTGGCTGCAGAAAGCGAGGTTAGCCTTCAGCTTTCCGGGCATACACACGGCGGTATGATCGCCGGACTGGACAGCCTGGTCGCATCTGCTAATAACGGTTTTGTGTCCGGGCTCTACGAAGCAGGTTCCATGAAACTTTATGTCAGTAATGGTTCCGGCATCTGGAACGGTTTTCCTTTCCGGCTTGGGAAACCTGCCGAAATAACGCTTATCACCCTTCATGGCGAAACCAGCAACAGAATTGTTGAATAATACTCATCGTTACTGACTATCTGATTCATCAATAACGGAAAGGAAGGTCTTATAGTTTACTCCAGTTCAATAAACCACTGCCGGTTACCGTTCTTATCGGAACGCTGTGAACTATACGCGGCATATAGCTGAGAGCCGTTACCCGACAGGTACCGGTTCTTCTTTTTTGCATCCGGCAGTTAAATAGATCAGGAGTCAAAGTAGATGTCAGAACAAACGCTTTCACCGCAGGGTGAACGTATACATCCGCCTGTGGGTCTTTTTCCTGCCATGCTTGCGCTGGGCGCGGGCGGATTGTGTATCGGAACGGGCGAGTTTGCGCCCATGAGCCTCCTGCCGGAGCTTGCGCGGGGAACCGGCGTTTCAATCCCTGCCGCAGGTGGCTATATCAGCGCCTATGCTGCAGGCGTGGTGGTCGGTGCCCCGGCAATTGCGGTGCTTGGCGCGCGGCTGGCCCGTAAAAACCTTTTGCTGATATTGTTAGTTATTGCAATTGCAGGTTATATCCTGAGCGCCCTGGCCACGAGCTACAATTTCATGCTGGCAGCCCGTTTTATTTCCGGTATGCCTCATGGTGCCTGGTACGGCGTTTCCGCGCTCGTCGCGGCCTCAATGGTATCGCCCCAGCACAAAGCCCGGTATATCGGTTACGTTATGCTGGGACTGGCCGTAGCGAACGTTGCCGGCGTTCCGCTTGTCACATGGGCTGGCCAGACGCTGGGTTGGAGAATGTCTTTCTGGATGGTGACTGCAGGCCTGGTGCTGACGTCCATAATGGTTATGCTTTTTGTTCCATCCGTGGCGGCCGACAGGTCCGCTTCACCGCTGAAGGAACTTGGTGCGCTGAAGAGCCCCCGGATCCTGATGACGTTTGCCGTCGCTTCAGTCAGCTTTGCCGGAATGTTTGCCGTATACAGTTTTATCACACCGGCGCTGACGGAAGTTGCCGGGTTTTCAACCTCAGCCGTACCATGGATCCTGGTTCTCTGGGGGGCGGGCATGGTTGCCGGCAACATTATCGGTGGCAGGCTGGCGGACGTTTCGCTGATCCCATCCATATTTGGCATCATCGTCTGGAACATCGTCTTTCTGGGTCTGTTTTCCCTTACGGGAACGCTTCAGACCCCGGTTCTCATCGTGCTGTTTATGCTCGGGTGCGGATTTTCCCTCGTGCCGGCGCTTCAGGCGCATATGATGAACATTGCTGGTGAGGCACAGACACTCGCGTCGTCCCTCACGCACAGCGCGTTTAATATTTCCAATGCGCTCGGCGCAGCCGGTGGAGGATTTGTTATCGCTTCGGGAGGAAGCTGGATCTCTACGGGTTGGGTAGGGGCTGTTTTTTCCCTGGTAGCACTTCTTCTTATGTTCTTATCGGTACGCATTACTGACGGGAGTAAGTCATGAACGATAAAGTCATCAGTACAGGCAACGTTGCCGTAATAACCGGTGCGGCGAAGGGCATTGGTGCCGCTGCGGCAAGGGAACTGGCGCGAAAAGGTATGAAGCTTTGCCTTTTCGACAGGAACAGACAGGCGCTTGAGCAACTCGCTGGCGAACTGGCGACTGAAACGCTGCTTGTCACTGGCGACATAACCCGGCACGAAGACCAGCTGCAGCTCAAAGACACCGTTTACAGCACCTGGGGAAAAGTGAACCTGCTGTTTAACAATGCCGGCGTGAAGATTGCAGCCGGAGCCTGTGATTCACCCAATCTTTGGCGACAGCAGATGGAAGTCAACCTGTTGTCCATGGTTGCCACACAGCATATTTTTCTGCCGGAAATGTTAAAAATGGACGAGAAAGGTGCGATCGTTAACCTCGGTTCTAAGGAGGGCATTACCACCCCGCCAGGTAACGCCGCCTATAACGCCTCAAAGGCAGCCGTAAAGGTACTGACAGAACAGCTGTCCCATCAGCTTCTGAAGGAAACCGTCACCAGACTCACCGCTCACCTTCTGGTTCCGGGCTATACCTGGACCGACATGAACGATCCCGGCATGGACGAGCGCAGCGGCAAAAAGCCTGATGAAGCGTGGACGGCGGCGCAGGTCATTGACTATTTCCTCCCACGATTTGAGCGGGGTGACTTCTATGTCATCTGCCCTGATAACGCTGTGACCAGTGAGATGGATGCCAGACGGATTATGTGGGCCGCTCAGGATATGCTGGACAACCGCCCGGCCCTGTCGCGCTGGCATCCTGAATGGAAGTCGGCTTTTGAAAGCTGGATGAAAAGCTAATATGTCATCGGTCGCCTGCTCTGCTTCCCGGCATTCTTCTCGCCCCTAATCAGCAAATACTTAACCCGGGTAATAGAATTCAATGCTTAGCCCATTCGGCTCACAACACATCGTGTGCATAGAGGGCCCTTCCCGGATCACGTTTGATTGCCAGTCGACAAACCCGCCCGGCGAATATGTCGGTCAAGGAATGCCCGAACGTCAGCCCCTATCTCTTTCGCATGCGTTTCAAGCGCGAAGTGGCCAGTGTCATAGAAATTTATCTCGGCTTTCGGCAGATCGCGCTTCCAGGCTTCGGCACCTGCGGCCATAAAAAACGGGTCGTTTTTTCCCCAGACCGCCAACAGCGGTGGCTGATACTCTCTGAAATACTGCTGAAACAGAGGATACATCTTCACGTTCGAGGCGTAATTCAGCAGCAGGTCAAGCTGGATCTCTGCATTGCCCGGCCGTAAAACCTGCATCCCTTCAAGTGAATAACCATCCGGGGAAACCAGACCCGGATCGGTTACCCCTTCCAGGTACTGCCATTTAATTGCCGCCGGAGTTGGAAAATCACTCAGCGCACGCCGGTTCTCGGGGGTCGGGTCACGCCAGTATTTCTGGATAGGTGCCCAGGCCTCTCCCAGCCCCTCTTCGTAAGCGTTGCCATTCTGGGAAATGATGGCGGTAACCCGCTGCGGATGAGATCGCGCAAGACGCCATCCGACGGGCGCGCCGTAGTCGTGAACCATCAGAGCATAGGCGTCGAGGCCGAGCGCTTCAGTGAAGCGGTCAATGGTTTCAGCAAGCTGGTCAAAGGTATAAGCATATGCACCCCGCTCTGGTGCTTCGGTAAAACCAAAGGCCGGTAAATCGGGTGCTATCAGATGATAACGATCTGCCAGCTGGGCAATAAGGTCACGGAACATAAATGATGAACCCGCGAAACCGTGCAGCATCAGCAGGACTGGCGATGCCGGATCGCCAGCCTCACGGTAAAAAACGTTCACATCGCCCGCCTGTTGATAGCGGTAATGAACCTGTGTCGTCGGCGTGGCAGGTGCGTTATCTGCAGTTAAGAATCCTGAATGAGAAGATGTCATAACAAACCCTTTGTAACCGTTAAATTGATTTTTCAAGGTTACACACAAGCCATGTAACCTGTCAAAGTTATTTAATCGGTTACGGATGGGTGTGGAAATCAAAAAAACGTTCTTCCCCGCCTGATTCCTGTCCCCCCCTCCTCAGTGCTTTTTTAATACTCCCCTGTCTCACAAAAAATAACGCGTAACCAACGCTTGACCAGGTAGAACGATCGTTCTACCTTTATTCCATGAACAAGACGCAGGTGATACACGAGAAAAAGTCCTCGCCATTGCAAACGATTTGCTGGAACGGGTCTCAGTCGGGGCCTGAGTAACGAACATTGTTATTACCTATACACCGGAATTCACAGGAGTTTTACCATGACAGATACACAAGTCCGCCCGCCGCTTCCGCCGTTTACTCTTGAAACGGCTATTGAGAAAGTCCGACTGGCTGAAGATGGCTGGAACAGCCGCGACGCTGCAAAAGTAGCACTGGCCTACTCGCTGGATACCAAATGGCGTAACCGTGCCGAATTTGCGAATAATCGTGAAGAAGCTGAAGGGTTCCTCGCCCGTAAGTGGAAAAAAGAGCTCGAGTACCGCCTCATTAAAGAGCTCTGGGCGTTTGGCGGAAACCGCATCGCGGTCCGTTACGCTTACGAATGGCGTGATGACTCAGGTAACTGGTTCCGCTCTTACGGCAATGAAAACTGGGAGTTTGAGGCCGATGGCCTGATGAAACGTCGCTTCGCATGCATCAATGACATGCCTATTAAAGAAAGCGAGCGTAAGTTCTTCTGGCCGCTGGGGCGCCGTCCTGACGATCACCCGAGCCTGTCTGACCTGGGTCTGTAAGCCCTTTATCCCGCGAATGAATAGCAAATATTAAGTCATGATCTTATTCAGTTATCAGCACGCAATGTCGTTCCGCTGCGGGTAATGACATCATGCCCCGGCGGGGCTGTGGATGTGTTTTTTATCTGTCGCTGCCGACTTCTGCACCGCTACTTGCGGTGCAGCTCTATCGTAAAATCGTAATACTCGTTAACACACCAGGTGCGGGTATGTTCGACGGGACGATCCTGATGAGAAAAGCCGGTTCGGGTGACAAGTAACACGGGCTCATTCCTGCCAATATTAAGATGACGGGCAAGCGCTTCATCAGCTATTGCCGCGCTGAAATGCTGTACTGCACGCATGACGGGAGCGCCTTTGTTCTCCAGATAGAGATAGAGTGACTCGCCAATCTCCTCAATCGTTTCCAGTAGCTCAGCAGGGACAATGGCCGTTTGCAGAGAAACGGCAATGCCGTTAATTTTTCGCAGACGGCTCAGTTCAACCACCTCTGCTCGACTGCTTTTGAGTTGAAAAATAAGACGCTCATCACGGGTGGCCTGACGACGTTCAAATGCAACCAACTCACTTTTGGCTTTGCCGCCGGTGGCCTCCGCCATTTCGCTGAAACTTTCCAGCAATGGCAGCGACTGGCGCACGTGAGGAGCAACAAACGTGCCGGAACCTTGGTTACGAACGAGGATCCCTTCCTCCAGAAGATGTTGCAAGGCTTTCCTGACCGTGCCCCGCGCAATCCGCAGCTGCTCCACCAAAACGCGCTCTGAAGGAATGATATCGCCGGGCTGCAGTCGCCCGTCATTGATGGCCGTCTTGATTGCGCCCGTCAGCTGGAGGTAAATCGGCATCGCGCTGTTTTCATCAATCTTTAATTCAAACCGCTGGCCTGCCTTCATATCTCCCCTGACGCGCGCTGGCGTTGCTGATTCCTCTGGCATTACATCCCCTTGCATAAAGCAACGATAGCAAAAACGTATACCGCTCAAATTAGAGCTAAGCCGATCACAAAACAAGCCTTAGCCCATTCCTGCGTTAACCCTTGCCAGCTATGGTACACAAGTGGTACATAAATGGTACACATTAAACAATCAACAACCCGTTTACCGGGGTATACATCATGCAGGGTTATTTCTTCATGCTGACGCTGCGACCGGGTAATGCCCTGATTAAGCAAGTTGAAACAGGTAAGGACTGAACATGACGCATAAGCGATTACTCGACTGCTGTAACTCTGATTTTCAGACAATGGACAGCGCGGCGCTTTTATACGCTATTCGTGCAAGTGAAGGACGGGTGATGGTGAGTGAATCTATCGCTATTACCCAGCCGTTACTTAACAGTGTCACCAACGCAGAACTGGCAGCCTCTCAGGGGGCGGACATTATTCTGGTCAACATGTTCGACAGCGAAAATCCTCGGATTATGGGTATGCCTGCGGACACGCCTGCGGAACAGATGCTGCATGAGCTGCAGCGCCTGACCGGCAGGATCATCGGCGTTAACCTTGAAGCCGTTGACCCGAATTTTTCAACTGAACATGATGATCTCTGGAAGATGAATCCCGGTCGGGCAGCCACACCTGAAAATGCCCAGCGCCTTATCAGCATGGGGGCAAAAATAATCGTCCTGACAGGTAATCCTAATAACGGCGTCAGTAACCAGGCGTTAGGTGACGCGGTCAAATCCATCAGGGCGGCAGTAGGTGATAACGTGGTTATTATCAGCGGTAAGATGCACGGCGCCGGTATCGTCAGCGAAAGCGGCAGCAGCATTATCAGCGAAGATGACGTGAAATGGTTTGCCACACAGGGTGCTGATATTGTCCTGCTTCCCGCACCAGGCACCGTGCCCGGAATGAGTCTGGAGCGTGTATCCCGTCTGGTTGATACCGCGCACAGTCACGGCGCACTGGCAATGACGGCAATTGGCACTTCTCAGGAGGGAGCGGATATCAGTACGATCCGCCAGATAGCGCTCTGGAGTAAAATGGCGGGGGCTGATTTGCACCATATCGGTGACACCGGTTATATGGGCGTCGCGCTTCCTGAAAATATCCTGGCGTACAGTATTGCGATACGTGGCGTCAGGCATACCTATAACCGTATTGCCCGATCGGTTAACCGCTGAAGAAAGCCGTGAATGAGAGACAGACTCTGATGATAAGCACCCGCTGATATCGGTTAGAAAACGGATATCAGCGCTTCTTATTGTCGCTCCATATTCGTAACCAGTCAGCGCATACTCTGAATCACGTCAAAGGGTAATTCTCAGGATGCGAATAACTTTACTTCGCGCACAACGGACCTGCAGCTAAGTTAACGTGTCTGCTCTGTGCCATGAGCGGACGTTGTGACTCTGGCGGAGCAGTAAATTTTACACCCACAAGTAATCACTAAAATCTTGAAAGCGCCAATCCCTGCTCCTCAAACGGTTTAGGGATTGGATTAATAATGACTGGCAAATTTGATTTCTATGCTTCAGTAATTCGGGTATCCACCAGACTGGTGGATAGTGGGCATGATAGAAGAATGATATCTGTCGAACATTCTGGCGATGTCATGCAGGGAATCACCTTGCTTATATCTGTCCCAGATAATCGCTTTTTGTTCTGGCGTGTAGTAGATGCGCGTTCTTCGTTTCATAGCAACGTCCCTCCTTGATTAAGGATAGCGTTGCATCGACCCGTTGAACTCACAGCCATTAGCGGACCGTCCTCATGTCTGACCGTACCATAAACAGGATAGCCATTCTGCTGTGTACACATTTCCCGAAGGCTTTATTTTTCTATCAAATATTTTCGAGCTGGTTTGGTAGTGAATGTCACGTTCACTCAGCCGACGAGATTTGATCGCTGGGCGATAATATCTACTCAGTTTTTTACAGCACAGGTAAAGAAGCCGATAACTGCCTGTACTCGTTTTACTCGTTGCGTGTTCTGCATATAGTAAATATAAACAGCCGGATACATGGGCCAGTATTCATGCAGTATGGGTTTTAAATCCCGGGAATTGACCATACCAACATGCAGGGGTTCAAATATACGGCCTATACCTATTCCAGCCCTAACTGCATCGCATACGGCATCAATATCGTTACAAATCATCACTGGCGTGATCTCAGGTGTTATTGACAGACCTTCTTCAATAAGTACTAAGGGTGAAAGACGATTCGAGGTGGTAAACCTGTAGGTGATGAGCCGATGGGCAGAGAGATCGCCAGGCTGTTCAGGCAGGCCATATCGTCTGATATAGGCTTCTGAAGCGTAAAGGCCCATTTTGAATGAGGGATGAATTTTTTTTTCGACCATTCCTTCACTGACCGTATCCCCGAAACGAACCCCCAGATCGAAGCCCTCTTCAACAAGACTGACCGCTCCGTCGTTAATGGATAACTCCAGTTGAATGTCCGGATAGGCCAAATTGAATTCGGCAAGACGGGGTTTTACGATGAGCTGATATGCGAAGCGAGAAAGCGTGATCCGTACCGGCCCGGAGGGAACTTCACCCATACTCTGTATGTCTTCCATCGCCAGATCTAACGTGGCGATCGCATCTTCTGTTTTCAGTAACAGATTCTTTCCTGCTTCAGTAAGACTGATTCTCCGTGTGGTGCGTGTAAATAACGGAACTCCGGTTTTAGCCTCAAGAAGCCTCAGTGATTTACTGATTGAAGGTGTCGTCACGCTCAGTTTACGTGCTGCAGCAGAAATGCTCCCCTCGCGGGCGATGACATGGAAGATAGTGAGCTGACCGTAAGTTGAGTTGTCCATTATTAACTTCTGGTTAATAGTTTAGGTGACGCATGCAGTCTACTCGCCCTTTCCAATATTATCTATATTGGGCTCATCAACCCTGTAATAGAGAGTCATTGCATGAGTCGCTTCACTGGAAAAACTGCTCTGGTTACTGGTGGCGGAGCCGGAATAGGCCTTAGCATCGCCTTAACTCTTGCCCTGGAGGGGGCAGATGTCATCGTCACAGGTCGGTCTGAGTCAAGCCTGGCCGGTGCCACATCCGCACATAATAATATCACCACGATTGTGGCTGACGTAGGCAAATCGCCTGATGTGGTTCGTATTATGGCGCTCATCAGCAAGGATTTTGGCCGCCTTGATATCCTCATCAATAATGCTGGCATGGCCCCTGTAACAGCGCTCACCGATCAGACCCTGACTGAATTCGATGATGTGTTCAATATAAACGTGCGGGCAGTAGTCGATCTCAGCTCTCGTGCACTGCCACTTCTGCAAGCAAGCAAGGGCTGCATCATCAACATATCTTCTGCCGTTGCCAGCCGCCCGCTTCCAGGGATGTCTGTTTACTGCGCCAGTAAGGCAGCCCTCAGGAGTCTGACGTTTGTCTGGGCAAAAGAACTGGCAAAGGACGGAATACGGGTTAATTCAGTTGCGGTAGGGCCGGTTGAAACATCGATATATGATAAAACCGAACTTTCAGACGATGCCGCACAGGCCCACAAGGATCGTGTCACACAACTGGTGCCGCTCGGGCGCTTCGGAATCCCGCAGGATATTGCCTCCGTAGTGGCCTATCTGGCATCAGATGATGCTTGCTTCATCACGGGTTCCGACATCGCCGTGGACGGTGGTTTCAGTATTTAATCATCAAACTACAGGTGAAATTTAAATGAAAAATGTTCTTATTATTTCAGGTCATCCGAATCTCAACGACTCTTTGGCAAATGCCACTATTCTTGATGAAGTGGCCAAAGAATTACCGGAAGTGAATATTCGTCGTCTTGATGAACTTTATCCGACTTACCAGTTTGATATTAATGCCGAACAGCAGGCGTTATTAGAGGCTGATCTGATTGTCTGGCAGTTCCCTTTTTCATGGTATTCGCTGCCTGGCATTATGAAGTTATGGGTAGATGAAGTATTTGTTCACGGATTTTCACACGGATCAAAGGCAAAACTTGGTGGTAAAAAGCTTCTGCTTTCTTTCACAACCGGAGCGCCGGAAGTGGCCTACACCACGTCTGGTTTTTTTGGCCACACAATTGAAGAATATCTGACCCAGTTTAAGACTACGGCAGCCTTATGCAATCTGGAGTATGTGGGCGCCATTTATACTCATGGCGTAAGTTACGCCAGTCGGGATGGCGAGGAAAAAAGGTCTGCACAAAAATATTCCGCTCGTGAACATGCTGCTCGCTTGATTGATGCTATCAGAAGCAACGCAGCCTGATGTGGGTCAACAAATTCTGCACTGTCAGTTTATAAGGGTGATTAATGTTTATAATTAATATCACGGTAAATTCTGAAGTAACCGAACAAACTCAAAATGAAATGTTTCCAGCTCACGTAAAATGGCTGGAAAAGTATTTTACCAATGGCAAATTTCTGATGTTTGGTCCCTATATTGACACACCCGCTCATGCGGGTGTTATTTTTGCACAGACCAGCAACAGGGATGAGTTGCAGTCTATCCTTGAGGAAGACTGCTATTATCCAGGGTTTGCCCGGTATGACGTGCGTGAATTCACGCCTAAGTTCATTGCAGAAAACTTTAACACAGCGATTAAGTAAAACGCTGACGATGTTGAACAGGTGACGCATGCTCAAAAATAAACTGAACAATGGTGTTGAAATCCCCCGTCTGGGGTTCGGTGTCTTCCAGATGAGCGATGCAGGAGTTTGTGAGGCGGCGGTATCCAGTGCTCTGGAGACCGGGTATCGCCTGCTGGATACCGCGTCTGCTTACGAGAACGAAGAGGCGGTGGGTAGCGCAGTCCGAAACAGCGGCATCCCACGATCGGAAATTTTTATTACCACCAAATTGTGGGTTCAGGATACAGGCTATCAGAAAACCAAAGCAGCCTTTTATCGTTCTCTTGACAGACTCAAGATGGACTACCTTGATCTCTACCTGATTCATCAGCCCTATTCTGACGTGCATGGTTCCTGGAGGGCCATGGAAGACCTCTATGATGAAGGACTTATCAAAGCTATCGGTGTAAGTAACTTTTCACCTGCCAGGCTGGCAGACCTCATTACATTTAACCGTTACCCTCCTGCCGTCAATCAGATTGAAACACATCCTTTTTGCCAGCAAATCATCCCCGCTGAATTTATGAAGGCGCATGGTGTTCAGATTGAAGCATGGGCGCCATTTGCGGAGGGAAAAAATGACATATTCAACAACCCTGTTTTGTCTGCGATTGCTGGCAGATATGGAAAAAGTGTAGCACAGGTCATTCTGCGCTGGCTGTTACAACGGGGAGTGGTTGTCATACCTAAATCAGCCAATCCGGAGCGAATTAAGCAAAACTTTGCTGTGTTTGATTTCTCACTAGATGAAACAAGCATGAAGCAGATTACGACGCTGGATAAGGCCGAACCCTTAATAGTGAATCATGATGACCCGGAGCGGGTGAAGTTTATAGGTACACGTATTTTTCGCACTTAACTCACCATCAATTCGATTCTTTTATCGGCCGGAGGCTCCATGAGCCTTCGATAAATGCAAAAATGACTCCCGAAGGTCCAGTGAAAGAGAAATCTTTCAATATGAAACATCGCAGGGAGGACTTTCAGATCCTTTTTTGCGATATACATGAAGCATTGCTGGCTCAAAGTCAGACTGTCTCACTATCAGCGCTGCGAACCAACATTGAAATTCTGCACCATCTTGGTCGCCATTTCGGATTACCTCATCACTTTTTAACAGTACCTGTACAAGGCAAGCCAGGAAAATTAATCGACGAGTTATTACGTTTCCAGACGGAAAGCAACACGCACTATCGCTATGTCGCCGATCCATTCTTAACTCCGGACTTTGAATCTCGCCTCCGGGTTAACGTCCGCAGGACGCTTATTATCTGTGGTTTTTCCGCTGAGGTAGGGGTGTATTTTACAGCCATAAGCGCAGTACACTCAGGCTTCAGAGTCATCATACCTGTTGACTGCATAGGAAGTCGTTCGCTGCGCACTGAATCGGTAGCGTTAAGACAGCTTGAATCAGCTGGAGTAGAAATCATTTCCCTGTCTACTTTGGCTGCGCTAATGGAACCCGATTTTTCGACCGAAGCGGGTCAATTTGTACTGAAGCAAATGGGCTGTATAAAATCTTGAACCTTTAAACTTATGTGCATTTATACGCAAAGAACTATCAAAGTACTGACAGTTTTCTTGCACCAGAAGCGTAAGACTATCCATGGGTTGAGACTTACCATGGATTTCAGAGTCGATTGAGGCCTGACTTTTGAGGGCTGCAACAGCAGCCCTGGCATCCAGCTTTGCCGGTTTACTTGGTAGTGAAGCCACCATCAACGGCGATGGCCTGACCAACCACAAATCCTGCCTGTTCGCTACATAACCAAAGTACTGCACTGGCAATTTCATCTGAACGGCCAAGGCGTCCTGCGGGGATCTCTTTTATTACAGCGGCCATATGTTCCGGCGCAGTTGAGAGAGCCCTCTGCACCATCGGCGTCTCGACTGGTCCAGGGCATACCGCATTCACATTAATCCCTATTGGGGCATACTCAAGCGCTGCACTTTTAGTTAAGCCGATGACACCATGCTTCGATGCGGTATAAGCTCCCAGATTGGCAATGCCGGCTAACCCGCTGTTGGAAGAGCAGTTTACGATCGCACCACTTCCTTGCTTACGCATTTGTTTCAGCTCGTGCTTGAGACAGTTCCAGACGCCGCGCAAGTTTACCGCTATAGCTAAATCGAAATCCGCTGCTTGCGCATCGGCAGTGTTTTCCACAGGAACATGTAATCCAGCATTATTGAATGCCATATCCAGGCTGCCGAATGTCGCCACACACATTTCAACCGCGTTTGCTGCATCACTTTCACTGGTGACATCACAACTTACAGCGACGGCTTTGTAGCCAGCATCTACCAGTTTTTGCGCTTCAGACTCAGCAGCCTTAAAATCCAGATCTGCGAGCACAACAGATGCACCTGATTGCGCGAAAGCGACGGCAGTCGCCAGACCAATTCCGGATGCCGCTCCCGTCACCAATGCAGCCTTCCCATCAAATCTGATATTCATATCTTTACCTTAGAAATAATTATTGCCTGAGCTAATGAAAAATCATGTTCCGGACATCGTTTTTACCGTCCTGGATTTGTGTTTTCTTCAGCTGGTATCCAGTCGAACGTGTACGGGTCCGGCCCACGTCGGCCAGCTTCGTCCTTGTTAAGCTTATCGATTACCAAAAGTTCTTCAGCCGAGAGAGTGACGTCGAAGACTGATATGTTTTGCGCCATGCGTGCTGGGGATGCTGTTTTCGGGATCACGATGCGACCCTGCTGCAAATGCCAGCGTAAAACGATCTCGGCAGGCGTGCGTCCATGATTTTCTGAAACTCCGGCGAGTGTTGGGTCGTTCAGGACCGCAGCCTGGCCCAGTGGACTCCAGGCCTCAATAGCGATACCTTTTTCGGCGCATACGGTGAAAAGCTCCCGCTGCCCATAATAGGGATGAACCTGAATCTGGTTTACTGAAGGGATGTGTCCGGTCTCGTCGATGATCCGCTGAAGGTGCTCAGGCTGGAAGTTTGATACTCCAGCTGAACGCAGCATTCCTTCATCGATAAGTTGGATCATAGCGCGCCACGTAGAGACATAATCCCCGTCGTAAAGGGTCGGCACAGGCCAGTGCATAAGGAACAAATCGAGCTTATCGACGCCCAGTGAAGTCAGTGTTTCCTCAAATGAACGCCGGACATCCTCAGGGCGGTGGTTCCCGTTACCGAGTTTACTGGTCAGGAAAAAATCGCCATGATGCAGGCCCGATCCAGCGATACCCAGGCCCACACCTTTTTCATTTGCATACATCTGGGCCGTATCGAAATGCCGGTATCCAGCTTCGATTGCAGCCAGCACGCCCTGGGCCGTAACTTCATGGCTTTGTAGGCTATTATCACGAGGAGCAAGATCCATGGTGCCAAAACCAATCTGTGGAATCATTACACCATCGTTTAATGTGATTTCTGGAATGTCAGGAGTTGTCATTGCGTATATTCCCTTCTGGAACTTAGGTTTAACGTATGTCTATGGTGAACCCCGGCGGAGCGGTAACTTGGGTGGCTAATTCCAGAGCCTCTGGAGAATTGTTGCTCCTGATAAAACAGGAAGTTAGTTATCTACTGTCATGAATTTTGACTAATAATCTAGCCGCTATCGCTCAAATTGCAGTAGTAGGATCCTTTAAAATATTTGTCTAATTCTCCAGACCTGCAGAAGAAATGTGGACTTGATGTTGCCTTTAATTCTAGAATTTTAAGTATGAGAGGGGGGAATATGAATAGTTGGGAACCAGGTCGTTTAGAGGCCTGTCGGGCGGAGCTGGTTGAACTTATTGCGCAGGCACAACCTGATGAAGGACAAGTTGAAGTCCGCCCTGGCTTATATCTTAATCGTATCTCATCTCCTCATTATGCCGTTCACGGTATTCTGGAACCATCCTGTTGCGTGGTGGCCGAAGGAAGCAAAGAGGTGATACTGGGAGGGGAATCATTTCACTATGGCGCGGCTCACTACCTGATTGCCACGATGGGTGTACCGGCATTTGCCCGGATCGTAAACGCCAGCCCAGAGAAACCCTATCTGAGTATGCGCTTTCTTCTCGACCCGGCTATAGTCACCTCAGTCATTCTGGATTCAGGAATTATTCGCCAGCATGGTAAATCCTCAGGAGATGCAAAAGCCGTTGATGTAGGCGCCTTGGGTGTGGACATGCTGGATGCAGCATTACGGCTGGTAAGGGCGTCTAAATCGGCTGATGAGTATCGGGTTTTAAGCCCCTTAATTTTCCGTGAGCTCGTTTATCGCCTTCTGACAAGTTCCCAGACCACCCGATTAAATCAACTAGCTCGTTTCGGTGGTCAGGACCATCGCATGGTAAGAGCAGTCAAGATATTATCAGATCAATATACCCAGCCGCTTCGCATCGAAACAATTGCTCACCAGCTTGGGATGAGCATTTCAGGATTTCATGCTCATTTCAAAGCCGCAACCAATATGTCCCCAGTTCAGTTCCAAAAACAGCTTCGATTGCAGGAGGCCCAACGACTTATGCTGAGTGAAGGCTTCGATGCAGGGCAAGCTGCATATCGTGTTGGTTATGAAGACCAGTCCCATTTCAGTCGCGATTACAAGCGCCAATATGGCGAACCGCCAGCACGAGATATTGCACGATTGCGGGAAATAACCGTTCAGAGTATGAACGTTTAATCAAAATATTCGCTGTTATGAGGGCATCTTAATCACTTTGCCGATTAACGAGCTGAAATGCCAATGTCCGCTCCTCGCTCACAGCAGACCTTCAACTCAGTAAACTCGTCCGCTCAGTGTCAGAAGCGCAAGTTGATAACCAGGACTGAGTGTTATCCTCAGCTTGTATGAGAATGGCACTGAACTGACAGTATTAACCGCCACTGACCGATGGGTTTGGGCATTTTTTCAGTCCGTAATGCTTAGTCCAGAACAGTTTCAGCGCCTAAAGGGTCAGGGCTCCGCCAGAGCTGTAACGTTGGTGGTTTCGACTTCTCAGGTTTCATGGTGCGAGTCATTGCCGTGCGGATTCGCAGAATGAATAGGCAAGTACCCTCTTCCCATGGTCCTGCACCTGAAGTTGTCTAAAGCTGTGCGGTTGACACTTTATCCCTGGGTTTAGCAGCCACGCTTGCCTTTACCAACGCATGAAATAAAAACACGCCGGAGCGTGCTTTTCATGTTAATTCCACGCTTTCGTGTCAGGCTTTTTATGCATATTCCGTAAAATGTCCTGGCAAATATCTGTTAAAAATTCTTATCCACAGAAAGCGTGACATATCTCTGTCGATAATCATAAAAATCGATATTGCTATCGACCTGCTTATAGGTGAAATTCAGTTTCGGCATCACCCCAAAGAAATAGAGGTCTCGATGCCAGAGCGAGAGGTTATAGATCTGTTCGTTATCTTTCCGTCGTGTCGAGAAGATATCACTGTCGGCCT
>JBAPXW010000022.1:0-1875 GCA_049284415.1 Leclercia sp.
TCACTATATCGCAACAGTTGTAAGTGTATACCGCAAAGTGATCGATGCTTATTGTGCGGATCCTGAGAATTTTGTCATTAAGCAGGAATGGCTTGAAGAATTGGATAAATGTGCGAACCGTGAGACAGCAACTGCGTTCTTTGAAGGAGTTCCAGGGTATAAAGAGCAAATGTTTGGAAACCATAGCAAGAAGACGACATTCGACTTCGCTGGACTTGTGCTTGATTATGATGCTGAAAACCAAATGGTTACACTTCAGCAAAGGAATTTCTTTAAGCCAGGCGACGAAGTGGAATTCTTTGGACCGGAAATCGAGAACTTTACCCATGTAGTTGAAAAAATCTGGGATGAAGATGGCAATGAACTTGATGTTGCACGCCATCCTCTGCAAATTGTTAAGTTCAAGATGGACAAGCCTGTCTACCCTAATAACATGATGCGGAAGGAGAAGTAAGAGATGAACCGCAAACCTGTTGTAATTGGTGTAGCCGGCGGCTCCGGCTCAGGAAAAACCAGCGTCACAAAAGCAATTATTGATAGCTTTAAAGGTCATTCAATCCTGATGATTGAACAGGACTATTATTATAAAGACCAAAGCCATTTGCCTATGGAAGAGCGTCTGAAGACAAATTATGACCATCCGCTGGCATTCGACAATGATCTTTTAATAAAGCATATCGAAAAATTGCTTTGTTATGAAGCGATTGAGAAGCCAGTTTATGATTATGCAATCCATACAAGATCAAGCGAAATCATTGATGTGCAGCCTAAGGATGTCATTATTCTCGAAGGAATCCTGATTCTTGAAGATGAACGATTGAGAGACCTGATGGATATGAAGCTTTATGTTGATACAGATGCTGATTTGCGTATTATCCGCAGGCTGCTTCGGGATATCAAAGAGCGTGGCCGGTCTATGGATTCTGTCATTGAGCAATATGTAAATGTGGTAAGGCCAATGCACAACCAGTTCATTGAACCTACTAAACGTTATGCAGATATTATCATTCCGGAGGGCGGCCATAATCATGTCGCAATCGACCTAATGGTAACAAAAATTCAAACAATTCTTGAACAAAAATCATTTTTGTGACACAATAGCATAGATAAAGCTGGACATAGAAGTACCTAATTAGTACTTCTATTAGTCCAGATTAATTTAATGGTCCGTATTTGGACTTTCTTTTAATGCGCGCCCTTGAAAAGGACGCGCTCCTGTATATTTTTCAGGTTACATAATATAATATTACACAATCTAATTTTTTGGGGAATTGTGAAGACTAGAAGGAGTGAAGGATTTTGGCTACAGAGAAAGTTTTTCCTATGACATTGGCTGGGAAAGAAAAGCTGGAACAAGAATTAGAAATGTTGAAAACGGTTAAACGTAAAGAAGTTGTTGAGAGAATTAAAATCGCGCGCAGCTTCGGCGACCTTTCAGAGAACTCTGAGTACGATTCTGCAAAAGAAGAACAAGCTTTTGTTGAAGGACGTATCACAACTCTTGAGAATATGATCCGCAACGCAAAAATCATTGAGGAAAGCGAATTAACTACAGACGCAGTCAGCCTTGGCCGTACTGTCACTTTCGTAGAGCTTCCTGATGGTGATGAAGAATCCTACACAATCGTAGGAAGCGCTGAAGCAGATCCATTTGAAGGTAAAATCTCAAATGACTCTCCAATCGCTAAGAGCTTAATGGGTAAAAAGGTAGGGGACGAGGTTTCCGTCCAGACTCCTGGCGGTGAAATGAGCGTCCGTATTACATCTATTAAGTAGGGTGCTTAAACAATCATTCAGTTAAACAGTAAGAAAGATAATAATTTTATTCATGCTGTTCCAATTTAACAGTTTGAAACTTCAAAACCTCGTCAAAAC
>JBAPXW010000023.1:0-1626 GCA_049284415.1 Leclercia sp.
GCCTCATACATGGAAGGCGAGGTCTGCCTGAACAAGAAACAGCTGTTTGATCTGTTTTTAGCGCAAAAAAAAGATCTTGCAGAAACGAACAGCCAAATGTTATACCATGTCATGCAGCTTGTTTCCATTATCATGGAATACGGGGAGAATGTGGAGCATCTCGACACACTTATTACAAGCTTCCAGTCTTACCATAAAGACGATAACAATGTGAGTATTGAACAAAAGACAGAAATTTAAAAGCAGCTGGTTTATCAGCTGCTTTTTCGTTTGCCTTATAATCGCTAATTCTTCATCCTCGGATCCAACGCATCCCTTAGTCCATCGCCCATCAGGTTAAAACCAAGAACCGTCAGCATAATGGCCAAGCCAGGGAATATCATTGTCCAAGGGGCTTGAATCATGAACTGTTTTGCATCAGCAAGCATCTTGCCCCATTCATGGTTCGGTGCTTCTGCCCCTAGACCCAAGAAGCCCAATGCGGCTGCTTCAATGATTGCAGTCGCAATCGCAAGTGTACCCTGAACAATGATTGGAGCCATACTGTTAGGCAGGATATGCCGGAATAAAATCCTGCTGTCCTTCATCCCGACAGCCTTGGCGGCCATGATATACTCTTCTTCCTTTACACTGAGCACCCTGGAACGAATCAGCCTTCCGAAGGTCGGTATGTTTATGATGGCAATTGCAATCAACGCGTTGCGGAGCGATGGTCCAAGCACAGCTACGATCGCAATCGCAAGCAGGATGCTAGGAAAGGCAAGCATGATATCAAAAATCCTGGAGATAATGGAATCTACCCATCTTCCATAGTAGCCTGAAAGTATTCCGAGAAGACAACCAACGATAATCGAGCCCATTACGGAAAATGTTCCTACCCATAATGATATTCTTGCACCGTAGATAACTCTCGAAAGGATATCCCGGCCAAAATCATCGGTCCCAAACCAGTGTTCAGCTGAAGGAGCCTGGAGGCGCACTGACATTTTCTGGTCATTGATTCCTTCTGGAGCAATCAGCGGGGCAAATACTGCAAGCATAATAAAAAACAAAACGATAAATGTACCCACAAGTGCCAATTTATTCTTCTTGAAACTATACCATGCTTCTGCCCAGGGAGACGCCACTTTTTCTTCTACCTGCATGGTAGGCGGCTGTATTTGTTTTTGAGTTGAAATCTCCATCTAAATCTCCCCTTTCATCACCGGTATTTGATCCTTGGATCAATTGCTGCGTACAATAAATCAACGACAAGATTGATCAACACAAAGAGCAATGCAATGATTAAGATTCCTGACTGGATTACCGGATAGTCTCGATAATTGATCGCTTCGTAAATGTATCTGCCAATACCCGGCCAGCTAAAGATTGTTTCCGTTAAGATTGCACCGCCAAGCAGGAGACCTGTTTGCAATCCGATAATCGTCAATACAGGAATGACAGCATTTTTCAGGGAGTGCTTATAGACAACCCAGAACATGCGCAACCCTTTCGCCCTTGCTGTCCTGATAAAATCAGAACGCATCACCTCAAGCATTGTAGAACGAGTGATTCTTGCAATGATTGCCATTGGAATGGTTGCCAAAGCTACCGCCGGCAACAACAGATGCTTCAGTACCTCAATGA
>JBAPXW010000024.1:0-509521 GCA_049284415.1 Leclercia sp.
AGTGCCCACACAGATTGTCTGATAAATTGTTAAAGAGCAGTGCAACGCGGCGTTAAGCTCACCGTTGCGAGGTGGCGTATATTACGCTTTCCTCTTTCAGAGTCAAGCGTTTATTTTCGCTTTTCTCGTCAACCGAACCGGCTGTTTGTGTGAAGTGATTCACATGTTCCGTGTCGATGGAGGCGCATTATAGGGAGTTATCCGGCGCTGACAAGCGGAAAAAGACAAATTTATTTCAACCGCTCATCTTTTCGCCATAACGCCTACTTTTACTGCTTTTTGAGGGTTGCCGGCAGCTCTGCCAGGCTATTAATCACCCAATCCGCTGCATTTTCTGCTTCCGGCGTGACGGGTTTACCCGTGCGTACCAGAACTTTATGTCCGATACCTGCTGCCGCAGCGGCCTGCATGTCTTCCAGTTTGTCGCCCACCATATAGGAAGCGCTCATATCAATATCAAGGAACTCCTGAGCAGAGATGAACATGCCCGGATGTGGTTTGCGGCAATCGCACGTCTGGCGATACTCTTCTACTGTGCCCTGCGGGTGATGCGGACAATAATAGATACCGTCCAGGTCGACGCCACGATCGGCCAGCGACCAGTCCATCCATTCGGTCAGGGTTTCAAACTGCGCTTCGGTGAATTTACCACGTGCGATGCCAGACTGATTGGTCACCACCACCAGCGCATAGCCCATCTCTTTTAATTCACGCATGGCATCTATTACGCCATCGATGAATTCGAATTCATCTATCTCATGCACGTAACCATGATCGACATTAATTGTGCCATCACGATCGAGAAAAATTGCGGGTACTGATTTCGTCACCGGTTTGCTCCTGAAAAGGGTGTCTTCGTAGTATCTCATGTTTCTCGGTGCAAGAAAGTGCTCATCACGCAGAGTTGGATTGATTTAGCCGTCTGGATGCCTTAACATCCGTTTTGTTGACGGTCATCGCCCGTATCAGGCAGCAGAAAATGCCACGACTCACTTACATACGATAAAAATAATCTAATGATTAAACTTTCGAATATCACCAAAGTGTTCCAGCAAGGGAACCGTACCATTCAGGCGTTGAACAACGTTAGCCTGCATGTTCCGGCTGGGCAGATTTATGGCGTTATTGGCGCCTCAGGTGCAGGTAAAAGTACGCTCATTCGTTGCGTTAACCTGCTCGAACGTCCAACCGAGGGCGTCGTCCAGGTTGATGATCAGGATCTGACTAAGCTCTCCGAAACAGAATTAACCAAAGCGCGTCGTCAGATTGGCATGATTTTCCAGCACTTTAACCTGCTGGCGTCCCGTACCGTATTTGGCAACGTTGCCTTACCGCTGGAGCTGGACAACACGCCAAAGGATGAAATCAAACGTCGCGTGAAGGAGCTGCTGGATCTGGTTGGTCTGAGCGATAAGCATGATGTCTATCCGGCAAATTTATCCGGTGGGCAAAAACAGCGTGTTGCGATTGCACGTGCATTGGCAAGCAATCCAAAAGTGCTGCTGTGCGATGAAGCCACCAGCGCACTGGATCCGGCCACTACCCGTTCGATTCTGGAACTGTTGAAAGACATTAACCGTCGTCTGGGGCTGACCATCCTCCTTATTACCCATGAAATGGATGTCGTCAAACGCATCTGCGATTGTGTGGCAGTAATCAGTAACGGTGAGCTGATTGAACAAGACACCGTCAGCGAAGTGTTCTCGCACCCGAAAACCCCGCTGGCGCAGCAGTTTATCCAGGCCACACTGCATCTGGATATTCCGGAAGATTATCAGGCACGTTTAAAAAGCACGCCGGAAGCCGACAGTGTTCCGATGCTGCGCATGGAATTTACCGGTAAGTCCGTCGATGCGCCGCTGCTGTCTGAAACCGCCCGTCGCTTCAACGTGAACAACAACATTATTAGCGCGCAGATGGATTACGCCGGTGGCGTGAAGTTCGGCATCATGCTGACAGAAATGTATGGCACGCAACAGGACACGCAAGCCGCTATCGCCTGGCTGCAAGAACATCATGTAAAAGTAGAGGTACTGGGTTATGTCTGAGCCAATGATGTGGTTGCTGGCGCGCGGCGTATGGGAAACGCTGGCGATGACCTTTGTATCCGGCTTTTTCGGTTTTGTGATTGGTCTGCCGGTGGGCGTCCTGCTGTACGTTACGCGTCCGGGGCAAATTATTGAGAACGCCAAACTTTATCGCACTCTCTCGGCGTTAGTGAATATCTTCCGTTCCATTCCCTTCATTATTTTGTTGGTGTGGATGATTCCCTTTACCCGCGTTATTGTGGGCACCTCCATCGGTCTGCAGGCGGCGATTGTTCCGCTGACCGTAGGGGCTGCGCCGTTTATCGCGCGCATGGTGGAAAACGCGCTGTTAGAGATCCCGACGGGCCTGATTGAAGCTTCACGCGCAATGGGCGCAACGCCAATGCAGATTGTGCGTAAGGTCTTACTGCCAGAAGCCCTGCCGGGTCTGGTCAATGCGGCAACCATCACCCTGATTACTCTGGTCGGTTATTCAGCAATGGGCGGTGCCGTGGGCGCAGGCGGGTTAGGTCAGATCGGCTATCAGTATGGCTATATTGGCTACAATGCTACCGTGATGAATACCGTACTGGTGCTGCTGGTCGTGCTGGTTTACCTCATTCAGCTCTCTGGCGATCGCATCGTCCGGGCTGTGACGCACAAATAACGTTACATACAACACAAACTTAACGAGTTAAGGATAAAAACATGGCGTTTAAATTTAAGACCTATGCAGCGGTAGGCGCGCTGATCGGCTCTCTGGCTCTGGTGGGTTGCGGCCAGGACGAAAAAGATCCCAATCACATCAAAGTAGGCGTTATCGTCGGTGCGGAACAGCAGGTTGCAGAAACGGCAGCAAAAGTTGCAAAAGAGAAGTATGGCCTCGACGTTGAGCTGGTGACCTTCAACGATTACGTTCTGCCGAACGAAGCGCTGAGCAAAGGCGATATCGACGCTAACGCCTTCCAGCACAAACCGTACCTGGATCAGCAGATCAAGGATCGTGGCTACAAGCTGGTCGCAGCGGCCAACACCTTCGTTTACCCGATTGCGGGTTACTCAAAAAAAATCAAATCCGTAGATGAACTGCAGAATGGCTCGCAGGTTGCCGTCCCGAACGATCCAACCAACCTTGGCCGTTCCCTTCTGCTGCTGCAGAAAGTGGGCCTGATCAAACTGAAAGACGGTGTAGGCCTGCTGCCGACCGTACTGGACGTGACTGAGAATCCAAAAAACCTGAAAATTGTTGAACTGGAAGCGCCACAGCTGCCGCGTTCCCTGGACGATGCACAGATCGCACTGGCCGTTATCAACACCACTTACGCCAGCCAGATTAACCTGACCCCGGCGAAAGACGGTATTTTCGTTGAAGATAAAGACTCCCCGTACGTAAACCTGATCGTCACCCGTGAAGACAATAAAGATGCCGAAAACGTGAAGAAATTCGTTGAGGCCTATCAGTCTGATGAAGTTTACCAGGAAGCGAACAAAGTCTTTAACGGCGGTGCAGTTAAAGGCTGGTAATCTGACCTTTGTGTAATATCATTCAGGACGGGCGCAAGCCCGTCTTGTCATTTATGCAGGCAACTGATTCAATATCTGACGATTTGATTATTCACTGAGGAATTACTATGCGTGCTTTACCGATCTGTCTTTTAGCACTGATGCTGAGCGGCTGTTCCATGCTAAGCAGATCTCCTGTTGAACCTGTTAAAAGCACAGCAACCCCGCCAAAAGCAGAGCCAGAGAAACCGAAAGCGCCACGCCCTGCGCCTGTCAAAATCTATACCAACGCAGAAGATCTAGTGGGTAAACCTTTCCGTGACCTCGGTGAAGTCTCCGGCGATTCTTGCCAGGCCAGCAATCAGGACTCGCCGCCGAATATCCCGACTGCGCGTAAACGCATGCAGGTCAATGCCTCTAAAATGAAGGCTAATGCCGTCCTGCTGCACAGCTGTGAAGTGACCAGCGGTACGCCAGGCTGCTACCGTCAGGCCGTTTGCGTAGGTTCAGCCCTTAACGTATCGGCGAAATGAGTGCTTTCCAGTTCGAGCAAATAGGCGTTATCCGTTCTCCCTATAAAGAGAAGTTTGCCGTGCCGCGCCAGCCAGGTCTGGTGAAAAGCGGCGGTGGCGAACTTCACCTGATAGCGCCGTATAATCAAGCCGATGCTGTGCGCGGACTGGAAGCATTTAGCCACCTGTGGGTGCTGTTTATCTTTCATCAGACCATGGCAGGCGGCTGGCGTCCGACCGTGCGCCCGCCCCGTCTGGGCGGTAACGCCAGAATGGGCGTCTTTGCCACGCGATCGACCTTCCGGCCGAATCCGGTCGGGATGTCGCTGGTCGAGTTAAAAGGTATTCGCTGTCAGAAAGATCAGGTAATCCTTGAGCTTGGCAGCCTGGACCTGGTCGACGGCACGCCGGTGGTGGATATCAAACCCTACCTGCCCTTTGCCGAAGCCTTACCGGATGCCCGCGCAAGCTATGCCCAGCAGGCACCGCAGGCAGACATGCCGGTGTACTTTACCGATGCGCTGGCCGCACAGCTCGCGCAGCTGGAAAAGCGCTACCCTCGCCTGCAGGATTTTATCGTCGATGTCCTGGCGCAAGATCCCCGTCCGGCCTACCGCAAAGAGGAAGAAGCCGGAAAAACCTACGCCGTTCTGCTGCTGGATTTTAATGTTCGCTGGCGCGTCACCGAGGCGGGCTTCGAAGTGTTTGCCCTGGAAGCGCAGTAATTTTATTGTCCTCTCTTTTGGCAACATGGCCACACTGGTAAACTAAACCACTTTTTTTGTGTCAGGCTGACCTGTCAGCCTGTTCCAATCGTCGAAATGGAACCGTAACAACATGCGTACTAGCCAATATCTGCTCTCCACTCTGAAGGAGACGCCTGCCGACGCCGAAGTCATCAGCCATCAGCTGATGCTGCGCGCCGGGATGATCCGCAAGCTGGCCTCCGGGTTGTATACCTGGCTGCCGACCGGTCTGCGCGTCCTGAGAAAAGTCGAAAACATCGTGCGTGAAGAGATGGATAACGCCGGTGCCATTGAGGTGTCCATGCCTGTGGTTCAGCCTGCTGACCTGTGGGTTGAGAGTGGCCGCTGGGAGCAGTACGGCCCGGAATTGCTGCGCTTTGTTGACCGTGGCGAGCGCCCGTTTGTCCTTGGCCCGACTCACGAAGAGGTCATCACTGACCTGATTCGTAACGAGCTGAGCTCTTACAAGCAGCTGCCGCTGAACTTCTATCAGATCCAGACCAAATTCCGCGATGAAGTGCGCCCCCGTTTTGGCGTCATGCGTTCCCGTGAATTTGTGATGAAGGATTCATACTCGTTCCATACCTCTCAGGACTCGCTGCAAGAGACCTATGACAAGATGTATGACGCGTACAGCAAAATCTTCACTCGCATGGGTCTGGATTTCCGTGCTGTGCAGGCCGACACCGGTTCCATCGGCGGCAGCGCGTCCCATGAATTCCAGGTTCTGGCGCAGAGCGGCGAAGACGATGTGATCTTCTCCGACACCTCCGACTACGCGGCTAACATCGAATTTGCCGAAGCGCTGGCACCAAAAGCGCCACGCGCAGCGGCTACCCAGGAGATGACCCTGGTTGATACGCCAAACGCTAAAACCATCGCCGAGCTGGTTGAGCAGTTCAATCTGCCGGTTGAGAAAACCGTTAAAACCCTGCTGGTGAAAGCGGTTGAAGGCAGCAGCTACCCGCTGGTTGCCCTGCTGGTGCGTGGCGATCACGAGCTGAATGAAGTGAAAGCAGAAAAACTGCCTCAGGTTGCCAGCCCGCTGACCTTCGCGACCGAAGCGGACATCCGCGCGGTAGTGAATGCCGGCCCAGGCTCTCTCGGCCCGGTTAATCTGCCTGTTCCGGTGGTTATCGACCGTACCGTTGCCGCGATGAGTGATTTCTCTGCCGGTGCGAACATCGACGGTAAACATTACTTTGGCATTAACTGGGATCGCGATGCGGCGACGCCTGAAGTGGCCGATATCCGTAACGTGGTCGCCGGCGATCCAAGCCCGGATGGTCAGGGTGTGCTGCAGATCAAACGCGGCATCGAAGTCGGTCACATCTTCCAGCTGGGCACCAAGTATTCCCAGGCGCTGAACGCAGCGGTACAAGGTGAAGACGGTCGTAACCAGACGCTGACCATGGGTTGCTACGGGATCGGGGTCACGCGCGTGGTGGCTGCGGCAATCGAGCAGAACCATGACGAGCGCGGGATCGTCTGGCCGGACAACATTGCACCGTTCCATGTGGCGATCCTGCCAATGAACATGCACAAGTCCTACCGCGTGCAGGAGCTGGCAGAGAAGCTGTACAGTGAACTGCGTGCGCAGGGTATCGAAGTGCTGATGGACGACCGTAAAGAGCGTCCGGGCGTGATGTTTGCCGATATGGAACTGATCGGTATTCCGCACACCGTCGTGATTGGCGACCGTAATCTCGATAATGAAGAAATTGAGTACAAATACCGTCGCAACGGCGAGAAGCAGATGATCAAAACCAGCGAAATCTTTGATTACCTGGTGAAATCCATCAAGGCATAAGCCACAAAAAACCCCGCTAATGCGGGGTTTTTTATGTCAGCTATTTGCTGTCGCAGTTTTTGCCGGG
The DNA here is from genome assembly GCA_049284415.1 of Leclercia sp. Lineage (GTDB taxonomy): Bacteria > Pseudomonadota > Gammaproteobacteria > Enterobacterales > Enterobacteriaceae > Enterobacter. The sequence continues at coordinate 6,666 of JBAPXW010000024.1, forward strand.
TTCAAAGCGGGCATCCCTGTCTGGCACCAGCGTTTTAACGCTTTCTCCGCTATCCGGATTCGGCTCCAGGGTAAAATGGCCGTTTACCGTCAACAGCACCGGTTTGCTATCACTGCCACGCGCCGCCGCATAATCCCGTTCCAGTTGGGCGTTATTGGTCACGTTCACCTTTTTACCGGTCATACAGTCAGTGAATATCGCCGCATCCGCCATATAGAAATACATCCCTCGCATCGCCATCGGTGTGGACGGCAGCGCAGCGGTCACAGGCTCAAGCGTGTAGTTCAGCTGGGAATCAATAGGGTTGCCTTCCCGATCCAGCATCTCCAGTGCCGCGCCTTTGACCCGGAAATAGTGTTTTTCGCCATCGGTCGCGGTCAGCGCCAGCTTATCGGCCGTTCGCGCCCAGCTACCGTAGGTGGCAAAGGAGGAAGGGGCTTTTGCACCCTGATAGTGCTGGTTCATTACCCAGGTACCGTCTTTTTCAAGAAACAGCGAGGTTTCGATCCCTTCGCAATCGGCGCAGGGCAATACACCACGCCAGCTTTGCTGCATCGGCTTTAATGCTTCCATCTGACCTGACGCCAGCGCCTGCACTTCCGTACGGTTATGGCATCCCATCAGGACCAACAGCGCACCTGCTGCCATCACTGAAAATATCGCTGTTTTCACCCTAAATTCCTTATCTGTTCCCGACTAATCCTGAGGGCGGCGCACTTTGCCACGCAGTGACTTCACCGTCGATTTCTGCGATTTCGTGGACAGGCGACGCTCTTTTGATGCCCTTGTCGGACGGGTTGCCCGACGACTTTTTTGTACCGTCGTTAACTCCTGGATCACCGCCACCAGCCGGGAAAGCGCCGCTTCACGGTTCATCTCCTGGCTGCGGTACTCCTGCGCCTTAATGATCATCACGCCATCGCTGGTGATCAGATGATGGCTGGCGGCCAGCAGGCGTTCTTTATAATACTCTGGCAGGCTGGATGCCCGAATGTCAAAGCGCAGATGGATAGCCGTTGAGGCTTTATTCACATGCTGCCCGCCCGCGCCCTGTGCACGGATCGCCGTTATCTCGACCTCGCTATCAGGAAGGGTGACCGTTCGGGACAGGACAATCATGAACGTGACTGCCAGGCTTCAAGATGAATTTCCAGATTATTCTCAGCATCCGATAACCAGATGGCGCCGTCCTGGATCGTCGCCTGCAGGATCATGGTGCGCCCGGCAAATGCACTCAGCTGTGCCAGCTGCTCATCATCCAGGTACCAGACCGACAGATTAGAGAACTGCGCGCATTTGTTCTTGTGCTGTTGCCACCAGATTTCCGCCGCGCGGCTGTTATAGGCAAACAAGGCCACTTCACCCGACTGGGTGCAGGCTTTCTTGATCCGCCGCTCATCCGGCAGGCCGAGCTCAATCCAGAGATCAATCCCCAGATGATCGTTAAGCTGCCAGGCTTCCGGCTCGTCTTCCGCACTTAGCCCACGGGTGAACTGCAGCCGCTCGTTGGCATATTTAATCCATGCCAGCAGGCGCAGCATCATGCGCTCCTGGGTTTCAGAGGGGTGACGCGCCAGCGTCAAGGTCGCATCCAAAAACTGGTTGCGATCTAAATCCGCCACATTGACCGTGGCTTTGTAAATTGTCGCTTTAAGCGCCATGAGAGAACTCCTTTCGAATCAGGTGCGCATTGTAGCGAAATATGCGTAAAAAGGCTGTTATAGCCTCGCGAATGTCTGTGACATCAACCTGCTGATATTGCTTAAATGAGTATGGTATAGTCACCTTGCTAAACCGAGTTTATCTTCGTAGGCTTAAGGGTATCTCACAGTAAAGTCAGTGCGCTGGCAGGAGGGGATGTGAATAATTATTGTGAGCTAATTCGCAAACGGTATGCGGAAATTGCCAGCGGCGATCTGGGGTATATCCCTGATGCGTTGGGCTGTGTATTGAAAGTTCTGAATGAAATCGCAACGGATGATACGCTTTCAGAGTCGATCAGAGAAAAAGCGGCGTATGCTGCTGCGAATATACTGGTGAGCGATTATGTCAATGAATGATACCTATCAACCCATCAATTGTGATGACTATGACAACCTCGAACTTGCCTGCCAGCACCATTATATTCTGGCGCTGGCCCTCAAAGATGGTGAGGTTCTGAAGGCGAAGGCGAGCGATCTGGTCTCCCGTAAAAACGTGGAGTACCTGGTGGTTGAAGACGGCGGCGCAACGCGCGAACTGCGTCTCGATAAAATTGCCAGCTTCAGTCATCCCGAAATCGGCACCGTCGTGGTGAGCGAGTCCTGATGTGTGTGACGGGCGGCCCTGCTGCCCGTTACGCTTTCCACTCCAGCTGTACGCCCTCCCCTGCTTCAGCTACGCCATCCAGAGTAACAAACGTCCCTGCCGCAGCCACCAGCGTCTCACCGTAAAACAGCAGCGGCGTGGTCTCGCGCAGCCAAGGGGCAACGTTCAACTCCTGCCAGATTTTTTTAATCTTACGCCCACCGTTCCGCCCGACGATATGCAACGTCCCGCTGGCGCGAAAACGTACCGTGACTGGCTCACCGGGCTGAGGCAAACGCAGATTACCGCCCGCCGTCAGGGACAATGTTCCGAGCCCTTGGGGCAACAACAGCGGTTCGAGTGGGTGTTGCCAGGTAATAACCTGCTCGGCCAGCGATGGCTGGCATTTCACCCACCATAGCCGATCGCGAAAACGTCTGATTTCAGCCTCACCGGAACGCAGGCGCGGGGCGGCATCTTCCCGGGCAAGCGCCACTTCGTCCCAGAGACGGTTCAGCAGCGCGCGCGAGGGCATCAGCGCCCCGTGCGTAGCGATCCAGCGCCGCAGAATGGCCGCCCGACGCACGGCACTCATTGTCCGCAGCGGCGCAATAGCCAGCGACCCGTCGTCAGAGAGTAATGACGTCAGCTCCTCGGCCAACAGTTCATCCAACAGCTGTTCCTGCTCTGCGCAGAGTTCGGCGCTGCGGGCGGCGGCTTGCGCAAAATGCGGCCAGCGCGCGCTAAGCTGCGGCAGTACGCGCAGGCGCAGAAAATTGCGGTCATAGCCATCATCCTGATTGCTTTCATCCTCGATCCAGCGCAAACCCTGTTGCTGTGCCCAGTCCAGGAGTGATGTGCGCGTCTCGCTGAGCAACGGGCGAAGCTGTTCGGTGTCAGCAAAACGTGCCCGGGCAGGCATGCCCGACAGCCCTGCCGGGCCGCTGCCGCGCTTAAGCGCCAGCAGGAAGGTTTCGCACTGATCGTCCAGATGCTGCGCCGTCACCAGCGCTTCGTCAGGTAACAGCGCATCGTGAAAAGCGGCATAGCGCGCTTTCCGCGCCTGCGCCTCTATGCCCAACCCCTCTTCGGCCAGCGTCACCCGCACGACAATCAAGGGGATGTTCCATTCGCGGCAGAGGGTTTCGCAGTGGCTGACCCAACTGTCGGCGTCCGGACTCAGGCCGTGATGAATATGGATAGCGCGCAGCTCAAGGCCGGGTTCCTGTTCCCGCATGCACATCAGGCGATGCAGCAGCACGGTGGAATCCAGCCCACCGCTAAACCCCACCAGCAGACGGCGGTACGGGTCGATAGCGTGATGAAGATCGGGTGTGGTCATCGTCATTGTTTATGCAGAAAGATGCCCGGCAAATTACCGGGCATTGCGATGAGAGGCAAGCGTTACTGCTGATAAAGCTCCAGCGGCAGGCCATCCGGATCGTTGAAAAAGGTGAAGCGCTTATCGGTAAACGGATCGATGCGAATGGCTTCGCATTTTACGCCATGCGATTCAAGGTGCAGCACCGCCTGGTCGATGTCATCCACGCTGAAAGCAAGGTGGCGCAGACCACAGGCTTCCGGCCGGGACGGCCGCGCCGGCGGGAAAGGGAAAGAAAACAGCTCAATAACATACTGGCCGTTCAGCGCCAGATCGCCCTTCCAGGAGTCACGCTCTTCGCGATAAAACTCACTCTGCAGGGTAAAACCCAGCGTATCGCAGTAGAACGCCTTACTGACGGCGTAGTTGGTCGCAATAATTGCAATATGGTGAACCTGCTTTAAACCCAGCATAGCCTCTCCTTTTTAGTGTGCCTGAACGATATAGTCGAAAGCCCGTAGCGCGCAAGCGGTCACTGCGCTTTTAGGACCCTTACCCGGTAGATACCGTTTTCGTCGCGTTTTGCGCCGTGAATATCCGTTTCAAAGCCCGGATAATGGCGGCCAATAGAGCAGAGCATCAGCAGAAAATCGAGCACCGCCCGGCTCTGTTCGGTGATCATCTCTCCAGGCATCAACAGCGGCACGCCCGGGGGATAAGGCAGGATCATATTGGCGGAGATCCTGCCCACCAGATTTTCCAGTTCCACCGTTTCGACATCCCCCCGAACCTGACGCTGCCAGGCCTGGTGCGGCGTGAGCTTCATCTCCGGCAGGACGTCAAAAGCCTGCAGCATCAGGCGCGGCAGATCGTGCTGGCGGATCAACCGGTGGATCCCCTGCGCCAGATCCTGGATCCGCATGTTGCGGTAATAATCAGGATCCTCGGCATACAGATCCGGCAGCATGTTCCTGACCCGCAAATTGAGATCGTAAGCGCGTTTGAACTCCATCAGCCCACGCAGCAGCCCCATCGCCCGGGTCTTATCGATGCCGATACTGAACAGAAACAGCAGATTGTACGGCCCGGTCTTTTCGACCACCACGCCGCGCTCATCGAGGAATTTCGCCACCAGCGCCGCCGGGATCCCCTCTTCGCTCATCACTCCATGCTCATCCATGCCCGGCGTCAGGATCGTTACTTTAACCGGGTCGAGGAACATATGATCCGCATCGGCATCGCGAAAGCCATGCCAGCTCTCTCCCGGCGCAACCGGCCAACATTCCGCTTCGTCGATCTCGTTTGGCTGCCAGATATCAAAGAACCAGCCGTCGGCTTCATCCTTGAGGCGCTGCACCTCTTTACGAAAATGCAGAGCCCGCTCAACCGAGCGATTGATCAGCCGTTTACCCGGATTACCGCGCAGCATCGCCGCCGCGGTTTCAATTGAGGCCACCAGCGGATAGCTCGGCGAGGTGGTGGTGTGCATCATAAAGGCTTCGTTGAAGGTCTCTTCATCGTAGTCACCTTTAATGTGGATCAGCGAGGCCTGTGAAAAGGCCGCCAGCATTTTGTGCGTGGACTGGGTTTCAAAGAACACTTTTCCCGGTACCCGCTCGCCGCTCATCCCGCTTTTACCGGCATAAATCGGGTGGAAATTGGTGTAAGGCACCCATGCTGAGTCAAAATGAATGGAGGGAACATCCAGCGTCTGCTTCACCCAGTTGGTGTTATACAGCAGGCCGTCGTAAGTGGAGTTGGTGATCACCGCATGCACCGGCCAGCTCGCCCCGGGAACCGAGGCCACTTTATCGTCGATGGCAGCATGAGTAAATTCACGCCGCGGGATCCCGCCGAGAATGCCCAGTGCGTTACGCGTGGGTGATAGCCAGAGCGGAATTACGTCGCTCATCATCAGCAGATGGGCCAGCGATTTGTGGCAGTTGCGGTCAATCAGCACCGTACTCCCGACCGGAGCAGCGTACATGCCGACAATCTTGTTCGATGTCGAGGTGCCGTTGGTCACCATGTAGCTTTGCTCAGCGCCAAAGGTGCGGGCGATATACTCTTCCGCCTCGAGATGCGGGCCGGTATGATCCAGCAGCGATCCCAGCTCGGTGACCGAGATCGACACATCCGCTTTTAACGTATTCCCGCCGAAGAAATCATAAAACAGGCATCCCACCGGGCTTTTCTGGTAGGCGGTACCCGCCATATGACCCGGCGTACAGAAGGTATATTTCCCCTCTTTTACGTAGGTGAAAAGCGCGCGGGTAAACGGCGGCGTGATGTTATCCAGATACTCGCCGGTGTATTGCTGAATGCGGGTCGCAATATCGTCCGCAACCCCCAGTGAATACTCAAAAAACCACAGCGCCATGCGCATATCATGCGCGCTGACATCCATCGTGGAATGAGTATTGATAAAGGCGTACAGCGGCAGGTATTCATTGAGTCGATTAATATCGCTGCACAACTCCAGATCGTACTCGTCCCAGTCGAAAATGACGCCGCAGATACGCGGATTGTGTTCGATGAATTTCAACAGATCGGCACTGTTCTGCGGCCAGATGAGTTGATAACCACGTGAAGCTAACGCCTGCTCCAGCTCCTTGATGGGTTCGTCTTTATAAAAGACGCCGTGCGGCCCCATAATGGCAATGATGTTCACGGTATACCTCCTTTAAAAACATTCACTAAGCATAGTTGAGGTAAACGTCAGACATAAAAAAAGCCGCAACAGTGTGCGGCTTTTTAAGAGTAATGCGCGGCTTACGCGTAGCCGTAGCTCATCAGACGCTGGTAACGACGGTTAAGCAGCTCTTCTTTGTTCAGCACGTCGAGGTCGGCGAGATCCGCCAACAGCTGTGCTTTCAAAGACGCAGCCATCACTTCTGGCTTACGGTGTGCACCACCCAGTGGTTCTGGAATGATAGAGTCAATAAGCTTCAGCTCTTTCAGACGCGGAGCAACAATGCCCATCGCTTCTGCAGCCAGCGGGGCTTTATCGGCACTTTTCCACAGAATCGACGCACAGCCTTCCGGGGAGATAACGGAATAGGTGCTGTACTGCAGCATATTCACTTTATCGCCCACGCCAATCGCCAGTGCGCCACCGGAGCCACCTTCACCGATAACGGTGCAGATAACCGGTACGCTCAGGCGCGACATTTCGCGCAGGTTGCGGGCAATCGCTTCAGACTGACCGCGCTCTTCAGCGCCCACGCCCGGATAAGCACCCGGGGTGTCGATGAAGGTGACGATCGGCATATTAAAACGCTCGGCCATCTCCATCAGACGCAGTGCTTTACGGTAACCTTCTGGGGCTGGCATCCCGAAATTGCGGCGAATTTTTTCTTTGGTTTCGCGCCCTTTCTGGTGGCCAATGATCATCACCGGACGACCGTCGAGACGCGCAATGCCGCCGACGATAGCTTTATCGTCTGCATAGGCACGGTCGCCTGCCAGTTCGTCGAACTCATCAAATGCCAGGCGGACATAATCCAGGGTGTACGGACGCTGAGGATGGCGCGCCAGTTGGGCAACCTGCCATGCGCCAAGATCGGCAAAGATTTTGCGCGTCAGTTCTACGCTTTTTTCACGCAGACGATGCACTTCTTCGTCGATGTTAATATCCAGTTTTTCATCCTGACGGCTCACGGCGGTCAGAGAATCGATTTTCGCTTCCAGCTCTGCAATCGGCTGTTCGAAATCAAGGAAATTCAGACTCATAGTATTCCTGTATTAGTCAAACTCCAGTTCCACCTGCTCCGAACCAATAAGGCCACGGAGATCGTTTAGTAAACGATCGCTCGGAGAGACACGCCACGTTGCACCAAAGCGCAATCGCGCACGTGCATCCGCCCTCTGATAGTAGAGATGTACTGGAATGGTCCCCGAACGATGGGGTTCCAGAGACTGACGGAGTCGGTTTAAAAGCTGGTCATCAATTTGCCTGTCCGTCAGCGAGATAGCAAGCCCGCGAGCATATTTTTCCCGGGCTTCGTCAATATCCATCACTTCACGGGCCATCATTTTAAGCCCGCCACTGAAGTCATCAAAGCTGACCTGTCCGCTGACGATAAGTATGCGGTCGTTTTCCAGCATATGCTGGTATTTTTCCAGTGCTTCCGTGAATAACATCACTTCCAGCCGCCCGGAGCGGTCATCCAGCGTACAGATGCCGATGCGATTGCCGCGCTTGGTGACCATTACCCTTGCTGCAATCACGAGCCCAGCCGCCGTGGTCATTTTACCACGTTCGGTCGGATGCATGTCTTTAAGCCGATAGCCGCCGACATAGCGCTCAATTTCTTTCAGATACTGGTTGATCGGGTGTCCGGTCAGATACAAACCTAACGTTTCACGCTCACCTTCCAGTACCGTATGTTCTGGCCACGGTTGGCAATTAGCATAGGACTGTTCGATTTGCTCCGGCTCATCGGCCAGCACGCCAAACATATCCGCCTGACCAATGGCTTCGGCTTTAGAGTGTTGATCGGCCGCCTTCAGGGCATCGGCCAGCGAGTTCATCAGCGCAGCGCGATGCGGCCCCAGGCGGTCGAACGCCCCGGACATAATCAGCTTTTCCAGAACCCGACGGTTAAGCTTTTTGATATCGGTTCGCGCGCACAGGTCGAACAGCTCGCGGAAATAACCGCCCTGGTTACGCGCTTCGATAATCGCTTCGATTGGGCCTTCGCCCACGCCCTTAATCGCGCCAATGCCGTAAACAATTTCCCCGTCGTCATTCACGTGGAAGTGATACTGACCCGAGTTAATATCCGGCGGCAGGATTTTAAGCCCCATGCGCCAGCACTCATCGACCAGGCCGACCACCTTCTCGGTGTTGTCCATATCGGCGGTCATTACCGCGGCCATAAACTCGGCCGGGTAGTGCGCTTTCAACCACAGCGTCTGGTACGAGACCAGCGCATAAGCTGCGGAGTGCGATTTGTTAAACCCGTATCCGGCGAACTTCTCCACCAGATCGAAGATTTTCATCGCCAGTTCGCCATCAACGCCGTTTTTCTTTGCCCCTTCTTCGAAGGTGCCGCGCTGCTTGGCCATCTCTTCCGGCTTTTTCTTACCCATTGCACGGCGCAGCATATCCGCGCCGCCGAGGGTGTAGCCGGAGAGTTCCTGAGCGATCTGCATCACCTGTTCCTGATACAGGATGATACCGTAGGTCGGTTCCAGTACCGGTTTCAGGCATTCGTGCTGCCACTGAACATCCGGATAGGAGAGCTCTTCACGCCCGTGTTTACGGTCGATAAAGTTATCCACCATCCCCGACTGCAGTGGGCCCGGACGGAACAGGGCCACCAGGGCGATCATATCTTCGAAGCAGTCGGGCTGCAGACGTTTAATCAGATCTTTCATGCCGCGGGATTCAAGCTGGAACACCGCCGTGGTTTCCGAGCGCTGCAGCATGTCGAAGCTTTTCTTGTCATCCAGCGGGATCGCCGCGATATCAATCGGCTCCAGGCCAAGTTTCGCCCGGCGCGGGTTGATCATTTTCAGCGCCCAGTCGATGATGGTGAGCGTACGCAGGCCCAGGAAGTCGAACTTCACCAGACCAGCGTACTCGACATCGTTTTTATCGAACTGAGTAACCGGATGCGATCCGGTTTCGTCGCAGTACAGCGGCGCGAAATCGGTAATTTTAGTTGGCGCGATCACCACCCCACCGGCGTGTTTACCGGCGTTACGGGTGACCCCTTCCAGCTTGCGCGCCATGTCGATCAGCGCTTTAACTTCTTCGTCTGCTTCGTAGATTTCCGGCAGCTGCGGCTCAGCCTCAAAGGCTTTCGCCAGCGTCATGCCCGGATCGGGCGGTACCAGCTTGGAAATCCGATCCACAAAGCCGTACGGATGACCCAGCACGCGGCCCACGTCGCGGATAACCGCTTTCGCCGCCATCGTACCGAAGGTAATAATCTGCGATACCGCGTCGCGGCCGTACATCTCGGCCACGTGATCGATAACCTGGTCGCGTTTCTCCATGCAGAAGTCGACGTCGAAGTCGGGCATTGAGACACGTTCCGGGTTCAGGAAGCGTTCAAACAGCAGGTCAAATTCCAGCGGATCGAGATCGGTAATTTTCAGCGCGTAGGCCACCAGCGATCCCGCACCCGAACCACGCCCAGGCCCTACCGGTACGCCGTTGTCCTTCGACCACTGGATAAACTCCATTACGATCAGGAAGTAACCCGGGAACCCCATCTGGTTGATAACCTGAAGTTCAATCTCCAGACGTTCATCGTAAGGGGGGCGTTTCTCGTTGCGTTCAGCTTCATCCGGGAACAAAAATTCGAGACGATCTTCCAGCCCTTCCTTCGATTTCAGGACCAGGAAATCTTCCGTCGTCATTTCACCGGTCGGGAACTGCGGCAGGAAGTACTCACCCAGACGGACGGTCACGTTACAGCGTTTGGCAATTTCTACGCTGTTTTCCAGCGCTTCCGGGATATCGGAAAACAGCTCGCACATCTCGTCTTCGCTGCGCATGTACTGCTGCGGCGAATAGTTACGCGGTCGCTTGGGATCGTCGAGGGTAAACCCGTCGTGGATGGCAACGCGAATTTCGTGCGCGTCAAAATCGTCGGCATTGATAAAGCGCACGTCGTTAGACGCCACTACCGGTAAGCCACGCGCCTCTGCAAGCGCAACGGCGGCATGCAGATAGTTCTCTTCATCCGGGCGACCGGTACGGATCAGCTCCAGATAGAAGCGATCCGGGAAGTGCTGTTGATAAAAATCGACGCACTGTTCCGCCAAAGCCATGTTGCCGCGCAGCAGACACCTGCCGACGTCACCCATTCTGCCGCCGGAGATCAGCAGCAGTCCGTCGCTCAGCTCCGCCAGCCATTCCCGGTCAATCCACGGGCCGAGCGCGCCGTAGCCGCGCTGATAGGCGCGCGAGATAAGCAGCGTCAGGTTCTGGTAACCGTCGTTATTCATCGCCAGGACAGTGATTTGCGTCATTTCATCGGCGAGCAACTCGCTCTGAACGTGAAAGTCGGCGCCTATCACCGGCTTTAATCCGGCACCGTGCGCCGTTCCGTAGAACTTCACCAGACCACACAGGTTGGTAAAATCGGTGATCGCCAGCGCAGGCATGCCAAGCGCGGCCGCCTTTTTCACCAGCGGCCCGGTCTTTGCCAGCCCATCAATCATGGAATAGTCGCTGTGCACCCGCAGGTGTACGAAACGTGGTTCAGCCATCTTCAGATTCCGCGTTACTTAGTGCGTCTTGACTCAGGACACCAGTCCCAGTGCGCGTTTCACCGGCCCAAAACTGCGGCGGTGGTGTTCAGTGGCGCCATGTTCAGCCAGTCTTTCCAGATGGAAAGCGGTAGGATACCCCTTATGCTGGGCAAAGCCATACTGGGGAAAAGTGAGGTCGAGTGCAGCCATTTCTGCATCGCGCGTGACTTTTGCCACGATCGAGGCGGCGCTGATTTCTGCCACGCGGTTGTCGCCTTTCACCACCGCCATAGATGGCATCGGCAATGCGGGACAGCGGTTGCCGTCGATCAGCACGTATTCCGGGGCGATCTTCAGCCCGGCCACGGCGCGTTGCATCGCCAGCATCGTGGCGTGCAGAATGTTCAGCTCGTCAATTTCATGCGGTTCGGCACGGCCCAGACTCCAGGCCAGCGCTTTCTCGACGATCTCATCGAACAGCGCCAGACGGCGCTTTTCGGATAATTTTTTAGAGTCATTAAGACCCATAATCGGACGCGCAGGATCGAGGATCACCGCCGCGGTGACAACAGCACCCACCAGCGGTCCACGGCCCACTTCATCCACACCCGCCACCAGATGGGTATGCGGATAAACGAATTCCATCATTTTGCTAACTCCAGCACCGCGTCAGCCGCCTGCTCATCGGCATTACAGCGGATCTGCAGATGCAGTTCCCGGAACGTGTCGTGCATTTCATGGCTGGTTTTACCGTCCGCCAGCAGCGGCAACAGCGCGGCGGCAAGCGCCTGCGGCTGGCAGTCATCCTGCAGCAGCTCTTTCACCAGCTCGCGTCGGGCCAGCAGGTTTGGTAGTGAAACGTAGTCCGTTTTCACCAGCCGTTTTGCCAGCCAGAAAGTGAACGGCTTCATGCGATAGCCCACCACCATCGGGCATTTCGCCAGCATGCACTCCAGCGCGGCGGTCCCGGACGCCAGCAGCGCGGCATCGCTGGCCACCATGGCTTCGCGGCCTTTACCATCCAGCAGATGAACCTGCAGGTCGGGCGCGACCTCCGCTTTAATACGCTCAAACTGCTCGCGACGTTTGGCATTCACCAGCGGCACGACCACTTCCAGATCCGGGTAGGTCTGGCGCAGAATTTGTGCCGTTTTCAGGAAATCTGCGCTGAGCATTTCCACTTCGGCGCCGCGGCTACCCGGCAGTAACGCCAGGCAGTGGGCATCATGTGGAATGCCAAGCACGTCACGGGCGGCGTTTTTATCCGGATCCAGCGCCATGGCGTCAGCCATGGTGTGGCCGATAAAGCGGCACGGCACGTTGAATTTATCGTAAAACGCTTTTTCGAAAGGCAGGAAGGCCAACACCAGATTCGTCGATCTGCCTATTTTGAAAACGCGTTTCTGTCGCCACGCCCAGACGGACGGACTGACGTAATGAATGGTTTTGATCCCCTGCTTTTTCAGATTCCCTTCGAGGGTAATATTGAAATCAGGTGCATCAATGCCGACGAAAACATCGGGCTTGAGTTCGGTAAAGCGGCGCGTCAGATCGGCACGGATGTGCAGCAAACGGCGCAAGCGCCCCAGCACTTCGACGATGCCCATCACTGCCAGCTCTTCCATTTCGTACCAGGCTTCGCACCCTTCCGCCTGCATCAGCGGACCGGCGACGCCGACAAAGCGCGCGTTGGGAACGCGCGCTTTGAGCGCACGAATAAGACCTGCCCCAAGAATATCGCCGGAGGTTTCTCCGGCGACAAGGGCGATCGTAAGCGGGCGACTATCGACCATTAACGAATCAGACCACGAGTTGAGCGTGCGAAGAATTCCACAAACGCATTCACTTCAGGGTGCTGTTTCGCCAGTTCGGCGATTTCCGGCTTGGCTTCTTCTAACGTTTTACCGTTACGGTACAATTGCTTGTACGCGTTACGGATCGCCAGAATCGCTTCACGGCTAAAGCCGCGACGCTTAAGGCCTTCGACGTTGACGCCAAACGGCGTCGCGTGGTTGCCCTGGGCAATCACATACGGCGGAACGTCCTGCGCCACACCGGAGCAGCCGCCAACCATCACGTGCGCACCGATGATGCAGAACTGATGCACCGCAGTCATGCCGCCAATAATGGCATGATCGTCAACTGATACGTGACCCGCCAGCGTTGCGTTGTTGGCGAGAATGCAGCGGTTACCGATAGTACAGTCATGCGCGACATGCACGTTGACCATAAACAGGTTGTCGCTGCCCACCTTCGTCAATTCACCGCCCTGTACTGTGCCACGATGAATGGTGACGCTTTCGCGAATGCGGTTACGATCGCCAATTTCCACACGGGTTGGTTCGCCAGCATATTTAAGATCCTGGTTTACTTCACCGATGGAGGCGAACTGATAGATCTCGTTATCGCGGCCAATGGTCGTATGACCATTCACGACAACGTGAGATTTCAGTACGGTACCCTCACCAATTTCGACATGGGGTCCAACAATACAAAAAGGACCAATGTGAACGTTAGCACCGATAACGGCACCCTCTTCCACAATGGCGGTTGGATGAATAAAGGCGGTTTTATCAATCACGTATCAGGCCTCCCGGCTACGCGCACACATCATGGTAGCTTCGCAAACAACCTTGCCGTCAACCAGAGCTACGCCTTTGAAGCGAGTCAGGCCGCGACGCGTTTTTTCAAAAGTCACTTCCATGATCATCTGATCACCAGGCACAACCGGGCGCTTGAAACGCGCTTCGTCGATACCTGCGAAGTAATACAGTTCACCCGGCTCCAGTTTACCCACGCTTTTAAACGCCAGAATACCGGTAGCCTGAGCCATTGCTTCCAGGATCAGTACGCCCGGGAAGATAGGTTTACCAGGGAAGTGTCCCTGGAAGAATGGCTCATTTACAGAGACATTTTTCACTGCGCGCAGAAAACGACCTTCTTCAAAATCCAGCACGCGATCAACCAGTAAAAACGGGAAGCGGTGCGGCAGAAGTTCTAAAATCTCTTCAATATGCAGAGTATGAGTGTCAGTAGTCAAAATACTCTTCCTGTCAAAATATCTGAATGGCAATAATAACACGGCCTGCCGGTTTATAAGAAAGCCGACAGGCCGAGAAGTATGCGTTAAATGGATGAACGCTTAGTCTTGTTGATCGATTTTGCGCTCAATGGCCTTGAGGCGCTTGCTCATATCATCAATATTCATCACCAGGGCAGCAGTTTTACGCCACGCCTTGTTAGGCTGCAGCGGAATGCCTGAGGAATAAACGCCCGGTTCGGTGATAGGACGCATAACCATGCCCATTCCCGTGACCGTGACTTTGTCGCATATTTCCATATGCCCGTTAATCACGCTGGCGCCGCCAATCATGCAATAACGGCCAATCTTCAGGCTACCAGCCATAATGACGCCACCGGCAACTGCGGTATTGTCGCCAATCACAACGTTATGTGCAATCTGGCACTGGTTATCGATGATAACACCATTACCGATAATCGTGTCATCCAGCGCACCACGGTCAATGGTGGTGCAAGCGCCGATTTCAACACGATCGCCGATGATCACCCGGCCAAGCTGGGGGATCTTCACCCAGTTACCGCGATCGTTGGCGTAGCCGAAACCATCCGAACCAATAACGGTACTGGACTGGATCAGGCAATGTTCACCGATTTCAATCTCGTGATACACCGAGACATTGGCCCACAAGCGAGAGCCGGCACCAATTTTGGTTTTTTTACCCACGAAGCAACCGGCACCAATGACGACGTTATCGCCCAGCACCACGTCGGATTCGATCACGGCATTAGCACCAATCGATACGTTGTTACCAAGCTGCGCCGTTGGGTCAATCACCGCACTCGGGGCGATGTTTTGCGCCGGCTGCGGCGTGGTATCCAGAATTTGTGCCATACGGGCATACGTCAGGTAGGGGTTCTTCACTACCAGCGCAGCACCTGCGGCAAACGGCAAATCGTCCTGCGTCAGTACGACAGCAGACGCCTGGCAAAGCGCCAGATGTTCACGGTACTTCGGGCTTACCATGAAGGTGATGTTGCCTGCTTTAGCAGATTGCATGGACGCAACAGCGGTGATGACGATATCGCCATCACCGTGTAATTCTGCATCCAACTGCTGAGCTAAATCAGCGAGTCGAATTGAAGGCATTACTTATTTAACCTGTTTCAGGACATCAGCGGTGATGTCTTTAACATCGCTGCTGTTGAATGCAACAGCATTCGCATCAACCACCAGATCGATGCTCTGATCGGCAGCAACTGCTTTCACAGCGGACTGGATGCGGGTAACCAGCTTGCCACGTTCTTCATTAGAACGGCGCTGACGATCCTGCTCAAATGCCTGCGCTTTCTGAGAGAAGGTCTGGCGCTGAGCCATCACGTCTTTCTCCAGCTTGCTGCGGTCGCTCGCTTTCATGGTAGAACCATCGCGCTGCAGACGCTGCATTTTAGTTTGCAGATCTTTTTCCATACCCTGCAATTCGCCTGCACGGCCTTTGAACTCGTTTTCCAGTGTTGCAGAAACGCCAGTTTTCTGCGCAACCTGCTGGAATAAGTTACCCATATTAACGATAGCGATTTTGTCCGCTGCCTGAGCAGAAGTTACCATCGCTAAACCGAGACCTGCAGCTAATAACCACTTTTTCACAATTAACTCCTTACCATCCCATTGGTACCCGAAGGTACCGTTCTTTGCGTGGCAAGGCGATCGTGCGATCGCCAGTTGTCATCGCTACACTGCCAACGCATTCCTTTGCGGCGGACAATTACCAGGTTTTACCAATGTTAAACTGGAATTGTTCCGCTTTGTCCCCTTCGTATTTCTTGAACGGCTGGGCGTAGGAGAAGACCAACGGCCCCAGCGGTGACATCCATTGTAGTGCGAGACCTGCAGACATACGAATATTGCTCGGATCGCTGTAGTCAGGGATGCCTTCGTTTCTCATCTGCTCGGTATTATCCCAGTTAGTATCCCACACGGTACCTGCATCCAGGAAGAACGAGGTACGGACTGAGTTGGCATACTTATCGCTGATAAACGGCGTAGGCGTGATGATTTCAAGGCTGGCAACGCCCATGGCGTTCCCGCCGACGGCGTCATCAGAACGGCAAACTTCTGAAGATGACGGCTTGTCGCAGTTATCCGTGTCATTGCCGCCGTTATAGACCGCTTTCGGACCAATGTTATTGGACTGGAAGCCGCGCACCGTGCTCGAACCACCGGCATAGAAGTTTTCATAGAATGGCATTTCTTTACCACCCAGACCGTCACCGTAGCCCCAGCGCGTACGACCCAGAACAACCCACTTGTGGTCGTCATCAATTGGGAAGTAGGACGCGGTATCCAGCGTCAGCTTGTAGAACTCGTTGTCTGAACCTGGAATGGTGACTTTACCGTTCAGGTTGACGCGCGAGCCTTCGGTCGGGAAGAAACCACGGTCGAGACGGTTATAGGTCCAGCCGTAGTTAAAGGTGAAGTCATCCGCAGCAAAACCGTTGTCGTCATTGTTCAGACTCGCAGGTTGCCCAATCGAGTCGAGATAACGCCACATTGCCACCTGCGGCTGCATGTTGGACAGGTCGTTATGCACATAACCTAAGCCCGCACGCAGGGTGTTGTATTCATTGATCGGGAAGCCGAGCGTTCCGTCCATACCGTAACTTTTGTTGGTATAGGAGGAGAGGTCTGCGTCATCCGCTTTAAAGTCGTTATAGAAAATACGACCGCCCAGGCTCACACCATCAACGGTGAAGTAAGGGTTAGTAACGGAAAACTCAGAGTAGGTCTGGTAGTCGTTCTTGGTTCCGTTGATACCAACAGAATAGCCCGTACCTAACCAGTTATCCTGCTGGACGCCAACCTGGAAGCTGATACCGCTCTCAGTGCCGTAACCCACACCAAAGTTAAAGCTACCGGTGTTACGTTCTTTAACCTTGTAGACCACGTCTACCTGATCCGGTCTGCCCGAGACACGCTGCGTGTCGGTGTCGACGGTTTCAAAGTAGCCCAGACGGTTCAGACGCTCTTTACCCTGGTCAACCAGATCGCTGCCCAGCCACGCCCCTTCCATCTGGCGCATTTCGCGACGCAGGACGGAATCTTTGGAGGTGCTGTTGCCCTCAAAGCGAATCTTACGCACGTAGAAACGGTTGCCCGCATCGACGTTAACGTGGAGCTTAACGGTTTTATCCGTATCGTTGATTTCAGGCTGAGTCTGCACGCGCGGGTACGCATAACCATAACGGCCGAGCAGCTTTTTAATGCTGTCTTCCATTTTGGTCACTTTCGCACCGCTGTAGAGTTCACCAGGCTGCAGTTTCGTCAGGGTCTCGATCTCGGCAGAATGGCCCGCCAGGTTACCGCTCACTTCAACACCCGACAGCTTGTACTGATCGCCTTCGGTAATGTTAACCGTGATGTAGATACCTTTCTTGTCCGGGGTCAGACTCACCTGGGTAGAATCGATATTGAAGCGCGCATAACCGCGGTCCAGATAGTAGCTGCGCAGGGTTTCTAAATCGCCCGCCAGTTTCTGCTTCTGGTATTTGCGGTCACCCACCACGTTCCACCACGGCACTTCGTCGCGCAGCTGGAAGGTTGAGATCAGCTCATCAGTGCTGAACGCGTGGTTACCCACGATGTTGATCTGCTGAATCTTCGCCGAGACGCCTTCCTGGAACACCAGCTTCAGGTCAACACGGTTACGTGGCAGCGGGGTCACCACTGCTTTTACGCTCGCGCTGTATTTACCGACGCTGTAGTAGAAATCTTCCAGCCCTTTCTCGATATCAGATAGGGTGGTGCGATCCAGAGATTCGCCAACACGGACGCCAGAGGCTTCAAGGTTTTGCTTGAGCATATCGTCTTTCACCGACTTGTTGCCGGAGAAAGTGATACTGGCAATCGTCGGGCGTTCTTTTACCTGAACCAGCAGCGTATCACCATCGCGCAGGACGCGAACGTCCTCGAAGTTGCCAGTGGCAAACAGCGCGCGAATGGTATTACTAATATCTTCATCATTAACCGTGTCGCCCTGGCGCACTGGCATACTGAGGAGGGCCGCACCAACGGCGACACGCTGTAGGCCTTCGAAATGAATATCCTTCACTACGAACCCTTCAGCACCGTATACGGTCGCGCTGCTAAACAGCAGCGACGCTATGAGCAACTTTTTCATCGCCATCGTTATTATGCGTTCTTCCTAACTATCTCTCTTACAACCGAGAGAAATCATTGAAAAGTGCAAGTCCCATTAACAGCACCAGTAGAATCGAACCAATGCGATAACTAAAGTCTTGAACTCGCTCGGATACCGGCCCGCCTTTTAGCTTCTCAATCGCTAAAAACAGCAGATGACCCCCGTCTAAAACAGGAAGTGGGAACAGGTTGATTATTCCGAGGTTCACGCTAATGAGCGCGAGAAACATCAGATAGTAAATCACCCCGAACTCTGCTGACATCCCAGCCCCTTGAGCGATCGAAATCGGCCCACTGAGGTTGTTCAGTTTTACGTCACCGGTAATCAATTTCCCCAACATTTGCACGGTCAGTTTCATCAGTTGCCAGGTTTTATCCGTGGCTTCAAGGATGGCGCTGAACGGCCCATACTGGCGTATTGTCTTGTACTCATCAGGCAGCGGGATTACTTTTGGCACCACGCCTGCAAACCCTTCTGCTTTACCGCTTCCCGGTTTCGTATCCGGGATCAGCGTTAACGCGAGGGGACTCCCCTGCCTTTCTATCTCCAGCGCCAGCGGCGTACCGGGATTATCACGCACCAGAGTAACAAAGGTCATCCACTGCGTTAAAGGCTGACCATCGACTTTAACGATCCTGTCGCCCGCTTGCAAACCTGCTTTACGCGCCGCTGAATCTGCCTGCACTTCTGCCAGCACGGGTTCAATCTGCGCGCCTCGCGGCCGGATGCCTAACGCAGCGACCGGATCTTCTTTATCAGGCTCAAACGCCCATTGGCGCAGATTCAGAATTTTATCCTGACGCTGCTCGGAGCCAAAGGGAGAAACGCTGACAGTCGTCTGCTCATCGCCAATTTTGGCGACCAGCTGAAGCCGGACGGCATCCCAATCAGGGGTTTCGATGCCATCAATCGCTTTAAGTTCCATGCCCGGATTAATTTGCGCGCTTGCGGCGATTGAGTTGGGCGTAATTTCACCCACAACCGGACGCACGCCAGGGACACCGATGATAAACACCAGCCAGTAAGCAAAGATAGCGAAGAGGAAGTTGGCAATGGGACCCGCCGCAATAATCGCGGCGCGCTGACCAATGGTTTTGTTGTTGAACGCGTAGTGGCGCACTTCGGGTGCGACCGGCTCTACGCGTTCATCCAGCATTTTGACGTAGCCGCCTAACGGGATAAGGGCAATAACGAATTCTGTGCCACGGCGATCGGTACGACGCCAAAGCGCCTTGCCAAAGCCAATGGAAAAGCGTTCTACCCGCACGCCACAGCGCCGAGCAACCCAGAAATGGCCAAATTCATGCACTGTGATAAGTACACCGAGTGCAACGATGAATGCTGCCAGATTCCAGAGAATGCTAAGCATAAAACCTTCCGTTAAATCGTCCCAAACACCAGTAAGAACAGGCATGCAAACACAGGAACTGCCGCCGTCAGGCTGTCTATGCGATCCAGAATACCACCGTGCCCTGGAATCAGATTGCCGCTGTCTTTAATCCCTGCTTCACGCTTAAACATACTTTCGGTCAAATCACCCAGCACGGAAGCCAGCGCAGCGATGATTGAACAGACCAGCAGCGTTGTCGGCGCAACCTCAAGGTTCGCCCACACGCCATAACCCCAGGAAATGATCGCTGCGGTAAACAGGCCGCCGATAAATCCTTGCCAGGTTTTGCCCGGAGAGACCTTCGGTGCCAGCTTATGTTTGCCAAACAGTTTACCAAACATATAGGCACCAGAGTCAGCACCCCAGACGAGAATCATGACATAAAGCAGCCATAACGCCCCGCTGTACGGGTTATCGTCGTAGTGCCAGGTGCGGAGTGCAAGCATCCCCCAGAAGAAAGGGACAATGGTGAAGAGCCCGAAGATCAGGCGCAGCACTTTAGAGTTACGCCATAGCGATGCAGAGCCCGGATAGAAGAGAACCAGCAGCAGCGCGGCCAGCCACCATCCTAGCGAAAGCCAGAGCGAACCTGCAATCAGCGGCTGATGAATATTGTGATGGTACTCTGGCAGCATAAATAGCATTAGCGCCAGCATCAGGCCGCACAGTACGGCCAGCCATACCCGCTGAGAACGCGAGGTAAAACCGCTAAATTGCCCCCATTCCCATGCGGCCAGCATGCAGACCACCAGGGTGACAATAGCGAATCCCACCGGAGGCAGTAAAAACAGCGCCGCGATGACAACAGGTATTAACACAAACGCAGAAATCAGGCGATACTTCAGCAAAAGCTACCCCCATCAGGCGTTTTCGCCACCAGGCTCGGTACCACCAAAACGTCGATCTCGATTGGCAAAGGCATGCAGCGCACCTTCAAAGTCTTGTTCATCAAAATCGGGCCAAAGAACATCCGTAAAGTAAAGTTCAGCGTAGGCGATTTGCCACAGCAAGAAGTTACTGATTCGGTGCTCTCCCCCTGTCCTAATTACCAAATCCACGGGCGTGAGTTCACTCATGCAGATTTGCTTACTCAGCGCCTCTTCATCAATTTGGTCCGGCCTTAATAACCCTTCCTGAACCTGCTCAGCCAGATGCCGAACGCCCTGGACAATATCCCAGCGTCCGCCGTAATTCGCCGCGATATTGAGCGTTAATCCGGTATTTTGTCCGGTCAATGCTTCCGCTTTACGAATACGTTCCTGCAAACGTGAGTTAAAACGACTGGTATCGCCGATAATACGCAAGCGAACGTTGTGGCGGTGCAGGCTTTTTACTTCGCTGTCGAGCGCCCACACGAACAATTCCATCAACGCGCTAACTTCCTGCGCAGGTCGATTCCAGTTTTCACTGCTGAAAGCATAGAGCGTTAACGCGTCAATGCCGTTATTGGCGGCAAATGAGACGGCGCGGCGAACGGATTTCGCCCCAGCTTTATGCCCAAAGGCTCGGATCTTCCCTTGTCTTTTCGCCCAGCGGCCGTTGCCATCCATAATGATTGCTACATGGCGACAGCCATGTGCTGGCACGTTTTCGCTTATTGGTTGATTCGCAGACAACATAACGCGTTTTTGGTCCCTGAAAGGATTTAACGGTACTCAGGAATACTGAAGCCTTTACGTAAAAAAGCCGTGTCAAACCACGGCTAACCTGACTGCATAACGTCAACTACCCGCAATCAAGTGGCGCAGACTATATCACTGAAGCCCAACGCTAACAAATAGCATGACCGCTAGTGGGTGGAATATCACTAGCTTGCGAGCCGCGTCACCGCTTTTTGCGCCGTCATTCTGGCTTCTGCATCGACGGTCAGCACGTCATCCACGCTTTGTGGTTCACGTAAATCCATCGCCTCAAGCACGGACAGATTCAGCGCAGCAATATCCGTAAAGCGGATCCGCTGATCGAGGAAAGCCGCGACGGCAATCTCGTTTGCCGCGTTCAGCGCCGTCGTCGCCGCCTGCCCCTGCTCAAAGGCTTGCATTGCCAGCTTCAGGCACGGATAGCGCTGATAATCCGGCGCGCTGAAGGTTAACGAGCTTAGCTTGCAGAAATCGAGCGGCTTAACGCCAGAGATGACCCGGTTTGGCCACGCCATCGTATGGGCAATCGGGGTCCGCATATCCGGTTCGCCCAGCTGCGCCATTACGCTGCCATCCAGATAACGCACCATGGAGTGGATCACCGACTGCGGGTGGATCAGCACTTCCATCTGCTCTGCCGAGGCGTTAAACAACCAGCGGGCTTCAATGTATTCCAGACCTTTGTTCATCATGGTAGCGGAGTCGACCGAGATTTTACGCCCCATCGACCAGTTCGGATGACGGCATGCCTGATCGGGCGTCATCGTGACCAGTTCAGACAGCAGCGTATCCCGGAACGGGCCACCAGACCCGGTAAGCAAAATAGAAGAGACCCCATTCTGCTCAAGGGAAGCGTACCCCAGGTTTTGTTGAAAAGGTTGCGGTAAACTCTGAAAAATGGCGTTATGTTCGCTATCTACCGGCAAAAGTCGCGCACCGCGCTGCTTTACCGCGTCCATGAACAGACGTCCGCAGGTCACCAGCGCCTCTTTGTTGGCCAGCAGAACCGTTTTACCGGCATCAATGGCCGCCAGCGTCGGCAGCAGGCCCGCGGCACCGACAATCGCCGCCATCACCTGATCCACCTCATCCAGCGCCGCCATTTCGCAGGCCGCACGTTGACCACTCAACACCTCGGTCTGACTGCCATTAGCGGCCAGCAGCGCTTTCACCTGGCGAGCACTCTCCTCGTCGTCCATAACCGCATAGCGCGGCGAAAACTCCAGACATTGTTCAACCATACGCTGAACGTTTTTCCCGGCGACCAGGGCTGTCACGGTGTAGTGTTCAGGATTATGGCGAACGACGTCGAGCGTGCTGCAACCGATAGACCCGGTTGAGCCGAGGAGAGTTAATTGCTTCATGAATTGTCCGGAAGTAGTGAAGTCAGCAAAGCAAAACGCCGCCAGCAAAGCCCGTAGGCCTTCTGAACGGCGTTTTATCAGATTACGTCAGAAATCAGAACTGCATCAGTTCCGCTTCTTTATCTGCCAGCGCCGCATCAAGTTTCTTGATCGCTGCGTCAGTCAGTTTCTGTACGTCGTCCTGAGAACGGCGATCGTCATCTTCGCTGATCTCTTTGTCTTTCAGCAGTGCTTTCACTTTGTCGTTTGCGTCACGACGCACGTTACGCACGGCAACGCGAGACTGCTCGGCTTCACCGCGAACCACTTTAATCAGCTCTTTACGACGCTCTTCGGTCAGCGCTGGCAGTGGAACACGAATATCCGCGCCCGCAGAGCTTGGGTTCAGACCCAGGTCAGAAGCCATGATCGCTTTCTCGACTGCCGGACCTAAAGAACGATCGAAGACGTTGATTTTCAGCGTGCGGGTATCTTCTACCGTGACGCTTGCCAGCTGACGCAGCGGGGTTGGCGTACCGTAGTAAGGTACAACGATGCCGTCAAGCAGGCTTGGAGAAGCGCGGCCAGTGCGCACTTTGCTGATTTGGTTTTTGAACGCTTCTACGCACTTGTCCATGCGTACTTCAGCATCTTTTCTGATCTCGTTAATCACGTTACGAATCCTTGAAAACTTGTCTCAGGCAGACTATCCGCCAGCACCACCGTTAAAAGATGTGCTAAGTATAGCCCTGTTTAATTCATGACAACGCCTGGGGCGCGTCCAGATAAGAAACCACAATAAAGTAGAGCGGAATCTTACCTCTATTTATCGCCAACGGAAATTATTCCGTGATCAAAGTGCCTTCTTTTTCACCCATCACCACACGACGCAGCGCACCAGGTTTATTCATATTGAAGACACGAATTGGCAGTTTGTGGTCACGTGCCAGCGTGAAGGCAGCAAGATCCATGACTTTCAGCTCTTTATCCAGCACTTCATTGTAGGTCAGCTGTTCGTACATGGTTGCCGTCGGATCGATGGCCGGATCGGCGGTAAACACGCCGTCCACTTTGGTCGCTTTCAGTACGACGTCTGCTTCAATTTCGATACCGCGCAGACAGGCTGCAGAGTCGGTGGTAAAGAACGGGTTACCCGTACCGGCAGCGAGGATCACGACGCGGTTATTGCGCAGCAGGCTGATAGCTTCGGCCCAGCTGTAGTTGTCGCACACGCCATTCAGCGGGATTGCAGACATCAGACGCGCGTTTACATAGGCGCGATGCAGCGCATCACGCATTGCCAGGCCATTCATGACCGTTGCCAGCATACCCATGTGGTCGCCCACAACGCGGTTCATACCGGCTTTCGCCAGGCCAGCACCACGGAAAAGGTTACCACCGCCAATGACTACGCCAACCTGGATGCCCAGTTCAACCAGTTCTTTGATTTCCTGCGCCATGCGATCAAGGATGCTTGCGTCAATACCGAAGCCTTCCGACCCCTGCAGCGCTTCGCCACTCAGCTTAAGGAGAATGCGTTTGTAAACGGGTTTTGCATTGGTAGCCATTTTTGTTTCCTGGGACTGTCAACGATTGAGATAGGGGATAATTCTGGCGATATGATATATCGCATTTCAGCACAGTAACTATAGGTACCAGGCTGATTTACACATTACGTACACAAAAAGAAGCCGCCCTCAGGCGGCTTCTTTTCGCTGATTAAGACTGCTTGGACATTGCAGCAACTTCTGCTGCGAAGTCAGTCTCAACTTTCTCGATGCCTTCGCCCACTTCAAAGCGGATGAAGCCAGTTACGTCAGCATTGCGCTCTTTCAGCAGCTCAGCAACAGATTTGCTTGGGTCCATTACGAATGGCTGGCCAGTCAGAGAAACTTCGCCGGTGAATTTCTTCATGCGGCCTTCAACCATTTTCTCTGCGATTTCTTTTGGCTTGCCAGACTGCATGGCGATGTCCAGCTGAACCTGGTACTCTTTTTCTACCACGTCAGCAGACACGTCTTCTGGCTTAACGAATTCTGGCTTGCTTGCAGCGATGTGCATTGCCAGCTGTTTAACCAGCTCTTCGTCAGCGCCTTTAGCAGCAACCAGAACACCGATACGTGCACCGTGCTGGTATGAACCCAGTACGTCGCCTTCGAGAGAAGCAACACGACGGATGTTGATGTTCTCACCGATTTTAGCAACCAGCGCAACACGTTCTTCTTCGAACTGTGCTTTCAGAACTTCAACGTCAGTGATTTTGCCAGCGATTGCTGCATCCAGAACTTTGTTAGCAAATGCCTGGAAACCACCATCTTTAGCAACGAAGTCAGTCTGGCAGTTAACTTCCAGAATGATGCCGTAGGTGCCGTCGATTTTGGTGATGATCACGCCGTCAGCTGCAACGTTACCTGCTTTTTTCGCCGCTTTGATCGCGCCGGATTTACGCATGTTTTCGATTGCCAGCTCGATGTCGCCATTGGCTTCAGTCAGTGCTTTTTTGCAATCCATCATGCCTGCGCTAGTACGTTCACGCAGCTCTTTTACCAGGGATGCGGTAATTTCAGCCATTCTTAAATCCTCGGGAGAGATGACCTGCCCGGTTCAAGGAACCGCACAGGTTTAAAAGTGAAAAAGGGGCCATTAAGAGGCCCCTATCCATACACGGTACTAATAAGGGTAGGACCTTATTATTCAGCTTCTACGAAGCTTTCTTCCGCCTGAGAAGCCAGATCCTGAGAACGGCCTTCACGAACGGTAGCAGCAACTGCGCTCAGATACAGGGTTACAGCACGGATTGCATCGTCGTTACCCGGGATAACGAAATCAACGCCGTCTGGATCGGAGTTGGTATCAACGATAGAAAACACTGGGATGCCCAGGTTGTTTGCTTCTTTGATTGCGATGTGTTCGTGGTCAGCGTCGATTACGAACAGTGCGTCCGGCAGGCCGCCCATATCTTTGATGCCGCCCAGGCTGTTTTCCAGCTTGTCCAGCTCACGAGTGCGCATCAGCGCTTCTTTTTTGGTCAGCTTTTCGAAAGTACCGTCCTGAGACTGGGTTTCCAGATCTTTCAGGCGCTTGATAGACTGACGAACGGTTTTCCAGTTAGTCAGCATACCGCCCAGCCAGCGATGGTTCACGAAGAACTGGTCGCAGCTGTTAGCAGCTTCTTTCACAGCTTCGCTTGCAGCGCGCTTAGTACCAACGAACAGAATCTTACCTTTACGGGAAGAGATCTTGTTCAGCTCAGCCAGGGCTTCGTTGAACATTGGTACAGTTTTCTCAAGGTTGATGATGTGAACTTTGTTACGCGCGCCGAAGATGAAAGGCTTCATTTTCGGGTTCCAGTAACGGGTCTGGTGACCAAAGTGAACACCAGCCTTGAGCATGTCGCGCATGGAAACAGTTGCCATGTTTAAAACCTCTATTTAAAAGTTGGGGTTAAGCCTCCACGCATCCCATATTACCGACCCCAAAGGGCACCCCGGAATATGTGTCGATACGTGTGTGTTATTACACAAAGTGAGATTTGTCGCTCCCGTCCAGCCTGTGTATCTGAGATGGATCGGAAGTCCGGCGCGCTTTATACCACAAAATAGCGCCTGAAACCAACAATTGTTGGCGGTGTGTGCTGTTACTGATTCTCAATTTGGCAGCACCTGCGCCTGACTGATACCATTGACAACACTTAGACTAGTATTGTCGAAAAAATCGACACTGATGGACAGATTACATGGCTATCTCAATTAAGACACCTGAAGAAATTGAAAAGATGCGCGTCGCCGGTCGTCTGGCCGCCGAAGTGCTGGAAATGATCGAACCGTACATTAAACCGGGCATCAGCACCGGCGAACTGGATCGTATCTGCAACGATTATATCGTGAATGAGCAGCAGGCCGTTTCCGCCTGTCTCGGCTATCACGGCTTCCCGAAATCCGTCTGCATCTCGCTGAACGAAGTGGTGTGCCACGGTATTCCGGATGACGAAAAGCTGCTGAAAGAGGGCGATATCGTCAACATCGACGTGACCGTTATTAAAGACGAGTATCACGGCGACACCTCTAAAATGTTTATCGTCGGTAAACCGACCATTCTGGGCGAACGTCTGTGCCGTGTTACCCAGGAGAGCCTGTACCTGGCGCTGAAGATGGTGAAGCCAGGCATTCGTCTGCGCACCCTCGGCGCGGCTATCCAGAAGTTCGTTGAAGCGGAAGGTTTCTCCGTGGTGCGCGAATACTGTGGTCACGGCATTGGTCGTGTCTTCCACGAAGAGCCGCAGGTCCTGCATTATGATGCTGATGACAGCGGCGTGGTGCTGCAGGCGGGTATGACCTTCACCATCGAGCCGATGGTGAATGCGGGCGATTACCGTATCCGTACCATGAAAGACGGCTGGACGGTGAAAACCAAAGACAGAAGCTTGTCTGCTCAGTACGAGCATACTATTGTGGTGACAGACAACGGCTGCGAAATTCTGACGTTACGCAAGGATGACACTATCCCGGCGATACTCTCGCAAGACGCATGATAAGAAGCCGGCAAATGCCGGCTTTTTTAATGGCTATCGTTTTTTCTTATGGGTGGCGCGCAATGAGTAACCTTTTACCCGAGCAGTACGCCAATACGGCACTCCCCACCCTTCCCGGCCAACCGGATAATCCTGGCGTCTGGTCGACACCCGAGCTGACCTGTCCGGGGATCAAAGCACATATCGACACATTCCAGCGCTGGCTGGGCGATGCCTTTGACAGTGGGATCTCCGCCGAAGCGCTGATCGAAGCGCGTACCGAGTTCATTGACCAGCTGCTGCAGCGGCTATGGATTGATTACGGCTTTGCTCAGCTCGGCGACGTCGCGCTGGTCGCCGTGGGCGGCTATGGCCGCGGCGAACTGCATCCGCTCTCGGATATCGATCTGCTGATCCTCAGCCGTAAAAAGCTGCTGGACGAACAGTCGCAAAAAATTGGCGAACTGCTGACTCTGTTGTGGGATGTGAAGCTCGAAGTCGGCCACAGCGTGCGCACCCTGGAAGAGTGCCTGCTGGAGGGGTTATCGGACCTGACGGTCGCCACCAATCTGATTGAATCACGTCTGCTGATTGGCGACGTGGCCCTGCTACTTGAGCTGCAAAAACACATCTTCAGCGACGGATTTTGGCCTTCGGAGAAATTTTTCGCCGCCAAGGTCGAGGAACAACAGACCCGCCACCAGCGCTATCACGGCACCAGCTATAATCTGGAGCCCGACATCAAAAGCAGCCCCGGCGGCCTGCGCGATATCCACACTCTGCAATGGGTGGCCCGCCGCCACTTTGGCGCCACCTCGCTGGATGAGATGGTCGGCTTTGGCTTTCTGACGGAAGCCGAACGTACCGAGCTGAATGAGTGCTTACACCTGCTGTGGCGTATCCGGTTTGCCCTGCATCTTGAAGTGACGCGCTACGACAACCGCCTGCTGTTTGACCGTCAGCTTAGCGTCGCCCAACGCCTGCACTACCGGGGCGAAGGCAACGAGCCGGTTGAGCAGATGATGAAAGACTTCTTTCGCGTTACCCGCCGGGTGGGTGAACTGAATCAGATGCTGTTGCAGCTGTTCGATGAGGCGATTCTGGCCCTGACAGCCGATGAAAAACCGCGCCCGATCGATGACGAATTCCAGCTGCGCGGTACGCTGATCGACCTGCGCGACGAGACGCTGTTCATCCGCAAGCCGGAAGCGATCCTGCGGATGTTCTATACCATGGTGCGCAACAGCACCATCACCGGGATCTACTCCACGACATTGCGCCATCTGCGCCATGCCCGTCGCCATCTGACTCAGCCGTTATGCTACATCCCGGAAGCGCGCTCGCTGTTTTTGAGCATGCTGCGCCACCCCGGCGCGGTCAGCCGCGGGTTACTGCCGATGCACCGTCACAGCGTACTCTGGGCGTATATGCCGCAGTGGTCGCACATTGTCGGCCAGATGCAGTTTGACCTGTTCCATGCCTATACCGTCGACGAACACACCATCCGGGTGATGCTGAAGCTGGAGAGCTTTGCCAAAGAGGAGACGCGCAGCCGCCATCCGCTGTGCGTGGAGCTGTGGCCACGCCTCACCAACCCGGAGCTGATCCTGATTGCCGCCCTGTTCCACGATATTGCCAAAGGCCGCGGGGGCGATCACTCGGTGCTGGGCGCCGAGGATGTGCTGAAATTTGCAGAACTTCACGGGCTCAATTCACGCGAAACCCAGCTGGTTGCCTGGCTGGTGCGCCACCACCTGCTGATGTCGGTCACGGCGCAGCGTCGCGACATCCAGGATCCGGAAGTGATCAAACAGTTTGCCGAAGAGGTCCAGACCGAAAACCGTCTGCGTTTCCTGGTTTGCCTGACGGTAGCGGACATCTGCGCCACCAACGAAACGCTGTGGAACAGCTGGAAGCAGAGCCTGCTGCGTGAACTCTACTTTGCCACCGAGAAACAGCTGCGTCGGGGCATGGAGAACACACCGGACATGCGCGAGCGCGTGCGTCACCATCAGATGCAGGCCCTGGCGCTGTTGCGGATGGATAATATCAATGAAGAGGCGCTGCATCTGATTTGGTCCCGCTGTCGCGCGAACTATTTTGTGCGCCACAGCGCAAACCAGCTGGCCTGGCACGCCCGCCATCTGCTGCGACACGATCTGAGCAAGCCGCTGATCCTGCTCAGCCCGCAGGCAACGCGCGGCGGGACGGAGATCTTTATCTGGAGCCCTGACCGGCCTTATCTTTTTGCCGCAGTATGCGCCGAACTCGACCGCCGTAATCTCAGCGTTCACGACGCGCAGGTTTTCACCACCCGCGACGGCATGGCAATGGACTCCTTTATTGTACTGGAGCCGGACGGCAGTCCGCTGTCCGCCGATCGTCACGAGCCGATTCGCTACGGGCTGGAGCAGGCAATCACTCAGCACAGCTGGCAGCCGCCGCAGCCCCGTCGCCAGCCGGCCAAACTGCGCCATTTCACCGTCGATACCGAGGTCAATTTCCTGCCTACTCACACCGACCGCAAGTCGTTCCTGGAGCTGATCGCCCTCGACCAGCCGGGTCTGCTGGCGCGGGTTGGGCAGGTATTTGCCGACCTGGGGATCTCACTGCATGGCGCGAGAATTACAACCATTGGCGAGCGAGTAGAAGATTTATTTATAATCGCCACAGCCGACCGCCGTGGCCTTAATAATGCGCTACAGCTGGAAGTGCAACAACGGTTGACAGCAGCCCTCAATCCAAACGATAAAGGGTAGTGTTTTTTTTAACTGGAAAGAGTTTAACAATGCAGCAGTTACAGAACGTTATTGAGTCCGCTTTTGAGCGTCGCGCCGAGATCACCCCGGCGAATGTGGATACCGTGACCCGTGAAGCGGTTAACCAGGTTATTTCTCTGCTGGACTCCGGCGCACTGCGTGTCGCAGAAAAGCTCGACGGTCAGTGGGTAACCCATCAGTGGCTTAAAAAAGCGGTACTGCTCTCTTTCCGTATTAACGATAACCAGGTTATCGATGGTGCGGAAAGCCGCTACTTCGATAAAGTGCCAATGAAATTCGCTAACTACGACGAAGCGCGTTTCCAGAAAGAAGGTTTCCGCGTAGTGCCGCCTGCGGCAGTGCGTCAGGGTGCGTTTATCGCGCGTAATACCGTGCTGATGCCGTCTTACGTGAACATCGGTGCTTACGTTGACGAAGGCACCATGGTGGATACCTGGGCAACCGTCGGTTCCTGCGCGCAGATCGGCAAAAACGTACACCTCTCCGGCGGCGTCGGTATCGGTGGCGTGCTGGAGCCGCTGCAGGCGAACCCAACCATCATCGAAGATAACTGCTTCATCGGCGCACGTTCCGAAGTGGTAGAAGGCGTGATCGTTGAAGAAGGCTCGGTGATTTCGATGGGCGTTTACATCGGCCAGAGCACCCGCATTTACGATCGCGAAACCGGTGAAGTGCATTACGGTCGTGTACCGGCAGGTTCCGTGGTTGTCTCCGGCAACCTGCCATCGAAAGATGGCAAATACAGCCTGTACTGCGCGGTTATCGTGAAGAAAGTAGACGCGAAAACCCGCGGTAAAGTGGGCATCAACGAGCTGCTGCGCACCATCGATTAATCGGGTATAACAAAAAGCGGGGGCTACCCCGCTTTTTTTATATCTCAGGGTGGCGAAAGAAGATTTTTTCGTTAATTATTCATAGGTTATGTTGAGATCAAGGGTACCGCTATGTACGATAATCTGAAAAGTCTGGGCATTACCAATCCTGATGAAATTGATCGTTACAGCCTCCGGCAGGAAGCCAACAACGATATCCTGAAAATCTATTTTCACAAGGATAAGGGCGAGTTCTTCGCCAAGAGCGTGAAGTTCAAATATCCACGCCAGCGTAAAACGGTTGTTGCGGATGGCATTGGTCAGGGTTACAAAGAAGTGCAGGAGATCAGCCCTAACCTGCGCTATGTGATTGATGAATTAGATCAGATTTGCCAACGCGATCGCACCGAAGTCGATCTTAAACGTAAAATCCTTGATGACCTGCGTCATCTGGAAAGCGTTGTGGCTCATAAGATCACTGAAATCGAATCCGATCTTGAGAAGCTTACCCGTAATAAGTAATGCGTCGTTGCAAACACTAAAAAAGGTAACGTAAGTTACCTTTTTGCTTTTTATCTTTGCTCATCTAACTGCAGCGCCACATACAGCAGCAGCCTGTCATCAAAATTCCCCAGATCCAGCCCTGTTAATTCCGAGATGCGGTTCAGGCGATATTCCAGCGTATTGCGATGGATAAACAGCGCCTTCGAGGTAGCCAGCGGCTGCACATTGTGACGAAACCAGGCCTGCAGCGTGCGGCGCAACAGCCCGTTATTATCCATCGCTTTCAGACGCACCAGCGGGCGTGCCAGCTCGTTGGCCTGCCAGCCTCCGCGCAGGCTGTCGAGCAGCACCGGCAGCATCAAATCCTGGTAAAAATAGCTGCGGTTCTCGGGCATACGCTGCTTGCCAACCATCATGGTCGTACGGGCAGTACGCCAGGAACGTGCAATGCTGCCGGGGCCGGTAAAGTAGTTACCTAATGCCACCCGAAAGCGCAGCTGGCCGTTCTCTTTCATGCGCGCAATCAGCTGCTCGACCCGGCGCCGGTGATCTTCTGCATCCCAGCGGCCAAACGGGTTCAGTGCCGGTTTCAGGACCACCATCTCAGTAAGCGAGACGATCGCCACCAGGTTGTTGCGCTCCGGCGTGGCCAGCGCATTCTGCAGCTGCTGCAGCTCGACCATGGCGCTGTCGACGCCCAACTGGCCGCTGTCGACCTCGATCACTGCCACCACGCGGGGCTGATTAAGGTCAATGCCCAGACGCTGCGCCCATTCGGTCAGCGCGGGAGTATGTTCTTCTGCCTGGATCAGATTCATCACCAGCTCTTCACGCAGACGGCTGTCCTGCGCCAGCAGGTGCATCAGGCGAGATTGTTCCAGCATCATCTCTGCGGTCATGCACACCAGCTCACCGTATTTGCGCAGGGATTCCGGCTCGCCGGTCAGGCCGATCACCCCGACAATTTCGCCTTCCAGACGCAGCGGCAGGTTGATCCCCTGACGCACGCCGTGCAGATGCCGCGCCACCGCATCGTCGATGTCCACCACGCGCCCCTGAGAAAGCACCAGCAGCGCACCTTCGTGCAATTCCCCAATACGCTCGCGATCACCGCTGCCAATGATCCGCCCACGTGCATCCATTACGTTGATATTGGTATCGATGATGCGCATCGTTCGCGCCACGATATCCTGCGCCATTTTGGTATCAAGATGCCAGCCAGCCATATCGCCCTCCTCTGAGCAGAGCTCAAGCATAAGGAAGAATAGTCAACGCTGCATTGTGCGAATGCACAAACCGACGGGGAGAAGTATGGACTTGTGGAAGGGTTCACAGAATGGGAAAAAGCCCCTGCTTCGCGACGGAAACAGGGGCTGAACAGATTACTGCATCAGCAGATAGAGAGTGGTGTCACCGCGTTGGATATTCAGCGCCAGCACCGACGGTTTGCTGTCGAGGATCTTACGCAGTTCAGCAATGTTCTTAATCGGCTGCTGGTTGGCGCCAATAATCACATCGCCTTTCTTCAGGCCGATACGGGCAGCCGGGGTGTTGGCTTTGACGTTGTTCACCGCCACGCCTTTATCCTGACCTTTGTTGCTCATATCCGCACCCTCGATACCCTGGAAGATAGTGCTGGAATCAACCTGATTCTGGCTGCTCTGCTGCAGTTCCAGGGTCACGGTGACCGGCTTGCCTTCACGCAGCAGGCCCAGTGACACTTTGCTGCCGACCGGCATCGAACCCACTTCCGCACGCAGTGCCGCAAAGCTGCTCACCGGCTTACCGTTCAGGGTAGTGATCACGTCACCGGCCTTGATCCCCGCTTTCGCCGCCGAAGAGTTTGGCATCACCTGGCTGACAAAGGCGCCGCGCTGGGCATCCACCTTCATGGCTTTCGCCAGTTCGGAGTTCAGCTCGGTGCCAAGAATACCCAGCTCACCGCGTTTCACCTGACCAAACTCAACCATCTGCGCGGTCAGGTTTTTCACCATATTGCTCGGGATAGCAAAACCGATCCCGATGTTGCCGCCGTCCGGGGCAAGGATCGCGGTGTTAATCCCGATCAGTTCCCCGTTCAGGTTGACCAGCGCACCGCCGGAGTTACCCCGGTTGATGGCGGCATCGGTCTGGATAAAGTTCTCGTAGTTTTCCGCATTCAGGCCGCTACGGCCCAGCGCGGAAACAATCCCGGAGGTGACCGTCTCACCCAGGCCGAACGGGTTACCGATAGCCACGGTGTAATCCCCCACGCGCAGTGCGTCGGAGTCGGCCAGCTTAATCGCCGTCAGGTTTTTCGGATCCTGAATCTGGATCAGCGCAATATCAGAGCGCGGATCTTTACCCACCATTTTGGCGTCAAGCTTGCGCCCGTCGCTCAGCTGCACTTTGATGCTGCTGGCATTGTCCACCACGTGGTTGTTGGTAACGACATAGCCCTTAGCGGCATCGATGATGACACCCGAGCCCAGCGCCATAAATTTCTGCTGCTGGCCGCCGCCGTTGCCGCCTTCATCCCCTGCTCCGCCACTCTGACAGAACGGTGAACTCTGGAACGGCGAACCCTCCTGGCAGAACGGCGAATTATCGCCGAAGAACTGCTGGAAGTTACGCGGCATGCGCGGCGTATTGACGGTGGTACTGCCTTCGACGTTGATACTCACGACCGACGGCATCACTTTTTCTAACATCGGTGCCAGGCTTGGCATCTGCTGCGCGCTGCTCGCCGAAGACGCGGTCTCGGCTGCGATAGCAGACAGAGGAGACAGCGCTAAACCTAAACTTAAAGCCAGTGCACTCATTGCTAATGTGGTTTTTTTCATGTTTCTTAATCTCGATTTACAGGTCACGCACAATTGCTGTGTATATCAGATTCATTTCTTCGCACGAAGTTCCGGTATTAAGTTTCTGGAAAAAGTAAAAATTTATTGTTCGTCTTTACAAAACTCCGACCTTATTCCACCGCCATCAGCTTGCGGTATTCATCCCATGCATACAAATCGGTCATCCCGCTGATATAGTCCTGAATCAGACGGCAGCGATAATAAAACTCAAGCACCGGCCAGTCGGGCTGCTGCCGGTCAAATTTACTGACCGCTTCCACATAGGCCAGGCGATGGCGGGGAGAGAGTTTATGAAATAAGCGCGATTCAATCGGCAAACTGCGGACCCGCTCCTTTTCCACCAGCTCACTAAAGGCCTCGACGGATAATTGTAGCAGCGGACTGTAGATTTCAAGCAACCCGCTGATGACGCGATATCCCTGTAATTCAAGCTGCTCGACCTCCGGATGACTGAAGACATGGCGCACGGCGACATTTTTATACAGCTCAAGCAGTTGGCTGTAGCTACTGTCATCCTCAAGCAGGGCATGATTAAATTCGCCCTGATAAATCTGCGCCATATTGTCAATAAAACGCTCGGCGGCGTAAGGCACCAGCTTATTTAAGGTATTCACGCGCAAATACATGAAGAACTGATCTTCCGTGCTGCGGCTCAGGGTATTGGAACGTGATTTTTCCCAGGCATTTTCGACCACCTGCGAGAACAGCGAGCCTTTCTTATGCGTTCCCCAGGCATCATAAAGATGCTGATAAAGTTCCTCAACGCTGAATATTCTTTTCTCTACCGCGTCCTCCAGATCGGCCACGCAATAGGAAATGTCGTCCGCTGCTTCCATAATCCATGTCAATGGAAAGCGGCCATGAGGCGTCAGGGAGAGCGCTTCACGAAGCCGGTCGATATAACTCTCTTCCGAGAAATAATAGCCGGGTTTTTTCATCAAATAATTATGCGTGATAGGCGGTTCACCTTGCCACCATGCGGGACGGGTATATTTGAGGATGCAGCCCACCTGCGCCCAGGTGAGGTTCATGCGCATCAGCGAATGCACCAGACGGATGCCCTGGGCATTGCCTTCAAAGTGGCACAGATCCTGACGGACTTTACGACGCAGATCGTTCAACCCCTCTTCGCCTTCGCGCAGGCGCAAAGTCGGGATCGCACAGCGATCGCTACTCAGCGGCTGGCTGGCGGCATCAGAGGGGAACAGGCGCTGGCGGAACCAGTCATTGATCGCCGCTTCGCCAAAGTGACCAAAGGGCGGGTTGCCAATGTCATGCATCAGGCACGCCATCTCAACGATGCTTTCAAACGGCCCGGTCAGTTCCCCCAGGCCGTAGGGTTCCAGCAGGCGCTGCTCTTTCAGGCGGCTTAAAATTTCTTTCGCGATATAGCGGCCGACCTGCTGCACTTCCAGCGAGTGGGTCAGGCGTGTGCGCACCGCGGCGTTACGTTCGAGGGGAAAGACCTGGGTTTTTTGCTGGAGGCGACGGATCGCCGGGGAGTTGACGATACGTCCGCGGTCGCTTTCGAAGATCCGCAGGATCTCATGCTCGCTCTTATCCCCCTGTGGGGAGCGATAGCGACGGTGCCAGTTAATCTTGGTGCGAAAATCGATCTGTGTCATGTGCTCTCCCGCGCGGAAAATACGATTCCCCTAAAGCGCATGATAGACTATGCCCTCAAACATGGCACATCGCGAGTAAATCTATGAAAATCGGTATTATTGGAGCAATGGAAGAAGAAGTTACGCTGCTGCGTGACAAAATCGAAAACCGTCAGACCCTCTCTCTGGGCGGCTGTGAGATTTACACCGGCCTGCTGAACGGAACTGAAGTTGCTCTGCTGAGATCCGGTATCGGTAAAGTCTCTGCTGCACTGGGCGCAACGCTGCTGCTGGAGCGCTGCAAGCCGGACGTGATCGTCAATACCGGCTCTGCCGGTGGCCTGGCGCCAACGCTGAAAGTGGGCGATATCGTGGTGTCTGACGAAGCGCGCTATCACGATGCCGACGTCACCGCGTTCGGTTACGAGCTGGGCCAGCTTCCGGGCTGTCCGGCAGGCTTTAAAGCCGATGACCAGCTGATTGCCGCCGCTGAAAGCTGCATCGCAGAACTGAACCTCAACGCCGTGCGCGGCCTGATTGTCAGCGGCGATGCGTTTATCAATGGTTCCGAGAACCTGGCGAAAATCCGTCAAAACTTCCCTCAGGCCGTTGCCGTTGAAATGGAAGCGACCGCCATCGCCCATGTTTGCCATAACTTTAAGGTGCCGTTTGTGGTGGTACGTGCCATCTCCGACGTGGCCGATCAGCAGTCTCACCTGAGCTTCGACGAGTTCCTCGTGGTTGCGGCCAAACAGTCCAGCCTGATGGTTGAGACACTGGTACAGAAACTGGCGCGTGGCTAAGCCCCTTTTCAGGGCGCTTGTTGCGCTGTTTCTACTGACACCGGCGTGGCTTCTGGCCGCGCCGCGTGTTATCTCCCTCTCCCCTGCCAATACCGAACTGGCGTTTGCCGCCGGGATCACGCCGGTCGGCGTCAGCAGCTTTTCCGATTATCCCCCCGAGGCAGCGCGCATCGAGCAGGTAGCCAGCTGGCAGGGCATGAACGTCGAGCGGATCGTGGCGCTGAAACCCGATCTGGTGCTGGCCTGGCGTGGCGGTAATGCACAACGTCAGGTGAATCAACTGTCATCCCTCGGCATAAAAGTACTCTGGATTGACGCCACCCGCGTCGAGCAGGTCGCACAAGCCCTGCGCGATCTCGCGCCCTGGAGCCCGACGCCTGAAAAGGCCCGGCTGGCCGCACAGCAGTTGCTCGATGAGTTTGCGACCCTTAAAGCCCACTACGGCACACAGCCGAAAAAGCGCGTCTTCCTGCAGTTTGGCGAGCTACCCTTATTCACCACCAGCCAGGGATCGCTGCAGCACCAGGTGCTCGAGGTCTGTGGCGGAGAGAATATCTTTGCCGCCAGCCGCGTACCCTGGCCGCAGGTCAGCCGCGAACAGGTGCTGGCGCGCCAGCCGCAGGCCATCGTGGTGGCCGGTTCTGCAGGCGATATTCCTAAAATCGAACGGTACTGGCAAAGTCAGTTAAAAATACCGGTGATCGCCCTTAAGAGTGACTGGTTTGAGCGCGCGAGCCCGCGTATTATCCTCGCCGCAAAACAACTCTGCTCTGCGCTGTCGCAGAGCCACTAATTTCTCGAGGATTACGATGCTCGTTTACTGGCTGGATATTCTTGGCACAGCCGTTTTTGCGATTTCCGGCGTTTTGCTGGCTGGCAAATTACGCATGGATCCCTTTGGGGTGCTGGTGCTCGGCGTGGTGACGGCCGTGGGGGGCGGAACTATCCGCGATATGGCGCTCGATCATGGTCCGGTATTTTGGGTCAGGGATCCCACCGATCTGGTGGTGGCGATGGTCACCTGCCTGCTGACCATTGTGCTGGTTCGCCAGCCGCGTCGCCTGCCAAAATGGATCCTGCCGGTGCTGGATGCGGTCGGCCTGGCGGTGTTTGTCGGGATTGGCGTCAACAAAGCCTTTATGGCCGGTACCGGCCCGATGGTGGCTATCTGTATGGGCGTGCTGACCGGCGTGGGCGGCGGCATTATCCGCGATATCCTGGCGCGTGAAGTGCCGATGATCCTGCGAACAGAAATCTACGCAACGGCCTGCATTATCGGCGGAATAGTCCACGCCACGGCGTTCTACACCTTTGGCATTGAACTCGAAACGGCGGCGATGATCGGGATGGTGGTGACGCTGGGGATTCGACTGGCGGCAATCCGCTGGCACTTAAAGCTGCCGACGTTTGCGCTGGATGAGAACGGACGGTAATAAAAGCAAAACGGTAACCTGAAGGTTACCGTTTTTGGTTTCTGCTCCCTCTCTTCGTAGGAGAGAGCGGGGGTGAGGACACCCAGACCGCATCTTCAGATGCTGAAGGACGAACCACACCCGCAGGTGCTGGTTGCGTTCGGGTTGGTCACCACAAAGCGGGAACCTTCCAGACCTTCGGTATAATCGACGGCTCCACCCACCAGATATTGCAGACTCATCGGGTCAACAACCAGTGAGACGCCCTGCTTCTCAATCGTCATATCGCCGTCGTTAATCTGATCGTCAAAGGTAAAACCGTACTGGAAGCCGCTGCAGCCGCCGCCAGTAATATACACGCGCAGTTTCAGATCCGGATTGTCTTCATCGGCAATCAGGGTTTTCACTTTACTGGCTGCTGCTTCTGTAAACTGCAACGGCAGCGCTACGTCATCACTCATCTTATGCTCCCATGAATACTACCAGTGGGTAAAAATCACCCAATGCTTATTGTCATTATCTAATACCCTGGTAATCCAATCAAGTATTCTGCTTCGCCAGGGTGCGGGCAAGGATCGTGGAGTATAGCGGTTTTCCACCCAGGAATTGGGCTAATAGTGTCGCGCCAAGGCAAGTTATGATCATTGGCAAAATGAGCTGATAATTATCCGTCATTTCCAGTACCAGCACGATACCCGTTAACGGCGCACGTAACGACGCCGCCAGCAGTGCCCCCATCCCGGCAATGGCAAAGGTGCCTGCGTCGAGGTGATAGGCCGGAAACCCCGCCGCGGCCGCCATGCCAAAGGCCGACCCCAGCAAGGTGCCTAACGCCAGCATCGGGGCAAAGATCCCACCCGGCGCACCGGAAGAAAAGCACAGCAGCGTTGTCGCCACCCGGACGATAAACAGCACCAGCAGCAGGCTCACGCTAAAATTCCCGGCTGTGGCGATTGGGATAAGATTAAACCCGCCGCCTGCGGCCTCGGGCAGGATCATCCCCAGCACGCCGCACATGCCGCCCAGCAGCCCGCCGACCAGCACCCATTTGGTCGTATTCCCGCCGTGAATGCGCTGAAACATATCCTGAGTCCGCAGTATGAGGGTGTTAAACAGCGGCCCCACCACGCCAAAAATCATGCCGAGGATCAGATACAGCCAGAGGGTGTTTACCGGGGCATTGCTGAGCTTGCCGACCTCAATCACCGCCGCTTCGCCATTGAACAGGCGAAACACGATGCTCGACATGATAACGCCGGTAAACACCGCTTTAATTGAGATCAGGCTATAGCGAAACTGGGAGCGCATCTCTTCGATGATAAACAGGATCCCCGCCAGCGGCGCGTTAAAGGCGGCGGACAGCCCCGCCGCGGCCCCCGTCGCCAGCAGCGTATGCCGGGCTTCGGCGCTGCGCATACGAAACAGATCCCCCACCATGCGCCCAATATTGCCGCCGATCTGTACCGTCGGCCCTTCGCGGCCCAGCACCATGCCCGCGCCGAGGGTGCCCATCCCGCCGATAAATTTCACCGGCAATACCCGCCACCAGCGCACCGGTCGCAGCTCTTCCAGCGCACCTTCAATCTCGGGAATACCCGACCCGCCCGCCTCCGGGGCATATTTACGCACCAGAAAGTAGCCCACCATCGCCAGCAAAGCTGACAGGATGAAGGCCATCGGCCAGACCAGCAGCGGACGATCCGCCCAGCCCGCCAGCGTGCCGACGCGCCAGTACAGCACCGCATTAACCGCTTTTTCAAAGGCCACGCCAACCAGCCCTGCGAGCGTACCGACCAGCGCGGCCATCAGCAGGATCGCCAGCGGCGTTTTATCCCGGTTCAGCAGCCGGCGGATCCTGACTCTGCGCCAGAGTCGCGCATGTTGCTGCATTTCATAAGAAGGAGCGTCAGTTTTCATCAGATAATCAATTATGGGTATGTCAGGGAAAGGACGGCATTTTAAAGGCCAGTGCCGCCCACGTCGCAACAATTTAATTAATGAATAGTAGGTTTAAAGTGCGCAAAGGTGCATAACCCGGTGCGAATCACTTAGAATAGCGAGCTAAATTCTTTTCCCGAAACCAGGAACGACGCCATGAGCAAGTCTGAAACTCTTTACAGCGCGGCCCGCGAACTTATCCCTGGCGGTGTGAACTCCCCCGTACGTGCCTTTACCGGCGTGGGCGGTACACCGCTGTTTATCGAACGTGCCGACGGCGCGTATCTGTACGACGTGGATGGCAAAGCCTATATCGACTACGTCGGCTCCTGGGGTCCGATGGTACTGGGCCATAACCACCCGGCGATCCGCAATGCGGTGATTGAAGCAGCCCAGCGCGGCCTGAGCTTCGGCGCGCCAACCGAGATGGAAGTGAAAATGGCCGCGCTGGTGACCGAACTGGTGCCAACCATGGATATGGTGCGCATGGTGAACTCCGGTACGGAAGCGACCATGAGCGCCATCCGTCTGGCCCGCGGCTTTACCGGTCGTGACAAAATCATCAAGTTCGAAGGCTGCTATCACGGCCACGCCGACTGCCTGCTGGTGAAAGCCGGTTCCGGTGCGCTGACCCTCGGCCAGCCGAACTCCCCGGGCGTACCGGCAGACTTCGCGAAGCATACCCTGACCTGTACCTATAACGATCTGGACTCCGTGCGCGCCGCCTTTGAGCAGTATCCGCAGGAGATCGCCTGCATCATCGTTGAGCCAGTGGCGGGCAACATGAACTGCATTCCGCCGCAGCCGGGCTTCCTGCAGGGTCTGCGTGCCCTGTGCGACGAGTTTAATGCGCTGCTGATTATCGACGAAGTGATGACCGGTTTCCGCGTGGCGCTGGCGGGTGCGCAGGCCTATTACGACGTGGTGCCTGACCTGACCTGCCTTGGCAAAATCATCGGCGGCGGTATGCCTGTGGGTGCATTTGGTGGGCGTAAAGAGGTGATGGATGCGCTGGCCCCAACCGGCCCGGTGTATCAGGCGGGTACGCTGTCGGGTAACCCGATTGCCATGGCCGCCGGATTTGCCTGCTTGAACGAAGTGGCGCAGCCGGGCATTCATGCCACCCTGACCGAGCGCACCACCCAGCTGGCCAACGGCTTGCTGGATGCCGCTGAAGATACCGGTATTCCGCTGGTGGTGAACCACGTTGGCGGCATGTTCGGCATCTTCTTCACCGAAGCCAAAACCGTGACCAGCTATCAGGATGTGGTGAAGTGCGACGTTGAGCGCTTCAAGCGCTTCTTCCACCTGATGCTGGAAGAGGGTGTCTATCTGGCACCGTCGGCGTTCGAGGCGGGCTTTATGTCGGTCGCGCACAGCGAAGAGGATATCAATAACACCATTGACGCGGCGCGTAAGGTGTTTGCGAAGCTCTGAGTCAACAATTGCCGGGCAAGGCGAGGCCGCCGCCCGGCATTTTTTTACCGGCTCTGCTTACGCAGCAGATAGATAAAGTACGGCGCACCGATAAAGGTCGACAGCAGCCCTGCCGGGATCTGATACGGGAACAGCACCATCCGTCCGCACCAGTCGGCAAACACCAGCAGTATTCCCCCGGTTAACGCCGACATCACCATGTGCGGCAT
The DNA here is from genome assembly GCA_049284415.1 of Leclercia sp. GTDB lineage: Bacteria > Pseudomonadota > Gammaproteobacteria > Enterobacterales > Enterobacteriaceae > Enterobacter. Next base: position 47,924 of record JBAPXW010000024.1, read on the forward strand.
CGTCCGACGAAAACCCATCATCCGCGCAATATGTGGTGCCATCAGGCCGATAAAGCTCAGCGGGCCAATGGTCAGGGTCGCAGTCGCAGTCAGACAGGCCGCCAGCAGCAGCAGGCCGATACGCGAAGTGCTCAGCGCCATCCCCACCGAACGGGCCGTATCGCCCCCCAGCGGCAGCACCGTTAACCAGCGACGGCACAGGGGAACAATTGCCAGCAGGACCATCATCGCAATGCCGGTGCGCACCACCTGCTCGGTGGTAGCGTTATAGGTTGAACCAGAAATCCAGGTCAAGATCTGCGCCATCCGCGGATCGCCGCTGGCCTGCAGCATCATCAGCAGCATGGTGAAGGCGGTACTTAACGCCATCCCCGCCAGCAGCATCCGGTGCGGCGAGAACCCACCGCGTCCGGCAGCAATCATGATAATCAGCAGCGTCACCGCCGCACCGATACTGCCCGCCGGCATCAGCCAGCCGAAGGCATTCCCCGGCACAAAGAACAGCATCAGCACCACGCCGAACGCCGCACCGGAGCTGATCCCCAGCACTTCCGGGCTCGCCATCGGGTTGCCGGTCAGGCGCTGAATAATGCACCCCGCCACCGCCAGCATCACCCCGGCGATCAGGGCGGCAAAAATACGCGGCGCGCGCCACGGCATCAGCTCGTCGAGCATTGCTCCGCTCGCCCAGTGCCAGCCCTGTGCATCGCGACCAAACGTCAGCGCGGCTATCACCGCCAGCAACAGCACCGCACCACCCGCCAGCGCATACCCAAGGACATGCTGGCGCTCGGCACTCACTTTATCCCCACCGTTCATGGCCGGGGTATTCATGCTGCGCAGGCGCGGCAGCAGCCACAGCAGCAGCGGCGCACCAATCAACGCCGTCACTGAACCGGTCGAGACTTCCATCCACACCCGCGTCAGCCAGAGGATCACCTGATCGGAGAGCCAGAGGATCAGCGCCCCAATCAGCGGGGCCAGGATCAGGCGAGAGAGTAAACGTCGTGCGCCGAGCATTTTTGCCAGCAGCGGCGCAAACAGGCCGATAAAACCAATAATACCGACCGCGTTGACCAGCAGGGCGCTGATGACAATCGCCAGCGTTAACGCCGCCAGCCGCGCCAGCGACAGCGCCAGCCCGAGGTTGCGCGCCACGCCATCATCCAGCCCCATTAAGGTCAGCGGACGCAGCAGCAGCAGGGTCAGCAGCACGCCGCCGAGCAGCTGCGGCCACAGGCGTTGAACGATACTCCAGTCGGTTTGCGTCAGCGTCCCGGTGCTCCACAGGAACATGCTCTGGAGCTGATCGTGATGGAAGATGACCAGCAGCTGATTAACCGCGCCGCAGTAAAGGCTCACCACCAGTCCCGCGAGGATCAGCGTCACCGGCGACAGGCGCTTGCCCCACGCCACGCCAAACACAATCGCGCCCACTACGCAGGCACCCACCAGTGCCGCAAACTGCGGGGCCAGCGCGCCCGGTAGCGACCACAGGGTGATGATGGTCATCCCCAGCTGCGCCCCGGTTGCTACGCCAAGGGTGGTCGGCTCCGCCAGCGGGTTACGCAGCACCTGCTGGAACAGCACCCCCACCAGCCCAAGGCCCGCGCCCACCAGCAGCGAGATCGCCAGCCGTGGCAGCAGGCTGTAGTGGAACAGCATCTGCTGAATATTGTCGATATCAGGCGCGACAAAGGCGCTGCCCCACTGCGCGCGCGGCAGAGCCAGATTGAGATTCGACCAGGTCAGACCCAGCGCCAGAACCAGCAAAGTGGTCATTAACAGCGCCGGGAACAGGGCTATCCGTGATTTCATGCCTGGCCTCCCAGCGCATTGTCCAGCACGCGGGCAAAGTGCATCGCCGACAGCGTTGCCCCGTAGAACCACACCGCAGGGACGCGCTTGACGCGCTGCTGGCGGACAAACGGCATCGCCTGCCACAGCGGCGTCGCCATTAAGGCCTGCATTTCGCGCTCGTTGCCGTGATCGAAACAGAGCACGTCCACATCGCGGAACATGGCCAGACGATCGATCCCCACCGCGGTACTGCCCCAGAAGGTCATCTCCCCTTCCCAGGCGTTTTTAATGCCATAGCGATCCAGTACCTCCTGGAACAGGCAGTTATTGCCAAACACCAGCATATGGCGCGCGTCGAGTAGCGTAACCATCAGCAGCGGGCGATCGCCCCGGCCTGCAAAACGCGGCTTGAAGCTGTCAATCACGCTGTCGAAATGATCGAGATGCGAGCGGGCGGCCGCTTCCATATTCAGCAGCTGCGCCATCTCGGTTAAGGATTTACGAGCGTTAGCCAGCGGTTTTTTGCCGTCGCTAAAGGCGAACCCACGCCCCGGCGCAATCCGCGCCAGCTTCTCTTCCGACGGGCCATAGCCCGCCGACCACACCAGGTAAGAGGGTTTCATCTGGGTCAGCAGTTCGAGATTAGGTTCGGTACGCAGGCCGATATCGATAACCGACGCGGGCAAACGAGGTTCGTTCACCCACAGGGTGTAGTTGGGAATATCGGCCACGCCGTAAGGGGTGACGCCGAGCGCCAGCAGCAGTTCAACCGGCAGCCACTCGAGGGCGACAATACGATGCGGATCGATGGCGGCGGCATGCGCCGTGCCCATTTTCCACAGCAGCGGCGAAAGCGCCATGGCCGTCAACAGCCGACGGCGGCTAATCATGAAATCAGACATCAATAGACAAAGCTCACCGGTGCCGCGCCACCCGGATGCGGCAGAATACCCATCGGGATGCCATAAATATTTTCCAGCGTTTCACTGCGCATCAGTTCAGATGGCGTGCCCTGGGCGATCATCTCCCCTCCGCGCAGCGCCACCAGATAATCGCAGTAACGCGCCGCCATGTTGATGTCGTGCAGCACGGCAATCACCGTTAATCCGCGCTGCTGGCTTAAGCGATGCACCAGCGCCAGCACGTCCACCTGATGGGCAATGTCCAGCGCCGAAGTCGGTTCATCCAGCAGCAAACAGCGGCTGTCCTGCGCCACCAGCATGGCAATCCACGCCCGCTGGCGCTCGCCGCCGGACAGACTGTCCACCAGACGATGGGCCAGCGGCTTGAGGCCCACCAGCGAAATGGCTTCTTCTACTTTCTCACGGTCGGCGACGCCAAAACGGCCTAACGCGCCATGCCAGGGATAACGCCCAATCGCCACCAGTTCACGTACGGTCATTCCTTCCGCCTGCGGCAACTGCTGTGGCAGGTAAGCCACTTTGCGCGCAAACGCCTTGCTGTTCCAGCTCTCCAGAGGCTGTCCGTCCAGCAGAATATCGCCTTCTGACGGCGGCTGATGGCGACCGAGCATTTTCAGTAAGGTGGATTTGCCGGAGCCGTTATGGCCGATAAGGCCTGTGACTTTGCCTGCGGGGAAGGTCAGCGAAAGCGGATGCAGCAGCGTGCGTCCGGGAACACGAAAGGAAGTACCGTTTAGCGCAAAGGTGGTATCAGATTGCGGTTTGTTATCCTGCATGGTGGCCAACTTAAGTAAAAGGGCACGAAAAGTCGTGCCCAAAAGAGAGAATAAAGATTAGAAGCGGAAGGTCGCCGTGGCAACCACCTGGCGTTCAGCACCCCAGAAACAGCCGTAGGTGTTGAAGCAGCTGGCAACGTATTCACGATCGAACAGGTTGTTCACATGGACCGCGACGTTAGAGCCCGCCATGCCAACACGCGCCAGATCGTAACGGACCAGTGCATCCACAACGGTGTAGCTACCCACTTTGAAGCTGTTCGCCGGATCGCCATAGCTGGAGCCAGAGTAACGACCACCGGTACCCAGCGTCAGGCCAGAGAGTGCGCCTTCATACAGGGTGTAATCCGCCCACAGGGAAGCCATGTGTTCTGGAACCTGTGCCGGAGTGTTGCCTTTGTAGTTGGTATCCGTGGTGTACTCGACGTCGGTGTAGGTATAAGAACCCACCACGTTGACGCTGGCAGACAGCGCGGCTTTGGCTTCAATTTCAACACCACGGGCGCGGATCTCGCCGCCCTGAACCGAGAAGAACGAGCCCGCAGGATCGGCCATCAGGTTGTTGGTTTTGGTCAGTTGATAGACAGCACCGGTCAACACAATCGGACGATCGTTCGGGACGTATTTCACGCCTGCTTCGTACTGCTTGCCTTTAGACGGGGCAAAAATATTGCCATCCGCACCCAGGGTGGAAGCCGGTTCGAAGGATTCGCTGTAGCTGAAGTATGGCGTTACGCCATTATCGAACAGGTAGTTAACCCCGCCGCGCCAGGTGAACTCTTTGTCATCGCGGGAATCTTCCGTCGCTAATACACGGTTCAGTGAGTCCTGTTTCGCCCAGTCGTAACGCCCGCCGAGGGTAACCAGCACTTTTTCCCACTGCATCTGATCCTGAACGTACAGGCCAGTCTGCTTCTGTTTGTTCAGCACCTGATACGCGCCTGACGGGCCAGGGTGTGCGCCAAAGTCAAAGTCGCTGCGGTCCAGGTTATAGATATCGGACGGTGCGACAGAACCGGCATAACCAAACCAGGAATCGATGTCGTTACGCATACGCATAAAGTCAACGCCGGTCAGCAGCGTGTGATCGACAGTACCGGTGGCAAACTTGCTCTGCAGCTGAGTATCGACGGTGAAGTTCTGCAGTTTTTCATTATCAATCACATACTGACGGGTCAAGGTGTGATCCCACTGTGACTGAGGAACGCTGGCGCAAGGACTGGTGGTCGGGTTGCTCGAATACATCGGATCGGAGCACATGCCGTAACCGTACACGCTGTTCTGCGAGGTTCTGTTTTCGGCATAACGCAGGTTCTGACGCACGGTAAAGGTATCGTTAAACTCGTGGTCGAAGCTGTAACCCACCATCTTCTCGTTACGAGAGTAGGTATTGTTGTCTGCGCCTTCATTGAAATCCGTCGACAGACGTTTGCCGTTTGGCAGCTCGGTGACAGTGCCCTCTTTCGGCAACCATCCGTAGTAGCCGGTTTCTGGCTCGTTCTGGAAATAAGAGAGGAAGGTGAAGTTGGTTTTGTCATCCGGACGCCAGCTGAATGCCGGGGCGATGGCATAACGTTGCTCTTCAGCACCCTGCTGCTGGGCATTGGCGGAGCGCGCCAGGCCGGTTAAACGATAGGAGTAAACCCCATCGTCATCCAGCGCGTCGCTGAAGTCAAAGCCGGTCTGGAACAGGCTGTTAGTGCCAGCTTTAAACTGAATCTCTTTCAACGGCTCGGTGGTTGGACGCTTGCTGACCATGTTCAGCAGGCCGCCCGGGTTGCTCTTTCCGTACAGAACGGAAACCGGACCGCGCATGACTTCAGCACGTTCCAGCATATACGGGTCAACGACCGCATCGTTGTAGAAGTTACCCTGCATCTTCAGGCCGTTCAGATAGTTATTCTGACTTTGCCCGTCGGCGGCAAAGCCGCGGATGATCAGGTAATCATAGGTGTTCGACGCGCCACGGGTGCCCACGGCAACGCCTGGGGTGTAGCTGAGCGCCTCTTTCACCGATTTAGGCTGGTGTAACGCCATCTCTTCGGCGGTGACAACGGAAATAGACTGCGGCACCTTTTGAATCGGGGTGTCAGTTTTGGTCGCGGTTGCCGACTGGCGTGCCGCAATCGTCGCCGCGGGACCCCAGGCACTCTCCTGCGGAGCAGGCGCTGCGGTAACGGTGATGGTTTCTTCTTTTTTAGGGGTTTCAGCAGCGTGAGCATAAGCAGACATGCCGCTAACCGCTGTGGCTACAACGACTGCGATTTTACGCAGTGAAGGATTCATTGGCTGAGCAGTTTTTGAAAGCGCCATTGGTATCTCTCTGAGCAAGAGTGAATGATAACGTAAACGAGAATTATTATTATGACCGCAGCATATTATGCGAAACATTCACGGCATAGCAAGTGATATGCGGCCCTACAAGAATTGAGGGTATAAGAAATAATCAATGGAAATTGAAGGGTTAATAAACGGGGATATTGCTGTTGGGGAGATGTTGATTTGAGGTGAAGACATTCCCTCTCCCGCAGGAGAGGGAATGATGCAGGTTAGTTACCGCCGAACATGTCCTTGATCCAGCCCGCAACGCCGTCGCTGTCCTTCTTCTCATTTTGCTGCTGCGGCTGTTGTTGCTGCTGCTGCGGCTGCTGTTGAGGCTGAGAAGACTGATCGAACGGGTTGCCCGTTGGCTGCGGCGCTGGCGCCTGGCACAGGGAGTCCGGGTTCGCGGTCCAGACCGGCACGCTACGCATCCCGCCGCCACACACGAAGTTGCCCGACTCGTCCACGCCCATATCGACGATATCTTCCGGCGGCGTCAGGGTTAACGGCACCGGCGACTGGTTAGCCAGATAGCGCTGATAAATCGACATCGCCCCGCTGGCACCGTACAGCTTGGTCGGCTGGTTGTTGTCGCGACCGACCCAGGTGATCACCACTTCACGCCCGTCGATGCCCGCAAACCAGGTATCGACGTTGTTGTTGGTGGTCCCGGTTTTCCCGGCCAGATGCAGACCCGGATACTTCGCGCCAAGCTGGCGACCGGTTCCGCGCTGCACCACCTGCTGCATGGTCCACAGCGTCATGTATGCGGCCTGCGCCGGGACGGCACGCTCGGCCTGCGGGAAGCTCTGGTACAGCGCCGTGCCATCTTCGGCAATCACAGAACGCAGCGCAGAGAGCTGGGCACGGTTACCGCCGCTGGCAATGGTCTGGAACGCCTGCGCCACTTCGATAGGCGTCAGGTTCAGGGCACCGAGCAGCATCGCCGGTACCGGGTGCAGCTGATCTTTCGGCACACCCAGTTTCTGCCAGGTCTCCGTCACCGCAGGCAGACCCAGCGCCATCCCGAGGTTGACCGTCGGTACGTTCATCGAACGCGTCAGGGCATCAACCAGCATCACCTGCCCGCTGTACTGTTTGTCGTCGTTCTGCGGCGACCACACCTGGCCGTTCGGCTGGCGCAGGGCAATCGGTGCATCGGCGATCCAGGTGTTCAGACGATACTGGTTCGGCTGGCTCAGGGCGGTGAGATAGGTCGCCGGTTTCGCCAGCGAGCCGATGGAACGGCGCGCCTGCATCGCACGGTTATAGCCCGCGAACTGCGGCTCTGCCCCGCCGACCATCGCCCGCACTTCGCCGCTGTTACGATCGACCACCACCATCGCGGTTTCCAGATCGCTCAGCTTGCGCTGTTTTTTCAGCGCCGGAATACCTTCTACCGCCGCCTTCTCTGCAGCATCCTGCGCCACGGAGTCGAAGGTGGTGAAGATCTTCACCCCGGAGAGATCTTTAACCTTATCGCCCAGCTTGGTCTGCAGCTCCTGACGCACCATCTGCATAAAGGCAGGCTGCGGGGAGATCACGCCGCCGCGCGGCTGTACGCCTAACGGACGGGCGCTGAGCATGTCGTACAGCTCCTGGTCAATCACCTGCTGCTGCTGCAGCAGACGCAGAACCAGGTTACGCCGTTCCAGCGCCAGCTTCGGATTACGCCACGGGTTGTAGATGGACGCGCCCTTCACCATGCCCACCAGCAGCGCCTGCTGGTCGAGGCTCAGCTCTTCCACCGGACGGCCAAAGTAGTACAGGCTCGCCAGCGGGAAGCCGCGGATCTCATTGTCGCCGCTCTGACCGAGGTACACCTCGTTCATGTACAGCTCAAGAATGCGATCTTTGCTGTAGCGGGCATCCATCAGCACCGCCATGTACGCTTCGTTAGCTTTACGCCAGTAGGAGCGCTCGCTGGAGAGGAACAGGTTCTTCACCAGCTGTTGGGTCAGGGTACTCGCCCCCTGCACCGTGCGCCCGGCGGTGACGTTCGCCAGCACCGCGCGGCCGATGGAGTACAGGCTCACGCCGTCGTGCTCGTAGAAGTGACGGTCTTCGGTGGCCAGCAGAGTATCGACCAGCAGATCCGGGAAGCCATTACGCGCGACAAACAGGCGCTGCTCGCCGTTTGGCGAGGAGAGCATGGTGATCAGACGCGGATCGAGACGGAAGAAACCGAACTGGCGGTTGTTATCCAGGTTCTCAATGGTATCGATATGATCGCCATCGAAGGTCAGACGCGCACGCACCTGCCCCTCTTTGCTGTCCGGGAAGTCAAACGGACGGCGGATCATCTCAATGCTTTTCGCCTGCACCGTAAACTCGCCGGGACGGGTCATCTTCGTCACCTGGCGATACTGGGTCGCTTCCAGCAGCTTGACCATCTCGTTCTTGCTGATGGTCATTTCCGGCTCGAGGTTCACCATCCGGCCATACACGGCGGCCGGCAGTTGCCAGACTTTTCCGTCAATACGGCTGCGGATCTTCTGGTCCAGATAGACGCCATAGATCGCCATCAGCACCACAAAAACAATAAACAGCTTCAGCAGTAGCCACAGCCAGCTGCGCTTGCCGCGCGGCTTGCTGCCCTTGCCTTTTCCTTTCGTTTTACGCGGCACGGGCTCTTCATCCTGATACTCATTTTCAACATCATCGTCGTAATCCTCATCTCTGAGTGGACGACGGCCTGCTTTCTCTTTCGCCGGACGTGAAGGTTTGCCTTTACGTCCAATCGGTTCGCGGTCATTCCCCGCCATGCTTTCTCTCCGCAACTATCAGGCGCAAGGGCCCGATTCTCAGCTCTTCCTCCTGGTGGAGGAAGAAGAAATCTCTCAAAAGTGTGTTCTCCCTCTCCCTGTGGGAGAGGGCCGGGGTGAGGGCACCCGCTCTCTTACGAATACTTCTTCGTACGCCGGGTGGGTGCGGTATTCGCCGGATCGTCCGGCCAGACATGTTTGGGATAGCGCCCTTTCATCTCTTTTTGCACTTCGCGGTAGCTCCCGGCCCAGAAGGCACCCAGATCGCGCGTGATCTGCAGCGGGCGCTGCGCCGGGGAGAGCAGCTCCAGCACCAGCGGAATACGCCCTTCGGCGATCGCAGGCGTGGTCGCCTCCCCAAACATCTCCTGCATCCGTACCGCCAGCGCCGGAGGGTTATCCTCATGATAGCGAATGGCGATCCGGCTTCCGGTCGGCACAGTGTAATGCTCCGGCAGCAAACTCACCAGCCGTTGACGCAATGACCAGTCTGTTAAATTCTGTAACGCAGCCTTAACATCCAGCGCTTTCAGGGCGCGCAATGAATGTACACCCTGCATTTGCGGCAGCAGCCACTGCTCCAGCGTGGCCAGCAGCGAGGCCTCGTCCACCGCGGGCCAGTCATACTCCGGCAGCCACTGCGCCGCACAGTGCAGGCGGATACGATACTGCTCCGCGTCCGGCGTCCAGTTGAGCACGCCGAGGCCTTTATCGCGGATCCCGTTGAGCATCGCCTGGTGCAGCTCCTCTTCTGAGGGTTTCGCCAGCGGCCGGACGCTGACCGTCAGGCGGCCAATCTGGCTACGGCGCAGCGCTTTCAGCGTGCCCTGGGCATCATCCCACTCTACCGTGTCAGACTGGGTCACCAGCGCCGGGCAGTCCGCGATCAGAGCCTCGATGTCCAGCGCAACGGCCTGCAAAATGCGGGCATCCGGCGACTGACTCCCCTGCAACAGCAGCGGGGCAATCAGCCACTCATGGCGGGTCATGGCGTCATCGCTCTGCAGCATTGCCCCCATGCCGTTCGCCAGCTGATAGCGGCCGTCCAGCCCGCGTCGGCGGGCGATCCTGTCGGGAAAGGCCTGCGCCAGCAGCGCGGGCACCCGGTCGCTGTCAGGTACGCCACCGCGACTGTTCAGGCGCTGGCTCAGCTGTCGGGCGCGCTGCTGCCACTCAGGCTGATTGCGGGAAAACGCCTGCGCCAGATCGCTGCTGCCGCCGCGCGGGGGCTGCTCGAGGATCGCCGCCAGCTTTGCCGCCGTGGCAATGTCATCGTCGCCCGACGCGCGGGCCAGCATCGCCGCCAGCCTGGGGTCGTTGCCCAGCGTGGCCATCTTCTGTCCGTAGGCGGTTAACCGCTCCCCCGCCAGCGCCCCAAGCTGGGTTAATAACCGACGGGCCGCAGCAAGATTAACTGCAGGCGGCAGATCCAGCCAGTTGAGCTGGGACGGATCCTGACAGCCCCACTGCAGCAGCTCCATCAGCAGGCCGCTGAGATCGCTTTGCAGAATGTCCGGGGTGGCCTGCGCCGCCGCGCGTTCGGCCTGTTCAAACGGCGTGAGATGCAGGCAGATGCCGGGTTCCAGTCGTCCCGCGCGCCCGGCGCGCTGGGTCATTGACGCCTGACTGACGCGCTGGGTCAACAGCCGGGTCAATCCCGTGCGCGGATCGAAACTCGCCACCCGCTCCTGGGCGGAATCCACCACCAGCCGAATGCCTTCGATGGTCAGACTGGTTTCGGCAATATTGGTCGCCAGCACCACTTTGCGCTGTCCGGTCGGCGCAGGCAGGATCGCTTTGCGCTGCTCGGTAAGCGTAAGGGCGCCGTACAGCGGGCAGAGCACCACATCGGCGGCCACCCGCCGGGAAAGCTGCTCCTGCACGCGCTGGATCTCAATCACGCCGGGTAAAAACAGCAGCAGCGAGCCGGACTCCTGACGCAACAGCTCGGCGGTCGCTACTGCGACGGCCTCATCAAAACGCAGCTGGGCGGAGAGTGACTGATAGCGCCGTTCCACCGGATAAGCGCGCCCTTCAGAGGTCATCACCGGCGCGTCCGGCAGCAGCTGCTGCAGGCGCGCATTGTCCAGCGTCGCGGACATAATCAGCAGTTTGAGGTCGTCGCGCAGACCCTGCTGCACGTCCAGCAGCAGCGCCAGGGCCAGATCTGCCTGCAGGCTGCGCTCGTGGAATTCATCGAGGATCACCAGCCCTACGCCGGTCAGCTCGGGGTCGTGCTGCAGCATGCGGGTGAGGATCCCCTCGGTCACCACTTCCAGCCGGGTATTCGCCCCGACGCAGGTTTCGGCCCGCATCCGGTAGCCGACCGTCTCGCCCGGCTTCTCGCCCAGCAGCTCGGCAAGACGCTGCGCCACGTTGCGCGCCGCCAGCCTGCGTGGCTCCAGCAGAATGATTTTGCCGTTGATCGCCCCCTGGGCCAGGATCTGCAGCGGCAGCCACGTCGATTTCCCCGCGCCGGTGGGTGCATTAAGCAAAACCTGGGGAGCGTGTTGTAACGCGAGAAGAAGTTCAGGAAGGACAGCAGCGACCGGCAACAAGGACACGAATGGCTCCAGAGGGTTAACATTAGACGGCGTACATTGTAGCATCGCCACAAATCATTACCGAGCGCCCCGTATGTCTGAGTCGAAACGGCTGTTCTTCGCCATTGAAATGCCCGCCCCGCTCCAGCGGCAGATTGTGCGCTGGCGTGCCGATCATTTTGCGCCCGAAGCGGGCCGCCCGATCGTCGGCGCCAATCTGCACCTGACGCTGGCATTTTTAGGCGATGTCAGCGACGACAAACGCCAGGCGCTGGCGACGCTGGCCGGGCGCATTCGCCAGCCGGGCTTTACCCTGACGCTGGATGACGCCGGGCAGTGGCTGCGCTCGCGCGTGGTCTGGCTGGGCACCCGCCAGCCGCCGCGCGGATTATTGCAGCTGGCCAACATGCTGCGATCCCAGGCCGCGCGCAGCGGTTGCTATCAAAGCCCGCAGCCGTTTCATCCCCATATCACGCTACTGCGCGACGCCAGCCACGCGGTGGCCCTGCCGCCGCCGGGGTTTAACTGGTCGTTTGCGGTCAACGAATTTGCGCTGTACGAATCGGTATTTGATCGTGGGCGCACCCGCTATACCCCGCTTCAGCGCTGGACGCTGAGCGAATAAACAAGGACTCACGATGCAGTTTCTTCCTCCCCTACAGCCCGCAACGCTTATCCAGCGCTATAAACGCTTTCTGGCCGACGTGGTGACGCCCGACGGCGTGACCCTGACCCTGCACTGCCCCAATACCGGCGCGATGACCGGCTGCGCCACGCCCGGCGATACCGTCTGGTATTCCACCTCCTTAAATAACAAGCGCAAATACCCCCACACCTGGGAAATAACCCAGACCGTCGGCGGAGAATATATTTGTGTGAATACGCTGCGGGCGAACCAGCTGGTTAAAGAAGCGATTAGTCTGGATTTAATTCCTGAGCTGCGCGGTTACAACACCTTAAAAAGCGAAGTAAAATACGGTGCGGAAGGCAGCAGAATCGACTTTATGTTGCAGGCAGAAGAGCGGCCCGAGTGCTATATTGAAGTGAAATCAGTGACGTTAGCTGACAGGGATAACGGCTATTTTCCGGATGCGGTCACCCTGCGCGGGCAAAAGCATCTCCGGGAGTTGATCGGTGTAGCGGCGACGGGCAAGCGCGCCGTGCTGTTGTTTGCCGTCTTACATACAGCAATTGGACGATTTTCACCTGCCCGCCATATTGACCCTAAGTACGCGCAACTGTTGCATGAGGCACAAAAGCAGGGGGTAGAGGTTTTGGTGTATAAAGCGGAACTTTCTGCCGATAATATGACTCTGAAGGTCGCTCTCCCCGCTACGTTATAAAAGGGGTAGGCGATTGACTATTAAGTATTCTGGTCGTATGCGCAAATACGCTTTTCCTCACAGGCTTGTCAAGTGTTACGTATAGATAATTGCCATCCGGAAAAGCATCTGCTATTTATAGCGGCCTGATTTTTCCCCCAACACGGGGATCGATAGTGCGTGTTAAGGAGAAGCAACATGCAAGAAGGGCAAAACCGTAAAGCATCGTCCCTGAGTATTCTCGCCATCGCTGGGGTGGAGCCGTATCAAGAGAAGCCGGGCGAAGAGTATATGAACGACGCCCAGCTGACGCACTTTAAGCGAATTCTTGAAGCATGGCGTAATCAACTTAGGGATGAAGTCGATCGCACCGTTACACATATGCAGGACGAAGCTGCTAACTTCCCGGATCCGGTAGACCGTGCCGCTCAGGAAGAAGAATTCAGCCTCGAACTGCGTAACCGTGACCGCGAACGCAAGCTGATTAAGAAGATCGAGAAAACGCTGAAAAAGGTCGAAGACGAAGATTTCGGCTTCTGCGAGTCCTGCGGTGTCGAAATTGGCATTCGTCGTCTGGAGGCCCGTCCGACAGCCGATCTGTGCATTGACTGCAAAACGCTGGCAGAAATCCGCGAAAAACAGATGGCCGGTTAATCCCAGCCCTGCCAAAACGCTACCACAGGCGGGAGTCTCTCCCGCCTGATTACTTTCTGCTCTGCGTAATGATGCCAACTGACTATATTGGGCGCTTCGCGCCATCCCCTTCTGGCGAACTGCATTTTGGCTCGCTTATCGCCGCTCTCGGCAGCTATCTGCAGGCCCGAGCCCATCAGGGTATCTGGCGCGTGCGGATCGAAGATATTGACCCCCCTCGTGAAGTTCCCGGTGCGGCAGAGACCATTCTGCGTCAGCTGGAACATTACGGCCTGCACTGGGACGGCGAGGTGCTCTGGCAGTCGCAGCGCCATGACGCCTACCGTGAACGCCTGGCATGGCTGCACGCCCAAGGGCTCTCGTATTACTGCACCTGCACCCGGTCACGCATTCAGCGCGTCGGCGGCGTCTACGACGGCCACTGCCGCACGCTGCGCCACGGCCCGGAAAACGCGGCGGTGAGAGTGATGCAGCGCCATCCGGTTACCCACTTTGACGATCGTCTGCTGGGCGAGATCCACGCCGATGCGCGTCTGGCGCGGGAAGATTTTATTATTCACCGCCGCGACGGGCTGTTTGCGTATAACCTGGCGGTGGTGGTGGACGATCATTTCCAGGGCATCAGCGAAATTGTCCGCGGGGCCGATCTGATTGAACCCACGGTGCGGCAAATTTCGCTGTACCAGCTGTTTGGCTGGCCGGTGCCGGACTATATTCACCTGCCGCTGGCGCTGAACGAAAAAGGGATGAAACTCTCGAAACAGAATCATGCCCCGGCATTGCCGACAGGCGATCCTCGCCCGGTGCTTATCAATGCTTTACAATTTCTAAACCAGGATGTAACAAATGAGTGGCAGGATCTGCGAACCGAGGAAATACTGGAAAAAGCGGTCGCCCAGTGGGCGCTAAATAACGTGCCGAAAATCCAGCATTCTCAAATGCGTCTCGCTGAGCTATGATTAGCCGCTATTTTTTGTCCTGAATTCTGAAACACACACTACCGAGGTGTACTATTTTTACCCGAGTCGCTAATTTTTGCCGTAAGGTGCTGAGCCGCGATGAGAGCATGGCGGATGACGTCATTGTTCAAAACCCGATGTCGGTTATTCCGCGCGAGCAGCATGCTATTTCCCGCAAAGATATCAGTGAAAACGCCCTGAAGGTGCTCTATCGCCTGAATAAAGCCGGCTATGAGGCCTATCTCGTGGGTGGCGGGGTGCGTGATTTACTGCTGGGCCAAAAACCGAAAGATTTTGACGTGACCACCAGCGCCACGCCTGAGCAGGTGCGTAAGTTATTCCGTAACTGCCGCCTCGTCGGCCGTCGCTTCCGCCTTGCCCACGTCATGTTTGGCCCCGAAATCATCGAAGTCGCTACTTTCCGTGGACATCACGAAGGCAACCCACCTGACCGCACGACCTCTCAGCAAGGTCAGAACGGCATGCTGCTGCGCGACAACATCTTTGGCTCTATCGAAGAAGATGCCCAGCGCCGCGATTTCACTATCAACAGCCTGTATTACAGCGTGGCTGACTTTACCGTACGCGATTTCGTCGGTGGCGTGCCGGATCTGAAAGCGGGTTTAATCCGCCTGATCGGTACCCCGGAAACCCGCTACCGTGAAGATCCGGTGCGCATGCTGCGCGCCGTGCGTTTTGCCGCCAAGCTGAATATGCGCATCAGCGCAGAAACCGCCGAGCCGATCCCGCGCCTGGCGACCCTGATCAACGATGTGCCGCCGGCGCGTCTGTTTGAAGAGGCGCTGAAGCTGCTGCAGGCGGGCTACGGTTTTGAGACCTACAAGCTGCTGCGCGAATATGGCCTGTTCCAGCCCTTGTTCCCGAGCATCACGCGTAACTTCACCGAACAGGGTGACAGCGCGATGGAGCGCATCATCGATCAGGTGCTGAAGAACACCGATAACCGCATTCATAGCGATATGCGCGTTAACCCGGCGTTCCTCTTTGCCGCGATGTTCTGGTATCCGCTGCTGGAAATGGCGCAGAAGATTGCCCAGGAAAGCGGTCTGGCCTACCAGGATGCCTTTGCGCTGGCGGCCAATGACGTGCTGGATGAAGCCTGCCGCTCGCTGGCGATCCCGAAACGCATTACCACGCTGGTGCGTGATATCTGGCAGCTTCAGCTGCGGATGTCCCGTCGTCAGGGCAAGCGTGCATGGAAGTTAATGGAGCATCCAAAATTCCGTGCCGCTTACGATCTGATGGCCCTGCGCGCAGAAGCGGAAAGCGACCAGGAACTGCAGCGTCTGGTGCAGTGGTGGGGTGAGTTCCAGGTTTCTGCGCCACCGGCGCAAAAAGACATGCTGACCGTTCTGGATGAAGAGCCGGCCCCGCGTCGCCGTCATCGTCGTCCGCGCAAGCGAGCTCCACGTCGCGAAGGCGCGGCATGACGCTAGCGTTTATCGCCATCGGCAGCAATCTGGCCTCTCCGCTGGAGCAGGTCAACGCTGCCGTACAGGCGATGGGCGACATCCCGCAGACCCGCGTTGTCGCCCTCTCTGCGTTCTATCGTACTCCCCCGCTCGGCCCGCAGGATCAGCCTGACTACCTTAACGCCGCCATCGCCCTGCAAACCGCCCTCAGCGCCGACACGCTGCTGGACCATACCCAGCGCATTGAGCTGCAACAGGGCCGCGTACGCAAAGCCGAACGCTGGGGACCGCGCACGCTGGATTTAGACATCATGCTGTTCGGGGATGAGGTGATCCACAGCGAACGCCTGACGGTCCCGCATTACGACATGAAACGTCGCGGTTTTATGCTCTGGCCGCTGTTTGAAATCGCCCCCCAGCTAAGCTTCCCCGATGGCGAAACGCTCAGTGCCGTTTTGCAGCAGCTTAACGCCGAAAAACCCGCCCGCTGGTAGCTCCAACGCTCAGCAATAAACCGCAAAACATTTGTGGTTTATCGATTGCCTAAAATCATTGTTCCCTCGAATGTTACTGTTAAAATGCGCAAAGATTCGCTTTGGGCTATCAGGAAACAGTATGAAACCAACCTCCATCTCCACCTTGCAGAAATGCAAACAGGACCAGCAGCGCTTCGCCACCATTACCGCCTATGACTATAGCTTCGCCAAACTGTTTGCCGAAGAAGGGATTAACGTCATGCTGGTCGGCGACTCGTTAGGGATGACGGTCCAGGGACATGACTCCACCCTGCCAGTGACGGTAGAGGATATTGCTTACCACACCCGCGCGGTACGTCGCGGTGCACCTGCCTGCCTGCTGCTCGCCGACCTGCCGTTTATGGCCTATGCCACCCCGGAACAGGCCTTTGAAAACGCGGCCATCGTGATGCGCGCCGGGGCCAACATGGTCAAAGTGGAAGGCGGTGCCTGGCTTACCGACACGGTGAAAATGCTCACCGAGCGCGCGGTACCGGTCTGCGGCCATCTGGGATTAACCCCACAGTCGGTCAATATCTTTGGCGGCTACAAAGTTCAGGGTCGCGGCGATGCGGCGCAGACGCTGTTTGACGACGCGCTGGCCATCGAAGCCGCAGGCGCCCAGCTGCTGGTGCTGGAATGCGTGCCGGTCGCGCTGGCGAAGCGTATCACCGAGGCGCTCGCTATCCCGGTGATCGGCATTGGCGCTGGCAACGTGACCGACGGCCAGATCCTGGTGATGCACGATGCGTTTGGCATTACCGGCGGTCACATTCCTAAATTTGCGAAGAATTTCCTCAGCGATGCAGGCGACATGCGCGGTGCGGTCAGGCAGTATATTGCCGATGTAGAATCCGGCGTTTATCCGGGTGAAGAACACAGTTTCCAGTAAGGAGTCTTGTTGTGCTAATCATTGAAACTCTGCCCCTGCTGCGCCAGCATATCCGCCGTCTGCGCCAGGAAGGAAAACGTATCGCGCTGGTGCCGACCATGGGTAACCTGCACGACGGCCACATGAAGCTGGTCGAAGAGGCCAAAGCCCGCGCCGATGTGGTGGTGGTCAGCATTTTCGTTAACCCGATGCAGTTTGATCGTGCCGACGATCTGGCGCGCTACCCGCGCACGCTGCAGGAAGATTGCGAGAAGCTGAAAAAGCATCACGTCGATTTTGTCTTCTCACCGGCTCCGGCCGACGTCTACCCGAAAGGTACCGAAGAGACCACCTACGTTGATGTGCCGGGCATCTCCACGATGCTCGAAGGCGCCAGCCGTCCGGGTCACTTCCGCGGCGTTTCAACCATCGTCAGCAAGCTGTTCAACCTGGTGCAGCCGGATATCGCCTGCTTCGGCGAAAAAGATTTCCAGCAGCTGGCGCTGATCCGCAAAATGGTGGCGGACATGGGTTACGACATCGATATCGTTGGCGTGCCGATCGTGCGCGCCAAAGATGGCCTGGCGCTGAGCTCGCGCAACGGCTACCTCACCGCCGACCAGCGTAAAATTGCGCCGGGTCTGTATAAAGTGATGAACACCATGGTGGCGCAGCTCAAAAATAAAGAGCTGAGCCCCGAAGAGATCGTTGCCCTTGCGGAACAGGCGCTCAACGACCTGGGCCTGCGTGCTGACGATGTGCAGATCCGCGATGCTGATACCCTGCTGGAACTGTCTCACGACAGCAAGCGGGCGGTGCTGCTGGTGGCCGCATGGCTGGGTCAGGCGCGTCTGATCGATAACACTGTAGTTGAACTGGCTCAGTAAGCACTGAGCATATCCATGCTAACGGACTAGTTTTCCTCCCCCCTTATTCAGAAGGGGGATACGACAAAGAGTTAAGGTAACGTCATGATTCGCAAAATGCTGCAAGGTAAGCTTCACCGTGTGAAAGTCACGCAGGCCGATCTGCACTATGAAGGTTCCTGCGCGATCGATCAGGATTTTCTCGACGCAGCGGGTATTCTTGAAAACGAAGCCATTGATATCTGGAACGTGAACAATGGCAAGCGCTTCTCAACCTACGCCATCGCGGCCGAGCGCGGGTCAAAAATCATCTCCGTTAACGGCGCGGCGGCACACTGTGCCAACGTTGGGGATATCGTGATTATCGCCAGCTTCGTGATGATGTCAGACGAAGAAGCGCGCCGCTGGCAGCCAAAAGTTGCCTACTTTGAAGGCGACAACGAGATGAAACGTCTCGCAAAGGCGATCCCGGTCCAGGTTGCCTGACGCCCTCTGGCATTACTCGCCTCGCGCGGGTAATGCCAGCATTAACGTTGCTCTTTTTATCCCCTTCCCCGCTTTCTTTTCTCTCTCACCCAGCCGTACACTTTTCCTGAACTTTTACTTGAACACAGGTTTTAGAATATCTAACCCCACGCGTTGCAAAACGTCATAGAATAGTCGTGCAAAGGGATAAGATTATACTTAATGGGTAATCTTAATATGCAACGCTAAAAGGATGTTACACATGTTTAATAAAACGCTTACTGCGGCATTTATTGCCACGGCGGTACTGGGATCTTTTTCTGTAATGGCTGACGATGTCGGCCTGCTGACATTTGATGGCGCCGTCACCGACAGCACCTGTAAATTAACCACCAGCAACGGTGAAGATGCTAATAACGTTACCATTTCACTGCCTGTCGTTAAAAAAGCCGAAGTGGAAAGTACCACCCTGGATAAAGGCGTGGGTTCGAAGAATTTTGAATTAATGTTAACCGACTGTCCTGAATCCGTAAAAAAAGCCTCCACCACGTTTATGTCCAGTAATATGGGTGCGATTGCCAACGGGACTATTGAACCCGATGCCAATATTAGCGGCTCCGCCTCTAACGTGGCGCTGGCGCTGTATAACAACACCACCACCAGCACCGATCGCATTAAAATCGGCCAGCCTGACAGCAATACACAAAAAGTCACTCTGGCGAGCGGCGCGGGCCAGCTGCAATATCGCGTTGCCTACGTGCCAGGCTCAAGCTGGGTGGCCACCACCAATCCGGTCGTCGCAGGCAAAGTTTCCGCAAACGCCTACTTCACCATGAACTACGAATAATACCCTCGTGGGATATGTCCTGTAACCGGGCGTATCCCACCGCATCCAGGAGTTTCTATGCCACAGCTTAACCCCTCTCGCCACACGCACCTATGCGCCCTGGCGCTGCTGCTCGCGGGGGTCGCCTCGTTTAACGCCCATGCTGATATTGTTATTTCCGGCACCCGTATTATTTACCCGGAGACGGTTAAAGATGTGACCGTCAATCTGGAAAACCGCGGCAGTAAACCGCTGCTGGTGCAGTCCTGGCTTGATGATGGCCGTGATACGGTGAACCCGCAGGAGCTGAAGTTGCCATTTATTATCACCCCGCCGGTCACGCGGGTGGATGCGCACAAAGGCCAGGCGATCCGCATTACCTGGCTGGGCCAGGCGCTGCCAAAAGACCGGGAGTCGTTGCTGTGGTTTAACGTACTGGAAGTACCGCCGAAGGCCAAAGGTGAAGGCGCGCAGAATTTACTCCAGCTGGCATTCCGCACGCGGATTAAGTTATTTTTCCGTCCAAAAGGCCTGTCGGGCTCACCTGCTGACGCAGTTAACGCGCTGCAGTGGAATGTCAAAAAAGAGGCTAACGGGTTATTCCTGGTGGCAAATAATAAAACGCCGTGGAATATATCCCTAGCCAGCGCGACATTTAGCTCCGCAGGAAAAACGTTTAGTGTCGACAGTCATTCGATTAAACCTTTTGCCAGTGAAGCGATGAAAATAGTCGCTGCAACAGCCCCCACATCCGGCACGGTTAATTACGTGTCGATAAATGATTTTGGTGGCACGGAGCAGCATCAATCCAGCATCCAATAATATCATTCTATAACAAGGCCGCCTTGTTACAGAGTTATTGCCAGACGAGTGTTTAACATGAATTTCCGCTTCTCCTTTCTGTGCTTATCAATATGCGCAGCGCTATCGGCTTGCGCTTACGCGGAGGATACGCCGCCTGCAAATAATGCCGGGCAGGATGAGGTTGAATTCAACGATCAGTTTTTATTTAACACCGGCAGCAAAATAGACGTCAGCCGATATGCGCAAGGTAACCCGGTTATGCCCGGGGAATACCGCACCAAAATAATCGTTAACGGGAAAACCAAATTAACCGCCACCGTTGATTTTAAAGAAAATGGCACCTTGCGGGCATCGCCCTGCCTGAGCAAAAAGATGCTGAATCAGCTCGATATCGATACCGGCAGCCTTAAAGCTGACGCGGAGGGTGAAGATGCCTGCGTGAAGATGGCAGACGCTTACCCCGGCTCGTCGGTGGAGTTTAATACCTCGACGCAGGAGCTGGAACTCAGCATTCCTCAGCTCTACATTCTGAAGCGCCCGGCCGGGTACGTTGACGCCTCGCTGTGGGATGAAGGCATCCCCGTTGGGTTGCTGTCCTACGATCTGAATGCCTGGCACAGCCAGAATCCTGACACCAGCCAGGATACCGCCTACGCGGGGGTTCGCTACGGCTTTAACTACGGTGCCTGGCGCTTTCGCTCGCGTGGCAACGTCAACTGGGATCGGCAGTCCGGCACCCGCTATGCCAACCAGGATATCTACCTGCAGCGCGATATCACGCCGCTGAAAGCGCAAATGCTGATTGGCGACTCTTATACCCGTGGCGACACCTTTGACTCGGTCTCCCTGCGCGGCGTGCGGATGTACAACGATGACCGCATGTTGCCCAACGGCCTGTCAAACTATGCTCCGACGATCCGCGGCATCGCCAACAGCAACGCCAAAGTGACCGTCACCCAGAGCGGGAACAAAATTTACGAAACCACGGTGCCGCCGGGTGCGTTCGAGATTAACGATCTCAACACCACCGGCTATGGCAACGATCTGAACGTCACCATTGAAGAGTCTGACGGCAGCCTGCGCTCCTTTTCCGTGCCCTATTCCTCGGTGACGCAGATGCTGCGTCCGGGCTTTGCCCGCTGGGATGTCGGCGCTGGCACGCTGAACGACGACAGCCTGCGCGACGCACCGCAGCTGGCGTATGGCGCGCTCTATTACGGCCTGAACAACACCTTCACCGGCTATACCGGCCTGCAGTATCTGGATGTCGGCTTTTATGCCGCGCTGGCGGGCCTGGCCACCAACACGCCGATGGGTGCATTCGCCTTCGACGTGACCTATTCACACGCCAGCATTGGCGGTTTGCCAACCCTGCAAGGCCAGAGCTATCGCCTCTCGTGGAGCAAAACCCTGAGCGCAACCGACACCGCGCTCAACGTTGCCGGGTACCGCTTCTCCACCGAGGATTACCTGAACCTGCACGACGCGGCGTCTCTTGCCGAACGGGTGAAGTATCAGGATCGGGGCGACAGCGCCCAGCAGAACAATAGCGATTATCAGCGCATGAAGAACCAGCTGCAGGTCAACGTCAGCCAGCCGCTGAAGCACGGCAACACCGACCTCGGCTCCGTGTACCTTAACGGCAGCTGGCAAAACTACTGGAACGACAGCCGCACCACCTCCAGCTTCTCGATGGGCTACAGCAACACGTTTCGCTACGGCAGCTACTCCGTCTCGCTGCAGCGCACCTATGACGAGTACGGCACCCAGGACGATAGCCTCTACCTGAGCGTTAACCTGCCGTTCGACGCTCTGCTGGGTAGAAACCGGCGTCCGGCGGGCTTCTCAAATATTAACGTCGGCATGAACTCGGATTTCAAAGGCAGCAATAGCCTGAACATGACCGCCAACGGCAGCGCCGATGACAGCCGCCTCAGCTACAGCGTCACCACCACCTATAACCAGAGCGCCAACAGCGATCTCAGCCAGGTCAGCACCTACGGCGGCTATAACAGCGGCTACGGCCCGCTGAGCATCTCGGCCTCTGCGGGCAGTGACCAAAGCCAGCAGTATTCCGCCAGCTACAGCGGCGGCATGTTGCTCCATTCCGGTGGCCTGACCCTGACGCCGGGCAGCATCGGCGAGGCCGACGCCCTGGCGCTGGTTAAAGCCAGCGGGGCAAAAGGGGCGCATTTAACCAACGGCAGCGGCGAGATTGGCGATTCCGGCTACGCGGTAATGCCGTATCTGTCGGCCTATCGCGAGAACCGCATCACCCTCGATACCAGCACCCTGACCGCTGACGTGGAAGTGAAAAACAACAGCACCCTCGCCGTCCCGCGCAGCGGCGCGGTGGTGAGGGTCGACTTTGAAACCGATCAAGGCCGTTCGGCGGTGATCGAACTTATACGCTCGGATAAGGGCTTTATCCCGCTGGGCGCCGATGTATTTGATGAAAAAGGAGAAAATATCGGTACGGTCGGCCAGGCAGGCCAGGCCTATGTCAGAGGAATTGGCAACAACGGAACACTGCGCGTGGTATGGGGACCGGGTAAGGAAAACACCTGTACCGCGCGCTATCGAATGGATTCTGGTGCGCAGAAAGTGGGTCTTACCACGATGCTGAACAACCAGATATGTCACCTGTAGCAGGAAAAATCATATGAACCCTCTCTTAACCACCCTGACCCACAAGACCCTGGTTCGCGGCGTGTGCGCCGCGGCGTTGATGACGCTTTTTAGCGGGTATGCCGCTGCCGCCGAAAATCTGGATGTGACGTTCAGCGCCAACATTCGTGAAACCACCTGCGATATCAAAATCGATGGCGGCACGGGCAATGGCACCGACAACACCATCCCGCTGGGAACCGACGGCAAGACCCGCGTCGATTACGTTGCGGGCGGCAAAGTCGCCAGCCCCTTTAAGCTGGTGATCACCGAATGCCCGTCCAGCCTGAGCGCGCTAAAAACCAGCATCAGCGGCACCGCCACAGCGACGACGAAAACTGCGCTGGCCAACAGCATTGAGAAAGCCTCTGGCGGCGCCGAATACGTCGGGCTGTCCATCGCCCGCTCCTCTGCCCTCGCGTCCCCGTTCGAAATCAACTCGACCGACGACAGCAAACGTCTGGTATGGACGCAAGACGAAATCAACGGCAAAGAAGTGGAGCTGACCGCAAGCCTGGTGGAAACCATGGCAGAAAGCGCGACAACGGGGGAATTCCGAACCCTCGCGACCTTTAACTTCACCTATGAATAATCTGGCTGCGTAAGGAACACGACCATGAAACATCACGCTGTAATTATTGCCCTGGCCCTGTCTGCCGGACTTTTCTCCTCCGTTGCCAGCGCGGACATTGTGGGCACCGGCTCGCTGAATGCCACCTTTACCACCACCATTATTCCGGGCACCTGTACCGCCAGCGTTAAAAATGCCGCTGGCGAAGACGCCACGGAAATTCAGTTTGGCGACGTCTTTAAATCCGACCTGACCAACAAAAGCCGCACCGAGGCGTTCAAAGTCGACTTCAGCGACTGCTCCGGGGTGCTCTCCGCCCTGATCACGGCGACGCCTGGCGCGGGCACCTGCTCTACCGCCACCAGCGATAACTTTGGTGCCAGCAATAACGTCGCCTTTGAGATCTGGAAAGGGGTTGCCGACGCGGGCACGAAACTCAGCTGCAAAACCCAGCCGCAGCAGGAAGTGAAGCTCTCTTCAGGCAGCGGCAGCATGGATATGAACACGCGGATTGTCATCGCCGATGATAAAACCATTGCCGACGTCACCACCGGTGCCGTCTCGTCACCGGTGACCTTCACCGTGACCTATCAGTAATCAGCCCGGCGGGAAGTGACACAATGCGGACTTACTCTTTACTGGCACTGCTTCTGGCGTCGCTTCCCGCTCCTGGCTTCGCCGACACAACCGATCTCAACGTCAATCTGTCGGCATCGATATTGACCAACACCTGCGAGGTGAGCTTACCCGAAGGCAGCGATATTCAGCTGCTGGTGGTGCCCCGCAGCGGGTTTTACAACCCCGACGGCAGCGATCGCTTCCAGCCGACGGATGACGCCGGGGGCAAAAAATTCACCGTCCAGGTGAGCGACTGCGGCAGCAGCGACCCGGATAACGACGCGACGCTGCATTTCACGTTTCGCCCGCAGTCCGGCGTGTACGCCTCGCAGCGGCAGGTGTTTATCAACGAACGTGAAAGTACGCCCGAAGGGGCGAAGAACGTCGGCATCGTGATATTTTCCGAGGCTCTCCACCAAAACGTGCTGCAAAGCGATGGTACCTCGGACGTGGTTATCGACCGCGCCACCCAGCCTTCGGCTGCCAACAACCCGTTCGCGTACACCTTTTACGCCCGCTATCAAAACATCGGTGCGGTCAGTTCCGGCCGGGTGGTCAGCAACGTGCTGGTGAGCGTGACCTATGAATAAATTAAGGGGGTATCGCGTGAGACACACGCTGCTGTTACTGACTGGACTGCTGGGGCTGCTGTTCCTGCGTCCGGCGCTGGCCGACCAAAGCTGCTATATCAACAGCAGCGCCGCCGGGGCCTATTTTGTCGGGGATTCGCCGCAGCTGGTGCTTAACCCCACCAAAGTCAGCACCCCGACCGATCTTGGCGCGAACTACACCTTTGTGGTGCAGTTTCGCGGCAGTGACCCGGTTGCCTGTAAAACGGAGTTCGGGAAAAATAACGCGGTGCATTTTATCAATGCCGCGGGCGCTAACCTCGACAGCAAATACACCACCTCCGACGGCAATGCGCTGATCAAAACCGGCGTGCCGGGCATCGATTACTCCCTTGAGCTCACCTGCTCGGTCTCGGATGGCTGCGGCAGCAGCGGGGATCACGCCAACCTGTCGCTGTTCCTGAAGGGCAGCGACGGCACGGATAACGTGTTTGCCTCCAGCAGTGACGGCTATCCCTGGGGAAATGCTGACTCGCAGTGGCGACTGAAAATGGTGATGTGGGTGACGCCGGACTTCGTCCCGCAGAAAGGGGTTCCGACCGGGGCGTCACTGGACGGTACGCTGGCCCGCTTCCAGATTGGCCCCAGCAGCCAGCCGCTTATCACCTTCAGCAGCATGGCCTCAACGCTCTCTTTTACGGTGCCCGCCAGCAGCTGTTCGCTGGGCGTCGCGCAGGGGGATAACGTGTCGAACAATAACGTGGCACTCGGCGATTACTATCTGAAGGACATCGAGCAGGACCAGACCCAAACGATCCCTTTCTCGCTGACGCTGGAGAACTGCTACACCCCGCGGCTGTCGATCCAGATGACCAGCGGCTGGATCGCATCTGACCCTGCCCTGCTCGGCAAAAGCAGCGGCAGCGCCACCGGCGTGGGGGTGAACGTTATCAATACCGATAAGAGTGTAAATATGAAGCCGGACGGCTCCACGGGTGCGGTTTACGAGCGCACCAGCGACTGGTCGAATCAGGAGAGCCTTAACTTCTCGGCCCAGGTGAAGAAGGACGGGCAAACCCTCAAGGCCGGGGACTTTAACACCGCCGCCACCTTTACCCTCAATTACGAATAGCCTAACCCTGCGGCTGATTGCTGATCAGCCGCGACATCGTCTCCAGCGAATCGGTGCGCAGAACATACAGCCGCTTAAGCAGGAACGGGTTATCTCCCGGCTTCACTTTGCCCTGCACCGTGGTCACCGCCAGATGAAAACCGGCATCATTCGCCGCCTTCACCGCATCATCGTCATATCCGCCAAAAGGATAGGAGAGATAGAGTACATGCGGGTTGAACTGGGACAATGCCCGCCGCGAATGTTTAAAGTCCATCAAAATATTCGCGTAGCTGCGGCTCAGCAAAATGGGGTGCCTGGCATTGTCGACCCGATGCAGGAAGTGGGTGTGCGACTGAACATCAAACACGTCCTGAATCCCTTTCAGCTCTGAAATGCTCATGAACTGCAGAGACTTCGGGTTCCAGGCAAGCGGATGCGCTTTGATACGCGACGAGATAATAAATGCGGTGGCCTTAAAACCATAGGCTTTGAGGATCGGCCAGGCATAGCGGCTGACTGACTTCAGGCCGTCGTCAAAGGTGATCACCACTGCCCGCGCGGGCAGGTTCATCTTGTTACGCACGTAACCTTCCAGCTGATACATCGTCAGGGTGGTGTAACCCTGATCGCGCAGCCAGGCCATCTGGTTGCTGAAAGCGCGCACGCTGGTGGTCGTGGAGGTATGACGGAAGCGGGTGTTCTCTTCATCACGCAGAATGTGGTGATAGGTCAGCACCGGCAGGCCGTTGTCCTCCTGCGCATCGAGGCTGCTGATCCAGGCCAGCCGGTTGGCAATGCGGATCTGATACCAGGTCTGATTGAGCCGATCCTTGAGCTTGCTGAGGATCGGATAACGCAGGTTGTCAGCCAGCGTGCCAAAGGGCGCACTGCCGCCATTCGGCGCATTGTAGACCGGAGTATCCTTCCAGGTGATCAGGTTCTGGTTACTGAGCGGCTTGTTGAGATCGCCGAGGCTGTCCTCGACGCGCTGTTTCCCCTGCACCTCTTCCAGATGGCCTTTATCGATAAAGCCGGTGCCAAACCCGAAGCGAAACTCATAGTAGTCGGCATCGGTGGGTACCACGGCAATGATTTGACCGGCGCGGACATTGCCGACCGTTACCACCCGGTTGCCGACCTGGGCCCAGATCGCGGCACTTTCGGTGGTTTGCATATAGCGGGCCGGGAGCCCTTGTTGGCTTAACAGGCTGGCAGACGCGCCGCCGGAGACCAGCAGCAAAAGCAGGAGACAAATACGCGAGAACATAAGGAGTTATTCAGTACGGTGAACTGTCGCCATTGTAACAAAAGCGACAGCAATACCAATGTTTAATATTTCTACAGCGGGTGGTGCAGGACGAAAGGTGGGTTTTTCTGCTGCTGATGCCAGAGGCTGCTGACGTCGGGTGCGCCCCGGGCGACTATGGTGTTGCGAAAGCCAACGCTGTCGGTCAGGTCACGCAGCGGATACAGGCTCTCCAGCAGTGGATAGCTGATCCCGGAGATCACTTCGCAATTATCATGCTTGTGGCTGAGCAGCGCCGCCGCGCGATAGGGTGCGGCCCCGGCGATATCGGTCAGGAAGATCACCCCGTCGCCGCTGTCGGCCTGATGCTGGGCATCGCACATCATCCGGCTGAGCATATTGCAGCTGAGTCCGCGCCAGTAGTTGACCACCTGGCACTGTACCAGCGGCCCAAACCGGACGGCGAGTTGATCCGCCATCTTTTGCGCATGTTCATCATGACACGTAATTACCCAACCCAGCATCGTTACCCCTCCTCAGAAGGGAGTAGTGTAACCGGTTTCGGGAGGGACAAGGCTGACAGTGGTCAATAAACGGCCCGGCGGGCAGAACGCCGCCGGGCCGGTGGATCAGGTGCGTAATCCGCGTCCGCGCTGGATCAGATACCAGCACAGCAGATAGAAACCGACGATAAAAATTGCCAGCACGCCCACGGTGGTGAACAGCGGCACATCGCTGATCCCAAGGAAGCCAAAGCGGAAGCCGCTGATCATGTAGACGATCGGGTTGAGGTGCGACAGCGCCTGCCAGAACGGCGGCAGCAGCGTCAGGGAGTAGAACACCCCGCCCAGGTACGTCAGCGGCGTCAGGACGAAGGTCGGGATCAGGCTGATATCGTCAAAGGTTTTGGCGAACACCGCATTCAGCAGACCGGCCAGCGAGAACAGCACCGCCGTCAGCAGCAGCGTCAGGCCGACAAACAGCCATGAATGCACCTGGAACGGCACAAAGAACAGCGAAATCGCCGTCACCAGCACCCCGACGCACAGTCCGCGCGCCACCCCACCGCCAACGTAGCCGGCGATAATCACGTGCGTAGGCACCGGCGCCACCAGCAGCTCTTCAATGTTGCGCTGGAACTTGGCGCTGAAGAACGACGAGGCAACGTTGGCGTAGGCGTTGGTGATCACCGCCATCATGATCAGGCCCGGCACGATAAACTGCATATAGCTAAAGCCGTGCATCTCGCCGATCCGCGAGCCAATCAGGTTGCCGAAAATGATGAAGTAGAGCGTCATGGTGATCACCGGCGGCACCAGGGTCTGGATCCAGATGCGCATAAAGCGGTTGATCTCTTTGGCCCAGATACTTTTCAGCGCCACCCAGTAAAGCTGCGTCATGCGCGATCTCCTTGTTTTTCATGGACCAGCGAGACGAACAGCTCTTCCAGTCGGTTAGCTTTGTTACGCATACTCAGGACCTGAATCCCCTGCTGGCTCAGCTGGCTGAACACGCTGTTGATCCCCTGCTCGCGCAGCACTTCCACTTCCAGCGTCGAGGTATCCACCAGTCGATATTGATAGCCTTCCAGCTTCGGCAGCGCGCTTTTCGCCGCCAGATCGAGAATAAAGGTTTCCGATTTCAGCTTGGAGAGCAGGTTTTTCATCGAGGTGTTTTCCACCAGCCCGCCGTGCTGAATGATGCCGATGTTGCGACACAGCATCTCCGCCTCTTCCAGATAGTGGGTGGTGAGGATGATGGTGGTGCCTTTGTCGTTTAAATCCTTCAAAAAGCCCCACATTGAGCGGCGCAGTTCGATATCCACCCCGGCGGTAGGCTCATCGAGGATCAGTAGTTTTGGCTCGTGCATCAGCGCGCGGGCGATCATCAGACGGCGCTTCATGCCGCCGGACAGCATGCGCGCACGTTCGTTGCGTTTTTCCCACAGATCGAGCTGTTTCAGGTACTTTTCGCTGCGCTCAACCGCCTCTTTGCGCTCCACGCCGTAGTAGCCCGCCTGGTTAACCACAATCTGCTGAACGGTCTCAAACGGATTGAAGTTAAATTCCTGCGGTACCAGCCCCAGCTGGCGTTTGGCGTTGACCACGTCTTTTTCCAGATCGTAGCCAAACACGCTCACCCGACCGGAAGACTTATTCACCAGCGAGCTGATAATGCCGATGGTGGTGGATTTTCCTGCCCCGTTGGGCCCCAGAAGCGCATAAAAATCACCGGCTTCGACTTTAAGATCTATCCCGCGCAGGGCCTTAACTCCCCCCGGATAGGTTTTTGTAAGCTGCTCGAGCTCCAGTGCAATTGTCATGACGTAGACTTACCCATTGTTCTGACACGCGATGTGTTGGTTTAAAAAAAAATCGAGTTGCCCTATATTAGCGCAACGCACTCACTCGGTTACAGGTCGTTAACCCTCCATGAATGACATAGATACACTCATCAGCAATAACGCACTATGGTCAAAGATGCTGCTGGAAGAAGATTCCGGATTTTTTGAGAAACTGGCTCTGGCGCAGAAACCACGCTTTCTATGGATTGGATGCTCCGACAGCCGCGTACCTGCTGAACGTCTGACTGGCCTCGAACCTGGCGAACTGTTTGTGCACCGTAACGTTGCCAACCTGGTTATTCACACCGACCTGAACTGCCTGTCTGTGGTTCAGTATGCGGTGGATGTGCTGGAAGTCGAACACA
The DNA here is from genome assembly GCA_049284415.1 of Leclercia sp. Lineage (GTDB taxonomy): Bacteria > Pseudomonadota > Gammaproteobacteria > Enterobacterales > Enterobacteriaceae > Enterobacter. Next base: position 77,262 of record JBAPXW010000024.1, read on the forward strand.
TCATTATCTGCGGCCACTACGGCTGCGGTGGTGTACAGGCGGCGGTTGAGAACCCGGAACTGGGTTTGATCGACAACTGGCTGCTGCACATCCGTGATATCTGGTTCAAACATAGCTCACTGCTGGGCGCGATGCCGCAGGAACGTCGTCTGGATACCCTGTGTGAACTGAACGTGATGGAGCAGGTATATAACCTTGGCCACTCCACCATTATGCAGTCCGCCTGGAAGCGCGGACAGAAAGTGACGATTCACGGCCTGGCTTACGGCATTCACGACGGCCTGCTGCGCGACCTGGAAGTGACCGCCACCAACCGCGAAACGCTGGAGCAGCGTTACCGTCAGGGCGTCTCAAACCTGACGCAGAAACACGTCAACCATAAATAAGCAAAAAGCCGGGATAACCCGGCTTTCTCATTTACTCGTCCAGCAGCACCACTTTGCCGACGTACGGCAGATGGCGATAGCGCTGCGCATAGTCGATACCATAGCCCACCACGAACTCATCCGGGATCGAGAATCCGACAAATTCAACCGGCACGTTCACTTCGCGGCGGGTCGGTTTATCCAGCAGGGTACAAATCGCCAGCGATTTTGGTCCACGCAGGCTCAGGATTTCGCGCACTTTCGACAAGGTGTTACCGGAGTCGATGATGTCCTCGACGATTAACACATCTTTGCCGCGAATATCTTCATCCAGATCTTTGAGAATTTTCACATCACGGGTGGTCGACATACCGCTGCCGTAGCTGGAGGCGGTCATAAAATCGACTTCATGGGACACCTGCACTTCACGGCACAGATCGGCCATAAACATGAATGAACCGCGTAACAGACCCACCAGCACCATCTCGCTGCCGCTGTCTTTATAATGTTCGGTAATTTGACGACCGAGTTCTTCGATACGCGCTTTGATCTCCGCTTCCGGGATCATCACTTCAACAGTATGTTTCATTTTACTAACCGTATGATTTTAGAACAAATTCCTCAATGCCGAAAGTTCAGCGTCCGACATCGCTGCATAAGCCGTGAAGTATACCAGCAAATAGATTCTCCTGGCGCATGAGTTCACAAAAGCCAGATTTGTGATTCCGATCACACTTGTTAAGACCTATACTTAATTGCTACTAAAAAATTAATGAAACTTAAAGAGTGTCTTTATGGCGGAAACAAAAAATCAACATTCACGACTCCTCGTGGTGTTAACAGCGCTGTTCGCAGCTTTTTGCGGACTGTATTTACTCATCGGCGGAGCCTGGCTTGTCGCCATTGGCGGCTCCTGGTATTACCCGGTTGCTGGCCTGGTAATGCTGGGCGTCACGGTCCTGTTATGGCGCAGTAAGCAATCGGCCCTGTGGCTCTATGCTGTCCTGCTGCTGGCCACCATGGTCTGGGGCGTGTGGGAAGTCGGCTTCGACTTCTGGGCGCTGACCCCGCGCAGCGATATCCTGGTCTTCTTCGGCATCTGGCTGATCCTGCCGTTTGTCTGGCGTCGACTGATTGTGCCTTCCAGCGGTGCCGTAATGGCGCTGGTGGTGGCGTTACTGATCACCGGCGGGATGCTGACCTGGGCGGGCTTTAACGACCCACAGGAAGTGAAAGGCACGCTGAATGCCGACTCCACGCCTGCGGCGGCGATCTCTGAGGTGGCCGATGCCGACTGGCCTGCCTACGGTCGTAATCAGGAAGGCCAACGCTACTCCCCGCTGAAGCAGATTAATGCCGAAAATGTACACAATCTGAAAGAAGCCTGGGTGTTCCGCACCGGCGACCTGAAGCAGCCTAACGATCCGGGTGAACTGACTAACGAAGTGACCCCGATCAAAGTGGGCAACATGCTCTATCTCTGTACTGCCCACCAGCGTCTGTTCGCGCTTGATGCGGCGACCGGGAAAGAGAAATGGCACTACGATCCGCAGCTGAATACCAATACCTCGTTCCAGCACGTGACCTGCCGTGGCGTCTCTTACCACGAAGCGCGTGCCGATAACGCCAGCCCGGAAGTGATTGCCGATTGTCCACGCCGCATCATGCTGCCGGTGAACGACGGTCGACTGATTGCCCTTAATGCCGAAACCGGCAAGCTGTGCGAAACCTTCGCCAACAAAGGCGTTCTGAATCTGCAGACCAACATGCCGGATACGACTCCGGGTCTGTATGAACCGACCTCGCCGCCGATCATCACCGATAAAACCATCGTGATTGCCGGTTCGGTTACCGATAACTTCTCGACCCGCGAAACCTCCGGCGTGATCCGCGGTTTTGACGTCAATACCGGTAAGCTGCTGTGGGCCTTCGATCCTGGCGCGAAAGATCCTAACGCCATCCCGTCGGACGAGCACACCTTCACCTTTAACTCGCCAAACTCCTGGGCGCCAGCCGCCTATGATGCGAAGCTGGACCTGGTCTATCTGCCGATGGGTGTGACCACGCCGGATATCTGGGGCGGTAACCGCACGCCAGAGCAGGAGCGTTATGCCAGCTCCGTACTGGCGCTGAACGCGACCACCGGGAAACTGGCCTGGAGCTATCAGACCGTTCATCACGATCTGTGGGATATGGATATGCCGTCCCAGCCGACGCTGGCGGACATTACCGTAAACGGTAAAACGGTTCCGGTGGTGTATGCCCCGGCGAAAACCGGCAACATCTTTGTGCTGGACCGTCGTACCGGCGAGCTGGTGGTCCCTGCCCCAGAAAAACCGGTTCCGCAGGGCGCGGCGAAAGGCGACTACGTCACCAAAACCCAGCCGTTCTCGGACCTGAGCTTCCGTCCGAAGAAAGATCTGACCGGGGCGGACATGTGGGGCGCCACCATGTTCGATCAGCTGGTGTGCCGCGTGATGTTCCATCAGCTGCGCTATGACGGCATCTTCACCCCGCCGTCCGAGCAAGGCACGCTGGTGTTCCCGGGGAACCTGGGGATGTTCGAATGGGGCGGTATCTCGGTGGATCCAAACCGTCAGGTAGCGATTGCTAACCCGATGGCGCTGCCGTTTGTCTCGAAGCTGATCCCACGCGGCCCGGGCAACCCGATGGAGCAGCCGAAAGACGCCAAAGGCAGCGGGACCGAAGCCGGTATCCAGCCGCAGTACGGCGTACCGTTTGGCGTGACGCTGAACCCGTTCCTGTCACCGTTTGGCCTGCCGTGTAAACAGCCGGCCTGGGGCTATATTTCTGCGCTGGATCTGAAAACCAATCAGGTAGTGTGGAAGAAACGTATCGGTACTCCGCAGGACAGCATGCCGTTCCCGATGCCTGTCCCGGTGCCGTTCAACATGGGTATGCCAATGCTGGGTGGGCCAATCTCCACCGCCGGTAACGTGCTGTTCATTGGTGCAACCGCCGATAACTATCTGCGCGCGTACAACATGAGCAACGGCGAGAAACTGTGGCAGGGCCGTCTGCCTGCCGGTGGCCAGGCCACGCCGATGACCTATGAAGCCAATGGCAAGCAGTTCGTGGTTATCTCAGCGGGCGGTCATGGTTCGTTTGGTACGAAGATGGGCGATTATATCGTCGCGTACGCATTGCCTGACCAACAGAAGTAACGCAAAGCCCGGTGGCGCTAGCGCTTACCGGGCCTACAGTTGAGTATACGTAGGCCGGGTAAGGCGAAGCCGCCACCCGGCTTTTTTATACCGTAAAGCCGAGCATCATCCCCGTATCCTCATGCTCTAGCAGATGACAATGCGCCATATACGCAAACTCTTTCGGCGCGGCATGATCAAACTTCACCAGCACTTCGCTAACCGCGCCCTCTACCCGGACCGTATCTTTCCAGCCGGATCGATGGACTGCCGGGGCTTTGCCGTTCTCTGACAGAATGCGGAACTGGGTGCCGTGAATATGGAACGGGTGCAGCATCATGTCGCCCTGCCCGGAGATCGTCCAGCGTTCGAACTGGCCTTTTGTCGCGGCAAACATCGGGGTGTGCATGTCGAAAGCTTTCCCATTAATACGGTTGGCATTGTTGAAATCAAAACCGTGCCCGCCATGATCCATCCCGCCCATCTTGCCGTGATTCATATGTCCCATCATCTGGCCATGGTGCATCCCCGCCATCGCCTGGTCGCCGTATTTCTCCCTTAACGCCTGCATGCCCATCATGTCGAGCATCGGGTCCATCGACAGTTGCAATGTACGCTGGGTTAACCCCTCCAGGGACGGCAGTGCGGGCAGGCTGGCTAAGGTGTCCGGCAGCGCGCCCGACGCGGTTACCCGCAGCGGCTGAATACGCAGCACCGGCTGCGGCTTATCGAATGGCGCTACGGCCATTCCCATCTGGCTGACCGGTAGAGTGATCAGGTCAAACGACTTGCCGTCACTGATATCCACCAGCACTTCAAAGCGCTCGCCCATCAGCATCGGCAGTTCGGTCACTTTGACCGGTTCAGCCAGCAGGCCGCCGTCGCTGGCGACCACGTACAGCGGGCGCTTATCGCTGGCAGCAAAGTTGAGCGAGCGGGCGTTACAGCCATTGAGCAGGCGCAGGCGCAGCCAGCCCTTTGGCGCGTTGTGCTGCGGGTAAAGGGCACCGTTGGTCAGCAGCGTGTCGCCAAACCAGCCCACGGCGGCAGTCATTACATCCAGTTGATAATCGATCTGCCCGTCAGCGGTAAATTTTTTGTCCTGCACGATCACCGGGACATCGTCGATCCCCCACTGCTTTGGCAGGCGCAGCAGGCGACTTTCATCATCTTCAATCAGTACCAGACCGGCCAGCCCCATCGCCACCTGACGCCCGGTTTTACCGTGCTGATGCGGGTGGAACCAGCAGGTCGCCGCCCGTTGGTCCGGGGTAAAGGTGACGCTGCGCTTGCCGCCAGGTTTAATCACGCCGTGCGGCCCACCGTCCACCTCCCCCGGAACTTCGAGTCCGTGCCAGTGCAGCGTCGTCTCTTCATTGAGGGTATTGTGGATATTCACGGTCAGCGCTTTTCCTTTGCGCAGCGAGATCGCCGGGCCCAGCAGATTGCCGTTATATCCCCAGGTGGTGGCATTGTGCGGGCCAAAGGCCGTTTTCCCGGCCTGCACCACCAGTTGAACCTGATTGCGCGCATCGGGGGTGAGTAAATTCGGGATCGGCAAAACGGGCCGGTCGGCCGCAAACGCGGCGCGACTCCAGAGCGGGAGGGCGCTGACGACGCCCAGCGCGGCAGAATATTTTAAAAAATCACGACGTTGCATGTTCATTTCCTTATTTCCAGCAGGCGATCCTGTCAGCATAAACCCTCCCCCAACCGGAAGGTCAAGATAAGCCGAAACAATAAAGATCGTCGCTCCGTCACCAGGTGTGCTAACGTTGAATTTCCGCAACGTATTGGTAGAGGCAATGAAGACGTTTTTTCGAACAATTCTGTTCACCACCCTGATGATTAGTGGCGCCAACAGCTATGCGCTCAGTGAAAATGAAGCCGAAGACATGGCGGATCTGACGGCTGTGTTTGTTTTTCTGAAAAACGATTGCGGATACCAGAATTTACCCAATGGGCAGATTCGTCGTGCGCTGGTCTTTTTTGCACAGCAGAACCAGTGGGATCTGAGCAACTACGACAGTTTTGACATGAAGGCGCTCGGTGAAGACAGCTATCGCGATCTCAGCGGGATCGGCATCCCCACCGCAAAAAAATGCAAAGCGCTGGCTCGCGACTCCCTGAGCCTCCTCGCCTACGTGAAATAACCTTTCCGACGCCTCTTTGTCAACGCTATGGCCGTGCAACCACGGTCATTGTTAGCTATGATGTTGCGCTCTTTTTATGCGGACGTTAACAAAAGAGGTATCAGCCGATGGCCGACAACACAGTGTGGCATGAAACGCTGCATGACCAGTTTGGACAGTACTTTGCCGTTGATAACGTGCTCTATCATGAGAAAACCGATCATCAGGATCTGATCATTTTTGAAAACGCCGCCTTTGGCCGCGTGATGGCGCTGGACGGCGTGGTGCAAACCACCGAACGCGATGAATTCATTTATCACGAGATGATGACCCACGTGCCGCTGCTGGCGCACGGCCATGCAAAACATGTGCTGATCATCGGCGGTGGCGATGGCGCCATGCTGCGCGAAGTCTCCCGCCATAAATCCATTGAAAGCATCACCATGGTCGAGATCGACGCAGGCGTGGTCTCTTTCTGCCGCCAGTATCTGCCGAATCACAACGCCGGTAGCTACGACGATCCGCGCTTTACGCTTGTGATTGACGACGGCGTCAATTTTGTTAACCAGACGGCGCAAACCTTCGACGTGATCATCTCTGATTGCACCGATCCGATTGGCCCCGGCGAGAGCCTGTTTACCTCGGCATTCTACGAAGGCTGCAAACGCTGCCTGAACCCTGGCGGGATCTTCGTGGCGCAGAACGGCGTGTGCTTCCTGCAGCAGGATGAAGCCATCGACAGCCACCGCAAACTGAGCCACTACTTCTCTGATGTCAGCTTCTACCAGGCGGCGATTCCTACCTACTACGGCGGGGTGATGACCTTCGCGTGGGCTACGGACAATGACGCCCTGCGCCATCTCTCAACCGGGATCATTCAGGCGCGCTTCCACCAGGCCAACTTAACCTGCCGCTATTACAATCCGGCCGTTCATACCGCAGCCTTTGCCTTACCGCAATATTTGCACGATGCGCTGCTTCAAGGGGGTGAATGAATTGAAAAAGCTGAAACTGCATGGCTTTAACAACCTGACCAAAAGCCTGAGTTTTTGTATTTACGATATCTGCTACGTCAAAACGGCGGAAGAGCGCGATGGTTATATCGCCTATATCGATGAACTCTACAACGCCAACCGTCTGACCGAGATCCTGTCAGAAACCTGTTCGATTATCGGTGCCAACATCCTCAACATCGCGCGTCAGGATTATGAACCGCAGGGTGCCAGCGTCACTATTCTGGTCAGCGAAGAGCCCGTTGACCCCACCCTTATCGACAACACCGAGCACCCCGGCCCGCTGCCGGAAGCGGTGGTCGCGCATCTCGATAAGAGCCATATCTGCGTGCATACCTATCCGGAGAGCCACCCAGAGGGCGGACTCTGTACCTTCCGCGCCGATATTGAAGTCTCCACCTGCGGGGTGATTTCACCCCTGAATGCGTTGAACTATCTGATTCATCAACTTGAGTCCGACATCGTCACCATTGACTATCGCGTGCGCGGCTTTACCCGCGATATCAACGGCATGAAGCATTTTATCGATCATGAAATCAACTCCATTCAGAACTTCATGTCCGCTGACATGAAGGCGCTGTATGACATGGTGGACGTGAACGTGTACCAGGAGAATATCTTCCACACCAAGATGCTGCTTAAGGAGTTCGACCTTAAGCACTACATGTTCCATACCCGACCGGAAGATCTAAGCGAAGATGAGCGTCAGGCCATCACTGACCTGCTGTGGAAAGAGATGCGCGAAATTTACTCCGGCCGCAATATTACGGCCGTGTAAAACGCCTGTGGAGCAGGGAGGCTCCCGACGTTACTTCTGTTTCATGAAAGTACGGTACGCCGCCACTACCTGGAGGAAATCCTCTACGCCGCACAGCGACAGGCTCTCTTCATCGTAGTAGTTCATCCCCTCTTCCATCTCATCGCCTGAGAATTCAAGCTGATTGGCACGCACCATGACCTCTTCGCCATCCAGCCATAGCGTGTATTCATGGCCTATACGTTGCCAGGATCGCTCGCTGCCTTTAACCTCGTGCGCCGCCTGCTCCACTTCATCGAGCAAGGCCAGGTTCTCTTTCACTTCCTCATTGAACCAGTGACCGACCACCTCGTGGCCCATCGACATACGCACTTTCACCACCCCGGTGATATCACGCAGAAATTCGTAATCCATAGTATTTTCCTCTGCAAAGCCCTTGCAGTAATTATCGCAGCAGAGAGGAAGAATAAAAGCGGAACGCGTGGAAGGAATGAAAATAAAAAAGCCCCTCACCCTGCCCTCTCCCCAAAGGGGAGAGGGTAAAAACCGCACGGAGCAGTCCCCTCTCCCCTTTGGGGAGAGGGTTAGGGTGAGGGGTTGGGTTTTATACCGCCGTCTGGAAGATAACCCCGTCCGCTTTCTCAGTGTACTGAGAGAGCTTATCGAAGTTCAGATAGCGATAGGTATCCACCGCCGTCTTATCAACCTGCGCCACGAAGGTCTGGTACTCTTCCGGCGTTGGCAGTTTGCCAATCAGCGCCGAAACAGCCGCCAGCTCCGCAGAGGCCAGATAGACGTTGGCACCGGTACCTAAACGGTTCGGGAAGTTACGGGTCGAGGTGGAGACCACCGTCGCACCGTCAGCTACGCGCGCCTGGTTGCCCATACACAGGGAACAGCCAGGGATTTCAATGCGCGCACCGCTCTTACCAAACACGCTGTAGTAACCCTCTTCGGTCAGCTGCGCCGCATCCATACGGGTTGGCGGGGCCACCCACAGACGGGTCGGCAGCTGGCCTTTATGGGTATCCAACAGTTTACCGGCAGCACGGAAGTGGCCGATGTTGGTCATGCACGAGCCGATAAACACTTCGTCGATCTGTTCGCCCTGTACCGCTGAGAGCGGACGCGCGTCGTCCGGATCGTTCGGCGCACACAGGATCGGCTCTTTGATATCCGCCAGATCGATGTCGATGACTGCAGCATATTCTGCGTCAGCATCGGCTTCCAGCAGCTGTGGATCTGCCAGCCATTTCTCCATGCCCTGCACGCGACGCTCCAGCGTACGGCGGTCGCCGTAACCTTCGGCAATCATCCACTTCAGCAGCACGATGTTAGACGTCAGATACTCTTCAATCGGCGCCTGGTTCAGCTTGATGGTACAGCCCGCAGCAGAACGTTCAGCAGAGGCATCGGTCAGTTCGAACGCCTGCTCTACTTTCAGATCCGGCAGACCTTCGATTTCGAGGATACGACCTGAGAAGATGTTGATTTTGCCTTTCTTCTCAACGGTCAGCAGGCCCTGTTTGATCGCGTACAGCGGGATTGCGTGGACCAGATCGCGCAGGGTGATGCCCGGCTGCATTTTGCCTTTAAAGCGCACCAGAACGGATTCCGGCATGTCCAGCGGCATCACGCCCGTTGCAGCAGCAAACGCCACCAGACCGGAGCCCGCCGGGAAGGAGATCCCAATCGGGAAGCGGGTGTGGGAGTCACCACCGGTACCCACGGTATCCGGCAGCAGCATGCGGTTCAGCCAGGAGTGGATCACGCCATCGCCCGGACGCAGCGAGACGCCGCCGCGGTTCATAATGAAGTCCGGCAGCGTGTGGTGCGTGGTAACGTCAACCGGCTTCGGATACGCCGCGGTGTGGCAGAAGGACTGCATCACCAGGTCGGACGAGAAGCCCAGGCAGGCCAGGTCTTTCAGTTCATCACGGGTCATTGGCCCGGTGGTGTCCTGAGAACCGACGGAGGTCATCTTCGGCTCGCAGTACGCGCCTGGACGAATCCCGGTTACGCCACAGGCGCGGCCAACCATTTTCTGCGCCAGCGAGTAACCGCGGGTGCTTTCGGCAACTTCTTTCGCCTGGCGGAACACGTCGCTGTGCGGCAGACCCAGCGCTTCGCGCGCTTTGGTGGTCAGGCCACGACCGATGATCAGCGGGATACGGCCACCGGCACGGACTTCGTCCACCAGCACGTCGGTTTTCAGCTCAAAGCTGGCCAGCAGTTCGTTGGTTTCGTGGTTGCGCACTTCACCTTTGAACGGATAAACGTCGATCACGTCGCCCGTGTTCAGGTTGTTCACGTCCACTTCAATCGGCAGCGCGCCCGCATCTTCCATGGTGTTGAAGAAGATAGGTGCGATTTTGCCACCGAGGCACAGACCGCCGCCACGCTTGTTCGGCACATGAGGGATATCATCCCCCATAAACCACAGCACGGAGTTGGTCGCCGATTTACGCGAAGAGCCGGTGCCGACGACGTCGCCGACGTACGCCAGCGGGAAGCCTTTTTGCGCTAACGCTTCGATCTGTTTGATCGGGCCAACGGCACCCGGCTGATCCGGGTCAATGCCTTCACGGGCGTTTTTCAGCATCGCCAGAGCATGCAGGGGGATATCCGGGCGCGACCAGGCATCCGGCGCCGGAGAAAGGTCATCGGTGTTGGTTTCGCCGGTCACTTTGAACACGGTGACGGTCATTTTTTCGGCCAGCGCAGGACGGTTCAGGAACCATTCTGCATCGGCCCAGGACTGCATCACCTGCTTCGCATAGCCGTTGCCCGCTTTCGCTTTTTCTTCCACGTCGTAGAAGTTATCGAACATCAGCAGCGTGTGGGACAGCGCTTTAGCGGCAATCGGTGCCAGCACGTCGCTATCCAGCGCATCAATCAGCGGGTGAATGTTGTAACCGCCCTGCATGGTGCCGAGCAGTTCAATCGCTTTTTCAGGCGTGACCAGGGGGGAGGTTGCTTCGCCTTTGGCTACAGCAGCAAGGAAACCGGCTTTCACGTAGGCGGCTTCATCAACGCCTGGCGGAACACGGTTAATCAGCAGGTCTAACAGGAATTCTTCTTCGCCCGCAGGCGGGTTTTTCAGCAGCTCGACGAGCCCAGCCATCTGGGTAGCATCTAAGGGTTTGGGTACAATTCCCTCGGCGGCACGTTCAGCTACGTGCTTACGGTATTCTTCTAGCACGACGGTTCTCCTCGCTCTCATTGTCATATGCGGCGGACGTTCTCTTCACGCTCCTGTGAGACAGCAGTTTGTAGTGTACATGCCCGATACCGCGCGGGCAGCATAGCAGGATTTCTGCACAGTGTTAATCCGTTTACAAAAAAGCAACATTAAATTGTTTGCTGAATCGTTAAGAATGGTATAGCGCGAAGGCGACAGGAATTTCAGGCACAAAAAAACCGCCTTTCAGCGGTTAATTTGTTGCCTTGCGGTGGTAGCACACCGGGCTGGCAGATTTGCTGCAAACCCCAACGATTTTTCCACCATCGGATATAATTGTGTAATAAATACACACATTCTTTATCCAGACTCAGCGCTAGATCCCCAATAAAAGTCAAAACTGTAAAACACGGGTGAATATACTCGCGGCAACAGAAACGCCTTACGGCACAGCTCTCGTCTCGTCGGAGTCACTTTATGAAGTTGCCTTTTAAGCCACATCTGCTTGTCCTTCTGTGCAGTGCCGGGCTGTTTGCCGCATCTGGCGTGATGTTCGTCAAAAGCCGTACAACGGAATCGCCCGCCCCCCCTGCTCCCGTTGTGCAACAACCTGTCGTCCCGGTGCCAGCTGCTCAACCCGCACCGGTCATGGCGCCAACCTATACCGCGGCGCAAATCGATCAGTGGGTCGCGCCCATTGCGCTCTATCCGGACGCGCTACTGTCGCAGATCCTGATGGCGTCGACTTACCCGGCCAACGTCATCCAGGCCGCGCAATGGTCAGAGGACAACCCGAAGATGCAGGGTGATGCCGCCATTCAGGCGGTGGCAGGGCAACCCTGGGATCCGAGCGTGAAGTCGCTGGTTGCCTTCCCACAGCTGATGTCGCTGATGGGGGAAAACCCGCCATGGATCCAGGGCCTCGGCGATGCGTTTCTGGCCCAGCCAAAGGATGTAATGGATTCCGTGCAGCGCTTGCGCCTGCTGGCACAGCAAACCGGTGCGCTGCAGTCCACGCCTCAGCAGACGGTCACCACGGTGACTAAGCCTGAGCCGGCAAAAACGACCACTGCGGCAACCGCATCCAACACAACAACAACCGCCAGCCCAACGGTGATCAAGATTGAGTCGGCCGATCCGCAGGTGGTGTATGTCCCGACGTATAATCCCAACACCGTCTACGGCACCTGGCCGAATACAAGCTATCCGCCGGTCTATTTACCGCCATCGCCCGGAGAGCAGTTCACCGACAGCCTGGTGAAAGGACTGGGCTTTAGCCTCGGCGTCGCCACCACCTACGCCATCTTCAGCAATATCGACTGGGATGACGATGACGACTGGGATCATCACCATGGCGATAACCACGGCGGCTATTCGCGCAATGGGGATAACAACATCAATATCAACGTTGATAACTTCAACAAAATCAGCGGCGAGCGCCTTACCGATGCCAACCGCGGCTGGCAGCACAATCCGGCCTACCGTGGCGGGGTGCCGTACCCAACCAATCAGCTTAACAGCCGATTCCACTCCACCAATACGGCAACGGGGCTCAGCGCAACGCAGCCAAAACCGGTCAATCGTGACAGCCAGCGTCAGGCGGCGATGACGCAGATGGAAAAATCGACCGGGAAGACCTTCTCCCAAACGCCGCGTGCCGGCACAAAAGACGCCCAGCGCCAGGCCTCGAACCAGCAGCTGAAGCAGATCTCCCAACGCAATAACTATCGAGGCTATGACACCAACAAGCCGCAAACCACGAAGCGTGCCGCCACGCAAACACGTGAAAATCGTCAGAGCACCGCGCAAAGACAGGAAAAACGAGCTTCGCAACCCGCGCAGCAACAGCGTCATGTACAGCAGCGAAACAGTCAGCCGCGCGCCAATGCGCTGAGCGGTAACGATAGCCGATCCGGGAACTGGCAAGCCCAGCAGCAGCGTGGTGCCCAGAGCCGCCAGCTTTCATCCCGCCATACCGAGCAACGCGCCGTCGCCAGACCACAGGGCAACGCCGGGCAGCGTGAATTCCGTCACCGTTAAGGGAGTCGACATGAAACACACAATACTGACTGGAATAGTGCTGTTCGCGGTCTCAACCTTTGCCTGCGCTCAGCAGCCGTTCAGCACGCCGGAGCAAGCCACCGATGCGCTGGCGAAGGCAATTATCGACAACAATGAAAGTGCCATGCGCCAGCTACTCGGCGATGACTGGCGCGATTTTCTGCCGCCGGAGGGCGTTGATCCCGACGCGGTGGACCGCTTTACTCGCGACTGGCAGGTGAAGCACCAGACGGTCACTCACGGCGACACGGCGCACCTGCTGGTGGGCGAGAACAACTGGCAGCTGCCGGTTCCGGCGGTGAAAACTGCAGCGGGCTGGCAGTTTGATATGCGCGAAGCCGCCGAGGAGATCTTAACCCGGGAGATTGGCCGCAACGAATTAGCCGCCATTGAAGCGCTGCACGCCTATGTCGACGCCCAGCAGGACTACTTTGCAATCAATGCCCACTACGCCCAGAAAATTGTTAGCAGCGAGGGGAAAAAAGACGGTCTGTACTGGCCGGTGGCCCCCGGGGAAGCCCCCAGTCCGCTCGGTCCGGCATTCAGTCCACCGCAGCCAGGGATGGGCTATCACGGCTACCATTTCCGCATCGTGCCGGACAGCGAAAGCGGCTTTGCGATGATCGCCTGGCCGGTCAACTATGGGCAGACCGGGGTGATGAGCTTTATGATTAACGGCTCGGATAAAGTCTGGCAGGCCAACCTTGGCGAGAACACAACGGCGACGGTAAAAGCGATTCCTGCGTACAAGCTGGATGACCACTGGCAGCCTGTCGCCCCGTAAATAACGTGCATAAAAAAAGCGGCTCAGAGGCCGCTTTTTTTATGTCAGAAGAGAATTACTTCTTCTTGGCTTTCGCGTTTGGCAGGTCGGTGATGCTACCTTCAAACACTTCTGCCGCCAGGCCCACAGACTCGTGCAGAGTCGGGTGAGCGTGGATGGTCAGCGCGATGTCTTCAGCGTCACAGCCCATTTCAATGGCCAGACCGATTTCACCCAGCAGCTCGCCGCCGTTGGTGCCGACAATCGCCCCACCGATCACACGGTGAGTCTCTTTGTCGAAGATCAGTTTGGTCACGCCATCTGCGCAATCGGAAGCGATAGCACGGCCAGAAGCAGCCCACGGGAAGGTGGCGGTTTCGTAGCTGATGCCTTTCTCTTTCGCTTCTTTCTCGGTCAGACCCACCCAGGCAACTTCTGGCTCGGTGTAGGCGATCGATGGGATCACTTTCGGGTCGAAGTAGTGCTTCATGCCGGCGATAACTTCTGCGGCAACGTGGCCTTCGTGAACACCTTTGTGCGCCAGCATTGGCTGACCGACGATATCGCCGATAGCAAAGATGTGCGGCACGTTGGTGCGCAGCTGTTTGTCCACGCGGATGAAGCCACGGTCGTCAACGTCAACGCCTGCTGCACCTGCATCGAGGTTTTTACCGTTCGGTACACGACCGATAGCCACCAGCACGGCGTCATAACGCTGCGCTTCTGCAGGGGCTTTTTTGCCTTCCATGGAAACGTAAATACCGTCTTCTTTTGCTTCAACGGCCGTTACTTTGGTTTCCAGCATCAGGTTGAACTTCTTGCTGATGCGTTTGGTGAAGACTTTAACGATGTCTTTGTCAGCAGCCGGGATAACCTGGTCGAACATTTCAACCACGTCAATCTCTGAACCCAGCGCATGGTACACGGTACCCATTTCCAGACCGATGATCCCGCCACCCATAACCAGCAGACGCTTCGGTACGGATTTCAGCTCCAGCGCATCGGTGGAGTCCCATACGCGTGGATCTTCGTGTGGAATGAACGGCAGCTCAATCGGACGGGAACCCGCCGCGATGATCGCGTTGTCGAAGTTGATCACGGTTTTGCCGTTTTCGCCTTCAACTTCCAAGGTGTTTGCCCCGGTAAATTTACCCAGACCGTTTACCACTTTCACTTTACGGCCTTTGGCCATACCGGCCAGACCGCCAGTCAGTTGGGTGATAACTTTCTCTTTCCAGGTACGAATCTTGTCGATATCGGTTTTCGGCTCGCCGAAGACGATACCGTGGTCAGCCAGCGCTTTGGCTTCTTCGATAACTTTTGCGACGTGCAGCAGCGCTTTAGAAGGGATACAGCCGACGTTCAGACAAACACCACCGAGGGTGCTGTAACGTTCTACGATGACGGTTTCCAGACCTAAATCTGCAGCGCGGAATGCTGCGGAGTAACCTGCCGGGCCTGCCCCAAGTACCACGACCTGAGTTTTGATTTCTGTGCTCATCATGACCTCTTAATTTATACCCGTCGTCCACCGGGTCGTTCTATCCGCCCGCAGTTTACAAAATTGTTAACAATTTTGAAACAACAAACGGCTCACGAATTGTCGCTTTCGCCAATAACCTCACAAACCACATGAGGTTACCAGAAAAAAGCCGGCCGATTGGCCGGCTTTTCGATTACATCACCAGGCGGCGAATGTCGCTCAGCGTGTTGTTGATGATGGTAATGAAGCGCGCACCATCAGCACCGTCGATCACGCGGTGGTCGAAGGAGAGAGAAATTGGCATCATCAGACGCGGCATAAACTCTTTACCATTCCACACTGGCTCAATCGCGGATTTAGACACACCGAGGATAGCCACTTCCGGCGCGTTAACAATCGGCGCGAAGTGGGTTGTACCCAGGCCACCGATGCTGGAGATGGTGAAGCAACCGCCCTGCATTTCGCCAGCGGTCAGCTTGCCATCACGCGCTTTCTTGGAGATCACGGTCAGTTCACGGGACAGCTCAGTGATGCTCTTCTTGTTCACGTCTTTGAAGACCGGAACAACCAGACCATTTGGCGTATCAACCGCAACACCGATGTTGATGTATTTTTTCAGCGTCAGCTTCTGACCATCTTCGGACAGGGAGCTGTTGAAGCGTGGCATCTGCTCAAGGGCAGCCGCAACCGCTTTCATGATGAAGACCACAGGCGTGAATTTCACGTCCAGACGGCGCTTCTCAGCTTCGGCGTTCTGCTGTTTACGGAACGCTTCCAGATCGGTGATATCGGTTTTGTCGAAGTGAGTCACGTGCGGGATCATAATCCAGTTACGGCTCAGGTTTGCACCGGAGATTTTCTGGATACGGCCCAGTTCCACTTCTTCGATTTCACCAAACTTGCTGAAGTCCACTTTCGGCCATGGCAGCATGCCTGGGATACCACCACCGGTGGCAGCAGCAGGTGCAGCTTCAGCACGTTTAACCGCGTCTTTAACGTAAGTCTGAACGTCTTCGCGCAGGATACGACCTTTACGGCCAGTCCCTTTCACTTTCGCCAGGTTTACGCCGAATTCGCGCGCCAGGCGGCGGATCAGCGGTGTTGCGTGAACGTAAGCGTCGTTCTCAGCGAACTCAGATTTGCCTTCCGCTTTGGCAGCCGGGGCAGCCGCTTTTGCAGCTGGAGCCGGGGCAGCAGCAGGTGCAGGTGCCGCAGCCGGAGCCGCAGCAGGCGCAGCGCCTTCTACTTCGAAGACCATGATCAGAGAGCCGGTAGACACTTTGTCGCCGGTGTTGATTTTGATCTCTTTAACGATACCTGCGAACGGAGCCGGGACTTCCATAGAGGCTTTGTCGCCTTCTACGGTGATCAGTGACTGTTCAGCGGCAACTTTGTCGCCCACTTTCACCATCACTTCGGTCACTTCAACTTCGTCACCGCCGATATCCGGAACGTTAACGTCTTTCGGGCCAGCGGCAGCAGCAGGTGCAGCGGCTTGTGCCGGAGCAGCAGCCTGAGCCGGTGCGGCAGCAGGTGCAGCACCCGCTACTTCGAAGACCATGATCAGAGAGCCAGTAGACACTTTGTCGCCGGTGCTGATTTTGATCTCTTTAACCACGCCCGCGAACGGGGCCGGGACTTCCATTGAGGCTTTGTCGCCTTCAACGGTGATCAGAGACTGTTCAGCGGCAACGGTGTCGCCCACTTTAACCATGATCTCGGTGACTTCAACTTCGTCGCCGCCGATGTCAGGCACGTTTACGTCTTTCGCCGCGGCAGCAGCTGCTGGTGCAGCAGCGGCCGGAGCAGCTTTCTTCTCTTCCTGCGCAGGTGCAGCTGCTGCTGCACCGTCGGCGGAATCGAAAATCATGATCAGTTTACCGGTCTCGGTTTTGTCGCCAACAGAGATTTTGATCTCTTTAACAACGCCAGCCTGAGGAGACGGAACTTCCATAGAGGCTTTGTCGCCTTCTACGGTGATCAGCGACTGTTCAGCTTCAACTTTGTCGCCTACTTTGACCAGGATCTCGGTGATTTCAACTTCATCAGCCCCGATGTCCGGTACATTGATTTCGATAGCCATTCTTCTTTTACCTCTTACGCCAGACGCGGGTTAACTTTTTCTGCATCGATGTTGAATTTGGTAATTGCTTCCGCAACCACTTTCTTATCGATTTCGCCACGTTTAGCCAGTTCGCCCAGTGCCGCTACAACCACATAAGACGCATCAACTTCGAAGTGGTGACGCAGGTTTTCACGGCTGTCAGAGCGACCGAAACCATCAGTACCCAGTACGCGGTAATCATCAGCCGGTACGTAAGTACGAACCTGTTCAGCGAACAGCTTCATGTAGTCAGTCGATGCTACAGCTGGTGCATCGTTCATCACCTGAGCGATGTACGGAACGCGTGGGGTTTCCAGCGGGTGCAGCATGTTCCAGCGCTCACAATCCTGGCCATCACGCGCCAGTTCAGTGAAGGAGGTGACGCTGTACACGTCAGAACCTACGCCGTAGTCGTTCGCCAGGATCTGTGCGGCTTCACGTACGTGACGCAGGATAGAGCCGGAGCCCAGCAGCTGAACTTTACCTTTGCTACCTGCAACGGTTTCGAGTTTGTAGATACCTTTACGGATACCTTCCTCGGCGCCTTCCGGCATGGCCGGCATGTGGTAGTTTTCGTTCAGGGTGGTGATGTAGTAGTAAATGTTCTCTTGCGCTTCGCCGTACATACGGTTCAGACCATCATGCATGATGACCGCCACTTCGTACGCGTAAGACGGATCGTAAGAGATACAGTTCGGGATAGTCAGAGACTGAATGTGGCTGTGGCCATCTTCGTGCTGCAGACCTTCACCGTTCAGCGTCGTACGACCGGAAGTACCACCGACCAGGAAGCCGCGAGCCTGTTGGTCGCCAGCCTGCCAGCACAGGTCACCGATACGCTGGAAACCGAACATCGAGTAGTAGATGTAGAACGGGATCATCGGCAGGTTGTTGGTGCTGTAAGACGTCGCAGCAGCCAGCCAGGATGCGCCTGCGCCCAGCTCGTTAATCCCTTCCTGCAGGATCTGACCTTTCTCGTCTTCTTTGTAGTAAGCAACCTGCTCACGGTCCTGCGGGGTGTACTGCTGGCCGTTCGGGCTGTAAATACCGATCTGACGGAACAGACCTTCCATACCGAAGGTACGCGCTTCATCGGCGATGATTGGAACCAGACGATCTTTGATCGACTTGTTTTTCAGCATCACGTTCAGGGCACGAACGAAGGCGATAGTGGTAGAGATCTCTTTGTTCTGCTCTTCCAGCAACTGGGAGAAATCTTCCAGAGCTGGCAGTTCCAGGGTCTCGGTGAAGTTAACCTGACGTGACGGCAGGTAGCCGTTCAGCTTCTGACGCTGTGCGTGCAGATAGGTGTGTTCTTCAGAGCCTTCCGGGAAGGTGATGTAAGAGAGGTTTTCAACCTGCTCGTCGGTGACTGGAACGTTGAAACGGTCGCGAACGTAACGCACGCCGTCCATGTTCATTTTCTTCACCTGGTGAGCGATGTTTTTACCTTCGGCGGTGTCACCCATGCCATAACCTTTAACGGTATGCGCCAGGATAACGGTAGCTTTGCCTTTGGTGTCTTGTGCGTTTTTCAGTGCAGCGTAGACTTTCTTCGGATCGTGACCACCACGGTTCAGAGCCCAGATCTGATCGTCAGACCAGTCTGCAACCAGCGCTGCGGTTTCAGGATATTTACCGAAGAAGTGCTCACGAACGTAGGCACCGTTTTTGGATTTGAAGGTCTGATAGTCGCCGTCAACGGTTTCCTGCATCAGCTGCATCAGTTTACCGCTGGTGTCTTTACGCAGCAGCTCATCCCAACGACCGCCCCACATCACTTTAACCACGTTCCAGCCAGCACCTGCGAAGATGCCTTCCAGTTCGTTGATGATCTTGCCGTTGCCGGTTACCGGACCATCCAGACGCTGCAGGTTACAGTTGATGATGAAGCACAGGTTGTCCAGCTTCTCACGGGTAGCGATAGTGATCGCACCTTTAGATTCTGGCTCATCCATTTCGCCGTCGCCCAGGAAGGCGTAAACGGTCTGCTGAGAGGTATCTTTCAGGCCACGGTGTTCCAGATATTTCAGGAATTTAGCCTGGTAGATGGCACCGATTGGACCCAGACCCATAGAAACGGTCGGGAACTGCCAGAATTCTGGCATCAGTTTCGGGTGCGGGTAAGAAGACAGACCTTTACCGTGAACTTCCTGACGGAAGTTGTTCATCTGCTCTTCAGTCAGACGACCTTCCAGGAACGCACGTGCGTACACGCCCGGAGAGATGTGGCCCTGGAAATACACCAGGTCGCCGCCGTCTTTCTCGGTGCGCGCGCGGAAGAAGTGGTTAAAGCACACTTCATACACGGTTGCAGAAGACTGGAAGGAAGCCATGTGGCCGCCCAGCTCCAGATCTTTTTTGGATGCGCGCAGAACGGTCATAATGGCGTTCCAGCGGATTGCAGAACGGATACGGCGTTCCAGATCCAGATTGCCCGGGTATTCCGGTTCGTCTTCAACGGCAATCGTGTTTACGTAGTTGTTAGCCCCTGCACCTGAAGCTACTTTCACGCCGCCTTTGCGAGCTTCTGAAAGCATCTGTTCAATCAGATACTGAGCACGCTCAACACCTTCTTCACGGATGACCGATTCGATCGCCTGTTGCCAGTCGCGAGTTTCGATCGGATCCACGTCATTTTGGAGACGTTCTGACATGGGGGTATTCCTTATCTATCTAATACGTTGATTTGTCTGGAACCTGTCCCATTGTGCTCTTAGGCAAGAGCACAATAAGACAGGTTCTGCGTTTAGTTGCCGCGCTCTAAAAAACTGGCGCTTAATCCTTTCTTTGCTGTATGCGGCGCAATGAACGTTCTCTACGACTTTGTTCACGGCTGCGGTCCAGCAAGATTTCCTCGATGAAAGCCAGGTGGCGGTGCGACGCTTCACGCGCCTGCTCCGGTTCCCCGGCCATTATCGCCTCGAATACACGAGTGCGATGGTTGCTGACCAGCGGGAGCATCTCCCGACGGGCATACAACAATTCAAAATTCTGTCGAACATTCTGGGCCAGCATCGGCTCCATGCAGCGTAGTAGATGAAGCAGCACGACGTTGTGTGCCGCTTCAGTCACTGCAATTTGATACTGGACTACGGCATCAGACTCGGCGTCGAGATCGCCGGACTCCTGCGCCCGTTCAATGGCCTGATGCAGCTCGCGGATTCGCGCGCGATCTTCATCATTGCTGCGCAGCGCCGCGTAATAAGCCGCGATGCCTTCAAGCGCGTGACGGGTTTCAAGCAGATCAAACTGGGATTCTGGGTGGTCGGAGAGCAGCTCCACTAACGGGTCGCTGAAACTCTGCCACAGGCTGTTTTGCACAAAGGTTCCGCCGCCCTGGCGACGAAGCAGCAAGCCCTTGGCTTCGAGACGTTGGATCGCCTCACGCAGAGAGGGACGGGAGACGTCGAACTGTTTTGCCAGTTCGCGTTCAGGCGGGAGTTTTTCACCGGGGCGCAGAGTCCCTTCGAGGATCAAAAACTCCAGCTGCTGCTCAATCACATCGGATAGTTTTGGTTGGCGAATTTTGCTGTAGGCCATATTCCCTGTCTTACGCCTTTTTGCCCGGAGTCAATTGGTCTTACCAATTTCGAGTTCGTATCGCTAAAGTAACAAAGTATTCACCTTGTGTCCATATTGGTTTTGATTGAAATCATTAAACCCTGCACATTTTAACAACCTTACAGAAATAACGTTTCAGAAATGTAACTTTGCCCAAAAGAATTGATTACCACCAAAGAGGGAGATTTAACGTTAATGAAACGCAGCAAAGTGCGATCTGAACCGATTTAGCACAGCTAAAAATGAAAAATCGCCCACTTACGGAGCATTTTTATTCTATAGGTTGATTGAAGGACTCAAACGGGACGATTTACAAATGCTTTCTTTTTATTCAATCCATCTTCTTCCCCACATAAAGCAGGTGCATTCGCAGTCGCTTACCATTATTCTTCCCGTTACGGAAGACTCGCCCTACTTTTTGCGATAATTGAACCGTAAACCAATAAATACATGAAATGGAATTTCATAATTACACACGCCCGAGCGTGAACATAACAACCACACACGAGGTTTCATAATGGATGGTCAACAGCAAGGCGATCAGCTAAAGCGCGGCCTTAAAAACCGCCATATTCAGCTTATTGCTCTCGGCGGCGCTATCGGTACGGGCCTGTTTCTCGGCAGCGCATCGGTTATTCAGTCTGCCGGTCCGGGTATTATTCTGGGTTACGCCATTGCCGGCTTTATCGCGTTTCTGATTATGCGACAGCTGGGCGAAATGGTGGTCGAAGAGCCGGTTGCCGGTTCCTTTAGCCACTTTGCTTATAAATACTGGGGCAGCTTCGCCGGGTTCGCTTCCGGCTGGAACTACTGGGTACTGTATGTGCTGGTGGCGATGGCGGAATTAACCGCCGTCGGGAAATATGTTCAGTTCTGGTGGCCTGAAATACCGACCTGGGTTTCCGCAGCGGTATTCTTCGTACTGATTAACGCCATTAACCTGACCAACGTAAAAGTGTTTGGTGAGATGGAGTTCTGGTTCGCCATTATTAAAGTTATCGCCGTGGTGGCGATGATCCTGTTCGGCGGCTGGCTGCTGTTCAGCGGCAACGGCGGCCCGCAGGCAAGCGTCAGTAACCTGTGGGATCAGGGCGGCTTCTTACCGCACGGCATGACCGGGCTGGTGATGATGATGGCCATTATTATGTTCTCGTTTGGTGGTCTGGAGCTGGTCGGCATTACTGCCGCAGAGGCAGACAATCCGGAGCAGAGCATCCCGAAAGCCACCAACCAGGTTATCTACCGTATCCTGATTTTCTATGTGGGCTCGCTGGCTGTGCTGCTCTCGCTGCTGCCGTGGACCCGCGTGACCGCTGACACCAGCCCGTTTGTGCTGATCTTCCACGAGCTGGGCGACACCTTCGTCGCCAACGCCCTGAACGTCGTGGTCCTGACGGCGGCGCTGTCGGTCTATAACAGCTGTGTATACTGCAACAGCCGCATGCTGTTCGGCCTGGCGCAGCAGGGCAACGCCCCGAAAGCGCTGCTCTCTGTCGATAAGCGTGGCGTACCGGTCAACACCATTATCGTTTCGGCTCTGGTAACCGCGCTGTGCGTTCTGATCAACTACTTTGCTCCGGATTCGGCCTTCGGTCTGCTGATGGCGCTGGTGGTTTCCGCGCTGGTGATCAACTGGGCGATGATAAGCCTGGCGCACATGAAGTTCCGTCGTGCGAAACAGCAGCAAGGTGCTAAAACGCGCTTCCCGGCCCTGTTCTACCCGGTGGGTAACTGGGTCTGCCTGTTCTTCATGGCTGCGGTGCTGGTTATCATGCTGATGACCCCGGGCATGGCGATCTCGGTTTACCTGATCCCGGTATGGATTGTGATCCTCGGGGTGGGCTATATGGTTAAACAGAAAAATGCGAAGGCAGTAAAAGCGCATTAATCCCCTCCCCTCTGCGCCCGACGGGCGCAGAGGGTTGTTACCTTCCTCACACTTTCCCGCCAATAGCCATTTAATCCATATCAGCGACGTTATACTGCAACGCATATTTTCCTTTGCCAGCGAATAATTCTCTCCATACCGTAACTCGGAGAACCGTCGATGGATAACAATAAGCTGTCAGTGAAAGAAAAGATCGGCTATGGGATGGGCGACGCCGGATGCAATATCATCTTTGGCGCCATCATGTTGTTTGTAAACTATTTCTATACGGACATTTTCGGCCTGGCACCTGCGCTGGTCGGTGTCTTATTGCTTTCAGTACGCGTCATCGATGCGATTACCGATCCGATTATGGGCGCCATTGCCGATCGTACCCGCAGCAAGTATGGGCGATTTCGTCCATGGCTTTTGTGGATTGCCTTCCCTTATGCGCTGTTCAGCATCCTGATGTTCACCACGCCAGAATGGAGCTACAACAGCAAAGTTATCTATGCGTTTGTCACCTACTTCCTGCTGTCGCTGACCTATACCGCGATCAACATTCCTTATTGCTCGTTAGGCAGCGTGATTACCAACGATCCTAAAGAGCGCGTCGCCTGTCAGTCCTATCGCTTCGTCATGGTCGGTATTGCCACGCTGTTATTGTCTTTAACCTTACTGCCGATGGTGGAGTGGTTCGGTGGCGATAACAAAGCAAAAGGCTACCAGATGGCGATGACCGTTCTGGCGCTTATCGGAACCTGTATGTTCCTGTTCAGCTTCGCCACGGTGCGTGAACGTATTCGCCCGGCGGTGCAAACCAATGACGAACTGAAAAACGATCTGAAAGATGCGTGGAAGAACGATCAGTGGGTTCGCATCCTGCTGTTAACGCTGTGCAACGTTTGCCCTGGCTTTATCCGCATGGCGGCCACCATGTATTACGTCACCTGGGTGATGGGCCAGAGCACCCATTTCGCGACGATATTCATCAGCCTGGGCGTGGTCGGCATGATGATCGGCAGCATGCTGGCAAAAGTACTGACTGACCGCTGGTGCAAGCTGAAAGTCTTCTTCTGGACCAACATCGCGCTGGCGATTTTCTCCTGCGCGTTCTATTTCTTCGATCCTACTGCCACGACGACCATTGTCGTCCTCTACTTCCTGCTGAACATTCTGCATCAGATCCCGTCCCCGCTGCACTGGTCGCTGATGGCCGATGTCGACGATTACGGCGAGTGGAAAACCGGGAAACGTATCACCGGGATCAGCTTCTCTGGCAACATATTCTTCCTCAAGCTGGGGCTGGCGATTGCCGGCGCGATGGTCGGTTTCCTGCTCTCCTGGTACGGTTATGACGCCGGTGCAAAAGCCCAGAGCGCAGATGCCATTAACGGCATCGTGCTGCTCTTTACCATCATTCCAGGCGTCGGATATCTCATTACTGCGGGCGTGGTGCGTCTGCTGAAGGTGGACCGTGAAACCATGAAGCAGATTCAGGAAGACCTGGAAAAGCGCCGCAACAACTATCGCGAGCTGAATGACTATCAGGAACTCAAAGCCGCTGAGACTAAATAAGGAAAGCCTGATGCAAAACTGGCCAAACCCGTTCATTGAACAACGCGCAGATCCGTATATTCTGCGCCATGAAGGGCAGTACTACTTTATCGCTTCCGTTCCGGAATATGACCGGCTGGAGATCCGCCGCGCCGATTCGCTGGAAGGGCTGCGGAGCGCCGATCCGGTGGTGGTCTGGCGCAAACCAGACAGCGGTCCGATGAGTGAGCTCATCTGGGCACCGGAACTGCACAATATCGACGGGAAGTGGTACATCTACTTTGCCGCCACGCACACCCAGGCGCTGGACAAGCTCGGCATGTTCCAGCACCGGATGTTCGCGCTGGAATGCAGCGACCGCGATCCCCTCAGCGGAACCTGGCACGAAAAAGGCCAGCTGAAAACGCCATTCGACACCTTTGCGCTGGATGCCACCACCTTCGTGCATCAGGGCAAACGCTGGTATTTATGGGCGCAAAAAGCGCCGGATATTGCCGGGAACTCAAACCTGTACCTGTGCGAAATGGAAAACCCGTGGACGCTGAAAGGCGAACCGGTGATGCTCAGCAAACCGGAATATGACTGGGAGTGTCGGGGGTTTTGGGTCAACGAAGGCCCGGCGGTATTGTTCCACGGCGACCGGCTGTTTATCAGCTACTCCGCCAGCGCCACCGATGAAAACTACTGCATGGGACTGCTGTGGATCGACATGCAAGCCGATCCGCGTAATCCGGCAAACTGGCAGAAATCGCCGCAGCCGGTGTTTACCACCAGCTACGAAAACCGCCAGTACGGGCCAGGACACAACAGCTTCACCCAGACCGCTGACGGGGAAGACGTGCTGATTTACCACGCGCGAAACTACACCGAAATCGAAGGCGATCCGCTCTACGATCCGAACCGCCACACCCGCCTGAAATTAGTTCGCTGGAAAGAAAACGGGATGCCCGATTTTGGCATCCCGTCAGCGGATACTGTCTAAGCCTGGCGGCACGCTGGCTTAAACCAGCGTGCCGTAAATGGTCAGCAGCGCCACAATCACCACCACCGTGAAGGTCGTTTTCTTAGCCATGGACACGGCCGCTTTTGGCGTTTCCATTTTGTCGGTGTGCGGTTCACGCGCCAGCGAGAACTGGGCCAGACGCGTCAGTACCTGGTACTGCGACGTATGGCGATCGCCCAGCGAAGCAAACCATCCTGGCAGCGCTTTTTCGCCATGACCGATCAGGGCATACACCACCCCGAACAACCGCACCGGCAGCCAGTCCAGCACGTGCAGGATGGCATCAATACCGGATTGCAAACGCTCATGGGGCGTCAGGTAGCGCGCCAGCCAGCTCTGCCAGGCACGTAAAAACGCGTAGCCCATCAGCAGCACCGGCCCCCACATACCGCCAACCACAAACCAGAACAGTGGCGCCAGATAGTAGCGGAAGTTAATCCACAGCAGCGCATTTTGCAGCTCGCGCAGAAACTCGCGCTCGTTGCACTCCGGCGGCACGCCATGAATCAGCGTCAGTTCACTGGCCATCGCCCCACGCGCATGGGCATCATCGCGGGAGGCGGCTTTCAGATAGGCATGGTAATGGAGACGGACCTTGCCCGCGCCAATGCACAGCACGCCAAGCAGGATCCACACCACCAGCAGCGGAACGTTAAAAAAGAGGCCGTGCAGCGAACGCAGCAGCAGAAACACTATCCCCATCACCGCGCCGGTCATCAACAGCGTGCACAGCGGGGAGAAATGACGGATGCGGCGGAACAGCACTTCCATCCGGTGATCCAGTTGCCAGTGCTCACCCAGCTTGAATAAACGCTCAGCGGAGATCACCAGCAGCATGGTAAATAACGTCATGTCATCTCCTTATCTGACAGGGCGGTAAGCAAGGTTCTGAATCGTTCCCAGTCAAACGCCGGGCCGGGGTCGGTTTTTCGCTGCGGGGCGATATCACTGTGCCCGGTAATGTGCTGAGCGATGGCCGGATAGCGCTGCATCAGCGTGCGCGTCACCGCGACCAGCTGCTGATACTGCGCATCGGTATAGGGCCGCGTATCCGTCCCTTCCAGCTCGATGCCAATCGAAAAATCATTGCAGCGTTCACGTCCCTGATAGCAGGAGACTCCCGCATGCCAGGCACGTTTATCAAAAGGAACATACTGGACGATTTCGCCGTCGCGGCGAATCAGACAATGGGCGGAAACGCGCAGGTGCGCAATTTCGGCAAAAAAGGGGTGTGCATCCGGATCGATTGTTCCGGTGAATAACGCATCAATCCACGGACCGCCAAACTCACCGGGCGGCAGGCTAATGTTGTGAACCACCAGCAGCGAGGGTGCATCATCCTCAGGGCGGCAATCGTGGTGCGGCGAGGGTACATGCCGTGCATCCACCAGCCATCCATGTTCTAACTGCATGCAGGATCTCCTTAGATATGGTGCTGATTCCCGGTTCAGAGTAGCATGTTTCAATCTTATGATTCGTTACCAATTTGGAGTTTTATCATGCCGCCTCGCCGCTACAACCCCGACCACAGACGTGACGCGCTTCTGGAACGTATAAATCAGGATATCCCGGCAAGCGTCGCTCAAGCGCTGCGCGAAGATCTGGGTGGAGAGGTGGATGCCAGTAACGACATCACCGCCCAGCTGCTGGCGGAAGATGCGCGCTCCCATGCGGTGGTGATCACCCGTGAAGACGGCGTGTTCTGTGGCAAACGTTGGGTTGAAGAGGTCTTTACTCAGCTCAATGGGGACGGTATTCAGGTGACCTGGTACGTCGAGGATGGCGACAGCATCAAAGCCAACCAACCTTTATTTGAACTTGAAGGCGCCTCGCGGGTGCTGCTGACCGGCGAGCGTACCGCACTTAACTTTGTGCAGACGCTTTCCGGCGTCGCCAGCGAAGTCCGCACCTATGTTGGCCTGCTGGAAGGCACCCAAACGCAGCTGCTGGACACCCGTAAAACGCTGCCTGGCCTGCGCACCGCGCTGAAGTACGCGGTACTGTGCGGCGGCGGTGCCAACCATCGTCTGGGGTTATCCGACGCCTTCTTAATTAAAGAGAACCACATTATCGCCTCCGGCTCCGTTCGCCAGGCAGTGGAAAAAGCCTTCTGGCTGCGCCCGGATGTGCCGGTCGAGGTGGAAGTCGAAAGCCTGGAAGAACTGGACGCGGCGCTGAAAGCGGGCGCAGACATCATCATGCTCGATAACTTCAAAACCGAGCAGATGCGCGAAGCCGTGAAACGCACGAACGGCCAGGCACGCCTCGAAGTCTCCGGCAACGTGACGCGCGAAACGCTGCGTGAGTTTGCCGAAACCGGCGTCGACTTTATCTCCGTTGGCGCGCTGACCAAACACGTCCGCGCCCTCGACCTGTCGATGCGCTTTCGTTAACTGACCGCCCGCCCGGCCTGCACAGGCCGGGTATCTCGACCCGCCTCGCAAATAAAATGTCCCACGCTGTAACGCCCGCATAATGCTCTGAATCCCGCGTCACGAATCAATTTTTGTCGCTCGCCCGTTACCCGACACGCTGCCACAGTAGCGCCGGTCAACATAAGGAGCGTCCCATGGAAAGACAAAAAGGATTTACCCTCATTGAGCTGATGGTGGTCATCGGCATCGTGGCCATTCTTAGCGCCACCGGCATTCCGGCCTACCAGAACTACCTGCGTAAAGCCGCGCTGACCGACATGCTGCAAACCTTCCTTCCCTACCGTACTGCAGTTGAACTCTGCGCCCTGGATCATGGCGGAACGGACAGCTGCGATGCCAGCGTCAACGGCATCCCCTCTCCTGCCACAACCCGCTATGTCTCTGCCATGAGCATCGCCAAGGGTACCGTCACCCTGACCGGCCAGGAGAGCCTGACTGGCCTGGAAGTGGTGATGACCCCGGTCTGGGATAGCGGCAACGGCATCACCGGCTGGAAACGCGTCTGCACCGTCGGCGAGGACAGCGCGCTTAAGCAGGCCTGCGAAGACGTATTCCGCTTTACCGCCGTTGAGGAGAGCGGGCAATGAATCCAAACAAACTGATGGCGCTGTGTCAGCGCCACAACGCCCTGCTGCTGACCAGCGACACTGAGACGATAGACATTGCGGTTATCGGCACCCCGGAGCCCGTGATGTTAGAAGCGCTGCGTTTCGCCACCCAAAAACGGGTCAATATCGAGTGCTGGACCCGGGAAAAAATGGAAAAACACCGGCAAACCGCGACGCTGTCGCATCTGCCCGTCATCTCCGGTTCGACAAACTCGGCGGTTGAGATCCTCAATCGCACCTTGATACAGGCGCTGAATCAGCGGGCCTCTGATATTCATATCGAGCCCGCCGTGGAAAGCTGGCAGATCCGGCTACGCATCGATGGCGTTCTCTATCCCCAGCAGCCACTCTCTTCTGCCCTGGGCACTACGCTTATCGCCAGGCTCAAGGTGCTGGGCAACCTGGATATCGCCGAGCGACGCTTGCCTCAGGACGGGCAATTTACAGTCGAACTCTCCGGTTCACCGGTGTCGTTTCGTATTGCAACGCTCCCCTGTCGCAGTGGGGAAAAGATCGTTCTGCGACTCCTGCAGCAGGAGCAACAGGCGCTTTTACTCGATCAACTGGGGATGAGTGAAACGCAACAGCGACTGTTTGCCAGCACCCTGCACAAACCACAGGGCCTGATACTGGTAACCGGCCCTACCGGCAGCGGCAAAACGGTGACCCTGTACAGCGCGCTGCAGGCCCGTAACACGCCGGCGGTTAACATCTGCAGCGTTGAGGACCCGGTGGAGATCCCGCTGGAAGGCCTGAACCAGACCCCGGTCAATCCCCGGGCGGGTTTAACCTTTCAGAATGTACTGCGCGCGCTGCTACGTCAGGATCCGGATATCATCATGGTGGGTGAAATCCGTGACGGCGAGACGGCTGAGATTGCCATGAATGCCGCCCAGACCGGGCATCTGGTGCTGTCGACACTGCATACTAACTCGACGGCGGAAACGCTGGTGCGTCTACAGCAGATGGGAGTGGCGCGCTGGATGATCTCCTCGGCACTGTCACTGGTTATTGCTCAGCGACTGGTCCGCCGCCTTTGCCCGCACTGCCGTAAACAGGCCCACCGGGAAGCGCCCCTACCCGATGCGCTATGGCCTCGGCCTCTGCCACACTGGCAACCCACGGGTTGCGACCGCTGCTATCACGGTTTTTATGGCCGCGTGGCGATCTTCGAGGTGCTGGTTATCACCCGTGAGCTGCGATCGGCCATCGCTAACGGCGCGCCCGTGGAAGAGATCGACAAGCTTGCCCGACAAGCGGGTATGACCACACTGTTTGAACATGGCTGCATGGCGGTTGAGCAGGGTAAAACCACCCTGGAAGAGCTGGTCAGGATGCTGGGCGTGCCGGATGGCCGGTAATCAACTCTGGCGCTGGCGCGCCCTCAGCCCACAGGGCGAGCGCCAGCAGGGTGCACTGTGGGCACCCGATCGAGAAACAGCATCGGCTGCGCTGCGGGGTAAAGACCTGTTCCCGCTTGATCTTAAGCGGGGCGCGCTGTCCCCCCCACGCTGGCAGCCGCAGCATCGCTATGAGGTGATTCACCAGCTGGCGACGCTGCTGCAGGCAGGGTTAACGCTGTCGGCAGGCCTGGAACTTCTGGCGCAACAGCACCCGGCCAGGCACTGGCAGGCGCTGCTGCAAAGCATTGCCGACGATCTCAGCGCCGGGTGCGCCTTTTCAGATACGCTGCAAAAGTGGCCGAACGTCTTTCCGCCACTCTACGTTTCAATGATGAGGACCGGCGAGCTGACGGGCAAACTGGACGAGTGCTGTCGTCAGCTGGCGCAACAGCAAAAAACGCAGCAGCAGCTTAGTGCGAAGGTAAAAAAGGCACTGCGCTATCCGGTCATTATTCTCACGCTGGCCGTTGCCGTGGTGCTGGCCATGGTGACGCTGGTGCTGCCAGAGTTTGCCGGGATCTATAAAACCTTCAATACGCCCTTACCGGCCCTGACCCAGGCCGTGATGGGAATGGCGAGCTTCCTACAGGAGCAGGGCGTGGTGTTGGGGCTGTTTTTGCTGGTGATGGTGTCGGGTCTGCTTACGGTGCGCCGCCATCGCCGATGGCGGGTTGCCACTCAGCGCCTGATGCTGCGCTGTCCGATCATCGGCTCACTCGCGCGCGGGCAGAAATTAAGTCAGATCTTTACCGTGCTGTCGCTGACGCAGCAGGCCGGTATTGCTTTTTTACAGGGGCTGGAAAGCACTGAAGAGACGCTGGAATGCCCTTTCTGGAAGGAAAAATTACAGTTGATTCATCAGCGCGTGACGCAAGGGTCGCCCATCTGGTCAGCCCTGAATGATGCACAGGTATTTACGCCTCTGTGCATTCAGCTGGTACGAACCGGCGAAGCCTCGGGCGCACTGGACACAATGTTGAACAATCTGGCGCAGCACCACAATGAACAGACCTTTCAGCAGGCGGATAATCTAGCTTCGCTGCTGGAACCGCTGCTGTTGATCGTGACGGGGGTCATTATAGGTACGCTGGTGGTGGCGATGTACCTGCCCATTTTCCATCTGGGGGATGCGATGGGGGCGGGATAACGCTGGCGCGGGAGAGCGCCAGCGAGAGAGGCTTACAGGCTATTGAAAACGCGGTTTTCCTGCTCCTGTACGCGGATAAAGGTCGTGCGCTTGGTCAGCTCTTTCAGCCGTTCAGCACCCACATAGGTGCAAGCGGAACGCAGGCCACCGAGGATGTCACGCGCGGTCAGATCAACCGGTCCGCGCAGTGGCAGCTTCACGGTTTTACCTTCTGCAGCGCGATACTGAGCAACGCCACCGACGTGACGGTTCATCGCAGATTCAGAGCTCATACCGTAGAACAGCATGAATTTCTCGCCGTTTTCTTCCACTACGGTACCGCCGCTCTCTTCGTGACCAGCCAGCATACCGCCGAGCATCACGAAGTCAGCGCCGCCGCCGAAGGCTTTCGCTACGTCACCCGGCATGGTGCAACCGCCGTCGCTGACGATCTGACCACCAAGGCCATGAGCAGCATCGGCACACTCAATGACGGCAGACAGCTGCGGATAACCGACACCCGTTTTAACACGAGTGGTGCAAACTGAGCCTGGGCCGATACCCACTTTGACAATATCCGCACCGGAGAGGATCAACTCTTCGCACATCTCACCTGTAACCACGTTACCGGCGATAATGGTTTTGGTCGGCCAGGCTTGACGCGCTTTGCTGACAAAACGGACGAAGTGTTCGGAGTAACCGTTCGCCACGTCGATGCAGAGGAAATTAAGCGCCGGGTTCGCCGCCAGGATCTGTTTCGTTTTCTCAAAATCAGCATCGGAGGTGCCCGTAGAGACCATCACATGCTTTAACACTTCAGCAGGGGCAGATGCGACAAACGCATTCCACTCTTCAACGCTGTAGTGTTTGTGCACTGCAGTCAGGATCTCAAAGCTTGCCAGCGCGGTCGCCATCGCGAAGGTCCCGACTGAGTCCATATTGGCGGCGATGATCGGCACGCCAGACCAGGTCTGACCGGAATGCTTAAAGGTAAATTGACGTTCGAGCTCAACGTCAGAGCGACTTTTCAGAGTGGAACGTTTAGGGCGGATAAGAACGTCTTTGAAACCTAACTTCAGATCTTCTTCGATACGCATTTGCAGATTCCTGGGGTACTGGGGTAAATGTCGAAAAACGAAACACACAACTCCAGTGACGTTATCATACGCACTAATCGCTGCTCCGCAAGACTGCGAAAATCACTTTTTTTACGCTACAATCCTATAAATTTACCTGAGCAAAGCCTGGTAAAAAGCGTTAACCATTATCTGTTATATGAATTCAATTTAATCGGCTGATTTTGATAATGAATATTTCCCAGGATTTAATTTAATGGGGTTTACCGTCGCGTTAACGGGCGGCATCGGAAGTGGCAAAAGCACCGTCGCCGACACATTTTCTCGTCTGGGCGTCAACGTTATTGATGCCGATATCATTGCCCGACAGGTGGTAGAGCCCGGCACACCCGCACTGCGTGCTATCGCAGAACATTTTGGCGGTGAACTTATCGAGCCCGACGGCACCCTTAACCGCCGAAAGCTGCGCGAACGTATTTTTGCTCATCCTGAAGAAAAAGCCTGGCTTAACGCCCTGCTCCACCCGCTGATCCAGCAGGAGACCCAGAAGCAGATGCGGGAAGCGACCTCCCCGTATGTCCTGTGGGTTGTACCGCTGCTGGTGGAAAATCAGCTGCATAAAAAAGCCGATCGGGTTCTGGTGGTCGATGTCTCTGTAGACACCCAAATTCAGCGCACCATGGCACGCGATAACGTTGCGCGCGAACATGCCGAACAAATTCTTGCCGCGCAGGCCACGCGTGAAGCGCGCCTGGCCGTCGCGGATGATGTTATTGATAATAATGGCGCACCGGATGCTATTGCATCGGATGTTGCTCGTCTGCATCAGCAATACCTGGCGTATGCTGCGCAGGCCGTTTTACAGGAAAACCATAATGTACACCCACGTTCTGTTTGAGCATCCCCTCAACGAAAAAATGCGTACCTGGCTGCGTATTGAGTTTTTAATTCAGCAGCTTTCGAGCCAGCTTCCGGTTCACGACCACACCACTGCCCTGCATTTTTTCCGTAACGTGGGCGATCTGCTGGATGTGTTAGAGCGTGGCGAAGTCCGCACTGAATTGCTGAAAGAGCTGGAACGCCAGCAGCGTAAATTACAGGCCTGGGCGGAAGTGCCCGGCGTGGACAACAGCCGTATCGACGCCCTGCGCCAGCAGCTGAAACAGAGCAGCGGGATTCTGATGGCCGCGCCGCGCGTGGGTCAGTTTCTGCGTGAAGACCGTCTGGTGGCGCTGGTCCGCCAGCGCCTGAGCATTCCCGGCGGCTGCTGCAGTTTTGATTTACCAACTCTGCATATCTGGCTGCATATGCCGCAGGAGCAGCGCGACACCCAGGTTCAGGGCTGGCTTGATAGCCT
Organism: Leclercia sp.; assembly: GCA_049284415.1. Taxonomy (GTDB): domain Bacteria; phylum Pseudomonadota; class Gammaproteobacteria; order Enterobacterales; family Enterobacteriaceae; genus Enterobacter. The sequence continues at coordinate 110,281 of JBAPXW010000024.1, forward strand.
TGAGCCAGTGAATCAGGCGCTGTCGTTGATCCTCGATCTGATCCGCAACTCGGCACCGTTTCGTAAGCAAACCAGCCTGAACGGCTTTTACCAGGACAATGGCGACGATGCCGACCTGCTGCGCTTACAGCTGCGTCTCGCCGATCAACTTTATCCGCAAATTTCCGGGCACAAGAGCCGCTTTGCGATTCGTTTTATGCCGCTCGACAGTGAAAATGGCCTCGTGCCTGAACGCCTCGACTTTGAACTGGCGTGTTGTTAAGGAGCCATGATGTCTGATATCACTAGCGTAAACTGCCCCACCTGCGGGAAGCCCGTCATCTGGGGCGAACAAAGCCCGTTTCGTCCTTTCTGCTGCAAACGCTGCCAGCTGATCGATCTTGGCGAATGGGCCGCAGAAGAGAAACGCATTCCCAGCGCAGGCGATCTGTCTGACAGCGATGACTGGAGCGAAGAGCAGCAGTAAGGTCACGATGGCCTGCCGGCTCGTTGACCGGCAGGCTCGTTAATTCTGTACTAAGCGGGCAATGATGGGTTCATTTGCCGGCGGAAACTTATCCGCATCCTCCAGGCTCAGCGTGACCCAGCTACCTGGCTGCCCCTCTTTCCCCCACGGCTCGCCTTCCCAGTTTTCGACCAGCCAGAACCACAGGGTGATGTGGCGATCGGGAAAGGCATATTCCAGCTTATCAAACAGCGTTGCACCCAGCGGGATGATCCCCACCTCTTCCTGGAGTTCACGGCTCAGCGCCTGCTCCGGCGTTTCGCCAGACTCGATTTTACCGCCTGGGAATTCCCACTTGTTGGCCATATGGGCATCGGCCGCGCGCTGGGTGATGAAGAATTGATTATGTGAATTGCGGATAATCCCGACAGCGATTTGCAGTACTTTCATTGTTTTACGTCCATAAAAAAGGCGCAGATATCTGCGCCTTTTCAGTGTGTTGAATGCTTAGCTCAAGCGGCCATGGCACTGTTTGTATTTTTTACCGGAACCGCACGGGCACGGATCGTTACGACCGACCTTACGCTCGCCAGACTGTTCAGCAATGGCGGCAGCCGCTGCAGCTTCGTCGTCCTGATGGCTGAGCTGCTGCATCTGCGCCAGACGTTCGGCTTCCTCACGACGCTGCTGCTCCATCTCTTCAACTTCTTCCGGCATGCGCACCTGCACCTTGCTCAGGGTGCTGATCACTTCGTATTTCAGTGATTCCAGCATTGAGGCAAACATCGCAAAGGATTCGCGTTTGTACTCCTGCTTAGGATCTTTTTGTGCATAGCCGCGCAGATGGATCCCCTGACGCAGGTAGTCCATCGCCGCCAGGTGCTCTTTCCACAAGGAGTCCAGCGTTTGCAGCATCACGCCTTTTTCGAAGTGGCGCATCATCTCTGCACCCACCACTTCTTCTTTACGCTTGTAGACTTCCAGCGCGTTGGCGAAGATACGTTCACGCAGCGTCTCTTCATGCAGCTCTGGCTCTTTATCCAGCCACTCCTGAATTGGCAGCTCGAGGTCAAAGTCATTTTTCAGACGCGCCTGCAGACCTTCGATATCCCACATCTCTTCCAGCGACTGCGGCGGAATGTGTCCATCAATTGTCGCTTTAAAGACGTCTTCACGAATGCTGTTAATGGTTTCGCTAACGTCGGATACGTCCAGCAGTTCGTTACGCTGGGTGTAGATGGCGCGACGCTGATCGTTTGCCACATCATCGTATTCCAGCAACTGTTTACGAATATCAAAGTTACGGCTTTCAACTTTACGCTGTGCGTTAGCGATAGCCTTGGTCACCCACGGGTGTTCAATCGCTTCGCCCGGCTTCATGCCCAGCTTACGCATCATGCCAGACACACGGTCGGAGGCAAAAATACGCATCAGCGCATCTTCCATTGACAGGTAGAAGCGGGATGAACCGGCATCACCCTGACGACCTGCACGGCCACGCAGCTGGTTGTCGATACGACGAGATTCGTGACGTTCGGTACCGATGATATGCAAACCACCCGCGGTCAGAACGGCATCGTGACGAATCTGCCACTCTGCTTTGATCTGCGCAACCTGCTCCGGGGTTGGGTTTTCCAGCTCGGCCAGTTCAGCCTGCCAGCTGCCGCCCAGCATAATATCGGTACCACGACCGGCCATGTTGGTGGCGATGGTCACGGCTGACGGATAGCCCGCCTGGGCAACGATGTCCGCTTCTTTAGCGTGGAACTTGGCGTTCAGGACGTTGTGTTTGATACCGGCTTTGGTCAGCTCGTCGGAGACCACTTCTGATTTTTCAATCGAAATCGTCCCCACCAGCACCGGCTGGCCCGCAGCGGTACGATCGCGGATATCTTCAATGATAGCCTGAATTTTTTCTGCTTCGGTCATGTAGACCAGATCCGGCATGTCTTTACGGATCATCGGACGGTTGGTCGGCACCACAACGGTATCCAGCTTGTAGATAGAGCTGAATTCGAAGGCTTCTGTATCCGCCGTACCGGTCATCCCCGCCAGCTTCTCGTACAGACGGAAGTAGTTCTGGAAGGTGATGGACGCCAGCGTCTGGTTCTCATTCTGGATGTCGACTTGTTCTTTCGCTTCGACGGCCTGATGCAGACCATCGGACCAGCGACGACCCTGCATGGTACGACCGGTGTGTTCATCGACGATGATCACTTCACCATCTTTGACGATGTAATCAACGTCGCGGGTAAACAGCACGTGCGCGCGCAGAGCGGCAGTGACGTGGTGCATCAGCATAATGTTAGTCGGGGAGTAGAGTGACTCGCCTTCGTCCATAATACCCTGATTCACCAGCAGCTCTTCGATCTGAACCAGACCGCGTTCGGTCAGGTTAACCTGACGCGCTTTTTCGTCCACGGAGAAGTGGCCTTCACCCTGGAAGGTATCGGAGTCTTCTTTTTCCTGACGGATCAGGTGTGGAATGATTTTGTCGACTTTGCGATACATCTCGGAGCTGTCTTCAGCCGGGCCGGAGATGATCAGCGGCGTACGCGCTTCATCGATCAGGATGGAGTCCACCTCATCCACCAGCGCATAGTGCAGTTTACGCTGGACGCGCTCTTCCGGGCTAAATGCCATGTTATCGCGCAGGTAGTCGAAGCCGTATTCGTTGTTAGTCCCGTAGGTGATATCTGCGCCGTAGGCTTCACGTTTTGCCGGTGCTGGCAGACCGGACATGTTGATCCCGACGCTCATGCCGAGGAATTCGAACAGCGGACGGTTATTTTCGGCATCACGCTGTGCCAGATAGTCGTTGACGGTCACGACGTGAACGCCTTTCCCGGACAGCGCATTCAGATAAGCTGGCAGGGTTGCGGTCAGGGTTTTACCTTCACCGGTACGCATCTCTGCGATACAGCGATCGTTCAGCACCATACCGCCCAGCAGCTGCACGTCAAAGTGACGCATATTGAATACGCGCTTACTCGCCTCACGAACAACGGCGAACGCTTCCGGGATCAGGCTTTCAACGGTTGCGCCTTTCTCAAGACGGGCACGGAATTCGACGGTTTTCGCTTTCAGTTCGTCATCGGAGAGCTTTACCATCTCCGGTTCCATGGCATTGATCACCGTGACAGCTTTGCGCATACGGCGCAGGGTACGATCGTTACGACTACCGAAAACTTTGGTTAATAATTTGATTAGCATAATAAATTCTCAAACGCCCCATCATGGGCAGTTAAATTAAGGTATTGAAAATGGTTAATTTAGCTGAGGCGTTGAGGTCCGGCGCGGATACCCTGTACCTGACTAATCCAGGCGGATACCGAGAACGCGGGTTGAGGTTCAAACGTAGCAACGGTGACCTGACGAACGATCGCCGGCGGTTTGCTCTGCAGGGTTAACAGCGTGTTGAGTGTATCGAGCAGCGCAAGGTGGTGCGCCTGAACCGGCAGGGATTCTTCGACGGCAGGCAACGCCTGCGGGGCCATCGCGAAAGAGAGATGACGAATAACCGTACGAATCGCATGCTGGTGCCAGTAATCCACCGTGAAATTCGGGCGGCGCTTTGCTTCCAGAAGTGCAAGGTTGGTGAAATTGACCCGCGTGGTTAAATCGTGCCGGGTGGTGCTGGCTTTTGCAGGGGTAGCGGCTTCGGCATTACTGCTGAGCGCGGGCAAGCCGAAACTCGCCGCGACCATCCCCAAAAGGAGATGCGGCCAGAAGTAACGTCTGCCAAATTGTCGCCAGCGCGTCAGAATTCCGCTCAATTGCCCCACCACGATAGGTCAGCCTTCAGGCTCACCGATTGATTTTATTTATTTTCGCGCCCAGATAGTACCACTAAAGCTACTGCGCAGCAGCAGTATTGAGACACGGAGGAGGTTAAAAATCGCGAAGAAATCAGCAAACGCGCGATTGACTGCAGCAATTCCGGAGGGATAAAAACAAAAACGACTGGTCTTCCTGGCCGGAGAGAGTGCCAGGTCAACCAGTCGCATTGATATAACGAACGTGCCGTTACGCCAGGACTGTGCTCGGAGCTTTGAATGCCAGAGGCAGTTCTGCTTCGTCTTCGAAGGTCACAAATTCCCAGGCTTCCTGTTTTGCCAGAACAGCCTGCAGCAATTTGTTATTCAGCGCATGACCGGATTTGTACGCGGTAAATGCACCAATAATGTTGTGACCACACATAAACAGGTCGCCGATCGCATCCAGCATTTTGTGACGAACGAATTCATCTTCAAAACGCAGGCCGTCTTCGTTCAGTACGCGATAATCGTCAACAACGATGGCACAATCGAAGCTGCCGCCCAGGCACAGGCCGCGGGACTGCAGATATTCGATATCACGCATGAAACCGAAAGTACGGGCACGACTGATCTGACGCATAAACGCATCAGCAGAGAAGTTCATCGCATAGCGCTGGGTGCTGGCGTCAATCGCCGGATGGTTGAAGTCGATGGTAAAGTCCAACGAAAAACCATTAAACGGCTTGAACTCAGCCCACTTGTCGCCATCCTGAACGCGAACCGTCTCTTTGATACGCACGAATTTCTTCGCGCAGTTCAATTCTTCGATGCCGGCATCCAGCAGCAAATAAACAAACGGTGCAGCGCTGCCATCCATGATCGGGATTTCTGGCGCATCGACTTCAATAACAATGTTGTCGATCCCCAGACCCGCCAGAGCGGCATTCAGGTGTTCTACGGTAGAAATCCGTACGTCATGCTCATTGACCAGGCAAGTACAGAGCATAGTATCACGCACAGATTTGGCATCAGCCGGGAAATCTACCGGTGGATTCAAGTCGGTGCGACGATAGATGACCCCGGTATTGGCCGACGCAGGGCGCAACGTCAGTGTGACCTTTTTGCCGGTATGCAAACCGACGCCAGTCGCCTGAACGATACGTTTTAATGTCCTTTGTTTGATCATCGTATAATCTCGCCAAATTACTTATCCAACCGAGAGTGTATATCACTATCGGCAGGCCAGTTTAGCACAAAGAGCGTAAATGCCCTAATTCCAGTCAATTCTTAGTCAGCTTGCTTACGCAGGAACGCTGGAATATCAAGATAATCGGGCTCTTTTTGGGTCTGTGGTGTGCTGTCATTCACCACTTTCGCCGCCGGTTTTTGCTCCTGCGTCAGCGGCGACATGCCGTGCTGCGGGTAGCGGTCCATGACAGGCTGCTGTGCAGGCTTGTTGGTGACCAACGTGATCTCAGGACGTTTGTCCATGCCGATACCGGTCGCAACAACGGTCACGCGCAGCTCATCATTCATTTCTGGGTCAAGTGACGTACCAATTACCACCGTTGCATTGTCGGACGCAAATGCACGGATGGTGTTACCCACGGTTTCGAACTCATCCAGACGCAGGTCGAAGCCCGCGGTGATGTTAACCAGCACGCCGCGCGCGCCAGACAGATCGATATCTTCCAGCAGCGGAGAAGAGATAGCCATTTCAGCCGCTTCTTCTGCACGATCTTCGCCTTTCGCCACGCCGGAACCCATCATCGCGTAGCCCATTTCAGACATCACAGTGCGCACGTCAGCAAAGTCGACGTTCATCAGACCCGGACGGGTGATCAGTTCTGCGATACCCTGCACAGCGCCTTTTAATACATCGTTCGCGGCGCCAAAAGCGTCCAGCAGCGAGATGCCGCGGCCCAGCACTTTCAGCAGCTTGTCGTTCGGGATGGTGATCAGCGAGTCCACGTGTTTGGACAGCTCAGTGATACCCTGCTCCGCGAATGCCATACGCTTCTTGCCTTCAAAGTTGAAAGGCTTTGTCACGACAGCAACGGTCAGGATACCTAAATCTTTGGCGACTTCAGCAACCACTGGCGCAGCACCCGTGCCGGTACCCCCGCCCATGCCTGCAGCGATAAACACCATGTCTGCACCATCCAGCGCAGCGCGCAGCGCTTCGCGGTCTTCTTCTGCTGCATTACGGCCGACTTCCGGGTTTGCCCCAGCGCCAAGACCTTTCGTAATGCCACCACCGATTTGGATCGTCTGGCCAACGGCCGTTTTACGCAGCGCCTGTGCGTCAGTGTTGACTGCAAAGAACTCAACACCTTCAATGCGCTCGCGCACCATATGCTCTACAGCATTACCGCCGCCGCCACCGACGCCGATGACTTTAATCACCGCGTCGTTGGTCAGTTCCATAGGTTCAAACATAGTTTCTCTCCGTTTTGTGCCTGTCGCCTGAAACCGTAAATGTTCACCGGTCTCTTACTAAAATTAAAATTCTTTTCGCAGCCAGGTGTTGATTCGTTTGATCCACGAACCGACTGACACGCGTTTTTCTACCTCTGCTTCACCACTGAGGTGGGTCTCCTTCCCGTAGTGAAGCAAGCCCACGGCCGTCGAATAATACGGCTCCTGAGCATAATCCGTCAGACCGGTGATGTTCAACGGGGCGCCAATTCGCACCTGCGTATGGAACACGCGCTGCGCGCAGGCCGCAAGACCTTCAATTTGCGCTGCACCGCCGGTTAACACAATCCCCGCCGCAAGATGATGTTTCACGCCCTGCTGGCGAAGCTGTTCCTGTAATTGCAAAATCTCTTCGTTGACCAGGTTAAGCAGCTCGGTATAACGCGGCTCAATGACCTCGGCCAATGTCTGGCGTTGCAGGCTGCGCGGCGGACGACCGCCAACGCTCGGCACTTCAACGCTCTCATCTTTGCCCACAATGGAGCCTAATGCACAGCCGTGACGCACCTTAATAGCTTCTGCATCACTTGGCGGTGTGCCAAAGGCATAAGCGATATCGCTGGTGACCACATTCCCTGCATAAGGGATCACTTTGGTATGGCGCAGCGCGCCGCCCGTGTAGACGGCGATGTCCATAGTACCACCACCGATATCCACCACACAGACGCCCAGCTCACGTTCGTCCTCAGTTAGCACGGAATAACTCGCGGCCAGACCGGCGAAGATAAGTTGGTCAACTTTCAGACCACAACGTTCAACCGCTTTGACGATGTTTTTCGCCATATCGTTGTGACATGTGATCAAGTGCACTTTTGCCTGCATACGCACGCCGGAAAGTCCGACAGGATTTTTGATGCCTTCCTGATAGTCGATGGCATATTCCTGCGGGATCACGTGCAGAACGCGATGTTCATCGCGTACGCGCACCGACTTCGCCGTATGCACCACGTTTTCGACGTCTTCCTGCGAAACTTCTTCTTCTGAAATCGGCACCATCCCGATCTCATTCTGACAGCTAATATGCTTACCAGAGAGCGCCAGATACACGGAGGAAATCTGGCAATCTGCCATCAATTCAGCCTGATCGATGGCGCGCTGCACGCATTTCACCACCGATTCGAGGTCGTTTACCCCACCTTTATCCATACCACGAGACGGGCAACTGCCCACACCAATGATATTGACCATACCGTCGGGCAGAACTTCCCCTACTAAAGCGGCAACCTTCGCGGTGCCAATCTCCAGTCCAACTACCAGTTTTCTGTCCGTCGCCTTGATCATTGTTGTTCTGCCTGTACCTGTGCCTGATTCTGTTGCTGATTAGGTTCCTCAACCGGTGCCGGGATCCACCCGACCGATGCGCCTGAGTCATAGCGCAAATCAACGTAGCTTATCCGTTTGCCTTCAGCCTGAGCGTGCTGCTGTAGAACCGGATAGAGTTCCACAAAACGTCCCAGGCGCTTCATCGTGTCACCGCGACCAAGATTCAGCTTGATGTCGTTCGTCAGCGTCAGCTGCCATGAACGACGAGCCGTCATCGCCGCTTCTTTTAAGTTAAAGCGATCTTTCGCCAGAACCTGCCCCATGGTGCGAAAACCGTCTAACACTTCGTTTTCGCTCCCTTCCGGGCCATACAACAGAGGTAAATTATTCTTGCTGACACGATCGGCGGGAACGCTGAAGGAATTTCCATCTACGTCAACCATATGCTGATCATTCCAACGCGCAATGGGTACATATTCAACCAGATGAATCTTCAATTCATCGGGCCACTGCTTTCTGACACTCGCCTGCTTAATCCACGGCAGACGTTCAATCTGACTCTGGATAATGTTCACATCCTGCGTCATGAACGTGCCCGGCGAACCTAACGCCAGAATCGACTGACGAATATCATCGTTGCGCGTGTAGTGGCGGTCGCCTGTGACGACCAGCTTCGACAGAGGCAGACGTTGTGCATCTTCCATCCAGCCGAGCACCATCCAGCCGCTGACAAACACGGTACACAGCACCGCGAGCAGGAAGGTAATCCCTGCAAGACGCGTTCCATTACTCCGCCGTGAAGAATATTCTTCTTCCTCTTCCTCGCGGTTTCGCGTGTTCAGCGCAGCCTGAGACATATCAGCCCGCCTGGTCCAGAATACGCACGACTAACTGCGAGAAGCTCATTCCCGCCTGGCGCGCCGCCATCGGCACCAGACTGTGGCTGGTCATACCTGGAGAAGTATTGGCTTCCAGCAGATAAAATTGCCCGTCGCTGTCCTGCATCACGTCGATCCGTCCCCAGCCCTGACAGCCCAGCGCATTCCAGGCCTTACGTACCAGAATACACAAAATCGCGTCTTGTTCAGCTTCGAGACCACTTGGGCAAAAATATTGCGTCTCATCAGAGAGATACTTCGCCTCATAATCATAGAAGGTTCCGGCTGGTTGGATACGGATTGACGGTAAAATTTCTTCGCCCAGCATCGCAACGGTGAATTCGGGTCCACTGAGCCATTTTTCGATGAGTACTTCTTCATCATGTTGAAATGCCAGCGCTAATGCAGATGTTAAATCAGCCGCACGATCAACTTTGGACATGCCCACGCTGGAGCCTTCACGGCTGGGCTTCACGATGACCGGTAAACCCAGGTCGGTAATCTGCGCGTTCACGCTGGCCTCAAGGCCTTGCTCAAACTCGCGACGCGTCAGCGCCACCCATGGCGCGACTGGCAGACCCGCTCCCTGCCACAGTAATTTGCTGCGCAGTTTATCCATGGAAATGGCCGACGCCATCACGCCGCTACCGGTATAAGGCAGGCCGATGACGCCCAGCAGGCCCTGCAGCGTGCCGTCTTCGCCGCCGCGACCGTGCAGCGCAATAAACGCTTTATCAAAGCCCATTTCTTTCAGACGCGTCACGTCCGTCTCTTTCGGATCGACCGGGTGTGCATCGACGCCGCCTTCACGGAGCCCTGCCAGTACCGCCGCGCCGGAATTCAGGGAAACTTCACGCTCAGCGGAGGTGCCGCCAAAAAGGACCGCGATTTTATCAGCCATGACGCTCTTCCTCCGAAATTTGCGGCTTAAGTTTGATTTCAGCCAGGCTACGGGCGATCTTGCCGATATTTCCCGCACCTTGCACCAGAATCAAATCATTGCCGGTCAGCACAGGGGCAAGCATCGCCGCCGCTTGTGCATGGTCGGAGACCAGAATCGGATCAATCTTGCCACGACCACGAATGGTGCGGCACAGGGAGCGACTGTCTGCGCCCGGTATCGCCGCTTCGCCTGCCGCGTAAACGTCCAGCATCAACAGCGCATCGACCTGGCCCAGTACGTTGGCAAAATCGTCGTACAGATCGCGGGTACGGGTATAACGGTGCGGCTGGAACAGCATCACCAGATTTTTGTCCGGCCAGCCCGCGCGCGCCGCTTTAATGGTGGCGTCGACTTCGGTCGGGTGATGTCCGTAGTCATCAACCAGCATCGCGGTACCGTTTTTGCCGTTAACGGTCTCCAGCGGGAATTCGCCGAGGAAATCAAAACGACGACCGGTCCCCTGGAAGCTTTCCAGCGCCCGCAGAATGGCCTCGTCTTCAATCCCCTCTTCCGTAGCCACTGCCACAGCCGCCGCAGCGTTCAACGCATTATGGCGACCCGGTGCATTCAGGGTGACGCGGATAGCCTCTTTATCCTGTCGCACCAGGGTGAAATGCCCCTGTGCGCCAGTCTGCTGATAGTCTTCCAGGCGCACATCAGCATCGTCACTGAAGCCGTACGTCGTGGTCTGACGCCCGACCCGCGGTAACAGCTCGCGGATCACCGGATCGTCAACGCACATGACCGCACGTCCATAAAACGGCAGGTTGTGCAGAAAGTTGATAAAGGTCTGCTTTAAATTTTCGAAATCGCCCTGGTAGGTATCCATATGGTCGGCTTCGATGTTGGTGACCACCGCCACCATCGGCTGCAAATGCAGGAACGATGCATCGCTTTCATCGGCTTCAGCGATCAGGTAACGGCTGTGGCCCAGGCGCGCATGCACGCCAGCGGCTTTTACCAGGCCGCCGTTAACGAAGGTCGGATCGAGGCCGGCTTCGGCATAAATACTGGAGACCATCGCCGTCGTGGTGGTTTTGCCGTGGGTGCCCGCAATGGCAATGCCATGACGAAAACGCATCAGCTCAGCCAGCATCTCTGCCCGGCGGATCACCGGGATACGCGCTTCGTGCGCCGCGACGATCTCTGGGTTATCCGCAGAGATAGCGCTCGAAACCACCACCACGCTCGCGTCGAGGACATTTTCCGGGCGATGGTTGAAATAAATGGTCGCGCCAAGTGACGCCAACTGTTGCGTAACAGGGTTCGGTGCCAGATCGGAACCGCTGATCTGATAGCCTTCATTCGCCAGCACTTCGGCAATACCGCCCATACCGGCGCCGCCGATGCCAACAAAGTGAATGTGCCGGACGCGACGCATCTCGGGCACGATTGAACGCAGTTTCGCCAGTTGTTGTGTATTCATTCTCTAAACGCCATCGACTACTTCAAAAAAATCGTGCAGCGCAACACGCGCTGCGAGGGTTAAGCCTGTGCTGCCAGGCTCACTTCTTTTGCCACCCGTTCCGTTGCATCCGGGATCGCGGCCGCGCGTGCGTGCTGCGCCATCTCCAGTAATGTCTCCCGGTTCCAGCCCGCCAGGGTGGTGGCGACCGCATCGGCGGTAAACTGCGGCTGTTCAAATATTTTTGCAGCACCGGCTTTCTCAAGCGGCAGCGCATTCCAGTACTGCTGCCGGTCTTTGTGCTGGAACGGCACAAACAGCGCCGGTAACCCTGCGGCGGCAATTTCGCTCACCGTCAGCGCACCAGAGCGGCAGACCACGACATCGGCCCAGGCATAGGCTGCTGCCATGTCGTCGATAAATTCAGTGACTTTATGCTGCGCCTGACCCGCGTCGGCATACGCGTGCTCGACGGTTTGCTGCGCACCTTTGCCACTTTGATGCCAGATGGTCACCGCATTGCCAAGCTTTGCGGCCACCTGCGGCAGGGTCTGGTTCAGAATGCGCGCCCCCTGGGAGCCGCCCACGACCAGCACGCGCACCGGGCCATCACGCCCGACGAGGCGTTCCTGCGGCAGCGGCAGCGCCAGTACATCAACGCGCACCGGGTTGCCCACCACATCGGCTTTCGGAAATGCGCCAGGGAAGGCCTGCATCACTTTGCTGGCGATGCGGGACAGCCACTTGTTGGTCAGGCCTGCGATGCCGTTCTGCTCGTGCAGAACCACCGGAATACCCAGCGACCATGCGGCCAGTCCACCAGGACCCGAAACATACCCGCCCATGCCCAGCACCACGTCCGGCTTAAAGCGCTGCATGATTGCCCGCGCCTGACGCCAGGCATTAAAAATACGCACCGGCGCCAGCAGCAGGGCTTTGATACCCTTACCGCGCAGGCCCGAGATAGAGATAAAGTCGATCTCGATCCCGTGCTTCGGCACCAGATCGGCCTCCATGCGGTCTGCGGTTCCCAGCCAGCGCACTTGCCAGCCCTGATCCATTAAATGGTGCGCAACCGCGAGCCCCGGGAACACGTGTCCGCCGGTACCGCCCGCCATCACCATTAACCGCTTCGGTTGATTCATCGTGAACCTCGTGTAAACGCCTGGGCATTTTCCAGACGCGTTTCATAATCTATACGCAGCAAAAACATAATCGCGGTCGACATAATCAGCAGGCTCGACCCACCGTAACTGATCAACGGCAAGGTCAGCCCTTTGGTCGGCAGCATACCGGCTGCAGCACCGACGTTAACCAGTGCCTGGAAGCTAAACCAGACGCCGATTGAACAGGCTAAAAACCCTGAAAAACGGTGGTCGATCACCAGCGCTTTCCGGCCAATAGACATCGCACGGAAAGCGACGAAGAATACCATTAAAAGTGCCAGTACCACACCGATATAACCCAGTTCTTCCCCGATAATGGAGAAGATGAAGTCGGTATGTGCCTCGGGCAAATACTCCAGTTTTTGTACGGAATTGCCTAAGCCTTGGCCCCAGATTTCACCGCGACCGAACGCCATTAACGACTGCGTCAGCTGATAGCCACTGCCAAATGGATCTTCCCACGGGTTCCAGAACGAAGTCACACGGCGAATACGGTAAGGTTCGGCGAGGATCAGCAGCACCACGGCAGAAATCCCCATCCCGATGATGGCGATAAACTGCCAGAGCTTCGCCCCCGCCAGGAACAACATCGCCAGCGTGGTCACGAACAGCACTACCACAGTCCCGAGGTCAGGCTGGGCCAGCAGCAGCACCGCCAGCACCAGGATCACGCCCATTGGTTTTAAGAAGCCGCGCAGGTTGTTACGCACTTCATCCACCTTGCGCACCAGATAGTTGGCGAGGTAGCAGAACAGCGACAGCTTGGTAAATTCCGCAGGCTGAATACGCAGCGGGCCAAAAGCAATCCAGCGCGACGCCCCGTTAACCGAGCTACCCACCACCAGTACAATCAGCAGCATGGCGATCGAGGCGATCAGCATCGCGGTGCTGTGGCGTTGCCAGAACTCCATCGGCAGGCGCAACGTCACCATCGACAGGCAGAACGCCAGAATGATGTACAACCCGTCACGTTTGGCGAACAGGAAAGGATCGTTCGCCAGGCGCTGACCAACCGGCATTGAAGCCGAGGTCACCATAATAAAACCGATCGCCGCCAGCCCCAGCGTGAGCCAGAGCAGCATGCGGTCGTACATGATCAGGGTCTCGGTATCGCGATCCCGGGAGCCCATCACCCAGCCTTTTAACGCCGAAGCGACCCACATCAGGATGCCAAATCCTGGCAGGCGCGGCATTCTCAGGCGAGGGAAAGAGAAACGCATCAGCCCAACTCCTTCGCCAGACGGGTAAACAGATCGCCCCGTTGCTCGAAATTCTTAAATTGATCGAGGCTGGCGCAGGCCGGAGAAAGCAGCACCATGTCGCCCGACTTCACGCGCGGCGCGATGAGGCGCATCGCCTGTTCCATCGTGTCGGTCTGCTCGGCGATTTCCGGACGCAGCTCGGCCAGCTCGGCACCGTCGCGGCCAAAGCAGTAAAGACGCACGTTATCGCCGCTGAGGTACTGTTTCAGCGAAGAGAAATCGGCAGATTTACCGTCGCCACCCAGCAGCAGATGCAAGGTACCGTCAACATGGAGGCCATTCAGCGCCGCTTCGGTGCTACCGACATTGGTGGCTTTTGAATCGTTAACCCAGCGCACGCCGTTACTCTCCAGCGCCAGCTGGAAGCGGTGCGCCAGGCCATTAAAGGTGGTCAAGGCTTTCAGGCTGGTGGCGCGCGGCAAACCGGCGGCATCCGCCAGCGCCAGTGCAGCAAGGGCGTTGGTGTAGTTATGCTGGCCTGAAAGCGGCATTTCTTTCACGTTCAGCACCTTCTCACCTTGTGCCCGCAGCCAGGTTTCGCCCTGCTGACGGGTCAGGTGATAGTCGCCCATATTGATGCCAAAGCTCACGCAGCGCTCATCCGCACCGCGTACCGGCATGGTCAGCGCGTCATCGGCGTTCACCACGCACACGCGGGCATTTTCATACACCCGCAGCTTGGCGGCACGATACTGCTGCATGCCAAACGGATACCTGTCCATATGATCTTCGGTGACGTTAAGAATGGTCGCTGCAGTTGCCCGCAGGCTTGAGGTGGTTTCCAGCTGGAAGCTGGAGAGCTCAAGAATGTACAGCTCGCGCGCGGCATCCAGCAGCATCAGGGCTGGCAGGCCGATATTGCCGCCCACGCCAACGTTGACCCCTGCGGCTTTTGCCATCTCGCCCACCAGCGTGGTGACGGTGCTTTTCCCGTTTGAACCGGTAATAGCAATCACTGGCGCCTGCGCTTCACGGCAGAACAGTTCGATATCGCCGACGATCTCAATACCCGCCTCTGCCGCTGTGCTCAGCGCAGGATGTGCGAGAGCCATCCCCGGACTGGCAACAATCAGATCGGCAGCACTCAGCCAGTCTTCGTTCAGACTACCCAGGTGGCGTTCAACCTGCTCCGGCAGTTTATCCAGACCCGGTGGAGAGACACGCGTATCCATCACGCGCGGCGTCACGCCCCGTGCGAGGAAAAAGTCCACGCAGGAGAGGCCGGTTAAGCCTAACCCGATGATAACGACTTTTTTACCCAGGTAATCTGCCATGATTAACGTACCTTCAGCGTTGCCAGGCCAATCAGCACCAGCATCAGCGAAATAATCCAGAAGCGCACGATGACGCGCGGTTCCGGCCAGCCTTTCAGTTCATAGTGGTGATGGATAGGTGCCATCCGGAAGATGCGCTGTCCGCGCAGCTTGAAGGAACCGACCTGCAAAATCACCGACAGGGTTTCGACCACGAACACACCGCCCATGATCACCAGCAGGAACTCCTGGCGCAGCAGCACGGCGATAATTCCCAGCGCGCCACCCAGTGCCAGCGAACCGACGTCGCCCATAAAGACCTGAGCCGGATAGGTGTTAAACCACAGGAAGCCTAAGCCCGCGCCGACAATCGCCGTACAGACGATCACCAGCTCACCGGCATGACGCAGATACGGAATGTGCAGATAGCTGGCGAAATTCATGTTACCGCTCGCCCACGCCACCAGCGCAAAGCCCGCCGCGACGAAGACCGTTGGCATGATAGCCAGGCCGTCCAGGCCGTCAGTCAGGTTCACCGCGTTACCGGTCCCGACAATCACGAAGTAGGCCAGCAGGATGTAGAACAGGCCCAGCTGCGGCATCACGTCTTTAAAGAACGGCACCACCAGCTCGGTTGCCGGGGTGTCTTTACCGGCCAGATACAGCGCGAACGCTACGCCCAGCGCAATCACCGACATCCAGAAATACTTCCAGCGGGCGATCAGACCCTTAGTGTCTTTGCGCACCACTTTGCGATAGTCATCAACGAAACCGATAATGCCGTAGCCGATCAGCACCACCAGTACGCACCAGACGTACGGGTTTGACGGGTAGGCCCACAGCAGCACCGACACCACAATCGCGGTGAGGATCATAATGCCGCCCATGGTCGGCGTACCGCGTTTACTGAAGTGTGATTCCGGACCGTCGTTACGCACAACCTGACCGAAAGAGAGTTTTTGCAGACGGGCAATCATGCGCGGGCCCATCCACAGCGAGATGAACAACGCAGTCAGCAGGCTGACGATGGCGCGAAACGTCAGATAGGAAAAGACGTTAAAGCCGGAATAATATTTGACCAAATGTTCGGCCAGCCAAACTAACATGTTCCATTCTCCTGTAATGCGTGCACAACCTCTTCCATGGCAGCACTGCGTGAACCTTTCACTAAAACAGTCACAATTTGTTGTTCTTCTACCAGCGCTTTCAGCCGGGCGATCAGGGTCGCTTTATCGGCGAAATGCTCACCCACACCGCTGGCCTGGCTGATGGCCTGGCTGAGGTGTCCTGCGCTTAACACGCTGTCGATGCCGGATGCTTTCGCCGCCTCACCCACCTGGATGTGGCAGGCTTCGCTCTCATCGCCCAGCTCGGCCATATCCCCGACCACCAACACGCGGTAGCCCGGCATCTCAGACAGCACCTGCACCGCTGCCGTCATCGAGCCGACGTTAGCGTTGTAGGAGTCATCCAGCAGCAGTTTGTTTTCTGCCAGTTGAATGGGGAACAGACGTCCAGGTACGGCCGTCAGGTTTGCCAGCCCGGTTTTGATCGCCGACAGCGGTGCGCCGACCGCCATAGCCAGCGCGCTTGCCGCGAGGGCATTGGCGATATTGTGACGACCCGGCAGCGGCAGCAGCACATCGACATCGCCCGTTGGGGTCTGTAGCGTGAATTCGGTACCGTGGGAGGTCACATGGATATTGGTGGCGGTAAAGTCGCTGTTAGCGGCATTCGGCGAGAAGCGCCAGGTTTTACGATCCCCGATAACGCTTTTCCAGTTCAGCCAGTCGTTGTTATCGGCATTCATAATGGCGATGCCGTTCAGCGGCAGGCCGGTATAAATTTCGCCTTTCGCTTTTGCCACGCCTTCCAGCGAGCCAAAGCCTTCGAGGTGAGCGGCAGCCAGGTTATTCACCAGCGCGGCTTCCGGGCGCGTCAGGTCGACGGTCCAGGCAATTTCACCCTGATGATTGGCACCGAGTTCAATCACCGCATACTCATGCGCTGGGGTCAGACGCAGCAGCGTCATCGGCACGCCGATATCGTTGTTCAGATTGCCCGCGGTGTAGAGCGTATTGCCACACTGGCTCAGGATCGCGGCGGTCATCTCCTTAACGGAGGTTTTGCCGGAGGAGCCGGTCAGCGCCACAATGCGCGTCGGCACCTGCTGGCGAACCCATGCCGCCAGTTCACCAAACGCCAGGCGGGTGTCTTTGACCACCACCTGCGGCAGATCGATGTCCAGCTTGCGGCTCACCAGCAGCGCACCGGCGCCTGCGGCTTTCGCCTGTTCAGCAAAATCATGCGCGTCAAAACGCTCACCTTTCAGCGCCACAAACAGGCAGCCGGGGGTGATTTTACGCGTGTCGCTGGTCACGGCATCGAGCGTGAGCTCACCGCCGCTGACGTCGGCCTGCAGGATCGAGGCGAGCTGACTGAGCGTTACGCTAATCATGCCACCACTCCCAGCAGACGTGCCGCGGTAATGCGGTCGGAGTAATCCAGACGATGGGTACCGACGACCTGATAATCTTCATGGCCTTTACCGGCCAGCAGCACCACATCGTTTTCGGCTGCCTGCATGATAGTGTTGGTCACCGCTTCGGCGCGACCTTCTACCACGCGAGCACGGCCCGCATCCAGCATCCCGGTCAGAATGTCGTTGATAATGGCGCGCGGCTCTTCGGTACGTGGATTGTCATCGGTGACCACGGCAATATCCGCGAACTGTTCAGCAATCGCGCCCATCAGCGGACGTTTGCCTTTATCGCGATCGCCGCCGCAGCCAAAGACGCACCACAGTTTGCCGGCACAGTGCAGGCGTGCAGCTTCGAGTGCTTTTTCCAGCGCATCCGGCGTGTGGGCATAATCCACCACCACCGTCGGTTTGCCTGGCGCACTGAAAACTTCCATTCGCCCGCATACCGGCTGCAGCTGCGTGGCGGTGCTGAGCAGTTCTGTGAGCGGGTAATCCAGCGCCAGCAGGGTTGCCAGGGCCAGCAGCAGGTTGCTGACGTTAAACGCCCCCATCAGGCGGCTTTCGATTTCGCCTTCGCCCCACGAAGAGCTAAAGCGGATCGTCGCGCCGCTGTCGTGATAGGTCACGTCGGTGGCTTTTAACCAGCGGCCGTGACAGTCTGGATTGATGTGATCTGCCATGGAGACCGCAACGGCGTCCGGCAGCTTAGCCAGCCAGCGGCGGCCCACTTCATCATCGGCATTGATAATCGCCTGCCCGCAGTGGTGCGTGGAATAAAGCTGCCATTTCGCCGCTTCGTAGTTTTCCATATCACCGTGGTAGTCGAGATGGTCCCGGCTCAGGTTAGTGAACACCGAGGCGGCAAACTTCAGCGCTGCAACGCGGTGCTGTACCAGCCCGTGAGATGAAACCTCCATCGCGGCGAAGGTCGCCCCCTGCCCTGCCAGACCGGCCAGCACGTGCTGTACGTCGACGGCAGAGCCGGTGGTATTTTCCGTTGGGCTGACTTTGCCCAGCAGGCCGTTACCGACCGTGCCCATCACCGCGCTGGTTTCACCCAGCAGATGGCTCCACTGTGCCACCAGCTGCGTGGTGGTAGTTTTACCGTTGGTCCCGGTGATGCCAATCAGGCGCAGCCTGTCGGACGGCTCATGGTAAAAACGCCCCGCCAGCGCGGAGAGGCGTTCAGTTAACTGGCTGAGATAGATGACCGGCACGCCGTGCATTTCACGAATTTCACCGTCGGCGGCTTCATCTTTTGCCTCAGCAATAATGGCAGCTACACCTTGCGCAATCGCCTGCGGGATATACCGACGCCCGTCCGCCTGATGACCTACCACGGCCACAAAAAGATCGCCCGATGCAGCCATACGGCTGTCGAGTACCATCTCCCGCAGTTCTCTCGCAGGTAAACCTGATACCCACGGAGCAAGAAGGTCGCGCAAATTACGATCTGCCACCTGTTCCCTCGCCTTGATTAATTACAAATTCACTTTTCTCGCCCGTTGCCAGCGCATCCGGCTCAATGTTCATGGTGCGCAGAACGCCGCCCATGATGGCACCGAAGACCGGCGCTGAAACGGCGCCGCCGTAGTATTTACCCGCCTGTGGATCGTTAATGACGACCACCAGCGCAAATCGTGGATTACTCGCAGGCGCAACGCCCGCGGTGTACGCAATATATTTGTTGATGTAGCGGCCATCCGGTCCGACTTTCTTCGCGGTACCGGTTTTAATCGCGATGCGATAGCCTTTGATCGCCGCCTTCACGCCACCGCCGCCCGGCAGTGCCACGCTTTCCATCATGTGAACCACGGTACGTACGATCGATTCCGGGAAAATACGCTCACCGGGAACCGGGGGATCAACTTTGGTGATCGACAGCGGGCGATAGACGCCATAACTGCCAATCGTTGCATAGACTCGCGCTAGCTGTAACGGCGTTACCATTAGCCCGTAGCCGAAAGAGAAGGTGGCCCTCTCTATGTCAGACCACCGTTGTTTTTGAGGGTATAAGCCACTGCGTTCTCCGACCAACCCCAAATTGGTCGCCTTTCCAAGCCCAAAACGTGAGTAAGTATCTACTAACGCTGAGGACGGCATCGCTAACGCCAGCTTAGAAACACCGACGTTACTCGACTTCTGCAGGACCCCGGTGAGGGTCAATTCGCTGTAGCGCGCCACGTCTTTGATTTCGTGGCCGTTAATTCGGTAAGGGACCGTGTTCAGCACGGTATTTTCATTGACAATGCCGCGCTGCAGGGCGGACATCACCACCATCGGTTTGACCGTGGAACCCGGCTCAAACACGTCGGTGATCGAACGGTTACGCATCGCGTCTTTGGCGGTTCCGGCAAAGTTATTCGGGTTGTATGAAGGGCTGCTGGCCATCGCCAGCACTTCGCCGGTGCTCACATCCACCAGCACGGCGCTGCCTGACTCGGCTTTGTTGAAGGCTACGGCGTTGTTCAGCTCACGGTAGACCAACGCCTGTAAACGTTCGTCGATGCTCAGCGCCAGATTGTGCGCCGCCTGGCTGTCCGTCGAGGAGATATCTTCGATCACGCGGCCATAGCGGTCTTTACGCACCACGCGCTCGCCCGGCTGGCCGGTCAGCCACTTATCAAAGCTCTTTTCAACGCCTTCGATACCCTGGCTGTCGACGTTAGTAAAGCCGATCAGGTGGGCTGTCACTTCCCCTGAAGGGTAGTAACGACGCGACTCTTCGCGCAGATGAATCCCAGGCAGCTTCAGCTTTTTGATGTAATCAGCCATGTCAGGGTTTACCTGCCGCGCCAGATAGATAAAGCGCCCTTTCGGGTTCGCGTTGACGCGCGTTGCCAGCTGATCGAGCGGCATTTTTAGCGCGTCAGACAGCGCCTTCCAGCGATTATCGAGGGTGATCCCGCCTGCGTCATGCAGCTCTTTGGGATCCGCCCAGATCGCTTTCACCGGCACGCTAACTGCCAGCGGACGGCCCGAGCGGTCAGTGATCAGACCGCGTGAGGTGGAAACTTCTTGTACGCGCAGGGAACGCATATCGCCCTGACGGACCAACATGTCGGGCGCAATGATCTGTAACCATGCCACCCGGCCCAGCAGGAACGTCAGCGCCAGTAAAATGCAGCCGCACAGCAACGCAAAACGCCAGCTGATAAAGCTGGCCTGTTCTTCCTGACGTTTTGGTTTTAGCGCCTTCGCCGCGGGTTTCATGCGTCGCGTTTTCCCTTATTTTTGTACTACGATATTTTCCTGAGAAGGATCAACATGCTGCATCTGCAGCTTTTCCGTTGCGATCCGTTCAACCCGGCTATGATCGCCGAGCGCATTTTCTTCAAGAATCAAATTTCGCCACTCGATATCCAGCGCATCACGCTCCAGCACTAGCTGCTCGCGCTGCGCCGTTAACAAACGGGTATGGTGCGCGGTGGTGACAACCGTCACCGCCGACACGATGATGCAAATAAACAGGCACAGTGGCAGCTTCCCGAAACGCAAAAGATCTTCCCAGATAACGCCGGGCAAGGCATGGCGCTCGTTGCTCGCCAGCGTGCCTTTCACTTTGCTGAGGGTTTCTGCCACGATGCCGATCATGCGTCAGTCCTTTCTGCGATGCGTAACACTGAGCTACGGGCACGCGTGTTTTCTGCGATCTCTTCCTCGCCCGGCATTAATTTGCCC
Organism: Leclercia sp.; assembly: GCA_049284415.1. Classification (GTDB taxonomy): domain Bacteria; phylum Pseudomonadota; class Gammaproteobacteria; order Enterobacterales; family Enterobacteriaceae; genus Enterobacter. Next base: position 131,295 of record JBAPXW010000024.1, read on the forward strand.
AGTACCCGCAGCCGACGACCGCCCAGTTTCCTGAGCTGTTCTTCCGTCATCGGGAGTCCGGCCGGAACCTGCGGGCCGCGGCTTTGCTCACGCATAAAGCGCTTCACAATTCTGTCTTCCAGTGAGTGGAAGCTGATAATGGACAAACGCCCACCCGGTGCCAGCACGCCCAGCGAGTTTTTTAACGCCTGTTCAATCTCTTCCAGCTCGCTGTTCACCCAGATACGCACCGCCTGGAAAGTACGGGTCGCCGGATGTTTAAACTTGTCTTTCACCGGCATGGCCGCCGCAATCACCGTCGCCAGCTCTTTGGTACGGGTCATGGGTTCGATGCGGTTGCGATCAACGATGGCGCGCGCGATACGCTTGCCAAAACGCTCTTCGCCAAAGGTCTTGATCACCCAGGCGATATCCGCTTCGTCTGCCGTTTGCAGCCACTCGGCAGCAGACTGACCGCGAGTCGGATCCATACGCATGTCGAGCGGACCATCACGCATAAAGGAGAAACCGCGTTCAGCGTCGTCAAGCTGCGGGGAAGAGACACCAAGATCGAGCAGAATCCCGTCGATCTTGCCGGTTAATCCGCGTTCCTCGACATAGTCCGCCAGCGCAGAAAATGGACCGTGCACAATGGAAAAGCGCTGATCGTCAATGGTTTTCGCGACCTCGATCGCCTGCGGATCGCGATCGATAGCCAGCAAGCGACCTTCCGCTCCCAGCTGAGACAGGATCAAGCGCGAGTGGCCGCCACGGCCAAACGTGCCGTCAATATAGATTCCATCAGGACGAATATTCAGTCCGTTAACGGCTTCATCCAGCAGTACCGTCGTATGTTTATAATTTTCCATCATTTTTATAGAGACAAATCCTGCAATCGTTCCGACATTGTCGCGGAATCAGAGTGCTCAGCGTCGATATCTTCCTTGACCCGTTGATACCAGGCCGTTTCATCCCACAGTTCAAACTTATTGAACTGTCCGACCAGCATCACTTCTTTCGTCAGACCGGCATGCTGTCGCAGCACGGGCGCAATCAGTAAACGCCCCGCGCTGTCCATCTGACATTCACTGGCATGTCCCAATAACAGCCGCTGTACGCGGCGTTCCTGCGGGTTCATGCTCGACAGTCGAGACAGCTTTTGCTCAATGATTTCCCATTCAGGCAAGGGGTAAAGCAGCAGGCAGGCGTGGTTGATGTCAATGGTGCAGACCATTTGACCTGAAGCGCTCTCGTTCAGCCGATCGCGATATCGGGTTGGTACCGATAAACGTCCTTTGCTGTCGAGATTGACTAACGTAGCGCCACGGAACATGCCAGTCTTACCCCTCCTCGCCACTTTAACCCACAAATTCCCACTTGAAGGAGTTTACGGAGCGATGGAAAAGCTTGTCAAGCCAGGACTTCCGCGACACCAGTCTAAATGCCTCTGATTTACGGACCGATCCTGACCTGACTAATTACTGCACAACCGGCGAGGCAAATTAACGTGATGAATATTTGTAAGAAAAAACGCGAATATACATAACAGCGTTAAAACACAACTCATATCATCGCAAGGAAATATAAAGTGTCAGTTTGCGACGCGGGCGGCATTTTAAGCCATATTGCCGGGGGATAACAGCCTCAGATTCACTGCTGGCGCGAAGCGCAGGTCGGGGTTGTGTCGGGTGAAGTGCTGGTGAGGTAAAAATGGCTGATAATTCAGCAGCGGCCGGAGAGGATGTAACAAAATAATACAAAATAGACGCTTAATGACAATTAATAAGCCTGAAAGCGACATTTAAATTACGAACGGAATTAAAAAGATAAGCAGGCAATGATTTTTAAGGAATTATCTTAAAAATAATAAGGGAATTATTACGCGGATACGTCAGGGAAATTCAGGGCAGTTTCCACTGCCCTGTTGCGCTTAAGTACGACTTAACACACCGCGACGATAGAGATTACGACGGATGCGTGTCAGCCCAGGTTTCGGCTTACGCGGCTCATCCAGACTGGCCAGTACAATTTCCAGCACGCGCTCGGCCACGTCGCGATGGCGCTGCGCCACCGCCAGCACCGGGCATTGCAGGAAATCGAGCAGCTCATTATCACCAAACGTGGCAATCGCCAGGTCTGACGGCAGTTTGCCATCGCGGCGTAAGGTCACGTCCATCACCCCCTGCAGCAACGCAAATGAGGTGGTGAACAGCGCCTGCGGCATCGGATGGGTTTCCAGCCATTTATCAAAGAGCTGCGCCGCGGCTTCGCGCTCGTAGCTGTTGGCATACAGGAAATCCACTGTGCGCGGATCGTCTTTCCAGGCCGTGCGGAACCCCTGCTCGCGTAAGAAGCTCACCGAGAGCTCAGGCAGCGCACCGAGGTACAGTATGTTTTCCGCAGGGAACGTCCGCAGTTCGGCTGCCAGCATCTCGGCATCGTCCTGATCGGCACCGACAACGCTGGTGAAATGTTCACGATCTAACGCACGGTCGAGCGCGACGATCGGAAACGAATCATTCGCCCAGCGTTGGTAAAATGGATGCTCAGGAGGGAGCGCCGTGGAAACGATAATTGCATCCACCTGTCGCTGTAACAGGTGCTCAATGCAGCGCATTTCATTGTCGGGCTGATCTTCGGAACAGGCGATCAGCAGTTGATAACCGCGCTGGCGTGCCTGACGCTCAAGGTAGTTGGCAATCCGGGTATAGCTGGTGTTTTCCAGATCCGGGATCACCAGACCGATCGATCGGGTGCGCCCGGCGCGTAAACCTGCCGCCACGGCATTCGGATGGTAGTTATGTTCACGCACCACGGCCATGACTTTCTCAACGGTCTTATCGCTGACACGATACTGCTTCGCTTTACCGTTAATCACATAGCTTGCTGTGGTTCGCGACACGCCAGCGAGTCTGGCGATTTCATCCAGTTTCACAATTGCCCCTTAAAAGAAATAAAAGAGTCCATGACCTTGTCAGGGTTATGGCTAAATCTTGTAACATCTAAGCGCAGAATAGGCCTTCCGGCAACCGCTTTTGTCAGCACTGATGCACCTGAACACAAAAAAAAGCCCGGCAATAGTCACCGGGCAAGATTGAGGCGAACTTTTTTGGCTTTAACGCATCACTTTATCACCGCGGGAAAGCCCCACGACGCCGGAGCGCGCCACTTCAACAATTTTTGCGACATCTCTCACCGAGGCGAGAAACGCATCCAGTTTATCGCTGGTCCCGGCGAGCTGGACGGTATAGATAGAGGGGGTCACGTCGATGATCTGGCCGCGGAAAATATCCGCGTTGCGTTTCACCTCTTCACGCCCGTATCCGGTCGCCTGAATTTTCACCAGCATCACTTCACGTTCAACGTATGCTCCCTGGCCCAGCTCGCTAACGCGCAGAACATCCACCAGCTTGTGCAGCTGCTTTTCAATCTGCTCGAGCACCTTGGCATCACCCACCGTCTGGATAGTCATGCGGGAGAGGGTCGGATCGTCGGTCGGCGCAACCGTCAGACTTTCGATGTTGTAGCCGCGCTGTGCAAAAAGCCCAATCACGCGCGACAGCGCACCGGACTCGTTTTCCAGTAATACAGACAGTATCCGGCGCATATCAGGTCCTCTCCGTTTTGCTTAACCACATTTCATCCATACCACCCCCGCGAATGTGCATCGGATACACATGTTCGGTGCCATCGACAACAACATCAACGAACACCAGGCGGTTATTTCTGACGTGCTCCAGAGCTTCATTGAGCTTCGCTTCCAGCTCCGTCGGGTCGCTGATGCGAATCCCCACGTGGCCGTAAGCTTCCGCCAGACGAACAAAGTCAGGCAGCGATTTCATATACGATTGCGAATGGCGACCAGAATAGATCATGTCCTGCCACTGCTTCACCATCCCGAGGTAGCCGTTGTTGAGGTTCAGCACCAGCACGGGCAGGTCATACTGCAGCGCAGTCGACAGTTCCTGAATGTTCATCTGAATACTGCCATCGCCGGTCACGCAGATCACCGTTTCGTCCGGCAGCGCCAGCTTGACGCCAAGCGCAGCAGGCAGACCGAACCCCATGGTGCCCAGACCGCCGGAATTGATCCACCGGCGCGGTTTATCAAACGGGTAATAGAGCGCGGCAAACATCTGGTGCTGACCCACGTCAGAGGTCACATAGGCCTCGCCTTTGGTCAGGCGCCAGATAGTTTCAATGACCGCCTGCGGCTTAATGCTCGCACTTTGCGTGTCATATTTCAGGCACTGACGCGCGCGCCACTGCTCAATCTGCAGCCACCAGTCGCGATTATCATCCAACGGCTGAACGGAGCTTTCCTGAGCCAGCAGCTCCAGCATCTGCTCCAGCACCTGACGCGCATCGCCGACAATCGGCACATCTGCCGGAACGGTTTTGGAAATAGAGGTCGGATCGATATCGATGTGCAGCACGGTGGCGTTCGGGCAGTATTTTGCCAGGTTATTGGTGGTGCGATCGTCAAAGCGCACCCCGACGGCAAAAATGACGTCGGAATGATGCATCGTCATGTTGGCTTCGTAAGTGCCGTGCATGCCGAGCATTCCGAGTGCCTGACGGTGGGTGGCCGGGAATGCCCCTAGCCCCATCAACGACGATGCCACCGGAAGGTTCAGCTTTTCGATAAGCTCACGCAGCTGCGGTCCGCACTGGGAGTTCACCGCCCCGCCGCCAACGTACACCACCGGTTTTTTAGCCGCTACCAGCGTTTGCAGCGCGCGTTTAATCTGGCCTTTATGTCCCTGGGTCGTTGGGTTATAGGAACGCATGCTGACCGAATCCGGCCAGACGTAAGGCATTTTGTTCGCCGGATTGAGAATGTCTTTCGGGAGATCGACCACCACCGGGCCAGGACGCCCGCTCGCCGCCAGCCAGAAGGCTTTTTTCAGCACGCCCGGAATATCTTCCGTCTGCTTAACGAGGAAGCTGTGTTTCACCACCGGGCGAGAAATGCCGACCATGTCGCACTCCTGAAAGGCATCATAGCCGATCAGCGAGGTGGCAACCTGACCAGAGAGCACCACCATGGGAATCGAATCCATATAGGCTGTCGCAATACCGGTAATGGCGTTTGTGGCCCCCGGACCCGAGGTCACCAGCACCACGCCAACTTCACCCGTTGCGCGAGCCAGTCCGTCAGCCATATGCACAGCGGCCTGCTCATGGCGCACCAGGACATGATCGATCCCACCGACGGTATGCAGGGCATCGTAAATATCGAGGACCGCGCCTCCAGGGTAGCCAAACACTTGCTTCACGCCTTGATCGATTAACGATCGGACGACCATTTCGGCGCCAGACAACATCTCCATGATTAGCCTCCAGGCTTATCGTTTCAGACAAACAGGCGTAACAGCCCTGTTTTGTCTTTTTTGTCAGAGTGACGCTCTGACGTTTTTTATTGTGCAGAGTGACAGTTACCATAACCGCTCGCCGAAAGGCAGGCAATTAGCAAACCTGAGTTGGCGTATAAAGAAGAAAGCAGAAACAGGCAGTATTAAAAATAGTTATGGATAAATCCACTACGATAACGAGGCGGACTGACCATTCATCATTTAAAAAGGAGGAGGATCAGTAATTCATGCATTTTTACTGCGGGGAAACGACCGGGGAAAAAGTCGAAACAGAATAAAACTTCAGGTATTAAGAAAAAGTCAGGATAAATAACAGGAGCACCATTATTTATCCTGAGGGCGTTTAGTGATGGCAGACGCTGACTAACAGCTCTTCCATCCACTGATGGCCTTTATCGCGCCCGGCCGCTTCATGCCAGGAAAGGTAACAGGTCCGCGAGTTTAGGTTCAGAGGCAGTACCTGAATCCGCAAATTCAGCGCCTCAGCAAATTCTTCAACCAACCAGCGCGGAGCGATAGCAACCAGCTGAGTTTGCGAAACAATATTTAATACGCTGGTCATCGCCATGCCTTGATAGGCAACACAGGCCTGTTTATCTGGCGTATCGTACCAGGGTTGGCTAAAGGAAGCGTAGCGATCGAGCGCCACAACCGCATGCTGTTCGCGATAAATATCGCTCTCAAGCAATGTTCCATTCAGGCGCGGATGGGTTTTACTGGTCACCAGAACCATTTCATCTTTGAATAACGGTACGCAGGAAAACTCCGGACGGCGAAACTCTTCATAGCCAATCACAAATTCAGTTTCCTGATAGCGCAGCTGATGCTCCGTATTCTGATTAAGCGATGATTTGAAAACCAGATGAATATTTGGCGCAATCTGCTCGACTTTATTATAGATAAGCGAGGTCAGATAGTTATCAAGCGGGCTGCAAACGCACAGATGAAAAATGCGCTCGCTGACGGAGGGGTCAAACCCCGAGCCCGGTAATTCATTTTGCACTAACTGCAGCGCCTGGCGTACCGATGCGAACAGCTGAAACGCGCGGGCTGTCGGCTGAATACCCCGGCCATAGCGAACAAACAATTCGTCATTAAACATCACCTTAAGTCGGGCGACGGCGTTACTGACGGCGGGCTGCGACATCCCCAGTGAGTGAGCTGCTCGGGTGATATTTTGTTCCTGCATCACGGCATCGAATACGGTTAAAAGATTGAGATCCACTGTACGAAGCTGTGGTTTTGTCCCGTCAATCACTTGCGGTTTGTCAGTTTTTTCTTCAAACATACCCTGCTCCACTGTCACGCTAAACTCCCTTTTCTCGTGTGCAACAATAACTTTAAAAAATATGATTTATCACGCATATAAGATCTGCAAAAGGGAAATGTTACAAATTAGGAATATATTAATACCTGCCAACGCTGACAGGGATACGGTATAAGACGAGAAAATATGTTCAGGGAGAGCAATAACATATCAAATAGTTTATATATTAAATGAAACCATAGATCTCACAAATAAACAATACGACAGTCAGTTAAGGATTATTTAAGCTCCAATTAAATATTACTCATTACTTACCTTAAATGCTTAACATCCCATTATCACTAAACTTACCTCTCAAGGCATTTTTCCGCCGAAGGCAAACTAACCTGATGATAGTAAAAGCATTCAAACGAGACAGTAGATATTTCAAAAGTTTATACAATTGCAATGAAGTATATTTAAATGATTCCTGAGATTAATCGTCAGTCTACATTCAGACAAACAAAATCGTCAGGCACTGAAAAACCAGCACAATAAGCTAATTTCAGCGGGGCGGGAAATGACACAAAACAGCCGTTTTCTCGGGCCAGGGGTTGACATCAATCCGCGTATCCAGTACCACTAAAGGCATATCGTATTTATCCAGGGCATAATTCATGAATCGCAGCATTCGTTTCAACGGTCTACTACTACTAAACGCATCCACTGTGCGCGGTAGACTGGCGGGCGAAATTCAGCGTTGAATTGTCCTCTGGTTAAGACAAGAAACCCGCGCCTGTTGCGCGGGTTTTTTTATGCTCGTAGCAAGGCGCCCTAATACAGACAAGGACCTAACCCATGAGCCAGCAAGTCATTATTTTCGATACCACCTTACGTGACGGTGAACAGGCATTACAGGCAAGCCTGAGCGTTAAAGAAAAATTGCATATTGCGCTGGCCCTCGAACGTATGGGTGTCGACGTAATGGAAGTGGGCTTCCCTGTCTCATCTCCAGGCGATTTTGAATCGGTACAGACCATTGCCCGCACCATTAAGAACAGCCGGGTGTGCGCGCTGGCACGCTGCGTCGAACATGATATCGATGTCGCGGCCGAGTCGTTAAAAGTGGCCGAAGCCTTCCGTATTCATACCTTTATTGCTACCTCACCGATGCATATCGCCACCAAGCTGCGCAGCACGCTGGATGAGGTTATCGCGCGTTCAATACATATGGTGAAACGCGCCCGCAACTATACCGACGATGTGGAGTTCTCCTGTGAAGATGCAGGCCGCACGCCGATCGAGGATCTGGCGCGCGTGGTTGAAGCGGCCATCAGCGCCGGTGCCACCACCATCAACATCCCGGATACCGTCGGCTATACCATGCCGTTCGAATTCTCCAACATCATCACCGGGCTGTATGAGCGCGTGCCTAATATCGATAAAGCGATTATCTCCGTTCACACCCACGACGATTTGGGCCTCGCGGTCGGTAACGCGATTGCCGCCGTCCACGCCGGTGCGCGCCAGGTTGAAGGGGCGATGAACGGGATCGGTGAGCGCGCGGGCAACTGTTCGCTGGAAGAAGTGATCATGGCGATTAAGGTGCGCAAAGACATTATGAATGTGCAAACCCGCATCAATCACCATGAAATCTGGCGTACCAGCCAGACCGTCAGCCAGATTTGCAACATGCCTGTCCCGGCGAACAAAGCGATTGTCGGCACCGGTGCCTTCGCCCACTCCTCCGGTATCCACCAGGATGGCGTGCTGAAGAACCGCGAAAACTACGAAATCATGACCCCGGAATCCATCGGTCTGAACCAGGTACAGTTGAACCTGACTTCCCGTTCTGGTCGTGCGGCGGTGAAACATCGCATGGAAGAGATGGGTTATAAAGAGTCCGATTACAACATGGATCACCTGTACGACGCGTTCCTGAAGCTGGCCGATAAGAAAGGTCAGGTCTTCGATTACGACCTGGAAGCACTGGCGTTCATCAACAAGCAGCAGGAAGAGCCCGAGCATTTCCGTCTGGACTACTTCAGCGTGCAGTCTGGTTCCAGCGATATCGCCACCGCCTCCGTTAAGCTGGCCTGCGGCGACGAAACGAAAGCAGAAGCGGCAAATGGTAACGGTCCGGTTGATGCGATTTACCAGGCCATCAACCGTATCACCGACTTTGACGTTGAGCTGGTCAAATATGATCTGACGGCGAAAGGCCAAGGTAAAGATGCGCTGGGCCAGGTTGACATCGTTGTGAACTATAACGGCCGTCGCTTCCACGGCGTGGGCCTGGCGACAGATATCGTCGAATCCTCCGCAAAAGCGATGGTTCACGTCCTGAATAACATCTGGCGCGCCGCAGAAGTTGAAAAAGAGTTGCAACGCAAAGCTCAGAATAAAGAGAACAATAAGGAAACCGTGTAATGTCGAAGAATTACCATATTGCTGTGTTACCGGGCGACGGAATTGGCCCCGAGGTTATGGCACAGGCGCTGAAGGTTCTGGAAGCGATCCGTACCCGTTTTGCGATGAAAATTACCACCAGCCACTACGATGTGGGCGGCGTCGCGATTGATAATCACGGCACGCCGCTGCCACAGGCAACGGTGACCGGCTGTGAAAATGCGGATGCGGTGCTGTTTGGTTCCGTCGGTGGCCCGAAATGGGAACACCTGCCGCCAGCAGAGCAGCCAGAGCGCGGGGCACTGCTGCCATTGCGTAAGCATTTCAAGCTGTTCAGCAACCTCCGTCCGGCCAAACTGTACCCGGGTCTGGAAGAGTTCTGCCCGCTGCGCGCCGATATTGCCGCTAACGGTTTCGATATTCTGTGCGTGCGTGAGTTAACCGGCGGCATCTACTTTGGCCAGCCGAAAGGCCGCGAAGGCAGCGGTCAGCATGAAAAAGCCTTCGATACCGAGGTGTATCACCGTTTTGAGATCGAACGCATCGCCCGTATCGCGTTCGAATCTGCCCGCAAGCGCGGCCATAAAGTGACGTCGATTGATAAAGCCAACGTGCTGCAATCCTCGATCCTGTGGCGTGAAATCGTTAACGAAATCGCCCGGGAATACCCGGACGTGCAGCTGGCGCATATGTATATCGATAACGCCACCATGCAGCTGATCAAAGACCCGTCCCAGTTCGACGTGCTGCTGTGCTCCAACCTGTTTGGCGACATCCTCTCTGACGAGTGCGCAATGATCACCGGCTCAATGGGGATGCTGCCGTCCGCCAGCCTGAACGAAGAAGGTTTTGGCCTGTACGAACCGGCAGGCGGATCCGCGCCGGATATCGCAGGCAAGAATATTGCTAACCCGATTGCGCAGATCCTCTCCCTGGCGCTGCTGCTGCGCTACAGCCTGGATGCCAACGATGCGGCGACGGCGATTGAAAATGCCATCAACCGTGCGCTGGAAGAAGGTATCCGCACCGGCGATTTAGCCCGGGGCGCGGCCGCAGTCAGTACCGATGAAATGGGCGATATCATTGCCCGCTATGTCGCTGAAGGGGTGTAATCATGGCGAAGACGTTGTACGAAAAATTGTTTGAAGCTCACGTGGTTTACGAAGCGCCAAACGAAACCCCACTGCTCTATATTGACCGTCATCTGGTGCACGAAGTGACCTCGCCGCAGGCATTTGATGGCCTGCGCGCGCATCATCGTCCGGTGCGTCAGCCTGGCAAAACCTTTGCGACGATGGACCATAACGTCTCGACGCAGACCAAAGATATCAACGCCTCCGGTGAGATGGCGCGCATCCAGATGCAGGAGCTTATCAAGAACTGCAACGAGTTTGGCGTTGAGCTGTATGACCTGAACCACCCATATCAGGGGATTGTCCACGTGATGGGGCCGGAACAGGGTATCACCCTGCCGGGGATGACCATCGTCTGCGGCGACTCCCATACCGCTACCCACGGCGCGTTTGGTGCCCTGGCGTTCGGTATCGGCACCTCTGAAGTAGAACATGTGCTGGCGACCCAGACCCTGAAGCAGGGCCGCGCCAGAACCATGAAGATTGAAGTCACCGGCCAGGCCGCACCGGGCATCACCGCCAAAGACATTGTGCTGGCGATCATCGGTAAAACCGGCAGCGCTGGCGGCACCGGGCACGTGGTGGAATTCTGCGGCAGCGCTATTCAGGCGCTGAGCATGGAAGGCCGCATGACCCTGTGCAACATGGCCATTGAGATGGGCGCAAAAGCCGGTCTGGTTGCCCCGGATGAAATCACCTTCGAGTATGTCAAAGGCCGTCTGCATGCGCCGAAAGGCCAGAATTACGACGATGCCGTTGCTTACTGGTCAACCCTGAAAACCGACGACGGCGCGCAGTTCGACACCGTTGTGACCCTGCAGGCTGAAGCCATCGCGCCGCAGGTCACCTGGGGCACCAACCCAGGCCAGGTGATTTCAGTCACGGACAACATTCCCGATCCGGCGTCGTTTGCCGATCCGGTTGAGCGTGCCAGCGCCGAAAAAGCGCTGGCCTATATGGGGCTGAAACCGGGCGTGCCGTTGACCGACGTGGCGATTGATAAAGTGTTTATCGGCTCCTGCACCAACTCGCGCATTGAAGATTTGCGTGCGGCGGCTGAAGTCGCGAAAGGGCGTAAAGTGGCCCCAGGCGTTCAGGCGCTGGTCGTTCCCGGCTCCGGCCCGGTGAAAGCGCAGGCAGAATCAGAAGGTCTGGATAAGATTTTCATCGAAGCGGGCTTTGAATGGCGCTTGCCAGGCTGCTCCATGTGCCTGGCGATGAACAACGACCGCCTGAATCCGGGCGAGCGCTGTGCATCCACCAGCAACCGTAACTTTGAAGGTCGTCAGGGGCGCGGCGGACGCACCCATCTGGTCAGCCCGGCAATGGCCGCAGCTGCCGCAGTGACCGGGCATTTCGCCGATATTCGCAACCTGAAATAAGGAGACCATCATGGCAGAGAAATTTACCCAACATACTGGCCTGGTTGTCCCTCTGGACGCGGCCAACGTCGACACCGACGCCATTATCCCGAAGCAGTTTTTGCAGAAAGTGACCCGCACCGGTTTTGGCGCGCACCTGTTTAACGACTGGCGTTTTCTGGATGACAAAGGCGAAGTGCCGAACCCGGAGTTCGTGCTGAACTTTCCGGCATTCAAAGGGGCGTCGATCCTGCTGGCGCGGGAAAACTTCGGCTGCGGCTCATCACGCGAGCACGCCCCGTGGGCGCTGACCGATTACGGTTTCAAAGTGGTCATTGCACCGAGCTTTGCCGATATCTTCTACGGCAACAGCTTCAACAACCAGCTGCTGCCGGTGACGTTAAGCGACGAACAGGTCGACGAGCTGTTTGCGCTGGTGCAAAGCAACCCAGGGATTAAGTTTGAAGTAGATCTGGAAGCGGAAGAAGTTAAAGCCGGGGATAAAACCTATGGCTTTAGCATCGATGCCTTCCGCCGCCACTGCATGATCAACGGCCTCGACAGCATCGGCCTGACCTTGCAGCACGAAGACGCGATTGCCACCTACGAGAATAAACAGCCGGCCTTTATGGCGTAATGAAATGGCCCGCGTTGCGGGCCATTTTTTTATGTATGGTCGCCCAGACACTCACACATCTTTTATCCTGAACGTCAGCGCCAGCGTCACCACGGAGATCGCCGCAATCGCCCAATAGACCGCGTAGTGGCCGTAACTTTGCGCCAGCGCGCCCTGAATCATCCCCGCCAGAATTACCCCGGTTGAAATGCTGTTGGTAAACAGCGTGGTGGCCGAACCGGCCCGCCCCGGCATCAAATCCTGGAACCAGAGCATGCCAATCCCGGCGACAATCCCAATGAAAATGGCGTTAAACAGCTGCAGGGCAAGCAGCGCTTTGTGGCTGTGAAACAGAATCAGCCCCACGTAAAACAACACGCCCGCCGCCACCGCAATCAGCATCATCCGCCGTTTACCAAAGCGCTTCACATAGTAACCCGCGAGGATCATCGCCGGAATTTCCAGTCCGGCCGCCGTTCCCATTAAGATCCCGGCCAGCTTATCCGGCAGACCCAGATCGCTGCTGATCCACAGCGGCATGTCGATGATATACATGGTGTTGCAGGTCCACATCAGCGTGGAGGCGATAAACAGCATCCGCACATTCTTGTTCTGCCAGCCGCTGACCTGGGTTAACGGCGTCGCGGTCGCTGATTCCACCCGGGAGACGGTCGGAAGCGCAAAGGCGATCAATCCCAGGCTGATAGCAAAAATCCCTGCCGCGATCGAGAACATGACGGTAAAGCCATAGTTGAGCGCCAGCATAAAGGCCAGCGGCGGGCCGATAACCCACGCCAGGGAGAGCTGGGCACGCATCACCGAGCTGAACATCACCACTTCACGCGCGGAGCTGTCGGCGTATTCCCGCGCCAGGGCAAACAACTGCGGCATGGCGGTATTGGCCAGTGACGCCAGAAACACGCCGCAGGTTAATAAAGTCAGATAATGACGGTTAAAGGCAAACAGCAACGCGTTGCCGATGGCCATGGCGCAGCAAAACAGGATCAGTTTGCGCCGATCGCCCTGACTGTCGGAGCGCTTCGCCAGCCACAGGCTGACCAGGATCCCGGCGATGGCATTAACGGTATAAAACAGCCCCACCCAGAATGGCTGGGCCCCCACCTCGCGGCTCAGGAATAAACTTAAGGTAGGCGCCTGCAACGCACCGGCCACGCCCATCATAAATGCCACCATTAAAAAGGCGGCGTAGACACCGTTGAGGCGGCGCCCCATCGTCATTAACCAGAGCATGATCAGTTCCCTTCAGCGCAAGTGAAAACGAAAAAAGCCAGCAGATGATACCTGCTGGCGTGGTGATTCGCACCAATACTCAGTCACACATGATCGAAGCAAGTCAGCGTTCCGAGGTCGACGTTGTCACCTCCCACTGCATCAGATCGTCCAGTATTTTCAGCTGCTGTTCTGCGCACAGGCGGGCCAGCCAGGACACTCCTTTTGTCGCTGAGAAGTACTTTCGGTAGAACTGACGTGCGGTAGACCTCTTCATCATCACCTCCTCGCTTCATCGAAGTGAATTATTGGCCTAATATAGGGATAAATAAATTGCTGATTTTTTGTCAGGAGTTCCTCTTTTATGCCGTCTGGTCGTCTGCAACAACAATTCATCCGCCTGTGGCAATGCTGTGATGGCCAAACCCGGGACACCACGCTCAGCGAACTCGCCGAGCTGCTCAGCTGTTCGCGGCGTCATATGCGCACCCTGCTCAACACTATGCAGCAGCAGGGCTGGCTGAGCTGGGAAGCCGAAGCCGGACGCGGAAAACGCTCCCGCCTGACCTTTCTCTATACCGGGCTGGCGCTGCAGCAGCAACGGGCGGAAGACCTGCTGGAGCAGGATCGCATCGAACAGCTGGTGCAGCTGGTGGGGGATAAAGCCGCCGTGCGTCAGATGCTGGTGTCGCACCTGGGCCGCAGCTTCCGTCAGGGGAAGCACATCCTGCGCGTGCTCTACTACCGCCCGATGAAAAATCTTTTACCAGGCAGCGCATTACGCCGCTCCGAAACCCATATGGCGCGGCAGATTTTTAGCGGGCTGACGCGCATAAATGAGGAAAACGGGGAACTGGAAGCCGATATCGCCCATCACTGGCAGCAGCTTTCTCCCCTGCACTGGCGCTTTTTTCTGCGCCCTGGCATTCATTTCCACCATGGTCGCGAGCTGGAGATGGCCGACGTCATTGCCTCGCTGCAGCGCGCCCGCGAACTGCCTCTCTATTCGCACATCACGCAGATCCAGTCCCCCACCGCCTGGACGCTGGATATTCAGCTCTCGGAGCCGGACCGCTGGCTACCGTGGCTGCTGGGGTATGTGCCATCGATGATCCTGCCGCGGGAATGGGAAACGATGCCCAACTTTGCCAGCCAGCCGATCGGCACTGGCCCTTATGCGGTCTCGCGTAACAATAACAATCAGCTCAAGATCCGCGCCTTTGATGATTACTTTGGCTACCGGGCGCTGATCGACGAAGTGAACGTCTGGGTTCTGCCGGATATTAACGAAGAACTGAGCGTCGGCCTGACGCTGGAGGGGCCCACCGAGGGCGAAAAAGCGGTGGAAAGCCGTCTTGAGGAGGGCTGTTACTATCTGCTGTTCGATGCCCGCTCCCACCGCGGTGCCAGCGCCGACGTGCGCCAGTGGATAAGCCGGATCCTCTCCCCTGCGAACCTCATTTATCAGGCCGAGGAGCTGTACCAGTCCTACTGGTTCCCGGCGTATGGCCTGCTTCCTCGCTGGCACCATGCCCGTCCGGGGCGCGGTGAAAAACCGGCCGGACTGGAGAGCATCACCCTGACCTTCTACCGGGAGCACGTCGAACATCGGGTCATCGCCAGAATGATGAGCGAACTGCTGGCCGCCGAGCAGGTGACGCTCAACATTCAGGAAGTCAGCTACGACGAATGGCATCGCGGCGATGCGGTGAGCGATATCTGGCTCAACAGCGTTAACTTCACCCTGCCGCTCGATTTTTCGCTGTTCTCGCACCTGTACGAAGTGCCGCTGCTGCAACACTGTATTCCCCGCGACTGGCAGCAGGATGCGGCCGCATGGCGTGCAGGCGAGATGAACCTTGCGGTCTGGTGTCAGCAGCTGCTGGCGCAGCAGGCGATGGTCCCGCTGATCCACCACTGGCTGATGATCCAGGGGCAGCGCAGCATGCGTGGCCTGCGCATGAACACGCTGGGCTGGTTTGACTTCAAGTCGGCATGGTTTGCGCCGCCTGAACCATAATACTTTCGTAATATTCACCAAATCATTACAATGCTGTCGTTCTCATCGGGGTGCTGCGCGCGAGCGTGTGCTGAGAAAATACCCGTCGAACCTGATCCGGATAACGCCGGCGAAGGGATTTGAGGCTGTCGCTCAAAATCCTTTGCCACTCTCAATGTAAGAGGTGCAAAGTGTTCAAAACTGTTCTTCCCCTGCTGGCGCTGATCGCGCTGCCTGCCGTCGCCAGTCCTGTCCTGACGGTCTACACCTACGACTCTTTCGCTGCCGACTGGGGCCCAGGCCCGGCGGTAAAAAAAGCCTTTGAAGCCGACTGCGGCTGCGAGCTGAAGTTCGTGGCTCTGGAAGATGGCGTCTCGCTGCTCAATCGCCTGCGCATGGAAGGCAAAAACAGCAAAGCCGACGTGGTACTGGGTCTGGATAACAACCTGCTGGAAGCCGCCACCCAAACCGGGCTGTTCGCGAAAAGTGGCGTGGCAACGGATGCGGTAAACGTGCCCGGGGGCTGGAAGAACGACACCTTTGTGCCTTTCGATTACGGCTACTTCGCCTTCGTCTACGACAAAAACAAGCTGAAAAACCCGCCGAAAAGCCTGAAAGAGCTGGTCGAGAGTGACCAGAAATGGCGTGTGATCTACGAAGATCCTCGCACCAGCACCCCGGGTCTCGGCCTGCTGCTGTGGATGCAAAAAGTGTACGGCGATAAAGCGCCGGACGCCTGGCAGAAGCTGGCCGCCAAAACGGTCACCGTCACCAAGGGCTGGAGTGAAGCCTACGGTCTGTTCCTGAAAGGGGAAAGCGACCTGGTGCTGAGCTACACCACCTCGCCTGCGTATCACATTATCGCCGAGAAAAAAGACAACTACGCCGCCGCTGATTTTGCCGAAGGCCACTACCTGCAGGTTGAAGTTGCCGCCCGCACCGCTGCCAGCAAACAGCCGGAGCTGGCCGAGAAGTTCCTGAAATTTATGGTCTCACCGTCGTTCCAGAATGCCATTCCAGAGGGCAACTGGATGTATCCGGTCACCAACGTCGCGTTACCAGCCGGTTTTGACACGCTGGTGAAACCCAAAACCACGCTGGAATTTACCCCGCACGACGTCGCCGGGAAACGTGCCACCTGGGTCAGTGAATGGCAACGCGCCGTCAGCCGCTAATCGCCGGCTGGCTCCTCCCGGGGCTGACGGCCGCCACGCTGATGGTGACCGTCGCGCTGGGTGCGTTTCTGGCGCTGTGGCTTAACGCGCCCGCGACTGACGTTGCGGCGCTGTGGCACGACAGCTATCTGTGGCACGTCATCCGCTTCTCATTCTGGCAGGCGTTTCTCTCCGCCGTGCTTTCCGTCGTGCCCGCCATCTTCCTCGCCCGCGCGCTCTACCGGCGTCGCTTCCCCGGCAGACAGGCGCTGCTGCGCCTGTGCGCCATGACCCTGATCCTGCCGGTGCTGGTGGCCGTATTTGGCATTCTTAGCGTCTACGGTCGTCAGGGCTGGCTTGCCTCTCTGTGTCAGGCGCTCGGGCTGGAGTGGACCTTCTCGCCCTACGGCCTGCAGGGTATTTTGCTGGCACACGTCTTTTTCAATATGCCGATGGCCACGCGGCTGCTGCTGCAGGCGCTGGAGAATATTCCCGGCGAGCAGCGCCAGCTGGCCGCCCAGCTCGGGATGCGCGGCTGGTCATTTTTCCGCTTTGTCGAGTGGCCCTGGCTGCGCCGTCAGATCCCCCCGGTGGCGGCGCTGATTTTCATGCTGTGCTTCGCCAGCTTTGCCACGGTGCTTTCTCTGGGCGGCGGGCCACAGGCCACCACCATCGAGCTCGCCATCTATCAGGCCCTGAGCTATGACTACGATCCCGGTCGCGCGGCACTGCTGGCGATGGTGCAGATGTTCTGCTGCCTGGGGCTGGTGGTACTGAGCCAGCGGCTGGGTAAAGCCATTGCGGTGGGCAGCAGCCAGCTGAGCGGCTGGCGCGATCCGCAGGACTGCCTGCGAAGCCGCCTGACCGATGGCGTGCTGATCGCCCTGGCGCTGCTGCTGCTGCTGCCGCCGCTGCTGGCGGTGGTGGTCGACGGGCTGAATCTCAACCTGCTGTCGGTCCTGCAACAGCCGGTGCTCTGGCAGGCGCTGGTCACCTCGCTGCGCATTGCGCTCGGGGCGGGTTTACTCTGCGTGGTGCTGACCATGATGCTGCTGTGGACCAGTCGCGAGCTGTACGCCCGGCAGGCCATCGTGGCCGGACAGGCGCTGGATCTCAGCGGCATGTTGATTCTGGCAATGCCCGGCATTGTGCTGGCGAGCGGGTTCTTCCTGCTGTTTAACAGCACCATCGGCCTGCCTGAATCGGCAGATGGGATTGTGATTTTCACCAATGCGCTGATGGCGATCCCCTATGCACTGAAGGTGCTGGAAAACCCGATGCGCGATCTCAGCGCCCGCTACACGCAGCTCTGTTCCTCGCTGGGGATGCACGGCTGGCAGCGGCTGACAACGGTTGAGCTGCGCGCGCTGAAGCGCCCGCTGGCCCAGGCGCTGGCGTTTGCCTGCGTACTGTCGATTGGCGACTTCGGGGTCGTGGCGCTGTTTGGCAATGACGATTTCCGCACCCTGCCGTTCTGGCTGTATCAGCAGATCGGTTCGTATCGCAGCCAGGACGGTGCCGTCACGGCACTGCTGCTGCTGCTGCTGTGCTTTGCGTTATTCACCGTTATCGAAAAACTTCCGGGACGTGATGTTAAAACTGACTGATGTAACCTGGCTTTACCAGCACCTGCCGATGCGTTTCACGCTCTCTGTTCGTAAAGGGGAGCTCATCGCGGTGCTCGGCCCCAGCGGGGCGGGAAAAAGTACGCTCCTGAACCTGGTCGCCGGTTTTCTGCAGCCGGCCAGCGGCAGCATCACCATTGAAGAAAAAGACCACACCCGGACGCCGCCTTCTCAGCGCCCGGTATCGATGCTGTTTCAGGAAAACAACCTCTTTACCCACCTGACGGTGCGCCAGAACATTGGCCTGGGGATGCACCCGGGGCTGCGGCTGAACGCCGATCAGCAGCAGAAGCTGAACAGCATTGCGGCGCAAATGGGGATCAGCGAGCTGCTGGAGCGTCTGCCGGGCGAGCTTTCCGGGGGTCAGCGACAGCGTGCCGCCCTGGCGCGCTGCCTGGTGCGTGAACAGCCCATTTTGCTGCTGGATGAGCCCTTTTCGGCGCTCGATCCCGCCTTACGCCAGGAGATGCTGTTGCTGGTAAAAGAGGTTTGTGAGCGTCAAAAGCTGACGATGCTGATGGTGTCACACAGCGTGGAAGATGCGGCGAGGATCGCCCCTCGCGCCGTGGTGGTGGCCGATGGGCGTATCGCCTGGGATGGCGATACCCAGGCGCTGGTGCAAGGCAAGGTCAGCGCATCGCGGCTGTTGGGGATCGCGTAAACCCGGTCAGCGGCTGACCACTTTCAGCAGGATCTCGCCGTACACCGGCATCAGCGGATGGCGAATCAGCGCCACCAGCGCCATCACTGCCACGCCCAGCATCAAGGGCGCTACCCACAGCAGACGTCCGCGCGGCAGGTAAGTGCTCAGACGGTCGGCGCTCGCTTTACCGCTGCGCCACAGTCGCCAGCAGAGCCATGCCGCCAACCACAGCAGCAGCGCAGTCGCCAGCAGCAGCCATTTAAAGCCTCCACTCTGCATCCCGGCAGGAATATCGATCGCCGCACCGGCCAGAATACCCGGCAGGAAATAGACCGGCGGCCAGAACAGGCACCCAATCAGATTCGGCACAATAAACTTTGATACCGGCAGGTCGAGCATCCCCGCCACCATCGGCACCAGCGGACGCGTCGGACCCACAAAACGGCCTACCAGAATGGTAAACATACTGTGCTGATGCAGAGCGTGCTCGGTTTTATCAAGCAGGGCTTTGTTCTTCTTCATGAACGACCAGCGGTGCAACGGCTTTTTAAAGCGCCAGCCCAGCCAGAAAGAGATCCAGTCGCCCAGCAGACAGCCGACGATACCCGCCAGCCACGCCTGCCAGAAGTTAACCTCGCCGCTGCCGATCAACGCCCCAAGCCCGGCCATCATCACCGTGCCGGGTAAAATGAGCCCGACCAGCGCCAGCGATTCGAGAAAGGCCACTAACGCAATCGCGAAGAGCGAGTAAGTAACGGACTGGGTAATAAAATGTTCCAGCAATGCCTGCATAACTGTTCCGGTCAGGTAACAAAGCAGGGATTCTGCGAAGACATGCCTGCTGCGTCAAGACATCAATTGTCTGAATAGTTTACCGGGTGTACGCGGCTTTCAGCGAATTCGTTTAGTTTTATTTACCTTCTGTTCACTTTTTTTACTCACAGCCAGCGCGGAATTCGCTGGGGCTGGCACCGGTGCATTTCTTAAACACGCGGGAAAAATAGAGTTGATCTTCAAAGCCTACGTTGCGGCCGACGCTGGCAATCGGCATCCGGGTGGTGCTCAGCAGCAGTTTGGCCTGACTGATGCGCTGATCTTCGCGCCAGCTCAGCACGCTCACCCCCAGCTGCTGGCGGAACAGGTGCGACAGGCGCGACGGGGAGAGGCAAACATGCTGGGCAACGCTGGCAATGTCGAACTGCCCGTCCGCCAGATGATCGCTGATGTACTGGCACGCCTCGCGTACCCGGTGATCCAGCGGCGGGTTGAGCGACTCGTTGATCGCCTCCATGCGCCTGAGCAGCAGCTGCTCCAGCAGGTTGATCGCCAGCAGCTCGGCGTAGCGCCCACCCGCCTGCCCGGCCTCGATGATCTGGGCGAACAGCTCGCGAAACTGCGGCTGATGCACGTCATCCGGGCGATAAAATCCAGTGTGGGCAAACATCGACGGCCAGCTTAGCCACTCCTGCCAGTAAGCGCGCGGGCGAAAGTAGACCCACTGGTGATACCACTCGCTGGCATCCGGATGGCGTCCGTAGTGGTGAATTTCCCCCGGCGGAAACAGCAAAATATCGCCCGGACGGCAGACATACGTTTGATCGTTATTCTTAATCACCCCTTCGCCGCGCACGGTCATATTGAGGATATAGCCCTTCATCCCCAGCGGTCGATCAACGTAAAAATCGAGATACCCCTCAGACTCGATAGGGGTTAATCCCGCGACCAGATGCGCGTTAAACGAGTAGCCCGGCAGCAGGGGATCACTTTGCGTTTCAGCCATAATTTCAATACTCCTGACGGTCCTGAAGGAAACCATTTGTCCATATCAACAAAAGCGGCATAAAAACCGGGTCCTGAAAGGTCCAAAAGCTATCAGCACGCTTTTATGTCCAGATTGATAACGCCTCCGTTGCGATTTATCCGTAACAACGTGCGGGTCAGCGGTAACAAAAGTGTCTATAACCGCGGCAGAAATGTCCACATTGAATATTTGCACGGCGTCACACTTTCTCATGTCACAGCAAAATCATCCATAAGATTAGCGGATCCTGCCTGACGATTTTCCCCCTCACTCTCTAATGTTCATGCATACCTGTTTTTTGATGGAGCAACAGCATGGCAATTGCGATTGGCCTGGACTTTGGCAGTGACTCGGTACGTGCCCTGGCAGTGGAGTGCACAACGGGCCAGGAGATAGCGACAAGCGTTGAGTGGTACCCGCGCTGGCAAGAGGGGCGTTTCTGTGATGCGCCGAATAATCAGTTCCGCCATCACCCGCGCGACTACATCGAGTCGATGGAAGCGGCAATCAAAGCGGTGCTGGCCGACCTGAGCGACGCACAGCGCAGCGAAATCGTCGGGATTGGCGTGGACAGCACCGGTTCAACCCCGGCACCGATTGACGCCGACGGCCACGTGCTGGCGCTGCGCCCGGAGTTTGCTGATAACCCGAACGCCATGTTCGTGCTGTGGAAAGACCATACCGCGGTGGAAGAAGCCGAAGCCATCACCCGTTTGTGCCATCAGCCCGGCAAGAGCGACTACTCCCGCTACATTGGCGGCATTTACTCCAGCGAGTGGTTCTGGGCCAAAATTCTGCACGTCACCCGCCAGGATGCCCGCGTGGCGCAGGCGGCGGTGTCGTGGATTGAACTCTGCGACTGGGTGCCCGCCCTGCTCTCCGGCACCACCCGTCCGCAGGATATTCGCCGCGGCCGCTGCAGCGCCGGGCATAAATCCTTGTGGCATGAAAGCTGGGGCGGTCTGCCGCCCGCCGCCTTCTTTGACGAACTCGACCCTATCATCAACCAGAACCTCGACTACCCGCTGTTTAGCGATACCTGGACGGCGGATATCCCGGTGGGCACGCTGTGCGCAGAGTGGGCAGAGCGTCTCGGCCTGCCGCAGCAGGTGACCATTTCCGGCGGTGCCTTTGACTGTCATATGGGCGCAGTTGGCGCGGGTGCCCAGCCCAACACGCTGGTGAAAGTGATCGGCACCTCAACCTGCGACATCCTCACCGCCGACAAAGCCAGCGTGGGCGACCGCGCGGTGAAAGGCATTTGCGGCCAGGTCGACGGCAGCGTGGTGCCTGACTTTATCGGTCTGGAAGCGGGTCAGTCCGCCTTCGGCGATATCTACGCCTGGTTTGGCCGGGTGCTGGGCTGGCCGTTGGATCAGCTGGCGGCCACCCATCCGGAACTGAAACCTCAGATTGACGCCAGCAAGAAGCAGCTGCTGGTGCAGTTAACCGACGCCTGGGCCAAAAACCCCTCCCTTGACCATCTCCCGGTGGTGCTCGACTGGTTTAACGGTCGCCGCACGCCGAACGCCAACCAGCGTCTGAAAGGGGTGATTACCGATCTCAACCTCGCCACCAACGCCCCGGCGCTGTTTGGCGGGCTGGTCGCCGCCACCGCCTTTGGCGCGCGCGCGATTATGGAGTGCTTCACCGAACAGGGTATCGACGTCAACAACGTGATGGCGCTGGGCGGGATCGCCCGTAAGAACCCGGTGATCATGCAGGCCTGCTGCGATGTCCTGAACCGTCCGCTGCAGATTGTCGCCTCCGATCAGTGCTGCGCGTTAGGCGCGGCGATCTTCGCTGCCGTGGCGGCGGGCGTACATGCCGATATCCCGACCGCGCAACAGCATATGGCAAGCGAGGTGGAAAACACCCTCCAGCCGCGTGCGCAGCAGGCGCAACGTTTTGAACAGCTCTATCAGCGCTATCAGCAGTGGTCGAAGAGCGCTGAACAGCACTATCTCCCTGTCGCCGCCCCGGTTAAGAACAGCCCGGAATCCACGGCAACCCTGACACATTAAGGACACGATAATGACCATTTTTAATAATTATGAAGTGTGGTTTGTGATTGGTAGCCAGCATCTTTATGGGCCGGAAGCCCTGCGCCAGGTGACTCAGCACGCTGAACATGTTGTAAACGCACTGAATGCAGAAGCCAAACTGCCCTGCAAACTGGTCCTGAAACCGCTCGGGACCTCGCCGGACGAGATCACCCATATTTGTCGCGATGCGAACTACGACGACAAATGCGCCGGTCTGGTGGTGTGGCTGCACACCTTCTCCCCGGCCAAGATGTGGATCAACGGCCTGACAATCCTCAACAAACCGCTGCTGCAGTTCCATACCCAGTTCAACGCGGCCCTGCCGTGGGACAGCATCGACATGGACTTTATGAACCTGAACCAGACCGCGCACGGCGGCCGTGAGTTCGGCTTCATCGGCGCGCGTATGCGTCAGCAGCACGCGGTCGTAACCGGCCACTGGCAGGATCAGCAGGCCCACAAACGCATTGGCTCGTGGATGCGCCAGGCGGTATCAAAGCAGGATACCCGCCAGCTGAAAGTGGCCCGTTTCGGCGACAACATGCGTGAAGTGGCCGTGACTGACGGCGACAAAGTTGCTGCGCAGATCAAGTTCGGTTTTTCGGTTAACACCTGGGCAGTGGGCGATCTGGTGCAGGTGGTCAACGAGGTCAGCGACGGCGATGTGAATGCGCTGATCGACGACTACGAAAGCAGCTACCGCCTGACGGCTGCGGCACAAATCAACGGCGACAAGCGCCAGAACGTGCTTGATGCCGCTCGCATTGAACTGGGCATGAAACGCTTCCTCGAACAGGGCGGCTTCCATGCGTTCACCACCACCTTTGAAGATCTTCACGGCCTGAAACAGTTGCCAGGCCTGGCAGTACAACGTCTGATGCAGCAGGGCTACGGCTTTGCGGGCGAAGGCGACTGGAAAACTGCCGCTCTGCTACGCATCATGAAAGTGATGTCGACCGGTCTGCAGGGCGGCACCTCCTTTATGGAGGATTACACCTACCACTTCGAGAACGGCAACGATCTGGTGCTGGGCTCGCACATGCTGGAAGTCTGTCCATCGATCGCCGTTGACGAAAAACCGATCCTCGACGTACAGCACCTGGGCATTGGCGGCAAAGCCGATCCTGCCCGTCTGATCTTTAACACCCGCACTGGCCCGGCCATTAACGCCAGCCTGATCGATATGGGCGATCGCTTCCGCCTGCTGGTGAACTGTGTCGATACCGTTGAAACCCCGCACGCCCTGCCGAATCTGCCGGTGGCGAACGCCCTGTGGAAAGCGCAGCCGGATCTGCCAACCGCATCCGAAGCCTGGATCCTGGCCGGCGGCGCGCACCATACCGTGTTCAGCCACGCGCTGGATCTCAACGACATGCGTCAGTTCGCTGAACTGCACAACATTGAGCTGGCGGTGATTGATAACGACACCCGACTGCCGGCCTTCAAAGATGCACTGCGCTGGAATGAAGTTTACTACGGTTCAAAACGTTAACAGGGGAACCTTTGGCCTGCCGCAGGGCGGGCCTTTTTTCCTGGAGGATGCATGCTAGAAGATCTCAAACGTCAGGTTCTGGAAGCCAATCTGGCCCTGCCGGAACATAATCTCGTTACCCTGACCTGGGGCAACGTCAGTGCGGTCGATCGTGAACAGGGCGTGTTTGTGATTAAACCGTCCGGCGTCGATTACCGGGTGATGACCGCCGACGATATGGTGGTGGTCAGCCTTGCCACCGGTGAAGTGGTGGAAGGGAAGAAAAAGCCCTCTTCCGATACACCAACCCACCGGCTGCTATATCAATCCTTCCCGTCGATTGGCGGCATCGTGCACACCCACTCCCGACACGCCACCATCTGGGCGCAGGCCGGGCAATCGATCCCGGCGACCGGCACCACCCATGCCGACTATTTCTACGGCACCATCCCCTGCACCCGCAAGATGACCGATGCCGAGATCAACGGTGAGTATGAGTGGGAAACCGGCAACGTGATTGTCGAAACCTTTGAGAACCAAGGGATCGATGCGGCGCAAATGCCGGGGGTACTGGTTCACTCTCACGGTCCGTTCGCGTGGGGCAAAAACGCTGAAGATGCGGTACATAACGCCATCGTGCTGGAAGAGGTGGCCTATATGGGCATCTTCTGCCGCCAGCTGGCCCCGCAGCTGCCGGACATGCAGCAAACGCTGCTTGACAAACACTACCTGCGCAAGCACGGCGCGAAGGCGTATTACGGACAATAACCGCCAAGAATACCTGTATAAAATCCCAGCAAAACACCCTCAACCAGGCTATACTCACGCCTGGTTTTTCTTTATGAGAGAGCGGCGTGACGCAGGCGCAAGAAGGTTTTTTACTGACCCGGCACTGGCGGGATACACCGCAGGGAACAGAGGTGGAATTGTGGCTGGCGACCGACAACGGTCCGCTAAACGTTACCCTGCCTGCGCAGGAATCCGTCGCGTTTATCCCGGAACCGCACGTCGAAAAAACCAAACAGCTGCTGCGCGATGAAAACGGCTGGCGGCTGACCCCGCTTGAGCTGCACGACTTCCAGCGTCGCCCGGTGTACGGCCTCTATTGCCGCGCCCATCGCCAGCTGATGCGTTATGAAAAGCTGCTGCGCGAGGCGGGCGTGACCCTGTACGAAGCAGATATTCGTCCCCCGGAACGCTTCCTGATGGAGCGCTTTATTACCGCGCCCGTCTGGGTCGATGGCACCCCGCAGGGCAACAGGCTGACTAACGCCCGTCTCAAACCCCATCCGCACTACCGCCCGCCCCTTAAATGGGCGTCTATCGATATTGAAACCACCCGCCACGGCGAGCTGTACTGCATTGGTATCGAGGGTTGCGGCCAGCGGGTTGTCTATATGCTGGGCCCGGCCAATGGCGATGCCTCTGGACTCGATTTCCAGCTCGAATACGTTTCCAGCCGCCCGCAGCTGCTGGAAAAGCTCAACGCGTGGATCGCGCAGCATGATCCCGACGTGATCATCGGCTGGAACGTGGTGCAGTTCGACTTAAGGGTTCTGCAAAAGCACGCCGAGCGCTACCGCATTCCGCTGCTGCTCGGGCGCGGCAACAGCGAGCTGGAGTGGCGCGAGCACGGGTTTAAGAACGGCGTCTTCTTTGCGCAGGCGCGTGGACGCCTCATCATCGACGGCATCGAGGCGTTAAAATCCGCCTTCTGGAGCTTCTCGTCGTTCTCGCTGGAAGCGGTGTCGCAGGAGCTGCTTGGCGAGGGTAAGTCCATCGATAATCCCTGGGACCGGATGGACGAGATCGATCGCCGGTTTGCGCAGGATAAACCGGCGCTGGCGACTTACAATCTGAAAGACTGCGAGCTGGTGACGCGCATTTTCCACAAAACGGAGATCATGCCGTTTCTGCTGGAGCGCGCCACCGTCAACGGGCTGGCGGTTGACCGGCACGGCGGATCGGTCGCCGCCTTCAGCCATCTCTATTTCCCGCGCATGCACCGGGCGGGCTATGTCGCCCCCAACCTTGGTGATGTCCCGCCGCAGGCCAGCCCCGGCGGCTATGTGATGGACTCGCGACCCGGTCTGTACAACTCGGTGCTGGTGCTGGACTATAAAAGCCTGTATCCCTCGATTATCCGCACCTTCCTGATCGATCCGGTCGGGCTGGTGGAAGGGCTGGCGCAGCCGGATGAGCAGCACAGCACCGAGGGCTTTCTCGGGGCGCGCTTTTCCCGGGAGAAGCACTGTTTACCGGAGATCGTCAGCCAAATCTGGCACGGGCGCGATGACGCCAAACGCCACGGCAACAAACCCCTGTCCCAGGCCCTGAAGATCATCATGAACGCCTTCTATGGCGTGCTCGGCACCAGCGCCTGCCGCTTCTTTGATCCTCGCCTGGCCTCGTCGATCACCATGCGCGGACATGAAATTATGCGCCAGACCAAAGCGCTGATTGAGTCCCAGGGCTATGACGTGATTTACGGCGATACCGACTCGACCTTCGTCTGGCTCAAAGAGGCGCACAGTGAAGAAGAGGCCGCAGCTATCGGTCAGAAACTGGTGACATTCGTTAACGACTGGTGGCTCACCCACCTGCAGCAGGCTGGCTTAACCAGTACCCTGGAGCTGGAGTTTGAGACCCACTTCTGTCGGTTTTTAATGCCCACTATTCGCGGCACCGACCAGGGCAGCAAGAAGCGCTATGCCGGTCTGATTCAGGAGGGCGATAGCCAGCGGATGGTCTTTAAAGGTCTTGAAACAGTGCGCACTGACTGGACGCCGATGGCGCAGCGCTTTCAGCAGGAGCTGTATCTGAAAATCTTCCGTAACGAGCCCTACCAGGACTACGTTCGTGAAACCATCGCCAGCCTGATGGCGGGCGAGCTGGATAACCAGCTGGTGTACCGCAAGCGCCTGCGTCGCCCGCTGGCGGAGTACCAGCGTAACGTCCCGCCGCACGTGCGTGCTGCGCGGCTTGCCGACGAAGAGAATGTCCGTCTCGGACGTGCGCCGCAGTATCAAAATCGGGGCACGATCAAATACGTCTGGACCACCAGCGGCCCGGAGCCGGTGGATTATCAGCACTCGCCGCTTGATTACGATCACTACCTCACGCGCCAGCTTCAGCCTGTAGCGGAAGGAATTTTACCGTTTATGGACGACGATTTTGCTACACTGATGACGGGACAGTTGGGGCTATTTTGACAGGTGACGAAATCGCTGCCATCCAGTACCATAGCGCCCTTTCCATTCCCGGACCCATTATTCGATTACCGTCATTTTGAGCGGTGGTTGAACTATTGCCTGCAATTAAAGATTAGAGCCGAACAAATATGCCTTTTACACTTGGTCAACGCTGGATCAGCGATACAGAAAGCGAACTTGGGTTAGGAACGGTAGTTGCGCTGGATGCGCGTATGGTCACTTTCCTTTTCTCCGCCACCGGTGAAAACCGTCTGTATTCTCGCAATGACTCCCCTGTCACCCGCGTGATGTTCAACCCGGGCGATACCGTTACCAGCCATGAAGGCTGGCAGCTGAAGATTGAAGACGTAAAAGAAGAGAATGGACTGCTCGCCTATATCGGTACGCGTCTCGATACCGACGAGGCTGATGTCATGCTGCGCGAAGTGCTGCTCGACAGCAAACTGGTGTTCAGCAAGCCACAGGATCGCCTGTTTGCCGGTCAGATTGACCGTATGGATCGCTTCTCGCTGCGCTATCGCGCGCGTAAATTCCAGAGCGAACAGTATCGGATGCCGTGGAGCGGCCTGCGCGGTCAGCGCACCAGCCTGATCCCTCACCAGCTCAACATTGCCCATGATGTCGGCCGTCGCCATGCGCCGCGCGTCCTGCTGGCCGATGAAGTCGGTTTAGGTAAAACCATCGAAGCGGGCATGATTTTGCATCAGCAGCTGCTCGCAGGCGCGGCCGAACGCGTGCTGATCGTGGTGCCGGAAACCCTGCAGCACCAGTGGCTGGTGGAGATGCTGCGCCGATTTAACCTGCGCTTCTCCCTGTTCGACGATGAGCGCTATGCCGAAGCCCAGCACGATGCCGATAACCCGTTCGAAACCGAACAGCTGGTGATCTGCTCCCTGGACTTTGTCCGCCGCAGCAAGCAGCGTCTCGAACATCTGTGTGATGCCGAATGGGACATCATGGTGGTCGATGAAGCGCACCATCTGGTCTGGAGCGAAGAAGCGCCAAGCCGCGAGTATATGGCCATTGAACAGCTGGCCGAGCGCGTACCGGGGATCCTGCTGCTGACCGCAACGCCGGAGCAGCTGGGTCTGGAAAGCCACTTTGCGCGTCTGCGCCTGCTCGACCCGAGCCGCTTCCACGACTTTGCCCAGTTTGTTGAAGAGCAGAAAAACTATCGTCCGGTGGCGGATGCTGTTGCCATGCTGCTGGCGGGCAAGCATCTGTCCAATGACGAGCTCAATACCTTGAGCGATCTGATTGGCGAACAGGATATCGAGCCCTTACTGCAGACCGCCAACAGCGACCGTGACGGCGCTGAAGCCGCGCGTCAGGAGCTGGTCTCGATGCTGATGGACCGACACGGCACCAGCCGCGTCCTGTTCCGTAACACCCGTAACGGGGTGAAAGGTTTCCCGAAACGCGAGCTGCACACCATCCGTCTGCCGCTGCCAACCCAGTACCAGACCGCAATCAAAGTCTCTGGCATCATGGGCGCACGCAAAACGGCGGAAGAGCGCGCCCGCGATATGCTCTATCCGGAACAGATTTACCAGGAATTTGAAGGCGACAGCGGCACCTGGTGGAACTTCGATCCGCGCGTTGAGTGGCTGATGGGCTACCTGACCGCGAATCGCTCCCAGAAAGTGCTGGTCATTTGCGCCAAGGCCACCACAGCCCTACAGCTTGAGCAGGTTCTGCGCGAGCGGGAAGGTATTCGCGCCGCGGTGTTCCATGAAGGGATGTCGATTATTGAGCGCGACCGCGCAGCCGCCTGGTTCTCCGAAGAAGACAGCGGCGCACAGGTTCTGCTGTGTTCCGAAATCGGTTCCGAAGGGCGTAACTTCCAGTTCGCCAGCCGTCTGGTGATGTTCGATCTGCCGTTCAACCCGGATCTGCTGGAACAGCGTATTGGTCGTCTGGACCGTATTGGCCAGGCGCACGATATCCAAATCCATGTGCCGTATCTGGAAAAAACCGCCCAGTCAGTGCTGGTGCGTTGGTTCCACGAAGGGCTGGATGCGTTTGAACATACCTGCCCGACCGGCCGCACCATTTACGACAACGTCCATAGCGAGCTGACAGCGTTCCTCGCATCGCCGGAAACCACTGACGGCTTTGACGATCTGATTAAAGTCTGCCGTGAACAGCACGACGCGCTGAAAGTGCAGCTGGAACAGGGCCGTGACCGTCTGCTGGAGATCCACTCTAACGGCGGTGAAAAAGCGCAGGCGCTTGCCGAAAGCATCGAAGAGCAGGATGACGATACCAGCCTGATCAGCTTTGCCATGAACCTGTTCGATATCGTTGGTATTAACCAGGACGATCGCGGGGAGAACATGATTGTGCTCACCCCGTCCGATCATATGCTGGTGCCGGACTTCCCTGGCCTGCCGGAAGATGGTTGCACCATCACCTTCGAACGTGATGTGGCCCTGTCTCGCGAAGACGCGCAGTTCATTACCTGGGAACACCCGTTGATTCGTAACGGCCTCGATCTGATCCTCTCCGGTGATACCGGCAGTAGCACCATTTCGCTGCTCAAGAACAAAGCCTTGCCGGTGGGTACGCTGCTGCTAGAGCTGATTTACGTTGTGGAAGCCCAGGCGCCAAAACAGCTGCAGCTTAACCGCTTCCTGCCCGCTACGCCGGTGCGTTTGCTGCTGGATAAGAACGGGACTAACCTGGCGGCACAGGTTGAGTTCGAAAGCTTTAACCGTCAGCTCAGTGCGGTCAACCGTCATACCGGCAGTAAGCTGGTGAACGCCGTTCAGCAGGACGTTTACGCTATTCTTCAGCAGGGTGAAACGCAGATTGAAAAAGCGGCTCGCGTATTGATTGATGCCGCACGCAGTGAAGCCGATGAAAAACTGTCCGCAGAGCTTTCTCGTCTGGAAGCCCTGAGAGCGGTAAACCCGAACATCCGTGACGATGAGCTGGCGGCGATCGAAAGCAATCGTCAGCAGGTGCTCGAAAGCCTGGACGAGGCGGGCTGGCGTCTGGATGCGCTGCGCCTCATCGTTGTGACGCATCAGTAAGCGAGGCGCAAAATGGTAATGGAACCCTACAATCCGCCGCAGGATCCGTGGCTGGTCATTCTGTATCAGGATGAACATATTATGGTGGTCAACAAGCCGAGCGGCTTGTTGTCCGTGCCCGGCAGGCTGGATGAGCACAAAGACAGCGTGATGACGCGTATTCAGCGCGATCATCCGCAGGCGGAGTCCGTCCACCGTCTGGACATGGCGACCAGCGGTGTGATTGTGGTGGCGTTGACCAAGGCGGCTGAGCGTGAACTTAAGCGCCAGTTTCGCGAGCGCGAGACGAAGAAACAGTACGTTGCGCGGGTCTGGGGTCATCCCCAGCCGGCAGAAGGGCTGGTTGATCTGCCGCTGATCTGCGACTGGCCGAACCGCCCGAAGCAGATGGTATGCTACGAGACCGGCAAAGCGGCGCAGACCGAGTATGAAGTGCTGGAGTACGCGGCGGATAATAGCGCGCGGGTGCGGTTAAAGCCGATTACCGGCCGCTCCCATCAGCTGCGTGTGCATATGCTGGCGTTAGGGCATCCGATTTTGGGTGACCGCTTTTATGCCTCGCCAGAAGCACTGGCGATGGCACCGCGCCTGCAGCTGCACGCTGAGATGCTGACCATTACCCACCCGGAATTTGGCACACCGATGACCTTTAAGGCCCCGGTAGATTTTTGACAGGTTGCCCGGCAGCACGTGCCTGCCGGGCTTTCATCCTTACTTAAAGCCTTTCTGCTCTTTAATCAGCTCGTACGCTTTCTGAATTTCCTGCGCTTTCTGCTTCGCCATCTCCATCATTTCTGGCGGTAAACCTTTCGCCACCAGCTTATCCGGGTGGTGCTCGCTCATCAGCTTGCGGTAGGCACGCTTAATGGTCGTCGCATCGTCAGTGGGCTTAACGCCCAGCACGTTACAGGCATCTTCCAGCGTTGGACCGCGCTGCGCCTGCTGCCAACCGCCGCCCCCCGCCTGCTGTTGATAGCCACCGCCAAACTGCGCCCCGCCCTGCATCATGCGCAGGAACTGATCAAACTGGTTGCGGGAGATGCCCAGCTCTTCGGCAATGACGTACAGCACCTCACGTTCGTTAGGGTGTAACGAGCCATCAGCAAACGCAGCCTGAATCTGAATTTCCAGAAACATCCGGATTAAGTCAGAACGACCGAAGCAAATACCACGAAACTGACGCATTTTTTCGCGCAGGGGATAGTTATCCGCTTTGCCAATACGAAAGGCGTGCTGCGCTGCCGCCCGGGAGTCCCCGTGCAGGCTCATACGATCCATAAACTGGCTGGCGATGTGGATGTCGGCCTCCGTCACCCGTCCTTTCGATTTGGTCAGATGGCCCATCACCTCAAAGGTGGTGGCAAAAAAAAGCGCCTGTCGTTCGCGTTGATTGGCAAACCACGCCATCTTACGACTTCGCGCTTTATCAAACATATGGCCGATAATCAGCCCCAGAACAATGCCCCAGAAGCCCGCGCCCATCAGTAAAGCGAAGGCCACGCCGATAATTTTTCCCCAATACTGCATATACTCCCCAAATGGTGATGTATTTATTCCCGCACAACGCCATCATTCCGGTGGTCGAGCCACGGTCAATTGAAGGACATCGCCTATAATTTGCATTATCATACTCGTCATTCAATAGCGAGCCTATCACCACTGCTCGCTTACGGGCAGGATTAACGCTGGCACTGCGATGATGAGTAAGATAGTCTCTGACCGTTTGCCAGCGATAAGCCACTGATGACGGAACAATAAATAAAACGTATGAAAAAACGTATCCCCACCCTCCTGGCCACGATGATAGCTGCAGCCTTGTACAGTCAACAAGGGCTGGCGGCCGATCTCGCCTCGCAATGTATGCTGGGTGTCCCTAGCTACGATCGCCCGCTGGTTCAGGGTGATACGAACACACTGCCGGTCACCATTACCGCTGATAACGCAAAAGGTAACTATCCTGACGATGCCGTATTTAGCGGCAATGTGGATATAAACCAGGGCAACAGCCGTCTGCTGGCCGATGAAGTGCAACTGCATCAGAAGCAGCCAGAAGGCGCGGCTGAGCCGGTACGTACGGTGGATGCGCTCGGTAATGTGCACTATGACGATAATCAGGTCATTCTGAAAGGTCCGAAAGCCTGGTCGAATCTGAATACTAAAGATACCAACGTCTGGGAAGGTGATTACCAGATGGTCGGACGTCAGGGTCGCGGTAAAGCCGACCTGATGAAGCAGCGAGGTGAAAACCGCTATACCATTCTTGAAAACGGGACTTTTACCTCCTGTCTGCCGGGCTCAGATACCTGGAGCGTGGTCGGTAGCGAAGTGATCCACGACCGCGAAGAGCAGGTTGCGGAGATCTGGAACGCCCGCTTTAAGCTCGGCCCGGTGCCGGTCTTCTACAGCCCTTACCTGCAGCTGCCGGTCGGTGACAAACGCCGCTCGGGCTTTTTGATCCCGAATGCCCAGTACAGTACCAGTAATTATTTCGAATTCTACCTGCCGTACTACTGGAACATCGCGCCCAATATGGACGCCACGATCACGCCGCACTATATCCATAAGCGCGGCAACATCATGTGGGAAAACGAGTTCCGCTATCTGACGCAGGCGGGTTCAGGTCTGATGGAGCTGGACTATCTGCCATCGGATAAAGTCTATGAAGATGAGCATCCGACCGAGGGCGATCGCCACCGCTGGCTGTACTATTGGCAGCACGCCGGGGTGATGGACCAGGTGTGGCGTTTCAACGTTGACTATACCAAGGTCAGCGATCCGAATTATTTCAACGACTTTACGTCGAAATACGGCTCCAGTACCGACGGTTATGCCACGCAGAAATTTAGCGCTGGCTATGCAATAGAGAACTTTGACGCCACGGTGTCAACCAAACAGTTCCAGGTGTTCAGCACCCAAAATACCAGTACTTACGCCGCTGAACCGCAGCTGGACGTGAACTGGTATCAGAATGACGTTGGGCCGTTTGATACCCGCGTCTACGCCCAGGCGGTGCACTTCGTTAACACTAACAGTGATATGCCAGAATCTACGCGACTGCACCTCGAGCCGACGATCAACCTGCCGGTGTCAAACGATTGGGCCAGCCTCGACACCGAAGTGAAGCTGATGGCGACGCACTATCAGCAGGACAATCTTGAGAAGTACAACGCCAGTAACGGCACCCATCTGGAAGACTCCGTTAACCGTACGCTGCCGCAGTTTAAAATGGACGGCAAGCTGGTCTTCGAACGCGACATGAACTGGAGCGAAGGCTTTACCCAGACGCTGGAGCCGCGTGCCCAGTATCTGTATGTGCCGTATCGCGATCAGAGCAATATCCAGAACTACGACTCTGCGTTCCTGCAATCGGACTACAGCGGCCTGTTCCGCGACCGTACTTACGGTGGCCTTGACCGTATCGCTTCGGCTAACCAGGTCACGACCGGGGTCACAACTCGCGTTTATGATGACGCGGCAGTTGAACGTTTTAATGCTTCTGTTGGTCAAATCTACTATTTCACCGAAGCCCGTACCGGTGATGACAATATCCAATGGGAGCAGAACGACAAGAAAGGGGCACTGGTCTGGGCCGGAGATACTTACTGGCGCATGACCGATCGTTGGGGCCTGCGCGGCGGCGTGCAGTACGATACGCGTCTGAACAACGTTGCCACTGGCAGCGGTACCATCGAGTATCGTCGTGATCAAGACCGCCTGTTGCAGTTGAGCTACCGCTACGCCAGCCCGGAATACATCCAGGCGACATTGCCTAACTATGCGTCGGCCGAGCAGTATAAAGAGGGCATTTCGCAGGTTGGCGGTACCGCAAGCTGGCCGATTGCTGACCGCTGGTCCGTTGTGGGTGCGTACTACTTCGACACCAACACCAGCAAACCGGCAGATCAGATGGTGGGTCTGCAGTACAGCTCATGCTGTTACGCTATCCGCGTTGGCTACGAACGTAAGCTGAACGGTTGGGATAACACCCGAGCGCAAAGCGAATACGATAAAGTTATCGGCTTTAACATTGAACTGCGTGGCCTGAGCTCTAACTACGGTCTGGGTACACAGCAGATGCTGCGGTCGAATATTCTGCCGTACCAAAATTCGTTGTGATGCATTGAATTGAAACGTAATCCGCAATTGCGGTAATTGATATGGAAAAAGTATGAAGAACTGGAAAACGCTGCTGCTCGGTATCGCTATGGTTGCGAATACCAGCTTCGCGGCCCCACAGGTTGTCGACAAAGTCGCTGCCGTTGTGAACAACGGTGTAGTACTTGAGAGCGACGTTGATGGTTTAATGCAGTCTGTGAAGCTCAACGCGGGTCAGGCAGGTCAGCAACTTCCGGATGATGCCACACTGCGTCATCAGATCCTTGAACGTCTGATCATGGATCAGATCGTGCTGCAAATGGGTCAGAAGATGGGTGTGAAGATCTCTGATGAGCAGCTCGATCAGGCTATTGCCAACATTGCAAAACAGAACAATATGTCCGCCGACCAGATGCGTAGTCGTCTGGCGTATGACGGTATCAGCAATTCGACCTACCGCAATCAGATCCGCAAAGAGATGCTGATTTCTGAAGTGCGTAACAATGAAGTCCGTCGTCGCGTCACCATCCTGCCGCAGGAAGTGGAATCGCTGGCCAAACAGGTCGGCAACCAGAACGATGCCAGCACCGAACTTAACCTGAGCCACATCCTGATCCCACTGCCGGAAAACCCGTCTTCCGATCAGGTTGCTGACGCAGAAAGCCAGGCGCGTTCCATCGTTGATCAGGCACGTAACGGTGATGACTTCGGCAAACTGGCGATTACCTATTCTGCTGACCAGCAGGCGCTGAAAGGCGGCCAGATGGGCTGGGGACGTATTCAGGAACTGCCTTCTATCTTTGCCCAGGCGCTGAGCACGGCGAAGAAAGGCGATATCGTTGGCCCGATCCGTTCCGGCGTTGGGTTCCATGTCCTGAAAGTGAACGATTTGCGCGGCCAGAGCCAGAGCATCTCCGTCACCGAAGTTCACGCTCGTCACATTCTGCTGAAAACCTCGCCGATCATGTCTGATACCCAGGCACGTGCCAAACTGGAGCAAATTGCCGCCGATATTCGCAGCGGTAAAACCTCC
The DNA here is from genome assembly GCA_049284415.1 of Leclercia sp. GTDB lineage: Bacteria > Pseudomonadota > Gammaproteobacteria > Enterobacterales > Enterobacteriaceae > Enterobacter. The sequence goes on from JBAPXW010000024.1 coordinate 166,757, forward strand.
TTTGTGAACGCAGCGAAAGAGTTTTCTCAGGATCCGGGTTCTGCCAATCAGGGCGGCGATCTGGGCTGGGCGGCAGCGGACATTTACGATCCGGCCTTCCGCGATGCGCTGATGAAGATGAACAAAGGTCAGCTGAGCGCCCCGGTTCACTCCACCTTCGGCTGGCACCTGATTGAGCTGCTGGACACCCGTAACGTGGACAAAACCGATGCGGCACAGAAAGACCGCGCATACCGCATGCTGTTCAACCGTAAGTTCTCTGAAGAAGCCGCGACCTGGATGCAAGAACAACGCGCCAGCGCCTACGTCAAAGTTCTGAGCAACTAATGAACCTGCATCGTGTTGTCATCACGCCCGGCGAACCCGCCGGGATTGGTCCTGATTTGGTCGTCCAGCTTGCCCAGCGCAGCTGGCCGGTCGAACTGGTTGTCTGCGCGGATGCCAGCGTGCTTGAAGCGCGGGCGAAGCTGCTCAATTTGCCGCTTACGCTGCTGCCTTATCATGCGGAAAAAGCGCCCCTTCCTCAGCAGGCCGGTACGCTCACGCTGCTGCCCGTTCCGCTGCGCACGCCGGTTATCCCCGGCCAGCTCAGCATCGAGAACGGTCATTACGTGGTGGAGACGCTAACACGCGCCTGCGATGGTTGCCTGAGCGGCGAGTTTGCCGCGCTGATTACCGGGCCGGTCCATAAAGGGGTGATAAACGATGCGGGCGTGGCCTTTACCGGACATACCGAGTTTTTTGAAGAACGCTCAAACAGCCCAAAAGTAGTGATGATGCTGGCCACCGAAGAGCTGCGGGTCGCGCTGGCCACGACCCATCTGCCGATCAAAGCCGTCTCTGATGCCATCACCCCGGCGCTGCTGCATGAGGTCATTACGATCCTGCATCACGATCTGCGCACCAAATTTGGTATCAACGATCCGCACGTGCTGGTGTGTGGCCTGAACCCGCACGCGGGTGAAGGCGGACACATGGGCACGGAAGAGATCGACACCATCATTCCGGTACTGGATGCGCTCCGGGCGCAGGGGATGAATCTCAGCGGGCCCTTGCCTGCCGATACCCTGTTTCAACCGAAATACCTCGGGAATGCTGACGCCGTGCTGGCGATGTACCACGATCAAGGCCTTCCCGTGCTAAAATACCAGGGCTTTGGCCGCGGAGTGAATATCACCCTCGGTTTACCCTTTATTCGCACGTCTGTTGACCATGGTACTGCGCTCGATTTAGCAGGCCAGGGTAAAGCAGATGTCGGCAGTTTTATTACGGCGCTTAATCTCGCCATCAAAATGATTGTTAATACTCAATGAATACTAGAGTCCATCAGGGCCACTTAGCCCGTAAACGTTTCGGGCAAAACTTCCTTAACGATCGATTCGTTATTGAAAGCATCGTGTCAGCGATTAATCCGCAAAAAGGCCAGGCGATGGTCGAGATCGGTCCAGGTCTTGCCGCACTCACTGAGCCTGTGGGTGAACGCCTTGATGAAATGACCGTTATCGAACTGGATCGCGATCTTGCCGCACGCCTGCAAACGCACCCGTTCCTTGGCCCCAAGCTGACGATTTATCAGCAAGATGCGATGACCATGAATTTCCGCGAGCTGTCGGAAAAGTTAGGACAACCTCTGCGCGTGTTCGGTAACCTGCCGTATAACATCTCCACGCCGCTGATGTTCCACCTGTTTAGCTATACTGATGCCATTGCCGACATGCACTTTATGTTGCAAAAAGAGGTCGTCAACCGACTGGTTGCAGGACCAAACAGTAAAGCGTATGGTCGATTGAGCGTGATGGCGCAGTACTATTGCCAGATTATACCGGTGCTTGAAGTGCCGCCAACGGCCTTTACGCCTGCGCCAAAAGTGGATTCTGCGGTGGTTCGTCTGGTTCCCCATGACGTTGTTCCGCATCCGGTCAAAGAGCTGCGCGTACTGAGCCGTATCACCACAGAAGCCTTTAACCAGCGCCGTAAAACGATTCGTAACAGCCTTGGCAATCTGTTTACTGTTGAGGTGTTAGCGCAGTTGGGCATCGACCCGACCATGCGTGCGGAGAACATTTCCGTTGAGCAGTATTGCAAGCTGGCTAATTACATCAGCGAAAATGCGCCGCCGAAGGAGAGCTAAGCCATGATTGATTCGCCCCGCGTATGTGTTCATGTACAAAGCATCTATGTTGAGTCCCAGTCCACACCGGATGAAGAGCGCTTTGTCTTTGCTTACACTGTCACCATTCGCAACCTGGGGCGGATGCCTGTGCAACTGCTTGGGCGCTACTGGCTTATCACCAACGGCAATGGCCGCGAAATCGAAGTGCAGGGCGAAGGTGTGATCGGTGAACAACCGCACATCGAGCCCGGCGATGAGTATCAGTACACCAGCGGTGCGGTAATCGAAACGCCGCTGGGTACCATGCAGGGCCATTATGAAATGGTCGATGCCGACGGCAATGCGTTCCGCATTGCCATTCCTGTTTTCCGTCTGGCTGTTCCAACACTCATTCACTAAAACATGTCTACATATCTCATTGGTGACGTTCACGGTTGCTACGATGAACTGATCGCGTTGTTAAAGCAGGTGGATTTTACCCCGGGTACAGACACATTGTGGCTGACGGGCGATCTCGTCGCGCGTGGCCCTGGCTCGCTGGACGTGTTGCGCTATGTGAAGTCGCTGGGCGACAGCGTCCGGGTTGTTCTCGGCAACCACGATCTGCATCTGCTGGCCGTCTTTGCAGGGATCAGCCGTAACAAACCTAAAGACCGGATCACGCCGTTACTGGATGCGCCTGACGCCGATGAGCTGATTAACTGGCTACGCCGTCAGCCGCTGCTGCAGGTCGACGAAGAGAAGAAACTGGTGATGGCGCACGCGGGCATTACCCCGCAGTGGGATTTGGATACCGCGAAAGAGTGTGCGCGTGACGTCGAGGCCGTTCTGGCCAGCGATTCGTATCCTTTCTTCCTTGATGCAATGTATGGCGACATGCCTAATAACTGGAGCCTGGAGCTCAGCGGCGTTGCGCGTCTGCGCTTCATCTCTAATGCGTTTACCCGCATGCGTTACTGCTTCCCGAACGGCCAGCTGGATATGTACTGCAAGGACGTGCCGGAAAATGCGCCAACCCCGCTCAAGCCGTGGTTTGCAATCCCCGGGCCGGTGACGGACCAGTACAGCGTGATCTTTGGCCATTGGGCCTCGCTCGAAGGCAAGGGTACACCTGAAGGCATCTACGGGCTGGATACCGGCTGCTGTTGGGGGGGCGATCTCACCTGTCTGCGCTGGGAAGATAAAGCGTATTTTGTTCAGCCATCGAATCGACGGTTGGATTTAGGCGAGGATGAGGCGGCCGCCTCGTAGCTGTGGGCTGCACCTCTCCCGACGGGAAAGGTGCAGTAAAACATTAGCGGCGTTCAAGGATCTCGAAGCAGTAGCTGTGCGAATTATGCGCATCAGCATCATGGAATTCGCTAAAGACCGACTCCCACTGGTCCGGATCATAGTCCGGGAAATGGGTATCTCCTTCCACTTCGGCATCAATGTGCGTCAGATACAACTTCTGCGCTTTAGGCAGGAACTGTTCGTAAACACGACCGCCGCCAATCACCATCACTTCTTCAGCATCACCGCACGCAGCAATAGCTTCTTCGACAGACTTCACCCATTCGACACGATCGTCCGTGCCCGGCTGGCTGCTTAATACGATGTTTTTACGCCCCGGCAACGGACGGCCAATTGACTCCCAGGTCAGGCGGCCCATTACTACCGGCTTGTTCAACGTTGTACGTTTAAACCATGCGAGATCGGCAGGCAGATCCCACGGCATGGCGTTTTCCATACCAATCACGCGATCTATCGCTAACGCCGCAATCAGACTGATCATTGATTAATTCCCGGATGCAAAAAAATTGCCGCCACTATACGGAAAGCTTAATCTTTCGTCGACTGGCGGCGGAGTAAAGAAGCGGAAATATTTTATATTTGCTGGCAACCCCGCTTCACGCTAAAGGTTTACTCTCCGGCTCATCCTGCGGATCCCCGGTATGCTTGCCCTCTTCCGTTCCTTGCCAGCCATGGCGCTGGGTCAGCGACAGATGATTACGATCTTCATTGATGATCTCGGTCAGCATGGCGCTGGTGCGTTTGACCACGGCCGCCCGCGACGAGGCATCGTTTTCCGCCAGCTCGACCATCTCTTCAACCATTTCCGTGTTAAACCGGCGGAACAGATCCGCACGTTCCCGGGCTTCATACGCGCCAAGGCCGAGGCTCTCCAGCGCCAGTCGGCCTGACTTGAGCGCTCCCTCGAAGGTTTCACGCTCTGCGGTCTCAATCCCCGCCTGACGCAGCTTAATGTAATGGTCGACATCGCGGGCACGGGAGATAATTTTCAGATGCGGGAAATGCTCTAGCGCCAGCTCCGCCAGCTGCAGACTGGCCTGCGGATCGTCAATCGCATTGATCAACACTTCTGCCTTGTGCGCCCCGGCAGATGCCAGCAAATCGACGCGTGTCGCATCGCCATAGAAGACTTTCATATCGAACTTGCGTAGCGTTTCAACGTGGTCAGGATCATGATCGAGAATGACCATTTTCACCCCGCTGGAGAGTAGCAGACGGCCCGCAATCTGCCCGAAGCGGCCAAACCCGGCGATGATCACCCGCGGCTGCTCTTCGTCAATTTCATCCGCCTCGCGCGCCTGTCCGCTGTCCGTCGCCTCCAGGCGGCTCAATATCACCAGCAGCAGCGGGGTTGCCGCCATTGACAGCGCGACCGCCAGCGTCAGCGCTTTGGCCCACTCGGGATCCAGCACATTCGCCATATTTGCCGCCCCAAACACCACAAACGCGAATTCACTCCCCTGCCCCAGCAGCACAGCAAACCAGCGGCGCTGCTTATTGGGCACCTGCAGCGGGCGTGCAACCAGCCAGAGCATCACCATTTTAATGACCAGGAATCCCACCAGCAGGGTTGCGATGCGCAGCGGATGGGTCACTAAAGTCCCGAAGTCGACCGACATTCCGACGCCAATGAAAAACAGCCCCAGCAGCAGCCCTTTAAAAGGCTCGATATCACTCTCCAGCGCATGACGGTATTCCGAACTTGCCAGCAGAACGCCTGCCAGAAACGCCCCCATCGCCATAGAAAGCCCCGCCTCTTCCAGCATCAGGCCAAAGCCAAACACCAGAAACAGGGCCACGGCGCTGAACACTTCCCGCAGACCGGAACGTGCCACAAAGCGCAGCAAGGGTCGACTGACGTAACGCCCGAGCAGAATCACCAGAGTCAGCGCCCCGGCAACTTTCAATGCCGAAAGCGCAAAGGTACCCAGGGTGGTGGACGCCCCCGAGGCGGCCAGCAGCGGGATCATCGCCACCAGCGGAATCGCCGCGATATCCTGGAACAGCAGAACCGAAAAGGTGCTTCTTCCCAGCTGTGAAACCGTGAGATTGCGCTCGTTCATCGCCTGCATGGCGATGGCGGTGGAGGACAGCGCCAGCGTCATGCCGATCAGCTCCGCCACCTTCCAGTCCATGCCCAGCAGTATGCAAAAACCGCCCAGCAGCAGGCCGCAGGCCAGCATCTGTAACGCTCCGCCGCCAAACACGGACGCCCGCAGTTTCCACAGGCGACGCGGATCAAGCTCCAGCCCGATAACAAACAGCATCAGCACTACGCCGATTTCGGCAAAATGGAGGATCGACTCGGCATCGGTGACCAGCCGTAATCCCCACGGACCAATCACACAGCCGGCGATCAGATACCCGAGTACAGACCCTAATCCCAGCCGGACGGCAATGGGCACAATCAGCGCCGCGGCACCCAGATAAATAAGCGCCTGTATTAGCGTATGGCTATCCATGATGTGCCTCCTGCCAGTCAAGTAAACGTTGTTTATAGTGGCGGGCCTGCGCCTGCAGGGTCTCGTCATCGCAGACAAACGTGCAATGCATCGCGAAAGGCGGGAGCCAGTTCAGCCCGCAGTACAGGGCTGTGGCCTGCAGCGGCTGCGCCAGGACCTCAAAGCCGGGATGGGAGCCGATGTTAAAGTGTTGCTCACCGCCCCCGGTGGTCACTGCCCACAGCAGGCTTTTTCCCTGCAGGGCTTTGCCGTTATGCCCATAGGCCCAGCCGTGAGAAAACACTTTATCGATCCAGAGTTTGAGTAAAGGAGGAGCGCTGTACCACTGCATAGGATGCTGCCAGATGATGAGATCGGCCCTTGCCAGAGCGGCCTGCTCGGCTGCGACATCAATATTGAAATCAGGATACAGCTGATAGAGGGAGCGGATTTCCACCCCCTCGACCGACCTTACCTGTTCGAGCATCCGCTTATTCGCATGGGAGTGGTGCGGATAAGGATGGGCGTAGATGATGAGTATCATGATTAACCTGATTTAACGACTTTCTTGTTGTAGCTGTCAGTGTAGTCAGGAAAGGGAGGCGTTTGAAGGGTTGCCGGCCTGTTGCCGGGTATAGCGCAAGGATTGCCAAACTGCCCTGCAAAGATATTTATTCAGCTCATAAAATAAATAAACCACGAGCATAATATTCAAAATGCAGATACTTCTTAGCCCAAGAATATTAATTACTAAATATTTAATTACAGATTAAAGCAAAAATTAAAATTAATCGATATACAAACCTGCTTTAAGAATAAATAATCTTGCATTTAGTTTATGGGTTTATCCTTTAAAAACATGAATTTACAAGAGATGCACCCTTAATTAAAATACGGACTCATTTTAAATGACAAAAGGATGTGGCAATGAAGAATATAATTAATGAATTAAATACCATAACAAAATCAATATACCGAATATTCCCAACCCTATTAATACTACCTCCACTGATGGTTTCCGCTGCAACTTTTGATGAATCCACAACGGAGGCGCAAACTTTCGCTGCCGATGATACCTACATAATCAATGAAGGCGTTTCTATCGCTCCGACGACATCAGGGGCCGCAGTGACGGTTACTGGAGATCAAACATCCAGTATTGAGAACTATGGAACCATTTCAGGCGTTGGAGATGGCATTTCAATCCAATCCATGAAACAAGGCTCTCATTTAGACAATAAACAAGGTGCGACAATAAATTCCCAGAATGGCAATGGTGTCACTGTTCAAGTAATGGGCGGCACGATTAACAACTCTGGCAATATTATCGGCAAAAATTATGGCATTTTAGTTAGCGATGAGGCTTCAACCATCATCATGACTAATGATGGTCTCGTCGAGGGAGATACGGCACTTTCCTCTGGAGTCACTATCACCTTCACTAACGAGGGCACTTTCAAAGGTAACACGGAAAGTGGAGTTAAATTGTGGGGAGCAGGCAATAGCTTTCTGACTAACAGCGGAACCATTGACGGCGCAAAAAATGGCATCTTCGTTGATGAAAATGCTAAAGCGGTAATCAACAATAGCGGGCTGATTAAAGGTTCAGAAAGTGCCGTCTATTTTGGCAGCACCAAAAACAACACCTTAACGCTTGATACTGGCTCGACGCTTGAGGGAGATGTGCTTTCCACCGTTTCGAAAGGTAACACGCTGGCATTAAAAGGTACCGGCAGCGAAGACAGTAACTTTATTGGCGTCAATAATGGCGATGGCTTTGCCTCCCTGACCATGTCCGGTACCGCGTGGGATCTGACCGGTAACGTGGATATTATCGGTACGGATGATTCGCTTAAGGTCGATACTGGTAAACTGACTCTGGCAGGTACGGTCAATAACGCTGGCAATACCCTTATTGCCGATGGCGCGACCCTGCAGTTAGGTAATGGTGAGAAAACCGGGACCTTGACCGGCACGCTGACCAACAACGGTATGCTGGACTTTAATCAGGCTACTGACTTCACCTATAGCACTGACATTACCGGTACCGGTAGCGTCACCAAAACCGATGCCAATATCCTGACGCTGACCGGCAATAACAGTTATACCGGCAATACACTTCTGAGCAGCGGTACCACGCTGGTCGCCGAAGGTGCGACGCTTGGCGCGCAGGGCAATACCGCCACCCTTACGGTTGATAACGGAGCCACCTTCGCCAGCGCAGGCACTGTCAATAACAACGTGGATATCCTCAGCGGTGGCGTCCTGGCATCCTGGAATGCCGTGCAGGGGACCGCATCCTCCAGCGCTTCAACCCTCAATACCATCAATGGCAACGTCACCAACAGCGGCACGCTGCAAATAGGCGCCTGGAACGTCGAGAGCAACGATAGCGTGGGCAACGACTTTACCATCAACGGGGATTACACCGGCACGAGCGGCAGCCTTATCTCGATGAACAGCGTGGTGGCCGATGATAATTCTGCTACCGACCATCTGACCATCACCGGCAGCAGCGCGGGTGGATCCGGTATCAACATCACCAATATCGGCGGTGCAGGTGCACAGACCGTCAATGGTATGCAGGTGGTCAGCGTGGGTGGTACCTCTGCGGCAGCGTTCTCGCTGTCCAGTCCGGTCGTGGTAGGAGCATGGGAATATAGCCTGAACCAGCATAGCGACGGCAACTGGTATCTGGAATCTGTAGATACCACTCCAATTCCTGATGTCATTCCAGACGACGACAGCGGGACTGACGACAACGTTACGCCGGATGATAGCGGCAATGACGATAGCGGTACGGATGATAGTGGCACTGACGACAGCGGTACGGATACGAATGGCAATGACGATGGCGGCTACACGCCACCGGCCCCGAGTAATCTTGCGCCTGAAGTGGGTGCCTATCTGGGTAACTATCTGGCGGCACAGGACATGTTCCTGCACAAACGTGACGATCGCGATCAGCTGACGCTGCGTGATGAAGACGATCTCAATACCTGGATGTATGTCAAAGGCCGCTATCATGAAAATGACGTGGCGGGCGGCAAAGTTAGCTACGACACCACTCAGTACGTGATGCAGGTCGGCAGCGATTTCATCAGTAAAAAGATGGATACCGGTGTTTTACACAGCGGGATGATGTTCGGTGCGGGTCAGGCTAAAACCGACTCCACCTCAACGGGCAGCAATCGCTCCGCTCAGGGTAAAGTCGATGGTGTTAACGTCGGCATCTACGCCACCTGGCAGGAAGATCAGCAGCTGCGCAAAGGCAGCTATATCGACAGCTGGGCCTCCTTCGGCTGGTATCACAACAAACTGCGCAGCGACGATCGTAGCGATGAATCGTACAACAGCAAAGGCTTTGCCGCCTCGCTGGAAGCGGGTCACGCCTGGGTTGTTGATTCTGAGAGAGAAAGAACCTGGAAGATTGAGCCGCAAATTCAGGCGGTGTATAGCTACCTTGACCAGGAAAATCATACTGACGCCGATGGGGTACGGATCTCCACCCCTGATAACGACGCCCTTCTCGGCCGCGTTGGCGTGAAAACCAGCTACTTTAACCAGAAAGATGTCCAAGCATGGCAACCGTATGTCGCCGTCAACTGGTTAAAAGGCGCAGGTCAGAACGATATCGCCTTTAACGGCGAGAAGTTCAGCAACGACACCCCAGACGATCGTGGTCAACTCGAGTTGGGCATCACCGGTAAGCTGAATCCAACCACCATGATCTCGCTGCGCGCCAGCGGAGAATGGGGCGAGAACAGCTACGACGCCTATGGCGGTCATATCCTGCTTAACCACCGCTGGTAATCGCGTTACCGTAACAACGCATGCAGTGGCTCACGCCACTGCATTTTTTTATCAGTTTTTCAGCTCACCCATCGATTTAACCTGATCGCGGTTAATCTGTTCCGTCTGCCCGGTTTCGGCATTTTCAATAGACATCATTCCCGTATCATCATCTACCTGCGGTTTTCCGTCGGTGACGATGGTTTTGCCGTCGGTGGTTTTCACCGCCTGGTTAGAGGAACAACCGGCAACGGTAAACAGCGCTGCGGCAGCAAAAATTGAGGTCATCAGAAGTTTATTTCGCATGGTGTTCTCCCCGCGTTTCAGTTGAATTTAATTATCACGCTGATAATTCTAGGCTAACTGACTGAAGGGAGATGAAAAAGCAGAAGGTTCTGAAGAGGAGCAGAAGCCCGGCGACGCGTCTCGCCGCCGGGTTACAACAGTTACTTGTTAATCTGTGCGTGCATTTCCTGCACTGAAATCACCTTCTCGGTCGCATCCGCATTCAGCGCCATGGCTGTGGCGAAACCGCCGTTCAGGGTGGTGTCGTAGTGCACTTTGTACTGCAGCGCGCTACGGCGAATCAGCTTGGAGTCTTCAATCGCCTGACGCCCTTCGGTGGTGTTGATGATGTACGTGTATTCGCCATTCTTGATACGGTCCTGAATGTGCGGACGACCTTCATGCACCTTGTTCACCAGACGTGGGTTAATGCCTGCTTCGCCCAGCACAATCGCAGTACCGTGGGTAGCATCCAGTTCAAAGCCCTGCTTCAGCAGTTTCGCCGCCAGGTCCACCACGCGCTCTTTGTCGCCTTCACGTACAGACAGCAGCGCACGGCCCTGCTTTTTCATGGTTGAGCTGCTGCCCAGTTGCGCTTTGGCGAAGGCCTCAGCGAAGGTACGGCCCACACCCATCACTTCACCAGTAGAGCGCATTTCTGGCCCTAACAGGGGGTCCACACCTGGGAACTTGTTAAACGGCAGGACCACTTCTTTCACCGAGTAATACGGTGGGATGATTTCTTTGGTCACGCCCTGCTGTACCAGCGTCTGGCCCGCCATCACGCGTGCCGCCACTTTTGCCAGCGGTACGCCGGTGGCTTTGCTGACGAACGGCACGGTACGCGCCGCACGCGGGTTGACTTCAATCAGGTAGACTTCGTTATCTTTCACCGCGAACTGGACGTTCATCAGACCGCGTACCTGCAGCTCGAAGGCCAGCTTCTGCACCTGCTGGCGCATCACGTCCTGGATTTCCTTGCTCAGGGTGTACGCTGGCAGAGAACATGCCGAGTCACCGGAGTGAACGCCCGCCTGCTCGATGTGTTCCATAATGCCACCAATCAGCACCATTTCGCCGTCGCAGATGGCATCGACATCCACTTCTACAGCATCGTCAAGGAAGCGGTCCAGCAGCACTGGCGCATCGTTAGAAACGCTGACGGCGGTCTGGAAGTAACGGCGCAGGTCGGCTTCGTCATAGACGATTTCCATTGCACGGCCGCCCAACACATAAGACGGACGCACCACCAGCGGGTAACCAATCTCTTTGGCCTTCTCAACGGCCATTTCAATTGCGGTGACGGTGGCGTTGGCTGGCTGTTTCAGCTTCAGACGGTCTACCGCCTTCTGGAAACGCTCGCGGTCTTCTGCCCGGTCAATCGCATCCGGACTGGTACCGATAATCGGCACACCTGCGGCTTCCAGCGCGCGCGCCAGCTTCAACGGGGTCTGGCCGCCGTACTGCACGATAACGCCCTTCGGCTTCTCGATGCGCACGATTTCCAGAACGTCTTCCAGGGTCACCGGCTCAAAGTACAGACGGTCAGAGGTGTCGTAGTCGGTCGAAACCGTCTCCGGGTTACAGTTGACCATAATGGTCTCGTAACCGTCTTCGCGCAGCGCCAGCGAGGCGTGTACGCAGCAGTAGTCAAACTCAATACCCTGGCCGATACGGTTTGGACCGCCGCCGAGTACCATAATTTTATCTCGATCGGTGGAGGGATTCGCTTCACACTCGTCTTCGTACGTGGAGTACATGTAGGCGGTGTCGGTGGCAAATTCTGCCGCACAGGTATCCACACGCTTGTAGACCGGGTGCAGGTTGTACTGGTCGCGTAGCTTACGGATTTCTGATTCGCGCACGCCAGCCAGCGTCGCCAGACGCGCATCGGCAAAGCCTTTACGCTTCAGCATACGCAGGAAGTCCGCGTCGAGGCCGGTAATGCCCATCTCCGCAACCTGCTCTTCCAGACGCACCAGCTCTTCAATCTGTACCAGGAACCAGCGGTCAATGTTGGTCAGGTTGAACACGCCGTCGACGGACAGGCCCGCACGGAACGCGTCAGCGATATACCAGATACGCTCGGCGCCTGCGTCTTTCAGTTCGCGACGGATTTTGGTCAGCGCTTCCGGGTCATCCAGGCTCACTTTCGGGTCAAAGCCCATCGCGCCCACTTCGAGGCCGCGCAGTGCTTTCTGCAGAGATTCCTGCTGGGTGCGGCCAATCGCCATCACTTCACCGACGGACTTCATCTGCGTGGTCAGACGGTCGTTCGCACCGGCAAATTTCTCGAAGTTAAAGCGAGGGATCTTGGTGACAACGTAGTCGATAGACGGTTCGAACGAGGCCGGGGTGCGGCCACCGGTAATGTCGTTCATCAGCTCATCGAGGGTATAACCCACCGCCAGCTTCGCCGCCACTTTCGCAATCGGGAAGCCCGTGGCTTTCGACGCCAGCGCGGAAGAACGGGATACGCGCGGGTTCATTTCGATAACAATAAGACGGCCATTCTTCGGGTTAACCGAGAACTGGACGTTAGAGCCGCCGGTTTCGACACCAATCTCACGCAGTACCGCCATCGAGGCGTTACGCATGATTTGATATTCTTTGTCGGTCAGGGTCTGCGCAGGCGCCACGGTGATGGAGTCACCGGTGTGGATGCCCATCGCATCGAAGTTTTCAATCGAGCAGACGATGATGCAGTTGTCGTTTTTATCACGCACCACTTCCATCTCGTACTCTTTCCAGCCAATCAGCGACTCATCAATCAGCAGCTCTTTGGTTGGAGAAAGATCCAGACCACGTTCACAAATCTCTTCGAATTCTTCGCGGTTGTACGCAATACCACCGCCGGTGCCACCCATCGTGAAGGAAGGACGGATGATGCACGGATAGCCCACGTCAGCGGCAACCGCCAGCGCTTCTTCCATGGTGTGTGCGATACCGGAACGCGCAGTGTCGAGGCCGATTTTCTTCATTGCTACGTCAAAACGGCGGCGGTCTTCGGCTTTATCAATCGCGTCGGCAGTGGCGCCAATCATGGTCACGCCGAACTCAGCCAGCACGCCCTGACGCTCAAGCTCCAGCGCGCAGTTCAGCGCCGTCTGGCCACCCATCGTCGGCAGAACGGCATCCGGACGCTCTTTTTCAATAATTTTGCGTACCACTTCCCAGTGAATCGGCTCGATGTAGGTCGCATCAGCCATTTCCGGGTCGGTCATAATGGTTGCCGGGTTGGAGTTCACCAGAATGACGCGGTAACCCTCTTCACGCAGGGCTTTACACGCCTGTGCGCCAGAGTAGTCGAATTCACAGGCCTGGCCGATAACAATCGGGCCAGCGCCAAGGATCAGGATGCTTTTTATGTCTGTACGTTTTGGCATGGTCTTCTCGGCTCCTGATTATTTAGCAGTCTTACGGTATTGCTCGATAAGTTCGATAAAGTGATCGAACAGCGGCGCGGCATCGTGTGGGCCTGGGCTCGCCTCCGGGTGTCCCTGGAAGCTAAACGCCGGTTTATCGGTGCGATGGATGCCCTGCAGGGTGCCATCAAACAGTGATTTGTGCGTCACGCGCAGGGTGGCAGGCATTGAGTCCTCATCCACCGCAAAACCGTGGTTCTGCGCGGTAATCATCACCGTGTCGTTGTCGATATCTTTTACCGGGTGGTTACCACCGTGGTGACCGAACTTCATCTTCACGGTTTTTGCGCCACTCGCCAGCGCCAGAAGCTGGTGGCCGAGGCAGATGCCAAACACCGGAATATCGGTTTCAAGGAAGGTTTTAATCGCGTCGATAGCGTAATCACACGGAGCCGGGTCACCCGGGCCGTTGGAGAGGAAGATCCCATCCGGGTTCATCTTCAGCACGTCGTCAGCCGGAGTCTTCGCAGGCACCACCGTCAGGCGGCAGCCGCGGTCAACCAGCATGCGCAGGATGTTGCGTTTGGCGCCATAATCGTAAGCCACCACGTGGAACGGCAGGTCGCCTTCTTGTTTGGCTTCCGGCAGGTCGCCTTCCAGCGTCCAGCTCCCCTGAGTCCAGCTGTAGGATTCTGCCGTCGTGACTTCTTTCGCCAGGTCCATACCGTTCAGCCCTGGGAAGGCTTTGGCTTTTTCTTGTGCCAGTGCCACATCCAGGTTGTCACCGGCAATGATGCAGCCGTTCTGTGCGCCCTTCTCACGCAGCAAACGCGTTAACTTACGGGTATCGATATCGGCAATCGCCACAATGTTATGGCGTTTCAGGTAGGAAGAGAGGTCTTCGGTATTGCGGTAGTTGCTGGCAATCAGGGGCAGGTCGCGAATAATCAGACCTTGAGCATGTACCTGGGAAGACTCTTCATCAGCAGCGTTGGTGCCGACATTACCAATATGGGGATAAGTAAGAGTGACGATTTGGCGGGAATAGGAAGGATCAGTGAGGATTTCTTGATAACCGGTCATTGAAGTATTGAAAACGACTTCCCCAACCGCCGAACCTGTTGCCCCTATGGCCCGACCGATAAACTGGGTTCCGTCTTCCAGAACCAATAGCGCTGACTTAATCAAAACACCCTCCAGAGAATATTCACTCACTTTATCTGCATATTAATGCACAACCATGGTGTGAAGCAATGCAAATTTGCTGCATGTGGATTTTCGGCAAACGGCGGCATTCTGGGGATTTGGCAGGGTAAAGTCAACTGATAATACGTATTTTGTTTGTTGTTTTTGCGCCACTGATGGCTGAGAAGGTTGTTAACGGGCAAAAAGATCAACTAAATCACCTGAGAAAACGCTTGCGGGTCAGATTTAGTTTTAATACCGCACTCAGTGTGCGAAAAAGTGGACCATTTGGTCAAAATTCACAACAGGCAACCTAAAAAACAGAAGATAAGCTATAGATATGAACCGTTAGAACAAAAAGAGCGCCCAGACTGGCAAAATAAAAGGGCAATAAAATATTGCCCTGTGCAATCAACTGATTATGACTGCAATAACCACATCACGAAGGGTAAACCTGATTATAAATTATTAAGATCGAGCACATCTCGCATGTCGAATAGACCATCTTTCTTGCCTTTCAACCAAATTGCAGAACGAACAGCGCCATTTGCAAAAGTCATCCGACTGGACGCTTTATGGGTGATCTCAACGCGCTCGCCGATATCAGCAAACATGGCGGTATGCTCGCCCACGATATCGCCGGCACGCACGGTCGCAAAACCAATGGTGCCAGGCACGCGTTCACCGGTATAACCTTCACGGGTGTACACAGCACAATCCTTCAAATCTTTATCCATCGCCTGGGCAATCGCCTCACCCATCGCCAGCGCAGTGCCTGACGGTGCGTCGACTTTGTAACGGTGGTGCGCTTCGATAATTTCGATATCGGTGTAATCCCCCATCACTTTTGCCGCTTTCTCAAGCAGCTTGAGCATGACGTTCACACCGACGCTGAAGTTGGCCGCAAAGACAATGGAAACCTCTTTTGAAGCATCCTGAATAGCCTGCTTGCCTGCGTCATCAAAACCGGTGGTGCCGATAACCATGCCCTTGCCATGCTGACGACAAAACGCCAGATGCGTCAGCGTGCCCTCCGGACGGGTGAAATCGATAAATACGTCGAAGTCGTCTTTCACCGCCTCCAGGCTGCTTTGAACGGTGACGCCTGACTTGCCTGCGCCCGCTAACTCTCCGGCATCCGCGCCTAATAAAGACGAGCCTTCACGCTCCAGAGCCGCGCCAAGGCTGACGCCATCCATCTGCAGCGTCGCCTGAATTAACTGACGGCCCATACGACCACCCGCGCCAGCAATCGCGACGCGAACCTGTGCATCATGCATAGTTATTCTCTTACGTTAAAATGATGTAAACCGTTTTCAGATTAACCAGCCTCAGACGAAGCCGCCATCCGAAAACGCCAATAATTAGAATTTAATGATAAACAGCGGGAAGTATCAGTAAAAGACATGATTTAGCCGCACAAGGCGGCAAACAAAAAAAAGCCAGCAATGAATTTGCTGGCTTGATTTGGCAGGTTGCAGGTTACTCGACTTCCTTTGCGTCGATACGCAGCTCTTTAGGCACTTCGAAGACGATGTTCTCTTCGCGGCCCGCCAGCGGGATAGCATCGCCGCCACCCAGCTCCTGCAGACGTGCAATCACGTTCTGGACCAGGATATCCGGTGCAGAGGCTCCGGCGGTCACGCCGACGCAACCAGCGCCTTTAACCCACGCTTCCTGAATATCGGTGGCATCATCGATCAGGAAGGCGGCTTTCCCCATGCGCTGCGCCAGTTCGGCCAGACGGTTGGAGTTAGACGAATTCTTCGAGCCGACAACCAGCACCACATCAGCCTGCTCCGCCAAAGCACGTACCGCTTCCTGACGGTTGGTGGTGGCGTAGCAGATATCGTCCTTGCGCGGACCGACGATTTTCGGGAAGCGCTTACGCAGCGCATCAATCACCTCGGACGTATCGTCCACCGAAAGCGTGGTCTGGGTCATAAACGACAGTTTGGCTTCGTTTTTAACGTCCAGCGTCAGGACATCTTCCGGGGATTCAACCAGGTACATGCCCCCTTGTGGGTTGCTGTACTGACCCATCGTGCCTTCGACTTCCGGGTGACCCGCGTGA
This sequence comes from Leclercia sp., assembly GCA_049284415.1. Lineage (GTDB taxonomy): Bacteria > Pseudomonadota > Gammaproteobacteria > Enterobacterales > Enterobacteriaceae > Enterobacter. The sequence goes on from JBAPXW010000024.1 coordinate 183,305, forward strand.
CCAATCAGGATCGACTCTTCGCCACGACGACTGGCGCGGGCGACTTCCATATGCACTTTGGTCACCAGCGGACAGGTGGCGTCGAATACGGTCAGATCGCGACTCTTCGCTTCGTTACGTACTGCCTGGGAGACGCCATGGGCGGAAAAAATCAGGATCGCGCCATCCGGCACTTCACCGATCTGTTCGATAAAAATCGCCCCGCGCGTGCGTAGGCTATCGACCACGTAGCGGTTATGCACCACTTCATGGCGAACATAAATGGGCGCGCCGTAAAGCTCCAGCGCGTTTTCGACAATGCTGATAGCGCGGTCTACTCCGGCACAGAAACCGCGCGGGTTAGCCAACAGGATCTGCATTCACTTCCTCCAGTACCGGGTCGATTTCCAGTACTTCAACATCAAAATGGACGGTACGCCCGGCGAGCGGGTGGTTAAAATCGACGGTGATTGAGTCGCCGTTGACTTCACGGATCACGCCTGGCATTTCGCTGCCATCCATTGCGGTAAAGAGCATAATCGCGCCGATTTCCGGTTCGCCCGCATCCATAAACTCACGACGCGAGAAATACTGGATCAGGTCCGGGGTCGGTACGCCAAATGCGGCATCCGGCTCCAGCGAAAAGGCTTTTTTCTCCCCCTCTTTCAGCCCCAGCAGCTGCTGCTCAAGACCTTCGGACAGGGAGGTGTCGCCAAGACGAAACAGCGCCGGTTTGCCGTTATTGCGGGTGGACTCCGCCGTGGAGCCATCATCAAGTTTCAGCGTGAAATGAACCAGCATCGCGCTGTTGGACTGTACGGATTTAGACATGCAGAGTGCTCGCTTGTTTTGCCCGGTAGCTCTGCGCTTACCGGGCAGGTTTGTTACGCCTGTTTCTTCGCCGCAGCGTTTGGCAGGAAGCCTTCCAGCACAATCATCGCCGCACCAATACAAATCGCCGTATCGGCCAGATTGAAGGTCGCGAAGTGCCAGTTGCCGACGTAGAAGTCAATCATATCGACCACGAAGCCATGCCACAGACGGTCAAACAGATTACCCAGCGCGCCGCCAATGATCAGCGCGTAGGCGATGTTATTCAGCTTCTGCGTGGCTTTGCCGCGGTACATCAGCACGGCCAGCACCACACAGATACCGAGCGCGATACCAGCAAAGAACCAGCGCTGCCAGCCGCCGCTGTCAGCCAGGAAGCTAAACGCCGCGCCGTAGTTGCGCGCATAGTGCAGATTCAGTGACGGGAACAGCGGCACCGTATCCCCCAGAGCAAAATTCTGGAGGATCAGATACTTGCTGCCCAAATCAATAATCAGCACGACCACAACCAGCCACAGCCAGCGCAGCCCTGTCGAAGAGAGTGATTTACTCATCAGGCAAACTTACGTTTTTCGCCAGCACCGGCGACGTTGCTGACACAGCGTCCGCAGATCTCTGCGTGTTCCGCCACCTGACCGACATCAGTGGTGTAGTGCCAGCAGCGCGGGCACTTCTCACCGTCGGCTTTGACCAGCGCCACTTTCAGCCCTTTGAGCAGTTCGCTCTGCTGGGCGTCAGCGCTCGCATCGGCATAATCCCCAACACGGGCACCGGAGGTCAACAGGACAAATCGTAATTCGTCACCGAGTGCGGTCAGCTTCGCCGCCAGCTCAGGTTCGGCATACAGAGTTACTGCTGCTTCCAGCGAGCCGCCCACTTTCTTGTCAGCACGTGCCTGCTCGATCACCTTGTTCACTTCGCCGCGCACTTTCAGCAGCTCGTCCCAGAAGGTATCGTTCATGGCTTCGGTTTCGCCCAGGCCAAACAGCCCTTCATACCATTCACCGGTAAAGACATACTGCTCGCGGTCGCCCGGCAGGTAGCCCCAGATTTCATCTGCAGTGAAGGACATGATCGGCGCCATCCAGCGCACCAGCGCTTCTGCGATATGGAACAGTGCGGTCTGACAGCTGCGACGCGCCACGCTATCCGCTTTAGCGGTGTACTGGCGATCTTTAATGATGTCGAGGTAGAACGAGCCCATCTCGATGGAGCAGAAGCGCATCAGGCGCTGCACCACTTCATGGAAATCGTAAGATTCGTATGCCTTCAGGATGTCGTCCTGTGCCGCCTGAGCACAACCGACTGCCCAGCGATCCAGCACCACCATCTCTTCCGGTTTCACCATGTCTTTTACCGGATCGAAACCGTTCAGGTTCGCCAGCAGGAAGCGCGCGGTGTTACGGATACGACGATAGCTGTCGGCAGCACGTTTCAGGATCTCATCGGAAACCGCCATTTCGCCGGTGTAGTCCGTAGATGCCACCCACAGACGCAGAATATCGGCGCCCAGTTTGTTCATCACATCCTGCGGAGACACGGTGTTACCGATGGATTTGGACATCTTGCGGCCCTGACCATCGACGGTGAAGCCGTGAGTCAGTACCTGGCGATAAGGCGCTTTGCCCTTCATGGCGGTGGAGATCATCAGAGATGACATAAACCAGCCGCGGTGTTGATCAGACCCTTCCAGATACATATCGGCAGCGTGACCGGTAAATTCTGGACGTACGTCAACCACGGAGGAGTGGGTTGAACCGGAGTCGAACCACACGTCGAGGGTGTCTGGCACTTTCTCATAGCTGTCAGCGTCAGCGCCCAGGATGTCGCGGGAATCGAGATCCCACCACGCCTGAATGCCGTCAACTTCAACACGCTTAGCGACTTCTTCCATCAGTTCCAGCGTGTTTGGATGCAGTTCCTGCGTCTCTTTGTGCACGAACAGAGACATTGGCACGCCCCAGGTACGCTGACGGGAGATACACCAGTCAGGACGGTTGGCAACCATTGATTCGATACGCGCCTGGCCCCAGTCCGGGATCCACTGCACGCCTTTGATCTCGGAAAGCGACTGCGCGCGCAGGCCTTTCTGATCCATGCTGACGAACCACTGCGGAGTCGCACGGAAGATGATCGGTGACTTGTGACGCCAGCAGCACGGGTAGCTATGCTGCATTTTTTCAACGTGCAGCAGCGTACCGTTGTCGCGCAGCATGTTGACGATGATGTCGTTAGCTTTAAAGACGTTAACGCCGTCCAGGGTCGGATACGTGCCTGGCAGGTAAGCGCCATCCGCGCCAACCGGGTTAGCGATTTCCAGACCGTATTTCAGGCTGATGTTGTAGTCGTCGGGACCGTGGCCGCCGGCGGTATGAACCGCACCGGTACCCGCTTCCAGCGTCACGTGATCGCCCAGAATCGCCGGGACATCGAAGTCAAGGAACGGGTGTTTGAAGCGCATCAGCTCCAGCGCATCGCCGTTCACCGTACCGAGTACGGTGTAGTCGGTGATATTGGCGCGTTTCAGAACGCTTTCGACCAGCTCTTTCGCCAGGATCAGCGCCTGACCTTCGATCTGCACCAGCGCGTACTCGATCTCAGCGGAGAGAGAGATGGCGCGGTTAGCAGGCAGGGTCCACGGCGTGGTGGTCCAGATAACCAGCGAGATTGGGCCACTGACGCCCGGCAGGCCGAATTTGCCCTGCACTGCATCCTGATCGACGGCAGTAAACGCAACGTCGATGGATGGGGAGGTTTTGTCGTAATACTCGACTTCCGCTTCTGCCAGCGCAGAACGGCAGTCCACGCACCAGTGCACCGGCTTAGCGCCTTTATGCAGGTGGCCGTTGCCGATGATTTTGCCCAGCGCACGGATGATGTTGGCTTCGGTTTTGAAGTCCATGGTCAGGTACGGGTGCGACCAGTCGCCCAGCACGCCCAGACGGATAAAGTCTTCGCGCTGACCGTTCACCTGAGTAGCAGCATATTCACGGCATTTAGCGCGGAATTCAGCAGCGGTAAACTTCTCACCCGGCTTACCAAATTCTTGCTCCACTTTCAGCTCGATCGGCAGACCGTGACAGTCCCAGCCCGGAACATACGGGGAGTCATAACCCGTGAGGCCTTTGGACTTCACGATAATGTCTTTCAGAATCTTGTTTACAGAGTGACCAATATGAATGCTGCCATTCGCATAAGGAGGGCCATCATGCAGAATGAAGGTTTTTTTACCTTTTTTGGCCGCACGGATGATGCCGTACAGGTCATCATCAGTCCAACGCGCCAGCATTCCCGGCTCACGCTTGGCGAGGTCGCCACGCATCGGGAACCCTGTTTCCGGCAAATTCAGGGTTGATTTAAAGTCACTCATCAGATTCTCGGTTCCGTATTTATATCTCAGGCATTAAGCCGGATTTGATAGCCCAAAAAGTTCGCGGGCTGTTAATTCATCTCTCGCGATTTGCGCTTTCAGTTCATCGAGCGAGGCGAATCGCTGCTCATTGCGTATTTTTTTACGCAGGATTACATCTATATGGCGACCGTAAAGGTCCATTACAACGTCCAGCAAATGCACTTCAAGCTGCTGGCGTACGCCTGCAACTGTCGGGCGGGTACCTATGTTGGCCACGCCCGGGAGGGGCTTATCACCCAGCCCCGTCACTTCTACCGCAAAGACCCCTTTTACCGGGGAGACCTGACGACGCAACGGTAAGTTCGCCGTAGGGAAACCAATCGTGCGGCCCAGTTCATCACCATGCACCACCCGCCCGGAAATAGAGAACGGACGCCCGAGCAAACTCTCGGCAACGTCCAGATTATCGTCGGCCAGCGCCTGACGCACGGCCGTACTGCTGACGCGCACCCCACCCTCGCAAAAGGTCTGCGTGCTGGTGACGTCAAAGCCGTACTCCAGGCCAGCCTTCTGTAATAGCAAGAAATCCCCCTGGCGACCAGCGCCAAAGCGGAAATCATCACCCACGGCGAGGAACTGCACCCCGAGGCGTTCGACTAACAGATCGCCGACAAAATTTTGTGCCGTCAGCGCGGCGAAGCGTCGATCAAAACGGACGCACAGGACATAGTCCACGCCGCACTGCGCCAGGTAGCGTACCTTTTCACGCAGGCGGGTCAGCCGTGCGGGGGCTTTTTCGCTGGCAAACAGCTCCAGCGGCTGCGGCTCGAAAATCATCACTACGACCGGCAGGCCACGCGCCTGACCTTCTTCACGCAATCGTTGCAACAGTACCTGATGCCCACGATGCACACCGTCGAAATTACCAATAGTCAGCACACACCCGTGTGGGGCCTGACTGAGATTATGTATGCCGCGTATCAGCTTCATGACTGGCTCAAAACAGTGAAAATCGTGAAAGTATACCTTGTACAGCGGTGAACGTTAACCGGCGATTGTTGCCGCAAAACAGAAAGCGGTAATGATTTCATCGTGGTTGCCTTTCAAAGCGAAAAAAACTGACGGCCGTTGACGTTTTTTGTGCCGAAAAGCTGTATTCAGACGCCACAAGCTGGTAGAATCCTGCGCCATCACACGTAACGAGCGTTGTCATATTAACGGCGCTTATTTGCACAAATCCATTGACAAAAGAAGGCTAAGAGGTCATATTCCTCGGCCTTTGAATTGTCCACATAGATCATATTTGGGAGTTGGACCTTGGCTAATATCAAATCAGCTAAGAAACGTGCTGTACAGTCTGAAAAGGCTCGTAAGCACAATGCAAGCCGTCGCTCTATGATGCGTACTTTCATCAAGAAAGTATACGCAGCTATCGAAGCTGGCGACAAAGCTGCTGCACTGAAAGCATTTAACGAAATGCAACCGATCGTGGATCGTCAGGCTTCTAAAGGTCTGATCCACAAAAACAAAGCAGCGCGTCATAAAGCAAACTTGACCGCGCAGATCAACAAACTGGCTTAATCGCCACTTGTTGTTGCTTGTTTTAAAAGAACCCGCTTAACGCGGGTTTTTTTATGTCTTTAAAACGTCGGTGGGGTAAACAGCGCAGAGTAATCCCGGTTACAGATACGCTGCACCGCCGGATGCTGAATCATTCGTGCGGCAAATATGGCGTGATACTCTTCCATCACGTTATCGACCCGACCAATCTCCGTAATTTTTTCATCCGCATACAGATCCTGTGCATACAGCGTCGGCGCGACAAAAATTGCGTTGTGCGCTTCGCCAAACGCTTTCATCAGCGCCGCATCGTCAAACTCACCCAGAATCTCAACGTTAAGCCCCTGCGAGTTAAACCAGTTCAGCAGCTTGCGTCCCAGCATCGAACGCCGTCCGGGCACCAGTAAACGACGCTCTTCCAGGCAGGCGGGAAACGGTTTTTTCGGCGGTGGGTTAATGCACCAGAAGCTGACGCCACACTCGCCAATTTTCACCGAGAACAGCCCTTCCTGCTGGGTTGAATCGATCGGGCAGTCGGAGATAATCATATCCAGCTTATGCTGACTCAGCTGCTCCAGCAGCATCTCGTGGGTCGACTCGAAGCAGCGCAGATGGATCTGTTCGTCTTCCACCACTGCAGCATCGAGTACGCCGCTCACCAGCCGTTTGGACAGCGCATCCGCCACGCCCACATCAAAGAGCAGGTTCGACTCCTTGCGATAGTTCACAATGTCGAGCATCTCCTGGCTTAGCGTGAACATCTTATCCGCGTAGCGAAACACCAGCTCGCCCAGCTCGCTCGGTTCAATGCCGCGCCCTTTGCGCTTAAATAACTTTCCCTGCAGGCGCTCTTCCAGCGCTTTGATCTGTCCGGTTATCGTCTGGGGCGTCAGGTACAGTGCTTCTGCAGCACCGACCACTGATCCCTCTTTATAGACATGCCAGAAGTAATAGAGATGGTTGTAGTTAAGATGGGACATATCATTCTCACTCCTTGATCGTATTGCCGGGAGGGACGTTCTGCCCTCCCGGCGTCCTGTCAGGCCGGGTGTACTTGCCCCGACAATTTCATCTTCAGTAAGGTGTAGCCGATCCCTGCCGCCAGCAGCGACCCGGTTAAAATACCGAGTTTAGCCCAGACGATCAGCTCCGGAGCATGCGGGCCAAACGCCAGCGTCGAGATAAAAATCGACATGGTAAAACCAATACCGCACAGCACGCCAACCGCCATGATCTGCCGCCACGTAGTCCCGTGCGGCAATGACGCCAGCTTAAATTTCAGCGCCAGCCAGCAGAAGAGGCTGATCCCCAGCGGCTTACCAATAAACAGCCCGGCAATGATGCCCAGCGGCAGCATCGATGTCAGCCCATCCAGCGTCACGCCTTTAAGCGACACACCGGCATTGGCGAATGCAAACAGCGGCAGGATCATAAAGGCAACCCACGGGTGCAGAACATGCTCGAGCTGCTTAGCCGGTGATTTACCCTCCTGCGGCTTCAGCGGCACAAAGAAGCCGATAATCACGCCGGCCAGGGTGGCATGTACGCCCGACTTCAGCACGGCGGTCCACAGAATCACCCCGACCAGCACATAAATGCCAACCCGACGAACGTTGCAGATATTCAGGATCGCCAGCACCGCAATTGCCGCCGCCGCGACGCCCAGCGACAGTACCGACAGCTCGCTGGTGTAGAACAGGGCGATAATCACAATTGCGCCCAGGTCATCGATGATAGCCAGCGCCATCAGGAAGATTTTCAGCGCCATCGGCACGCGGTTGCCCAGCAGTGCCAGAACGCCGAGCGCAAAGGCGATATCCGTTGCCGCCGGGATCGCCCAGCCGTGACGGGCAACGGGATCCTGATAGTTAAAGGCCAGATAGATCAGCGCCGGAACCACCATCCCACCGATGGCGGCAATCACCGGGAACGCTGCTCTCTGGCGGCTGGCCAGTGAGCCCTGAACCAGTTCGCGTTTGACTTCCAGCCCCACCAGCAGGAAAAAGACCGCCATCAGCGCATCGTTGATCCACAGCAGCATGTTCTTGTTGATTTCCAGCACGCCGACCCGGAGCTCTACAGGGGTTTCCAGAAATGCATGGTACAGATCACGGGTAACACCGAGGTTAGCCAGCAGCATGGCAAAGGCCGCAGCCAGAATAAGAATGATGCCGCCGGAGGCCTCATTTTGGAAAAAACGGTGTAGAAGTTTCACTTTTACTTTCTCTCTCTATGACAATCCCTCGTTAAAACCATCATACTCGAGGTCATTCATCGGTAAAAGCAGGTTAATATTGAGTATATACTCAGTTTTTACGAATTATATTTTCGCAAAGAAAAAGCCCGGAATCGCTTCCGGGCTTGAAGAAAAAACCGCAGCTAAAACATTAGCGGGTCAAATCGTCGAAGAATTTTTTCACGCCATCAAAGAAGCTTTTGGAACGCGGGCTGTTGTTCTCACCCGTCGGGCCGCCGAAGCTCTCCTGCAGCTCTTTCAGCAGCTGCTTCTGTTTTTCGTTCAGGCCAACCGGGGTTTCCACCACCACGCGACACAGCAGGTCACCCTGCGCACCGCCGCGTACCGATTTAACGCCTTTACCGCGCATACGGAACAGCTTACCGGTCTGGGTTTCACCCGGCACTTTCAGGTTTACGCGACCATCCAGCGTCGGCACTTCGATTTCGCCGCCCATCGCTGCCATCGCAAAGTTGATCGGTACTTCGCAGTACAGGTTGTTACCTTCACGCTCAAAAATCGCGTGCTGTTTCACCTGAACCTGAACGTACAGATCGCCTGCTGGCGCGCCATGTTCGCCCGCTTCGCCTTCACCAGAAAGACGAATGCGATCGCCGGTATCCACACCCGCCGGAATTTTAACAGACAGAGTTTTCGTCTTTTCTACGCGACCGTGACCGTGGCATTTGTTGCACGGATCTTTAATAAGCGTTCCGCGACCCTGACAGTGCGGACAGCTCTGCTGCACCGCGAAGAAGCCCTGACGCATCTGCACCTGGCCGGAGCCATGACAGGTTGGACAGGTCTGTGGCTTGGTGCCCACTTTCGCACCGCTGCCGTGGCAAACATCACACCCTTCCAGCGTCGGGATACGGATCTCTTTTGTCACGCCACGTACGGCTTCTTCCAGCGACAGGTCCATGTTGTAACGCAGGTCTGCGCCACGGGATGCTCGCTGACGACCGCGGCCACCGCCGAAGATATCGCCGAATACGTCACCAAAGATATCGTTGAAATCAGCACCACCACCGCCACCGAATCCACCGCCACCGCCCATACCGCCTTGTTCAAACGCGGCATGACCATACTGATCGTATGCCGCACGCTTTTGCGCGTCGGTCAGGATCTCGTAGGCTTCTTTGATCTCTTTAAATTTGGCTTCGGCCTCTTTGTCACCCTGGTTACGGTCCGGGTGAAACTTCATGGCCAGGCGCTTGTACGCCTTCTTGATTTCACGCTCTTCCGCGGATTTCGGAACGCCTAAAATCTCGTAAAAATCTTGCTTTGCCATTGGTTTTTTCAGCCCCTTAACATGCGAGCACGGGCGGAGAGGAAACCTCTTCGCCCGTGCCGATTAATTACCCTGCATCAGGGCGATTACTTTTTGTCTTTAACTTCTTCGAACTCAGCGTCAACAACATCGTCGTCTTTCGCATTGTTCGCAGATGCATCAGCGCCTGCTGCACCAGCCTGCTGCTGTGCGTGCTGCTGCTGGGCGATTTCCATCAGCTTCTCGGAAACCTGCGCCAGCTGCTGCATTTTGGCTTCGATATCGGCTTTGTCTTCGCCTTTCAGAGACGTTTCCAGCGCGCTCAGTGCAGACTCGATAGCGGTTTTGTCGTCTGCTGGCAGTTTGTCGCCCGCTTCCTCAACCTGCTTACGGGTGCTGTGCAGCAGATGGTCGCCCTGGTTACGGGTCTGAACCAGCTCTTCGAACTTACGGTCAGATTCCGCGTTGGCTTCCGCTTCGCGAACCATCTTCTGGATCTCTTCTTCGTTCAGACCAGAAGAGGCCTTGATGGTGATCTTCTGCTCTTTACCGCTGTTTTTGTCTTTTGCGGAGACATGCAGAATACCGTCAGCATCGATGTCGAAGGTCACTTCGATCTGCGGCATACCGCGCGGCGCCGGGCTGATACCATCCAGGTTAAACTGACCCAGATCTTTGTTATCCGCAGCACGTTTACGCTCACCCTGCAGCACATGGATGGTTACCGCAGACTGGTTGTCTTCAGCGGTAGAGAACACCTGGCTGTGCTTGGTCGGGATGGTAGTGTTTTTGGTGATAAGCGCTGTCATCACGCCGCCCATGGTTTCGATACCCAGCGACAGCGGGGTAACGTCCAGCAGCAGTACGTCTTTCACTTCACCAGTCAGTACACCACCCTGGACCGCAGCGCCGATAGCAACGGCTTCGTCCGGGTTAACGTCTTTACGCGGTTCTTTACCAAAGAATTCAGCCACTTTCTTCTGAACCATTGGCATACGCGTCTGACCACCGACCAGGATAACGTCCTGGATTTCGGATACGGACAGACCTGCGTCCTGCAGAGCAACTTTCAGCGGCTCGATGGAACGGTTAACCAGGTCTTCTACCAGGCTTTCCAGTTTCGCGCGAGTCACTTTAATGTTCATGTGTTTTGGACCGGTCGCGTCTGCAGTGATGTACGGCAGGTTCACGTCGGTCTGCTGCGCAGAAGAGAGCTCAATTTTCGCTTTTTCTGCGGCTTCTTTCAGGCGCTGCATTGCCAGCGGGTCGTTACGCAGGTCAATGCCCTGATCTTTCTTAAACTCGTCAACGAGATAGTTGATCATACGGCTGTCGAAGTCTTCACCACCCAGGTGGGTATCACCGTTGGTAGCCAGAACTTCAAACGTTTTTTCGCCGTCAACTTCGTCGATTTCGATAATAGAGATATCGAAAGTACCGCCACCGAGGTCATATACCGCGATAGTACGGTTGCCGACTTCTTTATCCAGACCGTATGCCAGCGCAGCGGCAGTCGGTTCGTTGATGATACGTTTCACTTCCAGACCGGCGATACGGCCCGCGTCTTTGGTAGCCTGACGCTGAGCATCGTTAAAGTATGCCGGTACGGTGATAACCGCTTCAGTTACTGGTTCGCCCAGGTAATCTTCAGCCGTTTTCTTCATTTTTTTCAGCACTTCTGCAGAGATCTGCGGCGGTGCCATTTTCTGACCTTTTACATCAATCCACGCATCACCGTTATCAGCACCGATGATTTTGTACGGCATGATGGCTTCATCACGCTGCACTTCTTCGTCCTGGAAGCGGCGGCCAATCAGGCGTTTGATCGCAAACAGGGTGTTTTGCGGGTTTGTCACTGCCTGACGTTTAGCCGGCTGACCAACCAGAGTTTCACCGTCCTGGGTATAAGCAATGATAGAAGGCGTGGTGCGATCGCCCTCGGCGTTCTCCAGCACACGTGCAGTAGTGCCATCCATAATCGCTACACAAGAGTTGGTAGTCCCCAGGTCGATACCAATAATTTTACCCATCTAAACGTCTCCACTAAAAATTCGGTCATACATGTGGTTGTGAACCTGTAATAAGGGCAGATGATGCTTTTTCAACTGTCCCCGATTTGATTATTTTCAGGTTCACTCACTGCGGTTGACTACTAAATGGGGTCGCAACGGCATCCATCAAGGGGGGAGCATAAAAAATTTTTTAATTTCACCCTGCTCAGATCATAGACGCCGTCGCCTGCGCTGATTATCATGCCGCGCCCCGCCAGGGAGAATTGGCGAGGGTCACACCATTTCACCATATTAATGATGATTTTTTGAGGAATTATGGGCAACACTAAGTTGGCTAATCCGGCTCCGCTGGGTCTGATGGGTTTCGGCATGACCACCATTCTGCTGAACCTGCATAACATTGGGGTTTTCCCGATGGATGGCGTTATCCTGGCGATGGGCATTTTCTACGGCGGCATCGCGCAAATCTTCGCAGGGCTGCTGGAATATAAGAAAGGCAATACCTTCGGTTTAACCGCGTTTACCTCGTACGGCTCTTTCTGGCTGACGCTGGTCGCTATTCTGCTGCTGCCGAAAATGGGTCTGGCAGATGCTGCAAACGCACAGTTCATGGGCGTGTACCTGGGCCTGTGGGGCGTCTTCACGCTGTTCATGTTCTTCGGCACGCTGGTCGGTAACCGTGCGCTGCAGTTCGTGTTCCTGAGTCTGACCGTGCTGTTCGCCCTGCTGTCTGTTGGCCACCTGGTCGATAACGGTGAAGGCATCATTCACGTTGCCGGCTGGATTGGCCTGGTCTGCGGCGCCAGCGCCATTTACCTGGCCATGGGCGAAGTGCTGAACGAGCAGTTTGGCCGTACCGTTTTGCCGATTGGTGAAAAAAACTAATCCCCCTTTCGTGCCCGCGCTGCGGGCACGAACCCCCCTTCGAATCGATTAATTTTCCGCCAAACATCAAACAATCCGTCAATGAAACCGTCATAACCCCCGCATTGTATTGATAAGCATTATCACTTGAAATATGGTCCCCAGGTGTCTCCTGGATAGCGGATATCATGCAGCACTCTCATCAGGAACGGATGGGGATACCACGATTTTGTTGTAGTGAATAAGGGTATCCAATGAATTCCAGTCTTACCGCCGGCCATCGCTCTGGCGAATCCACCGTGGCACGACATTACCGTAAGGTCCTCGTCAGGCGCGTTGCCCTGGCAGCGGTACTTTTCGTTCTGATTATGTGCTCTCTGATCCTCGACTTTACCCTTGGTCCGGCCGGTATCTCCGTTTCCACGCTCTGGCACACCTTAGTGAATGCAGCAGCAGCAGATGCGGGCACGCGGGTAATCGTCTGGGATCTGCGCCTGCCCTTCGCCTTGATGGCCATCGCCGTCGGCATGGCGCTGGGACTCGCCGGAGCAGAAATGCAGACCATCCTGAATAACCCCCTTGCCAGCCCGTTTACACTGGGCGTCTCCTCCGCCGCCTCATTTGGTGCAGCGCTGGCGATTGTGCTTGGCTTAGGGATCCCCGGAATTGCCGATAAGTGGTTCATTCCCGCAAATGCCTTTGTCTTTGCGCTTCTGGCCTGTTTTATCCTCGATGGCATCAGCCGCTGGACACGCGTTGCGACCTCAGGCGTGGTGTTATTTGGCATCGCGCTGGTGTTTACCTTTAACGCGCTGATTTCCATTCTGCAGTTTGTCGCCAGCGAAGATACCCTTCAGGGGCTGGTCTTCTGGACGATGGGGAGCCTGGCCAGAGCCTCCTGGGACAAGCTCGCCATCCTCGGTGTAGCGCTGCTGATTATCGTGCCCTTGTCGCTAAAAAATGCCTGGAAGCTGACCGCGTTGCGGCTGGGTGAAGATCGCGCCGTCAGTTTTGGCATCAACGTGAAAAAGCTACGCCTTACCGCCCTGCTGCGCATCAGCATCATCTCGGCGCTGACGGTGGCCTTTGTCGGGCCGGTCGGCTTTATCGGTCTGGTTGCACCGCATATCTCACGCATGATGTTTGGCGAAGATCATCGCTTTTACCTGCCGGGCAGTATGCTGATTGGGGCCCTGGTACTCTCTCTGGCGTCGGTGCTTTCCAAAAATATTGTGCCTGGCGTCATCATTCCGGTCGGCATTGTGACCTCGCTGGTTGGGGTGCCGTTCTTCCTCAGCATTATCATTCGCAACCGGGGGAACGTATGACCGACGGCCTGCGTATACACGACCTGCAAACGGGTTACCGCAAGAAAAAAATCATACATGGGCTGACGACCCCCTTACTGCCTCGCGGACAGATCACCGCCCTGCTGGGGCCGAACGGCTCGGGAAAATCCACGTTACTGCGCGCGCTGGCGGATCTGAATCCTGCAGAAGGACAACTGCGGCTCAATGGCGAAGATCTGATGACCTTGCCTTCAGCAACCCGCGCGCAAAAAGTGGTTTATCTGCCGCAGTCCCTGCCGCAGGGCGTACACCTCCACGCGCTGGAATCGGTGATTGTCGCCCGGCGGGCCAGCGGCAGTTTGCACAGTCATAACGTCGAGCAGGAAGCGTATGCCATTCTCGACAAGCTGGGCGTCGCTCATCTGGCGATGAGCTTTCTCGATCAGCTTTCCGGCGGACAAAAGCAGCTGATTGGCCTGGCGCAATCGCTGATCCGCGAGCCGGATCTGCTGCTGCTGGATGAGCCCTTAAGCGCCCTCGACCTTAACTATCAGTTCCACGTTATGGATATCGTCGCCCGTGAAACGCGGCTGCGTAACATCGTTACCGTCGTGGTGATCCACGATATCAATATTGCGCTGCGCCATGCCCGATATGCCCTGATGCTTAAAGGCGGCGAGTTGATTGCCAGCGGGTTACCGGGCGAGGTGGTCTCCCCCGCCAGTCTGGCGGCGGTGTATGGCGTGGACGGCAGGGTTGAATACTGTTCCCGTGGCTTACCGCATGTGGTGGTCGACGGGGTCATACCATAAGAAAAAAGACGGGGAAAACATGACGCTGAAAAAAATCATCGCGGCCGCAGCTGGCCTGGCACTGGTACTTTCACCCTTTATCGCGCAGGCCCAGGGCTGGCCGGTGACAGTCAAAGATCTTGATAACCGCACGGTCACGATTGAACACGAACCGCAGCGCATCATCCTGCAGGATGGTCGCGACATTTTTGCTCTGGCGTTGCTGGCGCGCGACAACCCGTTCGCCAAAGTGGTGGCGTGGAACAACCTGCCGAAAAAGCAGGATACCGAAACCTGGAACGTGCTGAAGCGTAAATGGCCAGAGGCAGAAACCATCCTCGACATGAAGTTTTCCGACCAGGGCAACGTGGATCTGGAAACGGTCATCTCCCGCCAGCCCGACCTGATGATTGCTCAGCTCCGCGCCAAGCCTTCGCTGGTGCAGACTGGCGTGCTGGCAAAGCTCGAAGCACTGCATATCCCGGTGGTGTTTGTTGACTACGAACTTCACCCGGTCGAAAACACCCTGCCGAGCATTGCCCTGCTCGGTAAGGTGATGGGTCAGAGTGAACGCGCGCAGGCCTATATCAATTTCTATCAGCAACGCCTGGATACAATTCACCAGCGTCTGGCGACCGCCAGCAAAAAACCACTGGTCTTTATCGAACCGATTGCTGGTGTCGGTGGGCTGGATAATGGCTGCTGTTTCACCCATGCGCGTAACGGCTGGGGCGGGCTGGTGGAAGCTGCAGGCGGCACGAACATCGGCTCACAGCTGCTGCCTGGGGCGACCGGGAATGTGTCGGTTGAGAAGATAATCTCCCTGAATCCAGATTACTACCTGATGACCGGGTCTAAACGTCCGGGCAAAGGCACGGCAATTATCCCGTTTGGCTATAACGTCCCGGCAAACGATGTCACCGCCGCGTTCAATGCCCTGCTTTCACGTCAGGGCGTGGCCAGCATTCCGGCGGTCGCACAAGGTCACACGGGAGCGCTCTATCACCACTTCTATAACAACCCATACAACATCGTCGCCATTGAGGCGTTGAGCAAAATCTTCTACCCAACCCTGTTTAGCGATGTCGATCCGCTGGCGGATTACCACGCGATTATCACGAATTTTACCCACATCCCGGATGACAACATCATCCTGAGCTATACCCCTTCTTCCCACTGATCGACAAACGCCATCTACGGATGGCGTTTACTTCAACTTCAGACTTAGCGGGCCAGGACCGGGGCTTCGACCGGCTTTTGACGCAGCCAGAATCCGAGCACCAGCCCCATCAGCGACAGGGCCAGCACGTACCAGGCCGGCGCCATTGGCGACACCCCCATCAGCAGCGTGACCACAATCGGCGTTAATCCCCCAAAGATGGCGTACGAGACGTTATAGGAGAAGGAAATGCCGGTGAAACGCACTTCTGGCGGGAAGGCCCGCACCATCACGTAAGGCACCGCGCCCACCACGCCTACGCACAGCCCCACCGTGCCGTACAGCAGGAAGAGCTGCTCAGGATGGCTGCCCGCAAGGTGGTAAAACGCCCAGCTTGACCCCGCCAGCAGCAGGCTGCCGATGATAAACGTCAGGCTCGAACCGATACGATCGACCGCCAGTCCGGCAATCAGACAGCCGAAGCACAGCATGATGGTGGCAATGCTGTTCGCCTGCAGCGTGACCGCCGGAGCAAAGCCATACTGCTTTTGCAGCCAGACCGGCGACATCAAAATCACGACCACAATGCCCGCTGAGAGCAGCCAGGTCAGCAGCATCGATACCACTACCGCTTTTTTATGACGCACCACCACCGCTTTGACCGGTAGCTCCTGCGCCAGCGCCTTACGCTGCTGCATCTCGAGGAACACCGGGGTTTCCTGCAGCCAGCGGCGCAGGTACATGGCGACCAGACCAAACGCGCCACCCAGCAGGAACGGAATACGCCAGCCCCAGTCAAGCACCGCCTGCGGCGTCATGCTGGTATTGATAAGCGTCGCCACCACTGAACCCAGTAAAATGCCAACGGTCAGCCCGGCAGTCAGCGTGCCGCAGGCGATGCCGATCCGGCGCGCAGGAACATGTTCCGCGACAAAAACCCAGGCACCCGGCACTTCACCGCCAATCGCTGCCCCCTGCAGGATGCGCATCAACAACAGCAATACCGGCGCAACAATGCCCATTGAGGCATAGGTTGGCAGCAGGCCGATAGCCAGCGTAGGTACGGCCATCAGCAGGATACTGAGGGTGAACATCTTTTTACGACCCACAAGATCGCCGAAGTGGGCCATCACAATGCCGCCCAGCGGGCGCGCCAGATACCCGGCAGCGAAGATGCCGAAGGTCTGCACCTGACGCAGCCATTCGGGAATATCCGCCGGGAAGAACAGCGCCCCGACGACGGCGGCAAAGAAGACGAAGATAATGAAGTCATAAAACTCCAGCGCGCCACCGAGGGCAGCAAGCGTGAGCGTTTTATAATCCTGACGATTGAGAGGCCGGGTGTTATGTGACATAGCGGACCATTAAACCTGTATTGTTGATTTATTTTTACAGCGATCGTAAAGAAAAAATTACTATACCGTAAATCAATCGGCACGCTACAGACCGTGCAGCTTATGTCACATAATTGTTAATTTCAGGAGATTGTTTCACGGCGTGCGCTTTTCGGACGAAAAGCTGCTACCACCTGCGGATCGGTTTCTACATATGGCCCTTCCAGCAATTGTACACAATACGGTACACTTGCGAAGATACCCGCCACAACCACTTTCCCGTCATCCTCTTTTACGCCTTCCAGCGTCTCTTTGATCGATTTCGGCTGGCCCGGCAGGTTGAGGATCAGCGCCTGTTTGCGGATCACCCCCACCTGACGTGAGAGGATCGCCGTCGGGACAAAGTGCAGGCTAATCTGGCGCATCTGTTCGCCGAAACCGGGCATCTGACGATCGGCAATCGCCAGGGTTGCATCCGGGGTAACGTCACGACGCGCCGGACCGGTACCGCCGGTGGTCAACACCAGGTGGCAGCTCATTTCATCAACCAGTTCACAGAGGGTTTGCTCGATAACGGCCTGTTCATCGGGGATCAGTCGGGTGAGCACTTCAAAAGGGGTGGTCAGGGCGGCCGCCAGCCACGCTTCCAGAGCGGGGATGCCTTTGTCTTCATAAACACCGCTCGAGGCGCGGTCAGAGACGGAAACTAAGCCGATGCGTAAGGTATTCATATCCATTCCATTCAACTAATGCAGATAACGGAATGATACACGCAGAGAGGAATTACAGACAGGATCCGAAAGAAGTAACAAACGTGGCCGGGAGCCCGGCCACGTCAGAAATGATTACAGCAGGTCGCCGATCATTTTTTCCAGTTTTTCCTGGTCAACAGCAAACTTACGGATACCGTCCGCCAGTTTGTCTACTGCCATTGGATCCTGGTTGTGCTGCCACAGGAACTGAGCTTCGGTGATGCGCTCAGGACGGGCTTTCACTTCGCCGCTGAAGCTCAGTTTACGCTCAATTGCGCCTTCGCTTTCAGCCAGCTCTTTCAGCAGGCCAGGTGCGATGGTCAGGCGGTCACAGCCAGCCAGTTCCAGGATCTCGCCTACGTTACGGAAGCTTGCGCCCATCACCACGGTTTCATAACCGTGCTGCTTGTAGTACTCGTAGATTTCGGTCACGGAAACCACACCCGGATCTTCAGCCGGTGCGTACTCTTTCTTGTCCGTGTTGGATTTGTACCAGTCCAGAATACGGCCCACGAACGGAGAAATCAGGAACACGCCTGCTTCTGCACATGCACGCGCCTGCGCGAAGGAGAACAGCAGCGTCAGGTTACAGTTGATGCCTTCTTTTTCCAGCTGTTCAGCAGCACGGATGCCCTGCCAGGTGGAAGCCAGTTTGATCAGAATACGATCGTTGCTGATGCCCGCATCGTTATAGAGCTTGATCAGGTGTTTGGCTTTAGCGATAGACGCTTCGGTGTCGTAGGACAGACGCGCATCAACTTCGGTAGAGATACGGCCCGGAACCAGTTTCAGAATTTCCAGACCGATGTTAACAGCCAGTTTATCCGTCGCATCAATCACCTGCTGAGCGCGGTCGCTGCTCTGGGTTTTTGCCCAGGCAATGGCCTCATCAATCAGTTTGCGATATTCAGGGATCTGCGCAGCGTTAAGGATCAGAGAAGGGTTCGTTGTGGCATCCTGCGGCTGGTACAACTTCATTGCCGCGATATCTCCGGTGTCAGCGACAACAGTCGTGAACTGACGAAGGGAGGTTAATTTATCCGTCATGATAGTGTTTCTCTTTAACTTGCCCTGGATAATTCGCGTTACCAGCGTGATGCCAGAAACGGAAAAATGACAGGTGTACTGTTAGGGGGATGTAACCGGTCTGCACTGATGATAACACGACGGAAGGTCAGCGCAACCGCAGACAGTGCCCTTGGCGATAGTGTGATAAACTCGGCCGATTAACCGCATGTTAAATAGCTGTTTACTCAATCATTCGTTGCGATTACCTATGCACTTCGGCATCAACAAGAGGGACGTTAATGCCTGATTTTCTGTCGTTTATTAACGAAATCCTGTGGGGTTCCGTGATGATTTACCTGCTATTCGCAGCAGGTATCTGGTTCACTTTCCGCAGCCGTTTTATTCAGTTTCGCTCCATTCCTCAGCTTGGCAAAAATCTGAAAAACAGCCTGTCTCCTCAGCCGGGCGGCTTAACCTCGTTCCAGGCGCTGTGTACCAGCCTCGCAGCCCGCGTCGGCAGCGGAAATCTGGCCGGGGTGGCGCTGGCAATTGCCGCAGGTGGCCCGGGGGCGATCTTCTGGATGTGGGTGACCGCCATCATCGGCATGGCGACCTCCTTTGCGGAGTGCTCGCTGGCCCAGCTGTATAAAGAGTCGGACAAACAGGGGCAGTTTCGCGGCGGCCCGGCCTGGTATATGGCCCGCGGCCTCGGAATGCGCTGGATGGGCGTACTGTTTTCGGTCTTTCTGCTGCTCGCCTACGGCCTGATCTTTAATACCGTTCAGGCGAACTCGGTCGCTCATGCCCTGCGCTTTGCCTTCGACTGCCCGGAGATCGTCACCGGCAGCGTGCTGGCGATCGGCACCTTAGTAGTGATCCTGACCGGCATCCGCGGCGTTGCCCGACTGATGCAATGGCTGGTGCCGGTAATGGCGCTGCTGTGGGTCGTCGCCAGCCTGGCTGTTTGCGTCTGGCATGCTGACCAATTGCCGGCGGTCTTTGCCCTGATCTTTAAAAGCGCGTTTGGCTGGCGCGAAGCCGCCTCTGGCGCACTGGGTTACACCCTGAGCCAGGCCCTGACGGCAGGGTTCCAGCGCGGTATGTTTTCCAACGAAGCGGGAATGGGCTCGACCCCGAATGCCGCGGCAGCGGCGGCTTCCTGGCCCCCGCACCCTGCTGCCCAGGGCGTGGTGCAGATGATTGGCGTCTTTGTTGACACCATTATTATTTGCACCGCCAGCGCGATGATCGTGCTGCTCGCCGGGCCGCTCGGCAATCCGGCCAATGTCTCCGGCATTCAGCTGGTTCAGCAGGCGCTGGTGAACCTGACGGGTGGCTGGGGCGCGGGCTTCGTCGCGTTTATCCTCATTCTGTTCGCGTTCAGTTCGATCGTGGTGAATTACATCTACGCCGAAAACAACCTGATCTTTTTACACCCTGATGCCCGCAAATCCCGCTGGCTACTGCGCGGGAGCGTGGTGGTGATGGTACTGCTCGGATCGCTGCTCAGCCTGCCGCTGGTCTGGCAACTGGCGGATATCATTATGGCGCTGATGGCGATGACCAATCTGATGGCCATCCTGCTGCTCTCGCCGGTGGTGACCGTACTGGGCCGGGACTATCTTCGCCAGCGAAAGCTGGGTATCCAGCCCGTTTTCGATGCGTCGCGCTATCCCGAAATAGCCTCCCAGCTGGCGCCAGGCGCATGGGATGATTTGCCGCGTCAATAACAGTCATCGATCAATACAGGCGATTTTTTTGGTAAAGTCGCTCTAAATCTCCTGCAAGGACTGGATATGCTGATTCTGATTTCACCTGCTAAAACGCTCGACTACCAGAGCCCGCTTGCTACTGAGCGCTATACCCAGCCTGAACTGCTGGATCATTCCCAGCACTTGATCCGCGAGGCGCGTAAGCTGTCGGCCCCGCAAATTGCCAAACTGATGAGCATCAGCGACAAACTGGCGGATTTGAATGCCACCCGCTTCCACGACTGGCAGCCGGACTTTACGCCGTCCAACGCGCGTCAGGCACTGCTGGCATTTAAAGGCGATGTCTACACTGGCCTGCAGGCAGAAACATTTAATGAAGCGGATTTTGATTTTGCCCAGCAGCACCTGCGCATGCTGTCCGGTTTGTACGGCGTCCTGCGTCCGCTGGATCTGATGCAACCGTACCGGCTGGAGATGGGGATCCGCCTGGAGAATGCCAAAGGCAAAGATCTGTATCAGTTCTGGGGTGAAATCATCACCGATAAGCTGAATGACGCCCTGAGAGCGCAGGGCGATAACATCGTTATCAACCTGGCTTCTGACGAGTACTACAAATCCGTGAAGCCGAAAAAACTGGCTGCCGAGATCATTAAGCCGGTCTTCCTGGATGAGAAAAACGGCAAGTTCAAAGTGATCAGCTTCTACGCCAAAAAAGCGCGCGGGCTGATGAGCCGCTACATCATTGAAAATCGTCTGACGAAGGCAGAACAGCTGAAGGCGTTTAACAGCGAAGGCTATTTCTTTGACGAAGAAGCGTCAGGGAAAGGTGAACTGGTGTTTAAGCGCCACGAGCAGTAATTCCCCCGCGGCGCTCTACTGACTAATGATGCTTCCGGTCCGGCCCCGGACGGTGGTCATCGTGCCGATCGTTGTGGTGATTATCATGACGATGGTCATGCGGGTGCCAGCGGTTATCCCGCCACTCATAGTGTGATTTCCACCAATCGTTGTCGCGCCAGCGGCCGCCGTCCCAGTGCTGCCCGCGATTATCCCGATCGCCAATCTGCAGTTTTACCGCAGGCACCAAGGTAATTTCAGCGGCCTGCACCGCCATCGGAGCCACCAGCATCAGCGAAAGCGCCAGAAGCGCAGGTTTCAATGTAGACATAGGTTACTCCTTTCATTCTGGCCCGATGTGGCCGATGAGAGGAGATTACGTGAGGGGGCGTGGGGATGTTATTCTCTGCAATCCTAATCTGTAAGTGACCGCATTTATTGGGAATTTCTGCTTTTTCTCTGCTATTTCTCTCCTTATTTTCTCCATAAAAAAGCCCGGTGACGGCTTCGCCTACCGGGCTTACATAACCTTATCCCGCTAACACCCTTATCCGCGCGTCATCATCAGCTTACGCAGCGCGGCGAAATCCGCTGGCAGGTTGTGCGACAGCAGCGGCAGATCGGCGCGATCCGCCAGCGCTTTTGGCAGCGGCAGGGATTCGCCGAGGATCTCATCCACGCTCTCTTTGAACTTCGCCGGATGGGCGGTGCCAAGGAACAGGCCATACTCGCCCGGATTCAGCTGATCGCGCAGGGCACGGTACGCCACGGCCGCGTGCGGCTCAGAGGTGTAGCCCACCGCTTTCAGCTCGCGCATGGTTTGTTTGGTGGTTTCGTCAGTGATTGACGCATAGCCCAGCTCATTCAGGCGCCAGATTTTACGGCGGAACAGCTCTTCCACGCGCGGCCAGTTATTAGGCTGTGATACATCCATGGCGTTGGACAGGGTTGCCTGGGTGGTATTCGGCGTCCACTTGCCCTCTTTCAGGAAACGCGGCACCGTGTCGTTGGCGTTGGTGGCAGCGATAAAACGCTTCACCGGCAGGCCAAGAGACTTCGCCAGCAGGCCCGCCGTCAGGTCGCCAAAGTTGCCGCTTGGTACCGAGATCACCAGCTGGTTGCGCGCTTCCTGCGGCAGCTGGGCCACCGCTTCGAAGTAGTAGCAAATCTGCGCCAGCAGACGGCTGATGTTGATGGAATTGGCCGAGTTCAGACCGAGGGCGACTTTCAGATCTTCGTCATCGAACGCCTGCTTAACCAGCGCCTGACAGGCATCGAAATCGCCGTCGATGGCCACAGTTTCAATGTTCCCGCCGAGCGTACAGAACAGTTTTTCCTGCAACGGGCTGATTTTGCCCTGCGGATAGAGGATCACCACACGCACGTTTTTCAGACCGTAGAAGGCATGCGCGACCGCCGCACCGGTATCGCCGGAGGTCGCGGTCAGGATAGTCACCGGCTTGTCACCGCTGATGTGGGTCAGCATTTGCGCCATAAAACGGCCGCCAAAATCTTTAAACGCCAGCGTCGGGCCGTGGAACAGCTCCAGGCAGCCGACATCCGGCTCGACCTGGCTTACCGGTGCCGGGAAGGCAAACGCCGCACGCACGCGCTCTTCCAGCAGCTCCTGCGGAATTTCGTCGCCGATAAAGGCCGAGAGGATTTTGGTGCTGCGGGTGACGAAGTCCTGCTTCAGCATCTCGTCGATTTCAGTCAGGCCAAATTCCGGCAGCTCGTGCGGGAAGAACAGCCCCTGATTTTTACCCAGCCCCTGAGTCAATGCCTGCGCGAAGCTGACCTGCTCATTGTGATCTTTCAGATTGTAGAGTTTCATCGATTATCCCAGTACTCGTGCGCCCGCCGTATCCAGACGGCAAATATGAACAAAGCCTTCCTGATTTTGCAGGTAATTTTTTTCCAGCCAAACCGCTACCCGCTCAGCCGTATCCGGCTTATCGCAAAGGGCAAACAGCGTCGGGCCAGAGCCGGAAATGCCGCAGGCCTGCGCGCCAATATCCAGCGCGGCACTGCGCGCTTCATTGAAGCCCGGCAGCAATTTAGTGCGGTACGGCTCAGCAATCACGTCTTTCATCAGTTTCGCTGCCAGCCCAGGCTGACGGGTATAGCAGGCATGAATAAAGCCCGCCAGATGGCGACCGTGGGCAATGCAGTCCTGACGACGATACTGCGCAGGCAGGATCGCACGCGCTTCGGCGGTGGAGACCTTAATGCCAGGGTACGCCAGCACCCACAGCCACTCATCAAAGCCCGGTACCTGCTGGCTGATGATGCCGTTCTCTTCGATCATCAGCTGCATGCCGCCCAGGAAACAGGGGGCGACGTTATCGTAATGAATGCTGCCGGAAATTCGCCCTTCCAGCTCGCCCATCAGGGCCAGCAGGCGGGTATTATTCAGCGGCTTACCGCAATGCTCGTTCATCGCCACCAGGCCTGCCACCACCGAACAAGCGCTGGAGCCTAATCCGGAACCAATCGGCATGCTCTTTTCCAGCGTCATGGCGACCGGCACGTTTTTGCCAATCTCCTGGCAAAAACGCTCCCAGCACTGATAAACAATATTCTCACGCGGCTCTGTCGGCAGCTTGCTGGCGAAGCGTCCGACGTTGGTCAGACTAAAACGCTCCGCCGCTTCTACCGTCACCGTGTCACCCAGCAATGAGCCATCGACCGGCGTTACCGCCGCGCCCAGCACATCAAATCCGACGCTCATATTGGCGCTGGAAGCCGGGGCATAAACTTTCACCATGTTAAACTCCTAACTTCCATGACAGGGTACGCAGCAGATCGGCAAACACGCCCGCCGCCGTCACATCGTTCCCTGCGCCATAGCCGCGAAGCACCAGCGGCAGTGGCTGATAATAGTGGCTGTAAAACGCCAGCGCGTTTTCGCCGTTTTTGACTTTGAACAGCGGGTCGTTACCGTCCACTTCCGCTATCTTCACGCGGCAAACGCCGTCTTCTTCAATGTTGCCAACATAGCGCAATACCTTCCCTTCATCACGGGCTTTTGCGACGCGGGCCGCGAAGTGATCGTCCAGCTGGTGCAGATTCGCCATAAAGCTCGGCACATCGCCAGAATCGTCAAAGCTTTCTGGCAGAACCGGTTCGATAACGATATCCGCCAGCTCGAGCTCGCGACCGGTTTCACGGGCGAGGATCAGCAGCTTGCGCGCCACATCCGTACCGGAGAGATCGTCACGCGGGTCAGGCTCGGTATAGCCCAGCTCACGCGCCACTTTCGTCGCTTCTGACAGGCTCATGCCTTCGTCAAGCTTACCGAAGATAAAGGAGAGCGAGCCCGACAGGATGCCGGAAAAACGCTGCAGTTCATCACCGGCATTCAGCAGGTTTTGCAGGTTTTCAATAACCGGCAGCCCCGCGCCCACGTTGGTGTCGTAAAGGAATTTACGGCGGGATTTGGCCGCCGCATGGCGCATCTGATGGTAGTAATCCATCGACGAGGTGTTGGCCTTTTTGTTTGGCGTCACCACGTGGAAGCCTTCGCGCAGGAAGTCGGCATACTGATCGGCCACCGCCTGGTGTGACGTACAGTCAACAATCACCGGGTTCAGCAGATGGTACTCTTTCACCAGACGGATCAGGCGACCCAGATTAAACGGCTCTTTTGCCTCCGCTATCTCTGCCTGCCAGTTATCCAGGTTCAGCCCGTGAACGTTGGTCAGCAGGGCTTTTGAGTTGGCGATACCGCACACGCGCAGGTCGATATGCTTCTTCTTGAGCCACGCCTGCTGACGCTTAAGCTGTTCCAGTAACGCACCGCCGACGCCGCCGACGCCAATCAGGAACACTTCGATCACCTGGTCGGTATTGAACAGCATCTGGTGGGTTACGCGCACGCCAGTGGTGGCGTCGTCGTTAGCCACCACCACCGAAATTGAACGCTCGGAAGAACCCTGCGCAATCGCCACAATATTGATGTTCGCCCGCGCCAGCGCCGCAAAGAACTTAGCGGAGATACCGCGCAGGGTGCGCATGCCATCCCCAACCACAGAGATAATTGCCAGGTGTTCCTGAATGGCCAATGGCTCCAGTAACTCCTCTTTTAACTCCAGATAGAACTCTTCTTCCAGCGCACGGCGGGCGCGCAGGCAGTCCGCCTGTGGGACGCAGAAGCTGATGCTGTATTCGGAGGAGGACTGAGTGATCAGCACCACGGAGATACCGTTGCGCGACATCGCTGCAAACACGCGCGCCGCCATGCCAACCATGCCTTTCATCCCCGGACCGGAGACGTTGAACATCGCCATGTTATTGAGGTTGGAGATGCCTTTTACCGGCAGATCGTCTTCATCATTGCTGGCACCGATCAGCGTGCCTGGCGCCTGAGGATTGCCGGTATTTTTAATCAGGCACGGGATCTGGAACTGCGCAATCGGAGCGATGGTGCGCGGGTGAAGCACTTTGGCGCCGAAATAGGACAGCTCCATCGCTTCCTGATAAGACATCGATTTCAGCAGGCGGGCATCGGGCACCTGGCGCGGGTCACAGGTATACACGCCATCGACATCGGTCCAGATTTCACAGCAGTCAGCACGCAGGCAGGCGGCCAGCACGGCGGCAGAGTAGTCGGAGCCGTTCCGGCCCAACACCACCAGTTCGCCTTTGTCGTTACCGGCGGTGAAGCCTGCCATCAGGATCATGTGGTCGGCCGGAATTTTACCTGCAGCAATACGGCGGGTGGATTCGGCAATATCAACGGTCGATTCGAGGTAATGGCCGACGGCGAGCAGTTTTTCGACCGGGTCGATGACGGTGACGTGATGGCCACGCGCTTCCAGCAGGCCCGCCATAATGGCGATAGAGAGTTTTTCGCCGCGGCAGATCAGCGCCGCGTTGATGCTGTCCGGGCACTGCCCCAACAGGCTGATACCGTGCAGTACGTGTTTGATCTGCGCAAATTCTTGCTCAACAAAGGCTTTCAGCTGCGCGTGGGGGAAGCCAGGCTGGGCATCGGCCAGCCCCTGCAGCAGGGCGGTAAAAATATGTTCGGCATCGCTGATGTTCGGCAGCGCATCCTGCCCCCCGATGGTTTTCTCAATCATCGCCACCAGATGGTTAGTAATTTTAGCCGGGGCAGACAGCACCGTTGCGACCTGCCCCTGCCTGGCATTGCTTTCCAGGATATCGGCAACACGCAGAAAACGTTCTGCATTTGCCACTGATGTACCGCCGAACTTCAACACTCGCATGGTTGTTACCTCGTAATCTTTAGTCGAAAAAAAAGCCCGCACTGTTCAGGTGCGGGCTTTTTCTTTTATTTCCTGTACGCGTCAGCCCGCACCGTTACCTGTGGTAATGATGATGGTTGTGGTAATTGTGGTGATGCTGATGCGTTTCATGGATGTTGTGTACTCTGTAATTATTATCTGTCTGTGCTGTATACCTCTATTGGTTAAAGCATCCGCGGTGCTAAGTCAATTTATTTCTAATTTCAGTGCCCTTGGTCGCGTTTTCACGTCTCGCTGCCTGAGTTTTTATTTCTCACCAGATCAGACCGGACGCACCGTATTTTTACGGAGCTTTTAACCATAACAAAAACAAATGGCAGAACTTTACTCTGCCAGTTTTTTTTCAATATCGTGCAGCAACCGGTGCAGCATTGCGGTGTCTCGCTGCGCCAGCAGACCAAGACGCTGCTGCAGCCAGTCCGCCATTTTTTGATCGTCGGCGACATTCAGCGACGCCAGCAGGCGATCGGTTCGCGCACGCAATGCTGCCAGCTGGTTCTCATCCACCTCAGCAACGGGCTGAGCAGGGATTTGCATTAAGGACGCTAATTGATAGCAATATACCATTACCGCCTGGCCTAAATTCAGCGACGGGTAGTCTGCCACCATCGGTACGCCGGTCAGTACGTCAGCAAGCGCCAGTTCCTCGTTGGTCAGGCCGGAATCTTCACGGCCAAAAACCAGCGCGACTTTTGGCAACCACTGGCTCTTTTCGGCCAGCAGCGGCACCAGTTCAGCAGGCGTTGCATAGTAATGAAACTTCGAGCGGCCGCGGGCAGTGGTCGCGACCGTAAAAGAAATATCGTGCAACGCGTCGGCGAGCGTCGCATAAGTGGTTAAATTATCGAGGATATCTCCCGAACCATGCGCGACCCGGCGCGCCGCGGGATCGCAATGCGCATCACTGGCGACGATACGCAAATCGGTAAACCCCATGGTCTTCATCGCCCGCGCCGCAGCGCCGACATTTTCCGCTCTTGCAGGGGAAACCAGTACGATAGACAGATCCATTTATGTTCTCTTTTTAGGCAGTTAGCTGGTAAAAATGTGATGAGCATCAACATATTACGCAGCACAAATTTACAAATTTGCAACAGAAATCACCGAAATAGCGTTTCAGTATAAATTAAAACCGCTAAACTATTTCCTCGATGAACAATGAGAGATAATGTTAAAGAATAGCACTTATCCTCATGTTTATTAATGATAATATCTTCTTCGATGCGGTATTGACATTGGATTCACCTTGTTTATTAATCAAGAGTCGCAACTAGTTGGTTTATTGAAAAAATGTGACAAAAGAAACCAATCCGATACGATGATTTCATCGAACTGTTAACGTGCTACAATTGAATTTGATATATGTCAACGAAGCGTAGTTTTATTGGGTGTCCGGTGTCTCTTAGCCTGTTATGTTGCTGTTAAAATGGTTAGGATGACAGCCGTTTTTGACACTGTCGGGTCCAGAGGGAAAGTACCCACGACCAAGCTAATGATGTTGTTGACGTTGATGGAAAGTGCATCAAGAACGCAATTACGTACCTTAGTCACGTTACGCCGGTCATGTTAATTTATGGCATGTATCAGGCTGGTCAGGGACTTTTGTACTTCCTGTTTCGATTTAGTTGGCAATTTAGGTAGCAAACATGCAGACCCCGCACATTCTTATCGTTGAAGACGAGTTGGTAACACGCAACACGTTAAAGAGCATTTTCGAAGCAGAAGGCTACGATGTCTTTGAAGCGACCGATGGCGCAGAGATGCATCAGATCCTTTCTGAAAATGATATCAACCTGGTTATCATGGACATTAACCTGCCGGGTAAAAACGGCCTGCTGCTGGCGCGCGAACTGCGCGAGCAAGCGAATGTCGCGCTGATGTTCCTGACTGGCCGCGACAACGAAGTTGATAAAATTCTTGGCCTGGAAATTGGTGCAGATGACTATATTACCAAGCCGTTTAACCCTCGCGAGTTAACCATTCGTGCACGCAATCTGCTGTCCCGTACCATGAATCTGGGCACGGTCAGTGAAGAGCGTCGTAGCGTAGACAGCTACAAATTCAACGGTTGGGAACTGGATATTAATAGCCGTTCTCTGGTCAGCCCGCAGGGCGATCAGTACAAGCTGCCGCGCAGCGAATTCCGCGCCATGCTGCACTTCTGCGAAAATCCGGGCAAGATCCAGTCCCGTGCAGAACTGCTGAAAAAAATGACCGGCCGTGAGCTGAAGCCGCACGACCGTACCGTTGATGTCACCATCCGCCGCATTCGTAAACACTTCGAATCCACGCCGGATACGCCAGAAATCATCGCCACCATTCATGGTGAAGGCTATCGTTTCTGCGGCGACCTGCAGGAGTAATCCCGCATTTAACGCATTAAAAACGGCGCTTTCGCGCCGTTTTTTTTATTTCCAGATCCGCAGCGTGTCCTTATCCGGCGAGGCGGGTGGCTCGGTACGTTTCGACTGAGAAAGCGAGTACCAGTCAAAGTGACGCGTCAGGTACATCACGGCGAACAGCGCCAGCGCCATCACCGCAGAGCCCAGCAGCAGCGCACTATCCTCCGAGCGCAGCAGGAACCACATCACCACATCCAGCCCCAGCAGCGCCAGCACAAACATCCCGCTTCGCTTCCAGCTTTTCAGTACCGCCTGCAGATACACGCCATTCATCAACGCCCCGACCAGGCTTGCGATAATCCAGGCAGGGGTAAACCCAACATGCTCTGACAACGCCAGCAGCACCAGATAGAACAACACCAGCGACAGCCCCACCAGCAGATACTGCATCGGGTGCAGGCGCAGCCCGGTTAAGGTTTCAAAGACGAAAAAGGCCATAAACGTCAGGGTGATAAGTAAAATGGCGTACTTGATTGCCCGGTCGGTCAGCTGATAGTGATCGGCAGGCGTCGCAACCGTGACGCTAAAGGCCGGAATCGCATTCCATTCAGGGGTCTCTTTATCGTTGAACCACCCTCCCAGATTGTTAGCAAACCAGCTGCTCTGCCAGTTCGCGCGAAAACCGGACGCGCTGATTTCATGTTTAACCGGCAGATAGTTACCCATAAAGCCGGGGTGCGGCCAGTTACTGGTGAGGGTCATCTCACTATTACGCCCGACCGGCACCACCGCAAAACTGCCGGTGCCAGCCAGATTCAGGGTCATCTCGAGGGTGAAGGATTTTAGCGCCATCACCTTGTCGCTCAACGGCATATGAACGCCGGATAACGGCCCGTACACCCCTGAACCCGGCTCGATGCTCAGCGTCTCGCCGTTGATCTTTGAGACGCTCACCGCGCCAATCCCCCGCGCATCGCCGACGCCGGTGACGATAAACGGCTGCCCGAGCGTCACCGTTTCTCCCTTCAGCTGCGCCAGTTTATCGGCCGTAAACTGCGCTTTGATGTTGAGGCGGGTGTTCCAGATCTGGCCGTCATAGATCCCGATACTTCGCGATTCAACCTGCTGATTACCCTCGACCACCAGCGACTCCGGCAGGATAAAGTGCATGTAGCTCCGTTTATGCTCGGTCTGCTTATCCTCCTCGTACTTGTAATAAATTTCCGTCACCGGAATGGCGATCAGCGGACCAACCAGCTGCTGCGGGCCACTGGTGCTTTGGCGAAGCGTGTTTTCAACATCGTTACGGTAGACCTCGCGCTCCGTAATCAGGGTACTTACCATCATCAGCGGGATGATTAACAGCAGGATGCACCCCAGCAGGGTGCTTACTTTCCAGAAAAGGGGGGATTTCATCATTGGCTCTCCTATGTAATGAGGAGATCCTAAACCTGCTCTGTGCGGTCAGTTTGAAGCTATGTGAAGGGACGGTGAAGTGTCAGCCGGGCCTCAACGCCACCCTCCGGGCGGTTACGAAGGTCAATTTCGCCGTGATGCAGTCGCGCCACCTCCTGAACAAACGCCAGCCCAAGCCCGCTGCTTTTCAGGCCGTTGCTGCGCGGGAGCGAGTAAAAGCGCTCAAAAATACGCGCCAGCGCGTAATCGGGTATCCCGCTGCCGCTGTCGGTCACCCGGAGCTGCACCTGCTGATGCGCCTCATGGGCCGCAAGCACAATGCTGCCCCCTTCTGGCGTAAAGTCGATCGCGTTATCCAGCAGATTCCCCAGCGCTTGCTCAAGCAATGCTTCGTCGCCATTGATCGTCAGCGATGCGCTCTGCTGTGTCAGAGTGATATTTTTCGCGGCCAGCTGCGCGGATCGTGCATCGCAAAGCCGGGCGAAAAGCGCCTCAAGGCTTAACGTGGTCGGGGCAATCTCTACGCGGTTTTCCAGCTTCGCCTGTTCCAGCAGCTTTTCTACCAGCGACTGCATCCGCGCATTTTGTACCAGAATATTATCGATAAACCGCGCAGCAACCGGCGGTGGCGGCTGTTCTGCGAGAATTTCCGCCGCGCCGCGGATCGCCGCCAGCGGGCTTTTTAGCTCATGGGTCAGCGCGTGGACATAATGCTCAATGTAGTTTTTGCCCTCGAGGCGGATGCGCATATTTTCCAGCGCCTGCGCCAGCTTGCGCAGCTCGCTGCTGCCCGGATCGGGCAAAGGCAAGGGCGTATCCTGGGTAACAGAATCAGCATAGCGCGACAGCGTGCCGATCGACCGGTTAATCCACCACGCCACGACCAGGCCAATGAGCAGGGCAATGCCCAGCAGCGCCCCACCCGCCCACAGGATCCGCCGCTCGCTGCGGTGGATAACCGGGGCCATCGCGCTGTTGGGTTTACCCACGCTCAGCACCCCGACGATCTTACCCTTGTCGACGATCGGCGCCGCGACGTACATCACCGTGCTTTGTGGATCGTTGGGATCGCTCTGCGTGCTGCGCGCGCCATACTCCCCGCGCAGGGTGCGCCAGACGTCGTTCCAGCGGGAGTAATCCTGTCCGAGCGCGTGACCGGCTGAATCAAACACCACCCGGCCCTGCGCATCGGTCATGTAGACGTGATATTCATTGCGCACTTTGTGAATGCCGCCGATGTTGGCGCGAAACGGGCGCTGATGAAGCTGGGAAAACGCCTGCGCCAGCCTGCCGTTTTGCGCATCGTTGCTCAGCAGATCGTCCCGCCCCACTTCGGCCAGCAGCGTTGCCGTGTCAATCAGCGTGCCTTCGGTGGCACGCCGCACGCCGGGCTTCACTTCCTGGACAAATATCGACAGCACGAACCAGGCGGCGATGGCGACGATCAGGAAATACCCGAGCAGGAGCCGCATACCGATCCGCATTAAGACAGCCCCAGGCTGTAGCCGAGCCCGCGATGGGTGGTAATCGGGGACTGTTCGGCATCAATGGCACGTAATTTCGCGCGCAGCGTTTTAATGTGGGTATCGACCGTACGATCGAAACTGTCCCCGGCATCGCCCCAGACCTGGTCCATCAGCTGCTGACGGGAAAAAACGCGGCCGGGCGCGTGCAGGAGGGTTTTCAGCAGCAGAAACTCATAGCGCGTTAGCGCTAACGCTTCACCGCACCAGCTGATATGCGCCGCAGGCTCGTTCAGCTCAAACTGTCCGATGCGGATAACATCGGAAGGCGCGGCGGACTTTTGCATCCGGCGCAAAATGGTACGCACCCGGGCGCAGACTTCGCGCGGGGAAAACGGTTTAGCGACGTAGTCATCGGCCCCCATTTCCAGCCCCAGCAGCTTATCCACCTCGTCGCTGCGGGCAGTGAGAAACAGCACCGGCAGCGACGGATGCTGAGCCAGAAGCTGGCGGCACAGTTCAAACCCGCTGATGTCCGGCAGCCCGACGTCGAGGATCGCCAGCGCGGGTGCCTGACGGCGCGCCTCGTCCAGCGCGGGCAACCCGCGCTCAAAGGCTTTCACCGCAAAACCTTCTTGCGACAGCATGTAGATAAGCGTCTCGGCAATACTGATTTCGTCTTCCACCAGCCAGATCAACGGTTGCTGCATTGGGCTTCCCTGAATTAGCGCCACGGCATAATCGGTACGGCGCTCAGCGCATTCTTCGGCGAGCCTTCAACGACCTTATCGGAGTAGGCCAGATACGCCAGCGTGTTGCGCTTCGCATCGTAGAAACGCACGACCTGCAGTTTTTTGAACACCAGTGAGGTGCGCTTCTGGAACACCACCTCGCCATGTGACTTACCGTTTTTGATCTTATCGCTCAGCTCAACCGGCCCAACCTGCTGGCAGGAGATGGCCGCATCTGAGGTATCTTCGGCAAGGCCAAGGCCGCCTTTGATGCCGCCGGTTTTCGCCCGGCTGATGTAGCAGGTCACGTTTTTTACGTCAGGATCGTCAAAGGCTTCGACGACAATTTTATGGTCTGGCCCGAAAACCTTAAACACGGTATCGACGGAACCAATTTCCTCTGCCTGCACGGCGTGGCCGGTCAGCAGCAGAAGCGTTGCAGCGATCAATGTCTTGTATTTCATATTGTTACCATATCTTAAGATTACACTGAGTAATTATTCAACAATCATGCAGAAAAAGGTAGCAAGATCACAGGATTAGAATAAAGGCTCGCGGAGCATTCCCAAATGCGCATTTATGCGCAAAAAAAACACTGAATGCTAAAAGATCAAAAAATGCTATTATCCGCTAACCTGTTAGCAGGGTGTCTGCTGTTTTAAGGATGAGGATAGTATATGGATCAGGCTGGAATTATTCGCGATCTTCTTACCTGGCTGGAAGGCCATCTGGATCAGCCTTTGTCACTCGATAACGTGGCGGCAAAAGCGGGTTATTCTAAGTGGCATTTACAACGGATGTTTAAGGATGTCACGGGTCATGCCATCGGCGCCTATATTCGTGCGCGTCGTCTTTCCAAATCTGCCGTGGCGCTGCGCCTGACTGCGCGCCCCATCCTGGATATCGCCCTGCAGTATCGCTTTGATTCGCAGCAGACGTTTACCCGCGCGTTCAAAAAACAGTTTTCGCTCACCCCTGCGCTTTATCGCCGTTCACCGGACTGGAACTCGTTCGGGATGCGCCCGCCGCTGCGTCTGGGCGAATTCGCGATGCCGAAGCACGAAATCATTACCCTGCCCGAAACGTACCTCGTCGGCACCACCCAAAGCTACTCGTGTTCGCTGGAGCAGATCTCCGAATTTCGTCACCAGATGCGCGTCCAGTTCTGGCGCGATTTTCTCAGCCATGCGCCGGCCATTCCGCCCGTGCTGTACGGCCTGAACGAAACGCGTCCGAGTCAGGAAAAAGATGACGAGCAGGAGGTCTTCTATACCACCGCCTTAACCCCTGAGATGGCCAATGGCTATATTCAGAGCGCGAAACCCGTGGTCGTAGAAGGCGGTGAATACGTGATGTTCACCTATGAAGGGCTGGGTACCGGCGTGCAGGACTTTATCATGACGGTGTATGGCACCTGCATGCCAATGCTGAACCTGAACCGCAGAAAGGGGCAGGACATTGAGCGTTACTATCCGGCCAGTGACGTTAAGCCGGAAGCACGCCCAATCGATCTGCGCTGCGAATACCTGATTCCTGTTCGCCGCTAGCGCTGAAGCTCATCTAACGCAGGGGCATCGAGATGCGAGATATCCCCTGCCATCTCCACAATCCAGCCGGAAGCCAGCCACGGACTTTGCTGATAGTCGATGCGGGATAGCGAGCAGTTACGCAGACGCAGTCGGCGTTCCGCCCAGGCTGGAAGACCCAGAATCGTACTCACCAGACAACCTAACGCCATCCCATGACTGACCAGCAGCGGTCGGCTGCCCTGCGGCAACGCCAGACAGGCCGCCAGCGCTGCGTGCATTCGCTCGCTCAGCTCCAGCATGGATTCACCATCCGGTATGCGACCCTCTTCAGTGCCGTTGACCAGCGTCTGGCGCCAGGCCTCTTCGGCCTCGGTCAGGGAATCGACATGGCGTTGTTCCAGCACCCCCATATCCAGCTCGCGCAGGCGAGCATCCACAGTGACATCGCAGCCGCAGGCTTGCGCGATAATCTCTGCTGTGCGTCGCGTACGCCCTAAATCGCTGGCGATGACGTGGGTGATGCCAAGGGTTTTGGCGCGCTCGCCAACCTGCCAGGCCTGATGCTCGCCCTTGGCAGTAAGTGGACTGTCTGACTGGCCTTGAATACGTCGCTCGGCGTTCCACTGCGTTTCACCGTGGCGAACAAGGTATACCTGTAACATGCTTTTTTTCCGTTATACTGCGATGATATTTTTAGAGTTAGGCTTAATTATGCACCAGGTTGTCGCTGCTACCACTAATCCTGCCAAAATTCAGGCAATTCTAAGGGCATTTGAACAGATTTACGGCGAAGGATCCTGCCACATTGACGCCGTTGGCGTCGAGAGCGGCGTCCCGGAACAACCCTGGGGTAGCGAAGAAACGCGAGCTGGCGCACGAAATCGCGTCGTCAATGCCCGACAGGCGCGCCCGCAGGCCGACTACTGGGTCGCGATTGAAGCCGGGATCGACAACGACAGCACCTTTAGCTGGGTGGTCATTGAAAGCGCCACGCAACGCGGCGAGGCCCGTTCAGCCACCCTGCCCCTTCCCGCGATCATTCTGGAAAAAGTCCGCGCCGGTGAGGCGCTGGGGCCGGTGATGTCACAGTATACCGGCATTGATGAGATAGGTCGTAAAGAGGGGGCCATCGGCGTGTTTACCGCTGGGGCGCTCACGCGGTCCAGCGTTTATCATCAGGCGGTGATCCTGGCACTGAGCCCGTTTCACAACGCGATTTATCGTTAATTGCCGGATGGCGGCTTCGCCTTATCCGGCCTACGGTGAACACCGTCTTTTGTAGGCCTGAAAAGCGTAGCGCCATCAGGCGTTTTTCAGCAGCACGGCTTCCAGCCACTGACGCAGCTCAACCGGGGCGGATTTCAGGCTGTTTGATCCGCGGGTGATCGTCGCGATCCCCGCGCCCAGCTCGCTTTTCAGCTCACGCTGGCTCATCTCCCCGCGCAGCAACTCTTCGATAATCCTCACCCGGGTGCCCAGCGCTTCGCGCTCGTCCGGGGTCAGCATCAGCTGCAGCAACGGTAAATGCAGATCCTGTTCATAAGACTGGCGAAGCAGCTCCACAAAACGAAGCCACTCCTGATGACGCTGTTCGGCCATCGCCGATGAATAAGGGGAATGCTGGGTCATGTTATGCCGCCTTTCGTACTCTTAAACGAGTACAAGCATAACATAACCCACGCCGATCAGTAACGGCGCTGCCACTCACTCTCGTTCATCAGGCTATCCTTCTGCCCCATGAAGTAGCGATAGTAGGCATCGTACGCCAGCACATTTTTCACATAGCCGCGCGTTTCCGAGAACGGAATGCTCTCGACAAACGCCACCGCATCAATGCGCCCGGCGCTGTTGCCCAGCCAGGTTCGCACCCGTCCCGGACCGGCATTGTATGCCGCCGAGGCGAAGATACGGTTATCGCCGAACTGCTGGTAGACGCTTTGCAGATAGGTAGTGCCGATGTTGATATTGGTATCCGGATCCAGCAGCTGCGACGGGCTGCTGTAGCCCGGAATAGCAAACTTCTTCACCGTATGCGCTGCGGTAGCAGGCATCACCTGCATCAGGCCGCTGGCACCTACCGGGGAGCGCACTTTTGGATTCCAGGCGCTCTCCTGCCGGGCAATGGCCATCGCATAGCTGACAGGAATGTCTTTCCCCTGAGTATAGCGATCGAACAGATCTTTATAGGCCAGCGGGAAACGCTCTTCGAGATGATCCCACAGCTTACCGGCGATCGTCGCCTGCACGCTCAGATCCCACCAGTGGTTATCGAAGGCGTAGCGGGCCAGCTGCGCTTTTTCGTCGACGGTGCGGCTGGTGACCAGGTTGGCCCACTCGCTGCGCGCGGTGTTATCCAGGTTCCAGTACATCAGCTCGCGCACCCGCGCCATCTCCGGACCTTGCACCAGCGCGGCGTTCACACCGGACGGGGCCTTATCGATTTTGAAGGTGTACTCTTCCCCAAGCCGCTGTGCAGCAGCCATCGGATAAAACCCGCGCTGCTGCATCAGGCTGCTGAGGATCGTTTTGGCTTCATCATTGCGACCGCGTTCCAGCAGTAAATCGGCCTGCCAGTAGCGCCATTCATCCTTCTCTTTGGCTTCCATCGGCAGGCGCGCCAGCCAGGTATTCAGGCCGCGGCGATCGCCGTTGCCGAGCGCCATACGCACGCGCCGCTCCACCAGCGAGGTGGAGTTTGAGCGCATGATCGCATCATCACGCCAGCGAGCTTGTTCGTCGGTGATGTCATTGCCCATCAGGCGCCACGCCACGATATCGCGCAGCTCCTGGGTTTGATCGTCATTGAGCTGCTGCGCCTGTGCGAGTGTGGGGATCATCAGCCGGGCGTTTTCCGCGTCATTCCGCGCCACGCTGGTAAACGCCACTGCCGCCATCTGGCGGGTAAAATCGGTGGCACCGGTATTACGGGCAAAGTCCATCACCGTATTCGGATCGTTAGCCAGCTGGATCAACGCGCTGGAGATGGTCTGGTACTCCGGCGGCATCTGCCCGGCGAGAGTGGTCACCAGACGGGTATTGCCCGATTTCATCGCCAGGCGGATCCGCTCAAGATAGGCCAGCGGATCCTGCTTGCCGGATCCGCGCCAGGCACCGAACAGCGAGTCGCAGGCATTGGGCTGGCTTTTGCCAGTGAGCCACAGCTCTTTCGCGCCGTTCCACGCCTCTTCCTGCTGGCCTGTCGCCCATTTCGCATAGTAATAATTACACTGCGCTTCCGTGGTACCGGGCTTTTCCGGGCTAAAGGCCAGCAGGCCGCGCCAGTCTTCACGCCGCGCCAGCTCATTCACAAAGCGCGACTGTAAGGTGCGCGCTGGCGGCAGCGTCGGGTTGGCCTGAATAAAGTTGCTGACGGCGACGGTAGGCTGGTTCATCAGATCGTCGGTAATCTGGCGGTATTCCAGATACGGGTACAGCGGATACGCTTTCAGCGTGGGCATCAGTGCCTGGACTGTGTCCATCTGCCGCTGATCCCACGCCTGTTTAATCTGTGCATAGCGATTACGTTGTTCATCCAGTGAATCGGCTCGCGCTGCGCTACTGATCGTCAGTACGCAGACGCTGGCGGCCAGCAGTCGCCAGGCCACCTGTTTGGCTTTTACCACACGCTCGTCCTCTGTTAATCGTTGTTGAATGCAGCGTCTTGCCGCGCAAAAGCGTCTTTAACTTATGCTAACCAGGCATCAGACAACGCGCCACGTCATGGACACATTTTTACCTTTCTTGCGCCCTTTAACACTCCCGATGTCGATGGCTGGGATTAGAGAGGGAAAAAGGCTACACTTCGCAGCTATTCTCATCACGATAAAAGAGGCGAAGTCCAACGTGGCTCAATTCGTTTATACCATGCATCGTGTCGGCAAAGTGGTTCCGCCGAAACGTCATATTCTCAAAAATATCTCGCTGAGCTTCTTCCCGGGCGCAAAAATCGGCGTTCTGGGCCTCAACGGTGCCGGTAAGTCCACCCTGCTGCGCATCATGGCCGGCATCGATACAGACATCGAAGGTGAAGCCCGTCCGCAGCCAGGCCTTAAAATCGGTTACCTGCCACAGGAACCGAAGCTGAACCCGGAACACACCGTTCGCGAGTCCATTGAAGAAGCCGTTGCCGAAGTGGTTAACGCGCTGAAAGGTCTGGACGAGGTGTACGCCAAATACGCTGAGCCGGATGCGGACTTCGACAAACTCGCTGCGCAGCAAGGCAAGTTTGAAGAGATTATCCAGGCGCACGACGGCCACAACCTGAACGTCCAGCTGGAGCGCGCGGCCGATGCTCTGCGTCTGCCTGACTGGGATGCGAAAGTCGACAAACTCTCCGGGGGTGAACGCCGCCGCGTCGCGCTGTGCCGTCTGCTGCTGGAAAAGCCAGACATGCTGCTGCTCGACGAACCGACGAACCACCTGGATGCGGAATCCGTCGCCTGGCTGGAACGCTTCCTGCACGACTTCGAAGGCACCGTGGTGGCGATCACCCACGACCGTTACTTCCTTGATAACGTTGCGGGCTGGATCCTCGAGCTTGACCGCGGTGAAGGTATTCCGTGGGAAGGTAACTACTCCTCCTGGCTGGAGCAGAAAGATCAGCGTCTGGCGCAGGAAGCATCTCAGGAAGCCGCTCGTCGTAAATCGATTGAGAAAGAGTTGGAGTGGGTTCGTCAGGGCGCGAAAGGCCGTCAGTCTAAGGGTAAAGCCCGTCTGGCACGCTTTGAAGAGCTGAACAACGCTGAATACCAGAAGCGTAACGAAACCAACGAACTGTTTATTCCACCTGGAGCCCGTCTGGGTGACAAAGTGGTTGAAGTCAGCAATCTGCGTAAGTCTTACGGCGACCGTCTGCTGATCGAAGATCTGAGCTTTGCCGTACCGAAAGGGGCAATTGTCGGTATCATCGGTCCGAACGGCGCGGGTAAATCGACGCTGTTCCGCATGATGTCCGGTCAGGAAGCGCCTGACAGCGGCACCATCACCTTGGGCGATACCGTGAAGCTGGCCTCCGTTGACCAGTTCCGTGACGCGATGGACAACAGCAAAACCGTATGGGAAGAAGTGTCCGGCGGGCAGGATATCATGCGTATCGGCAACACCGAGATGCCAAGCCGTGCCTACGTAGGCCGCTTCAACTTCAAAGGTGTTGATCAGGGCAAACGCGTCGGCGAACTGTCCGGCGGTGAGCGCGGTCGTCTGCACCTGGCGAAGCTGCTGCAGGTTGGCGGCAACGTTCTGTTGCTCGATGAACCGACCAACGACCTGGACATCGAAACCCTGCGCGCGTTAGAAAACGCCCTGCTGGAGTTCCCGGGCTGTGCGATGGTTATCTCGCACGACCGTTGGTTCCTGGACCGCGTAGCAACCCACATTCTGGATTATCAGGATGAAGGGAAAGTGGAGTTCTTCGAAGGTAACTTCACCGAATACGAAGAGTACAAGAAACGCACGCTGGGCGCTGATGCGCTGGAGCCGAAGCGTATCAAGTACAAGCGTATTTCGAAATAAAAGCACTGATTGCCGGGTGGCGGCTTCGCCTGACCCGGCCTACAAAACCGTAGGCCCGGCAAGCATAGCGCCGCCGGGCAATTAGCGGCAGAGGACCTACCCCTTCTCCCCCATCATCTCTTTCACCAGCTCCACGCAGCGCAGGAAGCGGCCATCGTAATCCGCCTCTTCCACATGCATAAAGTCGATGTTATTCGCTTGCAGCATCTCCACCAGCATGGTCTGGAACTCTTTCCTGTCCACCGAACTGCCCAGACTGCGCATCCCATCGGCCACCCACGGGGTGTTATTCTCCACCAGGATCACCAGATCAAAGCGGTATTCGTCGATCAGCGCCTGCACAAACGGGTGTTCGCGGCCTTCGTACTTTTTACAGAACGCCTGCGTAGTGACGAAATCGGTATCGACAAAGGCGACCTTGTTGGCGTATTTAACCGCGAAATCAATGTACTGCGCATGACCCAGCGCGATTTTATCGTAGTCGGAATACTGAAGCGCCATCTCGTCGCCGCCGAGATGCGAAAAGACATAATCCCGTCCGTATTCCCAGGCGCTGGTGGTGTTAAAGATGTTCGCCAGCTTGTTGACCAGCGTGGATTTTCCGCTTGATTCCCCGCCAAGGATCGCCACGGTGCGCACAAAGAACGGCTTCACTTCCGTCGGGATGTACTCCCAGTAGCGGAACGGGTTCTCGCGGATCTGCGCCCCGCTGATGTTCATAAAGGTGCGTTTGGGGTCGATCAGCACCGTTTCCGTGCCCAGATGCTGCGGATACTGCAGCGCATCGGACTCTTCAGAGGTGTAAATCCAGTTAGGCTGAATGCCCTTTTCTTCCATGAACGCTTTAATGCCGTTACTCCACACGTCCCAGCCGTGCGGATAAGGCTCCATGCCCTCTTCGTTAAAGGCATGAATACGGATGTTCTTCTGGTATTTAAAGGTCTGTAACAGCCAGCGCAGGCGGTCTGAGACGGTGGGCTGCTGCGACATGGCGCTTGCTTCGAACAGCTCCCGGTCGCGCTTCTCATCGTAACCCATAATGATATGCAGTTCGTCCACCTGGCTACAGGCGCGCTGGATCAGATAGACATGCCCGGTATGCAGCGGATAAAACTTGCCGAACACCACCCCGATGTTCTTTTGCATTCGCGGGAACTCAAGCCCCAGAAAGCGGTGCAGTGCTTCCAGCTTCTGCGCGCTGGGGCTTTTGATTTTGGCATTCAGCAGCTGGCTTAAGTAGCCTTTGGTCATTCCGCTGGCTTCCGCCACCTGCTGCAACGTGCAGTTTTTCTGGCGGATTGCGGTTTTGAGATAGTCA
Organism: Leclercia sp.; assembly: GCA_049284415.1. Taxonomy (GTDB): domain Bacteria; phylum Pseudomonadota; class Gammaproteobacteria; order Enterobacterales; family Enterobacteriaceae; genus Enterobacter. The sequence continues at coordinate 223,871 of JBAPXW010000024.1, forward strand.
AATGACGACATAAATTACGGTGCCTCCTGCAACAACGAATAAGTAATTATAAGTCGTCAAAGACACTTAATGCATCTGAGAGTTTCTTCACCCCAAAGACCTTCATTCCTTCCGGCACTTTTTTCGGCACGTTGGCGGCGGGTACAATCGCCCGACGGAAACCGTGTTTCGCCGCTTCTGAAATACGCTCCTGGCCGCTCGGTACCGGACGGATCTCGCCCGCCAGCCCCACTTCGCCAAAAACGACTAAATCAAGCGGCAGAGGTCGGTCGCGCAGGCTGGAGACCAGCGCCAGCAGCAGCGCCAGGTCGGCGCTGGTTTCAGTCACTTTCACCCCGCCCACCACGTTGACGAACACGTCCTGATCCGCCATCTGCAGGCCACCGTGACGATGCAAAACCGCCAGCAGGATCGCCAGACGGTTTTGCTCAAGGCCCACCGCCACGCGACGTGGGTTGCCCATCATCGAATGATCGACCAGCGCCTGGATCTCGACCAGCAGCGGACGGGTGCCTTCCCAGACCACCATCACCGAGCTGCCGGAGGTCACTTCATCGCCGCGGCTTAAGAAGATGGCCGACGGGTTGCTGACTTCACGCAGCCCTTGTTCGGTCATGGCGAAGACACCCAGCTCATTGACGGCGCCAAAACGGTTTTTGTGGCTACGCAGGGTGCGGAAACGGGTATCGGCATCGCCGTCCAGCATCACCGAACAGTCGATACAGTGCTCCAGCACTTTCGGCCCCGCCAGCGAGCCATCTTTGGTCACATGGCCAACCATCACAATCGCCACTCCGCGCGTTTTGGCAAAGCGCGTCAGGTAGGCGGCGGTCTCACGCACCTGGGCAACGCTACCCGGCGATGACTGAATGTCCGCCATGTGCATCACCTGGATGGAGTCGATGACCATCAGCTTTGGCAGCTCTTCTTCTGCAATCATGCAGATCTGCTCGATGCTGGTTTCGGAGAGCATATTCAGGTTAGCGGTTGGCAACCCCAGACGGTGCGCACGCATCGCGACCTGCTGCAGCGACTCTTCCCCGGTGACGTACAGGGTCTTCATGTTCTCGGCGAGCTTGCACATTGTCTGCAGCAGCAGGGTCGATTTCCCGGCCCCCGGGTTGCCGCCGATCAGGATTGCGCTGCCCGGCACCACCCCGCCCCCCAGCACCCGGTCGAACTCTTTAAAACCGGTGGAGAAACGCGGCAGGGCTTCGAGGCTGATGTCAGAGAGCTTCTGGATTTTAGACGCACCCGCGTTGCCCGCGTAACCACTGAGGCGTTCGTTACGGGCCACGGTTGGCGAAGCGGCAATGCCGCGCACTTCGGTGATGGTATTCCATGCCTGACAGGCGCTGCACTGCCCCTGCCAGCGCGGATAATCCGCACCACATTCATTACAGACAAATGCGCGTTTTGGAGCTTTCGCCACGTTTTACCTCGTTATTTCTGATTCAGGCTGCCGGAGAGAATGCAGAACACCCCCATCAGGTCAGCATGACGGATAATGACTTCCGTCTTTTCATTCACGGTGGGTTTGGCATGGTAGGCAATGCCCAGCCCGGCCACTTTGATCATCGGCAGATCGTTGGCACCGTCGCCGATCGCTACGGTCTGCGAGGCGGGAATATCATACTTCTCTGCCAGGCGCAGCAGGGTATTGGCTTTGTACTGGGCATCGACGATATCGCCGATCACGTTGCCGGTCAGCTTACCGTCGCGGATCTCCAGCTCGTTGGCCACCACCGCATCAAGGCGCAGTTTGTCGCGCAGGTAGTCGGCAAAGAAGGTGAATCCGCCCGAGGCGATAGCCACTTTCCAGCCCAGCGTTTCCAGCTTCAGCACCAGCTGGGTCAGACCCGGCATCAGCGGCAGCTTTTCGCGCACCTGCAGCAGGATGTTGGCATCGGCATCTTTCAGCGTGCCCACGCGCTGCTTCAGGCTGGCCGTAAAGTCCAGCTCGCCGCGCATCGCCCGCTCGGTGACTTCGGCCACCATCTCGCCGGTCCCGGCCAGTTTGGCGATCTCATCGATACATTCGATCTGAATGGCGGTCGAATCCATATCCATCACCAGCAGTCCCGGCGTTTTCAAATGTGGAATTTTACCCAACGGCGCGACATCAAACCCGGCATCATGCGCCAGACGGGTGGCGCGCGGGGTCAACGACCCGGCCAGACGGATGACATGATAATCTTCGACACACCAGGCGGCCACGATCACCATCGCCGCGCCAAGCTTGCTCTGATAACGCGTAAGCTGCTGTTTATCCAGGCCGCGGCCATACAGCAGCCAGCCGCTACGGCCAGCATGGTAATCCAGTGGCATTACCTCATCACCACTTAATGAGAGCGGCAATCCTGGCCAGAGAGGGACTTCATTGGGCAGGTCGCACCAGGTAATGTTTGGCATTAAAGCTCCTGTAAAATCGTTCGCGCCGGGAATCATCCAGGGGGTGAAAATAACGCATGAGGCTACCTTGTAACCATCACTTCTGGCAACATTAACCCGAAATTTTTCAGCAGGTGGAATATGGCTCGCGCAAAACTGAAATTCCGGCTTCATCGTGCCGTGATTGTCTTGTCCTGTCTCGCACTTCTGGTGGCGTTGATGCAGGGTGCCTCATGGTTCAGTCAAAACCATCAACGACAGCGTAATCCGCAGCTCGAAGAACTGGCCCGCACGCTGGCGCATCAGGTCTCGCTCAACGTCGCCCCGGCAATGCATACCGAAACGCCAGATGAGAAGCGAATTACCCAGGTGCTCAATCTGCTGACGAAAGAGAGCCGGATCCTGGATGCAAGCGTCTATGACGAAGAAGGCGGGTTGATTGCCCGTGCCGGCGAGCATGTTGCCGTGCGCGACAGGCTGGCGCTGGATGGCAAAAAGGCCGGGGGCTACTTTAGCCAGCAGATTGTTGAGCCGATTCAGGGTAAAAACGGTCCGCTGGGCTATCTGCGTCTCACGCTCGATACGCATACCCTGGCCACCGAGGCCAAACAGGTAGATAACACCACCAATATTCTACGCCTGATGCTGCTGCTCTCACTGGCGATTGGGGTGGTACTGACCCGCACGCTGCTGCAGGGCAAACGCACCCGCTGGCAGCAATCCCCTTTCCTGTTGACCGCCAGTAAATCAGTCCCGGAAGAGGAAGAGAGCGAGAAGAAAGATTAGTGGTAAAGTAGATGCTTGTTTCAGCAAAGGAAACCGCCATGTCTGATTTGCGCCTGCTTATTTCTGATTCGTACGATCCCTGGTTTAATCTTGCGGTGGAAGAGTGCATCTTCCGCCAGATGCCCGCCACCCAACGGGTGCTGTTCCTGTGGCGCAACGCCGATACCGTGGTGATTGGCCGCGCGCAGAATCCGTGGAAAGAGTGCAATACGCGGCGCATGGAAGAGGACAACGTGCGCCTGGCGCGCCGCAGCAGCGGCGGTGGCGCGGTATTCCACGACCTCGGTAATACCTGCTTTACCTTTATGGCCGGCAAACCCGAGTACGACAAAACCATCTCTACCCGCATTGTTCTCAACGCGCTGGAGGCGCTGGGCGCAACTGCAGAAGCGTCCGGGCGCAACGACCTGGTGGTGAAAACCGCCGAAGGCGACAGGAAGGTATCCGGCTCTGCCTATCGCGAAACGCCAGACCGGGGCTTCCATCACGGCACCCTGCTGCTCAATGCCGATCTCAGCCGTCTGGCGAACTACCTCAATCCAGACCAGAAAAAGCTCCAGGCCAAGGGCATCACCTCCGTGCGCGGTCGGGTGGCGAACCTGGTGGATCTGCTGCCCGGCGTGACACATGAACAGATCTGCGAGGCTATTCGCGAGGCGTTCTTTGCCCACTATGGTGAACGCGTCGAAGCCGAAGTGATCTCCCCGGATAACACCCCGGACCTGCCAAACTTTGCTGAAACCTTTGCCCGCCAGAGCAGCTGGGAGTGGAACTTCGGCCAGGCACCGGCGTTCTCGCACCTGCTGGACGAGCGTTTCACCTGGGGCGGCGTGGAGCTGCATTTCGACGTCGAGAAGGGTCACATCACCCGCACGCAGGTGTTTACCGATAGCCTGAATCCGGCCCCGCTGGAAGCACTGGGCGTGCGGCTGCAGGGCTGTTTGTATCGTGCAGATAGGCTGCAACAGGCGTGCGATGCGCTGGTCGTTGATTTTCCGGCGCAGGAAGCCGAGTTGCGGGAATTGTCGGCCTGGGTGTCACGTGCCGTGAGATAATCCGCTGGCCTGCAGGGCGCGCCTGTCAGGCCATTTTATCGACCATGACGCGTATTTCATCCAGCCGGGCGATCATACCGGTCGCAATATGGCGAAAGCTGGCGCTGATACGCGCATCAGCCGGGAGGCTTTCCCAGAAGCGATACGCGAGGGGAAGCGCAAATTCCCAGGCCTGACGGGAAAGCCCGGCATCAAAACGCAGCTCACAAGGTTCCTGACGCATCACGCCCTGGCCCGTTGGAGCCAATGCCATCGGCAGCATGTCGTAAACGGGTGCCAGCTCAAGCGGCAGGCGGGAATAATAGAACGAGAGATTGCCGGCGTGCATGTCGCTGTTGCCAATCAGGCGGCCAAAAGCCCAAATGCGTTCAACGTGGGCCACTGTCTCCGGCGTAACGACACCGGCGTTAACCAGTTTAGCTACCGCCAGCGGCCATGATGATGTCGCCGAAATGAATTCACTCTGCGTTGCCTCAAGCGAGACAATCGCCCGTCTTCCCGTCATCCCCACACAGTCGAAACGCGCGACCTGCAGGAAGACCTGGCCCTTTTCGCCCTTCAGCACGGTTGCCTCAGCAGCCGGGATCCCCGCCTGAGCCAGTATTCCGAGCGCAATGGCTTCGGCAAAGAGCAGATCGCACCAGCGCTCAGAAACGGGCGTTATCTGGGGGGCCGTAAACTTAACCAGCACCGGCATCGGGGCGATGCAGACAAATTTAGGCTGCTCCCCCCCCGCAGACGAACCGACGATCTCACCGGCAAGCGCATCCTGAGAAAGCTGCGCATATTTTTGCTGCTTTTCGTCTTCCTGAATGACCTCGGGTTCAGCGCTGGCCAGCCAGCGCTGATAGTTTTCGTCTCCTACCAGCCAGCCGCCAAAATTCTCCCCGGTAAACCGGCTGAGCGCATAAAGCACGTCGCTTTCCTGCCACAGGCGAATATCGTCAGGCAGAGCGTACTGCTGCGCGAAGCGGCGTCCCCATGCCCGCCCCAAAAAGCCCTGCGGACGAAGATCGGTCAGATACCAGGGAAGGCCATCAAACCATTGCCAGCCGCCGTCGGCATCTTTCACCAGACAGCTTCCCTGTGGCCAGCAAGGATAGACATCGCCAAATTTGTACGCTCTGCCCTGTTCGTTCACACGCCAAAGCGGAAAGGTCGCAGTGCCTCTTATCGGTCGGTTCAGGGCATAACGCGTGGCCCGCGCTTTGCCAAACTGGATCACGCGCGCGTCGGCACTGGCCAGACGTGAAAACGTCGCCTGGCTGACGCCCAGCTGTTGACGCAGTTCTGCCGCAGAAACAGGGCCTTGTAAGAGCAGATCGTTTAACGCACGCATGGGTGAATAGCTCAATGAATAGATACTTGAATAGATTTAATAGCACATGAGGCTGAAATGTATAGTGAAAGAGAAAATTAAGGCGGGATTGATGAATAGATATGAGAGGAAAAGGGGCAACAGGTGCCCCTTCAGAAAAACGTTACTCTTGATCGCCCAGCAGAACGGATTCCAGCGCGATTTTGATCATGTCGTTAAAGGTGGTCTGACGCTCAGCGGCAGTGGTCTGCTCGTGGGTACGAATATGGTCAGACACGGTGCAGATGGTCAGGGCTTTCGCGCCGAACTCCGCAGCCACACCGTAGATGCCTGCCGCTTCCATTTCCACGCCCAGGATGCCGTACTTTTCCATTACGTCGAACATTTCGCCGCCGTCCGGGGAGTAGAACAGGTCAGCTGAGAAGATGTTGCCCACGCGCGCGTCCACGCCCAGCGCTTTGGCCGCGTCAACCGCGTTACGCACCATGCCGAAGTCAGCAATGGCGGCAAAATCGTGGTCTTTGAAACGCATGCGGTTAACTTTGGAATCGGTGCAAGCACCCATCCCGATCACCACGTCACGCAGTTTCACGTCCATGCGTACTGCGCCGCAGGAGCCCACACGGATGATTTTCTTCACACCGAAATCGGTGATCAGCTCTTTGGTGTAGATGGAGCAGGATGGGATGCCCATGCCGTGACCCATAACGGAGATTTTGCGGCCCTTGTAGGTACCGGTGAAGCCCAGCATGCCGCGAACGTTGTTCACTTCACGCACGTCTTCGAGGAAAGTTTCTGCAATGTGCTTGGCACGCAGCGGGTCGCCCGGCATCAGGACAACATCAGCGAAATCGCCCATTTCTGCATTAATGTGTGGAGTTGCCATCTTCAGTTCCTTTTACATTGTTGTTTTTGCCGGGTGGCGGCTGCGCCTGACCCGGCCTACAAAACCGTAGGCCCGGCAAGCAACGCGCCGCCGGGCAATTTCATCACAGCATGTTTTTGCCGTAGTCCATCGGGGAGGTACCAAAGTAGCTCGCCAGCGTCTGACCGATATCCGCAAAGGATTCGCGATGGCCCAGAGAGCCCGCTTTCACCTTCGGACCGTACACCAGCACCGGAATGTGCTCACGGGTATGGTCGGTACCGGTCCAGGTCGGGTCGCAGCCATGGTCAGCGGTCAGGATCAGAATGTCATCTTCACCCACCAGCTCCATCAGCTCCGGCAGACGGCGGTCGAACAGCTCCAGACCGGCGGCATAGCCCGCCACGTCGCGGCGGTGGCCCCATGAGGAGTCGAAATCAACGAAGTTGGTGAAGACGATAGTCTTGTCGCCCGCTTCTTTCATCTCCTGGATTGTGGCGTCAAACAGGGCATCCAGACCGGTGGCTTTCACTTTTTTGGTGATGCCGCAGTTGGCATAGATATCCGCGATTTTACCCACGGAAACCACCTGGCCATCTTTCTCGTCAACCAGCTTCTGCAGCACGGTCGCGGCTGGCGGTTCAACGGCCAGATCGTGACGGTTGCCGGTGCGCTGGAAGTTGCCCGGCTTGTCGCCGATAAACGGACGCGCAATAACGCGGCCAATGTTGTAGCCACCTTCGGTCAGCTCTTCACGGGCGATTTCGCACAGCTCGTACAGGCGATCCAGGCCAAAGGTCTCTTCGTGACAGGCAATCTGGAATACGGAGTCAGCAGAGGTGTAGAAAATCGGTTTGCCGGTTTTCATGTGCTCTTCGCCGAGCTGATCGAGGATCACGGTCCCGGATGAGTGGCAGTTGCCGAGGTAACCCGGCAGGTTGCCGCGCTCAACCAGCTTATCCAGCAGATCCTGCGGGAAGCTGTTGTCGTGGTCAGAGAAGTAACCCCAGTCGAACAGTACCGGTACACCGGCGATTTCCCAGTGACCAGACGGGGTATCTTTACCGGAAGAGAGCTCGTGCGCCCAGGCGTATGCGCCCACCACTTCCGCGTTGCCATCCATACCTGCGGCAACGTTGCCGGTAGAACCTTCGTGGGCTTTCACCAGGCCCAGACGGGTCAGGTTAGGCAGATTGAGCGGGCCTTTACGACCAATGTCCGCTTCACCTTTTGCACAGGCTTCAGCGATGTGACCCATGGTGTCTGCACCAGTGTCACCAAAGCGATCTGCGTCTTCTGTAGCGCCGATGCCGAATGAGTCCAGCACCATAATAAATGCACGTTTCATATATTCTCCGTACTCAGTGCTTCATAAAAAAGCGATCAGATCAGTATACCGCTATTCAGTAATGCGACGATAGACGGTTGGTGTGCTTTCTGGCGCTTTGTCCGCCAGAGTAATGGCCGCTTTCATCGCTTTCGCGGCTTCCTGCCAGCTGTTTTCGTCTTTAGCATGGATAACCGCCAGCGGACGCTGCCCGTCGACGCTGTCGCCCAGACGGGCCATCTCGGTAAAGCCCACGCTGTAATCAATGCTGTCGGAGGCCTGACGACGACCGCCGCCCATAGAGACTACCGCCATGCCCAGCGCACGGGTATCCATCGCTGAGACGAATCCTTCGCTGTCCGCATAAACGGCTTTGCTGAGCGTCGCGGTCGGCAGGTATTTGGCGTAGTTTTCCACGAAATCGGTCGGGCCTTTCTGCGCCGCGACCATGCGGCCAAAGATCTCTGCCGCTTTACCGTTATCCAGCACCGCCTGCAGTTTTGCACGCGCGTCGGCGTCGTCCTGGGCAAGCTTGCCGGAAATCAGCATCTCAACGCACAGCGCCATGGTGACGTCGAACAGACGCGGGTTACGGTATTCACCGGTCAGGAACTGCACCGCTTCGCGGACTTCAACCGCGTTACCGGCGCTGGACGCCAGAACCTGGTTCATGTCGGTCAGCAATGCGGTGGTGCGCACGCCCGCACCGTTGGCGACGCCAACGATCGCTTCGGCAAGCGCAGCTGAAAGTTCATAGGTCGGCATAAAGGCGCCGCTGCCCACTTTCACATCCATCACCAGCGCATCCAGCCCTTCGGCCAGTTTCTTGGCGAGGATCGAGGCGGTGATCAGTGGGATGGAGTCGACGGTCGCGGTAATGTCACGCGTGGCGTAAAAACGCTTGTCCGCCGGGGCAAGAGAGCTGGTCTGGCCGATAATCGCCACACCCACATCTTTAATAATTTCGCGGAAGCGAGTGTCATTCGGGAAGATATCAAACCCCGGAATGGCTTCCAGTTTGTCGAGCGTGCCGCCGGTATGCCCAAGGCCGCGCCCGGAGATCATCGGAATATAGCCGCCGCAGGCCGCAACCATTGGCCCCAGCATCAGCGAGGTGACATCACCCACGCCGCCGGTGGAATGTTTGTCCACAATCGGACCGTTGAGATTCAGGCTCTTCCAGTCCAGGACGGTTCCTGAATCTCGCATTGCCATGGTCAGCGACACGCGCTCTGGCATCGCCATATCGTGGAAGAAAATGGTCATCGCCAGGGCCGCAATCTGCCCTTCAGAGATGGTGTTGTCGCGAATGCCGTTGATAAAGAAACGAATCTCTTCGTCGCTTAAAGCATGACCATCACGTTTTTTACGAATAATTTCTTGTCCGAGAAACACGGTAACCCCCAGAGGAAGTGAGTCGAAGGCAATCAGTAGGCCGGGTAAGCGTAGCGCCACCCGGCAAGTTAAGACTTAGTAGCTGCTGGCGCTCTTGCCGTCGCCGTGGCCCAGCGCTTTCAGCAGGCTTGCCAGCAGGCTGGAAGCACCAAAGCGATAGTGACGGGCATCCGCCCAGTCGGCACCAAACAGCTCATCGGCAATCGCCAGGAACTGCTGCGCGTCTTCTGCGGTACGTACGCCGCCAGCCGGTTTGAAACCAACGGTTTTTTCCACGCCCATATCGCGGATAACTTCCATCATGATACGCGCGCTTTCCGGGGTGGCGTTGACCGGCACTTTACCGGTAGAGGTTTTGATAAAGTCAGCACCCGCTTTGATCGAGATTTCAGACGCTTTACGAATCAGGGCTTCTTCTTTCAGCTCGCCGGTTTCGATAATCACCTTCAGCAGCACGTTAGCCGCCGCACAGGCCTCTTTACAGGCTTTCACCAGATCGAAACCAATCTGCTCGTTACCGGCAATCAGCGCGCGGTACGGGAAGACCACGTCCACTTCATCTGCGCCGTAAGCGATGGCGGCACGGGTTTCTGCCAGCGCGATCTCGATATCGTCGTTACCGTGCGGGAAGTTAGTCACGGTCGCGATGCGCACGTCCGGCGTACCCTGCTCGTTCAGCGTTTTACGGGCGATTGGAATGAAACGTGGATAGATGCAGACAGCCGCGGTGTTGCCCACTGCGGTTTTCGCCTGATGACACAGGGCGATCACTTTCTCGTTGGTGTCGTCGTCATTCAGGGTGGTCAGGTCCATCAGTTTCAACGCGCGCAGGCTGCTTGCGGTTAAATCGGTCATAACATTCTCCAGGCATATAGCCGTAAAATTGTACCTTGCGGGTCTGTGAGTATTCTAACATTCACCCGCATTCTCACTTCGACATTCATCACAGTTAATGAAATACACATACAACTTTGCATAACTGTAATGCGATCAACTTCAAATAATTTGGCTGTAACTGCCGGTTAAAGCACCAGGCACCCGCGCAGGATCAAAGGCGGACGGCCGGACTCTTTTTACACTCTTCCCCACTTTTGCAGCAGAATAAGGAAGCGACAATGTCCACAGCCAGCCCCGATACCCTGCAACAACGTTGCCAGAAAATTGTGACAAGCCCGGTGTTAAGTCCCGAACAAAAACGCCATTTTCTGGCGCTAGAGGCAGAGAATAATCTGCCCTATCCTGCCCTGACGTCTGAAGCGCGACTCGCACTGGAAGCCGGGTATATCTGCGATATGTTTGAAGGCCATGCGCCCTACAAACCGCGCTATGTACTACCCGACTATGCGGCGTTCCTGGCAAAAGGCTCGCAATGGCTGGAGCTGGAAGGGGCACAGGATCTTAATGATGCCTTGTCGCTGCTCACTATTCTTTATCACCACGTCCCGTCCGTGACCTCGATGCCGGTGTTCCTCGGGCATCTCGATGCGCTGCTGCAACCGTATGTTAGAATTCTAACACAAGACGAAATCGATAGCCGTATAAAACGTTTCTGGCGCTACCTCGATCGCACCCTGCCAGATGCCTTTGTCCATGCCAATATCGGCCCGGCGGACGGCCCCATCACCCGGGCGATTTTACGCGCTGACGCAGAACTCAAGCAGGTTTCACCGAATCTGACCTTTATCTACGATCCGGCAATCACCCCGGACGATCTGCTGCTGGAGGTGGCCAAAAACATCTGCGAGTGCAGTAAACCCCACATCGCCAACGGGCCAGAAAATGATAAAATTTTCACAAAAAACCGTTTTGGCGTGGTCAGTTGTTACAACTCTCTGCCGCTGGCAGGCGGCGGAAGCACCCTGGTACGCCTCAATCTGAAGGCGATCGCCGAGCACAGCGACGGCGTTGAAGACTTCTTTACCCGCAGCCTGCCGCATTACTGCCAGCAGCAGATCGCCATCATTGATGCGCGGTGTGATTTCCTCTATCAACAATCCGGCTTCTTTGAGAATAGCTTCCTGGTCAAGGAAGGGCTGATCGAGGCTGACCGTTTTGTGCCGATGTTCGGCATGTACGGCCTGGCAGAAGCGGTGAACGTGCTGTGCGAGAAAGCCGGACTCAGCGGACGATACGGTAAAGACGCGCAGGCCAACGCGCTGGGGTATCGCATCAGCGAACAGCTGGCCACGTTTGTGGAAAACACCCCGGTGAAACATGGCTGGCGACAGCGGGCGATGCTGCACGCCCAGTCGGGGATCAGCTCGGATAGTGGCACCACGCCGGGCGCGCGCCTGCCCTATGGCGATGAACCGGATCCCATCAGCCACCTGCTGGCCGTGGCGCCACATCACCAGCACTATCACGCCGGGATCAGCGACATCCTGACCCTGGACGAGACCGTCAAACGCAATCCGCAGGCGGTGGTGCAGCTCTGCCTGGGCGCCTTCCGCGCCGGGATGCGCGAGTTCAGCGCCAACGTCGCGGGCAACGATCTGGTGCGCGTCACCGGGTATATGGTGCGGCTGTCCGACCTGGAAAAATACCGCGCAGAGGGATCGCGCACCAACACCACCTGGCTGGGTGACGAAGCCGCCCGCAACACCCGAATCCTGGAGCGCCAGCCGCGCGTGATAAGCCATGAACAGCAGATGCGCTTTAGTTAGTCAGGTTATTCCCTTCTCCTGCGTCGACGGGCCGGGCAGTCGCCTGGCCCTGTTCCTGCAGGGCTGCAACCTGCGCTGCAAAACCTGCCACAATCCGTGGACGATAGGCCGCTGCAACGACTGCGGGGAGTGCGTGCCGCACTGTCCGTACGATGCGCTGAACATCCAGGCCGGGCGGGTCTGGTGGGAAGAGAGCCACTGTCAGCAGTGCGACACCTGCCTGCGGCTCTGTCCGCAGCAGGCCACGCCGATGGCGCAGCGCATGAGCGTAGAAGAGGTGCTGACTGAGGTTCGCAAGGTCGCGCCCTTTATCACCGGCATTACCGTCAGCGGCGGCGAAGCCACCACCCAGCTGCCGTTTGTGGTGGCGCTGTTCACTGGGCTGAAAGCCGACCCTCAGCTTCAGCATCTGACCTGTCTGGTGGACAGCAACGGCCTGCTCAGCGAAACCGGCTGGCAAAAACTGCTCCCGGTGTTTGACGGCGCAATGATGGATTTAAAAGCCTGGGGCAGCGCGCAGCATCAGTTTCTGACCGGGCGGGATAACGCGACAATTAAGCACAGCATTCGCTGGCTGGCGGCCCATCACCGGCTGAGCGAGCTGCGCCTGCTGGTGATCCCGGACCATTGTGATTATCTGACTCATCGGCAGGAGCTGGTGAATTTTATCCGCCGGTTGGGTGAGGTTCCCGTCAGAATCAACGCCTTTCACGCTCATGGAGTGTATGGCGAAGCCAGCCGCTGGCGCAGTGCGACGCCAGAAGATGTCGAACCGCTGGCGCAGATGCTGGAGATCCATCGGATCAAAGTGATCCGTCCGGCGCTGTATCTATAGGGGGAGATCGAACAACGTGCGGGTGTTGTGTAGCAGCGCGTCGGCAATCTCATCCGCAGGTTCGTGGCGCAGTTCACACAGGGTAGCGAAGACTCGCGCCACCTGCTCCGGGCGATTAGGCTGGCCCTGAAATCCATTCAGCGGCATATCCGGCGCGTCCGTTTCCAGTAACAGGGCAGAGAGCGGCAGCTGGGCCATCACATCGCGGGTTTTACTGGCCCGCGGATAGGTGATGGTGCCACCAACGCCAATCTTATAGCCCATCTCCACAAAGCGCTGCGCCTGCTGCAGGCTGCCCGCAAACCCGTGCACCACTCCGGTTCGCGGCAGATCCTGACGCTTAAGGTGCATCGCCAGCTTGTCATGAGTGCGTCGTGAATGAAGGATCACCGGCAGATCGTAGTGCTTCGCCAGCTTCAGCTGGGCGTTGAGGATCGTCTCCTGACGATCGAACTGCGGATCCTGACGAAAGAGATCGAGCCCGATCTCTCCGATAGCCACCAGCTTGTGTGGCCGTGCGGCGATCGCGGCCTCCAGCTGTTCCAGATGCGCATCGCGATGGGATTCAATCACAATCGGATGCAGGCCAAGCGCGATATACAGCGCCGGAAAGCGTTCGCCTAATTGCTGCACGCGCGCCATGCTGGCCACATCAATAGCCGGAACAATAATCGCTTCAACCCCGGCGTCGGCGGCACGCTGAATGCTGGCGGATTCATCGTCGGTAAAAGGGGGAAAATCAAAGTGGCAGTGGGTATCAACAAAGCGGTAAGTCACGCCAGATCCTCATTATCAAACAGGGTGTCATTCGCCTGAGGTGCAATCACCAGCGGCGTAATGGCAATGTCATTGGCCACGCTCGCCGGGGGCACCACCCTCGTGGTCGGGGTAACGATCCGGGCATGCCGTCGCAGCGGGGGTTGGTCGGCCAGTAATTTACCCACCGTCGCGAGGAAATAACGTCCGCACAGGCGACCCGTTTTGTAGTCCTCGCGCAGGGCGGGCACCCGGCTGCCCAGCGCCTGACTTCTCAGCGGTCTCGGCGGGTAGATTTCGATGATGCGCAGTTTGCCCGGCGGCTTATCGATAAAGCGCTGAATGGTGTGGTAGCTGGCCTCGTGATGCGACACCAGATTGAGCATCGGCTGCAGGCTGCTGTCACCCAGCCAGCGCTCCATCCGCCTCAGCCACTGCGGGGTATAGTACATCTGCGAAGGGACAGTGCGGATCACGACGATCGTTTTTGCCCCGCGCCGGGCCGCCTCCTGCACCGGGATCGCATCGCTGACGCCGCCGTCCAGATACGAAATCCCATCCAGCAGCGCGCCGGTGCGGTAGAAACCGGGTATCGCGCTGGAGGCGCGAAGAATATCCAGCCAGTTCTCCTTCAGCGGCGAAAAGTAGCCCGGGGTGTAATCATCCCCGCGACAGGCGCACATCCAGAAGGCTTTGCCGGTATCAAACAGGCGCGAGGCGCTGTCCATCGCCAGCGGCATCTGGCTGGCGGTGGCGTCCAGCAGCCAGTCGAGATCGATAAGATTGCCGCCACGCACAAAGCGCAGCGGGTCAAAGAACTCGCGGGAAGTGGTGTAACGCATGATCACTTTGCGGGCATAGCCCGGCTGATTGCAGACGTACGCCGAGAGATTTTGCGCCCCGGCGGAGGTGCCAAAAAAGAGATCGAACGGGTTGAACTGCGCGCGCATAAATTCATCCAGCACGCCAGCCGTGAAGATCCCCCGCTGACCGCCGCCTTCGCACACCAGCGCGACCTGGCCCGGGCGAAAGGGCTTGAGCGCCAGCGGCGCAATATTGCCGAGCGTAACCGGTATTCGCTGCCCCACGTGCTTCCCTTTTTTTATTGTTCTGTTACTACACAGTAGCGTAATCCCGCTATATTTCTCAAATTGAGTGAGGCATTAACAGAAAAAGGCCCCTGTAAAAACAGAGGCCTTTTTGTAAACGTAACGGTAAGCGACGCTATGGACGGCGTCGACCGGTGAACAGGCTGACCAGGAACAGAATGATACCGACCACGAAGACGATTTTCGCTGCGCCCGCTGCGGTACCTGCCAGACCACCAAAACCCAAAGCGGCGGCAATTAACGCGATAACCAGAAAAATGATGCCCCAACGAAACATAAGACTCTCCTTTACCATAGTTAATGTCGACCGCTGTCCGTGAGCGCTCAGGTTGCTCACTGCGATGTCCATCTCATTCTTAAATTTTTATCTCGCCATCTGGCCGAAGCCAGATGGTCAAATTGTAGACTTTATTTTACTTTCAGATCGTTTTTGACACTTTTCACGCCATCAATGGCTTTGGCAATACTCTCGGCACGGTCGCTTTGCGCGCTCGAATCCACGGTACCGCTCAGCTGAACCACACCATCGGTGGTTTCAACTTTCACTTTGCGCGACGGGACGATGTCGTCAGCCAGCAGCTTGGCTTTCACTTCGCTGGTGGTGGCGGTATCACCGGCATAACCCTTGGCGGTGGTCTCTTTACCGTCACGTACGTGCAGTTTGTCGCTGACGGAGGCTACACCCTCAACGCCTTTCGCCACGGTCACAGCCTGTTCAGCCTGCGCCTGGCTCTCAACGAAGCCGCTCAGGGTGACAACGCTCTTATCCGTTTTAACGGAGATGTCGGTACTCTTGATGTTCTCATGATCAACCAGGGCCGCTTTCACCTTCGCGGTGATTGCGCTGTCATCCATGTAGTTACCGACTTTATTCATTGAGCTATCGATTTTTTCCCCTGCGGTATTGGTGGTGGATTCCGCCATTGCAGAGCCGCATACCAGTGCACTACCCATCATTACCGCCAGCAGAGTTTTCGAAATGTTCAGTTTTTTAGTATTCATCGATGTATTCCTTTGGTTTGCTCCGAATTCGAGCGACACATATCTGTTTTAAGTAGCCATTCATACTTCCAATCAACACTCGGGCGAGATGACGACCTTATCAACACGCATTGAGTAGAGCTTTCATCTGCGCCCGGTGCTAAACACTGAGTTAAATATAGATCACAATCGGGGGGCTGCTTTCAGAATTGGCTAAAAAATGAGCAATAGTGAGCAAAAGGCGATGAATTAAGAAAATTCCGCAAGGGATTAATAAGGCAGGGATTTAAGACGAGCACGGCGGCTGCCGTGCTCTGGGACGGGATTAGTGCTCGCGCGTTTTGCGGAACTGCACGTCAGGGTAACGCTCATGCGCCAGGTTCAGGTTAACCATGGTTGGGGCGATATAGGTCAGGTTATCGCCGCCGTCGAGGGCCAGCTGGATCTCGTTCTTACGCTTAAATTCTTCGAATTTCTTCACGTCAGAACATTCGACCCAGCGCGCGGTCGCCACGTTGACTGATTCGTAAATCGCTTCAACGTTGTACTCGCTCTTCAGACGGGCAACCACCACGTCGAACTGCAGCACACCCACCGCACCCACGATCAGGTCGTTGTTGGAGATTGGACGGAACACCTGGACTGCGCCCTCTTCCGACAGCTGAACCAGCCCTTTCAGCAGCTGTTTCTGCTTCAACGGATCGCGCAGACGAATACGACGGAACAGCTCCGGCGCGAAGTTCGGAATACCGGTGAACTTCATCATCTCGCCCTGGGTAAAGGTATCGCCAATCTGAATGGTGCCGTGGTTATGCAGGCCAATGATATCGCCCGGATACGCCTCTTCAACGTGCGAACGGTCGCCCGCCATAAAGGTCAGCGCATCGGAGATCACCACGTCTTTGCCGGTACGGACCTGACGCAGCTTCATGCCTTTTTCATATTTACCGGACACCACGCGCATAAAGGCCACGCGGTCACGGTGTTTCGGATCCATGTTGGCCTGAATTTTAAACACGAAGCCGGTGAACTTCTCTTCGCTGGCGACCACTTCACGGGTGTCGGTTTTGCGCGGCATCGGCTGTGGTGCCCACTCAACCAGGCCATCCAGCATATGGTCAACGCCGAAGTTACCCAGCGCGGTACCGAAGAACACCGGGGTAATTTCACCGCTCAGGAACAGCTCTTTGTCGAACTCGTGAGAGGCGCCTTTTACCAGCTCCAGCTCTTCGCGCAGCTGCTCTACCAGCTCTTCGCCAACCGCTGCGTCCAGATCCGGGTTATCCAGACCTTTCACGATCCGGACTTCCTGGATGGTGTGACCTTTACCGGTCTGATACAGATAAACTTCATCTTTATAAAGGTGATACACGCCTTTAAACAGCTTGCCGCAGCCGATTGGCCAGGTGATTGGCGCACAGGCAATCTTCAGCTCGCGCTCCACTTCATCCATCACTTCCATCGGATCGCGGATGTCACGGTCAAGTTTGTTCATAAAGGTGAGGATCGGCGTATCGCGCAGACGGGTGACTTCCATCAGCTTACGGGTACGGTCTTCTACACCTTTCGCGGCATCGATTACCATCAGGCAGCAGTCGACCGCCGTCAGAGTACGATAAGTATCTTCGGAGAAGTCTTCGTGACCCGGGGTATCCAGCAGGTTCACCAGGCAGTCGTGATACGGGAACTGCATCACGGAGGTGGTAATCGAGATACCACGCTGCTTTTCCATCTCCATCCAGTCGGATTTCGCATGCTGGCTGGAGCCACGGCCTTTTACCGTACCGGCGGTCTGGATCGCCTGTCCGAATAACAGCACCTTTTCGGTGATGGTGGTTTTACCGGCATCCGGGTGAGAGATAATGGCAAAAGTACGGCGCTTCGCCACCTCTTGCAGATAAGGAGACAACGTCATAATCAAATCTTCTTTTAAAAGCGCGGCAGTGAGCCACGCATCATGAATACGAAAATGCGGCTATTTTACCCATCAATGGGGGGCAGGCAATCAATGTTTACACAGGAGTTGCTCCAGTTCGCTCAGGGAGGTCACGGTCCAGGTAGGGTTGATCCCTTCCGGCAGGGCGCGATTGCGCGCATTCAGCCAGCAGGTAGAGAGTCCGGCATTGATACCGCCGAGGATGTCGGACTCTGCCGTATCACCCACCATCAGCACTTTTGCCCGATCCGGGTTGCCCGCCAGCGCCAGCGCATAGTCGAAGATTCGCGCGGCCGGTTTCGCCACGCCCACCTGCTCTGAGATCACTAACAAATCAAAATAGTCACGAAAACCGGTCCGCTCAAGGCGGATCTGTTGCAGAGCGGTAAAACCGTTGGTGATGATGCCAAGCCTGGCTTTCCCTTTCAGGGAGTCCAGCAGCGATGCTGCCCCCGGCAGCGGCGCGCAGATGGCGGCCATCGCATTAAGGAACGCGTTGTTCAGGTCACCCGCCGGGACGCTAAGGCGCTCAGACCACCCCTGGAAACGCTGATGCTGCAGTTGTAACGCGCTAATAGCGCCGTTCTGGTAATCCACCCACAGCGGTTTGTTCACCGCCTGGTAATCCTGGAAATCTTCAGCGGTAAAGGTCACGCTGTAGTCGAGAAACATCCGCTGTAAACCGCCATACGCATCAAAGGTAAACAGCGTTTCATCGGCATCAAAGAAAATCCAGTCCCAGTTCATTGTTACAACCTTATTTTGTTATCCAAGCGGCAGAGCCATGATGATGGCGTCTTCACGTCCTTCTGCGGTGGGGTAATAATTGCGGCGAATGGTCGCTTCATTAAAGCCCAGGCTTTCATAGAGTTTGATCGCCGCGGTGTTTGAAGCCCGCACTTCCAGCCACAGGGTGAAAACGTCCCGAGCCTCCAGCTCGCGAATTAAATGTTCCAGCAGTTCCCTGCCCAGCCCACGACGCTGGAAAGCCGGATCGACGGCAATGTTAAACAGCGTCGCTTCATCGAGTACCACCTGGGTGACAGCGAATGCGGCAAGCTGATTGTCGACATCGAGGCGAAAGTTCAGGTAGCGCTCGCCCTGGTTGCTGGCAAAGGTTTTTTCACTCCACGGAAAAGCGTGGGCGCGTTTTTCGATGTCAAAAGCCAGGGCTAAATCAGTCGTCGTGAGGGAAGAAATTGTGTTCATGTTCGCAGATTTGTTGCCACAGCGCGCGAAGTGCCGCCGGGTTTACTTTAAGTTCGTCCAGCACCGGGGTGGTCAGCGTGCTGCCATCCAGTGCCATGTCTTCTGCTACGCCAAGCTGCCAGCTGTTGCAGCGGCTACCCTGCGGGAGCATCGCGACGCGTTCTGGCGTCAGCTGCAGCACCTGATCGCTGCCCACATTCAGGGCACGGAGCACGTCGGTAATCACCGGTTCGCTCAGGGCCGGCAGGCTCTGCGCCACCATCACCAGACGAATGTGCGCGGGAAGCGAAATGGCGATTTCGCCCTGCAAGGCCGCCGGGCGACGCAACGCCCACTGGGTGATGCCCAGCTGCTGTAATTGCCTGTCTCGTCGGGATGCCATTGCCATAACTCCTGTCTGTCAGGCGCGCAAATATACCAAACTCGTCGAATCTGCGCCAACAAACAACTATAATCCGTCCCCTTAATCCTTGAGGAGTTTTTCATGTCTGCATTTACCCCGGCAAGTGAAGTCTTGCTGCGCCACAGTGATGATTTCGAACAAAGCCGTATTCTGTTTGCCGGAGATATGCAGGATGACCTGCCTGCTCGTTTCGACTGCGCCGACAGCCGCGCGCATACCCAGCAATTCCACCACTGGCAGCTGCTGAGCCGTCAGATGGAAGAGCGCGTCCGCTACAGCCTGGTGGCAGAAGAGAGCGACGTGGCCGACTGCGACACGCTGATCTACTACTGGCCGAAGAACAAGCCGGAAGCCCAGTTCCAGCTGATGAACCTGCTCTCCCTGCTGCCGGTGGGCTGCGATATCTTTGTGGTCGGTGAAAACCGCAGCGGCGTGCGCAGCGCCGAGCAGATGCTGGCGGAGTACGCCACGTTGAACAAAATCGACAGCGCCCGTCGCTGCGGCCTGTATCACGGTCGTCTGGACAAGAATCCCGCGTTCGATGCAGAAAAATACTGGGGCGAATATCAGCATGATGGCCTGACCATTAAAACCCTGCCGGGCGTCTTCAGCCGTGATGGTCTGGACGTGGGCAGCCAGCTGCTGCTCTCCACCTTTACGCCGCACACCAAAGGCAAAGTGCTGGACGTGGGCTGTGGCGCGGGCGTGCTGTCCGTCGCGCTTGCCAGCCACTCGCCAAAAGTACGTTTGACCCTGACTGACGTCAGCGCCCCGGCAATCGAAGCCAGCCGCGCTACGCTTGCCGCAAACGGCATCGAAGCCGAGGTATTTGCCTCTAACGTCTTGTCCGAAGTGACCGGTCGCTTCGATATGATTATCTCCAACCCACCGTTCCATGACGGGATGGAAACCAGCCTCGAAGCCGCACAGACCCTGATCCGTACCTCGGTTCGTCATCTGAACAGCGGCGGCGAGCTGCGCATTGTGGCTAACGCCTTCCTGCCGTATCCAAAAGTGCTGGATGAAATCTTCGGCTTCCACGAAGTGCTGGCGCAGACGGGCCGCTTTAAAATTTATCGCGCAATCATGACCCGCCAGGCGAAGAAGTAACCTTAACGTCAACACATCGGCCTGATGGATGAATCAGGCCGTTTTTGCAGCAATCACAACATCCCACTCATTTATCTGTTGACGAAAATCTGAAACTCTCTAGAATGCGCCTCCGTGGTTACGATACTTTTTTGGGTATCGATGGTATGCGAAGGTGGCGGAATTGGTAGACGCGCTAGCTTCAGGTGTTAGTGTCCTTAGGATGTGGGGGTTCGAGTCCCCCCCCTCGCACCAATTATCTTATCTCTCCTCTGATATTCTCTTCTGTTTTTCTCTATTTCAAACTCATTGCAATCACCCACATGCCCGCACTCAGCGCGACGCACGATGGCAGCAATACAAAATGCCGCAGCTGTTTATGCCAGATCATAGCGGATGAAATCAGCAAGCCCGAGATGATAATCACTTTCCAGACCATCAGCGAAAGATCGGTATAGGCCAGGCCAGCAATCACTGCTCCCGGCAATAACACTCCCCAACCACTCCCCAACGCTCTGCTCAGCATGATCTGTCTCTCTCGGCTCGATAATGATAACCAATATCATATGACATAATTTCTCATCTGTCAGCCTGCCGGCAGATTGTGTAAAAAATCTTGCGATTGGCGCGGCCTATAGTTAGGATTGGCAATCATTATCATTTAGATTTCTATCCATCCGCTTATGGCCACTGGTTCCGCACACGCTGTTGACAGTCTGATCTGGCACACTCGCCTTTCATCCGGGCCTTCTACGCTCGCGGATGCGATGCGTGACGCCATCACTGAGACCCGTGCGCATCTGCTGGATTTCATCAAGCTGGACGAACCTCATCCCCATAACGCCCTGACGCTGACCCAATGGCGACGTCCGAGCGAGCTGCAGTCGCTGCTGGCTATCTACTCCGATCATATCTATCGCAACCAGCCGACCCAGGCGCGGGAAAACAAGCCGCTGCTGTCGCTGTGGGCGCAATGGTATATCGGGCTGCTGGTGCCACCGTTGATGCTGTCGCTGCTTACGCAGGATGTGGCGCTGGATGTCTCTCCGGAACATTTCCACGTTGAATTTCACGAAACCGGGCGCGCCGCCTGTTTCTGGATTGACGTGCATGAAGACCGCGAGACAACGGTGCTCTGTGCGCAACAGCGGATGGACGTGCTGATTACCCGCGCGCTGATCCCGGTGATTGAGGCGCTGGAAGAGACGGGCGAGATCAACGGCAAACTTATCTGGAGCAATACCGGTTATTTAATTCACTGGTATCTGAACGAGATGAAACCGCTGCTGGGTGATGAAAAAGTGGAAACGCTGCGACAGGCATTTTTCTTTGCCCGCCAGCTGTCGGACGGCCAGGACAACCCGCTGTTCCGCACCGTGGTGCCGCGGGACGGGCTGCTGGTTCGCCGCACCTGCTGCCAGCGCTATCGCCTGCCGGATGTGCAACAGTGCGGTGACTGCACGCTTAAATAAACACGTGCGGTATGGTGATGGGTGCGGTCTGGTGCCCTCACCCTGGCCCTCTCCCACCGGGAGAGGGTACAAACACTAAAAACGGCAACCTTAAGGTTGCCGTTTTGCCTTTATTACGCAACCTGCTGACTTTCCTCTTCTGCGCGTTGCGCCTCTTCAGCTTCCTGTTCCAGCAGCTGCTTCTCGTACACTTTAAAGAACGGGTAGTAGATGATGGCAGACACCAGCGCTAACAGCACAACAAGTACCGCCGCGCGGAAGTCCCAGCCCAGCGCCCACGCCGCACCCACCGGTGCCGGTGCGGTCCAGGGGACGACTGAAATCACACGACCAATCAGATCCAGCTTCATCGCTGCCCACGCCAGCACCGCATTCACCATCGGTGCCAGCAGGAACGGAATGAAGAACACCGGGTTCATTACGATTGGCGTACCGAAGATCACCGGTTCGTTGATATTGAAGATACTCGGCACGACGCTCAGACGACCAATCGACCGCAGGTGTGCTGACCGGCTGCGCAGATAGCAGAACACCAGCCCCATCGTCGCACCGGAACCGCCAATGACGATAAAGAACGTCCAGAACGCTTCCATGAAGATATGCGGCAGCGGCGCGCTCTGTGCCAACGCTGTCTGGTTCATCCCCAGGTTGGTCAGCCAGAACATCTGCAGCATACCGGAGACAATCGCCGCCCCGTGGATCCCCGCAAACCACAGCAGGTGACCAATCAGCACCGCCAGCAGAATGGCCGGCAGTGAGTCAGCCGCGGAAACCAGCGGTTTAAAGATCGACATAATCGCCTGCGGGATCAGCATGCCAAACTCAGACTGAATAAACAGGCTCAGCGGATACAACGTAAGCACCACCACCAGCACCGGGATCAGCAGGTCGAAGGAGTTTTTGATCATCGGTGGCACCTGCTCAGGCAGGCGAATACCAATGTTGTGCGCTTTCAGAAAACGCATCATCTCTACACAGTAGATCGCCACCAGAATTGCGGTGAAGATCCCCGTCCCCCCCAGGCTATCAACCGGCAGGGTGCCTTTGGTTTTTGGCGCGGCCACCAGCAGAAACGCCATCAGCGACAGCATGGCGCACATGAAGGGATCGAGCTGATGCGACTTAACGTAATGCTTGCCCAGGTTGTAGGCGATCGCCGCACAAATGTAGAGGGACATCACGCCCATCGTCATATCAAACGGGGTCAGGATCTGGCCCTCAAACTGCTTCGCCATATCCAGCCAGGCCCGGGCAAAGCCCCAGGTGGTGTCCGGCGAAAACGGCGGGTAAGCAAACACCAGTAAGAACGAGCCGACAATCATAAACGGCATAGCGGAGATAAAGCCGTCGCGGATCGCCATCACGTGACGCTGGGAAGAGATACGCCCGGCAATGGGGCTGACATAATTTTCGACAAAACGGAATATCAGGTTAAACGCAGCATGGTTGGTAGACATAACGGCTCTCCTGTCAGACGATCGTTTCGGGCGCAGTCACGCCGTACGTTGTTCCATATACCACTTTCACCACCTTGCTGGTTCGCATACCAGCGGTACTGCTCAAACGGATAGGTTTCATAGTCGACTCTTATTATGGGATACAGGGGAAATGACGTAATCAGTATTAATCCCTGCTCAGCGGTTCTGCAACCGGTTACTGTAACCGGTTTCCGTGAATGTGAAGAGGATCCAGAAATCGCTGATACTGGATATTTTTTACTTAAGGGATATTAAGAGAGCATAATTTCATATGACGGATTACGCAGAGTATTTTTCTGGAGGAAACAATGAGTTTGCAGTCTGTGCGCCAGTTTTTTGCCGACCACGCCCCGGACGTTGAAGTGATTGAGCTTGGTCAGAGTACCGCCACCGTTGCGCTGGCTGCCGAGGCGCACAACGTCGCGCCGGGTCAGATAGCAAAAACGCTGTCGCTGAAAATTAAAGATGAGGTGATCCTCGTGGTCGCCAAAGGTGACGCCCGTCTGGATAACAAAAAGCTGAAGCAAACTTTTGGCGCAAAAGCCCGAATGTTGAGCAGCGACGAAGTGGTCACCGCAACGGGTCACCCTGTTGGTGGGGTCTGCCCTTTCGGGCTGGAAAATCCGCTGTCGGTGTATTGCGATATTTCCCTGAAACAGTACGACGAGGTATTACCTGCAGCAGGGGCTATTCACAGCGCGGTGCGTATTTCTCCGCAAAGAATGGCGGAAATCACCGGCGCAAAATGGGTGGATGTCTGTCTGTAAGCGCTGCGCCAGAACCTCTGGCGCAGACGTTTTATGCCGCATCAGGAATGTAATGTTCCCAGAAAGCGCGGCGTGCGGTGATCCGGCACCGGGAAGTGCGTCAAGATATCTGCCGCGTCCAGCAACCCCACATCAGAATGCACCCCGAGCTTCACCATCGCGTTAAACTTATGCGCACGAATGGTTTTAATGTTCCGATCCAGCCGGGTCGCAATTTCCGGGATGGAGAAACCGCACGACATAAACTGCAAAATAGCGCGCTCCGTTGGGCTCAGTAAACGGCCACGATGCATATTCCAGTGGTTGGTTATGCTGTCGTTCACCCGACGGTTTTCGTTCAGCAATCTGCTGAGCTGTTCCTGCAAAGTTGCCAGCGAATCCGATTTGAGGATCAGCCCATGCAGGCGCGAGGGGGAAAGCTGTTCAATCAGGCTCGCTTCGCGGGTATCCGATGCCAGAACAATACGTTGAATTGTACTGTGTGACATGGCCAGATCTTTAATGCAGACCAGGCAATTACGACGCTCTTCTCGCTCATCGGATAAAGAATAAATTAACGAAGAATACGAAACAGAATTGAGTGAAGCCTGGAAACTTTTGATATTTTTAAACAGGTGTAGCTTGAAGGTGTTAAGTAACGGGCTGGCAAAAAGATGTTCCAGCCCCACGGCACTCATTATGCACTTTTCGACGATAGCGATATGTCTCGTAGCGGCGCTCTTTTCCATTCGTCTTGCTCTCCATAGGCTGAGAATAAACTCAGCTCTTTCATTCCCTTGGTGCTGTTTATCCACGCGTACATTTCGGCATTACTGCGCAACGAGAGCCTTCTCATTGCACTATTCTTTTGCGCGCTCACCGTTTTATTACTCTTCTTGAGCAATGTGGCGATCTGGTTAATTCCCCAGCCTTTACCCAGCAGGCGTAATACCTTACGTTCTGAAAACGTCAGCATCACCTCGTCCTGATCGTCAGGGAACTCTTCCGCGTCAGGTTTGAGCAGCGTTTGGCTGATACGCTCGGCGCTTTCGCTGCCGGCTTTGATCACGCCAATCATCACGTCAACAGCTTCCATCTCGGAAAGTAAGGTGCTTTCTGGCCGCATCAGGAACTCGACGGCAAGGGGGTAAAGGGCATGAGGGATCATAAATATCCAGTGGATATCCCGATACTGATTCTGCAGTGAATAATATTGTTCACAGACCTTGCGTGGGTTCCGCAGGTCACCTGGAAAGTCGGCAATCACTACGGTGGCGCGGCGTAACTGAAGAAGGGTCAGATCTTCATGAGAACGGTAATATGAACATTCATACTCCGGAAAATAGTGTGACAAAATGCCACCCAGGCCGGTTTGTATTATCGGTAATTTACTGATTATAATTGCATGCTTACAACTCATTGGCGGCATATGCGCTCCGAATCCATTCCTGCATCCCTCCAGCGTCATTCATTCAATGAATTACGCGAACTCTTACTGGGGTGCAGTAAAACGTAATGTATTATCCTTGTCGTTAGCTGAGTTAAATGAGAGAGCGAATAAAATCCAGCATCGCAGATTTAGACACCGCCAAAACTGGCCTTAATATAGCATTAATTGTTAACATATTATTCATGATTATTTTCAAAAGCAGACGTTAGTTAATCTAAATACAAAACACCTGATAATATAAATATTTTAAACATAACAATTAATAATTAGTTGATCCTTTCTTTACGCACTTCATATATTAATTATACCTGCGATCAACCTAAACCTTGATCTGATCCAAGGCAAGCGCCACCGGGTTGTGTGCTAAAAGTAAGCATTCCGGGTCATTTAACAGCACTTTTCCTCAGGGCAACCCATGCAGGCAGATCGGTCGTCACAGCGCGTCGCTACGCGGCTGTGTATTCAGTGCGGACTTTTTTTATTGCAACACGGCGCAGAAAGCGCGCTTGTCGAGGAGCTCTCCACCCGGCTCGGGCTGGCGCTGGGTATGGACAGCGTAGAAAGCGCAATCTCATCGAATGCAATTGTGCTCACCACCATTAAAGACGGGCAGTGTCTGACCTCAACGCGCAAAAACCACGATCGTGGGATCAACATGCACGTAGTGACCGAGGTGCAACGCATCGTGATTATGGTCGAACACAAGCTGCTGGATGCGCAGGGCGTCGAAAAGCGCTTCAACCACATTAAACCGCTGCGCTATCCGCGCTGGCTGGTGGTGCTGATGGTGGGCCTGTCATGCGCCTGCTTCTGCAAGCTGAACAACGGCGGCTGGGATGGCGCGGTCGTTACCTTTGTCGCCAGCACCCTGGCAATGTATGTCCGCCAGCTGCTGACGCACCGCCACCTGCACCCGCAAATCAATTTCTGTATCACCGCCTTTGTCGCCACCACGGTGTCCGGCTTATTGCTGCGGCTGCCGACGTTCGCCGCGACCCCGACCATCGCCATGGCCGCCAGCGTGCTGCTGCTGGTGCCGGGCTTTCCGCTGATCAATGCGGTGGCTGATATGTTTAAAGGGCACATTAATACTGGCCTGGCGCGCTGGGCGATTGCCAGTTTACTGACGCTTGCCACCTGTATCGGTGTGGTAATGGCCATGACTTTATGGGGACTTCGCGGATGGGCATAATCGATTTTCTGTGGGCGCTGGCGCAGGACATGGTGCTGTCGGCCATCCCGGCGGTCGGCTTTGCGATGGTGTTTAACGTGCCACGCCGCGCCCTGCCCTGGTGCGCACTGCTGGGCGCCATCGGTCACGGCTCGCGGATGGCGATGATGGCCGCCGGGCTGAACATCGAATGGTCAACCTTTATGGCCTCGATGCTGGTTGGCAGCATCGGCATACAGTGGTCGCGCTGGTATCTGGCCCACCCGAAGGTCTTTACCGTTGCGGCGGTGATCCCGATGTTCCCTGGCATCTCGGCTTACACCGCGATGATCTCGGCGGTGAAGATCAGCCATTTCGGCTACAGCGAACCGCAGATGATCCTGCTGCTGACCAATTTCCTGAAAGCCTCCTCGATTGTCGGGGCGCTGTCGATTGGCCTGTCGATACCCGGTCTGTGGCTCTACCGCAAACGTCCACGGGTTTGAACATTGTGTTATCCCGCTGCCATGGCGATAATCCGGTCTTCTTTGGCTCAGTAAGGAACGGATGTGTCTAACCCTGGCAGCGAACTCTCCGACAACCCCGACGGATCCAGCCTGAAGGACAAAATATTTCTTAGCGGCCTGACGCTGTTTGCCGAGTATGGGCTCAACGGCGCACGCATGGAGCAGATCGCCGAAAAGGCGGGAACGACCAAGCGCATGGTCGTTTATCACTTTAAGACTAAAGAAAATCTGTACCTGCTGGTGCTGGAGTACGTCTATACCCAGATCCGCGCCAGCGAAAAGCAACTCAGTCTGGACGACATGCCACCGGTGGAAGCGCTGGTGCAGCTGGTCGAAACCACCTTTGATTATCACACTGACCATCCGGATTTCATCCGCATCATCTGCATGGAGAACATGCAGCGCGGGCGCTTTATGCAGCAATCGGCGCTGTTACGCCAGGTGAACCGCAGCGCGCTGGAACTGCTGGAGACCATTCTCGAACGCGGCAAAGCCAGGCAGCTGTTTAACCCGACGGTCAACGCCCGCGATTTGCATCGCTTAATCAGCAGCTTCAGCTTTCACTATGTGGCCAACAGCTACACCTTTACCCTGCTGTTTGAAGAGGGCGCTGATGAGCAGGCCCAGCGCCAGCACTACCGAAAAATGGCAGTTCAGGTGGCCTTGCGTTATACCTGTCCTTAACGCTCGTACACAACCGTAAAATAAGGAATCCACCATGTCTTTAGATAGTGTTGTCTATACCGCCAAAGCCAAAGCCACCGGGGGCCGTGATGGCCGCGCCACCTCGTCAGACGGCGTGCTGGATGTCAAACTGGGCGTGCCCAAAGAGATGGGCGGGGCGGGCGGTGACGTCACCAACCCGGAACAGCTGTTTGCCGCAGGCTATTCGGCCTGTTTCCTGGGCGCGATGAAGTTTGTTGCGGGACGCGACAAAATCAGCATGCCGAAAGACGCCTTTATCGAAGGCGAAGTCGGGATCGGCCCGCTGCCAACCGGATTTGGTATCGAAGCGAAGCTGAATATTCACCTGCCGGGGATGGACGCCGCCGAGGCGAAGAAGCTGGTCGATGCGGCCCACATCGTCTGCCCTTACTCCAACGCCACCCGCAACAATATTGACGTGACGCTGAACATTATTGCGTAACGTATCGGGGGCAGAGAGAGGGGATCAGATCCCTGCCTGCCCCCTCCTCTCTGTGCTACCATAAGCCCATATCTCGTCCGCAGTAATCCAGTAGAGAAGTGTTATGTCCTCCAGAATCCTGACCACCAGCATTGCTGGCATTGATGCCTTTATGCGCGATCCCCGCAGCGTGCTGGCGAATGCTGAAGGCGGTACTATTGCCGTGTTCGCCGACAACGCCCCGGCTTTTTACGCGATCACCCCGCAACGTCTGGCCCAGCTGCTGGAGACCGAAGCGCGCCTGACGCGTCCGGCCAGCGATGTCACTCTGGATACGCAGTTTTTCGACGAACCTACCAATATGCCCGTTGCCGTCCCGATGGGTAAATTCGCCATGTACGCAGGCTGGCAGCCGGACCCGGATTTTCAACGCCAGGCGGCGCTGTGGGGCATTGCCCTTACCCAGCCTGTCGCCCCGGAAGAGCTGGCCGCCTTCACCGCTTACTGGCAGGCAGAAGGGAAAGTCTTCCACCACGTTCAGTGGCAGCAAAAGCTGGCGCGCAGCGTGCAAATCAACCGGGCCAGCAGCGGCGGACAACAAAAACGCGATGTGAATTCATTTTCTGAACCGGATAAACAGATCCCCAACGGATTCCGAGGTGCCAAATGAAAGAGTTCGGCGAACTGATGAAGCGTTTGCAGAAGATGATGCCAGCCAACGTGAAACCGGCGTTTACCACCGGCGAAGAGCTGCTGGCATGGCAAAAAGAGCAGGGTGAGATCCGCGCCGCGGCGCTGGCCCGGGAAAACCGCGCCATGAAGATGCAGCGCACCTTTAACCGCTCCGGTATTCGTCCCCTGCATCAGAACTGTTCTTTCGATAATTACAAAGTCGAGAGCCAGGGCCAGCTGAAAGCCCTCAACCTGGCGCGCCAGTATGTAGAAGAGTTCGACGGCAACATCGCCAGCTTTATCTTCAGCGGCAAGCCGGGCACCGGTAAAAACCATCTCGCGGCAGCGATCTGCAACGAACTGCTGCTGCGCGGAAAATCGGTGCTGATCATCACCGTGGCCGACATTATGTCCGCCATGAAAGATACCTTCAGCAACCGGGAAACCAGCGAAGAGCAGCTGTTAAACGATCTGAGTAACGTCGACCTGCTGGTGATTGACGAGATCGGCGTCCAGACCGAATCCCGCTATGAAAAAGTGATCATCAATCAGATTGTCGATCGCCGCTCCTCCTCGAAGCGCCCCACCGGTATGCTCACTAACCACAATGTGGATGAGATGACCCGCCTGCTGGGTGAGCGTGTAATGGACCGTATGAAGCTCGGCAACAGCCTGTATGTGATTTTTGACTGGGAAAGTTTCCGCAGCCGCGTTACCGGCAAAGAGTATTAGGATATTTACCCTCAAAGCGCGCTGCTGCGGGGTTTATACTGCTCGCACTTCCGCCCCTGCGGGCAACTGATGAGTAGCGTCCATGAAAACACAATTCCTTCTTAGCTCAGCCTTGAGCGCCCTGCTGGTGATGGGTACCGCGCACGCGGCCTCCTGGCAGGAGTCACTCTCCAGCGCCGCCAACCAGCTCAGCACCGGCAGTACCTCCACTCAGGGCGGTGGCCTGTCGATGTCGACCCTCACCGGCCTGCTGAACAGCGGCACCTCGTCGCTGAGCGCCAGCAATATGAATAACGCTGCCGGGATCCTCGAATACTGCGCCAAAGAGAAGCTGGCCTCGATGACCGATGCCACCAATATTAAAAATCAGGTGCTGGGGAAACTGGGGCTTGATACCCCGCAAGAGCAACAGCAGGACACCAACTATCTGGAAGGGATCCAGGGTCTGCTGAATGCCAATAACGGCGAACAGCTAAATCTGGAAACCATCGGCAACTCGCCGCTGGCCAAACAGGTTAAAACCAAAGCCTGTGATTTTGTCCTCAAACAGGGCCTGAGCTTTATCTCCTGATCCCCCTTAAGACGCCGCGCAATTGCCGTGGCGTCTGCCTCCTGATGGGAAACGCGACGCCCGTCAAACCTTGCTATTTCTAAACCAAATCCTAACAACAGCACAATTAGGTAACACTACAATTGCAGCTAAATGGCAACGCCATTACATTGTATGACCCAAAAATTAAACGATGAGTCCGCACTAAAGCGGCTGCGCGTGTTGAGGATAAGCTGTTGTCCGAGTTTATTTCTGTTGCCCTGTTTCTCGCCTCGGTGGTGATTTACGCCCGCAAAGCCGGTCGTAACACCTGGTGGTTTGCCGTCACGCTGCTGGTGCTGGGACTTTTTGTCGTCTTAAACATTACCCTGTACGCCAGCGACTACTTTACCGGCGACGGTATCAATGATGCGGTGCTTTATACCCTGACCAACAGCCTGACCGGTGCAGGTGTAAGTAAGTACATACTTCCTGGTGTAGGTGTCGTGGTGGCGCTGGTTGCCGTGTTCGGCCTGTTAGGCTGGATCCTGCGCCGTCGCCGTCATCATCCGCATCACCTCGGCTACAGCCTGCTGGCCCTGATGCTGGC
Organism: Leclercia sp.; assembly: GCA_049284415.1. Classification (GTDB taxonomy): domain Bacteria; phylum Pseudomonadota; class Gammaproteobacteria; order Enterobacterales; family Enterobacteriaceae; genus Enterobacter. The sequence goes on from JBAPXW010000024.1 coordinate 254,481, forward strand.
CCTGGGGTCGGTCGATGCCAGTCCGGCGTTTCACCAGATCACCGAGCTGGTGAAATCCCAGTCGCGCGATGGCGATCCGGATTTCACGGCGTATTATAAAGAGCCGGGCAAAACCATTCCGAACCCGAAGCTCAACCTCGTCTATATCTACGGCGAGAGCCTCGAGCGCACCTATTTCGATAACGACGCCTTCCCGGATCTGACGCCGGAGCTGGGCGCGCTTAAAAACGAAGGGATCGATTTCAGCCACACCGCGCAGCTGCCCGGCACCGATTACACCATCGCCGGCATGGTTGCCTCTCAGTGCGGTATCCCGCTGTTCGCACCGTTTGAAGGCAACGCCTCCGCGTCGGTCTCCAGCTTCTTCCCGCAGAATATCTGCCTTGGCGATATCCTGAAAAACTCCGGCTACCAGAACTATTTTGTACAGGGCGCAAACCTGCGCTTCGCCGGGAAAGATGTGTTCCTGCAGTCCCACGGCTTTGACCATCTGTACGGTGCCGAGGAGTTAAAAAACACGGTTGCAGACCCGACTTACCGCAACGACTGGGGCTTCTACGACGATACGGTGCTGGACGAAACCTGGAAAAAGTTCGAAGAATTATCTCAGTCCGGTCAACGCTTCTCGCTGTTTGCACTGACTGTCGACACCCATCACCCGGACGGGTTTATCTCACGCACCTGCCAGCGTAAAAGCTACGAAATCAACGGCAAAAAGAACCAGTCTTTCAGCGCCGTCGGCTGCAGTCAGGAGCATATCGCGGCGCTGATCGCGAAAATCAAAGCCTCGCCATACTATAAAAACACGGTGATCGTGGTCTCGTCGGATCATCTGGCGATGAAAAACAGCGCCTGGGATGCGCTGAACAAACAGGATCGCAGCAATCTGTTCTTTGTCCTGCGCGGCGATAAGCCCCAGCAGGAGGTGATGGCCGTGAAGCGCAACACCATGGATAACGGCGCGACGGTGCTGGATATCCTCGGCGGGGATAACTTTATTGGCCTCGGGCGCAGCAGCCTCTCCGGGCAGTCGCTGTCGGAAGTGTTCCTCAACATGAAGGAAAAAGTGCTGGCGTGGAAACCGGACGTTATCCGCCTGTGGAATTTCCCGAAAGAGCTGAAAGACTTCACCATCGACAGCCAGAAAAACATGATGGCCTTCTCGGGCACTCATTTCCGCCTGCCGCTGCTGCTGCGCGTGTCCGATAAGCGGGTCGAACCGCTGCCGGAGAGTGAATACTCCGCGCCGCTGCGCTACCAGCTGGCCGACTTTGCCCCGCGGGATAATTTTGTCTGGGTCGATCGCTGCTACAAGATGGGCCAGCTGTGGTCGCAGCCGCTGTCGCTCTCTACCGACTGGTGTGTCTCTCAGGGGCAACTGGGCGGCGAGCAGAGCGTGCAGCGCGTGGATAAAGCGCAGTGGAAAGGCAAAACCGCGTTTAAAGATACCGTTATCAGTACCGACCGCTATCAGCGCAACGTCGGGATGCTGAAAGTGGCCGATAACAATATTCGCTATAAAGCCGACAGCTTTGTCTTTAACGTGGCCGGGGCCCCAGAAGAGGTGAAGCAGTTCAGCGGTATCTCCCGGCCGGAAAGCTGGGGACGCTGGTCTAACGCCCAGCTTGGTGACGAGGTGAAGATCGAATACGCCCAGCCGCTCCCGGCGAAGTTTGACCTGGTGATCACCGCCAAAGCCTGGGGGCCGAATGCCAACCAGCCCATCCCGGTGCGCGTAGGCGATAAAGAGCAAATCCTGACGCTGGGTAATGATGTGACCACCACCACGCTGCATTTCGACAACCCGTCGCACAGCAGCACGCTGGTGATTGTGCCCCCGGAGCCAGAATCCACCAATGAGGGCAATATCCTCGGCCACTCCCCGCGTCAGCTTGGGATCGGCATGGTGGAGATCAAAGTCATCAGCGCCGAAGGCGAGTCGTAATAAAAAAACAGCGCCCAACACCACCCCGGGCGCTGTATGGCAAGCTTAAAACGCAATCACACCTTTAATCAGCCCGCGGTTATTGATCACCTCGGGCTCGTACACCTCCGCCAGCTCACGAAACGCATAACGGTGCGTCAGCATCATGCTGGCGTTCAGTTTGCCCTCGGCCATCAGCCGCCCGACTTTGGCAAAATCTTCTCCCGTGGCGTTGCGGCTGCCCATCAGGGTGGTCTCTTTTTTGTGAAACTCCGGGTCGGGGATCTGCAGCTCGCCCTTATGCAGACCGACAAAAACAATTACCCCGCCGTGCCGGATCAGGTTGACGGTATTGTTCATCGCCTGCGGATTGCCGGTGGCATCAATCACTTTTTGCGCCAGCGCCCCGCCAAACTGTGCCCGGAGCTGGTCCGTAAAGTCCGCCGCTGACGGATCCAGCGCGGTCACGCCCAGGCAGTGTTGGACATGCTCGCGCCGGGCGGGGCTGGTATCGGCCACTACCACGCTGGCACCGTCCGCATGGGCAATTGCTGCCGCCCCCAGACCAATCGGCCCTGCCCCTACCACCAGCAGCTGATCGCCTGCCTGGATGGCAGCCCGGCGCACCGCGTGGGCGCTGATGGCGAACGGCTCTATCAGCGCGGCGGCCTCCGGATCAATGCCGTCGGCAGGCAGCAGATTGCTGACCGGCACCGACAGATACTCACTGAACCCGCCGTCCTGATGCACGCCAATCACCGAGATGGCTTCGCAGCAGTTAGTTTTGCCGCTCAGACAGGCCGGACATTGCTGGCAGGCGACGTAGGGAATAACCGCCACCTGCTGTCCTTGACGCAGCGTCTGAATATTTTTGCCGAGCCTAACCACCTCGCCACATATTTCATGCCCAAGCACCCGGGGATAATTAAAAAAAGGTTGATTGCCGCCCCAGGCATGTATATCGGTACCACAAATACCGACCATTTTTATTTTAATCAGCGCTTCGTTATCTTTCGGTGCAGGCACGTCGCGTATCGTCCAGATCAGTTTTTTCGGTTCCTGGCACACCAGCGCATTCATCGTCGTCATTTTTTCGCTCTCCTGTTCTTTAGTGGTTTCAGATATTGATGAAAATGCGAAATAACGGGCAGGCAAAAACAGGAATTGTGAATCGCCGCGCATAAAGCCGTTTTAAATACGGTTTTAATGCCCTGAATCTGTCAAAAGGAACCCCCATGAGCCGCTCGCAAAACTTGCGTCATAACGTGATTAACCAGGTCATCGACGATATGTCCCGGGGCCACATCCCCTCGCCGCTGCCGTCGCAAAGCGCGCTGGCGGAGATGTACAACATCAGCCGCACCACCGTGCGCCATATTCTGTCCCACCTGTGCGACTGCGGGGTGCTGACCCGGGTGAACAGTGATTACGTGATTGACCGCAAGCCCGACCTCGATGACGGCTTTACCTGCGAAATCGCCCCGCTGGCTGAGCAAACCCGGCTGTTCGAGCAGAGCTTTCTCACCATGATCAACCAGCGGGTGCTGCGCGCCGGAGAAGCGTTCTCCGAGCTGGAGCTGGCCCGTGCGGCGGGTGTCAGCCCTGTGGTGGTAAGGGAGTACTTACTTAAATTCAGCCGCTACAACCTGATCGAGAGCGAAAAGCGCGGCCAGTGGCGGATGAAACAGTTCGACCAGTCGTGGGCCGAGCAGCTGTTTGAACTGCGCGAAATGCTCGAAACCCACGCCCTGCAGCATTTTCTGAACCTGCCCGACAGCGACCCGCGCTGGCTACAGGCCAAAACCCTGCTGGAGGAGCACCGCGCCCTGCGCGACAGCATCGGTGACAGCTTTCGCAAGTTCTCCCGGCTGGATCGCGACTTCCATTCGCTGCTGCTCTCCGCCGCCAACAACATCTTTTTCAACCAGTCGCTGGAGATCATCTCGTTTATCTTCCACTTCCATTACCAGTGGGACGAAAGCGACCTGAAGCAGCGCAATATCATCGCCATCGACGAGCACATGATCATCCTCAGCGCGCTTATCTGCCGCAACGATCTGGATGCCAATCTGGCGATGCGTAACCACCTTCACACCGCCAAGCAGTCGATGATCCGTTCCATTAAACAGAGCGCGACGGTGTTTTATTAAGTACCGATTAAAAACAGCAAATCTGTACCCACTGCACGCTTCCGCCATCTGACTCACGCGGGAAAATTAAGCCTGCCTATGCTCACGAGGAGTCGACTTATTCGTTGTTATTCGTGAGCAGTGATGCGTTGTTTTATTCCATCACTAATCGTTATTGATATTTCTCTAATAAAACAAAAAAAGAGAAATAACCCGACAATAATTCAGGAGTCCGGCGTGGAAAAAAGCAATATAACCCTCGACCCGCAGACCACTTTTGACAGAGAAAACGCACCCGTTATTTCCGTGCCGCCAGACGGTGCCCTTGAACGTTCGCCGCGTATTAAACGCATTCAGACCACCGCAATGTTGTTATTATTTTTTGCGGCGGTGATTAATTATCTCGACCGTAGCTCTCTGTCGGTGGCGAATTTAACCATCCGCCAGGAGCTGGGGCTGAGCGCCACCGAGATCGGCGCCCTGCTGTCGGTGTTCTCACTGGCGTACGGCATTGCACAGCTGCCCTGCGGCCCGCTGCTGGATCGCAAAGGTCCGCGCCTGATGCTGGGGATCGGGATGTTTTTCTGGTCATTGTTCCAGGCGATGTCCGGCATGGTGCATACCTTCACCCAGTTCGTGCTGGTGCGTATCGGGATGGGGATTGGCGAAGCGCCAATGAACCCGTGCGGCGTGAAAGTGATTAACGACTGGTTCAACATCAAAGAGCGCGGCCGTCCGATGGGCATTTTTAACGCCGCCTCGACCATTGGCGTGGCGCTGAGTCCGCCGCTGCTGGCAGCCATGATGCTGGTGATGGGCTGGCGCGGGATGTTTATCACCATCGGCGTGCTCGGTATCTTCCTCGCCATTGGCTGGTACATGCTCTATCGCAACCGCGAGGAGATTGCGCTGAGCGGCGTTGAGCAGGCCTATCTGAACGCAGGCAGCGTCAACGCCCGCCGCGATCCGTTAAGCTTTGCCGAATGGCGCAGCCTGTTCCGCAACCGCACCATGTGGGGAATGATGCTTGGCTTTAGCGGCATCAACTACACCGCCTGGCTGTATCTGGCCTGGCTGCCGGGATATCTGCAGACGTCGTATAACCTGGACCTTAAAAGCACCGGGCTGATGGCGGCGATCCCGTTCCTGTTTGGTGCGGCGGGCATGTTAGTGAATGGCTTTACGACGGATGCGCTGGTTAAACGCGGGATGGCACCGGTACGCAGCCGCAAGCTGTGTATTATCAGCGGGATGTTATGTTCTGCGGCCTTTACCTTTGTGGTACCAGAGGCAACGACGGCGATGAGTGCGGTACTGCTGATTGGGATGGCGCTGTTCTGCATCCACTTTGCGGGGACGTCCTGCTGGGGGCTGATCCACGTGGCCGTGGCATCGCGCATGACCGCCTCGGTGGGCAGCATTCAAAACTTCGCCAGTTTTATCTGCGCCTCGTTTGCGCCGATTGTGACCGGCTTTATCCTCGACACCACCCACTCGTTCCGCCTGGCGCTGATCATCTGCGGCTGCGTTACGGCGCTGGGGGCGCTGGCGTACATCTTCCTGGTGCGTCAGCCAATTAGCGATCCGCGCCAGTAGTCGCACTGCCGGGTGGCGGCTTCGCCTTACCCGGCCTACAAAACCGTAGGCCGGGTAAGCGCAGCGCCGCCCGGCAGATTTACATCAGAAGGTTTCCCAGTTATCACTCGATGCGGACGCGGTTGTTTTACGCCCCAACACCGGCGTCACAACGGTTTTTGCCGCCGTGTGCGCACGCGCTTTCTGCTGATCCTGCTGAATACGAAACACCGCTACCGCCTGGGTCAGACGGCTCGCCTGCTCTTCCAGGGCAGCCGCTGCCGCAGCGGACTCTTCCACCAGCGAGGCGTTCTGCTGCGTTACGCGATCCATCTCGGCCACCGCCAGACCGACCTGGTCAATACCGCGGCTCTGCTCATCGGACGCAGAGGCGATTTCGCCCATGATATCGGTCACGCGTGTGACCGCGCTGACGATTTCACCCATGGTTTCACCGGCGCTTTCGACCAGGGTAGAACCCAGCTCGACGCGACCGACGGAGTCTTCAATCAGGCTCTTGATCTCACGTGCTGCCTGGGCGCTACGCTGTGCCAGATTACGCACTTCGCCTGCGACCACCGCAAAACCACGACCCTGCTCACCGGCACGCGCCGCTTCTACCGCCGCGTTCAGTGCCAGGATGTTGGTCTGGAAGGCAATGCCGTCGATGACGCTGATGATGTCAGCGATTTTCTGCGAACTGCCAGCGATGTCACGCATGGTCTGCACCACGTTATCCACCACTTTCCCGCCCTTCTGCGCGGTTTCTGACGCGCTCAGCGCCAGATGGCTCGCCTGACGGGCGTTTTCGGCGTTCTGCTTCACGGTGGCGGTCAGCTCTTCCATGCTGGCTGCGGTCTCTTCCAGCGAGGCCGCCTGCTGCTCGGTACGTGAAGAGAGATCGTTGTTGCCCATCGAGATTTCGCTCGCGCCGCTATAAATAGCATTGGCACCATTACGCACGTCGCCGACGGTACGCATCAGTTCACCCTGCATATGACGCAGCGTGTCGGCCAGCTGGCCCATCTCGTTGGAACCTTCCACCTCGATGCGCTTCACCAGGTCGCCGCTGGCGATATGGCGAATGCTGTCGACCAGGCGGTTCAGCGGGGAGATCAGCGTCTGACGGATACCCAGCCAGACACCGACAATCACCACCAGCACCAGAGTCAGGATGCTGAGCAGAACCCAGATGGCCTGGCTGTAGGAGCTGTTGCTGTCGTCGACGGCGGTCTGGTACAGACGGTCGTTCTGCTGCAGATAACTCACGTACTGCTTCTCAAAACCGTCCTGAAAGCTCTGGGTCGGCTGATCGAAGAACTCATTGATCTTGCCAGCACCCAGCAGCTGGATCAGTTCCGCCAGCGCGCCATGGTAGATGTCGTAGTTGCGTTTGATTTCCAGCGCGGCGCTTTCGCTCTGACGCGCATCGCGCGGCTGGGCTTCGTACTCCGCCCAGTTTTTCTCCGCCTGCTTCAGGGACACCGTCGCAATCTGCATCAGTTCATTTACGGTGGCACCGCTACCGATATTGTTCTGATCCATCATGTAGCGGATGCCCGCACGGTTCAGGGTGTTACGGGTTTGCAGCAACGCCACCCAGCTGCCGTTAAGCGTGGATTGTTGCTGACGAATGGTTTGCAGGACAGTGAAGTTTTCTTTGTCATGCTTCAGCGCATTAAAGAAAAGACCACCGGATGTGAGCTGTAATAGGCCAAAAATAACCAAGACCAGCAGTAAGCTGGTAACAATTTTGATACGATTTAACATGTTTTCTCTTTCCCACCAGACAGGTACAGAATTTTCGGCCTGGAAAGCGAAAACTTTACGAAAATCGTACTGATTATGACCCGCTTCGCCTCTTTATTGTGCCTGTAACAGGCTGATGAATGATGTGCTCTTCTGAGCGCGAAGGGATTATCAAAATACGCTGCATTTCTGCTGGCGCTAATCGTACAAAAACCGACCAAATAACAGCCTTAATCGGTCGATTACAACGGCTGATAATTACTCTTTTTCAACTCTATCTATATGAAACAATCACTAACGGAAACTAGTGCTAATAATAGGTATTAAGTAAACCCCCCAGAGTTAATAGCCTTTCGGATTTTTCCCCTTTTTCATGTGAATTTTCTATCGAATTGGAATGACACAATCCGCAATTTTATGTAACCTTCCGCGCATAAAACATTTTCGTGAATAATTAAAAAACAATTTAGTGGTTTACTGAATACTTTTTTTGTGGCAGACCCTAAAGCAAACTGAACACTTTTTAACCGGAATTATCATTTTCCGTGCGGTAGCCTACCCTTTTTTTGCCCTTTTTTGCTTCACTTCCTCAGCATACTGCTTTGCGCTTTACCTCTCTGGTCCTCTCTTTGGACAATATAATCCGTCGGGCACCCTCGTGTTTTTTTATATTTGCATGCCTGGTTTCGAATACATGGAAAATATTTACGAATGAACAACGCCATCCGCCTTCTGGTGATTTCGCTCGCTATCACGCTTAGCGGTTGCGCATATTCCCCCAAGCAGGTTGAAGCTTCACGCCCGCTTGTTGAACAGGCCGCTTCCACCGACCTCCAGGCCATGTCTGCAAACCTGCAACAGCCTCTGAACACTTTGCCGATGGGTGCTGCAATCAGCGCCAATGGCACCACTTTTACTGTCGGCCAACGCTATGTCTCCGCCCTTGGGCTGGAGTGCGTCGAGCTGCTGCAGAAACGTAGCTACAGTCAGTCCCAGCAGGGCGTCACCTGCAAAAACGGCGAGACGTGGTATCTGATCCCGCAACTGGGCCAGGCCACTGCCAGCAACCTGCTTGCCGCGTACTAATTGAAGAGAACTGTTGTGAACATTATGAAATTTCGGCAATTGCCCGCCATCCTGCTGCTGGCCTGCTTCTCCTGCACCTCTTTTGCCGCCCCGACCGCAGAACAGGCGCAATCCTTTGGCTTTAACGCCCCCGCGGATGACAACGCCCGACCACAGCTTGGCGCACAGTCAACCTTAAGCGGCGAGGCCAATACGTCTTCGGTCACCGGTACCTTTGCTCAGCAAAATCGACAGGGCATGCTGCTGCCGGGCGAGTCCGACGTGCGCAAACTGCTGCCACAGTCCGAGTCGGGCCTGCCCCCACCGTACGGCGCAAACCTGTTTGCCGGTGGCTATGAAACCGAGCGCAGCGACGGGTTAAATGACAATTACCTGATTGCCCCCGGCGATAAGCTAAATATCTGGATTTGGGGTGCGGTCAATTTCTCTAACGTGGTCACGGTCGATAATCAGGGGAATATTTTTATTCCTGACGTCGGACCGATTAATGTCAAGAATGTGGCCGCCAGCAAAGTGAATAATCTGGTTACCAGCCACATCAGCGAAGTGTTTACCAATAATGTAAATGTTTACGTAAATTTACTTACCGCCACGCCAGTGAGTGTATTTGTCACCGGACCGGTGATCCGCCCAGGGCAATATGCCGGGCAATCTTCCGACAGCGTGCTCTATTTCCTGAAACGCGCCGGCGGTATTGACTCCGATCGCGGCAGCTATCGCCATATTAAGGTGCTGCGTCAGAACCGGGTGATCCAGCAGATCGACCTGTATGCCTTTATGCAGCAGGGCAAAATGCCGAAGCTGTCGCTGAAAGATCAGGATGTGATTTTGGTCGATCCGCAGGGGCCGATGATCAACGTCGCCGGTAAAGTGCGTAACCCGTTCCGCTTCGAGTTAAAAGCCAACAACACCCAGGCCTCTGAGCTAATCGACTATGCCCTGCCGCTCGCCAAGGTGAGCCACGTCGGCGTGATTGGCGATCGCCCTTCTGGCCCGTTCTCGGTGTATATGCCGTACAAAGACTTTGCCAACATCCAACTGAGCGATGGGGACAAGGTTTTGTTTAACGACGACATGCATGCGCAGGTTTACGATGTGCAGGTAATGGGCAGCTACCGTGGGCCGTCTTACTTCACCGTGCGTAAAGATACCCGTCTGCACGAGCTGCTCAACCATATCCCAATTGATCCAAAACTTGCGGATTACGGCTCGATTTACATCATGCGTAAGAGCGTGGCCGCCCGACAAAAAGAGATGCTGGACGATTCCCTGAACCGTCTGGAGCGCAGTGTGTTTACCGCACCGGCAAACTCCGATGGCGAAGCGACCATTCGTTCGAAAGAAGCCGAGCTGGTAATGCGCTTTGTGGAAAAAGCCCGCAAGATCCAGCCGCTGGGTAAAGTGGTGGTGTCCGATAAGGGCGTGATTGCCAACATCCTGCTGGAACAGGGTGACCAGATTGTGATCCCGAACAAGACCGACCTGATTCAGGTGGGTGGCGAAGTGATGATGCCGCAGGCCGTGGTCTACAACGAAGGCGCCAAACTTGACGACTACGTGGCCTGGGCGGGCGGCTTTACCGAGCGTGCGAACGACCAGCGCATTGCGGTGGTGCATGCCAACGGACTGATGGAATTTAAAGACCAGGGAAGCGTCATGCCGGGCGATCAGATTCTGGTCATGCCGAAGATCGACAGCAAAATGATGCAGTCGATCAAAGACATTACCCAGGTGGTCTATCAGATTGCCGTGGCGGCCAACGTGGTCCTGAATTAACCCTCAAAGACAGGCTCGCCTGCGGGCGGGCCTGACGTACGGTAACGACTTTCCATGCTTAAACCTGTTCTTAATCAAACGCCTCGCAGCCCGTTCCAGGTACTGCGCGATGTCACGTTTGGCCTGCTTATTCGCGAACTGAAGACCCGATTTGGCAGTTACCGGCTGGGGTATGCCTGGGCGCTGTTGGATCCGCTGTTGATGATTGGCTTGTTTAGCGCCATTTTCGGGATGCGTGGGCATACTGGCTTTGGCGGCGCACCTGCTCCACTCTTTATTACTGCGGGTTATCTACCGTTTATCTTTTTCAAAAATGTGGTTACCAAACTGCAATCGGCAGTCAATGCAAACAAAGGGCTGTTTTGCTACCGTCAGGTGACGCCTTTTTCCACCTTTATTGCCCGTTTTATCCTCGAAACCATTGTTGGCATGATGGTTGGTGGCATCCTTATACTGGGATTAATATGGTTTGGTTTTGATGCTGTACCTAGCGATCCCCTACAAGTAATCCTTATCTATCTCTTATTAATGATTTTTTCATTCTCGTTGGGCATCGTCTTTTGTGTGACAGGTAATTTAGTCAAGGAAGCAGATAAATTCCTCGGTCTGTTAATGATGCCGTTAATGTTTATCTCCTGCGTCATGTACCCCCTGGCGAGCATTCCGGCTCAGTACCAGCATTGGTTTTTATGGAACCCACTCGTACATGCCCTTGAGTTGATTCGTTCTGGCTGGATTGCCGGTTACGTAAGCCCGAATGTTAGCTGGTCGTATCTGTTCGGTGTGACACTGGTGCTACTGACGTTTGCGATGAGCTGCTATCGCCTGAGCCATCGCCGATTGATTGCCAGTTAAGGCGAAATGACATGATCATTCTGGATAACGTATCGAAGTACTATCCCACAAAGTTTGGCCGTAACTACGTATTGCGAGATGTGAGCATCACGCTGCCACGCGACCGTAACATCGGTATTCTGGGGGTTAATGGGGCGGGGAAATCGACTCTATTACGCCTGCTGGGTGGGATGGATATGCCTAACAAAGGGAAAGTCACCCGTCACTGTCGCGTCTCATGGCCCCTTGCTCTTAATGGGGGATTTCAAGGCAGCATGACTGGACGGGAAAACACCCGTTTCGTCTGTCGAATTCACGGTGTACGCGACACTCAAGCTATCGAGGAGTGGGTGAAGGAGTTCTCAGAAATCGGCCAGCATTACGAGCTGCCGATTAAAGGCTACTCCAGCGGCATGCGCTCCAAATTCTCCTTTGCCGTCAGTATGGCCTTTGATTTCGAAATCTACCTGACCGATGAAATTATGTCAGTGGGGGATGCCCGCTTTAAGCAGAAGTGTATTGATATTTTTAAGCAGAAACGTGAGACCGCCAGCCTGATCATGGTTTCGCATGATATGAAGAATTTACGCCAACAGTGCGACATGGGCATTCTGCTGCGAAACAGCACGCTTGAAGTGTTCGATAATATCGACGACGCCATCCGCATTTATCAGAATTTGTAATAAGCCAATAAGACCATGACTCAGCCAATCCGCTCTAATAAAGCATCAGGCATGATGCGCAAGTTGCATAAACTAAAAACCAAACCGAAACATTTCATCGTCGACTCAAGCGGCTATCGCCTGGCGAAGCGTTCATGGAAACAGAGTCTAAAATTGGGCAGTTTTCTGTGGGTGGTGGGCTGTTTTGCCATTGCAGTTGCCTATTTTGGGATGATTGCCTCAGATCGCTATGTAAGTCGGGCGCAGTTAATTATTAAACAAGCTGACCAAATCAAAATGTTGCCCGATGCCCTATCAATGCTAGGAATTGGCGGCAGCAACCATGAAGATGTTCTGTTAACCCAGGATTACCTACAATCACCTGATTTACTTGCCAAACTCGATAAAGAACTGGGACTCAAAGCCCATTACCAGAGCCATAAAGTAGATTTTTTTTCCCGCCTGCCAAGTAATGTCAGCCAAGAAGATTTTATTAAGTATTATCGTAATCATCTTACATTACGTTTAGATGACATATCCGGCGTATTGACAATTGAATTACAAGCATTTGATCCTTCGTACGGCCAACGCGTAGTAAATCTCATGCTTAAGGAATCAGAAGGTTTTATCAACAAACTGGGTCATCAGGTGGCTGTACAACAGCTAGCGTTTGTTGAAAAAGAGGTCGATCGTGCCTATCAGCGGGTACAGGATGAAAAAGCTAAAGTGCTGGAATTTCAAAACAGTCATCAGTTGTTAAGCCCAGAATCCACCAGCAGCGCCCGACTGGGCGTGGTTAGCCAGCTTGAAGGCGAACTGGCACAGCAGCAGGCTCAATTAAAACAACTGCAAAGCTATATGCGAGAAACGGCCCCTGCCGTTATCTCAGTCCAGACCAGGGTTGATGCATTATACAAACAACTGGAACAGGAAAAGGCCCGGCTGACGGGTGCAGATAAAGACGCAATGAACGAGGTAACTGCTCGATATATGGATGTGCAAACGCAGGCTGCTCTTGCCGCAGATCTTTATAAAAGCGGACTGATTAGTTTAGAACAAGCTAGGGTTGAGGCGTATCGCAAACTCAAATATCTGCTTGTTGTGAGCCACCCAACGCTTGCCGAAGATGCCGAATATCCACGCCGTCTCTATAACCTTGCAACTATTGGCGTACTTCTTTGCCTGCTATATGGGCTGATTGTGATGGGCCTAGCAACGCTGCGTGAGCATCAGGATTGACAGAAATCAGCTTTCTTTAAAGTAAATTTTGAGCGTGAGAGTACTTTAATATCCCCATTAAAATATACTTATCTGCATGACATTCTCTTTAGATGTTGATTATAAGTTTGGCATTCTAATATGAGTCCTATAAAGTTAGCCTAGCAACTTAACTATCGGATACGTAATTCTGAAAAAACTCTTACCTCAAGGAATGACATCGGTATTTCTCACTTAGTAGTTTTATATGAATTTCACTCTATGATGGAAAACTTTAACATCACGAAATATACTAATAAAAAATTCAAAGTCGATTATATGCCATTACCCTACAATATACTGAAGATATGAGGAAATCTTAAAACATAATAACATTGACTATTTTTAAACAACCCGCCACAAAGCCATACGCACAAGTTTCATTCATTTTCACCAATAAGATATTTATATAATTCTCTAGCACCACCTATTCAAACAGAAGGTTGGAGTCGTGTCCAAAATAACTAAGTTACTCACAAAACCAGATCTTTTTTTTAAAGACATGTATTCAAAAAGAAGAAATGGTCATATACACACATCTAATTTTAAAGCCACAGCAACCAAAACAGCAGTTAATCCCGCCCCTATTCATAAAGCAGAGACTAAAAAGAAAGTGGTCAGTCGGCAACTAATTAACAATAGCTTAGATATAAGCCATATCCGTTTATTCTCAAAAGTAGCACATTTACTACACACTGGAGAAGGAGTGAAATGTGCGTTTCATTTGGAATTATGGGTAGGTGAATTTATTTCTTCAGGACAACCATTTGCAATTTTAATAAGAAATATCGAGCTTTATAAATGGGCGCTTGAGCAATACCCTTATTTAGATATTGTATATGCAAAAACAGCATTGGATGTTGAAAATGTATTATCTAAACTACCATTTTTAAAAGCCATATATTATTTTTCCAATACTGGGAATTTGATTCATACTTTAAGGTTTAACATCTATCAACATATTTTCTTAGGGCATGGAGACAGCGACAAAGCCGCTAGCGCTCATAAATTCTTCAGAGTTTATGATGAAATTTGGGTAGCAGGTCAGGCGCACATTGATCGATTCAAAAATGCGAAATTCAATGTAGAACACATAAATTTTGTTAAAATCGGTAGACCATCACTAAAATTCATTGTAAATAAATCAGTAAATGAAAATGATACAACGAGAAAGGTGACTAATTTAACATATTTCCCAACCTGGGAAGGTGCTTTTGAGGAGAATAACTATTCATCAGCACACTTATCTGCAGTAATGCTTACAGAACTCCAGAACAAATTAGAATGTAGTATTATTGCTAAATATCATCCCCTAACTGCATCAAGGGATGTCACACTATCAAATGTAGGGCTATCACTAGAACTAGCTTTAGCTGATAAACCATTCTGCGTTGAAGTTGTTGATAAAATAGTTCCTGTTGAAAAACTAATTATCAAAGCTGATATGTTCATATGTGACATCTCAGCGGTGGTCAGCGAATGCATATCTTCTCTGAGGCCAATTTTCATCTATATTCCAGCAGATCGTGAAGTTGTAACATCTAAGAGTGATATGCATTATTCAGACTATGCATATGTCTACTCAAACATTCCACAATTAATTGAATTAGTAGAAAGAGTTATTATTCAGGGAGATGACTATTTATCCGACGCACGCTATAAAGCACTGGATTATTTATTGAGCATCAATGAAACTATTAGTGATGAATTTTACAAACAACTTAAAAGAATAAACTCAGACAGTTCACTTATGGAAAACACTCGTGAACAAGTCATATTATAAGGAATGATTTAATGAAAAATGTTGCTGTTATTTTATCAGGCGGTTCGGGTTCTCGCTTTGGAGGCGACCTCCCAAAACAATTCACTAAATTGGCAGGTAAAGCAGTTATTGAATATACCATTGATGCCTTTGAACGAGCCAACAAGATTGATGAAATCATAATTGTCACGCAATCTGCTCATATGAATTTAACCTGGGATATAATTAAGAAAAACAAATGGAAAAAAGTTACCAAAGTATTTACAGGTGGTAAGGAACGTTTTGACTCTACCAACTCGGCGCTTGAAGGCCTTGAGGGGTACGAGAATGATTGCAATATTTTATTCCATGATGCAGTTCGTCCATTAGTGAGCGAAACGACTATTAATGACTGCGTTGAAGCTCTTAAGAAATTTGATGCAGTGGATGTTGTTATCCCTTCAGCAGATACCTTAGTTGAGGTATATGATGATGAGTGTATTGCGAATATTCCAAATAGATCATTCATGCGTCGCGGTCAAACACCACAGGCATTTAAATTGGGAACAATAAAACTTGCCTATCAGAAAGCCATATCGGAGAAACGATTCACGTTTACATGTGACTGTGGTGTGGTTAGATCTATGATTCCAGGAATTCGTGTTGCTACCGTTAAAGGTAGTGAAGCGAATATGAAGGTAACTCATCCTATCGACCTGTTCATTGCTGAGAAATTGCTTCAGGAAGTTAACCAAATTTCTTTTAGTGTTGATGATGATTTATCTTTCTTGCGAAATAAAAATATTGTCATCTTTGGCGGTACTAGTGGAATTGGGCTTGAGATCAAAAATTCTGCATTATTGCTTGGTGCAAATGTAGATGTTGCCAGCCGCTCTCATAATGGCGTCGATATTACCGACCTGCATTCAATTCAGAATTATTTAGAGGGTGTTAAAAGAGAAAGAGGTCATATTGACTATGTTATCAATACTGCCGGTCTTTTAATCAAAAAGCCAATTGATACATTATCAATTTCTGAAGTCACCAGCCTCATTAACATCAACTTCAATGGTGCTGTAAATGTTGCAATAGCCTCTAAGCCTTATCTTGTTGAAACTTCTGGTATGTTGCTTAATTTCACATCCAGCTCATATTCACGTGGCCGTCCACTTTATGCTCTTTATTCCTCCTCTAAAGCAGCTATCGTGAACTTTACACAGGCTATTGCGGATGAATGGAGCTCCGAAGGCGTTCTGGTAAACTGCATTAATCCTGAACGAACAGCAACTCCTATGCGTACTGCTAATTTTGGTCTGGAGCCAGCTGAACTTCTTCTGCAAGCAAAAGACGTTGCCCTGACAAGTATTAAAGTCTTAGGGTCCAAAAATACCGGACTAATTGTTGATATTCGCAAAGATGGTCGCTAAGGAGTGATTTATCGTGTCTGGATGTAATCTATATTACATTTATATTGATACCAAAATTATAGGTGCCGTGGAGCAATTAGTAAGTTACTTCCAGACACAGGTTTTCAATAACAAAGATTGTATTGAAGTTGTATGTAAATATTATAAAGAAATTGAAAATAGCTTTTCAAAGATTTTTGACTCTAATGAAATACCATTCAGATTTGTCAAAAAAAACTCAGATTACAAGTTTCTTGAAAGAAAAGTCGTTTTCTACCTTTTCAATGCACAGTCAAACTGTAAAGTTGTAGCCAACCGTAATTTGATCCATATATTTGTTACACATGGTGAAAGTCATAAATTAGCTTCTATTAAACCCATAATAAGAATTTATGACTATGTAGTAACCTCTGGAAAAGTCGGTATTGATAGATATTTGAAATCAGGCGTTTTCACTCCTTATGATATTGAAGGGGGTAAAGTTATTACTCTTGGTGATACATTTGTTGGTAGCAATAATTTTCAATATGCTGAGAGTAGCGACTCAATCGTGTACGCCCCAACCTGGGAGGGCGGCGTTCCGGAGGAAAATTACTGTTCAATTAGCCAAACCACGGCAAATAAAATAATAGAATTTTGCGCTCAAAATAATATTCGGAACGTATATATACAACCCCACCCAAATCTTGGACATCGTGACATTACTTATAAAGCAAAACTTAACCTTTTAATTAAAACATTACAAACAAACAATCTGCAAGTAATAAATAAGAATTCAAAAAAACATCAACCTTTATTCTCTATTTTCACAAGAAAAACAAATACATTTAAAACGACTACAGTAATGGATATTAAACTTGCGTTAACTGACATTTCCGCAATGGAAATGCAGTTCGTAAGCAAAGGGATTCCCTGCATGGTACTCACTAATAGTGATACCTTATCGCAGCTTTTCATTCCGAAGGTGCTTGAAGAATACCGAAGCAAGGTGTTTTATAGTGAAGAGGACTCTCTTGTTTATAGAAAGGGGGCCAATGATGTCCGAAATGAATTATTTAATTACTTAATTACTTATCCATCTACTTCTATTAAAAAAAGTCATTATGACAAAAGAATAAAATGGTTATGCAATTACGCTATAGAACATCAAGACAAGAAAAATAGTCTACTGACAAGTAAATACTGAGTATCATCATGAATTTTTTCAAAAAAACATCTATAGTAAGCGTTTTACTATTAGCATTTATTCATATGGGTATCGTTAACGCCGACACTTCACTTTCAAAGTGTTTAACGGTAGCTGATACTTTAGAGCAAAATGAATGTTTTTCAGATAAAGGTTTGTCCAGCGGCACTACAGTTTATAGAAAAGGAATTGGCCGTAATAATGTATTGCAAGGTATAGCCTTTGATCCAGTTTACCGAATTTTATATACAATCCACGTTACTGGAAAACCAGAAATGGGGGTGATAAATCGTTTTTATGATGTGGACAATAAAAATGAAATAAACGCTCTGGACTCTCAATTACCCTCAACCAGAATAGGGCATCAAGGTATAGCCTTACTACCGAAAACAGATTGGTTATTATCCTCTGCAGGTAGAGCTACGGATAATAAGGGAAGGTTTATAAGCCTATTTAAATATACCTCTGACAATATTCCATATGATGTTAAAGTGATAAAAGTATTTGGGGATGACTATGATGGAAAAATCATCGCAATGCCATTTGTTACAAGTGATGGAAATTTACTGATAGTTAGCGGCAAGAAAGACGGCATAGATGTTATTCGCGTATTTGATTTGAAAAAGTCAAATCTTCTATCATCTAATGACATTAGTTCCACATATCGCAACGAGTGGGAAATCAGTAAAGACCTTACCAACGACGGTCGTTATTTCCAAGCTATGGCATCAGACGGAAAATATGTTTACTTATTGAGTGGAAATGCCAGTCAATCAGTAAAAAAACTATATGCCTATAGTTTAGATGGCAAGTTAAGTAAAAAAATAGATTATGTAACCCTTGGACAGACTGATGCACTTAAAGCAGGCAATGAGGGACACTGGGAACCTGAAGGATTAGCAGTTGATAGCAAAAATGATGCACTACTCATTTTATTTTCTGTAGGTAATAAAGGTAAAAGGTTGGGTAAAATTTACTCTATTAAGCTGCAACCTTAACTTTCGCGTAGCCTATAACAGCCACAAGCGTTGAAAACGCTCCAGTGCAGCATATGCATATAGCAATGCAAATGTCTGGCAAGCCCCAGTTGAGTTTCGCATATGGCTTTATGGCCTGAGCGAAACGTTGAAACACATTTATAAATCGCCAGTGATGATGTGCAGGAGATGATGCGATATCCGTTGAAAAGGACTCAAATGCAATAGGTAATAACCGACCATGCGCCGGAAAGTGACCGTGGCATCCGCTGGAATGACGAGACTATTGTTATCGCATGGCCAGAAATCGACAGCGAGATCCTCACTTCCGCCAAAGACAGCATTGCAAAATCCTTCCCGGACGCAGAGTATTTTAACTGAGTCCCACGCCCCGCAGCGACGCGGGCGTTTTCTACCGTACAGAGCAAAAATGAAATTTTATACAGGTTCAACAGGGATCCTGGGCAGAAGAGCGCAGATTGAACCGCTGCTTGGTCGCCCGCTGCATCTTTTCAAGACCGACATTCAGCTTGCCGACGACGATATCCTGGTTGGCTGGGGCCAAAAACCCAACACCCACAAAATCAAACAAAAAGCCCACCAGCTCGGCCTGCCCTACTGGCAGCTGGAAGACGGCTTTATCGGCTATATCGGCCATCCTGCCCGTGGGGGGTTGCCGGTCTCGCTGATCGCCGACCCTGTGGGTATTTATTACGACGCCCGCCAGCCGAGCCAGCTGGAACAGCTGATTGCCGCGCCCTGCACCACCGCGATGCTGGCGCGTGCCGAATCGCTGATCGCAGAACTGCTGCGCCTGGGCATCACCAAATATAACTGCTATGCCGCAGGCAGCAGCCTGCCCGACGCGCTGGCGACCCGCCTGCACAGCGACCCGCGTCCTAACGTGTTGCTGATCGACCAGGTGGCGGGCGATATGTCCATTCCCGGCGCGCTGGCCACTGAAGACGATTTTGTGGCGATGGTAGCCGCCGCCCGGCGCGACCATCCCACCGCCCGCCTGCTGCTGCGCACCCATCCGGACACGCGCCTCGGCAAGAAGAACGGCGTGCTGGCTCGCCTGCAGCTGGACGATGTGGAAGTGGTCGCCGATCACTGCCATCCCCACGCCCTGCTGAATGAAGTCGAGGCGGTTTATACCGTCTCCTCTCAGATGGGATTTGAAGCCCTGCTGCTGGGCAAAGCGGTGCACTGCTTCGGGATGCCGTTTTACGCGGGCTGGGGGCTGACCCACGACCATAAATCGTGTCCGCGACGCGACGTGCAAGTGAGCCTGGCGCAGCTGGTCGCCGCCGCATTGATTCTGTATCCCCGCTATCTGGACCCGGTGCTCGGCCAGCGCTGTGAAGTGGAAGAGGTGCTGGCGATTATTGCCCGCCAGCAGCACCCTGCCCCGCGCTATCGCCGCCTGTACCTGGTCGGTTTTTCGCTGTGGAAGCGCGCCTTTATGCACGCCTTCTGCCACCCGCTGGCCACCGAGCTGTGCTTTGTGCGCACCCCGCCCGCCACGCTTGCGGCAGACGAACAGGTGCTGGTTTGGGGCGCGCGCCATCCGGAACTGACGCAGGCGATTCGGGTGGAAGACGGTTTTATCCGCTCGCGCGGGCTGGGCTCGAACCTGTGCCGCCCGTCGTCGTTATCGATCGACCCGGTGGGGATCTATTTTGACAGCCGTCAGCCAAGCAGGCTCGAGCAGCAGCTCAACGCCCAGCCGCTGACTAACGACGTGCTGACGCGCGGTACCGCGCTGGTGGAACTGCTCCAGCAGCACGGCGTTAGCAAGTACAACGTCGGCACCGCCCAGCAGTTTACCCCGCCTGACGATGGCCGCCCGCTGGTGCTGGTGGTGGGTCAGGTCGATGGCGATGCCTCGATCCTGACCGGCAGCCCGGTGATTCGCAGCAACGAGCAGCTGCTGTGGGCGGTGCGCGATGCCAGACCGGACGCGCATATCCTGTTTAAACCGCATCCAGATGTTATCGCAGGCAACCGGGCCGGGGCGATCTCCGCCGCGTGTCTGGCGCAATGCGTCGACAGCCAGGTGCTGGATCTCGGCCTCACCAGCCTGTATCCGCACGTGGACGAGCTGCACACCATGACTTCGCTCAGTGGCTTTGAGGCGCTGGTTCAGGGCGTGAAGGTCACCACCTGGGGACAGCCGTTCTATAGCGGCTGGGGACTGACCGAAGATATCCATCCCGCACCGCGTCGGGAACGTACCTTGCCGCTGGCCGCGCTGGTGTATATGACGCTGGTTGCTTATCCGCTGTATATCGACTGGCAAAGCGGCCTGTGGATGAGCCCGGAGCAGCTGATCCGCCAGCTGGCAGGGCAAAAAAATGCCTCATCGCAAAAATCGAGCCGCTGGCAGCGCTGGCAAATTAAGCTGAGCTATCTCGCACAGACTCTGCAACCCCGCGCCGCTATTTCCCGCTCCATTAAAGAAAGACGTCATTAAAGCCGCTTACTGATTTGATTCATCAACGGAACCGATCTGGGAAACAAAATGGACGAGCAAGCTATCCGCCACTTACTGAATGGCCGTCGATATCTGTTATTACAAGGACCTATGGGCCCCTGTTTTTCACGTCTGGCTGCCTGGCTGCAGAACAGCCGTCGCGAGGTCAAGCAGGTCTGCTTTAATGCGGGCGATGCCTGGTATACCGATAAAAAACTCGCGCTGCACTATACCGGCTCGGTAAAAAACTTTGCCTACTGGCTGCGCGATCTGCATAAAGACTATGCCTTCGACACCGTTATTTGCTTTGGCGACTGCCGCCCGATGCACACCGAAGCGAAAAAGTGGGCGCGCAGCAAATCCATTAGTTTCCTGGCGTTTGAAGAGGGCTATTTCCGGCCTTTTTATATCACCCTCGAAAAAGGCGGCGTGAACGCGTACTCCTCGATGCCGACTACGGCAAAGTATTATCTCGAGCAGCCGCTGCCGGAGCCAAAGGCCCCAACCGCGTGGAAACCCAGCACCTTTAAGCGCTCTGCGCACGCCATGCTCTATTACGCGGCGGGCTGGTTTGGTCGCCATCGTTATCCCGGCTATCGCCACCATAAATCGTTCTCGCCCTGGTATGAGATGCGCTGCTGGCTGCGCGCCGGGCGACGTAAGATGTGGTATCGCTGGCAGCAGCGCAACATGCTGCGCCATATTACCGGCGAGCTGGATAACGAATATTACCTGGCCATTTTGCAGGTCTATAACGACAGCCAGATCCTGTTCCACAGCCCGTATAAAGACGTGCGTGAATATATCGAAACCGTGATCCGCTCTTTTGCCCGCCATGCGCCGAAAGAGCGGCACCTGGTGTTTAAGCACCACCCGATGGATCGTGGTCACCGCTATTACGGCACCTTAATCAACACCCTGACCGAGAAATACGGCATTACGGGGCGGGTGATTTATGTGCACGATGTTAACCTGCCCGCGCTGCTGACCCATACCCGGGCGGTGATCACCGTCAACAGTACCGCAGGCCTGTCGGCGCTGATCCACAACAAACCGCTGATGGTGATGGGCAAAGCGCTGTACGACATCGAAGGGCTGACCTGGCAGGGGCCGCTCACCCAGTTCTGGCAGACCGACTTCGCTCCGGATAAAAAACTGTTCCAGCGTTTTCGCGCCCACCTGCTGCACGACACCCAGATCAACGCGGTGTTTTACGGTAAATCCGACTGGCTCGATACCCCTTACACCGTGTCGACTCCGGAAACCGTGCTGGAACAGGAACCGCAGCCGGCCCCTGAGACCGTGACCTCAATCACATAAATCCCCCTGAGGACGGCGAGCCTGAACCACTCGCCGTCGCTGTTGACCGTTCATCCCGCCATATAACCTCTCACAGATTTACCTTCCTTTACGCGCGCGCCACTCTGGCAAGATCGCCTCAGCATTAATCATTCTTTCTCACAGCGAACCCTGACCCTTTTACCCGTTAAAAAACCAGGTTTTATTATGGACATCAAAAAACTGCTTAAACATGCTCCCTGGGCCCTTCTCGGGATCCTCGGCGCATTTTGCCTCTCGGTAGTGGCCCTGCGCCGCGGTGAGCACGTCAGTGCCCTGTGGATCGTCGTGGCTTCCGTATCGGTTTATCTGGTGGCGTACCGCTACTACAGTCTCTATATCGCCCAGAAGGTCATGAAGCTTGACCCGACGCGCGCCACTCCGGCGGTCATTAACAATGACGGCCTGAACTACGTTCCGACCAACCGCTACGTGCTGTTTGGTCACCACTTTGCGGCAATTGCCGGAGCAGGCCCGCTGGTGGGGCCGGTGCTGGCGGCGCAGATGGGCTACCTGCCGGGTACCCTGTGGCTGCTCGCAGGCGTGGTGCTGGCGGGTGCGGTGCAGGACTTTATGGTGCTGTTTATCTCTTCCCGTCGTAACGGCGCATCTCTGGGTGAGATGATCAAAGAAGAGATGGGCCGCGTGCCGGGCACCATCGCTCTGTTTGGCTGCTTCCTGATCATGATCATCATCCTTGCGGTGCTGGCTCTGATCGTGGTGAAAGCGCTGGCTGAAAGTCCGTGGGGCGTGTTCACCGTCTGCTCGACGGTGCCGATTGCGCTGTTCATGGGCATTTACATGCGCTTCCTGCGGCCGGGCCGCGTGGGTGAAGTGTCGGTGATTGGTATTGTGCTGCTGGTGGCGTCCATTTATTTTGGCGGCATCATCGCCCACGACCCGTACTGGGGCCCGGCTCTGACCTTCAAAGACACCACCATCACCTTCGCGCTGATTGGCTATGCCTTTATTTCTGCCCTGCTGCCGGTGTGGCTGATTCTGGCCCCGCGTGATTACCTGGCGACCTTCCTGAAAATCGGCGTGATCGTCGGTCTGGCGATCGGCATCGTGATCATCAACCCTGAACTGAAAATGCCTGCGGTCACGCAGTACATTGACGGCACCGGTCCGCTGTGGAAAGGCGCGATGTTCCCGTTCCTGTTCATCACCATCGCCTGTGGCGCGGTGTCTGGCTTCCACGCACTGATCGCTTCCGGCACCACGCCGAAGCTGATGGCCAACGAAACCGACGCTCGCTTCATTGGTTATGGCGCGATGCTGATGGAATCCTTCGTGGCGATCATGGCCCTGGTGGCAGCATCCATCATCGAGCCAGGTCTGTACTTCGCGATGAACACCCCACCGGCAGGCCTGGGTATTACCATGCCTAACCTGCATGAGATGGGCGGCGACAACGCGGCGATGATCATGGCGCAGCTGAAAGACGTCAGCACCCATGCGGCAGCGACCGTCAGTTCCTGGGGCTTTGTGATTTCGCCTGAGCAGATCATGCAGACCGCCAAAGACATCGGCGAACCGTCGGTTCTGAACCGTGCCGGTGGCGCACCGACCCTCGCGGTAGGTATCGCCCACGTGTTCCACAAAGTGCTGCCGATGGCCGATATGGGCTTCTGGTATCACTTCGGGATCCTGTTCGAAGCGCTGTTTATCCTGACCGCGCTGGATGCCGGTACCCGTGCTGGCCGCTTTATGCTGCAGGACCTGCTGGGTAACTTCGTACCGTTCCTGAAAAAAACCGATTCACTGGTTGCCGGGATTCTGGGCACCGCAGGCTGCGTCGGGCTGTGGGGCTACCTGCTGTATCAAGGCGTGGTGGATCCGCTGGGCGGCGTGAAGAGTCTGTGGCCGCTGTTCGGTATCTCTAACCAGATGCTGGCGGCTGTGGCCCTGGTGCTCGGCACCGTGGTATTGATCAAGATGAAGCGCACCAAATACATCTGGGTGACCGTGGTGCCTGCTCTGTGGCTGCTGCTCTGCACCACCTGGGCGTTGGGTCTGAAGCTGTTCAGCACCAACCCGCAGCTGGAAGGCTTCTTCTACATGGCGAGCCAGTACAAAGAGAAGATTGCCGCAGATACCGGTGAACTGACCGCGCAGCAGATTGCCAACATGAACCATATCGTGGTGAACAACTACACCAACGCCGCGTTAAGCATTCTGTTCCTGGTGGTGGTGTACAGCATCATCTTCTACGGGGTCAAAACCTGGATCGCCGTGCGTAACGCCGACGGTCGTACCGATAACGAAACGCCATACGTTCCGGTACCGGAAGGCGGCGTGAAGACCTCTTCACACCATTAATCACTCCATTTCCCCCTCTCCCTTTGGGAGAGGGCCGGGGTGAGGGAAAACAAAGCCCGGCAGACTCACCTCGCCGGGCTTTTTCTTATCAGGATGCGTTATGTTTGGTAACTTAGGCGAAGCAAAAAAATACCTCGGTCAGGCGGCGAAAATGCTGATTGGCATTCCGGACTATGACAACTACGTTGAACATATGAAGGCCAACCATCCGGATAAGCCGTACATGACCTACAGCGAATTCTTCCGCGAGCGCCAGGAAGCGCGCTACGGCGGAAGTGGAGAAGGCGGCGTGCGCTGCTGCTAAAGGAGAGACCATGACACCGATTGCAGTTACCCTACTTACCGGCTTTCTCGGCGCGGGCAAAACCACCCTGCTGCGCCATATCCTCAACGAACAGCACGGCTTTAAAATCGCGGTCATCGAGAACGAGTTCGGTGAAGTGTCGGTCGACGATCAGCTGATTGGCGATCGCGCCACCCAGATCAAAACGTTGACCAACGGCTGCATCTGCTGCACCCGCTCCAGCGAGCTGGAAGACGCCCTGCTCGACCTGCTCGACAGCCGCGATCGCGGCGACATTGAATTCGACCGGCTGGTCATTGAGTGCACCGGCATGGCCGACCCCGGCCCGATTATTCAGACCTTTTTCTCTCACGAGATCCTCTGCCAGCGCTACCTGCTCGACGGCGTGATCGCCCTGGTCGACGCGGTTCACGCCGACGAGCAGATGAACCAGTTCACCATCGCCCAGTCGCAAATTGGCTACGCCGACCGCATTCTGCTGACCAAAACCGACGTAGCGGGCGACAGCGAAAAGCTGCGCGAACGCCTGACGCGCATCAACGCCCGCGCGCCGATTTACACCGTCACCCACGGCGATATCGACCTGGCGCAGCTGTTCAACACCAACGGTTTTATGCTGGAAGAGAACGTCACCTCGACACCGCGCTTCCACTTTATGGCCGACAAGCAAAACGACGTCTCGTCGATTGTGGTCGAGCTGGATTACCCGGTGGACATCAGCGACGTATCACGCGTAATGGAAAACCTGCTGCTGTCATCTGCCGACAAACTGCTGCGCTACAAAGGCATGCTGTGGATCGACGGCGAGCCGAACCGCCTGCTGTTCCAGGGCGTGCAGCGCCTGTACAGCGCCGACTGGGATCGCCCGTGGGGCGACGAAACGCCGCGCAGCGTGATGGTGTTTATCGGTATCCAACTGCCGGAAGACGAGATCCGGGGGGGGTTTGCAGGGTTACGTAAATAAGGACACGAATCTCTCAATGCAAGCGTAGCGGTTGATGACGCTACGCTTATATGGCCTTCCGTTTTCGTCCTTTCCGTCAACATCAAATTCTTGCAGCAGTTATTATTGTTTAAAAATAAAATTCAGGCTCCAGGAGATACAAATGTTTAAAATAACAATCAAATCTCTTCAATTGTTACTAAAGGAAGCATCTAAATATAACTTCTTGATCGATATATGGACATTTATTAAGCGACCTGAGATTTATAATGGCGATGATGAATATGTTCCGTTAAAAACATGCTTTGCGAATTTATTCAAATCAATTGCTATGGCAAGTTTGCTTGTAGCCTTGATCAGTAAATTACTGACCAACAAAATCCCAATGGCTAATTTATTTACTGTTTTTGATAGCACTAGCTACTACATAATGATTTTGTGGCAGTGTGCTATTACAGGGTTAATGATAACTATCCTTTTCTCAATGATTACATTCCAGAAAGAAAAGAAAGTGTTAGTTGTTTTTTTATTTCAGGTCATACAAGCCTACGCCGTATTAAACATCATCCTTATCCCATTTTTATATCTTGGAATAAATTATGTTATTCTTGATTCGTTCGGCTTGGGCTATACTTCATTAAACATAGCATTACTAATATATTCATTCACTATGATATTCATGGTATTCCGATTAATTATAAACCCCGTCAGGCAATGCTTACAGAAATACTACAGCCGACGCGTGGCCTTTTTAATATCATTTTCCATATATGGACTGTCACTTTTTACAACATCTCTGTTCCCGTCTAATTCAGAAAATCATGGCATCTCCATCACTGGATTCTGTGAAAGTTATGCTTCTATGTATCAATCATCTCAACAGATGATATCCCAGCCAGAACAGAGAATTATAGAAAGGTGTATGAATAGTCTATGAGATATAAATGGCGAGATTGGTTGGGGTTACGTAAGTAGCCCCGGTAAGCGCAGCGCCACCGGGGAATGACAGGTCCTTACCGCTGCACCTGTAAAATCTCCTGCGACTCCTGATGCGCCGCGACCTCCTGCGGGGTTAACCACAAGGGTTTACGGCCAAAGGATTCATACAGTTTCAGCTGATCGCGATAGTGCTTATCCGGCGTACCGTCCGGGGCGATAAAACCGCTCTGTCCGGGCGCCATCACATCCCATGCCAGCACCGGCGCTTCATGCGATGCCGGCGCAAAGACAATCATGTCGTTTTCCGTGCCGCGATTCTGGTACTCCGCCTGATGGACGGCCTCTTCCGGTGACGCCTGCGGCACGCCAAAGAAGTTACTGGCGCGGAAGGTCAACGCCATCGCCGGGGTCTTCCACTGTGTAATATCTTCCCCGTACTGACGGGACAGCGTCTGCCAGGCCTCCTGCAGAGCGGCGAGGATCACCTCCTGCTGCGGCTTACCAGCAAACAGATCCACGGTCTGCGGGATGGCGGATTTCTGCCCCTGCAAGGATTCATACAGTACTTTCGCCCCCACGCTGATATTCAGCGAACCGGTTGGCCCGTCCTGGGTCGTTTCGTACCCGCTGGCGCTATACCACTTATTGAATGGCTCCGGCACCGCTGCCGCGACGGTCTGTTTCAGCATGCTGCTCAGCCAGACGTTTAAAATCGCCGAGCCCGGCTGTTGCAGCGTTTTACCATCATCATTGAGCTGATTCACCCCATCCCAGTTGCTTAGCAGCTTCACCAGCTGCTGGCGCGGGTCCGTAGCAGGCAGTTGGGCGGTGGCATTTTGCAAAGCCGGTAAAAACAGTCGACGGGTCAGATCCTGGCGGCTGGTGTGCTTGATCAGATCCCAGGCCTGTTCGTAAGTGAAGGTCGGTTGTCTATCGATAAGCTGGTCAATCTCGGTGACGCGATCCGCGCTGCCCCATAAAAACGCAAACAGATCCGAGGCTGGATACCCCTGCTGGGGAGAGTTGTTCCAGTTGGCGATATAGCCCGATCTCGGGTTATAGACTTTCGGGTTCAAATCAAACGGCAGCAGCCCTTGCCAGTCCCATTTCCCGGTGCCGGGTACCGGCAGACGCGGATCGTGCCCGGGCTGGCGCTGCGGGTAAGCTCCGCCATGGACATAACCGATATTGCCGTCGATATCCGCGTAATACCAGTTGATCGTCAGGGCCTGCTTCGCCGCCTGCTGCGTCCACTCCTGCCAGTTTTTGGCTTTCATCTGATGGGTCCAGGCCAGCAGGGACGCCACCTCTTTGCCATCCCAGGCACGCGCTTTGGCATAGGCCGTCTGCGTCGTCGGGTCGATTTTAATCACGTTGCCATGCACGGTGCGGTAAACGGTAAAGGTCTCCGGCTGTCCGTCTTTAACGGCAATACGCTCTTCGCGGCTGAGCATGTTAGTCCACTCGCCGTTATGCAGGTACTGGCCGGGCTTTTTATCCGAAAGTTGTTCCGCGAAAATGTCGACATCATCGCCAAATCCGGCGGTAGCCCCCCACGAAATGGTGCCATTGTGACCAAACACCAGCCCCGGATAGGCGAACGGCGTATTGCCCGTCACCTCATAGCCCGCCCCATGCAGGCCAATACCGTAGGTATACGCCGGGGCATACCAACCGAACTGCGGGCCATTGACCATTATGGCTTTGGCATCCTGCGTTTTGCCCTTTCCTAGCACCCACATATTGCTGGTGGTAGGGTAGCCCGCCAGACCATTCGCCCCGCCGTGGGCAAACTGGGCCATGATCGTCTTGCGGTTTTGCGCAGCCGTCAG
The DNA here is from genome assembly GCA_049284415.1 of Leclercia sp. Lineage (GTDB taxonomy): Bacteria > Pseudomonadota > Gammaproteobacteria > Enterobacterales > Enterobacteriaceae > Enterobacter. The sequence continues at coordinate 282,937 of JBAPXW010000024.1, forward strand.
CGCCAGCAGGCCGCCATCGTCCCCCTTTGCCGGTCGGTCCAGCATCGGCGGCGACATATCGTAACGCGGCAACAGGGCGGCGCTTTGCGTGGTGTTGAGATCAAACTTAACTGGATACTGACTCTCCTGCGGCGCGATGGTAGTGGGCGCCGCCGGGTTCACCAGCCACTTCAGCTGGTTAAATACCGCCATCCCTTTGTCACCATACCGATCTTTTAGCGCGGTCAGCAGTGCCAGGTTATCGATTTCGCTGGTCGCGTCCGAAAAACGGTTCGCCATGGTGCCGACAAATACCATCGCCACATCAAAGGCTTCCCAGCGTGTCGGCGTGAAGCCGAAGGTGGTGAATTGCTTAGGCAGCAGGTTATCCGGGTCGCTGTTTACCCGGTCGATCCAGGCATTCATCCCGTCGGCATAACCTTGCAGAATGTCTTTATCATCCGCGCTGAGCGCATCGATTTGCGCGCGGATCGACGCAGGCCAGAAGTTTTGCCGAATATCCCTATCGAAATTAACAAAGGTACTGCCCAGCACTTCCGCAACTGTCCCTTGAGTACTGCGGCGCGCCATCTCCATCTGGAACAGGCGATCCTGCGCCACCACGTAGCCATAGCCATAGAACAGTCGGTAAGTGTCATCGGCGTAGATATGTGGCATGCCGTACTCGTCGCGGACGATTTTTACATCAGTGGGGGCAGTTTCTGCTCGTGCAGTCAGGGTCCAGATACAGGCCAGAGAAGCCGCAATACAGTTCACGATCATACGATTTCTGTTTATCATTGTATCCTCTTGCAGGTGTATGATTAGCGATTTCATACTAGCAACAGACCAATGCTTAGCCAGAACAGCGGGATGATTTCTCTGCGAACTGTGAGGGCGTTAACTAATTAATGACACATAATTAATTTTAACTAACGATTATTAGTATCACTTTATTGGTGCCGAATGGTTCCCTCTCCTTGTGGGAGAGGGTTAGGGTGAGAGCATCAGACTGCATAATTAGCGGCGGATCACCACCAGCTTCTGGTTCACAAACTCTTTAATCCCCAGGTCCGACAGCTCGCGTCCGTAGCCGGAGCGCTTGACGCCGCCGAACGGCAGCTCGGCTGCGGTATCGGTCAGCCAGTTGATCCACACCATCCCGGTTTCGATATTCGAAGCCATCTTTTTGGCGCGTTCAATGTCTTTACTGAACACCGCGCCGCCCAGGCCGTAGTGCGAGTCGTTAGCCAGTTTCACCGCCTCTTCATCGTTTTTCACCACGTAAACCTGTGCCACCGGGCCGAAAAACTCTTCGAAATACGCCGGGTTATCGCGGGTGATGTTCGTTAAAATCGTCGGCTCAAAGAAGCTGCCCTCACGCGCGACCGGCTTGCCGCCGTAATGCAGCGTCGCCCCGTTTTTCACCGCCTCGTTAACCTGTTTGGTCAGGGTCTCCAGCGCGTCTTTCGATGACAGCGGCCCCAACGTGGTGCTTGCGTCCAGCGGATCGCCGATCTTCACCTGTTTGAAGGCCTCGGTGTATTTCGTCAGGAACGGCTCGGCCACTTTTTCATGGACGATAAAACGCTTGGCGGCGGTACAAACCTGCCCGGCGTTGGCGAGCCGCGCGTTGACGCCGATTTTGACGGCCTTCTCCAGATCCGCATCGTCCAGCACCACGAACACGTCGTTACCGCCCAGTTCGAGGGTCGATTTTTTAATGTGCTTCGCGGCCTGCGCGGCCACCACGCTACCGGCTTTTTCGGATCCGGTCAGGGCCGCACCCTGCACGCGCGGGTCGGCGATGATATTCGCCACCTGATCTGAAGAGATAAACAGGTTGGTCCATGCACCTTCCGGGGCACCGGCTTCGCGCACCAGATGGGCGAAGGTCTCTGCACAGTGCGGCACGATGCTGGCATGTTTAGCGAGCACCGGGTTACCCGCCGCCAGGTTCGGTGCCAGCACGCGCATCAGCTGATAATACGGGAAGTTCCACGGCTCAACCGCCATCACCACGCCGATGGGATGATGCTCGACCCAGGCTTCGCCGAGTTCGGACGGGTATTTCACCGGGGCAAGGTGTTGCTTCGCGTTATCGGCATAGTAGCGCGCGATCTGGGCGCAGAGTTTCACTTCTGCACGGCTCTGCTCGATGAGTTTCCCCATCTCCACGCTGGCAATTTTCGCCAGTTCTTCGCTACGGGAGTCAATCAGATCCGCCAGCTTGTGCAGCACCGGCAGACGTTTGTCGATGCTGCCTTTCGCCCAGTCGGAGTGATAGAGCGCATCGGCTGTTTTCAGCGCCGCATCGACATCAGCATCAGTATGAGAAGGGTATTCTTTGATGAGTTTGTTGTTAGCAGGATTCACTGTCTGATAGGCCATTATTGCCTCCTTTTTGACTACGTAGGCTATTAAGGGTAGTCAACATGGCCGGGTATGAAGGTAAAGTTGGGTATACAGACTGTAGTGAGGACCACTATCAGACTTTTCCGCCGCCCCATGCTATAAGCACTTGTCCCCCGCACAGGTAGCCACCATGACCCAGACGCGCCACGTCAATCAGACCTTTGTCCGCAAGCCCGGCGTTGAGCTGCGCAGCACGTGGCAAAGCACCCAGGCGTATAAGCGCCACAGCCACGCCCAGCTTTCCATTGGTGCTATCCTGGAAGGGCAGACCTGCTGCATCTGTAACGACGAGCCGTTTATCCTTCATCCCGGCGATCTGATTGTGATCCCGGCCCAGATGCCCCACAGCTGCAACCCGATAGCCGGACAGCCGCGCAGCTACCACATGCTGTGGATCGAGACCGACCTGCAGCCTACTGTGCAGGTCATCCGCAGCCCTGCGCTGTTTCGTCACTATCTGTCAGCGGTTGAGACGCTGTCGGATACTGCTATCCAGCTTCTGTTGTCTGCCCTTACGGACCGGCCCGCGCCATCCGACACCCTGCGCCCTACCAGCCTTGCACTGCAGAATGTGTTACGCCACAGCCTGCTCGCACCGCCCTCGCTGGACGCGTTAGCCCAACGCTTTTCGCTGCGTAAAGAGACGTTAATCAGAACCTTTAAGCAGGATACCGGCCTGACGCCGGGCACTTTTCTTGCCATCTCACGGGTAGAATTCGCCAAAGCACGGCTGCGTGCCGGGGATGATATCGCCGACGTGGGCTACCAGAGCGGATTCGCCGATCAGAGCCATTTCCATAAAACCTTCGTCAGTTACACCGCCGCCACGCCGCGTCAGTACGCAACGGGCAGATCAATATCTGACAATAAATAGGTTCCGCACCGCCGTACTCTGGCCTCTGTTTTTGATTCTGAGGCCGCTATGGAACCGTTATTCCCTTCTGCTTTTCTCGCGCTTGCGTTGGCGCATTTTGTCGCACTTCTCAGTCCCGGGCCGGATTTCTTTTTATTGATAGGCTTTGCCGCCCGACACCGTCTGCGCGGCAGCGCCGGGTTGTGCGTGGGTATCGCGGCAGGCAACGGGCTGTATATCCTGCTGGTGATTATTGGCTCCAGCGCGCTGCGTCAGTTCACCCTACTTTTTAGCGCCATTGAGCTACTGGGCGCACTCTATCTGCTGTGGATTGGCTGGCAGCTGGCGCGAAGCCAGCCCACCACGCTTACCCTTAATAACGCGGAAGCTGCCAGCCCCTCCTGGCGCAGGCAGCTTCTGCTTGGCCTCGGCTCTGCGGTGCTGAATCCGAAAAATGCCCTGTTCTATCTGGCGCTGATGACCGCCCTGCTCGGGCCGGACGTCACGCTCCTGCAGCAGTCGGTGAGTGGAGTCTGGATGGTGATGGTGGTGCTGGTATGGGATCTGGCGGTGGTGTCGTTTATTGCTTTGCCCGCTGTGCAACAGCGCCTGAGCCGCAGCGTGTGGAAAATCGAACGCGCGGCAGGGGCGGTGCTGCTGATGTTTGGCGTTGGGATCGTATGGCGCTTTTGCGCGTCCCTCTGAGCGCAGTGGGAAATGCCTGGTGCCGCTGCGCTTATCAGGCCTACGAAACAATCCGTAGCCCTTGTAAGCGCAGCGCCACCAGAAGTTAATTCTTGTTTTGATCCCGAAGCATCGCTTCGCGCAGGATGGCGTTAAGCCGGGTCTGATAGCCCTTTCCAGGTCTCTTCAGCCACTCCATCACGTCAGCATCAATACGCACTGAGGCCTGCGTTTTTAAAGGACGATAAAATTTGCCGCGCACCGCCTCGGACCAGGTTTCATCCATCGTTGCAGGGATATCGCTATAGTCGATTTCCTCATCCGGCTTATTTGCCAGCGCCTTGAGTTCTGTCTCACGTCTGGCGCTGATGACGGGTGCGTCGCCACGTTTATGTTTAACCACGCTCATAACGAATCCTCTCTTTTCTGTCTGCCTTACGTGCGCTGATGATACTTTGCCAGCGAAACTCACCGTTTTCGTATCGCTCCTGCAGGGATAAATATATACCGTGTCGTATGTGAGCAATTATCCAAAATACGATCGTATCCCGGTGAGTTAGCGTCACACGGCCCACGGTAACCCGGCGGTTACCGTAGGAAATATCCGCGAGTTCACTGCCTGGTAAGCAATTACGGTTGGGTATTAAGGTTTATCCCAGTAGGGTCTTCCAGAAATCACTTACCAGCAGTTCAATGCGTTCTTCGGAAACATCAACCCGTTGTCTGACCATGACATCCACCAGCTTCTGCATATCAAACTGATGCAGGCTTTCACGATTTTCGGCTGACATCAGTGTCGCGACATCGTTTCCCGCCAGCAGTGCCCCCATACGCTCTGGATCCCAGTCGACAGACTCCCCCCATTCGTCGTTGTCATACAACCGCGATGCCTCAACATGCTGGTATTCATGCAGTATTTTGTGAATATCGACGGCATCTTTCGTGTATTCATCCCCGCGAGCACGCCAGGCAAACAGCTTTAACAGCAGTAAACCCGGCAAGGAGCTGAATCGCACATCGCCACATTCAGGTATCTCAATCGTCAGTGTGTTCGCGTAAGCTTCTGCAAATCCTTCTACCGACATCGCCACAGCCAGTTCGGGAGGCCAGCGAATTTCGTTTCCCTGAGCAATGCCACCAAAAGGTAAAATGTCGATCTCCACGCCTTCCCAAAGTACCCGCTGTACGTTGCCGGGAATTTCTGCTGCGCCTTGTGCCAGCATGCTGTTTTTTAGCAGGGTAAATTGCGCCCAGTCTTTTATCAGTACCGCAATATCAATGTCACGCGTATGCCGTCCAGTGCTTCTGCCATGGACATGGGTAAGAAGCACCTCACGCGCCATTGCGCCTGCGACAAAAAATTCGCTTCCGGTCGCATTACAAATACGCGTAATCCGTTCCAGGGTGGCACGGATATCCTCAGAAAGAGGGCTTTGCAATGTGCAGGTATTGCTCATTGATTCTTCTCGCAGTTTCAATATTTCGATCGTCATTCGATGCCAGCAATTCAGCAACGGTCAATAATGCCGAGGCGCGATCATCAATCGTAAAGGCTTCACCCCAAAAACGCTGAATGAGTAGCCAGTTACCCGTTGGTGACGGACGCAAACCCAGCGCTTTCCAGCGCTCAGTAAACGAATGAGATGTGAAAATCTCGAATTTTTCAGGGTGTAAATATCCACCGCTGAGTTTATGCCCTGCAACCTCACCCGCCCAGCATTCGCCCTCAAGTAAGGACGCATTTTGCCACGGCAGCTCGCCCGTCAACCGCAGCGTTTTCAGTTTTGGTCGAAGTACGATGGGATACTCTTGCACCCAAAGCCAGTAGAGATCGTTGACCCGCGTAAAGCGCCGACCATCGTTACTCTCACGGTACATTTTTTTGCAGGAAAGATAATCAAAACCTTTACTCACCATGCCCAAAGAAATACCGGCTAATCCTGCAATTTCCCGATAGGTGTAGTTGATTGCCTTTTCATCGGATAACAGCACAAACAGCAGCTTCATAATGCCGATGGAAAGCGAGCCTGAATGTTCAATGCGCCGTTCGTTCTTTTTCCCTGAGATATGCACATACAGGCCCGGCGCAGATATAAAGGCGTTACCCGCGCCGTCAATAAAGTTCAGCGCATTGTCGATGCAATACTGCTGTTGTACAGGAGATAAATAGAGGCAAATCAGGAGTCCGGCATGCCTTGCGCCCTCGCTATCCACTCTTACCTTCCACTTTTCAAACCACTCGCTGCGCGGCTGTGATTTGATCTCAGTACAAAAGGAGGTTTCCCTGCCGTCAGGCATGCTTAACAACAAAGTACCGTCAAAGGTATGTTGTGGAGGTAAAGCGGTATACTGGAATCGCCCCAAAGCCGTGGGCAATTGCGTAAGGGCGGTTTCAACTATCTCAATTTCATTGCTCATTTGTTCACGCCTTTGTTTTTGTTCATGCTTCATGAACACCATAATTTTATGAACAAAAAGCTATTTCATGCAACTCCTGTTTTATTCTTCAGGACGCCATAGCAGGGAAGAAAGATGATTATCACACTGCTTTACAATCATATCGGTCGGGATTTCATTATCGGAGATTTGCACGGTGCCCTTCCGATGCTGAATGCTCTGCTGGAACATGTTCATTTTGACCCGAGACAAGACCGCCTTATCGCAGTGGGCGATCTCTTCGATCGAGGTACTTCACCGAAAGATTGTCTGTTTTTGCTCAGCCAGCCGTGGTTCCATGCGGTTCGCGGTAATCATGAACACAATTTGCTTCTCTGGAGTAATGCCGCTTCGCCTGAACAAAAACAAGCAGCACGATTGCAGATCCTGGCAACTGGCGGCGAATGGTTTTTTTCTTTATCGGAACATGAACAGACGTCGTTGTGTCACAACATTGCCAATTTACCGCTGGCAATCCTGCTTTCATCACACGAACAACGCTATTGTGTGATCCACGCTGAGGTGGCACAAGGTTACGATGATATCGATGCCTTTCTGCTTGCATTGCTGGACGAAGAACCCTCCGTTTTACACAGTTGTCTAGCAGGCAGAAGGCGCCGCAAAACCGCAGATTTACGTCCAATAGAGAATATCGACTGGATTGTCTGTGGGCACACACCGGTCTTGCCGACCAACAGAATCCGGGGAAATAGCCTTAACCTTGATTACGGACTCCCCTTCAGGCATCCATTATCGGCACTGGGTATGTACGAAACAGGGACTGACACGCTGTGGCTGGGTAATCAACAGCTTCAGGTTGCAAAATACAACGACAGATAATGTGTTCACGAATACCATCAGTTCACGATACATGAACAAATTAAATCCATGAACAAAACCCACTTTTGCATTTCCCCCACACCTCCCTCTATCCTTAACCCTATGGAAAAACTCGCTGAACTCAAACGCGCCAAGCTGTTGGCGCTGTCGTTACTGCTGATTGCCGTTGCGACCTTTATCGTCACCCTCTTTTTGCCGCAAACCTTCTGGGTGCGCGGGGTGAAGGCCATTGCCGAGGCGGCGATGGTGGGTGCGCTGGCGGACTGGTTCGCCGTTGTCGCCCTGTTTCGTCGGGTGCCGATCCCGTTTATCTCGCGCCATACGGCGATTATCCCGCGCAATAAGGACCGGATTGGCGACAATCTCGGCCAGTTCGTGCAGGAGAAATTTCTCGATACCCAGTCGCTGGTTACGCTGATCCGCCGTCACGAACCGGCGCAGATGATCGGCACCTGGTTTAGCCAGCCGGAAAACGCCCAGCGCGTCGGGCAGCATCTGATTCAGGTGATGAGCGGATTTCTGGAGCTCACTGACGACGGGCGCATTCAGCAGATGCTCAAACGCGCGGTGCATAAGGCGATTGATAAGGTCGATCTCAGCCAAACCAGCGCGATCATGCTGGAGAGCATGACCAAAAATAACCGCCATCAGGTGCTGCTGGATGCGATCATCAACCGGCTGATCACCCTGATCCAACGCGAGAGCACCCGGGAATTTATCGCCGCGCAGGTCGTCCACTGGCTGAAGACCGAGCACCCGAACAAATCAAAAATCCTGCCGACCGAATGGCTGGGGGACCAGAGCGCCGAGCTGGTGTCGGACGCGGTGAACACCCTGCTGGATGACATCAGCCACGACCGTACCCACCAGATCCGTCAGGCGTTCGATCGTGCGGTGATGAAGTTTATCGACAACCTGAAAAACGATCCGCAGACCGCCGAAAAAGCGGAAAGCATTAAACACTATCTGAAAAATGACGAGGCCTTTAACCGCTATCTGGGCGAGATGTGGACCGATCTGCGTCAGTGGCTGAAGGCGGATATGCAAAGCGACGACTCGCGGGTGAAACAGCGCCTCGCCAATGCCGGGCTGTGGTTCGGCGAAACGCTGATTGCCGATGCCAGCCTGCGCGCCTCGTTCAACGAGCATCTGGAGCAGGCGGCGCACCGCGTGGCGCCGGAGTTTGCCGCCTTCCTCACCCGCCACATCAGCGACACGGTAAAAGGCTGGGATGCGAAGGATATGTCCCAGCAGATTGAGCTGAACATCGGTAAGGACTTACAGTTTATCCGCGTCAACGGCACGTTGGTGGGCGGCACCATCGGGCTGATTCTGTTTTTGCTGTCGCAACTCCCTGCCTTCCTGCAGGCATAAAAAAACGGGGCATCATGCCCCGTTTCCCGTTATCCCGCAGGCTGCGGTTCAGGCGCATCACGCCCGCGTTCCCGCTCGCGCATCACCTCGGCTTCGAAGAATTCCTTCACCACCGTCACCGACAGACCAATCACAATCTGCAGGTTATTGCCGCTGCGGATCGTCCCCAGCGCACCGGCCGCTTTTAACGCGTTGTCGTCCAGCACCCGGGACGGATCGTTCACCACCAGCCGCAGACGCGTCTGGCAGTTGCTGATCACATCCACGTTATCCGCACCGCCGACGCAGTTCAGGATGGCGATCGCTTTCTCGCGATCCGGCTGGACGCCCGCCGCTTTTTTATCCCGGTAATCCTGCTTCGAGTACAGACGCACTTCGGCTTCATCCGGATTACGCCCCGGGGTCATAATGTTGTAACGCAGGATCACGAAGCGGAAGACAAAGAAGTTGATCGCCGCAAAGGTCAGGCCGATCGCAATGTGGATCCAGATCAGATTGGCGTGGTTCTGCGCGTAGAACACCCAGTTAAAGAGGATCATGTCGTTCAGGCCGCCGCCCATAAAGCCGACCACCCCCGCCATATACAGCACCATACAGAGTACCGCCCCTACCAGCGCGTTCAGAGCAAACAGCAGCGGTGAAATAAACAGATAGGTAAACTCGATAGGTTCGGTGATCCCCACGGTGACCGCAGTGATGATCGCCGGGAAAATCAGCGCCGCCACTTTGCGCTTCTGATCTTTATGCGCGGTGGAGTACATCGCCAGCCCCGCCCCGATGGAGCAGAACACGCAGATGTTACCTTCCAGGCTATAGCCCCCCGCCGGGAACTGCTCTTTCAGCGGGATCGGCGAGGCGGCAAACTGCGCCACGTGCTCAATCCAGTAGGTATACAGCCCACCATCCACCACCGCCGGGCCAAAATAGAACGGGAAGTAGACGAAGCGGTGCAGGCCGGTCGGCACCAGGAAGTGGTTAATGAAGGTAAAAATCCCCATTCCCGGCACGCCCGCGCCAATATAGAAGGTCTGCATGGCGTTGATCCCCAGCTGCACTTTCGGCCACAGCAAACAGGTCAGCCACGCCAGCGGCAGCATCAGGAAGAAGGCGATGATAAACACCAGCGCCATCCCCTGGAAGATGGACAGGTAATCGTGCAGTTTCTTCTCGAAGAAGCGGTTGTGGATCCAGGTGACTATCCCCCCCACCAGCAGGGAGAAGACAATGCTGGTATCCAGGGTTTTGATCCCGCCGATCATCGTCAGGCCGCTCTCTTTGCCAATCTCCTGGCTAAAGTCGACGCCGAAATCGGGCCCCCAGAAGGTCAGAATACTGCTGGTGAAGTAGTTAAAGGCCATGTAGGCGAAAAAGGCCACCAGCGCCGCGCGCGCCTGGGCCGATCGCGCCAGCCCGATCGGTAATGCCATGCAGAACAGCAGCGGGAAGTTGCGGAATATGGTCCAGCCGCCGGACTTCAGGATGGTCATCACCTTATAAAAGTTAGACTCCGGACTGGCCAGCGATCCCATGATCTCCGGCATAGTCAGAATATTGGTGACGGCCAGCAGCAAACCGGTAAACGGCAGGAAGGCTATCGGCACCGCCATCGAACCGCCAAACGTCTGGAAGGCGCCCATGAGGTTGAGTTTTTTCACTTATTATTATCTCCAGCTATCATCGTTCAGAAAGGATCACGTCACTGCGTTGTACCCAGCCAGTTACCCTGCTCCACCTCCAGCAGGAGCAGCATGGTTAACGCCTGAGCGTAAGGAACAGGGGCCATGGCGATATCGCAGTAATACTGAATATCCCAACCCAGCATGGTGCCGCGCGACGCCTCAAGGACAATGCCCCCGTCGTCGATCCGCGCCAGCACAGCGTCAAACGCCTGCAGCGCATGTACGGCCACGGCGTCATCAAGAATGCCCATCCGCACGCCGCGCAGCATGCCCCAGGCGATCCCCGCCGTGGCAGACGACTCCTGCGGCGAAAGCGGATCGTCGAGCACGGTGTGCCACATGCCGTTGTCGGCCTGACACGCGCACAGGGTACGGACCTGACGGGCAACCACCTGCGACAGATAGCGGCGGATCCCCGCATCCAGGTGCTCGCCCATCAGTTCAATAAATTCAGGAATAGCGACCGTGACCCACGCGTTGCCGCGCGCCCAGAACGCGCCCGCGAAGTGGTGCTTATCCACGAACGTCCAGCCGTGATACCAGAGCCCGCTGGCCGGATCGCTTAAGTAGCGGGTATGCAGCAAGAACTGATATCCCGCCTCATCAATCAAATCCCGGCGCTTAAGCACAATCCCCGCCACGCCGAGGAACAGGCAGGTCATAAACAGGGTGTCATCCCACAGCTGGCCGGTGTTGGGCTGCTCTTTCACCACGTGCTGAAAACCGCCCTCTTCAGTTCTGGGCAGATCCCGCAGCAGCGCGTCGGCCCAGTCGTTGACCGTCGCCAGCAGATCCGGGCGCTGATGGTGCCCGGCCACCAGCGCCAGAGCGATCATCGGCGCGGTGGTGTTGATCTGAATGTCCGGCAGCCCTTTGGCGATCTGCTGCTCATACCATTCGAGGATCGACTGCTGCAGGGCCGCATCCTGGCGAAACTGCGCATAGCGCCAGAAACCGTACAACCCCACGCCAATCTCCCACTCCCACTCTTCGAAGTGGATCGCAAATCCGTCACCTGTGCCGACCTCGTTCAGGTTTTTCAGGCGGCAAAAGCCCCGTACCACGCGATCCAGCGTGCTCATTGTCTCTTCCCTGATCATCCCTTCACTCCTGTGTGTTCCACCCGCAGCTCGCCGTCGTTCAGCGCCGGGAACGGGTGTTGCGTCCCGGCCATATCGATTGCCATCTCGTCACCCGACGCGGCATCGCTCACCCAGGCCTTCTGCTGGGATGGATCCAGATGGAAGGTCAGCGCGGCGATGCGAGAACAGAAGGCCGCAAAGGCCGCGTCATCGCCCTGCCCGGCCTCGAGATACCACGCCACCTGACGCCCCATTGCCCGGCATTCGCTTCCGGCGGTTAATCCTTGCGTTATCGCCTGCAGCGGCGCGGTACAGAGCACCGCCGCGAAGGCCTGACCGGCGCGCACAATCCGCCCTGCCTGCAGGGCGATAACGCAGTCGAACGTTTCAACAGGGAGATGCAGATGGGTCCACGGCAGGTAATCGCCCGCGATGTCCCACAGCAGCATGGCGCGATTTTCGGCCTGCACCACGCGGGGCATTACGGCGTTTCCGGCCCAGAATGAAGGGCGTTTTTCTCCACCCGGCTCGGCTTCACCAGGGTGGTTAATCCAGAGTTTGGCGTCAAAACGCGAGGCAAACTGCAGATCGACCAGGTGCTGTTGGTGCCCCGCCTCGCCGGTGTGGTGATCCACGCAGGAGGACAAACTCACGCCCGGCGCTTTCCACACCACGATGTTGCCGCCGCCACAGCGGTACCAGGCCGACAGCGCCCCGTGGGTAAGATGTGCAGACTGCGCCGCCTGTGTCGGTGGGACGTAATCGCTGGCGCAAAACAGCGGCAGCGACGCGCATTTACGGTTATAGCCGCCCTGGCCCCAGGCCACAGCCCCGTAGGCAGACAGCTCGGTCAGGCTTCCGGCCAGCAGCTCTTTCTCATACACCCGGCCCATAGTGCCCGCCGCCACACCGTGCTGATAGTGCAGCGCGCTTTGCAGCATCAGGCGGTCGATCAGCCCGCGCGCCCGTTCGCGGATAACCGCGTGTTCCGCCATCTGATACAGGGCGAACAGGCCGATGTAATCCACCGGGTAATAGGGGGCGGAGTTCCACTCGACAAAACCCTGGACCTCGATGGCATCGAACCACTGCATCAGGCGCGCGTGCGCGATGTCCTGCTGCTCGCGCCCGCTGCGCCCGGAGGCGATAAAACGATCCTCCGGCAAAAACTGCCCGGCCAGATACTGGGCGGTGTGGAAGCACAGGGCATGGTTTTCACTCCAGAACCACATCACGTCGCAGCCCGGCTCGTCCAGCCAGTAGCGATAGCCGAGCAGAGTCGATTTCACCCGTCGCCACAGGGTCGGCGGGAAATGTTCCCCCTGGTGATAGCGCCAGATCCACAGCAGCGGCACCAGCGAAAAATCAGAGCAGTCTTCCCGGGCGCTGATGCGCTTCAGGGTGCTTTGCAGCAGGCGCTCGCACGCCGGGCCCGTGTCGCCCAGATGCAGCATCGCCAGCAGGCGGCCGGTGCGATCCATGCCGTGGCGGGCGGTGTAGCGCAGCGCTTCCTGCTTGCGCCCGGCCAGGGTATCGGCGCACGCCTTAACCGGTGCATCCGGCATGACGTTAACGCCCAGGTAACGGGTCAGCGTCACCCCGGCCCGGGTCAGGGTCAGACGCAGCTGGTAGTGTGCCTCGCCCGTTTCCGGCGGCAACGGCAGCGACAGCGCCGTGGCTCCGGCCTCCACCGCGCCAAAACCAAGCTGCAGGGCCGTGAAATTATCGTTGCCCATGCCGTGCAGTTCCCCCCCGCAGACGAGGCCGTCCGGCGCAGGTTCATTGCAGCGCACCCGCACGGTATGGTCGAACGCGGCGAGTTCCGGGCGCAGGCCGCTTGCAAACTGGTTCAGGATATTGACCGCCGCCCCGTCCACGTCCGGCAAAGCGACGCCCAGCGCAGGCGCATCCAGATAGATCATCTGCAGAGCAAAAATCGTGTCGCGTTCAAACAGTTCGTCCAGATGGATCAGCAGGCGGTTCTGCCCGGCATTGAGCGGCAGTTTGACCTCGATCGGCTGCATCTGATTACGGGTAAATGGCGTAAAGCAGACGATCGGCTGGCCCTGATTCCAGATCCGCACCCCGCCGCAGGTGGCAAGCCGAAAGCGAAACTCGCCCGCGTCAGGGGCATAAAGATCGACCGTCAGCCAGCGCTGAACGTGGAAGGCAACGTGGCGAAAGTCAGAGAAAGAGACGGTATCGCTCTCGCCCGTAAAGGTGACGTCATAGCAGGGCAAAGCCTGAAGGGGATCGACCGTGCGCCGGGCGTGGGTCTCGCGAAACACCCGACGGCAGAAAGATTCTTCCTTTGGCCCTGCGCCGTTGCGAAAGTGGTAATCGATCGCCGGATCCGTCGCTTCACCGGTATAGAACTCGGCAAACCGCTCCGCTTTTGCCGCTGAAAACAGAAAACGCGTCAGCGCGTCGCCCTGTGATAACTGCCAGTCACCCTGTGACATACCTACCTCTTATTGCGCAGAACCAATACATTACGGCGATATCATCAGCGGGTTTGATAGATGTGGCGAGCAGCCATTTTTAGGGATAAGTGGGAATTGCCCGGCGACTCACAAACCGCCAGCGCAGGCACGACGCGGCGTGACGGGTATCACATTGCGTCAGAAAGGGATCGGCGCAGATGTGATGCCGATCACCTCACGATTTTGCGGCCAAAAAAATAGCGTGATCTGCATCACGCTATGTTGTCCGTCTGGGGTGACAGTCAGTGCGGATTAACCTTTCAGGGTTTTCAGCTCATCGCTCAGGCTGTCCGCCAGGGCGCGAACGCGGGTGGGATCGAATAACACATGCAGGCCGGGCGAGGTATCCACGTGCTTTGCGCAGTAGTCTTCCATCTCGGCGGCGCTGCGATACAGCTCCTGAATGTTGATCTGGCAAATCTCGCGCATGCTCCAGCTGTTCTCCACTTCCCGGGCAAAACGCAGGGTGAAAAACGCTTTCTGCGCGTGCAGGAAAAGATGGCAATACAGGGCAAAGCCTTGCCATTCCTCGAGCCAACGATGGTGAAGGGCATGCGGGAAGTCGGCGGTCCGGGCAAACGCCAGCGCCTCTTCGCGCAGGGCCGACGAGGCCTCGCGGGCCTCGTCTTTCTCTTTCGCAATCCGCGACAGGCAGGCGGCGGACGTCTCTACGTCGCTGGCGTTGAAGAAGATATCCCGCTCGGAACCGGGGAGCCAGTGGGTGCGGTTTAGCTGCCCGTACAGGCTCCAGACCGCCTGGCCGTAGCTTTCTGGTACCTGGCTGTGGCGGTGGAACACGTGATCGCGCACGTAGATCGCGCTGTACAGCACCTGGCCGGCCTGCTCCAGCAGCGCGCTGAACCGGGCAAAGACCGCCGGTTCCGGGTGCCAGCCGTAGCATTCATCCAGCCAGTACATCAGCAGCTGCGCCTGGGAAAGATGCCCGCCCTCGCTTGCCAGCATCCGGCTGCAGGCCAGCAAATTGCACTCGCTGAGCGTGCCCATGATCCAGTGGTTATCCACCCCTTCCCAGCTGGTTTTGCATACCGCCCCGCGGATCGCCGGATTGCTGCGACACCACAGCAGCCGCCCCTGCAGCTCATCAATGCGCGGGAACGGGAAAATGCCCCAGCCCACCTCTTCGCCCACCAGATCGATATCGGCCCACACCTCGCGTTCCTGAACCGCCAGCAGCGCCGGGTTATTCGGGAACGAAGGCCAGAAGCGCTCCGGGGTCAGCTTAATTGAGACGCTGACGCTTTCAGGCAGCGGGCGAATGGCCTCCAGCACGTTGCCCAGATCGTGATTCCCGGCGGGGAAGACGCGCAGCACCAGATGCTTATTCTCGTTTTGCATCGCGCGGGACAGGGCGTTAAAGCAGCGGCTGTAGAGGGCCAGGCTGCGTTCATCCCGGGGAGAGAAACTCATCGCATCGGCGGGGGACAACTCCCAGTTCGGGCGCGAAATGGGCAGCAGACCGTCGGTATTGGAAATGGCAATCAGCAGCCCGCTCAGCGCCGGAATGCGCTGACAGATGAGCGACACCTTGGCGGCAAGGTAGCCGCACCAGAAATCGACGTCGAAGCGCACTCCCTGCCCCGGTTCAAACAGATGCGGATGCGCCAGCAGCAGGTCAGTCGGGAAGTTAAACTCCTTCGCCTGCAGGTAAAAACGCAGCCCTTTTTGCTGGCACAATGCCCCCAGCCGGTTAAGGTAAACGCAGCGGGCGCGCTGCTGGCTGGAGAGGCGGTCATTGTAGTGGTGCGGCGTGTAGCCTTTGGGCGAGACCAGCATGTCGAACAGGGCGACCTGCCCGACAATCACGGTGTTAAAGTCATGCGCGACGGCGTATTCCACCAGCTCACAGGCCTTGTCCCAGTTCCAGTAAGCCTGATTATTTAACTCCAGCGCCCGCGTCTGCCACATTCCCTTTATCCTTGTCATCGCCCAATTTAACGACCGACAGTGATATCACAGAATGCAAAAAATGTGTGCGTTACTGTTCGCGAATGACGTAGCGCGTCGGGGCAAAGCAGTTGAGGAGCAGGTGCATCACAAACACCAGCGTCAGGGTCGCCACCAGCGCCACCGTTACCGAGACGATGCGGTACAGATCGCTGAAAATCAGGTCGCCGTCCGGGTGCATATTCTGGCCGAACATGATCCCGATGGTGGTGATGCTGGCAAACCCGACCCCGGCGCCGACCTTCTCCATCACGTGCAGCCGGGCGCCAAACGCCAGCCCAAGGCCAATCAGCGGCATCATCAGCAGCATGTGACTGCTGTGGTTATACAGCACCATCTGCACCAGCAGGATATACAGGCAGCCGATCACCACCCCGACCACGCGCCACAGAGAACTCAGCACCGCCCCGCGATAGTGCATCGGAAAGAGGATCAGGATCCCGGCCATCAGCGCCGACAGGGAGTCACTGAGATCGCTTATCTGGAACACCACAAAGATCACCGTCGCCACCGTGCCGGAGAGCAACGACTCGTGGCGCACGCGGGCGGCGTCTTTTTCCAGTCTCGGCGGGGGCTTGCGCGGCTCCACGTCCGGCAGCAGATAGTGCATCAGCGCGCTCAGACACACCGCCATCACGCTGGCTTCAATGTTTGAAAACAGCAGCGTGTGCCAGTTGGTGGTGGGATAGCTCATAAAGTTGAGCATCGTGCTCTGGCACACCACCCCCATCGAGCCAAACAGGAACAGCGGCCCCTGGCTCATAAAGCGAAAGCGGATCACGTACAGGCCGAACACCACCAGGGTCATGATCAGCGGCCACTGCGCCAGATAGCCGATAATAAACACCATTTCGACGCAGTTCAGCACCGAACTGAACACGAACTGCTTCGCTACGTGGCGGTTAAACACCGGCACCAGCGACAACAGCATGATCGGGTAGATGACAAAAAAGACGCCGTAGCTGGTGTTGTAAAACGTCGACACGCTCAGGGCGATCATCCCGGCAAACACGATACGCAGCGTCTGGCGAAAATCGTTAGCCGTGTAGACGATGTTGCCGTGCGGGGTAAAGACCCGCGCGAGAGTATTAATAGACATGATCAGTAAACATAGTGCAGCAGGCTGACGAGGTGGATCTGCATCCCGGAGAAGAACCGGGCAAACGGACCTTCGCTGTTATACAGCTGCACGGTGGCGCGCGCACCGGTCGGCAGGTGCTTCGGCAGCGGCTCGTCGAGCGCCACGTGAATACGCATCCGCTGCGCATCGCGCACCCAGCGGTTGGAGGTTTCCGGTTCCGACAGCTCGCCGTTTACCGCCTCCTGCCCCGCCAGAATACCGGCATCGCTGCTGGTAACGTGGGCGCGGAACACGTGTCCCGGGAAGGCATCAAACACCACCGCGGCGTCGGTGCCCTGGCGGGTATGGCGCAGGCTCTTCTCGCGGAAGTCGGCGACGATATCGCTTTGGTTATTCACCAGTGCCAGCGACGCGGTGCCGGAGGTGGCATAAAACCCTGGGCTTAACTGCACGTTGCTGACCGTGCCGTCCGCCTCGGCGTAGACCTTGGTCCAGCCAAGATTGAGCTCTGCTTCGTCCAGCGCATTGCGGTACTTCTGCAGGGTCACGTTGTGCGTTTCGTCGCGATCGCCGCGCTCAATGCGCAGCTGGTGGATGTTGGCATCCAGATTCGCCACCGACTGCTCGCTGCTCTGCCAGGTGGTGCGCACTTTATCCAGATCCGCCTGCGAGACGTTCTGCAGGGTGCTCAATTTCTGGTAACGGTCAAAGGTGACTTTGTCGTTGCGGGCGGTGAGCTGGGCGGTCTTCAGGTTGGCCTGGGCGGCCGCAATCTGGGCGTCGAGCTGTTGATTGGAGAGACGCGCCTGCTCCAGCGCAATCTGCGCCGCTTCGACTTTATTGCGATACGGCGTCGGATCCAGCTCAAACAGCAGATCGCCCTTCTTCACCTGGCTGTTGTTGTGCACATGCACCGCCGCCACGTAGCCGGACACGCGCGCCGACACGGGCGTCACCACGCGCATCACCGTGGAGTCCGGCGTCAGCGGGATCCAGATGTCAGCGACGATAAAATAGACAAACATCAGCAGGAAAGAGGCAATACTTACCCTTACCCAGCGGGCAAACTTTTGTTCAGGGGTCATGATTATGGGGTCTTGTTATCTTCTTCGCGGATTGTCCGCAAGTTGCAGGCGATTTGATTCAATGTGGCGCTGAAAATCTCGATATGCTCCGGGGGGATATTCTGCGATACCCGTTCCTGGAATGTTTCGATAACCTGGGTCAGCGTTTTCAGCACCGCGTTACCTTCGGGCGTGAGCGTTAACAGCCGGATGCGCTTGTCATAAGGCGATGTGGTGCGCAGCAGATAGCCCTGCTTTTCCAGCTGTGCGAGGGTGCGCATCAGCGGCGGCAGTTCAATACCCTGCACCTCCGCCAGTTCGCTCACCGAGACGTTATCCCCCAACTGTTTGAGCTGCATCATCACCGTCCAGCTCGACTGGGTTAACCCGGTCTCGAGGATCGCGTCGTCAATCACCGCGCGCCACTGGCGCACAATCATTGCCATGCGCATACCCATTGGGCGGCGGCAGAACAGGTCATCTTCATTCATCGGGGGAAACCTCGCTTCACACCCTGAGAAGATAATAGTTATCAGGGTAAGTATCAAGAAACGAGGGTAGAAACAGCAGGAATTGCGAAAGCGACGCGTCGGGGAGCGCGCGCCTTATTTAGCGGTAACCCTGCCGCTGGTTGCGGAGATAAGTTTCAACGGCGATCCATTCGGTCAGTCGCTTGTGCAGCAGCAAAATAGCGGCGGGGATCAGGGGGTTTAACTCATGGCTGGCCTCTTGCCCGGCCATTGTCTGGCGGTTAACGGGCAGGTTGGCCAGCACTAAAAGCTGGTAGTAATCCCGGTGTAATACCCGAGGCAGACCCTCGTGGCTGATACGGCACAAACACTCCCGGTAAAGACGCAACGGCTTATGTTTTACGTCCACCTCATCTGCGAGGATCAACAATCCCTGCTCCAGCCGTTTTTGCACATTCACCATTTTGTCCAACGTGTGTCGCCCCTTGCGGCTTCAGATACTGTGATCGAATTTTTTGTATAACCCGGTGAGATTGGTTACGGCGAACTTACGGTAGATATTTCGCCGATGATGGCTGACGGTTTTTCCGGTCAAATCCAGATAACGGGTGATCTCTTTATTCTTTTTTCCCGACACAATATAGGGAAGGAGCATGGTCTCCATTCGAGTTAAACGTTGCTCTTTTTCGAGGTTATGCCAGCGTATATTTTTAAAAATAGTCACCTGCTGATCTTCCAGCGCAAAATGTGCCAGACAGGCGGAGAGTTTGCGAACCACGCTTTTACAGTCGATGGTAAAATCGGCAATGGTATTGATCAGAATATTTTCTATCGTACTTTCATAGCAGGCATCGCGGGTAATAAAAATAAAATAGCTCTGCTCATAGCGATTTTTTATTTCCAGCAGCGCGTTCAGAACCTTAATATCTGATTGTCCGTAATCGACCACGATGGCCTTGGCGCGGATAAAATCATCTTTACTGGCTTTTTTGATGTCGTCGACGTACAGCACCTTTTTAAATGACGGTGCTTCAATCATCAGGTTCTCGACCAGCATGTCAAAGCCCTGTTTAAAATATCTACAGGATGTCAAAACAATAATCATCGTCCATAACCTTATCATCTCTGTGGATTCAATCATAATCGTCGAGAATGTAATAATTTTCAATTAACAGTTTTCCCGTGGATTATAGGATTAATCTCAACCGATTAAGGGCGTATTGTGCTCTCGCTCACAACATATAAATATTACAGACAATATTAATTAAACATTACAGCCAGATAGCACACGCATTAAGACTTTTCTAATAGAGGGCAGACCTATCTGACCCCCGGCACTTATTCCTCCTGATATGCTGCGAAATGTAACGAAGGATTAATCCGTGTATGCATTTTTATATTCGCGATTGCGAAATAAAATCATTACGCCATTTAAGAGGGATATCAGAATGAATAAATCATTTCGCCTGACGCAGCTGGCCGTCAGCATGAGCGTGATTCTGGGCAGCAGTTTATTTTTGACACCGGCACTGGCAAATACCTGCGCAGAAGCTTCATACACTGGCACCTGCGGATTAAAAGAAAATGCCACCTTCTGGTCTTTCACCGAAAAGACCCAGGACGGCGCCATTGATAGTACGGCAAAAGCTCAGAACATCTATTTTTCCGGCCCTTCGCGTACCGCTTCGGACACCCAGCAACTGCTCGTTGATGGCGCGAACCTGAGCAACTATTTCATCAACGTCAGCCGGGGCGGCACCGCTAACGTTGAAATGATCAATCACGCCACGTTGGACTTTATCGAAGGCGGAAACAGCGGTGCGCAAACGAACACCCACATCATCGTAGATGCGTCCACCCTGAACGGGGCCACTAAAGGGCTGCATTATGAGTTGGATAAGGCTTCGACATCTAAAGACTATCTTGCCGGGAACGCCCTTTATCTGGATGCCGCAGACGGCGGCAATACCGATATTGATATTCAGAACAACAGCCTGATTAAAGGCAGGATCTTCGCAGGCGGCGCGGGTGAGCACGACATTAGCGTGCAGGACAGCCGTATTCAGGCTGGCGGGATCTTGCTGTACAACACCAAAAATAATAATGCGATCGCCATTCACAACAGCGTCATCGACAGCACCGGCAACGTCGCCAAATCGGCCAATGCGATTGAAATCAGCAACCTCGCCGCCACCGCAGACAAAACCCACGCGATTGTGGTCGACCGCAGCCAGTTAACGGGTTCGGTCACCCTCGCCAGCTCAAGCAGTAACAATACGCTGTCCGTCACTGATTCCACCGTCACAAAAACGACTCAGAAAGACGGTAATGCCATTCTCATGTCAAATGGCAAAGTCACCCAATTGACCCTGGATAATAGCGAGATCGTCGGCCACGCGACACTTTCCGGCGCAGGCACGATTACGGCCTCATTGGCGGATTCGCACCTCAACGGCAACCTGATCGCCAACAAAGCCGCGCAGATTGCCATGGACATCACCCGCTCGGTGATCGAAGGCAACATCGATGCCAGCACGGGCACAGGCACCGTGGATCTGCACCTGACCGACAGCGCCCTCTCCGGCGATGTCAATCTTAACGGCGCCAGGGTACTCCGCTCCGATGTCTGGCTGGATAACGCGGCAGTGGCGGGCCATTTGTCTGGCAGCGGCAACGCCAGCACCCTGCATCTGACAAACATGCCTGAGTTTGGCGGGACGAAGTTCAGCAACTTTAACCAGCTTGCTGTCGCGGGCGATCTGCGCCTGAACGACGGTTTTAGCGACAGCAACGTGGGCAACGCCCTCACCGTTACCGGCACCACGGTGACCGCCCCGGTGCAGCTGAGCAGCGGCGCATTAACCTTCGACAACACCAAACTGATCGCCGATACGCTGGCCCTGAGCAGTGGCGCATCGCTGAATATGATCAACCACAGCCAGCTGCAAACCCGTTCCGACCAGCTGTTTAACGCGGCGGCTTCTGCCACGTTGCCAGAGGGCTATAACGACACCGGCGCACGGCTGGGCTTTACCGACAGCACGCTGATCCTGACCGATGACACTTACCATCTGGACTATGTCAAGGCCGTCAATAGCCTGCTCGGTACGACGCCAGGCAACAGCCTGGTGATGCTCGGCACGTTGCAGAATGCCGATAACGTGGCGGGCACAGCCAGCGTTGTCGACGCCGCCATGACCCAGGCGGTGCTGGCCAATACCCAGGTCACCTCCAGTAAAAATCAGCTCATTATCGGCGTCGAAGATACCATCTCAGATAACGCCATCTCGGTGCGTAAAGGCTTTGGGGCTTCCCAGCTGCTGTTTGAAGGTGAAGGCCAACCGTCGGTAGACATTGGCGGCGGTCAGTCGCTGACCCTGACCGGGGCAGCAGGCACGCTGATCGACGTGGCGGGCGCACCGTCCACACCGGTTGCGGTAGCAATCAATGACGGCACCCTGAATTTAGGCACCGCCGCGATGCAAAACGTCACCGGCCATCTCACCGGCACCATCACCGTTGCCCCGGAAGGTGCCCTGAATATTGTGGCGGGGGATCACACCCTGGTCTCTGGCGGTACGACGGCAGGCGTTATCAGCAGCGGTCTGGTGAACGTTGCACAACAGGCCACTCTGCACGCCGACGTGGCTTTACAGGATGCCGCACAGCTGAGCGTTAATGGCGCGCTGCTGGCAGGCCAGCTGACGGCCAGCGAGGATGCGCAGATAACCGTGGGGAATGCCGATGCCGCCGGTCTGCTGGCGGCAGAGCGTCTCGATCTGCAGGGGGCGCGGATGTTTATCGACCCGGCCTGGACGGATGGCGGCACGCTGGCCAATGCTTCCCGCGTGGCGAGCGGCGGCAGTGACATCAATGGCCGCGTCACCGTCGGACAAAACGCCCTGCTGGTGCTGGGTGATACCTCCACTACTGCGGCTGAAGCCCGTTTCGCCGACAGCGGCTTCATCTGGGGTGAAAACGCGATTACGGCTGCGGTCTCCATCCATACTCCGCAATACCTTAACGCCACCCAGGGCGGGCTGCGCGTGGACGGCTCGCTGACTGCAAGCGCGGACAACCGCGACGCGACCTTTAACAGCGCCGACTTTGCCGACCACTCCCTGCTGATGGTCAGCACCCGGGAGATGACCAACGGCCAGGCCGCGCTGAATGCGACCGAAGGCAGTCTGAACGTTGCGAACAGCGCTGCGCTGTACGTGGCCGATGCGAAAGCGAACCAGACCTACGCGGTGGCCAGAGGCTTTAGCGACGTCACTATCGTCGGCAGCGGCTGGCAGAACGACAACCTGCAGTTGAACAAATTGCTGACGGCCACCACCGAGGAGCGCAATGGCGAGGTATTGGTCACCACCCGGGCACGTGCGGCGCAGGAGGTTCTGCCGGGGATCGTCACCCCTCATGCGCTGGACCAGCTGATCGCCAGCGGTGAGAACTCGCGTTCCGCCACCCAGGCCGGGGCGCGGTATCTGTCCGTCGCCATCGACACTCCACAGGTGGGGGTGAATGAGGTGGTCAGAACCGTCAACAGCGCAGCGCAAATCGCCACCGCAGGCGGTGTGCAGCGCAACACCTGGGCGGCCGGCAACGCGGCAGTCGATGCGGTGCTTGAGCGTAACTCGATTGCCAACGCGGCCCTGCAGCCCGCGGATACCGACGCCAGCGTGTGGGTTCACGCATTGTACGGTAACCCGCACACCAGCGACCTGAGCGCCGGAAACCTGCGCTACGGCCAGACCAGTGATTTCTACAGTCTGATGTTGGGCGGCGACAAAGCCTGGCAGACGGAGCGCGGCACCCTACGCAGCGGCGCGGCGTTCCATGCCGGTAACGGCGATAGCGATTCGCGCGGCGACGTCAACGCCACCCATAACGATTTCAGCTTCTGGGGCATTACCTTGTATCAGAACTGGAATCAGGATCGCTGGAACCTGACGGGCGACATCAGCCTGACCCAGACCAGCAGCGATCTCGGCCAGAAACAACCAGGCTGGATGGCGGCTGGCGACAAGCTGAGAGCGAATGTGGATAGCACATTGTTCAGCGTGGGCGTGCGGGGTGAGTATCTGATCGAGACCGGCGTGATGGATATCATTCCTCATGCAGGGGTACGTTATAACCAGCTCTCGACGGACGGGTTTGACACCAAAAACGGCCAGCGTGAACGCGTCTTCCACACCGACAAAGGCACCCAGGACATCTGGCAGTTCCCGGTAGGGGTGAAAGTCGCCAAAACCTTCGCGCTGGATCCCGGCTGGAAGATGAGCACCCAGGCCGATGTTGGCGTGGTGGCGGTCACCGGCGACCGGGAGAGTAAAAACACCCTGCACACGGTGGGCATCAGCAGCAGCGATACCCTCCGCGCAGAGATCATGGATGACACGGCGTTTAACGGCCAGCTGGGCGTGAAAATGCAGAAAGACAACATGACCTTCGGCGTAGGCTATAACGTGACGGCGTCTCAGCACGACACCGATCAGATCGTGAGCGCCACCTGGGCACTCGCCTTCTAAAACCAAAAAAGCCGCATACTGATGTATGCGGCTTAATCAGGAATGGGGAAAGGTTGAAAAACGACCGACCACGCGCTATAGTTTTTGTACGGAAAAAAACCGTACAAAGATAATTATCCCGGAGTAAAAAATGCCAGCAGTGAAAAAACAGCGCATCGATCTCAGGCTCACTGACGAAGACAAAAATCTGATCGAAGAAGCTGCGGCGATGAGTAACCAGACAATCACCCAGTTCATGGTTAACAGTGCCTCGGAACGTGCTGCCGAAGTCATTGAGCATCATCGGCGCCTGGTCCTCAACGAGGGCTCATGGAACAAGGTGATGGATGCACTCGACAACCCACCAGAACCAAATGAAAGGCTGAAAAACGCGGCAAAACGCCTGCAAAACATGGAGTAAGACGTGGTTAATCTGACGATAAGGATGTTTTCGCAAGAGACAAATTATGATTTAACGGGCTTCGATTGCGGTGAAAGTAGCCTGAACCGTTTTCTGACCGATCACCTTGCCCGCCAGCACGATGGGCGTCTGTTACGCGCCTATCTTCTCGTCACCGATGACCCTACGCCAAAAGTGATGGGCTACTACACGCTGTCAGGCAGCTGCTTTGAGAAAGAGACGCTGCCCTCCAGAACCCAGCAGCGAAAAGTGCCATATGTCAACGTACCCAGCGTCACGCTAGGCCGCCTCGCGATTGATAAGACATTACAGGATCAGGGATGGGGAATGACGCTGGTAACCCATGCGATGAGAGTGGTGTATCTGGCATCACAGGCGGTGGGTATTCACGGAATGTTTGTTGATGCGCTTCACGATACAGCAAAAGGTTTTTACCTTAAGCTGGGTTTTATACCTTTAACGGGCAGTAACGCCAGTTCCCTGTTTTATCCAACGAAATCAATCGAGAAGCTATTTGCGAAATAAGCGCCAAAAAAGCCGGATGCGCTACGCTTATCCGGCCTACGGGTCTGATGCTTAGTGATGATTGTGGCAAAACGTCCGTTTCTCATCAGAAACCATCAGAAAATTCGATGCGCTAATATATTGCTCCACGGCATTCCATGCCACCACATCAGAATATAACTCCGTAATCAGAATCAACAGACACTGCTGTTTATTCGCCCACGCCTCATGGCTGAATGCTGTACGGTTTTGTTGCTCGATGAGCGTAGTGAGATATATTTTAACGTCTTCAAGTAAACTTTTTAGTGTTTTCGGCACATCATCACTGCCGAGCCGTGATATATAATGCTCTAAGATTCCGATATACCCCTCTGGCGTGCACGCCCCGCCCGCCAACGAGATAATGCACTGGAACAGCACGCTTTCCGCATAACGTTTCGCATTAGACATCGAATAATCCCTCCATGATCGCCACATTCCCTTTAACAAACAATTCCGCGCTAATTTTTCACGTCTTTCAGATTTTGACAATGGAATTAATAATAAATTTTGACATGAGACAATTCTCAACGGATTTGCATTTGCAAGCATAATGAATGCAACTGAACATATTTAAAAAAGAAATAACTCACCTGTTTTAATTATTCATTAATCATAGAGATGAATATCACGGTGACTTTGTAGGCCCGGCAAGCGTGCGCCGCAGGGTGTTTTTCAGTCATGGAAGTGCTTATTAATCGCAGCTTTTCCTGACGCGGTTACCACCACCTCGCGAAACCCCACCACGCGCTGGATCCATCCCCGGGATTCCAGATGATCCAGCAACGCCGCGCCCGCCTCCCCGCCCAGATGAAAGCGGCGCTCGCTCCAGTCCAGACAGGCACAACAGGCTTTGCGACGGGAACGGGTATTCAGCGTCATCCCCCACTGTAGGAACGCCTCGCGCCCGTTCAGGGTGAGCGCAGAACCGTCGGCCACCAGCCAGCCCTTCGCCTGCATCGCGTCATAAATCTGTACGGCGACCGTGCCTGCCAGATGGTCGTAGCAGGTGCGCGCGTGACGCATCGATTCTGGCGCGGTGGTTTCCGGCGGCGTGATGCGGCCCCACGATAAGCCCATCATCTGTTCGACCAGCCCGGCAACGTCATGCCCCGCCAGTCGATAATAGCGATGCCGCCCCTGAGAAAGACAGGTGATTAGCTGCCCTTCGACCAGCCGTGCGAGATGCCCGCTGGCGGTTGAGGGCGCAACATCCGCCACGGCGCTGAGCTCTGTGGCCGTCCACGCCCGCCCATCCATCAAGGCACAGAGCATTTTTACCCGTGACGGATCGGCCATCGCCGCCGCAACTGCCGCTACGGCCAGCTCCAGCGTGGCGCTGTTATCGGGGGATAAACGGGTTTTCAGCATGTGTCGCCCATGGTTCAGTGATCTCGGCGGCCAGCTTATCATTATCCGTCAGCAGAATAAGGTGATTCGCATGATCGCTGTACTGGGTCAGGACAGACACGCCCTGTGCTGCCAGTGCTGCGGCGATCTCCCCCAGCTCGCCCGGACGTTCCTGTTTCAGCTTGCGTATCAACGGCTGTCTGACCGACTGCACGTTAAAACCAGCATCAAGCAAAACCTGCCGGGCTTTCTCCCCCTCTTCCACCAGAAAATGCGCCTCGGTACCGAATACCCCGCCGCCTTCCAGCCCCACGCCATTGCGCCCGAGGAGTTGACCAAATCGCGCCAGCTCGCCGGGCGTGTTGTTGAATTTCAGATGGATGTCATATATCGGCATGCCCGCCCTTTTCCGAGGTGTATTCGCGTATCACCTGCGCCACGCGAATATGATAAAAGGCGAAAATCGCCTCGCGCCCTTCGGCCTGGGCCGCCTGGTGAAACACGTTTTGCTTCCAGTTGCGGATGGCTTCTTCATCACGCCACCAGGAGAGGGAGAGGATTTTGCCGTCAGTAGTCAGACTCTGAAAACGTTCAATATCGATAAAGCCGTCGATATCTGCCAGCAGCGGCTTAAGTTCGGCGGCCAGCTGCAGGTAACGCGCCTGCTGCGCAGGTTGGGCTTTGGCTTCAAAAAGAACTGCGATCATGATGGTCTCTCCGTTATGAGGTCAGGGAGAGCATGCAGGAATGAAAAACGTGATGCTTCGGTGAAGAGCGAAATGTCATGCCATTGCGGGTGTTTTTGTCGGCCCGGCAAGCGTGCGCCGCCGGGCGAGGCGTTGTGTTACTCCAGATTCGCCTTGTTCAGACCATATGCGGCATCCAGTGAACCTGGCGCCATGCGGGAGGTGATGCCTAAACGGTTCCAGGCGTTGATCGCCACAATCACGAAGTTCAGCTCGGCAATCTCGGTCTCGGAAAAATGTTCGGCCACGCAGCGGTACACTTCATCGCTCACCCCTTCGGCGGTGATGTGGGTCAGCGCTTCGGCGAAGGTCAGCGCAGCGCGCTCGCGGGCGCTGAACAGCGGCGACTCACGCCATACCGACAGATGATAAATGCGCAGCTCGCGCTCGCCGCCGATCTTCGCCTCTTTCGCGTGCATATCCAGACAGAACGTACAGCCGTTCAGCTGGGAGACGCGGATGTCGATCAGGTGTTTCAGGCCCGGCTCGATGGACGTTTTGCCAATGGCCATGCTCAGGTCGGACAGCGATTTAACCAGGGCTGGGGTAATTTTGTGATGGTTTACGCGGGTGCTCATTGTCGTTCCTCTTTTGTGCGATAAGGATACCGCGATGGGGATAAACTACCCGAGTCATGACATAGTAAAAAGATACAAAACCATCGAAACGAGGTAGGACATGAAGCCGGGCTATCACGAGATTTACTCCCGCTACCGGGACAACATCACCCGCGGCGTCCTGAAACCCGGCGACAAAGTGCCTGCCATTCGCGTGCTGGCGGAAGAGCTGAAGGTAGCGCGCAAAACCGTTGAAACGGCGTATGCCATTCTCACCGGCGAAGGCTATCTGGTGAGCCAGGGCGCGCGCGGCACGCGGGTGAACCCGGATTTAAACCTCACCGCTATCGAGGCCCCTGCGGGCGATGCGGTGACGGGCCAGCTTCCGCTCACGCTTGCCAGCCAGCGTGAACGGTCGGGCTTTTTGCGCCCCGGCATTCCGGCGCTGGACAGCTTCCCGTATAAGAAGTGGCTGCTGCTGGCCGGCCAGGCGGTGCGCGCCATGCGCCAGGAGGAGATGCTCAACCCGCCGGTGATGGGCTGGGCTCCCCTGCGCCAGGCGATCGCCAGCTACCTGAACATCTCGCGCGGGTTGTCATGTACTGCCGACCAGGTGCTGATCACCAGCGGCTACAGCGGCAGCCTGCGCCTGATCCTCGATACGCTCGCCACCCACAAGGATAAAGTGGTGTTTGAAGATCCGGGCTATTTTATGGGTCAGCAGCTGCTGCGTCGGATCGTGACCCGCCTGCACACCGTGCCGGTCGATCGCGCGGGGATAGACACCGACTATCTGCTGCACCACCACGCCGACGCCCGCTTTGCCATTGTCACTCCGTCGCACCAGAGCCCGCTGGCGGTAACGCTGTCGCTGCCGCGCAGGCAACAGCTGCTCGACTGGGCCGGACAAAACGAGGCGTGGATCATCGAAGATGACTACGACGGCGAGTTTCACTACACCCGCAAAGTGCTGCCGTCGCTGAAAAGCCTCGATCGTCACGATCGGGTGATCTACATGGGCACCTTCAGTAAAACCGTGATGCCGTCGCTGCGCCTGGGCTATGTGGTGATGCCCGCCAGCACCGTATCGGCGTTTACCGACTGCGCCGACATGCTGGCCAGCGGCCAGCCGGTGCTGACGCAAAAGATCCTTACCGCCTTTCTTAACGACGGGCACTTTTTCCGCCATCTGAAAAAGATGCGCGCCCTGTATCAACAGCGACGCGACTGGATGATTGCCGCCCTGCACGAAGTGTACGGCGAGCGGTTCTTCACCGAGCAAAACGACGGCGGGATGCACATCGTGGCGTTTTTAACTAAGGGCAGCTGCGACCGGGAGATCGCCCACTGCTGGCAACAGCAGCAGCTGCAGGTGAATGCGCTATCGGCCTGGTATAGCGGCTCGGGCAAGCGCTACGGACTGGTGATGGGGTACAACAATGTGCGGTCATACCAGGAGGCTGTGGCTCTGCTGGAAAGCGCGAAAGTGCAGACGCTGGCACTGTTAGGCTGAAAATGCCGGGTGGCCCGGTAAACGCAGCGCCACCGGGCGATACGCTACACATCAAATCGCGACAGCCCGACATCCTTGAGCTGTTCATCGCTCATGCCGTTCAGAATGCGGCGCGTGCGGTTGATGCGATACCATTTCATCACCCAGGTAAACAGGGCAAACGGGCGTCGGGCGCGGTTCTCGTTGAATTCCATGATGCTCTCCTCCGGTGTCAGTGGGGTTATCATCGTGGAAATGGGGGTCGGCAATACAGATTCAAAAACAACTTTTGTTTAACATACAGATCCGCTAAAACTGTATCTGAATGCCGTTTATCGCCGGCATCTGTACTGGTTTTTAGATCTGTATGGTGACAACAAAGGATACAGCATGACGCGCTATCAACATCTGGCCAATCTCCTGGCGGAACGTATCGAACAAGGGCTGTATCGCAGCGGGGAGCGTTTACCGTCGGTACGTGCGCTGAGCCAGGAGCATGGCGTCAGCATCAGCACCATTCAGCAGGCCTACCAGATCCTCGAAAACTTACAGCTGATCATCCCCCAGCCGCGCTCCGGCTATTTTGTCTCTTCGCGCAAGGCGCAGCCGCCCGTTCCGGCAATGACCCGCCCGGTGCAGCGTCCGGTGGAGGTGACCCAGTGGGATGAGGTGATGATGCTGCTCGATGCCCGTGCCGATAAAGAGATGATCTCCTTTGGCGGCGGGTCGCCGGATCTTAACCAGCCGAGCCTGAAACCGCTGTGGCGTGAGATGAGCCGCATCGCCCAGCACAATCCCGGCGAGATGCTGAGCTACGACGTGCTGGAAGGACGGCTGGAACTGCGCGAGCAGATTGCCCGCCTGATGCTGGACGGCGGCGCGACGGTGGCGGCCAATGAGATTGTGATCACCAACGGCTGTCACGGCGCGCTGTCGCTGGCGCTGCTGTCGGTGTGCCAGCCGGGAGATATCGTGGCGGTGGAATCGCCGTCGTTTCACGGCACCATGCAGATGCTGCGCGGGTTTAACATCAAAGCCATTGAAATCCCGACCGATCCGCAAACCGGGATCAGCATCGAAGCGCTGGAGCTGGCGCTGGAACAGTGGCCGATTAAAGCCGTGATCCTGGTGCCCAACTGCAATAACCCGCTCGGGTTTATCATGCCGGAAGCGCGTAAACGTCAGGTGCTGGCGCTGGCCCAGCGACACGATATCGTGATCGTCGAGGATGATATTTACGGCGAGCTGGCGGCTGAGTACCCGCGTCCGCGCACCATTCACTCGTTTGATATCGACGGGCGCGTGCTGCTGTGCAGTTCGTTTACCAAAACCGTGGCACCGGGGCTGCGCGTGGGCTGGATTGTGCCGGGACGCTATTACGACCGGGTGATGCACATGAAATATGCCGCAGGCGGGTTTAACGTGCCGGGCACGCAGATGGCGGTGGCGGCGTTTATCCGCAACGGACATTACCATCGCCACGTGCGCAGGATGCGCCAGATTTATCAGCTGAATATGGAACGCTATACCTGCTGGGTACGGCAGTATTTCCCGGCGGAGATTTGCGTCACGCGGCCACAGGGCAGTTTTTTGCTGTGGGTGGAGTTACCGGAGCAGGTGGATATGGTGTGCGTCAGCAAGCAGCTGTGCCAGCTGAAGATTCAGGCGGCGGCCGGATCGCTGTTTTCGGCTTCGGGCAAGTATCGCAACTGTTTACGCATTAACGTCGCCCTGCCGCCCAACGAGAAGAATCGCGAGGCGTTGAAGAAGATGGGCGAGGCGATTCATATTGCGATGGAGGCGTAGTGCGGCATGATGCCTACGGTTTTCTCCCTCTCCCTGTGGGAGAGGGCCGGGGTGAGGGCATCAGGCCGCACAAGGTTACCTAATCAGAACTTCCACGACACGCTGCCAACAATGCTGCGCTCGGCACCAAAGTAGCAGTACGACAGTGAGTTACAGGCCGCCACGTAGCTTTCATCCGTCAGGTTGTTGACGTTCAGCTGGGCACTCACGCCGGTCAGTCCGACCTTCGACAGGTCATAACCCACCGCCAGATCCACCAGCGTATACGACGGCAGCGTGTGGGTGTTCAGACGATCGCTGGTCACGCCGTTGACGTAACGCACGCCGGATCCCACCGTCAGGCCATCAAGCGGGCCGGTTTTGACGTCATAGCTCAGCCAGGTGCTGGCCATATTCCGCGGGGCATACACTGCACGTTTGCCCTGCTCCTCCGGGCTGCTCTTCTTGTAGCGGATATCGGTGTAGGTATAGGCCGCCTGCACGCGCAGGCTGTCGGTCAGTTGCCCTACCGCTTCCAGCTCCACCCCTTCGGATTCGATTTCACCGATGGAACGGTACGGATCGGTCGGCTCCTCTTTGGTGGCGATGTTGGTCTGGTTGATGCGGAACACCGAGGCGCTGAACTGGCTGTTCATCCCTTCCGGCTCAATCTTCACGCCCGCTTCCCACTGCTTACCTTCCATCGGATCCAGCAGATCGCCGTTGGCATCGGCAAAGCTGGTCGGGGTGAAGGCGGTGGAGTAGCTGATGTACGGCGCAATCCCGTTGTCGAACAGGTACAACAGCGCCGCACGGCTGCTGAAGTTGTTCTTATCCAGATCGCTGCGTGAATTGTTGAGTTTGTCGATATTCGACACGCTCACCTGGTCGTAACGTCCGCCGAGCGTCAGACGCCAGCGGTCCAGCGAGAGCTGATCCTGCAGGTAGTAGCCGGTCTGACGCAGCTTGTGCTTCTCCTGGCTGTACATGGTGATGTAATCCGGCTGCGCGCCGTACACCGGGTTAAAGGCATTGATCGGCGGGAAGCCGCCGTAGTAGCCGGTGGTATCGTTGCTGCGATCCTGATAATCGAGGCCAATCAGCACCCGGTGGTTCACCGGCCCGGTGTCAAAGCTGCCGTCGATCTGGTTATCGAGGGTGATGGCGTCCATCTTCTCGTCAGAGCCGGAATAGCCGCGGTTAAGCTCGGTGGCGTTCAGCCAGCCGGCGGCATACACCTGATTCAGCTCCACGTCGGTGTGCAGATAGCGCAGCTTCTGACGCACTGCCCAGCCGCTGTCGAACTGGTGCTCAATGTTGTAGCCGACCATGTTCTCGCGACGATCGTACTTGTCGTAATCGTCCTCGCCTTCGAAGAAGGTGTCAGAGATTCGTTGCCCGTCATGCGGAACCACCGTGCCATCGTACGGTAGGCCGGAGTGGCTGCCGCCCTCGGGATCGCGGTGCAGATAGGCCATCAGATCGAGGCGCGTGTTATCGGTGATGCGCCAGGTCAGGCTCGGCATCAGGGCGTAACGTTCCTCTTTCAGAGGATCGAACTGGGAATCCGCATAGCGGGTCATGCCGCTCAGGCGGGCCGCCACGCGGTCGTTATCGTCCAGCGGGCCGGTAAAGTCGAACATCGCCCCGCGCTGCTCGTTATTCCCGGCGAACAGTTTGATTTCACCGCCCGCATCGAACGACGGTTTACGCGAGGTGAGCGCCACAATCCCGCCCGGGGACGAGCGGCCATACAGCACCGAGGCCGGGCCGCGCACCACTTCGATATTGTCGAGGAACCAGGGATCGACCACCAGCGAGCTGTGGGAGTTGGTGTCGCCCATCATCTTCAGGCCGTCGAGATAGACGTTGTCCAGGCTGCCGTCGGAGAAGCCGCGCAGCACGATGTAGTCAAAGCGGTTAGAGGCACCAATCTGGTTGCTGTAGACGCCCGGAGTGTAGCTCACCGCCTGACGCACGCTGGTGGCGCCCTGCTCTTCGAACTGCTCACGGGTGACAATCGACACCGCCTGCGGGGTCTCGATATCCGGCGTCGCCAGCTTGGTGGCCCCGCTCTGCATCTGCGAGGTGACCACGACGGTCTCCGTTTTCGGCGTATCCTGCGCCAGTACAGGGAACGCAACGCTCCCGGTAACCCATCCCACCAGCAGTGCCAGCCGCGATTTAGCGAACATGAAAATCTCCAAAGGCATTTCTAATTGTTAATAAGAATTATTACCTTTTTCATTTCGAAGTTAGCTATGCGCGCCGCCAGAGTACGTATGCGCAATGCCAAACTGCACGCAAGGGGTTGGCGATCGGGGAGAAAGGGGGTTAGCGCCCGGTGCGAACCGTGCCGGGACAGACGCCGTAGCGACGGCGAAACGCGGTGGCAAAATTGGTGGCGTGCTGATAGCCCGACATCCAGGCGGCCTGCTGAACGCTGTGGCCTTCCAGCAGATAGCGGCGCGCCAGCCCGAGACGACAGTCGCGCAGGTAGTCGAACACCGTGCAGCCGTAGGTCTGGCGGAACTTGCTGCGCAGGCTGCTGGGGCTCATCGCCGCCTGGGCAGCAAGCTGGGCAAGGGTGTAATCCTGCTCCGGTGCCTGTTCCAGTAAATGGCGGATCTGCTGAAGCCGGGCCTGCTCGCTGCCTGACGCACGCCCCAGCGCCGCCCCCTGCTGCTCGCGCAGGTGCAGACCGTGGCCGAGCAGCTGGTACATCACCCCTTCCAGCAGCAGCTGGCGCGACAGGCTGCTGCGCTCGCGCTGCCGGGCGTGCTGAATACCGGCCAGCACGAAGTCCGGCACCTGCCAGACAAAGGTCGGTGCCTTAAGACTCTCCCACTGCTCCAGCAGCGAGGCGAGCAGACTTTCCCGGCGGGCATCGTTGGGGTAAACGCCAAAAGAGAGGGTGCGCAAGGCGATATCCGCATCATGACGGGCTGACATCGCCTGCTGCTCGCTCAGCCTGGCGCTGAAGGCCATCCCAGGACGCACTGAATACACTTCGCCGCTCAGGGTCAGGGTTACGCAGCCTTCCAGCACCACCAGCACATACAGCGGGCTGCTGTGGCGGGAGGTGGTTTCGTAAGGTTGCAGGACGCGTACATCAGAATGGGTTAAAGAAATGCCGGACGGCAGGGTCATCTCTTCCACATCGCCGTGCAGCACGGGGCTGGTGGTGGCGCAGGCATCCGTCAGCAGCGGGAAGCGGTAGTCAATGCCGTATCGCTCACCAAATACCTTAAAATCTGCAACGAAAAAGGTCTTTTTCGTCGCCGTGGCCGGATCGTGGAGCGTTGTGTTGGACATACCTGCGCCTGGAGGAAAGAGAATAAAAAGAAAACAGTATCACTCCTTCAACGCGGCGGCAATGCAGGCAATTTTCACCCTGGTGTTAACACTATTACGCTCCGGCACCCTGCCAGAGCGTAAATATCACAACGTTGTTTCTGCGGTTATTACACTTATTACCAGTCGGCTGTCGCCTCTTCATGATTCTTGTTCAGAATCACTTTATTACCGTCGACGTTATCGACCCATTCCAGCGGAATATAGTGGTGTTCCCCACCCGCTGCCGGATCGCTTTTCGCCAGCTTGATGCGTGTGCCATCAAGATGGTCCACAACGCCTACGTGCGTACCGCAGCTCGCGACAACCTCAGCATGATCCTTGATTTCACTGTTATTTACCATTATCAATTCTCCTCAAAAGGTTATTTGGCTTGTCACACGAAATTAACTGTAGTCTAAAAAACGCGTATTAATCGCTTCATTAGCATTTCGAAACATTATTGATTTAACGGCATTTAAGGACTACCTGAAAATAATCAGGCGGATAGCAAGCGAGATATAAGAACAGGACGATTTATATTTTACCGCCGTTATTATGCATCATAATTATCTTCACGCACTCAACGTGGAGGCATATATGGTAAGTGAAGATAATCGAACTGAAATATCCCTGGCTCTTGGCGAAGCGGTGTTAGAGGTCGTGCAAAAAGGCCAGGAAGTGTCGAGAGAAAATCTGGCACGGGCCATGAAAAGTAAAGCCGAGCGAGAAAAGGATGACGAGCGCCTTCTTGATTACTGGAAAGCCTGTCATATCCTTGCGGCGTAAAAGCGGCGGCGCGGGGCTTGCGCCCTGCGCCGCCTGTTCGGTTACTCGTCGAAGAACCAGTAGCCTTGGTTAATCAGCCCGGTCAGCTCTTCCACAAACGCCGGGTTTTGCAGCGCAGCGCCGAGTTCGGCCTGGCCCAGTTCCGTATAGCGGCACAGGGCATCAGCACCGTTCGCATCCGCCGTCTCGAGCTGTTCGCTGTTGATAAAGAAGCTGCCGCCGATGTTCAGCACCCGCAGCCCGCTCAGACGGGTCAGCGTTTCGCCGCCCAGCAGCGCATCGAGCACCTCTTCCGGGGCATATTCCGGCTCGGCAGGGGCGACATCCAGCTCGTGGCGCGGCGTGGAGATAAAGCTGCCAAACCATTTCTTAAAATCTTCCGGCTGGCTGATCATCTCGATCATCATCGTGCGCAGACGATCCAGCTCGTACTCTTCCACGCGGCCTGGATGCTCGCGACAGGTCAGATCCGGATCGCTGTAGTGCTCGCTTCCCAGATCGTTTTCCAGCGCGTAGTCGGCAAAGCTGCTGATCAGATCCCGGCCGTTCGGCCCGCGGAAGCCCACGGAGTAGTTGAGCGCCGTTTCGTGCGTAAAGCCGTCGTGCGGGAATCCAGGCGGGATATACAGGATATCGCCCGGGGCCAGATCTTCATCAATGATCGGCTCGAACGGATCGACGTGCAGCAGCGCCGGATGCGGACAGAACTGACGCATCGGCAGCTTGTCACCCACGCGCCAGCGACGGCTGCCCATCCCCTGGATGATAAACACGTCATACTGATCGATATGCGGGCCCACGCCGCCGCCCGGCACCGAGAAAGAGATCATCAGGTCATCCAGACGCCAGTCCGGCAACACGCGGAACGGACGCACCAGCTCGGCCGCAGGCGCATGCCAGTGGTTAACCGCCTGTGCCAGCAGTGACCAGCCGGTTTCACCCAGGTTGTCGAAGTGCTCGAACGGACCGTTGCTGGCCTGCCATTTACCCTCTTTATGG
Source organism: Leclercia sp. (assembly GCA_049284415.1). Classification (GTDB taxonomy): domain Bacteria; phylum Pseudomonadota; class Gammaproteobacteria; order Enterobacterales; family Enterobacteriaceae; genus Enterobacter. Next base: position 318,867 of record JBAPXW010000024.1, read on the forward strand.
CTGACCAGGCGACTGTCCACTTCCGGCTCCATCGCCAGCCCTGCCAGCTCATCCGGGCTGATTGGATCGATAAAATTCGGCAGTGCGTTTTTTAAAACGACCGGTTTTTTTTGCCAGTATTTTTCTAAAAATTCCGGCCAGTTCAGGTTGAGTTGATACGCCATGGGTAGCACCAGTGAGAAGACAAACGGGCCTGATTATAGAAAGAGACGCCGACGCATTGCCTTGTCGTGGGTCAAGCGGCGATGAAAACCCGCCGCATTAAGCCATTCGCATGACACGCCCTGACAGTTTCACGCTTTATTGTGAGCGCCAGATTAACCGCGACCGATATCGTTAACCCTAAGAGCGTGTTGTTATGAGGCCTGCGATGAGCCCTTTTACTGAGTTACCCGTTTCCGGCAGTGTGAATACCCTGATGGGGGTGTGTACGCGCAAAGAGAGTCCGTCCGTTTTCGCCCCCGTTGCCGACGCGCTGCCGGCGGGGAGTTACGTCAGCGTGCAGGCAGCGGTGCTGGGCGATGCGGTGCAGGGCAATCCCCACTGGTACCGGATAGATGAAGATACGTTTATCTGGGCGGGTGCCTGTACCCGCATCGATCCCTACCCCGCGTTTCCGGAAAACACCCGAATCAACTGGACGGCGGTGGTGTTTGAGGTGCGTTAGCGCCTGTTTTCAAAACTTATGACAGCATCTCGTTGTTATGGATTATCTGTAAAAAATCATCTCGTCGTCGGTTAGTTATTTTCGGATCCCACGCCACACCAATACACCAGCATGTTTGACTGACTCCAGGGGAGATCAGTCTAACGCCCGTGGGCAGTATATTGCTGATACTGGCGGGTAAAAATGCGACACCATTTTCACCGGCAATCAGTGCAAGCAAAGACGGAATATCGTCTGTCGCAGATACGGGGGCAGCGCAAAGGTGATTAGTTTTCAGAAAACGTTCGGTTTGCTCCGCGAGACAAGGGCTTACAGCGGGATCGATCTGCAATAGCGGATACGATGCAAGTATCCGCTGGATATGGTCGGGCCCACCATCAATACGCGACGGTAAAGCAAGCATCAGTTTCTCATCGTTTAATACGCGGTATGCCAGAGCGTCGGGCACCGGTAAACGTAAAAATCCAGCATCCAACTTTCCCTCCTGTAACAGTTCCACCTGAACAGCAGAAGGTATTTGCCGAATATTCACATCGATATCTGGAAACTTCTTGCGAAAAATATTTATCCATATAGGTGCGTTTTGAAATGAAGAGAGACCAAATCCAAGCATTAATTTGTCTGCATTGGCTTGATGTATTTCCTGAGCGAATGAAATAAATTCAGCATGCGCATTTAACAAACTAATTGCTTTCGGGTACAGGAGAAGTCCCGCATGTGTCAGCTTTGCGCCAAACCGACCTCGCTGAAAAAGAAGACCTCCCGTTTCCTGCTCTAACTTATTAATTTGCTTAGATAAGGCTGACTGAGTCAGAAACAAGCATTCCGCCGCCTTTTGATAACTTCCTTTATCCGTCAACGTAACAAATGCACGTAACAGTTTTATATCTATTCCGGCCATTTATCGAATCCAAACATAATGGAATTATACAAACCCTTGCAATAAGTGACATGATTAATGTGTAGGGTCAATGGCAAAATAATAAAAGGAAATTTCTCATGCTTAATTCAACGAGCAACATATCAGCAGTGCTATTCGATATGGATGGCGTGCTTATTGATTCTAATGCTGTTATTGAGCGAGCCTGGCGTGAGGCAGCTGAAATGACAGGAAAACGGCTGACGGAAGACGATATTGTGAAACATATCCATGGCCAACCCGGGCCGCATACGATTCAGGCGTTGTTCAGCGAACTTACCCTCGATGATCAGCAAAATGTCCAGGCGCATGTTATTCATGTAGAAAATACGGCTGATTATGATCCAATACCCGGCGTTGCCCAGCTGATCTTATCCCTCCATTCAGCGGGCATCTGCGTAGGTATTGTTACCAGCGGATGGCGAGAAAAAATCGATCGCGTGTTGGCAATGCTCAAGGTGCAGCATTGCATTTCAACAATTGTCGAACGCGATGATGTATTACGTGGAAAACCCTTCCCCGATCCCTATCTTCTTGCTGCACAGCGTCTGGGCATTTCCGCCAGTCAAACCCTGGTCTTCGAGGATTCAAGAAGCGGTGTTACGTCTGCGCATGCTGCCGGGGCATTTTGCGCCGGGATCGGGGGAGCCGAATTAATTGAATATGGCGCTAAAGTGGCCCTTCCTGACTTTTCGGATGTAGAGGTTATACCCGGCATGGATGGCGAGGCGGTCATCTCTTTGTGTGCGGGTCATCAGGTAGGGGTAATAAAACGTGGCTAACCCATTAACCCGCCCTCAGGCACTGACAATCCGCACGTCCTGCGCGGCGAATGCGGCAATCACTTCATTATCCAGGCTCGCCTCCACCACCAGCACGTCGATGTCGCGGCTTTTCGCCACTACAAAGCGTGCCACGCCGGGGATTTTGTCGGTGGTCAGCGCCACGATGGTCTGGCTGCTCTGGCCGATCACCGCTTTCTTGAACTCGCAGTCGGCAAAGTCGAACCCGGTCAGCCCCATGCCGGGATCCATCGCGCAGCCGCCGATAAACGCCTGATCGAAAATAATCCCCTGGATCTGACTGGCCGCCGTCACGCCCACCGTGCCGCCGGAGGTGCGTTGGAGCTGACCCCCGGTGATGATCACCTCACAAAGCGGATGGCGCAGCAGCTCGGCGGCAATCGCCGGGGAGTTGGTGACCACCGTGACGGCCAGTTCCGCTGGCAGAGCCTTTGCCAGCGCCAGGTTGGTGGTGCCGGTATCGATAAAAATACAGCTGCCGGATGCGATCAGGGTTGCCGCTTTCTGCGCGATTGTGACTTTTTTTGCGTGATTTTTTTGCTCACGGCTAACGAAATTGCCCGCATCGGCCAGCTGCAGCACCGCACCACCGTAGACCTTTTTGCAAAATCCCTCTTTGCTAAGCTCATGTAAATCACGGCGAATGGTGTGTTCGGAGACCTGCATCTGGGTCGCCAGTTCGGCGCAGACCACTCTGCCATTCTCCTGAAGGATCTGGCGGATCAGGGCTTGTCGTTGGTCCGGGAAAGCTGCATAATCGAGCATAATTAATCTTCTCTGGAACTGAATCGAGCATCAATGCGCATAATGTTGCATGACGGCTTACTCTGTCAATTCCTGCAGCCAAAAACGGGAGCGTCATAATGCAGCGCTATGATCCACACCATCCGCAGGTGGTCGCCAGTCAACCTGATGACGGGTTCTACTTTGAACCTGTCACCCACGGCGACCGCGCCCGGGAAACCGTTCAGCGGGAAGAGCTGTGCTCCCTGACTCCCGTTCATGCCCAGCCGGGCGAATACCGCCAACGTAAGGACGTACGATGACCGCTTTCACCGCCAGCGCCGGACAGCGCCTCTCAACCCGGATCATCTTTTTTATCGCCGGATTTGTTACCGCAATCTGGGCGGTGATCGTGCCGTTCGCCAAGGCCAACACCGGGGTGAATGAAGCCACTCTTGGCTCGCTGCTGCTGTGCCTGGGAATGGGGGCGTTGATCGCCATGCCGCTCACCGGGATGCTGACCAGCCGCTATGGCTGTCGCCGGGTGATCCTGGTGGCGATGGCGATCGTGATGCTCACCACCCCGCTGCTGGCGACGATCCCGGATCCGCGCCTGCTGGCCGCCGTGCTGCTGCTGTTTGGCGTCGGCGTGGGGGTGACGGACTGCGCCATGAACATTCAGGCGATTATTGTCGAGCGCGGATCGTCCACGCCGGTAATGTCCGGTTTTCACGGCATGTACAGCGTGGGCGGGATCGCGGGCGCGGGGGCGATGACCCTGCTGCTGACCCTGGGCACCAGCGCATTTACCGCCAGCCTGATCCTGACTCTGAGCGTGGCCGTGATGCTGGCATTAAGCCTGAAAGGGCTACTGCCGTGGGCCAACCCGGCATCCGGTCCGGCATTCGCCGTGCCGCGCGGCGTGGTGCTGCTGATTGGCGCGATCTGTTTTGCGGTGTTCCTCGCCGAAGGCACGGTGCTGGACTGGAGCGCAGTGTTCCTGACCGAGGTGCGCGGCGTGCCGGAGTCGCTCGGCGGGCTGGGCTTTACCTGCTTTGCGGTGGCGATGACCTTGTTCCGCCTGACCGGGGATAAGCTGATTGCCCGCACCGGCGCCCTGCGCGCGGTGGTAGGTGGCGCGATTATTGCCGCCCTCGGCTTTGCGCTGGTGACGTTTGTTCCGGTGTGGTACCTGTCGCTGCTGGGGTACGTGCTGGTGGGGGCCGGTTGCGCCAATATCGTGCCGGTGATGTTCTCCGCCGTCGGCCGCCAGACCCACATGCCGCAGGCGGTTGCCGTTCCGGCGATCACCACCCTGGGCTATCTCGGGGTGCTCGCCGGGCCCGCCATTATCGGCTACGTGGCCCATGCCACCTCATTAACGCAGGCGTTTATCGTCATTATGGTGCTGATGCTGATCGTCGCAGCGCTGTCCGTGACGGTGACCGCAGGCCAGCACGCACGCAGCGAGGGTTAATATGAACATTGCACATGTTGCACTCTGGACCCGTCACCTGGACGCCCAGGTTCAGTTCTGGCAGACGGTTTTTGGCGGGCAACGTAACGAACGCTATCTCAGCAAAAACCGCCCGGGGTTTGAATCGCACTTTATTACGCTCACCGACGGGCCGACCATCGAGCTGATGACCGTTCCGGATCTGCCCGACGCCCCGCCGCACCCGGAGTTTGTCGGCTGGGCGCATATCGCGCTGAACGTGGGTAGCCGTGCCGAGGTGGACCGGATGGCGGAACAGGCGCGCTCAAATGATACGTTACTGAGCGCCCCGCGCATGACCGGCGACGGATTTTATGAAGCCGTGATTGCGGACCCAGACGGCAACCGGATTGAGCTGGTGGGAGAGTAATCGGCTTTATTTAAAGCAATAGAGTAGTGACAGAGTAATAAAACACTTACAGCGGCACCCTGGTCCGGCTGAAAATCGCCGAAGCGTTTCCTGTAGGCCGGGGCGAGGCGCAGGGATGCGCCGAGAGGGCGTGACCTACAGGGATGTAGGATCGCGCCCGACCCGAAAGCCGTAAGGAATAAGCTGAGGGCATCGCGAAGCGGCGATTTTCTTGCCGGGAGCCCGGGTTGCCAGGGCGGCGGCGATTGAGCCGCCATGGCACGTTCACCGGTTCGGTCATTCCAGAGAAGCACTGAACGTAAAGTGAACGGAACCACCACTTCAGTTGCATATTCCCCTCACCCCCCCAGACAGGCAACGGGTCTATCCGCACACCCCTTTATTGCCGACAATTTAATCTTTTTTGGCCTACGCTTACTCGATGTGAAAAGCGGTTTTGAAAACTCTTTCATCGCTTTCATACGGTTATCATATTGTTAAATGATAATGAGAACTAATGTGTTAGAGTAGTTACGTTCGAAAGCTGCCACCATAACCGTTTGAACAGTAGGGGGTAGTTTTTACGCTGAGCGAAAATCCTCTCATCTCTGTCAGGCTGAATCATTGGGGCTATTAATGGAACACATTGTCTACGTCGTTGATGATGATCACGCTGTCAGGCGGTCCGTTATCGGGCTGCTGGAGTCCGCCGGGCTAAACGCCCTCGACTTTTCCTCGGCAGAATCTTTTCTGCAGCACACCTTTGAAGACGTGCCCTCCTGCGTAATCCTCGATATGCAAATGCCCACCATCAGCGGGTTTGAGGTGGCGGATACCCTGAAGGCCAGCGGGCGCGAGATTCCGATTATCTATCTCACCGGGCACGGCACGATCCCAATGTCGGTGAAGGCGATCAAAGGCGGCGCGTACGAGTTCCTCACCAAACCGGTGGCGTCGCACGATCTGATCGACTCGATCGGTGCCGCGCTGAAGCTGGCGGAGGAGAACGCCCTGCAGCTGCGGGAGCAGTACGCCCTGAAGCAGCGCCATCTCTCCCTGACCCCGCGTGAGCAGCAGGTGCTGCAGCTGGCGATCAGCGGCCTGCTGAACAAGCAGATCGCTGCCGAGCTGGGGGTCAGCGAAATCACGGTAAAAGTGCATCGCCGACGGGTGATGGACAAGATGCAGGCCCGCTCGCTGGCGGACCTGGTCAGGGCCGCCGAGCGCCTGACCCGCAGCCAGCCGTCAGCGTGATGTCTCGTCGTCTGCCGCCAGCGGCAGCGTAAAGGCAAAAACAGAGCCGTGCGGCGTGCGGTTACGGGCCGTCAGCTTGCCCCGGTGGCGCTCGATAATGCTGTAGCTGATGGTCAGTCCCACCCCCATCCCCTGGGCTTTGGTGGAGTAGAACGAGTCAAATATCCGCTCGGTCAGCCCCGGCTCGATACCGGTGCCGCTGTCGGCAATTTCAAATGTCACCCCTCCCCCCTCCGGGTTCGACGTCGACAGCACCAGGCTGCCGGGACGGTCCTTGATCTCGGCCATCGCCTCCACGGCGTTCATCACCAGGTTCAGCAGCACCTGTTGGATCTGCACGCTGTCGCCCACGATCGTGCTGTTTTCCGCCGCCAGGGCCCAGGTCACGCTGATGCGCCGCTGCTCCAGCTCGCTGCGTGACAGGGTGATAATGTGGCGCACCAGATAGTGCAGATCGATGCGGGTAAAGGCCGGATCCTGTTTGCGGGTGAGGGATTGCAGGCTGCGGATGATCTCCCCTGCCCGCTCGCCCTCGGAGACGATCTCCTCCAGCCCGGCCTGGGCCTTATCCAGCCGGGCCGGGTCGCGGTTGAGCCAGCGCAGGCTGGCCCCGGCGTTGGCGACGATCGACATCAGCGGCTGGTTGATCTCGTGGGCGATCGACGAGGTGAGCTGCCCGACGGTGGTGGCGCGCGAGACGCGGGCCAGCTCGGCCTGCGCCACCCGCATCGCGTCTTCAGCCATCCGCTGGGTGGTGATGTCGGTGATAATGCCGTAATACTCGTTCACTTCGCGCCCCACCCCAACCGGATCGCCAATCCCCAGAATGGTGCGGATGGCGCCGTCGGCGCGGATAATGCGGAACTCGGCGCGCATGGTCAGGCCGTCGCGCACGCTCTCGGTCACCAGGGTGCTGATGCGCGGATAATCATCCTGATGCACAAACGTCAGAAACTCCGCCATCGAGATCATCTTCTGTTTTTCGGGCAGGCCGAGGATCCGCGCATACTCCTCGGACATAAACATCAGGTCCTGCTGCAGCTCCCAGCGCCAGCTTCCGGTGTGGCTGATCTGCTCCCCCAGCATCAGCGAGGTCTGACTGGCCCGCAGCTCTTTCTCGACCCGGCGGCGCTGGAGGTTCTCTTCCAGCAGTTCGGCATACAGCCGGGCGGTCTCCAGCGAGATGGCGGCGTGCGCCCCCAGCAGGCTCACCACCCGGGAATGTTCCACGGTAAACACTTCCGGCATCAGGCGGTTTTCCAGATACAGCACCCCTACCAGCCGCGCCTGCTTGAACATCGGCACGCACATCACCGCCGCGCCGGAGGTCACCAGATAGGGATCCTGGCTGAAGGGGTGAAACTCCTCCGGTTTGCCGGTGTGGATCTCCTGCCCGGTGCGGATCACCGCCGCCAGCACCGTCAGCGGCATGTCGGTCGCCATCGGCACCTCTTTCATGATCCGCACCTGCACCCCGTCGGTGGTGGTGCTGGCGCTGGCCTCGATCTCCGGAATATTGTTGTCGCTGACGCGGATCAGCAAGCCCCGCTGCGCCCCGGCCCGCTCCAGCAGAATGGTCATCAGGGTTTCGATCAGGCGCTCAAGGTTGATCTCTTCCGACAGCGCCCGCGAGGCTTTGATCACGCTTTGCAGGTCGCGGATCTCCTCGTTACGCGCAAAGGCCACCGTGTCCCAGGCATTGGCCTGGCCGGGTGCCAGCAGATAAGGGAAGTCCCGCTCCAGCTGGCGCACTTTCGACTGCGCACCGGAGCGTCCCCAGGCGGTCATCGCCCCGCGGAAGTGGGCATCGGCGGCGGTAGTGTAGCCGCAGGCGTGAGCAAAGCGCCCGGCCAGCTCGTGGGCCAGGGCGTTAAACGGATTAAAGCCCCCTTCGCGCGACAGACGCACGGCCTTCTCGTACTGCTCGAGGGCGATGCTGTTCATCCCGTCCAGACGCACGATCTCGGCGTAAATCAGCGCCTCTTTGTCGGCAAAAGTGCCGGGATTGATCCGCGCCCAGAGGGCGATTTTATCGTAATGGCGGTGGATCTGACGACGCAGATCGGCGGAAAACGTCTCCGGGGTCAGCTGCTGGGACAGCGCCAACGCGCTGTAAAGATGGTAATCCAGCTGATGGATATGCCCGGGCGCAGACCACGCAAAGCGCCCGGCCTGCTCGAGGTTCTCGGCTGCCTGCGGGTATTCGCCGCAGGCGAAGTGCGCCATCCCACGATACAGCCAGAACCAGAACTGCAGGGTCGACAGCTGCTCGCGGGCCTGCTCTGTCGCGTCGGGCAGCAGCGATTCCGGCAGCACCGCGCGGGCGCTCCAGCTGCCGTTCGTCGGGGTGCGCAGATGTTCCACATAGTGGCGCTGGATCAGCAGGATCGCTTCCACATTCTGAAAATGGGTTTTGCGCACAAAGGCCAGCCCGCGCTCGATGCTGGTGAGTACCCCGTCAAGATGATCGCCCCGGGCGAGGAAGTTGATCACCTGATGGCAGACGGCAAAGCAGGCCACCGTCATGTCCCCGTGGGTGACGGCCGAGGTAAAGCAGGCTTTGGCGCATTCGATGGTGTAGCCCAGCGGCTGGGTCCAGACGCTGAGCTGGTCCAGCGGCAGCAGGGTTTTGGCTTCAAAGGCATCGTAGCCGTGGCGGTTCACCAGCTCCCGCGCCAGGGTGCCGTACTGAAAGCCCAGCCGGTACTCGGCGTAGCGGTGGCCAATCAGCACCCCGAACCACGCCATCGCCGACGTAGACGCCCCGGTAATGCCGTGATCCAGCGTCAGGTGCATCATCCGGCACAGCAGAATGAAGTGCAGGCGCGAGCGGGTAAAGCTGGCGAACAGGCTGGCGCTGTTCAGCAGGTTCATTACCGCTTCAGTCTCAGGGTCGGTCATCCGCGGCAGCCGGGCGAAATGGCCCTGCGGGTTGTCGCCGACGCGGTTGCACAGGCTCTGCCAGGCCTCGTCGCACTCGGCTGAATCGGGGTCGCGGCTGACGTGGATACCAAATACCGCCAGCCAGCTCAGGGCCGCCTCCAGCGCCAGCCGGTTGTCGGACTGGCGCAGATAGACTTCGGCCAGCAGGTTGGCCGCCAGCGCTTTCTCCGCCAGCCCGCCAGCGGAGCCGAGAATGCGGTCGCACAGCCTGCGGGTGCTCTCAAGGTTGCCCAGCGCGAACTCACATCCGGCCTCTTCGCTGTCGAGCGTAAAATCGCTGGCGCCTTCCGTCGCTAAACCGGCGTTGCCCAATGCGCGGGCAGTCTGGATATAGCTCAGGGCCGAGGGGTAATCTCCCGAGCGGCGGGCCCGCCGGGCTGCCAGCAGGCTCAGCTCGCGGAACATCTGCCGCTGGGGCGCAGGCTGAATACAATCCAGCGCCGCCGTGACGTGATGCACGGCGCGAAACAGGATCTCGTTGCCCGCCGCCTGGCGCGCCGACTCCGCCAGCAGGCTGGCGGTGGTCAGGTGCAGACGGCTTTTCTCGGCGCTATCCAGCAGGGCAAAGGCCGCCTCCTGCACCCGGTCGTGGGTAAAGGCGTAGCCGTCGGCGCTGAGGGTAATCAGCTGCGCCGTCACCGCCGGATGCAGGGCATAGCGGATCTCCGCCACCGACATTCCCATCACCCGACAGACCATCTCCAGCTCGCCGCTGCCGCCCAGACAGGCGATGCTGCCCAGCAGCCGACGGGTATCGTCCGGCATCTCTTCCAGCTGCTGCAGCACCAGGGTGACCACGTTTTCGGTGTAATGCCGGGTGCGGATAGCGTGCAGATCGTAGCACCACTTATCCTGATATTTGTTGTGCGTCACCAGCCCGTCATCCACGATCCGGCGGAAGAACTCATGCACAAACAGCGGGTTGCCACCGGTTTTTTGATGGATAAGCTCGGCCAGATCGGCGGTGCTGGCCGAGCGGGTATGGAAGATATTCGCCAGCCAGCGCGACACCGCCTTCACCGACAGCGCCTCCGGGCGCAGCTCGGTGGTGTTGCGCGAGGCCCGGTGCAGGCTCGCCAGCTGCTGTTGCAGGACGTTGTCCGACAGCGAGCTGGCATCCCGGTGCGCCACCACCATCAGCAGCGGCACGTTGCTGGCGTTAATGAGCAGGTATTCCAGAATTTGCAGGCTGGCGGCATCGATCCAGTGGATATCATCCAGCAGCAGCACCAGCGGGCAGCCCGCGCTGGCCAGGGTATTCACCAGCGCCAGCACCATGTGGCTGAAGCGCGCCCGGGCATCGATGGCAAAGGTATCGCTGGCGAAGCGCGGTTTGCTATCCAGCAGCAGGCGCAGCTCCGGCACCAGGCTGACGGCTAACGCTTCGTAACCCTCCAGCTCGCGCGACAGGCGGACTTTCCACTGGGCCACCTCCTCTGCCGACAGCCCCAGCAGGTGCAGGACCAGGCTGCGAAACGCCGAGGTCAGCGCCGCATAGGGCAGCGTGGGGGAAAACTGATCCACCTTGCTCACCGCCAGCAGCGCGTTGCGCTGCTGCAACGCTTTCAGCCCCGAGGCGATAAGCGACGATTTGCCAATCCCCGACGGGCCGCTGATCGCCACCAGGCAAGCGATGGCATCGCGGCTCACCCGATCAAAGGCGTGGAGCAGCTCCCCCGCCTGCGGATGGGCGGTGTAAAGCGTGTCGGTCAGATGAAACGCGGGGGAACGATCCTGCAATCCCGGGGTAAAGGCGGCGATATCGCCTTCGTCGCTCAGCGTGGCCTGGCAGCGGCGCAGATCGGCGATCAGCCCATCCACCGTCTGGTAGCGGTGCTCGGGTTTTTTCGCCAGCAGCTTGAGGACGATGGCTGAGAGCATCGCAGGCACGCCGGGGCACACCGCACCGGGGGCGCGCGGTTCAGAGGCGATATGGTAATGCGCCCATTTCCCCTGATCCTCGCCGCCCAGCTCAAACGGCAGGCTGCCGGTGAGCAGTTCGTAAAACACCACCCCCAGGCTGTAGAGATCGCTGCGGTTGTCCACCGACCGGTGGGTGCGGGTGGTGTGTTCCGGCGACATGTACGCCGGGGTGCCGCCCACCAGCGGCATCGTCTGCAGAGCTTCCGGGGTGCCGGACGACAGGCCAAAGCCCCCCAGCCGACAGCTGTTGTCATCGTGGATAAAGATATTGCCAGGCTTGATATCCCCGTGCACCAGGTTGCGCAGATGCATCAGGCGCAGAGGCAGGCTGATGCGGATCGCCAGTTCAAGAAAGCTCGGGATACAGGCCAGCGGCGCGCCGACAATGCGGGTCAGCAGCACAAACGAGAAAGGGGCATACACCAGGGCAAAGCGCCCGTGGTACTGGGTGCTGGCGACCGGGCGGATCGCCCAGTCGTCGCTCAGATATTCCCGCAGGGCAAATTCATTGCGCAGCAGACGCGTTGCGCTGGCCTCTTCTTCATCGCTCACCCCGGTGGCAATGATAAACGCCCCGCCGGAGCTGGGCAGGCGGGCATTCAGCCAGCACAGGCTCCCCTCCTGCCCCAGCGGGGTAAAAATGACGTCTTCTTTAAGCACAAAAGCCCGCCCTTCGGATAAATGTCCGGGGGCGGGCCAGCGAGCAGGCAGCGATGGGTTGTTCATCCACGTTTCCTTATTTTTCTTCATTAATGGTTCTCGTGGGAATGAGTGTGACGGTGTCGTCAGGTGACGAGCGCGCGCTGAACGTGCGCCAGCAGCACATCGACATTAATCGGCTTGCGCAAAAAAGCCACTGCGCCGTTCTGAACAGCGTAGCGTTGGATGTTGTCATCCGCATGACCGGAGATAAAAATGAGTGGCGGCGGCGAGGGGGCAATGAGGTTCAGTTTGTCGAGCATCTCCAGCCCGTTCATCCCGCGCAGGCGGATATCGGCAATCACCAGCACCACCTCGGAAAGCGCAGTGGGGTGGCTGAGAAACCCCTCCGCCGAGTCGAAGGCTTCCGTTGCGTATCCCTCTGACTGCAGCAGGTTGCTTAACCCGCTGCGGACAGAACGTTCATCATCAATGATGGCTATGCGCTGCGGCATACTCTTGGTCCTCAAATGAATCGTGATTATCCCTCGCGTCCGTCGTCGGGACGGGATGGAGGCGGCGTGCCGCTGATTTTGGGTACGCATTCGTGACGAAACCACGTCAGCGTGAGCTGGCGGCTGAGCAGACGGCGGCCAATCGGGATCAGCTGTTCGCCCACCAGCATGCCAAACAGCCCCAACAGGGCGACCACCGGCGGCGCAGGCGAGTGTACAGTAATCGCGGCATAAATAACCCCTGCCAATAATCCACACAGCAGCGAGACAACCCAGGCCTTCATGATGAGACTCCGGTGGTGTGCGTAACGGGTGCCTGCTGCGCGGTGTCATCGGCATGCAGAAAATGGCGCGTCGCCTGTTCGCCCGCCAGCATGCCGAGCAGACCAATCAGCGCCAGCGCGGGCGGTGCCGGGGAACGGACTTTCAGCAGCGCGTACAGCAGGCCAATCAGCACGCCTGCCGCGAGGGAAATTAACCCTGTACTCATGATCAACTCCAGAGAGGTGAGCGACAGGCCGGATGAGGGCCCAGCCTGCCGCCGGGAACTTAGCGGGCCGGAACCGGCGCCAGGGTGTTGTGCTCGCTCTTCTGGCGAGACGGCGCGTCGTGCACCATGGTGTAGGCGTAATCCACGCCCATGCCGTAGGCACCGGAGTGCTCGCGCACGATATCCATCACCGCGTTGTAGGTCTCTTTGTGCGCCCAGTCACGCTGCCACTCCAGCAGTACCTGCTGCCAGGTCACCGGGACCACGCCCGCCTGGATCATGCGCTGCATCGCGAAGTCGTGGGCTTCTTTCGAGGTACCGCCGGAGGCATCTGCCACCATGTAGATCTCGTAGTCCCCTTCCAGCATGGCGCACAGGGCGAAGGTGTTGTTGCACACTTCCGTCCACAGACCGGAGACCACCACTTTCTTCTTGCCGTTGGCTTTCAGGGCGTCACGCACTTTCTGGTCATCCCAGGAGTTCATCGAGGTGCGCTCGAGAATGTCTTTCCCCGGGAAAACGTCCAGCAGTTCCGGGAAGGTGTTGCCCGAGAAGCTGGCGGTTTCAACGGTGGTGATGATGGTCGGGATGTTGAACACGCTGGCCGCTTTCGCCAGGCCCACTACGTTGTTTTTCAGCACCTGGCGATCGATAGACTGCACGCCAAACGCCATCTGCGGCTGCTGGTCGATAAAAATCATCTGACAATTATCAGGGGTGAGCACTTCGAGTTTTGCGGTTGTCATAAGGGTATCCAGTGGGGTTAACGTGAAAAACCCGTCGCCCAGTGCGGCGACGATGTGTTCCCTGCATCCTAGGGTTCCCCTTGGGCTTGCGTAATTATCTCTTTGTATAACTAACCTTTCGTATAGTTATACTTTGGTATACCTATCCCATTGTATAACTGGTTTTTTTTAGGAAGCGGTTCCAATAATCCTGACCAACCCCCTCTCAGTCAGGAGCAGTTATGACTTCCTCTGCTAAAGCAGATTTGATTCTGGTGAATGGCCAGTTTCATACCGTCGATCGTGAAAATCCCCTCGCCGAAGCGGTCGCCGTGCGCGACGGCAAATTCCTTGCCGTCGGCACCGTGGCCGACGTGATGCAGTATCACGACGACAGCACGAAAGTGGTCGATCTGAAAGGCCACACCGCTATTCCCGGTCTTAACGATTCGCACCTGCACCTGATCCGCGGCGGGCTGAACTACAACCTCGAACTGCGCTGGGAAGGCGTGCCGTCGCTGGCCGATGCCCTGCGGATGCTCAAAGAGCAGGCCCTGCGCACGCCGTCGCCCCAGTGGGTGCGGGTGGTGGGCGGCTGGAACGAGTTCCAGTTTGCCGAGCGCCGGATGCCGACCCTGGACGAGATCAACGCCGCCGCGCCGGATACCCCGGTGTTTATCCTGCATCTGTACGATCGCGCCCTGCTCAACCGCGCCGCGCTGAAGGTGGTGGGCTACACCAAAGAGACGCCAAACCCGCCGGGGGGCGAGATCCAGCGCGACGCCAACGGCAACCCGACCGGGATGCTGATTGCCCGTCCGAACGCGATGATCCTGTACGCCACCCTCGCCAAAGGGCCAAAACTGCCGCTGGAACAGCAGGTGAACTCCACCCGCCAGTTTATGCGCGAGCTGAACCGCCTGGGGCTGACCAGCGCCATCGATGCGGGCGGCGGCTTCCAGAACTACCCGGAAGACTACGAAGTGATCGCCGAGCTGCACGAGAAAAAGCAGATGACGCTCCGCATCGCCTATAACCTGTTTACCCAGCGCCCCGGCCACGAGCTGGAGGACTTCGAGAAGTGGACCGACATGCTCAAACCGGGCCAGGGAACCGACTTCTTCCGCCATAACGGCGCGGGCGAAATGTTAGTGTTCTCCGCCGCCGACTTTGAAGATTTCCTTGAGCCGCGCCCGGATCTGGCCCCCGGCATGGAGGACGAGCTGGAGCGCGTGGTGCGCCATCTGGTCGAGCATCGCTGGCCGTTCCGCCTGCACGCCACCTATGACGAATCCATCACCCGGATGCTGAACGTCTTTGAGAAAGTGAACCGCGAGATCCCCTTCGACGGGCTGCACTGGTTCTTTGACCACGCCGAGACCGTCTCGCAGGCCAACATCGACCGCATCAAAGCCCTGGGCGGCGGTATTGCCGTGCAGCACCGGATGGCGTTCCAGGGCGAGTACTTCGCCGATCGCTACGGGATGGAAGCGGTTCGCCACACCCCGCCAGTGACCAAAATGCTGGAGACCGGCGTCCCGGTGGGCCTCGGCACCGACGCCACCCGCGTGGCGAGCTACAACCCGTGGACCGCGCTCTACTGGCTGGTGTCGGGCCGCACCGTGGGCGGAATGCAGATGTACGATCACAGCGCGCGTCTCGATCGCGACACCGCCCTGATGCTGTGGACCCAGGGCAGCGCGTGGTTCTCCAACGAACAGAACCAGAAAGGGCAGATTAAAATTGGCCAGCTCGCGGATCTGGCGGTGCTGAGCAAAGACTACTTCCGCGTCCCGGAAGAGGAGATCAAGGGCATCGAGTCGGTGCTGACGGTGGTGGACGGCGATATCGTCTACGCCGCAGGCAGCTTTGGCCCGCTGTCGCCGCCGGCGATCCCGGTCCTGCCTGACTGGTCGCCGGTCGCGAAAGTACCTGGCCACTACCGCAGCGCCCCGCCACAGGCCACCCGCGTGGGGGTGAGCGCCGTCCACCACTGCAGCGGCCCGTGCGGCGTGCACAACCACGGCCACGACTTTGCCCGCACCGCAGAGATGCCGGTGGCCGACGATAACGCCTTCTGGGGAGCGCTGGGCTGCAGCTGCTTCGCGTTTTAATCATGAACAACTCAACGCATCTCACCGCGCCCCGGATTGACCTGGGGCTGTTGTTCCTGCGCATCACCGGCAGCCTGCTGTTGCTGTACGTTCACGGCCTGCCGAAGGTGCTGCACTTCAGCGAAGAGCTGACCCGCATCGAGGATCCGTTTGGCTTCGGGCCGTACTTCAGCCTGATCCCGGCGATCGTGGCGGAAGTGCTCTGCCCGATCCTGATCCTGTGCGGCGTAGCGACCCGGCTGGCCTGCCTGCCGATCATCGCCGTGCTGCTGGTGGCGATGCTGGTGGTGCATCCTGGCTGGTCGATTGCCGAAGGTCAGTTTGGCTGGCTGCTGCTGATCATCTTCACGACGCTTGCGATCACCGGCCCCGGCGGCTGGCGGCTGCGCATGCGGGCCACGGAGCGCTTCGCATGACCCAGCTCAACGACGCTCATCTGCCCCCCGTCAGCGCCCCGGCGATCTCCACCTGGCAACCCCTGCGTCAGCGGGTGTTCCGCATGCTGTGGATTGCCACGGTGGTGTCGAACGTCGGCTCATGGATGAGCGATGTCGGCGTCAACTGGAGCATGCTGACCCTGAGCGCCGATCCGCTGGATATCGCGCTGGTGCAGGCTGCCAGCAGCCTGCCGATGTTTCTGTTCGCCCTGCCCTCCGGGGTGATGGCGGATATCGTCGACCGGCGTAAGTACCTGCTTTTCTCACAGCTGTGGATGTTTATCGCCGCTGCGGGCCTGACCGTGCTGTCGTTTACCGGTCAGGTGACCCCGACGGTGCTGCTGGCGGCCGCGTTCCTGCTGAGCGTAGGCAGTGCGATGAGTTCGCCGCCGTTCCAGGCGATCGTCCCGGATCTGGTGAGCAAAGCCGAGCTGGGCCCGGCGGTGGCGCTGAACTCGCTGGGGGTGAACATCAGCCGCGCCATTGGCCCGGCGCTGGGCGGCTTTTTGCTGTCGCTGGCCGGGCCGTGGATGGTGTTTCTGCTCAATGCCCTGTCGGTGCTGGGCGTGGCGTGGGTGCTCTGGCGCTGGAAGCCCGCGCTCGCCGTGCAGCGCCTGCCACCGGAGCACTTTTTCTCGGCGGTACGGGCCGGGGTGCGCTACGTGCATGCCGCCCCGGTGCTGCGTAACGTGCTGATCCGCACCGTGGCGTTTTTTGTCTTTGCCAGTGCGGGCTGGGCGCTGCTGCCGCTGGTGGCACGTCGGGAGCTGGGCCTCGGCCCGGCGGGATACGGGATCATGCTGGCCTGTATCGGGCTGGGTGCCGTGAGCGGCGCGATCCTGCTGCCACGCCTGCGCCAGCGCCTGAATGCCGACCAGCTGATGGTGGCCGCCAGCCTGGTGTTCGCTATCACCCTGCTGGCGCTGGCGTTTGTGCGCCACTTCTGGCTGCTGAACCTGTTTGAGTTTTTCACCGGCTTCGCGTGGATTGCGGTGCTGTCCACCCTGAACCTGGGGGCGCAGCGTAGCGCCGCCCGCTGGGTAAAAGCCCGGGCGCTGGCGGTGTATCTGACGGTGTTCTTCGGCTCGATGACCGCAGGCAGCGCCATCTGGGGGCAGATTGCCTCGCACTTCAACACCGCCACCTCGCTGTGCGTGGCGACGGTCGGGATGCTGCTGGCCAGCGCCACGGTGCTGCGCTGGAAGCTTGAGAAAGACCCGAACCTCAACCTGGATACCAGCGGCCTGATTGCCGACGACGCGCGGGAGACGATCCCCAACGAGCGTGGGCCGGTGCTGGTCTCCTGCGAATATCTCATCGACCCGCAAGCCGCCAGCGACTTTTTGCAGGCGGTGCACGAGCTGCGCCGGGTACGCCGCCGGGCGGGGGCAATGAGCTGGGCGGTGTACGAAGATATCGACCAGCCGGGACTGTATATCGAGACCTTCCTGATGGGTTCGTGGGTGGAACACCTGCGCCTGCAGGAGCGACACACCATGAACGACCACCTGCTGCAAAGCCGCGTGCTGGCTTTTCATCAGGGCGCTACCCCTCCGGCGATCCGTTATCTGGTCGCGCCGGTTTGATACTAATAAAGACACTTTGAGGAAGACACTATGGCGACGATTCAAGCAAAAGACGGCTCCCAGATTTAC
Organism: Leclercia sp.; assembly: GCA_049284415.1. GTDB lineage: Bacteria > Pseudomonadota > Gammaproteobacteria > Enterobacterales > Enterobacteriaceae > Enterobacter. Next base: position 336,518 of record JBAPXW010000024.1, read on the forward strand.
TACAAAGACTGGGGCGCCGGTAAACCGGTGCTGTTCAGCCACGGCTGGCCGCTGGATGCCGACATGTGGGACAACCAGCTTAACTATCTGGCCGAACGCGGTTTCCGCGCCATCGCCTTTGACCGCCGCGGCTTTGGCCGCTCGGATCAGCCGTGGACGGGCTATGACTACGATACCTTTGCCTCCGACATCAACGACCTGATCACCGAACTCGATCTGCAGGATGTGACGTTAGTGGGCTTCTCGATGGGCGGCGGCGACGTGAGCCGTTATATCGGCACCTACGGCACCGACCGCGTGGCCGGGCTGGCGCTGCTGGGGGCGGTCACGCCGATCTTTGGCAAGTCTGACTCTTACCCGCAGGGCGTGGATCAGTCGGTGTTCTCCGGCATTCGCGACGGGTTGCGCAAAGATCGCGCCCAGTTCATCAGTGATTTCTCTACCCCGTTCTACGGCATCAACGCCGGGCAGACCGTGTCTGAAGGGGCGCTGACCCAGACCCTGAACATCGCCCTGCTGGCCTCGCTGAAAGGGACTCTCGACTGCGTGACCGCATTTGGTGAAACCGACTTCCGCCCGGATATGGCCAAAGTCGACGTGCCGACGCTGGTTATCCACGGCAGCAACGACCAGATCGTGCCGTTCGAGACCACCGGCAAAGTGGCGGCGGAGCTGATTAGCCACGCGGAGCTGAAGGTGTATGACAATGCGCCGCACGGTTTTGCCCTGACGCATCAGGACCAGCTGAATGAAGATCTGCTGGCGTTTGTGAAGTCGCTGTAAGGGTTAGCATTACTGCCGGGCCTACAGAACCCGTAGGCCCGCGCAAGCGCAGCGCCGCCGGGCAACGCCACCCCGCCTGAAGATCAAGTCGACGATATCACCATCGCGAACGATACTGGATCGAGTCTGGCTGCCTGTTTTTATCCCGCGCGGTAAGCCGCCATAAAAAACCTCCGGACCTGCCGTGAAGGATCGCTGTACGGCATCTACGATCAATTATAAATCAACGATATGTACCGGCCTTTACGACATCTGATTCCGGAGAACCGCTAATGAGCACCAATAAAGAGTTAATGCAGCGTCGTAGCAATGCCGTCCCGCGTGGCGTGGGACAGATTCACCCGATCTTTGCCGCCCGGGCGGAGAACTGCCGGGTGTGGGATGTGGAAGGCCGGGAATATCTCGATTTTGCCGGGGGCATTGCGGTGCTCAACACCGGGCATCTGCACCCGGAGGTGGTTCAGGCAGTCGAAGAACAGCTAAAAAAACTGTCGCACACCTGCTTCCAGGTGCTGGCCTACGAGCCCTATCTGGAACTGTGCGAGATCCTGAACCAAAAAGTGCCGGGCGATTTCCCGAAAAAGACCCTGCTGGTGAGCACCGGCTCCGAAGCAGTCGAGAACGCGGTGAAAATCGCCCGCGCGGCCACCAAACGCAACGGCACTATCGCCTTTACCGGGGCCTATCATGGCCGCACCCACTACACCCTGTCGCTGACCGGGAAAGTGGCCCCTTACTCGGCGGGCATGGGGCTGATGCCGGGCCACGTCTATCGCGCCCTGTTCCCCTGCGCGCTGCACGGCGTCAGCGATGACGACGCCATCGCCAGCATCCATCGCATCTTTAAAAACGACGCCGCGCCCGAAGACATCGCCGCGATTGTGATTGAACCGGTGCAGGGCGAAGGCGGTTTCTACGCCACCTCCCCCGCCTTTATGCAGCGCCTGCGCGACCTGTGCGACGAGCACGGGATTATGCTGATTGCCGATGAAGTGCAGAGCGGCGCGGGACGGACCGGGACCTTCTTCGCCATGGAGCAGATGGGCGTGGCGGCAGATATCACCACCTTCGCCAAATCTATCGCGGGCGGCTTCCCGCTGGCGGGCGTGACCGGACGCGCCGAGGTGATGGACGCCATCGCTCCCGGCGGACTGGGTGGCACCTACGCGGGCAGCCCGATTGCCTGTGCCGCCGCGCTGGCGGTGATCAAGGTCTTCGAGCAGGAAGATCTGCTGCAAAAAGCCAACGCGGTGGGCAATACTCTGCGCGAAGGCCTGCTGGCGATCGCTGAAAAACACCGGGAGATTGGCGACGTGCGCGGGCTGGGGGCGATGATCGCCATCGAGCTGTTCGAGGATGGCGATAGTCACAAACCCAACGCCGCGCTGACGGCGGAGATTGTGGCCCGGGCGCGTGATAAGGGTTTGATCCTGCTCTCCTGCGGACCGTACTATAACGTGCTGCGCATTCTGGTTCCGCTCACCGTGGAAGAGGCGCAAATCCAACAAGGCCTGGCGATTATCGCCGCCTGTTTTGACGAGGCGACGCAGGGTTAAATTTTACGCCCGGAGCAAGCCGGGCCGTATACATTGAATCAGAACGATTGTTCTGGAAAAACGCTAAAGCGTGGCCAGTTTTTGTTGACCACCACAGCCGTAAATTGACTTTTCACTCACTAAATAGTTTACTTTTTTTATTATAGTTACACCCTGAGTGAATCTATGACATCAAAATTAAACTGGTTATTGCAAAACACCTCTCCGGGAAGCCTGGTTTTGCAATCCTGGCTGACCCGAAACAACATATCGCCTTCTCTGGCCTTTAAATACGCGCAAAATGGCTGGTTGATAAAACTGCGAGCTGGCATTTATGCGCGCGCAGGACGAGAACCAGACTGGAGTGATGCGCTATGGTGTCTGCAAAACCAGCTTGAAGCGCCGGTGCATCTGGCCGGACTGAGTAGTCTCTCCTGGCAGGGCCGTTCCCATTACCTGCAGCTTAAACAGAGTCAATGCTGGCTGAGCATTGAAAACAAAGCGATATTACCCAAATGGTTTAAAGAATTTCCCGGCGTTGAGTGGTTGGTAGTATCGGCTCTGAAGCTCCCTGAATTGGATGAAAAATTCCGAACTGAGCTTGAGGTTAAAGGGAAAAGCATAACCGCCAGCGTACCCGAACTTGCAGCCTACGAGCTATTAAGCGCAGTACCTCAGACAATCTCATTTGAGCACGCTGCCGAGCTTTTTCAGGGGCTGGTCAATCTCAACCCACGTAAAGTGGAGAAGTTGCTTATGCTCAGCCAGTCCGTACAAACCAAACGCCTGTATCTATTTTTCGCCAGTTTCTATGAACATGCATGGTTCAAACGCGTGGATACCAGCAAAATCGACCTGGGATCGGGCAACCGACAAATCGTTATTAATGGCAAGCTGAACACGCAATACCAGATTACTGTGCCCGAAAATTTTACTAAGCGGGGAATAAGCCATGGATAAAAGTTCCCCCTACTACCGCCAGGTCGCCCTGCTGGTGCCGCTCACCGTGGAACCCGCGCAGATCCGCCAGGGCCTGGACATTATCGCCGCCTGTTTTGACGAGACGACGCAGGCATAACCTATTCAATATCGCCCGCATTTCGGTGCGGGCTGGGGAGTGTATGAATATGAGTCGCTATACCCAAGCACCGGACCTGAATGTTGATCATTGGTTTAACACCCCGGCACCAATCACCTTGCAGTCGCTGCGCGGCAAAGTGGTGGTGATGGAGTCTTTCCAGATGCTGTGCCCCGGTTGCGTCTCCCACGGCCTGCCGCAGGCCACGCGGATCTTCGCCACCTTCCCGCAGGATAAAGTTGCCGTCATCGGGCTGCACACGGTATTTGAGCACCATGACGTGATGACCCCGCGGGCGCTGGAGGTGTTTCTGGCCGAATTCCGCATCCCCTTCCCCGTCGGCGTGGACAGGCCGTCTGCGGACAACGATATTCCGCAAACCATGCTGGCCTATGGCATGCGCGGCACGCCAACGCTGACGATTATCGACCAGCAGGGGAACGTGCGGCAGCAGCATTTCGGCGAGGTGAATGATTTGGCGCTGGGGGCGGAGATTGGGGCGTTGTTGAGTGAGGTTGTTTGAAGATTAGGGATTACCTGCGGAGCGGATAAAAGTTATTTGTCAGAAAACGGTAGCAGAACACGGTGATCATCAGATTAAAGGCCGTGGCTGCTACCATAGTGAAATCTGCGTACGTTTCATCGGCGGGGAATAATGTCTGGTAAGGCAGAAAACGGAGTAACGCCCAAAACAGGAATGTGAAAAGGAATATTTTTGCGAAGCGTCGCAGCGTAGACGATATCCACTCTTCTGGTATCTCAAAAAAACGGTTTTTGCGGGTTACGGTGTTGTACACGGTAATTATTGCACTCAGCAAAGGTACGCTTATTAATGTATTGAGTAACAGGCTGATGTAATCTCTTATTGATTCATGGGGTTCGGGGGCGGGCTCGCCCAGGACAAATTTGGCGATCTTTTCTGATTCAGCATGGGTGATATGCTTGCTGACAAAATCGAAAACAAGATCGCTGTAAGGCACCGTCCAGGCGACAAACAGCATTATTAATATGAATAATACAATTTTTATTAACAACTTCCCGTATAAACCTAGTTCGGCTGGATGATGTGAAATCTATGGTAAGGGCGGTATAGTAGATGCGCCATATTACCTAGCCGATTTATGAGTAAATAAATTCTTATTTCGCTTTGATGGGTTAAAGGAAGAAAATCATTATGGAACCTACTCTTTCTCAGGTTATTGAGACCATCCGGGAGTCCTTCGGCCCTTACCGCAAACCTATCGGCGGCAATTCACGCATTGAAGAGGACCTGGATATCTGCGGTGATGATGGCAACGAACTCTTAGAGGCCTGCGAACAGGCATTTAACATCTCATTTAATACTTTCATCATGCAAATTAGATTCCCTTCAATATTGAAAATGACGACCATGTCATCTTAACAGCTTTACTATAGGACTTTTTTGTAGATAAAATAAATCACGTCAAATCAAACAACAAGACTTATGAAAAGAAAGTTAAAAAAGAAAGCGAGATTTATAGATGCAACCGAGCTATCGCTTAAAGAGTGGCTTGCAATGATCTCTGTTAACAGAAGAGATCGAGATTATGATATAATCGACTTTCAATTCCCAACAACCAAGCATTTAGAAGAATACATTATTAATATTGTTAAGTATTCAGAAAATGATGTAAAGGATCTGATTTACAAGTTTATAATTCCCACTACATTTTTAGGCGGTGATGACATCATCAGAAATTGGGTTTTTGATAGTGAAAATTTCAATATCAGAGAAATTCTCGAGCACGAATCCTTTCTTAAAAGATTAATTTCAATAAATGAAATCGATCCACCATGGCAATCTATCTCTTGGATTCTTGATTTATTACCAGAAAATCCTTATCAAGCAGTCAGTGTTGTTAACGCCTATATGACAGCGCACATTATGTTTATGTCTGACAATGGATTTTATCGGTGCGAGGACATTATCTCATTAATAAATGCAAAGTTTATAAATCATCCATTGCCAACTAAAGAGTTGATAAGAAAGATATCGCCACGTGAGTTCGAACTTCTTTGTGGTTATTTATACACAAAAAAGGGATATGATGTTTATATCACAAAAAAAACAAGAGATGGTGGATATGATATCATTGCAGAAAAAGGAAGTGGAAGAGAACATGAGGTGCTTTATATTGAATGTAAACAAAAAGAAACTAAAGTTGGAGTGGAAATAGCTCGAAATGCTTTGGGCTTACTAAACATAAAAAATGCCACAAAGTCAGTTATAATAAGCAGTAATTATTTCACAAACGATGCGCTTAAAGTTTCAAAAGAATCGAAGCGACTTGAGCTTATTAACTTAGACAACTTCGATAATGACATGCGAGAATATGTTGATCCTAGGTGGGTTTATCGTATTGACGGATATATTAAAGAAATGAAAAATATTTCAAATAATTGTACTACCACTACCACTACAAATAAACAAACCTCTTGAATCCAAATTAATTTTTATTTTAAACCTCTAACTCTTGAGATAAAAAAACATCTTACTTCAAGGGTTGGGTTTCTTACGCCCCGCCCAATACAGCACCCCTTTTTAACTGAGGTGATAAGTAAAATCAGGTCTTACGCTGAATATGCTTCATTGGTGTGTGCATCGAGTATTAGTAGAAGCTGCCCGGGAGCAGCATCGTGATGAATGAAGAGCAAAGTTGCTTAAATCAACCCATCTTTAAATTGCCCAGACTTAAATCAGAGCCATGATGCTCTTTTTCTGTTCAGCATCCATTTTAGGCCAGCTGCGTAAGAGCGATGCCAGGTCGTCATCTTCGGTATAAAAGTAGGCTAAAGGCACTTCCAGAACCGCCGAGAGTTTTTGAACAACTTCGATGTTCGCCTGATGCACGCCCTTTTCGTAACGGTTAATACGGGTACTGGCAACAAACTCGTCGATACCCGCAAGGATACCGAGGCTCTTTTGAGATAAGCCCTTCGCGAGTCGCACTTCTTTGAGACGCCGACTAAAGATTTGATTGTGAGTAGAATATTCGTTCATAGCTACGATAGTCGTAGTTATTGTACATAGCGGATACTACGTAAAACGTAGGATTACCTTTTCTCTTCTTGTTACATCACCTTTGCACGGAAACTCGATCCTCTTTCCAGAGTTACGTTAAACGTAGTTTTTCCACTTTAAACAAATACTACGAATAACGTAGTATTTAATCAGAGATAGCTGACAAAAGGAGAAGGACATGAAAACGGACTGGCATAAAGCAGACATCATCGCAGCGATAAAAAAGAAAGGGACATCCCTTGCCGCGCTCTCCCGAGAGGCCGGACTTAGTTCTTCAACATTAGCCAATGCGCTTGAAAGACCGTGGCCTAAAGGAGAACTGATTATCGCCGAGGTGATTGGCGTGCCGCCGGAAGAGATCTGGCCTAGTCGATATTACAAAGATGGAGAGCTTATCGATCGGCGTTCAATGATGAGAAAGAGAGTGGCGCGTCAAACAGTTACGTCAAATCATACGTAATGGTTTAACAATTTGTGTTTTAAAAGGATAAGGATTTCATTTTTGCAGGCTTTTTACGTAAAATAAAACGTAATTGCGCCTTAAAACAGGGACTCGAACATGGCAAACTTTGATGCTGACTATTGCTACTCTTTCCCCGCTGTAAGGGGTATCCAGGCCGGGCGACCATTCTACATCGCTACCTGCCCTATGCGCATCATACCGAAGATTTTTAGTTTCGATGAAACTGACGTTCCGCCGGAATTGAGGGCTCAGCGCATCCTGAACAAATCCCGCATCCCGGAAATGGTTCGTTACTTGCTGGAAAACCCTAAGGACTACGTGTTTTCTGCATTAACCGCGTCCATCGCTGTCGATGTTCAGTTTGACGAGTTCTCTGGCTCAAATAACCTTGGAACACTGCGTGTACCAATGGATGCTCAGATCCTCATTAACGATGGCCAGCATCGCCGAAAAGCGATTGAAGACGCGTTAGCAGAGCGGCCAGAATTGGGACAAGACAATATCCCGGTGCTCTTCTTCGTTGATGAAGGATTAAGACGTAGCCAGCAAATGTTTGCCGACCTGAATAAATACGCGATTCGCCCCAGCCCTTCGCTGTCAGCGCTCTACGATCATCGTGATGTGAGTTCCAATCTGGCTCGCTACCTCGCCATGTCTATTGAGCCTTTTATTGGGCTTACTGAACTTGAGAAATCGAGTATTAGCATATTGTCTAATAAGCTCTTTACGTTGAGTAGCATCAAACAGGCTACGCGCGCGCTGCTAGGTAAAGACCCTAAACTGGGCAACATAGAAGAAAACACACATATCGCCACACTGTACTGGCAGGCTGTTTTTCAGGTTATGCCAGACTGGCAGCTGGCCGCAAGAAAGGAAGTTTCACCAGCCCAATTGCGACAAGATTATGTGCATGCGCACGGTATTGGTCTGCAGGCATTAGGACTGCTGGGCCGCTCGTTATTGGCCGAAGAGCCAGAACAATGGCAACAAAAAATCATTAAACTAAAGACCTTCGACTGGCGTAAAAGCAATCCCGAAATGGTTAAACGGGCTATGCAGCATGGCAAGTTGAGTAAAACCGGCATTGCCATCCAGCTCACCTGTAATGCACTTAAGCATGCAATGTCACTCCCACTCACTCCTGAAGAACAGGAGCTTGAAGCTCAAATGGTTGTCTCATGAGTAAATTAACGCAGGCCTTCGATCTGGCCGACTATGAAGATTTTATTAACCAGGAACAATTTGCCGGGCGCACTCTGGCAGAATTCGTTGCTGAAGTTCAGCGGGTTTATTGTGCTGATAAACGCCCATGGGTGATCGGCTACAGCGGCGGTAAAGACTCGTCTGCAGTCATTACTTTGGTCTATCTGGCATTGCAGGGCCTGCCACCAGAATTACGCACAAAAGATGTGTACCTGGTTTCATCAGATACCCTGGTGGAAACGCCTGTCGTCGTAGACCTTATCAAGAAAACCATGCTGCAGATTGAAGCTGGTGCTAAGCGAGACGGCTTACCCATTACGCAGCATGCGGTGACGCCAAAAACCACTGAGACTTTTTGGGCGAACTTATTAGGTAAAGGCTATCCCGCCCCTACCCGCAGTTTCCGGTGGTGTACCGAACGAATGAAAATCAATCCGGTGAGTGATTTTATCAAAGATAAAATCAGCCAGTTTGATGAAGTCATCGTTGTGCTTGGGTCACGCAGTAGCGAGAGTGCATCACGTGCACAGGTTATTGCTAAACATAAGATAGATGGTTCACGGCTGGCACGTCACACCACCCTTTCTAACGCCTTCATTTACACCCCGATTGACACCTGGGACGTAGAAGATGTCTGGAAATTACTGCGTGGAGCCTTCAAATACGCTCCTGATGACATTGATGAGTGGGAAAGCCCATGGGGCGGGAATAACCGTCCCTTGTGGACACTCTATATGGATTCCTCCGCACAGGGTGAATGCCCGCTCGTGATCGATGAGAGTACACCTTCATGCGGTAACTCTCGCTTTGGCTGCTGGACATGCACAGTTGTAACAAAAGACAAAGCGATGGAAAGCCTTATTCAGAACGGTGAGGAGTGGATGTCACCGCTGCTTAAGTACCGCGATTTGCTGGCCTTCACAACCGATCCGGTGAACAAAGATACTTACCGTAACTACAAGCGCCGTACAGGTAAAGTGAGCTACCAGTATGCAAAAGATGGCGAAGAACTTACCGCTGATCGCAAGCATGTTCCTGGCCCTTATTGGCTGAAATACCGACAGCAATGGTTAAAGGACTTGCTGACCATCGAGCGTGATATGAATGCTCAAGGTCACACCATTACTTTAATAACTCAGCCTGAATTACACGCAATTCGTCAGGAGTGGCTCAAGGATCCTAACGAACCAGATTGGTATGACTCACTACCCGGTATCTATCGTGAAGTTTACGGAAAAGATCTGGATTGGGTAATTGACGACCAGTCGCGCTTTGATGCCAGCGATGCAGAACTGCTTGAGCAGATTGCACAAGGTTTTGATGTTGTGCCTGAGATGGTGATGAAGTTGATTGAGCTTGAAGTCTCAATGGAAGGGCTTAGCCGTCGCCAGGGGATCTTCGATAAACTTGGAACGATCCTCAAGCAAGACTGGGGTAGCCTGGAAGAGATCAAGCAACAACAGGAATCGTTGCAGAAACGCAGTGAAAGAGATGTTCATCAAGAAGAAGTGAATAAACTGGAAAGCGAATTACAGATTTTACAGCGCAGAATTGCCGACGTAAGCGAACCAAATCTGCTTGCCAGTGAGGAAAAAGAACGTGTTAATTAAACAGCTGGTACTGCGTAATTTTCGGGTTTTCAACGGAACTCATATTATCGATCTCGCCCCTAAAAAGCGGCAGCACGACGATAATCCACGTCCGATTGTCTTGTTTGGTGGATTAAACGGTGCGGGCAAAACGTCAATCCTGTCAGCAATTCGCCTGGCACTGTATGGAAGATTAGCGTTTGGCTCGACAACTCAGCAACAAGAGTATGTAGAAGAACTCAGTTCGCTGATTCATAACGGTTCATCTTCAGGCGAACGACCAGATGAAGCGTCAATCGAGCTCATCTTTACGTACAATAAAGGCGGGCAGGAAGCTGAATTTACCGTTACTCGAACCTGGCAAAAAGGAAAGCGAGATAAACTTTCACTTCAACAGGATGGCAATCCTGTTCAAGGACTGAGCTACGACCAATGCCAGGGGTTTTTGAATGAGTTGATCCCGCATGGGATTGCTGATTTGTTCTTTTTCGATGGCGAAAAAATTGCTGAACTCGCAGAGGATGAATCTGGCAACATTCTTCGTACCGCCGTACGTCGTTTACTTGGATTAGATCTGATCGAGAAACTTCGTAATGATTTAATGATCTTTGTGAAGCGCCAGCAATCTGGTCAACTGGCTGAATCCCAACAGCAGAAATTGGCCGCGCTTGAGCAACAAATTAAAGAGTTTGCTTTTAAAACAGAGCAGATTCTTGAAAAGGCAGACTTTGCAAAATTACGCATCGATTTAATCGCTAAAGAAATTTTACATCATGAAGCCCTCCTGAATGCGCAAGGCGGCGCTTTTGCTCAGACGAAAGCTCAAGAGAAACAGAAGGTAGATACTCTTCTAAAAGAGAAAGACCGTCTGGAGAAAGCTCTTCGCCACGAGTGTGACAGTTCCTTGCCTTATGCTCTGGCTCCCAAAATTTTAGGCCGTTTGCTTGAGCAAATTAGTGCTGAGGTACAAATCAAACAGGCAAATAGCTTTGAGAAGGAATTGAATCAATTCCTTACGCAACTCAAAAATGACATTTCGTTCCGTTCTGGAAGTACTGGTAAGATTGCGGCTGAAGCTATAGAGGATAACCTTAAAGAATACCTGGCAGGTAAACCTAAAGGTGAGCTGTTGTTTGACATTTCCGAGCGTGAAGCCGGAATGATCCAACAATCCATTGAACAGGACAGCAAGAAAGCATGGCAGCGTTTCGATCTTTACCGTAATCAACTAGCTGAAGTAGAAGAGCAATTAGAGCAAGCCGCTGCAAACATTGCTCGTGCGCCAGAAGATGACCAGTTAATGGACATCTTTGAAAAACTCCGCGAGTTGGATCGTCAACGTGAAGCCAAGCGCCAGCAATATCGTGCACTTTTGGAAGAAGCCAAACAGACGAAACAGCAGCAACTAGACTGTGCTCGTCAGATACAAAAAGCACACGATGCGGCTCGTAATCAGCATAGCTTTAATAGCGCATTTAATAATGCGCAAGAGACCATCAATCTTCTGGATAGGTACAGTGAGTTATTAACTCAGGCAAGAGTAAAAACGCTTTCAGAAAACTTTGAAGTGGCTTACCGCAAGCTTGCTCGTAAGGAGGATTTGCAGCTAAATGCTCATATTAATCCCGAGACTTTCGATGTTGAACTGGTGGATGAAAATAACTCGGTTATTAACCGCAAATTACTCTCCGCTGGTGAGAAGCAAATTTATGCTATAGCTATTCTCGAAGCCTTGGCTAAAACTTCTGGCCGTGATCTGCCTGTGATTATTGATACCCCGTTGGGACGCTTAGATTCTCAGCATAGAGACAAACTGATTAATCATTATTTCCCGTATGCCAGTCATCAGGTCGTATTACTTTCTACTGATACTGAAGTTGATAAACGATATTTTGTAGATCAACTTAGAGATGATATTTCTCATGCTTATGAGATCGTTTTTAATGCGCGTACAAAATCATCTTCTCTCAAAGCGGGATATTTTTGGGAATTAACAAAGGAGGTAATCTGATGCTCCCGAATCGAATGCAGCTCAGTCGTCAGACTGAAGAACAGCTTAAAAGATTGAAAGGGTATACGGGGATTACGCCAAATATTGCCGCCCGATTAGCTTTTTTCCGCTCTGTCGAAAGTGGATTCCGCTTTTCAGCAGGTCGGGATATTAAGAAGCTCGATGGATCTCTGGTGTTAGATAAGATTACATGGTTAGGTGAAACACTCCAGATCACAGAGTTGATGCTTAAGATGCTGTATCCACAGATAGAGCAAAAAGAGCTGATCAAAGCATGGTCTGCACATGTAGAAGATGGAATTGCAGCACTGCGAAATCATCGTAGCCTCAGCGATCTAGCTAAGTCCATCTAGCTGAATTAGGGCCTGATAATTCCAGGCCCTATCTATGCATTAAATCAGTTATTTAATAATTCCCAGAAGGCTTTATCGCGCATCATGGATAGTTTTTTATCCCCATCAATATAGAGGCTAAAATGCTTATCCAGTTTACGAATTGTCTCCATTAACTGTTCCTGTTCTCCCTTATCATCTTTATTAAAGATAGCCTTGATATCAGCATTTTTAATTTCAGCGACACGGTGTACTACCCAGGTCAGAATGTAAGAACCATAATTATTTTCCCCTGTTTTGAAGTGGCTTAAGTCTTGAGTGGAAAGTATCACCCCCACGCCATACTCACGTCCTTCTTTAAGAATCTTACGTAGACTCGGGAAATCCTGCGACATGAAGTTATCGGCTTCATCAACCAAAATCATCTTGGTAATTTGTCGATAATCCCCGTCTATCATTGGCTTACCTCGTTTTTGCATCTGCGAATAGAAAAGATCCAAGGTTAACGCCACAACCAGGTTCTGAATTTGCGGAGAATAGCCCGCAAGCTCAATAACCGTCACACCATCAAGCAACTCATAAAGTGAGCTGACCGACTCAGGCATGGTTTCGAAAATCTCGTAGGAAACAAGTGAGTCAAGTGCAGCATACAAAGAATCCTCTTCGACCTTTTCCTGTTCAAGGTAGAGATCCCAAACCTGTGCCAACGTTGGTGCAGGTCTTGACCAGGTTGTTTTATCGGACTTGCTAATCCCAGATAACTCATATGCATCGAGGATCACTTTACGCAGTCGCAACTGCTGCTTTGGCCCCAATCCAAAAGCTTTAGCCAATGTTTCAGCGAAACCGGTCGCAGTATGAACAGGAAGCATCGGCATATCCCCATAAAGAGACAATGGGTTATAGGGGAGCCGGTGTAAACACAGACGTTTACTTTGATTAGCATCGCTAAATGCCTCATCAACATAATCAGATTTGTAATCGAATATCAGCAAACCGATAGGTGCAGAGTTAACGTTATTACTTTGCATACGTATCAGCTGAGTGATAAGCGACTTTGTGAACTGGGTTTTGCCTGTTCCCATTGTACCGATAATTCCGGTATTGGTATTCATAAAGCGGGCAGTATTCGTCGGTTCCCAATAGAGTGGAACATGCCGTAAGGCCTCATGACCAAATAAAACGCGTAGCGGTTCTTCTAAGGGAACAATAGTTTCTTCGATAATGACAGTTTCATCATTTACTGGTTCTTCGAAAGATCCCATATCAAGCGTCGAATCTACTAAATCCTCATATTCTTTAACTGATTTAGCAGTATCCACATCATTATGGTTATCTTGCTGTACCTGGTTTTCTCTGGGACCCAATAGATATTTTTTATCAACATGGCATGTTCTTACCAATTCATCTAACGATTCTCCTACTGAAGTATGGATTAAGCTCGTCAGTAAAGCGTAAGGCAACTCAACTTGTAAAACTCCACCTTCGGTCATCTTATATTGAGGTATAAAAAAGCTATCACTGTTGACATGAGCAACAACAAAACCTTCAGCATAATCTGGTACTTTCGCCAAAGAATACTCACCTTTGAGCCACCACTCACGTCTGGATAGTAGTGAGGTTAATTGTTCAGAATTCATTACCTCATAAAGACAAAGCTTGTCGACCTGCATCAGAACCTGACGAATAAAAAGGCCGCGGTAAAGACGAGATGCAAGAGTATCTGGCCCTAATATTTCTTCGACCAAGTAGCGTTTCAGCTCAAGCGCTTGCTGGCCAGCATAATTGAAATCGGGTCTGACTCCTGTTTTAACTTCAAGAGGTAGCAAGTAAACATCTTGTCCCTTAAAGCCAACAAAAAGCACATCATCCGAAATAGCCCCTTTGCGATAGCCGTGCACATGGCGAGAAAACTCACTATCACTCATTTTGAGACCCACATTGCCAGAAACACGGATCATCTCAGCCACTGACAAGGGTACCCAGCAAATATCCGATTGATGTAGCAAAGCAGAAACAAATTTATAAGCGCCAATAATACCGTTTTTATCTTTGCGCTCTTTATCATTTGAGGTAAGCATCTTTAGCAGCCACTCACCATTAAAGGCATTGAACTCAGATAACAGAGAATCCCCCTGACCATGCCCTTCTTTTTGCAACAACCGCTTGAAAAGATCGACTTGTTTGGTCACCGTTATAGCATCATACCCTGAAGCGCTAGTGTACTGATCCGAATAATGAATAAGCACTACATCCTGCTGGCTAGTAAAAAAGTCGAGAGTAACCTTAGGATCGATAATGGTGGTCCAAAGGGCGCTATCGTAAGACCTTGTCAATAGCTCCTTGAAATTAGCGCTAACCGCTAGACCTAGGCTAGTCTCAAGATATTGAGCATTACTCTGACTGGCTGGCTGCCACAAATTTCCAAGCATGCGGGCCAGACGAAGTGATTGTGACGATTGATAATCGACACCACGCAGACCAAATGCTGTAAAGTAAGCACCACCTTGTGTTTCTGCAGCCTCACCAGCGATCAGTCCATCACAGAGGACTCCGCTAAGACTTTCATCCATCTTAACCGGACGGCATTCAACTGGTTCCTGATTACGGAAAAAAGCTAAATGGGCATAGGAGAAGCTGTTATTTGCATTTGGTAGAGTGAATTTACTATAGGTCAAGCGACTGCGAATAATGTCGATAAGCATATCGGCTTCAGCTTTTAATGCCGCAGTATTGAGCCCCAACCAGTTTTTCAAATCATCATATGCTGCCGTTTCGGCAAATCGATCGAAGTCATTATACTGAAGTCGTTCATCATAGAAATTCACATGAATCGCAATAGCTTGTTCTTTATGAATTTTGAAATATTCAATCAACCCAAGAAAGAATTCTGCAGCCGTCGACTGATTAATAGCGTTAACAATAAGTGTGCTTTTTTCACCAACACTGAATAGACGAGCATAGGCTTGAGTAAACTCATCCAACTTGTCACGCACAAGCCGTTTGATATAGCTATAACTTTCCTGTTTTTGTGGCACTACATCAAGCCAAAAACTATTTTCACGGACAGGCAGTAAATGCGCATAACCTGATTCGTTGTCATAAACAAAGGGTAACAACCCTGATGCAACTAAACGCTCGCGTGTAACGTCCGGCAGTTGCACGAAGCTACTTACCCCATCCTCGTTACGATCCGCCTTGATGGCTATTACAAGTTGCTGATGATAAGCAAGTACTAAAGGATGGAATGAACTTACTCTTTGCCGTGCTTCTTGCCAGAAAAGACCAATACGCAATAATTGCTTATGAGCAAGCGTTAATACTGCATGGATTGGGATGGTCCGCAGGGCATCTTCGTAAGCATCCAATACACTTTGCACCAAGGAACAATAGCTATCTCCCCACGCAACCAAACTCGGTAAGGTTTTATTGCATTCCAGATAATCGAACAAAGCATTGTAAGCATTATGTAATACCGGAAATGCTGAGCTAATTGCTGATAAAGGCAATGCTGTACCACCCAGCCCAATATGAAGTAAACGTTCATCAACTATAAGTGCTTCAAGGTTTAGTATTTGCTGGCGAACCCCGACAACAGCACTTTCATTATTATCAAAAATAACCTTTCCTTTTGCACGCTGATATTCAGCATTACGATCATCCCTCAGTAACTTGCCAAATCGATCTTTATCAAAAAGTAAGGGGATAAAAATCCTTTCATCAGCTGTTGGACCTTCAATATTTACGGGTAATAAACGCTCACCGTTTTTCAATATAAATTGTGTCTGCTCGCTCTTTTCTGACATCGCTTCAAAATCGACCCATCCAAAAGAGTTGCAATCAGCTTCTCTATCCTCATCATCTAGGTAAATACAACTTTCTTGCGTCAAATTAATTCTGAACTTATTGTCTTCCAGCATAAGAGTGAGCCAGTTTTTTCCAGAATCAACCCGGAAGCAATGCAATAACTCATCAAAATAGAAATTACCCTGCTCAACAACCAGACAACGGAACTTATACTCTTCAGAGCGATTATCTCTCTTTAAATCTAGGCTAAAGAAGGTAGGCTCTCCCACTGCAGTAAATGCGACTGTTGCCCTACAGCGCTTTCCACCGGAACGATTCACCGAATACGAGACATTTTTTTTGAGCACAGTATTATGCATTAGCTTAAACTGGCTTTCATCCAGATCATTACCAATAAAAGTGAGTGAAAGAATAAAATCATGTTGGCCAGGTGGCAATTGAATAATCGCACTTAGATCACGTTGACCAGCTTTTGTCTGACTTTTGAATTTGGTATGCAAAGTACCATTATCTACTGTAATTTCTTCAAGTAATAATTTTTGCGTTATATTATCTTGAATTTCCTTTTGATAGGTTTCAAATTCAAGCTTACGCCAGCTTTGATCTTGGAAATGTTGACGAATAAATTTTGAACTAAACTCTTTTAGAACACTTTCTAGCTGGTTTATATCGTAGTGCTCGACAGCATCTTCAATTTCGCTGCGTAGTTTACGGTTAACCTGTAACCGTTTGCTGATTTGAACCTTATTAACGCTCCAACTTAAAATGGCTGGATCATCAAATAGCTGTAGTTCATCAAAATCAAGTTTTCCATCGTTTTCCAATGAACTAAATAGTGGTGCGAAACCAAATACAGTGGCTCCTTCCGCCATAATGATTGTAAGTTGCTCTTCAAGTAAACAGGCTGAAAGTTCTTTATGTTTACTATCCTTATTTATAAGGCTAGCTAATTGTTTTGACAGATCGTTAGGATGCCAAACAGCATTATCCCCCCCCAAATCAAAAGCACTATTGATGAGAGTATCTAGCATGCTGTTATGAATAATAAGAAGGGCTGTATTTTCAAACTCTCCGCTACGTCCTGCAACAAGATCACGTAGTCTTGAAATATAATTTTCAGTAAAACCCTGTTCCCCACCATGCAATACAGGTAAAACCTTTACCTCATTACATAGAATATATGGCAATGCGATACCATCAGTGCTCGCAAACGATTCATCAGAGGTAAATTCAATTAGTGCGTTATAAAGGGCTGAACCGTTTGCAGCACTAGGAGATTTAAACTGATAACGAGAGCCGGGTTGAATATGGTCACTGACCCATTCAATAAATCGCTCTATCAAAAAATGTTCAAAAGGTCTTGCGGACATACACTGCGTCTCCACTGTCACTCATTCGCTCAACATTTCCCATGCGTTCATAGAAATTCACCAAAACTTGCAATGATTGATTGTCAAGATAAAATCCACGTTGTTCAAATCCCTTTCGTAGTTCGTGTAACCGTAGTTTATCAGCCTTGCCGATGGTCAAGTTAGTAAGCAATAATATCTGATCCTGATTCAGCACTAATGTACGCCCTGCATTTCCTCGAGCCTGAACAAAATCATTGAATATTCGCTTATGAACTTCTTTAATGTAATTCCTTTTTATTTCAGATCGGGTAGTTGTCGGATCTTGAAATTGTTCTAATGCTAAATCCTTAAGTTGTTCAAAAGCCTCTTCTATACTGTTAACCGGAAAACGAGTATTTAAATTACGTTTACTGATAAAATCTTGCAAATATCTATTAAGATCTTCAATCAACTTAGGATGATCATCGTAATTTATAGCATCACGATAAACTTGCCATAAAGGTCTTTTTTTATTAGAGTCGGGGTGCTGAAAAATATCAAGGGCTGATAGCAAAGGAAAAACCCAGTCAGAGGAAGCTACTAATAGCTTATATCCTGAACGCTTTACTGAAGTCCGCTCTGAGCTTGCCTTTTCAGAATCCAAAATAAAATAAAGCCGTTTACTTTTAGGTTCGCTTTGCCAATCAGTGATGTTCAACGCCAGTTGGGCACAGTATGCAAAAGAATATAATTTAAGAGTACCAGGTAATGCCTGTAAAAGATATTTAGGATTTGAAGCAAGAAAATTAACATCTTCTTTAAATACTTTATTTAAAAAAGGCAAATAGGGTTGTTCATCATTTTGCACACCAGTGCCAGGTTTCAGTTGAGACTGGAGAACTGATAACAATTCTTGTTCAACAAAATTTAAATTGTCATCAAGCGGGTCTTCTAGGAAAAAGTCACCTAAAAGTCCAGAAAATAATTTACACAACCTTAAATCTTGTGCTGTGAGATCAGCGCGACCATTATGACGGCCCTTTGCCTTAAAAAGTAAGAAAAGAGGAGATATTTTATACAAAGAGTCATTTGATAAGTAACTTCTTTCAAGAATAGACCAAAAATCAGGGACATCGAGTTTCTTTTTGAACTGTACTTTACAATCTTCTTTAAATTTTTCGAAATTATATGTTGTAATTTGCTGTCGCAAGGCAATACTTAACACAACTCCTGTTACCGTCTCCCAATCAAATTCATTCCCCTTACTACGAAGAGGCCAATAATTGTTAACTTTGTTGTTGGTGACTGGGGATAACTCTTTTGGAATAGGGTATTGGGACATTATTAAAATTCTCCCTCAACAGTGATCTTTTTGCCATCGAGCTCTAAACGATAACTTTTATCACCTTCGTAAAAATTTAGGATAGTGCTTCTTTTTGCAAAAGCACGGATCTGATCAACCATCTCATCAATATAGACAATTGAATTTTTATCATACTTATTAGGACGATAGCCATCATTAAGTTTACATATCAATTCAAATAAATTGAGATTTATATTCATTGGTTTAAGAGGTTGATTATCAACTTTAAGATAAGCACTGAAATAATCTTGCTTTTGAATATGCAGTAGTTTTATGGAATCGTAATCAGCTCTGAGGGTAACCGGGGCTGTAACATGACTCTGCCCAAATTGGCCTAACGATAACTCTCTCTTTGAAAGACCAACTGCGTTTCGATTAGCATAATAAAAAATTGCCGGAATCAGTTTTTTGACATAAAAATCATGTAATTCTATTTGGTCTTCATTATCTCCAAGATATTGACAATGTTGCCGCCACACAGAGGAATAATATTCGAGAAGACGCTCTTCAAAATTATGTTTAAATTGGTGATGATAGTTGTTACCTAATTCACAATCTTTCAGTAAATAAAAAAGGCGTAGTAGCGAGGCTGCTTGCCCTGAGGTTTCCCGAGGTTCTGTAAAGAATATTCCAAGTGTCACAAGTTCAGCCATAAATCTATCTAACTCAATATCTGGTAGGTTCAATTCATAGCGAAGAATAAATTGGTCAATGGTTTGAGTGTGGATGAGAGCTGGATCTAACTCGGCAATTCGCTGACTTAGCTCACTATCACTTGATAAAAATAAATTATCAAAGATGTAATGTTCCCCGACCAAAAGCTGGTGTAATAAATCTAATAAGGCACGGGTAGTGATAAATTGATCCTTGACCAATCGAGTCTTGAACAAGGTTGTAATAATGATTTCCTGTACCTGCTCACTAGCAAGCAGTCTGAAATTGGCAGTTATACGAAAATCACGCTGACGGATTTCATCACCCTTAGCAATCATATGAAAAAGATTATTATCTATCGGCTGCGTCAACTTTTTAAGCAATTGCCGCATAAAACTGGAGTAACTTCCCATATCGTCATTAAAGCGAAATTTGGGATAAGACTCAAAATCCAAGAAATAGTAAAGACCTTCTGACCGAAAATTACCATCAAGAAAACTCTCGATAGCGGCCCGTAAATGACTATGTCTATCCGCACCCTCTTTAGCAAAGTTAGCCAACATCCCAATATTGATACCAACGATTAAGGGAGGATGACCCTCTCCTGATTGATCAAAGAGCTCATTCAATGCTTCGATGGCAGATTGATTAGGAGAGAAGCTATGTGTTGCATCTAAGTGAAAAGTATAGCGATTTTTGTATTTCTCGTAGTATCTGGACAATATTTCCGATTTGCCATCACCACTACTACCACACAAAAACACGCATTCACCTGGTCGCAGCGAGCTCAATAGCTCCTTGAAATTACTTTCGATTTCAGGTTCGACGTAGAGATAGTCTTTAAGATCATCGTAAATATCACGAGGACGATCGGTGGTTGTTTTTACCGAAAAAGAAGAAGATTTTGCTAAGACCCCAAGGGCCTTACGAAGAGGGATTGAACTCACAATGTGGCCCTATTATTTACATATTATTTCGATGATAATTCATCGAATATATGAATGACTACAAGAATAAATAGTCATCTTCTGACTCCTTGACCTTAGTCATACTTCACATTCATTGAAGAAATCCAGATACAGCAAAGTACAAATATAGACGAAAAGCTCCACCTTATCTTATCGCTACAAACAAAGTGAGATAGATTGGCCTGGTTAGAATGCAAAACTTAGAAAATTCATGCAACTACCAAATTCCAGACACAAAAAAAGCCGCCCTTAGGCAGCTTCTTTTTTCCAACATCACATCTTTTGGTGCCGAAGGCCGGAATCGAACCGGCACGTATTTCTACGGTTGATTTTGAATCAACTGCGTCTACCGATTTCGCCACTTCGGCACTGAAGGGGATGCGGAAACGTTGTGGATTATACCTGTCGCACGCAGCCATGCAAGCGGCGACGCGCTAAACCGGTGCCAAGTGCCGAAAAAACAACCGTCTTACAGGTCCGACACCGAATAGCGAATCAACCCGGCCGCCTGTGGCTCTGGCAGCGCCAGCACGTTGTTCCACAAGTCCTGCACCAGATCGCAGCTCAGCTTCTCTTTGCCCTTCCCCTTAGCCGGGGACTGCAGCAGCTCGATATCGTCGCCGTACTTCACGGTCAGCTTCTGGATAATCGGCACTACGTCGGTCTCGGCGCGGGTAATCTCCTGCGGGGTCACGGTATGTTTGTTCGGCCCCACGGCGGCACGCATCATCGTGGCGTCTGCCTGCATCCGGCGCTGCATCAGGTCTTTATCCAGCAGGCGCATCGGGTTGACGCCGCCCTTAACCTCCGGGTACACAAAGCGGAAGCAGTTGTCATCGC
This sequence comes from Leclercia sp., assembly GCA_049284415.1. Lineage (GTDB taxonomy): Bacteria > Pseudomonadota > Gammaproteobacteria > Enterobacterales > Enterobacteriaceae > Enterobacter. The sequence continues at coordinate 357,518 of JBAPXW010000024.1, forward strand.
TCAGCTTCTGCATGGCGGCGATCTGCTCGATATTGAGCTTCATATATTCCACCACGTTGGCGTCCGGGGCGGTTTGCAGGCGTGCCATCTGTAGGTTCAAAATCTGCGGCTGGATGGTGTCGATAATCTCCTGTTCGGTTTTACCCGCCTTGTTCATCGCCAACACCTGATCCTGTATCTTGTTGCGGAACGCGGGTTCCTGCTCCTTGATCACCTGCCAGCTGGGCATGTTGCTGAACGCGGCGTCGAGCTGTTCAGGCGTGGGCGCGTTGTCCCGGAAGAACCAACTCCCTGCCGCGATACCCACCACTACGGCGATGGCGATACGTACACCCTTTTTCATCGTTCCCTGTCCTTCTGTTAATTAAACCGGCACGCCGCTGTGGAAGCGGAATTCAGCGTCCGGGGATAAGATAAGCGCGGCTTCCACCTCGCCAAAATGCTTCACCCTCGGGGTGATGTCGTCATCACTCACCTGCTGCGCCAGCTGCAGATAGTCCTGATAGTGCCGGGCTTCAGAGCGCAGCAGCGACAGGTAAAACGTCTGCAGCTCGTCGTCGAGGAACGGCGCCAGCGCGGCGAAGCGTTCGCAGGAGCGCGCCTCGATATAGGCACCGCAAATCAGTTTATCAATCAACGTCAGCGGCTCGTGGGTGCGCACGGCTTTCAGCATCCCTTTAGCGTAGCGGCTGGCGGTCATTTTGACGTACGGGATGTTACGCGCCAGCATCGCCTCGCGCACCTGCCAGAAATGGTGCAGCTCTTCTTTAATTAACAGCACCATGCTGTCGATAAGCGCCTGGCCCCACAGGTCGTCGGTCTTCGGCATCACGCTTTTACTTATCTGCTTATGCAGAGCGATAAAGTCAGGTTCCGGTCCATCGCGAAAGATGAAGTCTTCGTAGGGTCTGAGCCACTCGAGCAGCGCATCGGCCCCGCGCTTATCGGCGACGTATTTTCGCACTAATAGCAGCGCGGTCTGGGCGGCTTTGAGTTCGCACACCATATGGTCGGTGAGCAGCAGCGGCAGGTTAGCCGGGTCGCGGGCTTTATCAATCCACGCTTGGGGGGTCGGGCATTGGAGGAAGTTTAAAACAGGGGTGAGTATCTGCGGGTAATCCATTTTTAACCTTATTAGCGCGGCAGCTTCTGCTACCGCGCAAACACAAACTTAGTGACGCACGCCGGTGTCGTCTTCGTCGATGTCATCTTCGCCATCTTCGTCTTCGTCACCCTCTTCGCCGTTCGGATCTTCGAAGTAGGTGCCCCAGCCGTCGTATTCCACTTCAAACTTCTCGGCCAGGTTCATCAGCTGTTCAACCTGGGCGTCGATCAGGTCCGCTTTCAGCGCGCCTTCGCTCAGGATGTCGCAGCAGATGACGGTATCGCCCTCTTCCACTTCCAGCTCTTCTGGCTCGGTCACTTCGTAACCCATTTTAAAGGCTTCGACCGCCAGCTTTTCCAGCGCTTCGAAATCATCCGCAGAGAAATGATGCTCGATGGTGTACAGCGCATCCGGATCGCTGCCGTCTTCCAGCAGTTCTTCAATAATCAGTCGCGTCTCTTCGCGCTGTTCTTCCAGCAGTTCTGGGTTTGCCATGGCTCGTTCCTCTTTAAAGTGCGGCAGATACTTCTATTTTCACACACGGACAGGTTTGCCTCCACCTTTGTAAGAAAGATTTGTGAAACGGGGTTGCAACTGCATATTGATACATATAAATTGAATTTTAATTCAATAAGTGGCCTTTGCCATGTGAGGATAAAATGTCTGAACTGTATAAAAAACACTTCCTGAAATTGCTCGATTTTACCCCTGCACAGATCACCTCCCTGCTTGAGCTGTCAGCACGGCTTAAGTCCGACAAGAAAAAAGGTACGGAAGTACAGCACCTTACTGGCAAAAACATCGCGCTCATCTTCGAAAAAGACTCAACCCGCACCCGATGCTCTTTCGAAGTTGCCGCATTTGACCAGGGCGCACGCGTCACCTATCTCGGGCCGAGCGGCAGCCAGATTGGGCATAAAGAATCAATTAAAGATACTGCACGCGTGCTGGGCCGGATGTATGACGGGATTCAGTATCGTGGCCACGGGCAGGACGTCGTCGAAACGCTGGCGCAATTTGCCGGCGTGCCGGTGTGGAACGGTCTGACCAACGAGTTCCACCCGACCCAGCTGCTGGCCGACCTGCTCACCATGCAGGAGCATCTCCCGGGCAAAGCCTTTAACGAGATGGTGCTGATCTATACCGGCGATGCGCGCAACAACATGGGCAACTCGATGCTGGAAGCGGCGGCGCTCACCGGGCTGGATCTGCGTCTGGTGGCCCCGAAAGCCTGCTGGCCGGAAGAGAGCCTCGTAGCCGAGTGCAGCGCACTGGCAGCGCAGAACGGCGGCAAGATCACCCTCACCGAGGATGTGGCGGCGGGCGTGAAAGACGCCGACTTTATCTATACCGACGTGTGGGTGTCGATGGGCGAAGCCAAAGAGAAGTGGGCCGAGCGGATCGCCCTGCTGCGTGGCTATCAGGTGAACAGCCAGATGATGGCCCTGACCGGTAACCCGAACGTGAAGTTCCTGCACTGTCTGCCCGCGTTCCATGACGATCAGACTACCCTGGGCCAGCAGATGGCGAAGGAGTTCGACCTGCACGGCGGGATGGAAGTGACGGACGAGGTGTTTGAGTCAGCGGCGAGCGTGGTGTTTGATCAGGCGGAAAACCGGATGCATACGATTAAGGCGGTGATGGTGGCAACGCTTGGGAAGTAGGGTGGGGTCCTCTGCGGTCTGGTGCCCTCACCCCGCCCCTCTCCCACTGGGAGAGGGAGCAAACACTAAAAACGACAACCAGAGGTTGTCGTTTTGCATTTACCTTGCCACCAGCATCTTCACAACCACTTTGCGCACCTGCGCGGGGTTGCCCACGGCGCATAGCGGTTTGTGGACTTCGCCCGGGTAGAACACCACGAAGTCACCTTCGTTTAACACCACGGTCTTCTCTTGCTCGCCTTCCGGCAGGAACGCGATGTCTTTGTCGGCCAGCCAGTCGGTGTCCGGCGTGCCGTTTGGCAGGGTACTGAAGGTCATCCCTTCCTGGCCTTTCAGTACGATCTGGATGTCCAGGTAGCGGGCGTGATACTCGGCGCGGCGCTCGGCGAACGGCTGGGTCATGTCTTCAGAAACCAGGAAGAACACATTGTTGCCGTCGATATCGTGTTTGCCGGTTGCGGTGGCGTCGGTCACGTTCGCTTTAATGTGTTCGATAGCCTGGCGCAGCTCTTCTGGCAGCCAGGACTGTAAGTTGTGAATGTTGCCAACGATCATGGTTAAATCCTCAATATAAAACATCGTTTCATTTTTAGCTTTTATACGAGAATTTGTGCTGCCATACCACTACTTTTTGGCCGGGATTTGCACTCGCGCATAAGCATGCACAGCAAACCGTTTACGTTGCTTAAAGTGTGCATTATTCGCTTGATCCGCCGTTCAGGCGGCGTATAATGCGCCACAATTTGCCAGGAGGAAGCATGCTCAAACATGTTCGACAGAGTGCCCTGACGCGTCTCAAAACAGACGCTGGCCTGCCGTTTTTCTTCCCATTGCATACCCTATTCCCAGAGCCCCTCATTTGAGGGGCTTTTTTTTGCCCGGCGTCAGGAGATAAACATGAATCCGCTTTATCAAAAACACATCGTTTCCATAAATGACCTCAGCCGTGAAGAGCTTGAACTGGTTCTGGAAACCGCGGCAAAACTGAAAGCCAATCCGCAGCCGGAGCTGCTCAAGCATAAAGTGATCGCCAGCTGCTTCTTCGAAGCCTCCACCCGTACCCGCCTGTCGTTCGAGACCTCTATCCATCGCCTGGGCGCCAGCGTGGTGGGTTTCTCCGACAGCAGCAATACGTCGCTGGGCAAGAAAGGCGAAACCCTGGCGGACACCATCTCGGTGATCAGCACCTATGTCGACGCCATCGTGATGCGTCACCCGCAGGAGGGTGCCGCGCGTCTGGCAACCGAGTTCTCGGGCGGTATTCCGGTATTGAACGCCGGTGACGGTGCGAACCAGCACCCAACCCAGACTCTGCTGGATCTGTTCACCATTCAGGAGACGCAAGGTCGTCTGGAGAACCTGAACATCGCCATGGTCGGCGACCTGAAGTATGGCCGTACGGTCCACTCCCTGACGCAGGCGCTGGCGAAGTTTAACGGCAACCGCTTCTACTTTATCGCCCCGGACGCGCTGGCGATGCCGCAGTACATCCTCGATATGCTGGATGAGAAAGGCATCAAGTGGAGCCTGCACGCCAGCATCGAAGAGATGATGGCCGAGGTGGATATTCTGTACATGACCCGCGTGCAGAAAGAGCGTCTGGATCCGTCGGAGTACGCCAGCGTCAAGGCTCAGTTCATCCTGCGCGCCAGCGACCTCGAGGGCGCGCGCAGCAATATGAAGGTGCTGCACCCGCTGCCGCGTATCGATGAGATCACCACCGACGTGGATAAGACGCCGCACGCCTGGTACTTCCAGCAGGCGGGGAATGGCATTTTTGCACGCCAGGCGTTACTGGCACTGGTTCTGAATCGCGACTTAGCGCTGTAAGGGGAAATGACAATGACACACGATAATAAACTCCAGGTCGAAGCCATCAAACGTGGCACCGTAATTGACCATATCCCTGCGCAGGTGGGCTTTAAGCTGCTGACCCTGTTCAAACTGACCGAAACTGACCAGCGCATCACCATCGGCCTGAACCTGCCGTCCGGCGAAATGGGACGCAAGGACCTGATTAAAATCGAGAACACCTTCCTGACCGACGAGCAGGTTAACCAGCTCTCCCTGTACGCACCGGAAGCGACCGTCAACCGTATCGACGACTACGAAGTGGTGGGCAAATCCCGCCCTGGCCTGCCCTCGCGTATCGAAGGCGTGCTGGTGTGCCCGAACAGCAACTGCATTAGCCATGCGGAGCCGGTGAACTCGAGCTTTGCAGTGAAAAAACGCGCCAATGACATCGCGCTCAAATGCAAATACTGCGAAAAAGAGTTTTCTCATTATGTGGTGCTGGCCAACTAATGCCGGTGGTAATGCCTTCCCGGCTTTCCGATACACAAAATCATTCGCGCTGAATCAAGGCGGCAAGTCCGATTATCCCCGGGAGCATAGTTAACTATGTGACCGGGGTAAGAGGACGCAGCCAACGATGAGTCAGCGTGAATGATGAAGTGTATAATGGCCGGGAACATTCATAATGCTGTAATTCAGGAGAAAACATGACCAAAGTACTCGCGACGGAAAATGCACCCGCAGCTATCGGCCCATACGTTCAGGGCGTTGATCTTGGCAGCATGATCATCACCTCTGGCCAGATCCCGGTGAACCCAAAAACCGGTGATGTACCGGAAGACGTTGCCGCTCAGGCGCGCCAGTCGCTGGAAAACGTGAAAGCGATCGTTGAATCCGCAGGCCTGAAAGTGGGCGACATCGTTAAAACCACGGTATTCGTGAAAGATCTCAACGACTTCGCCACCGTTAACGCGGCCTACGAAGCGTTCTTCACCGAACACAATGCCACCTTCCCGGCGCGTTCATGCGTGGAAGTTGCCCGTCTGCCAAAAGACGTGAAAATCGAAATCGAAGCGATTGCCGTACGTCGCTAACACCTGATTTTGATGAGCAAAAGGCGGCCCAGGCTGCCTTTTTTTATCGGTTGAATACACAGAGCTAAATATCCTTCAAGCATTTTCATTATTCTTTTTCATCGCAGCTTAAAATGACTAATTTTTTATTCCGGACAACACTAACCCCGCCCAAAAAGCATTAATCCCCTTTAATGGAATAAAAAATGAAACTTTCAAAGATTGCGTTGGCACTTGCCACACTCACGGTTGCTTCATCAGCTTTAGCACACGGTTATGTTGAATCTCCGGCCAGCCGCGCTTATATGTGTAAACTCGGAAAAAATATCGATTGCGGTACCGTTCAATATGAACCACAGAGCGTTGAACGTACTTCTGGCTTCCCTGAAGGCGCACTGCCACCGGACGGACAGCTGGCCAGCGCCGGTATCTCCCAGTATTCTCAGCTGGACCGTCAGAGCCTGAATGCCTGGACCAAAACCCCGATTACTGCGGGTCCAAATAAATTCGTGTGGTATCACACGGCAATGCATAAAACCGTTAACTGGCGCTGGTATATTACCAAGCAAGACTGGAGTCCAAATAAACCGCTGACTCGCGATCAATTTGAATCCACGCCTTTCTGTAATATTAACGGTAATGGTCAGGCGCCAACGCAGCGTATGGAAATGAATTGTAATGTTCCTCAGCGTACTGGCTACCAGGTTATTTACGCGGTATGGGAAATTGCGGATACCACTAACAGCTTCTACCAGGCTATCGACGTTGATTTCGGTAACGGCGGTAACGTCACCCCTGACGAAACCCCAGCCGTTGTGTCCGAATGGACCAAAACGCTGGACGGTCAGGTTTCCGGTAACAACGTGAACGCGGGCGACAAAGTGATCGCGCGCTTCTTCGATGCCAACGGTGAAGTCACCTCCATGCGTACCGAGCTGACCGTGGCTTCTGCTTCCCAGGGCCAGGCGAACCAGTGGTCTTACGACCTGGCGCAGGCGATCAACGCCGCCCACAGCGACGTGCGCGTCGGTGTTAAAGACGAAAGCGGCGTTGTGAACCCGGCTCACGGCGTGAATAACGTCTACGTGAAAGACGGCAGCACCCTGAAATCTGTCGCTATCTCTTATGAAGAGCAGCAGGCTCAGGTGAACGAAGATATCGCGGTATCTAACGTTAAGTTCAGCAAAATTGCTAACGGCAACGCGACCGTGACCTTCCACGTGAACACCCAAGGCAATGTGAACTTCGAAGCCCACGTGATGAACCACGCCGGTGCTGAGAAAGGTTACCTGAAGCAGGACATGAACAGCGCCAACCAGGATGTCACCATGAACCTGACTGACGTGACTGCCGGTCACCACATGCTGAAATACTACGCGACCAACAAAGACGGCAACCTGTTCGCGCAGGACGTAGTTGATATGATGCTGGAAAACGAAGCCTCCAGCGGCGGCACCGCGAAATACGACTACACCTTCCCGCAGAACATCGCCTCTTACAAAGCGGGTACCGTGGTTCTGCAGCCGAAAGATGGCAAAACGTACCAGTGTAAGAAAGCGCCATACAATGGCTACTGCGTCCAGTACGCCGCAGGCGCTAACCAGTTCGAACCCGGTGTAGGTTCCCACTGGTCTATGGCCTGGACCCTGAAGAACTAAGAAGTCTCAACACCCGGCAGCGCAGGCTGCCGGGTATTTTGCGTTACTGATTGCGCGTCGCGCGCAGCAGCGTCTCCAGCGGGTAAACCGCCGCAATCACCACTTCATCCTGAATCTGCGCCGCCTTATCCAGCGCGTTCTGAATCGACGCGATCTCTGCATCATCCAGCGTGCCCTGTCGCGCTACCAGATCGGTCAGCCGCAGGCCAATCGCCGCCAGCTTATCCACCGTCTGAATCACCGGCTTTATCGCTTTCAGCTGATAGTTGTTCTCGGCCAGCGCCAGCGCGTCCGGGGTATTGCTCTGCCAGCGGGTAAAGAGATGGCGCAGCGATTCCGCGCTTTCGCTGTCTTCCGCATCGCTCACCAGCCTGTCGACCCAGCGATGCATCTGCCGCACGGTGTTGCTCTCCGGGGCCAGCGCATCGGCCAGCCGGTTGAGCGGCTCAAACTGATGATAATTTCCGGCCTGGAACTTGAGATGCTGACGGGTGTAGTAGTGAGCAGGCTCCAGCGCCTGCGCCAGAATATTCAGCGCCGGCGTGTCGGTGGTGTTGGCCAGCCGCGTGAACTGCACCTGCTGGCGGGCGTGCTGCTGTAAGCCCACCGACACCGTCGACCAGCTGTCGATCGCCTGCAGACGGGTATACATGTTGTCGATATCGGTCACGTCCTGCGCCGACCACAGCCGCTCCGCCACCGCAAACGCCCGCGGCCACAGCTTGATATCCAGCACCGGGGCGGCGACGTTTTCCGCCCACAGCGCCGCCTCGCCGCCCAGCAGATTAGCCTGCTGGCTGGCATCCGGTACCGCCGGAGCGATCCCTTCCGGTATTGCCTCCAGCCGCTGGCCCGTCACCGGATAGCGGCTGTTGCCCAGCAGGAAATAGCCGTCAATCTTGTCGTCTGACACCGTCACTACCGGGCGGGTGTCGCCCATCCAGGTTTCGACGCTGAACGTGACCTGATTATCGCTGCGCCAGACGATGTCCTGCACCGCGCGACGGGATTTGCCGTTGAAATCGATAAACCCGCGCCAGCCCGCTTCGCCTTTGATCAGCGTGAAGCTGCCCTCCACCGGCTTGCCTTTCAGGCGCGGCAGGGTAAATGCCCAGCTCTGGGCGCTGTCGCTATCGGTGATCACATCCACATTGTTCAGCCCCTGGGGGACGATCTCGTTGCGGTAGTGGTAGGCGGTGTACTGGGGCTGATCGAGATAAAAACCGGTGGAGAGGATCCCTTTGTAGCCCTGCTTCGCCACCTCGCCCAGCGCGTCCTGCCCTTGCCAGGACTGGATCAGAATGCTTTTCGGCAGATCCGGGTGGAAGATCTCGTCCCAGCCGACCATCTGGCGCTGGTTTTTCTCGAGGATCGTCTCCAGCCTGCGGTTGAAGTACGCCTGCAGCGCGTGGCTGTCGGCCAGCTTGTTGTCGCGCATAAACTGCTGGATCGCCGGGTTGGCTTTCCACTGGCTATCATCCACTTCATCGACACCAATGTGCAGATACGGATCCGGGAAGATGGCCGCCAGTTCGCCGATCATCGCGCTGGCAAAAGCGTAGGTGGCCTCTTTGGTGGGATCCAGTACCGGCTTGAGCACGCCCCAGTGGCGCTCCATCGGATACGGTCCCGGCGCGCTGAGCAACTCCGGATAGGCCACCGCAATCGCCGAGGCGTGACCCGGCATGTCGATTTCCGGCACCACGCGAACGCCACGCGCGGTTGCATAGCGCACCACGTCGCGCATCTGATCCTGGGTGTAGAACTGTCCGTCACTGGCTAACTGGGTCAGCTTAGGGTAGCGCTTTGAGGCAAAACGCCAGCCCTGATCGTCGGTTAAGTGCCAGTGCAGCACGTTCAGCTTCGCCGCCGCCATGCCGTCGATCTGGCGTTTGATGTCGTCAAGCGGGATAAAGTGGCGGGCAGAGTCGAGCAGCAGGCCGCGCCACGGAAAGCGCGGAGCATCCTGAATGCTGACCCACGGCAGGGAGGTATTCTCCGGCCCGTTCTGGATCAGCTGTAACAGGGTTTCCATCGCCCGCAGGGCGCCGAAGCGGGTATTGGCGGTGATGTTGACGCCGCTGGCATCGACGCTGAGCCTGTAGCTTTCATCGCTGTCCGGCTTAGGCTGCGGGGCCACCTTGCGGGCAATGGCGATGGTGATGGTCGCGCTGTCGGGGTTGTCGGCCTGCGGCTGGAGGGTCCAGCCGGTTTGCAGGCTGATGCGCTGGCGCAGACGGCTCACCGCATCGCCCAGATCGTCTCCGCTGACGCGCACCGATATGTCGTTGGTGAGCACCAGCGCGCCGTGGGTAGCGGGGCGCTCGACGTTTGTCGGCCAGGGCATCAGGGGCAGATCGCCCGCCGGGGCGGCAAAGGCAGAAGTGCCGAGCAAAAGCCCGGCGGTTAACAGGCTGTAACGCAACATGAATGTTCCTTATCTGACGGGCCAAATTAAGGCAAAACATTCTGTTAACATGTGCGCAAATTAGCGTCAAGCGATTTGCCGGGTGGCGCTGCGCTTACCTAGCCTACGATCCCAATGTAGGCCCGGTAAGGCGAAGCCGCCACCGGGCAAAAACCTCACTGCCACCCGTATCGACGGGTATAGATGCCTTTCACCAGCTGCGTCAGCACCATGTACCCGGCGAGGATCGCCACCAGCCATGGGAAGTAGCTGAGCGGCAGCGCCTGCAGCTGCAGATAACTTGCCAACGGCGAGAACGGCAGTGCGATACCGAGCACCATCACCAGCACGGTCATCACCATCAGCGGCCAGGCAGCACGGCTCTGGAAGAACGGCACGCGGCGGGTGCGGATCATGTGCACCACCAGGGTCTGCGACAGCAGCCCCACCACAAACCAGCCGGACTGGAACAAGGTCTGATGTTCCGGGGTGTTGGCGTGGAACACAAACCACATCAGGCAGAAGGTCAGAATGTCGAAGATCGAACTGATCGGCCCGAAGAACAGCATAAAGCGTCCGAGATCTTTCGGATTCCAGCGCTGCGGCTGCTGGATCTGCTCGTCATCGACGTTATCAAACGGGATCGCCACCTGCGACACGTCGTACATCAGGTTCTGAATCAGCAGATGCAGCGGCAGCATCGGCAGAAACGGCAGGAAAGCGCTCGCCACCAGCACGCTGAACACGTTGCCGAAGTTGGAGCTGGCGGTCATCTTGATGTACTTGAGCATATTGGCGAAGGTGCGACGGCCCTCGATCACCCCCTCCTCCAGCACCATCAGGCTCTTCTCCAGCAGGATGATGTCGGCAGCCTCGCGGGCGATATCCACCGCCCCGTCCACCGAGATGCCAATATCCGCCGCCCGCAGAGCAGGCGCATCGTTAATGCCATCGCCCATAAAGCCGACCACGTGGCCTTCGCGTTTGAGCAAGGTCACAATGCGCTCTTTGTGCAGCGGCGTCAGGCGTGCAAACAGGGTGGTGCTTTTCGCCAGGCTCGCCAGCTGGTCGTCAGAGAGGTGTTCAATCTCGCTGCCGGTCACCACCACGCCCGCTTCCAGCCCCACGTCGTGACAGACTTTCGCCGCCACCAGCTCGCTGTCGCCGGTCAGGATCTTCACCGTGATGCCGCTGGCTTTCAGCGCCTTCAGCGCCGGCGCGGTGGTCTCTTTCGGCGGATCGAGGAACGCGATATAGCCTTCGAGGATCAGGTCCGACTCGTCGATGCGCTGATAATCCCCTTCGCGGGCGGGCAGAATTTTACTGCCCACCGCCACCACCCGCAGTCCCTGGCGGTTGAGGGTGTCGGTGACGCGCTTAATGCGGCGCAGCATGGTGGCGTCCAGCGGCACGATATCGCCGTTGTAGCGCACCAGGGTGCAGACGTTGAGCATCTCCTGCAGCGCCCCTTTGCAGATAAGCTGATGCACCTCCGCCTGCTCGCTCACCACCACCGACATGCGGCGACGCTCGAAATCAAACGGGATCTCATCCACTTTTTGCCAGCGGGTTGAGAGCGTGCGCGCCGCATCCTCGTCCACGCCTTCCAGCACCGCCACATCGAGCAGGTTTTTCAGCCCGGTCTGGTAGTGGCTGTTCAGCCAGGCGGTGTGCAGCACCCGCTCGCTGGTTTTGCCGGCGATATCGGTATGGTTCTCCAGCACGATTTTGTCCTGCGTCAGGGTGCCGGTTTTATCGGTGCAGAGGATGTCCATCGCGCCAAAGTTCTGGATAGCGTCGAGGTGTTTGACGATCACCTTCTGCTTAGAGAGCTTTACCGCCCCGCGTGCCAGCGTAGAGGTGACAATCATCGGCAGCATTTCCGGAGTCAGCCCCACCGCCACGGAGAGGGCAAACAGCGCCGCTTCCCACCAGTCGCCTTTGGTGTAGCCATTGATCAGCAGCACGACTGGCGTCATCACCATCATAAAGCGGATCAGCAGCATGCTGACCCGGCCAATGCCCTGCTGGAAGGCGTTGGGTTCGCTCGACTGCTCGCTGACCCGCCCGGCCAGCTGGCCGAACCAGGTGCCGCCGCCGGTGGCGATAACAATCGCCTGGGCGGTGCCGCTTACTACCGTGGTGCCCATAAAGCACAGGGTATCGCACTCAAGCGGGTTGGTCTGCTGCGGGTCGCGGCTGCGCGCCACCTTCTCGACCGGCAGGGATTCGCCGGTTAACGAGGCCTGGGCGACAAACAGATCCCGCGCCTGCAGGATGCGCAGGTCGGCCGGGATCATATCCCCCGCCGCCAGTTTGATCACATCCCCGGGCACCAGCTGGTCGATGGGCAGTTCACGCCAGCCGCTTTCGCCTTGGTCGTTAATCACCCGCAGTACGGTGGCGGTGTTGCTGACCATCGCTTTCAGCGCGTCGGCGGCTTTGGTGGAGCGCGCTTCCTGAATAAAGTTAAGCAGGGTGGAGATCCCGACCATCAGGCCGATCACCGCCGCGGCGAACAGATCTTCGGTGGCGTAGGAGATCACCCCCAGCACGGTGAGCAGCAGGTTGAACGGGTTGCGGTAGCAGCTCCACAGGTGGACCCACCACGGCAAAGGCTTCTGGGCCGGGATCTGATTGTCGCCGTGCACGGCGCGGGCTTTTTCGACCTCGCTGGCGTTCAGCCCTTCCGGATGGGCACTGAAGGCGCGCCAGATTTGCGGCTCGTCCATTGCCGCAACCTTCAGGCAGTGGTCGCTCAGCGAAGCGGGGATCGCCGCCCCGGTGATGTTTTTACCGTCTGGCAGCGGGTCGCGCTGCACCAGACGGCGCGGCAGGTGGCGGTTCAGCCGGGCAAGCAGTTGGGTAATATTTTTCAGCATAATACGTTCCCCGCACCCGTCTGAACGGGCGCAGTTGGTCCTTCAGGCGTGGCAACGCCGTACCTGAGAGGCAATCTGGTTTATGCAGGGACGTCAGAACGTCACTGCCTCACGCGTCCGGCAAGGCAGTGAAAGCAGGCTTACCGGACAGGACGGGTTCTCCGCAGGGGGAGAGGGGTGGGATCGGGATCCATACAGCCTCCGGTAAGGTAAATTCAGGATGTCGGCGCGCATTATACGGATTTAGCCGTACCCTTTGTGCCGATTCGGGCGATATGATAGTCCTCGTCAACTAAACCGAACGTAAACCAGACTTTACCCATTGTTAATCGACCCGCCCGATTTAGGCTTACGGGTTACATATCGTCGCGTCACAGGGAATCAAGCATGCAGAACCGCCTTACCATCAAAGATATCGCGCGCTTAAGCGGCGTGGGGAAATCCACCGTGTCGCGGGTGCTGAACAACGAAAGCGGCGTCAGCCAGCGCACCCGTGAACGCGTTGAGGCGGTGATGGATCAAAACAGCTTCTCCCCTTCCCGCTCGGCGCGTGCGATGCGCGGCCAGAGCGACAAAGTGGTGGCAATCATCGTCACCCGTCTGGACTCGCTGTCGGAAAATCTGGCCGTTCAGACCATGCTGCCGGTGTTTTACGAGCAGGGTTACGATCCGATCATGATGGAAAGTAAGTTCTCGGCGCAGATGGTGGAAGAGCACCTCGGTATGCTGCAGCGGCGCAATATCGACGGCGTGGTGCTGTTTGGTTTTACCGGCATCGACGAGTCGACTCTCGGCCCGTGGCAGCCTTCCCTGGTGCTGCTGGCGCGCGATGCCGCAGGCTTTGCCTCCGTGTGCTACGACGACGAAGGGGCGATTATTACCCTGATGCAGCGCCTGTACGACAGCGGCCACCGGCATATCAGCTATCTTGGCGTGCCGCACAGCGACGTCACCACCGGCCAGCGTCGTCACGATGCCTACCTGGCCTTCTGCAAACAGCACGCCCTGCCGGTGGTGGCCTCGCTGCCCGGCCTGAGCATGAAGCAGGGCTATGAGCAGGTTGCCAGCGTGCTGACCCCGCAGACGACCGCCCTGGTCTGCGCCACCGATACTCTGGCCCTTGGCGCAAGTAAGTACTTACAAGAGCAGCGCATCGACAGCCTGCAGCTGGCGAGCGTAGGTAACACCCCGCTGATGAAGTTTCTGCACCCGGAGATCATCACCGTCGATCCGGGCTACGCCGACTCCGGCCGTCAGGCCGCCACGCAGCTGATTGAGCAGATTAACGGCCGCAGCGAACCGCGCCAGATCGTCATTCCCGCCACCCTGTCCTGAGCCTCCCGAGAGGCTTTATTGTGATCGCCACCTGATTTCGGGAACGTTCCCATTTTCCGCATTACGTTGAAAGAGTAGGCTTGCCTCCAGTTCATAACCCCCTCCCATCTGTCATGAGGCTTCATGATGAGTAAAGTGAAACAAACGGATATCGACCAGCTGATCGTGCTGGTTGGCGGACGCGAAAACATCGCGACGGTCAGCCACTGCATTACCCGTCTGCGTTTTGTGTTAAACGACCCGGCGAAGGCCGACCCTAAAGCCATTGAAGATCTGTCGATGGTGAAAGGCTGCTTCACCAATGCCGGACAGTTCCAGGTGGTGATTGGCACCGAAGTGGGCGACTACTACAAGGCCCTGCTGACCACCACCGGCCATTCGTCGGCGGATAAAGAGCAGGCCAAAAAAGCGGCGCGCCAGAACATGAAGTGGCATGAACAGCTCATTTCACACTTCGCGGAGATCTTCTTCCCGCTGCTGCCGGCGCTGATCAGCGGTGGCCTGATTCTGGGCTTCCGTAACGTGATTGGCGATGTGCCGATGAGCGACGGCAAAACCCTGGCGCAAATGTACCCGGCGCTGCAAAGCATCTATGACTTCCTGTGGCTGATTGGCGAGGCGATCTTCTTCTATCTGCCGGTGGGCATCTGCTGGTCGGCGGTGCGCAAAATGGGCGGCACGCCGATTCTGGGTATTGTACTGGGCGTGACGCTGGTCTCTCCGCAGTTAATGAATGCTTACTTACTTGGACAACAGGTCCCCGAGGTGTGGAACTTCGGCCTGTTTACCATCGCCAAAGTCGGCTATCAGGCGCAGGTGATCCCGGCCCTGCTGGCAGGCCTGGCGCTGGGGATGATTGAAACCCGCCTGAAGCGCATCGTGCCGGATTACCTCTATCTGGTGGTGGTCCCGGTGTGCTCGCTGATCCTCGCGGTGTTCCTCGCCCACGCCCTGATCGGTCCGTTTGGCCGCATGATTGGCGACGGCGTTGCCTACGCGGTGCGTCACCTGATGACCGGCAGCTTTGCCCCGATTGGCGCGGCGCTGTTTGGCTTCCTGTATGCCCCGCTGGTGATCACCGGCGTGCACCAGACCACGCTGGCGATTGATATGCAGATGATCCAGAGCCTCGGCGGGACGCCGGTCTGGCCGCTGATTGCCCTGTCGAACATTGCGCAGGCGTCGGCCGTCACCGGCATTATCCTGGTCAGCCGCAAGCATAACGAACGTGAAATCTCGGTTCCGGCGGCGATCTCCGCCTACCTCGGCGTCACCGAACCGGCGATGTACGGCATCAACCTGAAGTACCGCTTCCCGATGCTGTGCGCGATGATTGGCTCCGGCCTCGCCGCGCTGCTGTGTGGCCTGAACGGCGTGATGGCGAACGGGATTGGCGTCGGCGGCCTGCCGGGCATCCTCTCTATCCAGCCTACCTTCTGGCAGGTTTTCGCGATGGCAATGGCCGTGGCGATTATCGTCCCGATGGCGCTCACCACCGTTGTTTATCAGCGTAAGTTCCGCCAGGGCGCGTTGCAGGCGGTTTAATCTCTTTCGGGGCGCAGTTGCGCCCCCTTCGCATTTGCAGGAACCCATTATGAATACCCTTCCTCACTGGTGGCAGAACGGTGTCATCTACCAGATTTATCCGAAGAGTTTCCAGGATACCACCGGGTGCGGCACCGGTGATTTACGCGGCGTGACCTCGCGCCTTGATTACCTGAAAACCCTCGGTATCGACGCCATCTGGCTGACGCCGTTCTATATCTCGCCGCAGGTGGATAACGGCTACGACGTGGCCAACTACACCGCCATCGATCCGGCTTACGGCACCCTCGACGATTTTGACGAGCTGGTCGCCGAGGCGCACCAGCGCGGGATCCGCATCGTGCTGGATATGGTGTTTAACCACACCTCCACCCAACATGCGTGGTTTCGCGAGTCGCTAAACCCGTCCAGCCCGTACCGCGCGTTTTATATCTGGCGCGACGGCACCCCGGATCAGCTGCCGAATAACTGGCAGTCCAAGTTTGGCGGCAACGCCTGGCGCTGGCATGCGGAAAGCGAGCAGTATTATCTGCATCTGTTTGCCCCCGAGCAGGCGGATCTCAACTGGGAAAACCCCGACGTACGCGCCGAACTGAAAAAAGTCTGCGCGTTCTGGGCCGATCGCGGCGTGGACGGCCTGCGTCTCGACGTGATCAATCTGGTGTCGAAGGATCAGGATTTCCCTGACGATTTACTGGGCGACGGCCGCCGCTTCTATACCGACGGGCCGCGCATTCATGACTATCTGCAGGAGATGAGCCGCGACGTCTTTACTCCGCGCAATATGATGACGGTGGGCGAGATGTCCTCCACCCGGCTGGAGCACTGCCAGCAGTACGCCGCGCTTGACGGGCGTGAGCTGTCGATGACCTTTAACTTTCACCATCTGAAGGTGGATTACCCCTTTGGTGAGAAGTGGACCCGGGCCAAACCGGATTTTGTGGCGCTGAAGGCCCTGTTCAGCCACTGGCAGCAGGGGATGCACAACCAGGCCTGGAACGCGCTGTTCTGGTGTAACCACGATCAGCCGCGCATCGTCTCGCGCTTTGGCGACGAGGGGGAGTACCGCGTCCCGGCGGCCAAAATGCTGGCGATGGTACTGCACGGGATGCAGGGCACGCCCTACATTTATCAGGGTGAAGAGATTGGTATGACCAACCCGCATTTTACCCGCATCACCGACTACCGCGACGTGGAGAGCCACAATATGTTCGCCGCCCTGCGCGCCCAGGGCCGGGACGCCGACGAGCTGCTGGCGATCCTCGCGAGTAAATCCCGCGACAACAGCCGCACCCCGATGCAGTGGGATGCGTCGCCTGGCGCCGGATTTAGCGCAGGCGAGCCGTGGATTGCCCTGTGCGAGAACGCCGGGTCCATCAACGTCGACGCGGCCATCAACGATCCCGACTCGGTGTTTTACACCTATCAGGCCTTAATCAGCCTGCGGAAAACCCTGCCGGTGCTGACCTGGGGCGACTATCAGGACGTGTTCCCGGAGAGTCCGGCCCTGTGGTGCTATCGTCGCCAGTGGCAGGGCCAGACGCTGATGGTGGTGGCGAACCTGAGCCGCGACTGTCAGCCGTGGCAGCCTGACGCCGTGGAAGGCAGCTGGCAGGTGGTGATGAGCAACTATACCGAAGTGTCGCCGCAGCCTGGCGCCATGACCCTGCGCCCGTTTGAAGCGGTGTGGTGGCTTCAGTCGTAACCGCAAATGCCGGGCAGCAGACGCTGTCCGGCACCGACCTTTTTTGCTGAAATCAACCTGTTTCTGCCTTGAAACAATTTACAAATCGCCGATCGCCCGCCCTCTGTACACTTCGTTTTTTACTTTGTCCTGAATCAAAAAAATCGCAAACAAGTTTGATGCAAATCACTACATATAGAACTTAGAATGCACGCCGACCCAACATGTTGTATTTGTCTTCTACAATTCCTAAAAGATAAGCGTAGGGATATGACCGGCAACTGTGGATAACCCGGGTCGCAATAACAAGATTCCTTGAGCGGGTCGGCCATTACGCGCCGCGCCCGTTTCTGTCCCTCTGTGGATAACCTGTTTTTATATGGAGTGATCATGACACCGCATGTGATGAAACGAGATGGCTGCAACGTGCCTTTCAAATCAGAGCGCATTAAAGAAGCAATTCTGCGTGCAGCTAAAGCAGCGGGAGTCGATGACGCAGATTATTGCGCCACCGTCGCAGAGGTGGTCAGTCAGCAGATGAACGACCGCAGCAAAGTGGACATTAACGAGATCCAGACCGCGGTCGAAAACCAGCTGATGTCCGGCCCGTATAAGCAGCTGGCGCGCGCCTACATTGAATATCGCCACGACCGCGATATCGAGCGTGAAAAGCGCGGTCGCCTGAACCAGGAGATCCGCGGCCTGGTCGAGCAGACCAACTCCGCCCTGCTCAACGAAAACGCCAACAAAGACAGCAAAGTGATCCCGACCCAGCGCGACCTGCTGGCCGGTATCGTCGCCAAGCACTACGCCCGTCAGCATCTTCTGCCGCGCGACGTGGTGCAGGCCCACGAGCGGGGTGATATTCACTATCACGATCTCGACTATTCGCCGTTCTTCCCGATGTTCAACTGCATGCTGATCGACCTGAAAGGCATGCTGACCCACGGCTTTAAGATGGGGAATGCCGAGATTGAACCGCCAAAATCAATCTCTACCGCCACCGCGGTGACCGCGCAGATCATCGCCCAGGTCGCCAGCCATATCTATGGCGGCACCACCATCAACCGCATCGATGAAGTGCTGGCCCCGTTTGTCACCGCCAGCTTTGCCAAACATCGCCAGGTCGCGGAAGAGTGGCAGATCCCGGATGCGGATGAGTATGCCCACTCCCGCACCGAGAAAGAGTGTTACGACGCGTTCCAGTCGCTGGAATATGAAGTCAACACCCTGCACACCGCCAACGGCCAGACCCCGTTCGTGACCTTCGGCTTTGGACTCGGCACCAGCTGGGAATCGCGTCTGATTCAGCAGTCCATTCTGCGCAACCGTATTTCTGGCCTCGGCAAAAACCGCAAAACCGCGGTGTTCCCGAAACTGGTGTTCGCCATCCGCGACGGCCTGAACCACAAGTTCGGCGATGCCAACTACGACATCAAACAGCTGGCGCTGGAGTGTGCGAGCAAGCGCATGTACCCGGATATTCTGAACTATGACCAGGTGGTGAAAGTCACCGGCTCGTTCAAAACCCCGATGGGCTGCCGCAGTTTCCTTGGCGTGTACGAAGATGAGAACGGCGAACAGGTGCACGACGGGCGTAACAACCTGGGCGTGATCAGCCTTAACCTGCCGCGCATCGCGCTGGAAGCCAAAGGCAACGAAGCCGCCTTCTGGAAACTGCTGGACGACCGCCTGGTGCTGGCGCGTAAAGCGCTGATGACCCGTATCGCCCGCCTCGAAGGGGTGAAAGCGCGCGTGGCGCCAATCCTGTATATGGAAGGGGCCTGCGGTGTGCGTCTGAAAGCCGACGACGACGTGTCAGAGATCTTCAAAAATGGCCGCGCGTCTATTTCGCTGGGCTATATCGGGATCCACGAAACCATCAATGCGCTGGCGGGCGACCAGCATATCTACGACAGCGAGACTCTGCGCCAGAAAGGCATCGCCATTGTGCAGCATCTGCGCAACGCGGTGGATCGCTGGAAAGATGAAACCGGCTATGGCTTTAGTCTGTACAGCACCCCGAGCGAGAACCTGTGCGACCGCTTCTGTCGCCTGGATACCGCCGAGTTTGGCGTGGTGGACGGTGTGACCGACAAAGGCTACTACACCAACAGCTTCCACCTCGACGTGGAGAAAAAGGTCAATCCGTACGACAAGATCGACTTCGAAGCGGCCTACCCGCCGGTGGCGAGCGGTGGTTTTATCTGTTACGGCGAATACCCAAATATTCAGCACAACCTGAAAGCGCTGGAAGACGTGTGGGATTACAGCTATCAGCACGTGCCGTATTACGGCACCAACACGCCGATTGATGAGTGCTACGAGTGCGGCTTTACCGGTGAATTCGAATGCACCAGCAAAGGCTTCACCTGCCCGAAATGCGGTAACCACGACGCCGCCCGCGTCTCCGTGACCCGCCGCGTGTGCGGTTACCTCGGCAGCCCGGATGCGCGTCCGTTCAACGCCGGTAAGCAGGAAGAGGTGAAGCGCCGGGTGAAGCATTTAGGGAACGGGCAGATCGGCTGAATCTGAGTTCGCATTTCCCCCCTCACCCTAACCCTCTCCCTCAAGGGAGAGGGAACCGATCGAGCACATTGTTGAGTCCGGCACCGGTTTTCTCCCTCTCCCTGTGGGAGAGGGCCGGGGTGAGGGCATCAGGTTAACGCTATGAACTTCCACCAGTATTATCCCGTCGACATCGTCAACGGACCCGGCACCCGCTGCACCCTGTTTGTCTCCGGGTGCATCCACGAATGCCCGGGCTGCTACAACAAAAGCACCTGGCGGCTGAACTCGGGGATGCCGTTCACCGCCGAAATTGAACAGCGGATCATCGACGATCTCAACGATACGCGCGTCAAGCGCCAGGGGATCTCGCTTTCGGGTGGCGATCCGCTGCACCCACAAAACGTGCCGGAGATCCTCAGGCTGGTGCAGCGCATTCGCGCCGAGTGCGCGGGCAAGGATATCTGGGTCTGGACCGGCTATAAGCTGGATGAGCTGAACGCAGCACAAATGGAAGTGGTGGATCTTGTCAACGTGCTGATCGACGGCAAGTTTGTGCAGGATCTACAAGACCCGATGCTGATCTGGCGTGGGAGTAGCAATCAGGTGGTGCATCATTTGCGCTGAATGCTATAGCCGTTTACTTGCATCCTGATAGACGGCTGACTTTTCACGCTTACCTACCGCGATAACAAAAACAATCACTATCTCATCACGTACCTGATAAATCAGGCGATAACCTGATGCTCTGAGCTTTATTTTGTAGCAATCAGGCAAGTCATGTAATCGGGCAGATGCAATGCGCGGTGCTGACAGTACCTCTGCGAGTTTCTTTTTAAACTGGGCTTTCACCGTATCACCCAGCTTATGCCATTCCTTTAGTGCACGCGGATCAAATTCCAGCTCATAAGTCATCCAGACTAACCTTGATTCCCTGCTGCGGATTAGCCAGCCGTTCCCTGACTGTCCTGAGCAATTCCTCTTCGCTATCGCTTACCGTGACGGTTTTTACCGGCATACGGCCATTTTCAGCGACATATTGAAACAAAAGCCGCACGGCTTCCGTAGGAGTGATATTCAGTTTTTCCAGCACGGCATAAGCCTCAGTTTTGAGTTTGTCGTCCAGACGGACGTTGAGCGTGGCCATTATGCCTCCGGTAATAGTAAAAATGTAATGCAGTTTAGCATTACATTCGCATTACATCGAATTTTGGATAACGCCTCTCAAAATCGACTCAAACTCTCCATCGCCACGCTTTTGAATGCCTCAAAGTCGCGGCAGCTGCACAGCCGCGTCACCGCCCGTTCGCGCAGGAAGTTGACGAAGATATCGTAGATCGCCATTGCCTCTTCGTATTCGCTTTTGCTGATTGCCAGCAGGAAGATGACGTGCGCAGTTTCATCTCCCCACTGAATGCCGTGCGGCGCAAGGACGGTGTAGACCACGGTTTTTTGCGCCAGCAGGCCCAGGGAGTGCGGTAGCGCGATACCGTCGCCCAGCAGGGTGCTGACGATGGCTTCACGCTCGACCACCGAATCAAGAAACTCTGCACCGACAAAACCCTCGTCCTGCAGCTGAGCGCACAATTGCTGAAACAGCGTCTGCTGGTCGATGGGTTGCTCGATGATGCGAAAATGGCTGGCGTCGAAATACTTCTCCAGCATCCACGGACGGGTTCTGTCCACCAGCACCAGCTTGCCTATCTGCTCCAGCTGATATTCGTGGGGAACGGGGCGATGGTCACTACCGGCTTGGCCTTTTCGGCGATCCGTGCGGTGGAGATCACGAAGTCCTCGCTAATGCTCTCCATCAGCTCATATTCCCGCAGGGTCAGGGTACGGCTGACCTCAACCTGCGGGTATTTGCGCTGCAGTACCGCCTCGATCATCCGCACCATTGCATTTCCGGCGTCGCACACCAGCAGCACCCGCGGCTGGCGCTGGTAGCCGATGTTGTAATGGCGCTCCAGCCCGACGCCGATGTGCAGCACCAGGAAACCAATTTCGTTTTCACTGATCGCATACGGGGTGTATTTCCCCCAGCCCGACACCGCCGCCAGGGTCATGTCCCACGCCATCGGGTAGTGCTGCTTGATGTTATCCAGCAGCGGATTGGGGATCATGATCTGGTAGCGCACGCGGGTGATCATGGTTTTTATGTGGGTCAGTAAATCGGCGTGCAGCTGGGTGTCGCTGAGCAGGTTGTAGTTATATTGCGTGTTGATGTAGCGCAGGATGTAGTTCACCAGCGCCTCTTCATCATCGGCGTTAATTGCACTCGGCGAGACCTCCTGCACCTGACGGGCGGCGATATGCACGCACAGCCAGTTCTCTTCCGAAGGCGAAAGCGATTTATCGGCCAGTTGGGCGATGGCGCTGGCGATGTCCCGCGCGGCATCGCGCACGTTCTCGGCCACCTCCTGCGCACTGAACTCCGGCAGCGGATAGCCTTCACTGATGCGCCGCACCGACACCGCACAGTAAAGACGTATGAACAGCTCGCCTTCATCGGTCAGGCGGATCTGGTGCCGGGTACAGGTCTCGTCCAGCACCCGCACTAACTGTTCAGGCACCCCGGCGTTGAGGGCCACTTCGGTGACCAGCGGATTCAGGCTGTCCTGCTGGGCCAGCTTCCACAGCAGGTCGGTCAGGCAGGCACGGATCGCCATCTCGCTGCCAAACAGCTTCATGCCGTGGCGCGGACGGGTCTCCAGCGTCAGGTGATAGCGATGGAACCACTCCCGCACTTCTGCCATATCGCTTTGCAGCGTGGCGCGGCTGATAAACCATTCATCGGCCAGGTCTTCCAGCTTGAGCGAAAAAGCCGCGGTGAGAAAACGCACCACCAGATAATGCACCCGCTCCGGGCCGCTGCGTGGGATGCGTATTGCCCGGGGATGCGCATCCTGCAGCAGCTGATAGCGGGTGGCATCGTCGATTTTAAGCTGATAGCCGTTGCCCCGGCTGAGGATAAACTGCACCCCGTGATCCGCCAGCAGCGCATTCAGGGCGGTGATATCCGCCCGGACGGTGCGCGTGGATACCGACAACCGTTGCGCCAGCTCGTCCTGAGGCAGCGTTTCGTTTTGCAACATCTCAAACAGTTGCGCTAAACGCGGGTTCGCAAATCGCACGTCGGTATCCTTTCAGGGCTCAGGGGTGGAGGGCAAAAACTACTTTACCCACTTCTTGGTCATCTCCAGCAGCGTGCGCACATCTTCCGGGCGGGTGTTGCCGCTGGCGCTGTCGATAATTGAACTATAGATATGCGGAATGATTTTGCTCACCCCCGCCTCCAGCGCAATGTGCAGGATTTCTTCGTAGTTTTCCAGATCGATGCCGCCGGTCGGCTCCAGCCAGAAGTCGTGACGGGCGCAGGCCTCTGCCACCGCCTGATATTCATCACGGCATTTCAGGCCGCCCATCGGGAAGTATTTGATGGAACTGCCGCCAAAATCTTTCAGCAGGGCAATCGCCGTTTCCACCGGCACAATGCCGTCTGGCGCGGTACGGCTGAGCGGCCCGGTGGAGATTTTCACCAGACCCGGCGTGCCGGTAGGTGACACCAGACCGTTCACCACCGAGTGGTTCTGACCGAGCAGCGCCCGGCTGGTCGCCACGCCGGTAAAGACCTGGTTGACGTGCTGAGGCTGCACCTGGCGGGCGATTTCGCTCACCATCGCCGACTGGTTCGGATCGCCCGCACCCAGCCCGACGGAGAGGGCATTATCGATCAGCGCCGCGTACTCGCGCATATCTGCCACGGCGCTGGCCACGTCCGGGTAATTTTTGGAGAGCACGCCCACCAGCACATGGCCTTCAGCCGCTTCATAAATGGCGCTGGCATTGGCTTTAGAACCGGCCAGCACGTTCAGGCACACGCGATCGCGGTAAAAATTGGGGGTCAGTTTCATGCCTGTTTCTCCTGGCCTAATACTTCGCTGATGCGGCGATAGACAATGTTCAGTTGGTCAGCGTTGACGCTGCGCACGTCCGCTTCAATGATCCCTTCGTTGGCTTTATAGCCGCGGAAGTAGATAGCGTATTCACCCTGCTTGAGCTGGCTGACCAGCTCGCCGGTGCCGACGCCGGTCACGCCTTCGTTGAACGCGATTTCTGCCCGGGCAATATCACGCCCGGCGCTGTCCCACACCACGCGGGCGGTCACGCCGTTCAGCGTATTCAGCGCATCGATGAATGGCGTCATCTTCGCCACCATCTCCGCCCCACTCTCTTTGGTCGCCGTCAGGTAGTGTTCGATGGCGCAGGTCAGGCCGAGAATGCCCTCTTTGCCCACTTTCATCGCCCGGCCAATGCCCGCCGTCTGGCGCTTCACCCACTCAACGTACTGGGTTTTACCGATCACCAGCCCGCTGGTTGGCCCTTCAATCGCCTTCGCGCCGCTGTAGATCACCAGGTCCGCACCGGAGCGGTAGTAAACGTGCAGATCTTCTTCGGCTGCCGCATCGACGATTAACGGCAGGTTGTGTTTACGCGCCACGACGGCCGCCTGCTCCACGCTGAGCATGCTTTTCTGCACGCAGTGGTGGGATTTGATATACAGGATCGCCGCCGTGCGCGGGGTGATCGCCGCCGCCAGCTGATCGGCGGAGCATTCGTTGGCGTAGCCCGCTTCCACCAGCTTGCCGCCACCCAGCGCGACCATCGAGCCCACCGGGGCACCAAAGTTGACGTTGTGGCCCTTCGGCAGCACGATTTCGTTGTTCTCAATCGCGGTGACGTGCAGGTTTTCCAGCAGCCAGTCGCTGTCTTTTACCAGCACCGCCGCCACCGACTGGGCAATGCCCGCCGAGGCGCAGGAGACGACGGTCGCCCCTTCCACGTCCAGCAGGTTCGCAATGTATTCCCCGGTTTTGTTGACCAGATCCTTCATCTCGAAGTACTGGTTCATGCCGTCCATCGCCGCCTGCACCACTTCCGGACGCGGGGTAGAGACGCCCAGCGCCGTCATGCGGCCCGAGGTATTAATAACCTGTTTTAAATGGTATTTCTCATAAATCGAAGACATGTTCCGCGCTCCCTTGTTCGGTCATGTAGCCCTTGCCCGCCCGAATGGCGGCCAGCGGCACCAGAATATGTTCAGCCTGCAGGCTGTCGTTTTCAGCATCCACCAGCAGCGTCGGCTGGCGTTTAATCGTGAACAGCGTCAGATCGGCATCCAGCCCCGGCTGAATGCGCCCTTTGCGCGCCAGGCGCAGGCCGTCGGCAGCGTTCGCGGTGACGCAGTCAATCACCTGCGGCAGCGACAGGCCGATGGCGAGGAATTTTGACATCACGCTCGCCAGACTGCCCACCGGGCCGTTAAGGCGGTTGCGGCAGTAGATATCCGAGCTGATGGTGTGCGGCAGAATGCCCAACGCGATGGCGCGTTTCGCCACCTCAAAGCTGAAGCTCGCCGTACCGTGACCCACGTCTAAACGCACCCCGCGCTGTAGCGCCCGGGTGACCGACGCCCGCAGCTCGCCGGTCGGAGTCAGAATGCGGTTAGGTTTGCCGTTGTAGCAGTGGGTAATGATGTCGCCGGAACTCAGCAGGTCGGCAATCTCATCGAGGTTCGGCGGGTTGTTGCCGATGTGCACCATCAGCGGCAAATCGCCATTGGCTTTTTGCATCGCTTTGCCGCGCTCCAGCGGCGTGATGCCGTTATCGCCCACCACGCTGCTGCTCATGCGCGCTTTCAGGCCGAGGATAAAGTCCGGGTGACGGGCCACCGCCTGCTGTACCGCCCCGGCGTCGATATTGTTCATGTCCGCCAGTTCGTTCTGCGCAATCAGCCCCACCCGGGAGATGTTCAGCAGGGCATACACGTCGGTTGCCGCCTGGCGGGTGATGGCGTAGAAATCATCCACGTCGTCGGCTCCGGTGCTGCCCGCGTCAACCACGCTGGTGACGCCGGTGGCAATGCCGATGCTGTCCGGCTCATCAAAGTAGATCGGCGAGTTCATGTAGCAGTGAACGTGGGAATCAATCCAGCCCGCGCTGACGTAAGTGTCACCGTTGAGCTCAACGGTGCGATGTGCGGGATCGGTGATGTCGCCCACCGCTGCAATCTTCCCGTCCTGAATGGCGATATCGGTCAGGGTATCGTCGGTGAGGCGCGCACGGCGCAGGAGTAAATCAAACATACAGCTCTCCTGTTGAAGCGGGCGCCGAAGCGCCCGTTGAGGTTAGATCGCCACCGGGAACAGCGAACCGAGGATCATCGCCCCGAGGATCGCGCCGCCGGTAATCGGCTTCTGCCAGAGGTAGAACAGCAGGGCACCGACCAGCGAACCGATACCGATCGGAATCGAGGCGGTCATTGCGCTGAGGATAATCAGTGGCCCGAGGAAGCGGCCGGAGGCGTTACCGGCCCCCATCATCACGTCTGCCCCGTAGGTGGAGTCGCTCTGGTTGATGGTGAACTTACGCGCCAGAATGATCAGGTAACCAATCGCCAGACCGATCACCAGCCCGGTCACTAACGAGGCCGCGAAGTTCGCCACCGGGAAGACAATGCCCGCCCCCAGCAGCAGCGCCGGAACCCCAAGGCCGACGCCGGTCTGGATCGCGCCGCCGATGTCTAAAATCCCCACCAGCGAGCCTTCGATAATGCGCGCAAACAGGAAGCTGGCACCAAAGGCCGCCACCGCGCCGTACACGCCGGTGTCGATACCGGCTTTCAGCATCGCCACGAAGGCCACTTCGTTAAACGCGCCGATGCCGTACAGGTAGTACATGTGCGTCCCGGCGAACACGCCGGAAGAGAGCAGGCCAACGAAGATCGGGAACGACCAGTCGGCATACCAAAAACCTTTATTCTGTTCCATTGCGAGGCTCCTGTTACTTGCCGCTGAGCGAGTTATGGATCATGTCGAGCCAGTTCGGCACGGTCAGATGGAAGGATTCGATCATCTTCATGTCGAAGCCGCGGAAGAAACCGCTCAGGACGAACAGCACCACGATGGCACCCATCATCACTTTGGTAATACGGTTCCAGCCGCTCTCTTCCACGCCTTTGCCGATCAGAATGCCCAGCACCAGACCCGGCACGGCGTTACCCATAATCAGCTGCGCTGCTCCGCCAAAGACGGTGGCCCAGAAGCCCGATTTTTTGCCCGCATCAATCGCCGCCAGCCAGAAGATCACCGGCATCACCGTGTTAACCAGCAGGTTCGCCGCCGGAACCAGCACCTTCACCGCCGTCACCTGCAGCGCCGCCGGAACGGAGGAGGCGGTCAGGTTGAGGAAGGTGACCACCAGCATGCCGATCACCCCGCAGGCGATGGCCATTTTCTTCGGATCGTGCAGCGTCTCGCCGACGTTGCGGTTTTTCAGCATCAGCGCCGCAGCACCCCAGTTAGGGATGATGCGATGGTCCACGTCCTGGGTGAACGCACCCGCCGCCACCGACGAAGCCCAGGCGTTGAAGAAGAATCCCAGACCGAAGGAGAAGTGAGAAGCTGGATCCCCTTCACAGGAGTTCAGCTCCCCCAATGTACGAAACGCGCCCATACCTTGTGTGGTAGGCGCATGAAACATCCGTGCTGCCCCGGCACCCACGCCGACGCCAACCAGGCCGCCGATGATGAGCGATTTTATTAAAATTATCAGGAACATCTGTCTGCCCTTTTAGTCATTTCAGCGTTGCGTGACAAAATCGACCTTGTCGAGGTTGATGGCGGTCACGTTGACGGTCACCTCCAGCTCCACGCTGTAAGTGCGTCTTTCCCGGCGCAAAAAGAAAAGCAAAAATGCCTCTTTGCGTACCGTCTCTCGCGCATGAATAACCTGCACGTCCTGTGGCTCTATGCGCAGTAGGATATGGGGCGAGGCTTTCATCACCTCTGCCTGTACGTGGTTCAGTGCGTCAGCAAAGGCGCGGGCTTTCGCCTCGCCTTTGCCGCTCACTCTCACCGTGGTGGTGAATTGTTCTTTCATGCTTATGCGCCGTACTTCTTCTGCCACGCCAGCACCAGACGCTCGCCCAGCTCTTCTTTGTCCATAAAGCCAAACCCGAGCACGTTGTTGCCTTCGTTGATGGCGGTGACGCCCTCTTCCACGGAACGCATGCCGTATTTCGCTTTGTAGCCATGCTTCGTCTGGGCGGTGATAGCACCTGCGCCGCCGCTGCCGCAGAAGGAGATGCCGAAGGTGGCGTTTTCCGCTTTCATCACGTCGCCCAGCTTCATGTCTGCCGCCACGCCCGGTACCACCACCGCACGGCCGCCCGCTTTTTCAACGCCTGCTGCCACTTTCTGTCCTTTACCCAGGCGATCGCCAATTACGACTGTAATCTGTTCCATCTTGTGCTCCTTAGAGGTTGTCTTTCGCGACTTCGAAGTGAACGGAGAGCAGCCAGGCTTCTTCATCAGGAAGATTGCCAAACTGCGCCACCACTTCGCGGGCCAACGACATTGAATCAGGTGAAATTTCGTCAAACAGATCCGCTTCGACCTCCGGCAGCGGCTCGCCGGTCACCGACCGGTGCGCCATCGCCCGTACGTGGGAGGTCAGCATTTGTTCCTGAACGGCATTGGGGAGGATGTTGTGGTCGCCTAGCAGGGCAAAAACCTGCTTCAGCATGGTGTCGGCAAGCTGTTCCGTTTGCGCCGCCTGGTCTCCAACGTCGTTTATTACCGTTCCGTTAATCACTGGTCTTATCCCGTTAATGGCTCTGGAATAAAACTAACGCTGGCGGTTAAGAGTTTGTAGCGAGTTGTTTTCCACTTCGAAGTGGAAAGGGGCGAGGCGCCAGTGATCTGTGCCACATTATTGTGCTGAATGATGATAATTCGCTGGGGTTACGTGATGAATATCACGCTATTACGCGGCAAGTCCCGTGCGTCACAAGTGAAAAAGTTTACGAGCAGGCTCGTGGAAATGTGACACAGATAGGGTTTTCTTATGGGGATTCGGTACAGTGCGGGTGGGTGCTTGAGACTGACCGTCTCATGCATGGGACGGAAAGTGGAAAGCCCCTTACTGAATTTAAATCAGGGCGGGGCCCCAAACGACACGCCCGAACACGTGAAGTTCGCTGCCTTACCCGCTTAAAAAGCAAGGAGGCATCCATGAAACGCATGGAACTCATTATCAGGCTGGCGACGATTGCCGCAATCACAGCGATCGTGCTGACTCTGATAACCCGGCGAACCCTTCGCGAGATTAGCTATCGCAACGGTTCACAGGAAGTTACTGCTCGATTGGACTGCAGCTCTGGCAAGGAGTAGAGCTATGATGCGGGGGCACACAATCCCCCCGCATTTCATGAGTGTATCAAGGACGTACAGCTCAGGCACCCATTAACGATATTTTTTGTGGTAGGTATTGCGCGTGGTCACAAAACCCTCTGCCGCTGCCTGCGCCTCTTTCACGTTGCCTGCGTTAGCCAGCTTCAGCGCGCCGTCGATCTGACCGACCAGCGTATCGAAACCGTGGCGATAGTCTTTCACTTCCGCGCTGTCAGCCGCCTTACCTTCCAGCTTCGGCGGCGTGTCCTTTTGCGCATCCAGCGCAGCGGCCCGCATTTTGGTCAATGCGGCTTTCATCTCATCCGCATTATCCGTTTTTTGCACCACCTTCAGGTTGTCGCTGAGGGTGTGCATATTGTCTTCCAGATCGGCGGCAAACACCGTCGAACTCAGCACCAGCGATGAAGCCGCGAGGACAGCTAACAGGTTTTTACGCATTGCTCACTTCCTTTTTTATTATTAAAAAAAAGCGCACCGGAGTGCGCTTGAATGTTACTGACCGGCGATCTTCATCTCCGGTAACAACACCGATCCGCATTGGATATTGCTGCGGGTCTCAATATCGTTGCCGACGGTCACGATATTGCGCCACATATCTTTTAAGTTGCCAGCGATGGTAATTTCGCTCACCGGATACTGAATTTCACCGTTTTCCACCCAGAAGCCGGACGCGCCGCGCGAGTAGTCGCCGGTTACGCCGCTGACGCCCTGCCCCATCAGCTCAGTCACCACCAGCCCGGTGCCCATCTCTTTCAGCATCTGCTCAAAGCTCAGGCCACGGCCAGGAATGCGCCAGTTGTGGATGCCGCCCGCGTGACCGGTGCTTTGCAGCCCCAGCTTGCGTGCGGAATAGCTGGTCAGCAGCCACTGGGTCAAAATGCCGTCCTTGATAATGTCGCGACGCTCGGTGCGCACGCCTTCGCTGTCGAACGGCGTCGAGGCCAGCCCTTTCAGCAGGTGCGGATGCTCTTCAATGGTCAGCCATTCCGGCAGGATCTGGGTGCCCAGCGCGTCGAGCAGGAAGGTCGATTTACGGTAAACCGCACCGCCCGCAATCGCGCCGACCAGATGGCCGAACAGCCCGGTCGCCACTTCATTGGCAAAAATAACCGGTGCTTTCATGGTAGACAGTTTTCGCGGGGCGAGACGGGACAAGGTGCGTTTTGCGCACTCTTCCCCGACCCACTCCGGCGACTGCAGATCGCCCAGCGCGCGGCCAATGGTGTAGGCGTAATCACGCTCCATGTCGCCGTTCTCTTCGGCAATGACGCAGCTGGAGAGCGAGTGACGGGTGGAGCTGTAGCCCTGCAGCATGCCGTGGCTGTTGCCAAAGACTTTAATGCCATAGTGGCTGTTAAAGCTGCCGCCTTCGGTATTAGTGATGCGTTTATCAGCCTTCAATGAGGCCTGTTCGGCGCGGGCCGCCAGTTCGATAGCCTCGTCTGGCGATACTTCTGCCGGGTGGAACAGATCCAGATCCGGGGCCTCAAAGGCCAGTAATTCTCTGTCTGCCACGCCAGCATAAGGGTCCGGAGAGGTGTAGCAGGCGATATCCAGCGCCGCCTGCACGGTGCGTGCAATGGCGTCGGGGCTTAAGTCAGTCGACGAGGCGCTGCCTTTACGGTTCTGGTGATAAACAGTAATCCCTAATGCACCATCGCTATTAAATTCAACGGTTTCCACTTCACCATAGCGCGTGCTTACGCTGATGCCGGTGGTTTTACTGACGGCCACTTCTGCCCCGTCTGATTTCGCTGACGCCAGCTCAAGGGCCATGGAGACGGCGTTTTCCAGTGCTTTACGCTGCGCTGCAACTTGTGAGATCACTTTCATCGTAAATGCCATAATGTAAGGTGTAGTTAGCTGAAGTCTAACAGAGAACCGTTTCTCAGTACGCGTCTAAACTGGTAACATTAGCCTCTTTTTTTAAGGAGCCTGACATGACTAAGCAGCCCGAAGACTGGCTCGACGACGTTCCCGGTGATGACATCGAAGACGAAGATGATGAGATCATCTGGGTCAGTAAAAGTGAAATTAAACGCGACGCCGAAGAGTTAAAACAGCTTGGTGCGGAGATTGTAGAACTCGGTAAGAACGCGCTGGATAAAATCCCGCTCGATCCCGATCTGCGTGCCGCCATCGAACTGGCACAACGCATCAAGAAAGAGGGCCGCCGTCGCCAGATGCAGCTGATTGGCAAAATGTTGCGTCAGCGCGATGTGGATCCGATCCGTCAGGCGCTGGATAAGCTCAAAAACCGCCACAACCAGCAGGTTGCCCTGTTCCATAAGCTGGAACAGATCCGTGACCGTCTGGTTGAGAATGGCGATGATGCCTTAGCGGAAGTGATGAACCTGTGGCCGGATGCCGATCGCCAGCAGTTGCGCTCGCTGATCCGTAATGCGCAGAAAGAGAAAGAGGCGAATAAGCCGCCGAAGTCCGCGCGTCTGATTTTCCAGTATCTGCGCGAGCTGGCGGAAGCCGAAGCGTAATACTGTAGTCGTGTGACTGCTGTTTGCCGGATCGCCTTATCCGGCCTACAACGGAAGAACGTAGGCCCGGTAAGCGCTAGCGCCACCGGGCTTTTTTATTACGCTACGGCTTGCGCTTTCTTCGCCAGCCCGTCGAGCAGTTTCTGATGAATCCCGCCAAACCCGCCGTTGCTCATCACCAGAATGTGATCGCCCGGCTGCGCGGTTTTCACCACCATATCCGCTAACGTATCAACGTCGGCATGCCAGAACGCTGGCTGGACGCACGCGTCGGCCACTTCCGCCACCTGCCACGGAATATGCTGCGGCTGCAGCAGGAAGACTTCATCCGCACGGCCTAACGACGGCGCCAGGTCATCTTTGCAGATGCCCATTTTCATGGTGTTCGAACGTGGTTCCAGTACCGCCAGGATCCGCGCCGTCCCGCCCACTTTGCCGCGCAGCGCGGCCAGGGTTGCCAGAATCGCGGTCGGGTGATGGGCGAAATCGTCATACACCGTTACGCCGTGGGCTTCGCCACGCAGCTCAAGGCGACGACGGGCATTGATGAACGTGTCCAGCGCCTTCGCCGCATCGGCAGGCAGCACGCCCACATGACGGGCCGCGGCAATCGCCATCAGACCGTTATGCATGTTGTGTTCACCCACCAGCGCCCATTTCACTTCGCCGACTTTTTCGCCATCCAGTAGCACTTCCCACTGGGACGCATCGTTGGTCAGCTTTTTCGCCTGCCAGCGGCCCTGCTCGCCCACCAGCTCCTGCTCGCTCCAGCAGCCCATTGCCATCGTCTGTTTCAGATTGATGTCATTTTCCGGCAGGATGATGCGACCCTGGCCCGGCACAATGCGCACCAGATGGTGGAACTGCTTCTGAATCGCCTTCAGGTCGTCGAAAATATCCGCATGATCGAACTCAAGGTTATTGAGGATCAGCGTGCGTGGGCAGTAGTGAACAAACTTGGAGCGTTTATCAAAGAACGCGCAGTCGTATTCGTCCGCTTCGATGACGAAGAACGGGCTGTCGCCCAGTCGGGCGGAGACCTCGAAATTGCCCGGTACGCCACCGATCACAAAGCCTGGCTTGTAACCGCAGGCTTCAAGGATCCAGGTCGCCATCCCGGCGGTGGTGGTTTTACCGTGCGTCCCGGCGACTGCCAGCACCCAGCGGTCGCGCAGCACAAAATCATGCAGCCACTGTGGGCCGGACTGGTACGGAATATTACGCTCCAGGACCGCCTCTACGCAGGGATTACCGCGGGTCATCGCGTTACCGATGATCACCAGATCCGGCTGCGGATCCAGCTGGCTGGCATCATATCCCTGAATGAGTTCGATCCCCTGGCTCTCCAGCAGCGTGCTCATCGGCGGATACACATTGGCGTCCGAACCTGTCACTTCATGACCCAGAGCGCGCGCCAGCATTGCCAGGCCGCCCATGAAAGTGCCACAAATCCCCAATATATGAATGCGCATACGTCATTATCCTTCTTCAATGTGGCGCACATTTTACGCATATGTCTGCAGCAGAGAAACGCATTTCAGGAAAATCTGTATGTTGCTGGCGCGATTCACCTCTGCGCGAATATTTGAAAGTTTGTTAAGATTGTTGGGCATCAACAACTTTACTCCACATCCAATGCAGGGAAGAGTTATGAAAACGTTAGGTGAATTTATTGTCGAGAAGCAGCACGAGTTCTCTCATGCGACCGGTGAGCTCACTGCTTTGTTGTCGGCAATAAAGCTGGGCGCCAAGATCATCCACCGCGATATCAATAAGGCCGGTCTGGTCGATATCCTGGGTGCCAGCGGTGCTGAAAACGTACAGGGCGAGGTTCAACAGAAGCTCGATCTGTTCGCAAATGAAAAACTGAAAGCTGCACTGCGCGCACGCGACATCGTTGCGGGGATCGCCTCGGAAGAAGAAGATGAAATCGTCGTCTTTGAAGGGTGTGAACATGCCAAGTATGTCGTACTGATGGATCCGCTGGACGGTTCATCTAACATCGACGTTAACGTCTCTGTCGGCACTATCTTTTCCATTTACCGTCGCGTTACCCCTGTTGGCACAGCGGTGACTGAAGAAGACTTCCTGCAGCCGGGTAACAAGCAGGTGGCTGCGGGTTATGTGGTCTATGGCTCCTCGACCATGCTGGTGTACACCACCGGCTGCGGCGTGCATGCCTTTACCTACGATCCGTCGCTGGGCGTATTCTGCCTGAGCCAGGAGCGCATGCGTTATCCGCAGAAAGGCAGCACCTACTCCATCAACGAAGGGAACTACATTAAATTCCCGTCGGGCGTGAAGAAGTACATTAAATTCTGTCAGGAAGAAGATACGCTGACCCAGCGCCCGTATACCTCGCGCTATATTGGTTCCCTGGTGGCGGATTTCCACCGCAACCTGCTGAAAGGCGGGATCTACCTGTACCCAAGCACCGCCAGCCATCCGGACGGTAAGCTGCGCCTGCTGTATGAGTGCAACCCGATGGCCTTCCTCGCGGAGCAGGCGGGCGGTAAAGCCAGCGACGGCAAAGAGCGGATTATGGATATCATGCCGGAAAGTCTGCACCAGCGCCGTTCGTTCTTCGTTGGCAACGATCATATGGTCGACGACGTTGAACGCCTGATCCGTGAATTCCCGGACGCGTAATTTTTAGAATACTATCAGGGGCCTTCGGGCCCCTTTTTCTTATCTGTTTTACTTTAATTACCAATGGTCTTATTAATATTACTCATCTATTAACCTGCGTATATCTTCACGCCAAACATTCACAAAACAAATACAATTAATAGATTTCATTAATTCATCGCCGACATTATTAATGACGCTTATCGAAATTTAAATCTGACTAAATTTCCTGACGCGCTGAACCGATTCCCTGCACCAGGCGGCGTGAGGGACAGCCAGCGGTAACGGCTGGCCAGACTCACATGCGCTGGGGATTGATCGCCGGGTTCTGCATGCACCGCGACCCGGTTTAAAAATATTTATATATTAGTTGGTATAAACACATATAAAAATCTTGCTATCTCTTCGGAACATATTACTTCATCATTATATCTTATACATATTGGTTACCGGAAACTGGCAGAAAATGAAGAATCTCTCGCGATCGTCCACGGGTATTGATCTCAATCTTATTCCTGTTTTTATTGAAGTCGTCAGATGCGGAAGCATGGCTAAAGCCTCTTTACGTCTGAATATGTCCAGACCGGCCGTTAGCCTGGCGCTAAAACGCTTTGGGATGTTGTTCAGCGAGCCGCTGTTTACGCGTAAGGGCTTGTTTCTGGAGCCGACACCGCATGCGCTGCTGTTGACCAGCGAGATGGAAAAGCTGCTGGGCTTGATCCACGATCATATCGCCAGCACCCCCGCCGACGGGGAGAGCACTCCGACGCCTGCGGCGCCGGAATGTGATGAGCCTAGATCCGTTGCATGGACAATTTGAACGACGACATCGCCTCGATAAGCTCCCGGGATTGATCTTCCAGCGAGCGCGTCGCGGCTGAGGATTGCTGCACCAGCGCTGCGTTTTGCTGCGCGGTTTCATCCATCTGATTAACGGCAATATTCACCTGCGCTATACCGTGACTCTGCTCCTGCGACGCGTTGGCAATTTCGCGCATCAGCTTCGTCATCCGCAGCACTTCGGTGGCAATCTCATCCATGGTTTCACCCGCCTGCTGGGCCAGCTCGCTGCCCTCGCTGACGTGCGACTGCGAGTCGCTGATCAGAGTGCGGATCTCTTTGGCAGCATCGGCGCTACGGCTGGCGAGATTACGCACTTCACCGGCCACCACCGCGAACCCACGTCCCTGCTCACCCGCACGGGCAGCTTCCACCGAGGCGTTGAGTGCCAGAATGTTGGTCTGGAAGGCAATCCCGTCAATCACGCTGAGGATATCGGCGATACGGTTAGCGCTGCCGGAGATATCGCGCATCTTCTCAATCACGTAGCACACCATTTCGCTGCCGCGATCGGCGGTGTCAGAGACGGTTTTCGCCAGCAGGTGCGCCTGCTCGGCGTTGTCGGCGTTCTGTTTCACCGTGGCGGTGAGCTCTTCCATGCTGGCCGCAGTCTCCTCCAGGGAAGTCGCAGTCGATTCAGTCCGCTGGGCAAGGTGCATGTTGCCTGCGGTC
Organism: Leclercia sp.; assembly: GCA_049284415.1. Classification (GTDB taxonomy): domain Bacteria; phylum Pseudomonadota; class Gammaproteobacteria; order Enterobacterales; family Enterobacteriaceae; genus Enterobacter. The sequence goes on from JBAPXW010000024.1 coordinate 393,059, forward strand.
AGCTCCCGGCTGCCGATGTCGATTTGCGAGCTGGCGTCGCGCACACGCAGTACGGAGCCCATCAGCGACTGGCGCATCTCTTCGATGGCCGCGTTCAGGCGGTTAAACTCCTGGCTTGCGGGGGCGTTCAGCGACTGGGTCAGATCCCCGGCGGCCACGTGCTCCAGCTGGGCAATCGAGGCGGAAAGCGGCTTGAGCAGCATATGACGCAGCGCCAGCCAGGCCAGCACGATAATCCCGGCGGTCAGCAGCGCGGCGACAATAATCAGCAGCATCACCCGATTTTTACTCGCCTGCACAGCCGCCACTTCAGCTTTGCCGCGGCTGTCGCTCCAGGTCTGGAAGGCCTGCATGTCGTTATCGAACTGACGCGCCACCGGCACCAGGCTGTTCTCCAGCAGATCGTAGTAGGCATCGGCGCTCTGTTCGTTGAGCGCGTTCTGCATCGGCACGATCCCCTTCTCGTTATAGGCCGCCAGGCTTGTGGCGACCTTCTTCAGCAGCTGTTCGCCTTCGGGATGACTCACGCCGCTATCGAAGACGTTTTTCAACGTTTTTTGCGCCAGCGCGATTTCGTTATTGATGTTTTTCACTGATTTGGCGGCGTCATCCAGCAGGCCCACCTCCATCATGCGAACGGCCTGACCGGCTTCATTACGCGCGCGCAGGATCAGGGTATAGCCCGAATTGAGCTGCACCAGTTGTTCACCCTGTAGGTGATTAATACGTTCCAGTGAAGAGGAACTTTGCGTGAGGGCATAAATACCAATACCGCTGACGAGCAGCAGCAGGAAGGTCATAACGGCCAGTAACGAAAGCAAGCCGGTACGAATCGATAGCGTTTTCAGCATGATGTAATTTCCGGTAGCGAGATAAATCTGGACAGAATTAAAGATTATCGGCCGCTACCGGAAAAAGATTAGACTTTTAGTAAATTCAGTATGTTACTACTTTGATACTTGGGTGTTGACGCGTGTAACAGGCGAACTCTGGCGATTCTCCCAGAGCACCGTCAGGCCGCGCTGCAGGGCAATAAAGATGAACAGCAGAATGCCAATCGCAATCTTGGTCCACCACGAACTGAGCGTGCCGTCGAAGTTAATATAGGTCTGAATCAGCCCCTGGATTGCCACCCCGAACAGGGTGCCGAGCACGGTGCCAACCCCGCCGCTGAGCAGCGTCCCGCCAATCACCACCGAGGCAATCGCATCCAGCTCCACCCCCACTCCGGCCAGCGCGTAGCCTGCCTGGGTATAGATCGAGAAGATGATCCCCGCCAGCGTCGCCAGCCCGGTAGAGAGCATATAGATGCGGATAGTGGTGCTGCGGGTGGAGATCCCCATCAGGTTGGCCGAGGTCGCACTGCCGCCCATCGCATACACTTCGTTGCCAAAGCGGGTGCGGTGCGCGAGGAAGATCCCGATCACCACCACGCCCAGCATGATCAGGCCAAGAATACTCAGACGGCCGCCGCCGGGGATTTTCCACGCCAGGCTTGAGAGGGTCTCGTAGATCGGATGGTTAATCGGAATCGACTCTTCCGATACCAGATAGCTGACGCCGCGCAGGAAGAACATCCCGGCGAGGGTAATAATAAACGCCGGGATTTTCAGGGCGTCGATCAGCAGCCCCATAAAGGCACCAAAGGCGCAGCCCATCACCAGCACCAGCGGGAAGGCCAGCAGCGGCGAGATCCCCCAGAAGCCAATCGCCTTCCCGAGGAACACGCCGGTAAAGGCGATCACCGACCCGACGGAGAGGTCGATCCCGCCGGAGAGGATCACAAAGGTCATGCCGACGGCGATGATCCCGAGGAAGGCGTTATCGGTCAGGATGTTGCAGATGACGCGCGTCGAGGCAAAGCCGGGGAACTGCGTCAGACAGTAGATATAGCCCAGCACGAACACGCCCAGGGTTATCATCAGCGGTAAATTACGTTTTATCATGACCACGAATCCCCTTAATGAGACTGATAAAGCGCGGCGACTGCACGATCAGCACGCAGAGCACCACCACCGCTTTCACCACCTGGTTGAGTTCCGGCGGGAACCCGGACAGCAGGATCCCGGTATTCATCCCCTGGATGATCAGCGCGCCAATCACCGACAGCAGCAGGTTGAAACGCCCGCCCATCAGCGACCCACCGCCGATCACTACCGCCAGAATGGCATCCAGCTCCAGCCACAGCCCGGCGTTGTTGGCATCCGCCCCGCGAATATCCGCCGCGACGATAATCCCGGCAATGGCGGCGCATACCCCGCTTAATACATAGGTCAGCATCACCATCAGGCGGGTGCTGACCCCGGCGTTTTTCGCCGCACGAATGTTGATCCCCACCGCCTCAATGAACATCCCGAGGGCGGTTTTGCGGGTAAAGAGCCAGAAGGCAATCAGGGTCACCACCACGATGATCACCGGCGTCGGGAAGAAGAACAGCGAGCCGCTGCCAATCCACGCCAGGTTCGGGGCGTTAAAGGTGACGATCTGCCCGGAGGTGATCAGCTGCGCGACCCCGCGTCCGGCCACCATCAAAATCAGGGTGGCGACGAACGGCTGGATCTTGAGTATCGCCACCAGAATGCCGTTCCACAGCCCGGCCAGCACCCCGGTGCCCAGCGTCACCAGCAGCACCACCGGCAGGCTGTGTCCGGCCACGGTCATCGACGCCGCCGTCGCCCCGGCAATGGCCATCACCGCGCCTACCGACAGGTCAATCCCGCCGGTGGCGATCACCAGCGTCATGCCAATCGCCAGCAGCGCCACCGGGGCAGCGCGGTTTAAAATATCAATTGGACTGCCGAACAGTCGGCCGTCCTGGAGGATAATTTGATAAAAATGCGGCGAAACGAGGCTATCCACCAGCAGCACCAGCAGCAGGGCAATAATTTGCGGCATGCCGGTGGGCCACCTGAAACGGCGCTTCGGCTCGCCGGGTTGAGAAAGGGAACGGGGCATCACGATGCTCTCCTTAAGCCGCAATGGCATTCATGATGGCCGGAACGGACAGGGCTTCCAGCGGGATCTCGGCCACCTGCTGGCGGTCGCGCATGATGATCACACGGTCGGCATAGCCCACCAGCTCCTCCAGCTCGGACGAGATGACCAGCAGGGCCAGACCGTCGGCGCACAGGGTTTCGATCAGGCGGATAATCTCCGCATGGGCGCCGACGTCGATACCGCGCGTCGGCTCATCGAGGATCAGGAACTGCGGTTTGGTCAGCAGCCAGCGCGACAGCAGAACTTTTTGCTGATTGCCCCCGGAGAGGAATTCGATCGGCTGTTCCGCACTCGGGGTACGAATGCCCAGCTGGCGAATAAAGCGCTCGGCAATGGCGTTTTGCTCTTTACGCGGGATCGGCCGCAGCCAGCCGCGCTGGGCCTGCAGGGCCAGGATGATGTTCTCCCGCACCGAAGCCGCGGCAATAATCCCGTCGGTTTTCCTGTCTTCCGGGCAGAAGCCGATCCCAAGACTGGAAGCCTGATGCGGCGAGCGCAGGGTCTGAGGTTTGCCTTTGATCAGCGCGCTGCCGGTGTCGGCTGGCTTGATCCCGAAGATCACTTCCGCCGTTTCGGTGCGCCCGGATCCTAGCAGACCCGCCAGACCGACGATCTCGCCGGGACGGACCTCCAGATCAAACGGGGCGATGGTGCCTTTTTTGCCGTAGCCTTTAAACGCCGCCACCGGCTTGTCGCTGAGCAATGTGCGACCCGCACGCTGCAGGGCGTTGGTCTCCAGCTCACGGCCCAGCATCATCTTCACCAGCTCAATCTGCGGCAGCTCGCGCGTTTCACGGCAGCCGACAAAGCTGCCGTTACGCAGGACGGTAATGCGGTCGCTGACCTCATACACCTGATCGAGGAAGTGGGTAACGAAAATCAGGCTGACGCCCTGGTCACGCAGCTGACGCATCAGGGTGAAGAGCATCTCCACCTCCTGAGTGTCGAGGCTGGCGGTGGGTTCATCGAGGATCAGCACTTTGGCAGAGAGATCGATAGCCCGGCAGATAGCCACAATCTGCTGCATCGCCACCGAAAAGCGGTTCAGGGGTTCACGCACGTCGAGCGAGAAGCCGTACGACGCCATCAATTGGGTGGCGCGCGCTACCATCTCTTTGCGTCGAATCAGGCCAAAGCGCTTCGGCTCCCGGCCAATAAACAGGTTATCCGCCACCGACATGTTCGGCAGCAGGTTCACTTCCTGGTAGACCGTACCAATCCCCAGCTGCTGGGCATGGGCGGTATTTTTTGGCGAAATGGTATGACCATCAAGCCAGATGGTGCCACGATCGGCGTGATAAACGCCGGTCAGGGCTTTAATCAGGGTGGATTTCCCGGCGCCATTCTCCCCCAGCAGGGCCATGATCTCGCCACGGCGCAAACTGAAATCGACACTATCCAGCGCTTTTACGCCGGGAAAGTACTTGCTTAATCCCTCTGTGCGGAGGATTTCCTGGTGTTGTTCTGTGGTCATGGTTCCCCCTGCATCACGCCGGATGGCGCTACGCTTATCCGGCCTACAAAAAGCGGATCGTAGGCCGGGCAAGCGCAGCGTCGCCCGGCATTTTCATTGGAGCTTAGTAGCCCATATTTTTCTTCTTCTCTAACTCTTCTTTGGCGGTGTCAGGCAGGTAAAGGGTGGATTTGGTGATGGTGACTTTCTCCGGCAGGGTGCCGTCTTTCTTGAATTTTTCCAGCGCGTCAAAGGCCGGGCCAGCCATGTTCGGGGTCAGCTCGACGCTGGCGTTGGCTTCTTTGTCGATCATCGCTTTGTAGATGTCCGGCACGCCATCGATAGAGCCGGTGAGGATATCGCTACCCGGCTTCAGGCCCGCTTCTTTGATCGCCTGAATCGCACCGATCACCATGTCATCGTTGTGGGCGTAAACCATGCAGATGTTTTTGCCGTTGTTCTCGGCTTTGATAAAGCTCTCCATGACCTCTTTCCCTTTACTGCGGGTAAAGTCGCCGGACTGAGAGCGGATAATCTTGATGTTTGAGGCTTTGGCGATGGCATCGGCGAAGCCTTTCTTACGGTCAATCGCCACGCTGGCGCCAACGGTGCCCTGCAGCTCAACCACGTTACACGGCTTGCCCGCGACCTGCTTAATCAGCCACTCACCGATCAATTGCCCTTCCAGCACGTTGTTGGCGGTGACGGTGGTCATATAGAGAGATTTGTCTTTTACATCGATGGAACGATCGAGCAGGAAGACCGGGATCTCGGCATCTTTAGCTTCTTTTAAAACCGGTTCCCAACCTGTCGCCACGACCGGCGCAATGAAGATGGCATCAACGCCCTGGGCGATAAACGAGCGTACCGCTTTGATCTGATTTTCCTGTTTTTGCTGACCATCGGCGATTTTCAGCGTGATACCGCGTTTTTCGGCCTCGCTCTTCGCAACGTTGGTTTCCGCTGCACGCCAGCCGGATTCCGAGCCGACCTGCGCAAATCCTACGGTTAATGGGGCGGCCATCGCCATAGACGACATGGCTGCCGAAACTGCTGTGACAAGAAGTAAGCGCTTCCACATAGTGATACCCTCGTAGCCCAGGTTATTGTTGGTTAAAAGATGTTCCGCGAAAAAACTATAGACAATGCGAGATGTAACGGAGTGTGTTACATCACACTTCGGAAAAGTGAATAAAACGTTAATCACAACTTTGTAATCGCTTTCATTCACCCATTAAAAATGCGGCTGAGTTTATGGATATTCCTGTCATCAGAAGAGGCTGAAAAGGGTGCGCAGAAGCGGAAGCGGGAGAAAACAAGCAAAGACATTCGTCGCCAGTTGGCTATAATACTCGCCACTTGTTTACCAATCATTTTGAAGGACACAGACATGAGCTTACTCAACGTCCCTGCGGGTAAAGAACTGCCGGAAGACATCTATGTAGTTATCGAGATCCCGGCAAACGCCGATCCAATCAAATACGAAATCGACAAAGACACCGGCGCACTGTTCGTTGACCGCTTCATGTCTACCGCGATGTTCTATCCGTGCAACTACGGTTACATCAACCACACCCTGTCTCTGGATGGAGACCCGGTAGACGTTCTGGTCCCAACGCCATACCCGCTGGAGCCAGGCTCAGTGATCCGCTGCCGTCCGGTTGGCGTACTGAAAATGACCGACGAAGCCGGTGAAGATGCGAAGCTGGTTGCGGTCCCGCACACCAAACTGAGCAAAGAGTACGATCACATCAACGATGTGAACGACCTGCCAGAGCTGCTGAAAGCGCAGATCACTCACTTCTTCGAGCATTACAAAGATCTCGAGAAAGGCAAATGGGTGAAAGTGGACGGCTGGGACAACGCCGAAGCCGCGAAAGCGGAAATCGTTGCCTCTTTCGAACGCGCCAAGAAGAAGTAATTCTTGCTGTGTGAAGAACCCCGACCTGTCGGGGTTTTTTTATGCCCTCTTGCAGCTGGCAGCAGACGTCAGCAAATGTCACTTACCATCGGCCAACGTCTGGGGCTGCTGCACCGGAAAGAGGTGTAAAAAAACAACGCCACCCGAGGGTGGCGTGGTTCATTTCAGTACTGGTCTCTGTCTAACCAGTTACCGCTTTCAATCCGCGTTAAACCGTCGACCGGACGCTGGTACACGTACATCCACGCCGTACCGTATGGCGTCTGGATCAACTGGCGAGCGTATTCCCCGCCCTTGGTGCGCAAGGCATCAAGTTCGGCAAGCGTGGCGTTATCAATACGATAAACCTCACCCTGTACCGTTCCGTTCCCCGGAACTGCGCCTGGATAGTGGCCCAGACTGTACAACTGGTAGTTTTCAATATTGTAATTCCCCAGCAACTGGGCGTTGGTCATCCAGTGGCTGTTGCCTTGCTTAGTTCGTAAACTACCGTAGACAAATATTCGCATTGCTAGAACTCAAACTGATAGAGCACATCGAGTGCCTGGTCTACGCCAGACACCGCTTCCAGATACAGCTTAGGCATCAGGCGATAGCGTAACGTGAGCGTTGCCAGTGAGTCAAAGATCCCCACACCATATTTCACCTGCAGACCCGGCAGTACATAGCCGCTGACCACCACCTGAGAAGAGTCACCGACCCCCTGGGTGTCCAGCGCCAGATTGCTTACGCCAAACGTCTCGCCGATTTTACCCACAACCTGACCACTTTGTGCAACCCCCAGGCCCACTAACATTGACGTCATCGCGGCACTGTCGCTCTGGGTGCTGTCCAGACCTTGCCCGCGAAGCAGGTAAGACAGGGCTTCCTGCTGCGACATCGCCGGGTCAGAGAAGATCTCCGCCTTCGGTTCGTCCGCCGTACCGGTCACGCGCACCCCGGCAATCACCTCATCTTCGGTGGCTTCCGGGTTACGGATCGCCTCGATGTTCAGCAGCGGCTGATCCGGCGGACCGGAGAACAGCAGTTCGCCTTTGCGCACAATCAGATCCTGGCCGTAAGCGTGGAAGCGCCCTTCCGGAATATTGATCTGCCCGTTCAGGCCCAGACCCTGTTTATCCTGCGCCACTTTCAGATCGCCGGTCAGCCTCGCCTTCAGGCCAAAGGCATCCAGACGCACGTTATTGCCGACATGCACAATCAGGTTGCTGTTGATGGGGATCGACGCCCGCTGGGTTTCAACCGGCTTCAGCTCCTTGTCGAGCATCACTTCATCGCTGGAGACGCCGACCGCGCTTTCCGGCACGTCGTGCACCACGATGCGCGCCCACGGCACATCGACACGCCCGTCGAGCGTATACAGGTCTGGTGTCGCTTCAAAGACCACATCCGGCGAGACATCAAGGCGTACCATCGGCGGCACGGTGATGCGCACCTTGCTGCCTTTGGCCGCCACCCGCGCACGCCAGTTATCGATCTGACTCCAGTCCGCGTCGCCGCTGAGGTTAATCTGCCCCTGCTGGGTACGCACCACGCCTGCGAGGGTCGAACTCATGCCGTTGAAGTTCATCGCCAGCTGGCTGGGCTGCATATCGAATGGCATAAAGTTGCCGTCGACATCCACCCCGTTGAGCTGCATCTGGCCGAACAGCTGCGGGCTTTGGGCGTTACCGGCCAGCCGCAGGTTGGCGTTCAGCATCCCGGCCACTTTCTCGCCCCGGGCGAAAATGGCGTTCGCCATGGCCAGGTTGAGGTTGCGGATATTGACGTTGCCGCCCAGATTGCGCTGACCCTGCGGATCGGTAACCTGGATCTGGCCGTCAAACTGGCCGTTGTTGGCAAGGCGGATCAGCCAGCCCAGCTCGGCGCGATTGTTATGCAAGTCGGCGGTGAGGTTCAGGGTGTCGAACGCCAGCGGCAGCGGCGCGTCGTTAATCACCTGCGTCACCTTCACGTTACGTCCGGACAGGGTCACATTGCCCTGCGGCAGCCCCGGTTTGGTGGTGTCCCAGGCCACATCCGCTTTACCGCTAAAGACGCCGGTGGCCTGAGTGGCATCCGGCATAAACGGCTTAATCATCGCGAGATCGAAGCGGTTGAGATTCACCACCGCCCGCCCTTCGGCACCCGCGTCAATGGTCTGAGGTACGCACAGCTCGGCATTCGGGTTGGTCCAGCAGTGTGGCCCGATGCTGATTTTCTGTTCCGCATTGCGATAATCCAGCGCAATTGCCCGGTTTAACGCCCACGGCCCCACCGGTGTGGCGAAGCGGGTGTTATCCAGAGTGCCTTTCCAGCGGGTCTCTTTGCGGTCAAAACTCCCCGCCAGATGCAGCTGGCCGGAGACCGGCTCACCCTGGATGCGCAGCTGGAGTTCGTGCTGCTTCTCGCTGCCCTTCGCCTCCAGCGTCACCTGACTGAGATTGACGCCCGGCTGCGAAATCCGGTCAACGCGCAGGTTGAGATGCCCCGCAATCTGATCGGTTGATTTAACGTCGCCATCCACCCGCACGCGGGCGATGGTCAGCTCCTGCCAGCGCAGGTTATTGGCGGTGATATCGGCCAGCAGCTGCGGCGCCTCTACCGTGCCGCGCACTTTAACCAGCCCTTTTGCCGTGCCGCCGAGCCCTGGTAGGGCGTTGTCGAGATTCGGGGCATCGATGGTGGCATCCAGATCCAGATCTTTCACCCCCAGCTCGCCCTTAATGTCGGCGGTGTTGCGACCCAGCGCCACGTGCATGCCCGGGATGATCCACTGCAGGTAGCTGTTGCCCTTCAGTGAACCGTGAACATCGACCTTGTTCTGCTTCACGTTGCCGGTGATTTTCAGCTCTGGCACCTCCATCTGCCAGCTTCCGCCGTACAGACTGCCGCGCGTTTTAATCAGGCCGTCGAGCTTCGACGGCCAGTCCGGCACCTCTTTGCCGGTGTTGATGCCGGTGAGTTTCAGCTCGCCGCGCCAGCTGATTGCCTTCTGCCAGTCGAGCAGCGCCGTCAGTTCGGTTTTCCCTTCCAGGGCCGCTACCGTCAGCTTATCGAGGTTAATCTGCTGTTCGTTGCCCTTCGCATCCAGCGTAATGCCCGCGGACGGCAGCCCCTCGCCCTTCACCGCCGTGCGGAACGACAGGGTGTAATCGGTCATTTTGCCCGTGAGCTTCAGTTTCACGTCGTCGGCCTGATACTGCTTCTCGCCGGTAAACGGCCAGTACAGCTGCTCGCTGGTGACCTCCAGGTTGAGCGGCAGGCCCGCTTCTGCCAGCCGGGTCTGGCCACGCAGCACCATATCTACCGGGCCAGAGAGGTTAACGCCAAATTCCAGCTGTTCACGCAGCGCCCCACCGACCTTCAGCTTCACCTTCTCGCCTTTGATCGGATCGATATTCAGGGTGCTGTTGAGGGTGATATCCACCGGCCAGGTATCGCGCAGCAGCACATTGCCGGTGGCGTTGATGCTGCCCTGGTTGGTGTCGATATCGAGCGCGTCGAGCTTCATGTTGCCGTCGATACTGCTCACTTTCAGCAGCATGTTGAACACCGTCAGATCGGTATCGCCGGTCAGGCGCAGCTGCTCGCCTTTAAATTCTTCGATATTGAGATTCAGCGGCAGGTGAACGTCTGTCATCTCCGGCAGCACCGGCTTTGAGAACAGATCTTTCAGCGTTTCGCCCAGCGGTTTCTCGTCCGGCTGCGGGTTCTGAATTTTCGGGTCGACAATCTCTTCCTGCACCACCTCTGCCACCTTCGGCAGGGCAATCAACAGCCCTTTCAGATCGGTGGGCGTTAAGGTCAGGTTTTTCTCCTGCCAGCGCAGGCCGGAGGTGAAATCCATCACCGACACGGTGGTGTCATCGATTTTGAGATTGACGTTGTTCAGCGCCACCCGATAGAGGGCAATCGGATACGGGGTGGAGAGATCCAGCGGGCCGCTGTCCTCTTCGACAACGGGTTCTGTTTTCGGCATCTTCGTGGAATCAATGGTCACAAAGACGTCTTTTAGCGCCAGATCGTTAATGCACAGGCTGCTGTCGCGCAGGCAGCTGAGCTTCACCGCCAGATGCAGATCCCCGGCATTGACCGCCACGCCCGGCTGGGTATAGCGGACATTTTTGAGGTGCAAATCGCGCCAGCCGCCGGTGACCTGGCCGATCTCCAGCCCCGGCACCCAGCGGTTGGCCGCGTTAAACAACAGATGCAGCCCGCTGGTGGTCCCCACCAGGAAGGCCACGGCACCCAGCAGCAGCAGAATAAACAGCAACACGCCGAGGCTGATTTTCTTCCATAAACTCATAACTCTGGCCCCAGACCGATGTAAAACTGCAGATCGTGTGTATCTTTATCACCCACCGGTACCGCGAAATCGAGCTTGATCGGCCCGACCGGTGATTCCCAGCGCACGCCAACGCCGGCGCCGGTTTTGAAGTCGCTGCGGCGGATATCGCTCACCGCTTCACCGCTGTCGATAAAGGTCGCGCCCCACCATTTGCCAGTGACGTTGTACTGGTACTCCAGCGAGCCGGTGGCCAGCTTCGAGGCCCCGATCAGCTTGCCTTCGCTGTCTTCCGGCGCGATGGATTTGTATTTATAGCCACGAATACTGCGATCGCCCCCGGCGAAGAAGCGCAGATCCGGCGGCACTTTGGCGAAATCGCCGGTTTCAATCCAGCCCAGATTGCCGCGCATCACAAAACGATGACGGTCGTAAAGGGTGCGGATCCAGACGTTCTGCGCCTGAACCACCGAGAAGTCCACATCGGAGCCCCAGGCGGTATTGGAATAATCGATCGAATAGCGCTGCGAATCGCCCCAGGTGGGCATCAGCCCGCCGCGGGAGCGGGTCCGGCTGATCATCACCCCCGGATAGAGCAGCATGGTGGTGTTGGTGACGTTAGCCTGGGTAAAGTGGTCGAGGCTCCAGCGCAGGTTAATTGCCCGCTGCCAGCCGCTGGAGAGATCCCAGTAGCGCGACACGGCAAGGGTGGTGGAGTCCGATTCGGTATCGTTGAGGTCAGTGCGCTTAAAGCCGCCCTGCACAAGGTAATATTGCTCCAGCGGGTTTTTCAGCAGCGGCATTTTATAGCTGAAATCAAGCTGCTGCTCGGGCGCAGAGACGCTGAGGTTGGTGGTCAGGCTATGGCCGTAGGAGTTCATCCACGGCTTTTTCCAGGTCGCCTTCACGCGCGGGCCGACGTCGGTTGAGTAACCGACCCCGGTCTCGATGGTGTTTTCAGTGCGGGGCGAGACCACGCCGTGCAGCGGCAGCACTTTTGTCTTCCGCGCTTTATCAAATTCCGGCGCCACCACCACCGAGTTAAACCAGCCGGTCGCGGACAGGCGGCGGTTCAGCTCAGCCAGATCCTTCGACTGATAATAGTCGCCCTCTTTAAAGGGGATCAGGTTCTGCAGGTATTCATCGCGAATTTGCGAGCCTTCGAAAGTGACGTCGCCAAAGCGGTAGCGCTCGCCGCTGTCATAGTCGATATCCCAAAATGCCTGGCGTCTTTCGAGAGAGACCCCGAGCTGGCTTTTATTGAACTGGCTGTCGAAATAGCCTTTGCGCAGCGCCACGCGGGTCAGATCTTTTTTGAAGTCATCATAGTCTTTGTGATTCAGTACGGTGCCGTTCTTCGGGCGGTCATGCAGCAGATCGAGGTAATCCCGATCGGTACGCGCCCCGCCGCGCAGCACCACATCGGTGCCGCCAATCAGTACCGGCTCGCCCGCCTTCACGCGGGCAATCAACACCTGCCGCCCTTTGGCCGGCGGTGGACGTAACTCGAAGTCGATGGTCGGATCGTAGTAGCCGAGCGCTTTTAAGCCGCCGCGAATCGCATCATCTACGCGCGCGCGAAAGCGCCGGTCCGGCGTGACTTCATCGCTCTGGATCGTGGACAGCTGCGCACGTACGTTTTTTTCCAGCGCCCCGGATAACCCCTCAACCTGCAAACGAACATTCGCCGCGCTGGCGACTCCGCTTGTCAGCAATAAACTGACCAAACATAACTGGCGGATTTTTGGCACGTTTTCTCCTGAATATCCTTGTTTCCACCCCTGGAAGCATTTGAATTGCCGCTCCGCGGCGTGTCACGGCATAATGCCCAAAACCCAATTCACGGGTTGAAAATTGGTTAAACAACCTAATATTTCTTATGTTTAAATCTAGACTCATTCACCGCGTTTATTGTGTTCAATTAAACGCTTCGTGACAACCTTAACCCAAACATCACCACCCCGGAGGCCTCACCGTGAGTTTATTCGATAAAAAACACCTTGTTGCTCAGGCGGATGCATTACCGGGACGAAATACCCCTATGCCAGTCGCCACCCTGCATGCCGTCAATAATCACTCCATGACCAACGTGCCGGACGGCATGGAAATCGCCCTGTTCGCGATGGGCTGCTTCTGGGGCGTGGAGCGTCTCTACTGGCCACTGCCGGGCGTTTACAGCACCGCAGCAGGCTACACCGGCGGCTATACGCCCAATCCGACCTATCGCGAAGTGTGCTCCGGCCAGACCGGTCATGCCGAGGCGGTACGCGTAGTGTATGACCCGAACCTTATCAGTTACGAGCAGCTGCTGCAGGTATTCTGGGAAAATCACGACCCGGCGCAGGGTATGCGTCAGGGCAATGACCACGGCACCCAGTACCGCTCGGCTATCTATCCCCTGACGCCCGAGCAGGATAGCGCCGCGCGCGCCAGCCTGGTGCGCTTCCAGCAGGCGATGCACGCCGCTCATGACGATCGCCAGGTGACGACCGAAATCGCCACCGCGCTGCCGTTCTACTATGCCGAGGACGATCACCAGCAGTATCTGCATAAAAATCCGTACGGCTACTGCGGCATCGGTGGCATTGGCGTCTGCCTGCCACCGCAGCTGGCATAAGCGAGAAACACCCCGACCCGACCCTGCCCTCCCCGGCCGGATCGGGTCAAAAAGCGATCTCTGGCGGCTTTACAGTTCGTTACGCTATACTACCCGCTGAAATAACCGGCTCAACGCTACGAGCGGGTGTTCAATGTGTTTTCACACAAATGTAATTAACTTCCCTTCCGAGGATCTGGCGAGAAGCCGGATAAACTATGTTAAACAGTATTTTAGTAATACTTTGTCTGATTGCGGTGAGTGCATTTTTCTCAATTTCAGAAATTTCACTGGCTGCGTCGCGTAAAATCAAACTTAAACTCCTCGCCGATGATGGCGATATCAATGCACAACGCGTGCTGAAAATGCAGGAAAACCCCGGTATGTTCTTTACCGTGGTGCAAATTGGCCTCAACGCGGTCGCCATTCTCGGCGGTATCGTCGGTGATGCGGCGTTCTCCCCGGTGTTTTACAGCCTGTTCGCCAACTACTTCTCACCTGAACTGTCCGAACAGCTGAGCTTTATCCTCTCGTTTACGCTGGTGACCAGCCTGTTCATCCTGTTTGCCGATTTGACCCCGAAACGCATCGGTATGATTGCGCCCGAAGCCGTGGCTTTGCGTATCATCAACCCGATGCGCTTCTGCCTGTTCGTGTTCCGCCCGCTGGTGTGGTTCTTCAACGGCCTGGCGAATATGATTTTCCGCCTGTTTAAGCTGCCGATGGTGCGTAAAGACGACATCACCTCTGACGATGTCTACGCGGTGTTTGAGGCCGGTGCGCTGGCGGGGGTGCTGCGTAAGCAGGAGCATGAGCTGATCGAGAACGTGTTTGAACTGGAATCCCGTACCGTGCCGTCGTCAATGACTTCGCGCGAAAACGTCATCTGGTTCGATCTTAACGAAGACGAGCAGAGCCTGAAGAACAAGGTCGCCCAGCATCCACACTCCAAGTTCCTGGTGTGTAAGGATGACATCGACCACATCATTGGCTACGTGGACTCGAAAGACCTGCTGAACCGCGTGCTGGCCAATCAGAGCCTGGCCCTGAGCAGCGGCGTGCAGATCCGCAACACGCTGATTGTGCCTGACACCTTGACCCTCTCCGAAGCGCTGGAAAGTTTTAAAGCCGCCGGGGAAGATTTCGCGGTGATCATGAACGAATACGCGCTGGTCGTAGGCATCATCACCCTCAATGATGTGATGACCACTCTGATGGGCGATCTGGTCGGTCAGGGTCTGGAAGAGCAGATTGTGGCGCGCGACGAGAACTCATGGCTGATTGACGGTGGTACGCCAATCGACGATGTGATGCGCGTGCTGGATATCGACGAGTTCCCGCAGTCCGGTAACTACGAGACCATCGGCGGCTTTATGATGTTTATGCTGCGTAAGATCCCGAAACGCACCGATTCGGTGAAGTTTTCCGGCTACAAGTTTGAAGTGGTGGATATTGATAACTACCGCATCGACCAGCTGCTGGTGACGCGCATCGACAACAAGCCGACGGTGCTGGTCCCGAGACTGCCGGACGCGCAAGAGAACGCGTCGGCCTAAGCCACAAACATCAACGGCTCCCATCGGGAGCCGTTTTTCTTACTGCATAGCACGTCGATTAAGCCATCTCAGTTTGCAGACGCATAACCTGACGATTGACTTCGGACATCACAGAAAAGTGCTGCTTATCCTTCACCTTCGGCAGAAGGATCTTGCCCTTATCAAACTCAAAAGCGCCAACATCCTTGATATACAACCGTCCACGGAACAGGATTTTTACGTACTTCGCCACCTGAAGCGGGTTGTATCGTTGGAAAATTTTCATTCTTTTGTCTCCTGCGAATCATACGCTCTTGCAGCGCCACAATTGGGCCGACTTTCTGGAGCGCAAATTTTGTTGCCCAATGACTATAGACCAGTAACTCGGTGATACCCAGTGTGCATAAGTTTATTTACCTTTTGATGACAATTAATCAGAATTTTCTATGTAATGGTTATCTGCGGGCAGTATAAGCCATCGTTTTTGTGCAGTTATGTGCGTTCCTCCGCATTCTGGCACCGGGATTGCGGGTAAAGAGCATTGATCGCACTTATGATTAAACGCATGACCAAGTGGTCGGATCACCTGCACATAATAAGGAAACACCATGACCCTACGTAACATTCTGGCAACAGCTTGCCTGATGCTGCCACTGATGGCCTCCGCACATAGCTTTGAGAAGGGGCAACGTGTGCCGCCGGTGGGCATCGCCGACCGGGGAGAATTGATCCTCGACAATAATGAGTTTAGCTACAAAACCTGGAATAGCGCGCAGCTCGCGGGCAAAGTGCGAGTGGTGCTACATATTGCCGGTCGCTCGTCGGCAAAAGAGAAAAATGCAACCCTGATAGAAGCGATCAAGGCGGCAAAATTGCCTCATGACCGCTACCAGACCACCACCATCGTGAACACCGATGATGCCATTCCGGGCTCCGGCATGTTTGTGCGCAACAGCCTGGAGAGCAATAAAAAGCTCTATCCGTGGTCGCAGATTATCGTCGACAGCAACGGGACGGCGCGCGGCGCATGGCAGCTGGAAGAGGAGAGTTCCGCGGTTGCGGTGCTGGATAAAGACGGTCGCGTGCAGTGGGCGAAAGACGGTGCGCTGACCAAAGAAGAGGTGCAGCAGGTAACGGCCCTGCTGCACAAGCTGGTCGGTCAGTAAAGCGAAACCCTGAAGCCGGGGTTAAGGAAGGATTCACGCGGGGTATAGTCGAGCGGCTTGCCCTGCCAGTCGTGAACATGCGCCCCGGCGGCAGAGGCGACCGCATGGCCTGCTGCCGTATCCCAGACGTTGGTCGGCCCAAAGCGCGGGTAAAGCTGCGCCTGGCCTTCCGCCACCAGGCAAAATTTCAGTGACGAACCGATCGAGGTGGTTTGATGTTCGCCCAGCTGATGCAGGTACTCCTGCAGTTCGTTATCGGCATGCGAACGGCTGATCACCACCAGCGGCGGACGGGCATCGCGCACCTGGATCTGCTTGCGCACGCTGCTCTCTTCTTTCCACGCTTTGCCGTCGGCGGCGCTGTACATCACCTTCAGCACCGGGGCATACACCACCCCCAGCACCGCTTTGCCCTTTTCAATCAGGGCAATATTGACCGTGAATTCACCGTTGCGCTTAATGAACTCTTTGGTGCCATCCAGCGGATCCACCAGCCAGTAACGCTGCCAGTGCTGACGCACTTCCCATGACTGCGGGTCCTCTTCGGAGAGCACCGGAATATCCGGCGTCAGTGCCTGCAGGCCCTGCAGGATCACCCCATGCGCCGCCAGATCGGCTGCGGTCACCGGGGAGTCATCAATTTTATTCATTACGTCCATCGGGAGTTTGCCATCGTAGACCTGCATAATGGCCTCGCCCGCATCCCGTGCGAGCTGACAAATTTTCTCTAACATTCTCCACCTCTTTACGTGTAACAGTGGGTATAACTCTTTGTTTTATTTATATCGCATTGTGCATAAATCCGCTATCTGTGAAGCAATTCCGGTTTCATTGCCAGTTTTTCTGGCAGGATTCACAGTTCTGTAAGCAAAACAATATACATACATATTCTTTTGTGGCCTGGATCGAAAAAAGGACTCCTCAGATGATTAAGTTTAGCGCAACGCTCCTGGCGACGCTGATTGCAGCGAGCGTACAGGCAGCGACGGTGGATCTTCGCATTCTCGAAACCACCGACCTGCACAGCAATATGATGGACTTTGACTACTACAAAGATGCCCCGACGGAAAAATTCGGCCTGGTACGCACCGCCAGCCTGATTAACGCTGCCCGTGGTGAAGTGAAAAACAGCGTACTGGTGGACAATGGCGACTTAATTCAGGGCAGTCCGCTTGGCGATTACATGGCGGCGAAGGGGCTGAAAAAAGGCGATATTCACCCGGTTTATAAGGCGCTGAATACCCTGGATTACGCCGTCGGCAACCTCGGGAATCACGAGTTCAACTACGGCCTGGACTATCTGCATATGGCGCTGGCCGGGGCGAAATTCCCCTACGTCAATGCCAACATCATTGATGTGAAGACCCAGAAGCCGCTGTTCACCCCCTATCTGATCAAAGAAACCTCCGTTGTGGATCAGGACGGTAAGCCGCAGACGCTGAAAATTGGCTACATCGGCTTTGTCCCGCCGCAAATCATGACCTGGGATAAAAAGAATCTCGAAGGCAAAGTCACCGTTAACGACATAACCGAAACCGCACGCAAATATGTGCCGGAAATGCGCGAGAAAGGTGCCGACCTGGTGGTGGTAGTGGCACACTCCGGCCTGTCTGCCGATCCCTATCAGGCGATGGCAGAGAACTCGGTCTACTACCTGAGCGAAGTGCCGGGCGTGGATGCCATTCTCTTCGGCCATGCCCACGCGGTGTTCCCGGGCAAGGATTTTGCCAGCATCAAGGGTGCCGATATTGCGAAAGGGACGCTGAACGGCGTGCCGTCAGTGATGCCGGGCATGTGGGGCGATCACCTTGGGGTGGTTGATCTGGTGCTGAATAACGACGGCGGCAAATGGCAGGTGACCCAGTCTAAAGCCGAAGCCCGTCCGATTTACGATCTGGCCGCCAAAAAGGCGCTGGTCGGCGAGGATAAAAAAATCGTCGAAGTGCTGAAGCACGATCACGATGCCACCCGCGCGTTCGTCAGCAAGCCTGTTGGTAAATCCGCCGATAACATGTACAGCTACCTGTCGCTGGTACAGGACGATCCCACCGTTCAGGTGGTGAACATGGCGCAGAAAGCCTACGTGGAGCGCTATATTCAGGGCGACCCGGATCTGGCCAAACTGCCGGTGCTGTCTGCCGCTGCGCCATTTAAAGTGGGCGGGCGCAAGAACGATCCGGCCAGCTTCGTCGAAGTGGAAAAAGGCCAGCTGACCTTCCGTAACGCCGCCGATCTGTATCTCTACCCGAACACGCTGGTGGTGGTGAAAGCGACGGGGCAGGAAGTGAAGGAGTGGCTGGAGTGCTCTGCCGGGCAGTTCAACCAGATCGATGTGACCCGTACTGAACCGCAGTCGCTGATTAACTGGGACGAGTTCCGCACCTATAACTTCGACGTGATTGACGGCGTGGACTACCAGATTGATGTCTCCCAGCCGGCAAAATACGACGGTGAATGTCAGGTGGTGAATGCGCAGGCGGAACGTATCAAGAACCTGACCTTTAACGGCAAGCCCATTGATATGAAGGCCACCTTCCTGGTCGCGACCAACAACTACCGCGCCTACGGCGGCAAGTTTGCCGGAACCGGCGACAGCCATATCGCGTTTGCCTCTCCGGATGAAAACCGCTCGGTGCTGGCAGCGTGGATCGGCGAGCAGTCAAGAAAGGCGGGTGAAATCCATCCGGCCGCAGACAACAACTGGCGTCTGGCACCGATCGCCAGCAAGGTGAAGCTGGATATTCGCTTTGAGACTGCGCCAACCGAAAAAGCGGCGGCGTTTATCAAAGAGAAGGCGCAGTATCCAATGAAGCAGGTGGCAACCGATGACATCGGGTTTGCTATTTATCAGCTGGATTTGAGTAAGTAGCCACAGTTTTGCCCGGCGGCGCTACGCTTGCCGGGCCTACGCGTTTTGTAGGCCGGGTAAGGCGCAGCCGCCACCCGGCATCACGCCGCACGCTTATCCCGATTCGTCATCACCTGCGGTAAATGCAGCTCAATCCAGTCCGCCAGGGCCGCCACCTTCTCGCTCACCTCTTCCCCCATCGGGGTCAGGCTGTACTCAACGTGCGGTGGCACCACCGGATAAGAGACTCGGTTGATAAAGCCATCCTGCTCCAGCGCCTGCAGCGACTGGGCCAGCATCTTCTCGCTGACACCACCCATTTTGCGCCGGAGATCGCTAAAGCGATGCGTTCCATGGCGCAGCGCCACCAGAATCAGCACGCCCCAGCGGCTGGTCACATGCTTCAGCACATCCCGGGAGGGGCACTGCTCCGCGAAGAGATTGCCGTCGCGCATTTGCTCGCTAAGCGTTGGATTGGTCATTTCACACTTACCTTTTTGTACGTACTTACTAAAAGTTAGTCATGGTGATAGTGTGCCACAACACTTACCTGAGACGAAGGATTTCATCATGATCGCGATTACCGGTGCCACCGGCCAGCTTGGCCAACACGTCATTGAGCAGCTGCTGAAAACCGTTCCGGCCAGCCAGCTGGTCGCTATTGTACGTAACCCGGCGAAGGCCGACGCGCTGAGCCAGCAGGGCGTAAACGTCCGCCAGGCCGATTACACCGATCAGCCCGCTTTAACTACCGCGCTGACGGGCGTGGATAAGCTGCTGCTGATCTCCTCCAGCGAAGTCGGCCAGCGCACGCCGCAGCATCTGAACGTGATCAAGGCCGCGCAGGCTGCAGGCGTGAAATTTATCGCCTACACCAGCCTGCTGCATGCCGATACCTCCCCGCTGGGCCTGCACGTCGAGCACGTAGAGACCGAGAACGCGCTGGCGGCATCGGGTATTCCTCACGCCGTGCTGCGTAACGGCTGGTACAGCGAAAACTACCTCGCGAGCGCACCGCCGGCGCTGGAGCACGGCGTCTTTATTGGCTCCGCTGGCGAAGGCAAAATCGCTGCGGCCACCCGCGCCGACTATGCGGCAGCCGCAGCACGCGTCATTTCTGAAGAAGGCCATGCCGGTAAAGTCTATGAGCTGGCGGGCGACTCTGCGTGGACATTAGGCGAGCTGGCGGCAGAGCTAAGCCGTCAGAGCGGGAAAAACGTGGTGTATCAGAACCTGAGCGAAGCCGATTTTGCCGCCGCACTGAAGGGCTTTGGCTTACCGGCTGCGCTTGCCGATATGTTGGCCGACTCCGACGCGGGTGCCTCGAAAGGCGGCCTGTTCGACGACAGCCGTACCCTGAGTACCCTGATTGGCCACCCAACCACCCCGCTTGCTGAGAGCGTGAACAGCATCCTGTAATTGTTACGGAGTGGTTAATTGTTGTGGCATCCCCGTGGGTCATCTCTGATAATGGAAGCATGACCCGCGAGGAGGCTCACCGTGCAAGGCGTACCCGAACAGTTCTTCGATGAGAGAGACAGCGCGCGCTTTCGCCATCTGGCGCAGGTGCCGGGCGTCGAACTGTATCACGCCCATATCTCACGCTACGCGTTTGAGCCCCACACCCATGAAGCCTTCGGGATCGGCGCAATTGAAGCCGGTGCCGAGCGCTTTCGCTATCGCGGCACCCAGTACGTCGCCCCCGTAAATTCCGTCGTCACCATGAACCCGGATGAGCTGCACACCGGCGAGGCCGAAACTGCCGACGGCTGGCGCTACCGGATGATCTACCTTGAACCGGATCTGCTTGAAGAGGTGACCGGCGTTCGCTACTGGTGGTTTAGCGACGTCACCCGCCACGACCCTGGGCGCTCGCAGCAGATCTGCCAGCTGATTTATGGCCTGTGGCACACCGACGACCCGCTGGCGCAAAAAGGGCTGCTGCTGGATCTGATTGAGACCTTCCGGCCGCTGGCGCGTCATGCGCCGGTGCGGCGCGAAGGGGCGCACCGCTTCGATCGCGTGCGTGACTATCTGCATGACAACTATATGCACTCGCTCACTCTCGACGAGCTGGCGCAGGTGGTGTCGCTCAGTCCGTACCATTTCCAGCGCCAGTTTAAAGCCCATTTTCACGTGACTCCCCATCAGATGCTGATGGCGATCCGCCTGTGGCGCGCCAAAGCGTTCCTCACGCAGGGGCTCCCGGCCGCTGAGGTGGCGGCCGCCACCGGGCTGACCGATCAGTCGCACCTGACCCGCGCGTTTACGCATCGCTATGGCATCACCCCTGTGCGCTATCAGAAACAGGTGGCGAAGCGCTAATGCGCAATCTCCTACAATACGCCCGCCTTTTGCCCTTCTACACTGCCAGCAGGTTAAGAAAAAATGGATGCAAAAATGATTAGCGGCGTGTTGTATGCCCTGCTTGCGGGTTTGATGTGGGGTCTGATTTTTGTCGGCCCGTTGATTGTGCCGGAGTACCCGGCGATGCTGCAGTCGATGGGGCGTTATCTGGCGCTGGGGCTGATCGCCCTGCCGCTGGCGTGGCTGGGGCGCACGCGGTTACGCCAGCTTTCGCGCCAGGACTGGTGGACGGCGCTGGCACTCACCATGATGGGCAACCTGATCTATTACGTCTGCCTGGCCAGCGCCATTCAGCGCACCGGGGCGCCGGTATCGACGATGATTATCGGCACGCTGCCGGTGGTGATCCCGGTATTCGCCAACCTGCTGTATAGCCAGCGTGATGGCAAACTGGCGTGGTCAAAGATGATGCCCGCCCTGCTGTTTATCGCCCTGGGGCTGGCCTGCGTGAACATTGCCGAGCTGCGCCACGGCATGGCCGATATCAGTGCCTGGCGCTACGGTTCCGGCATTCTGCTGGCGTCGATTTCGGTGGTCTGCTGGGCATGGTATGCGCTGCGCAATGCCCGCTGGCTGCGGGAAAATCCGGATAAACACCCGATGATGTGGGCCACCGCGCAGGCGCTGGTGACGCTGCCGGTGTCGCTTGTCGGCTATGTGGCCGCCTGCATCTGGCTGAATGTTCAGCAACCGGCGTTTGCCCTGCCGCTGGGGCCGCGGCCGGGGGTATTTCTCGGCCTGATGGTGGCGATCGCCGTTTGCTGTTCATGGGTGGGGGCGCTGTGCTGGAACATGGCCAGCCAGAAGCTGCCGACGGTGATTCTGGGACCGTTGATTGTGTTCGAAACGCTGGCCGGGCTGCTGTATACCTTTTTACTGCGCCAGAGCGTACCGCCGTTGTTAACCGGGGCCGGGATTGTGTTGTTGGTGGTGGGTGTGGTGATTGCGGTGAGTGCGAAGCCGGAAAAACCGAGGGTCGTTCCGGCGTCGGAGCTTTAGATATCGCCCGGCGGCGCTGCGCTTGCCGGGCCTACAACATCACAGACCGAATACGTCTGTCAGAAAGTTTCCCAGTTGGCTTCGTTTAACGCCGCCAAGGGTTTTGCTTTCGCGGTGGGGATTTTAACCGGAGCCGCTTTCACTGCCTGGCCACGGGTAATTTTAAAGACTGCCACCGCCTCGTTCAGACGAGCCGCCTGATCTTCCAGCGCTGCCGCCGCTGCTGCGGACTCTTCCACCAGCGAGGCGTTCTGCTGGGTGACGCGATCCATCTCGGCAACCGCCTGGCCGACCTGGTCAATGCCGCGACTTTGCTCATCAGAGGCGGAAGCGATTTCGCCCATGATGTCAGTCACGCGGGTCACCGCATTGACGATTTCTGCCATCGTCTCTCCGGCTTCGTTAACCAACGCAGAACCGGCGCTGACGCGGGCACCCGAATCATCGATTAACCCTTTGATCTCTTTTGCCGCCTGAGCGCTGCGCTGCGCCAGGGTACGAACTTCCCCTGCCACGACCGCAAATCCACGCCCCTGCTCGCCTGCGCGCGCCGCTTCTACCGCCGCGTTCAGCGCCAGGATATTGGTCTGGAAGGCAATGCCGTCGATCACGTTGGTGATCTGGGCGATTTTACTGGAGCTGGTGGCGATCTCATCCATGGTACGCACCACGCCTTCGACCACGCTTCCGCCTTTCTTCGCGGTAGACGATGCATCCAGCGCCAGACGTGACGCCTGACGGGCGTTGTCGGCGTTCTGCTTCACGGTGGCGGTCAGCTGTTCCATACTGGCTGCCGTCTCTTCCAGGGAGGCCGCCTGTTGCTCGGTACGGGAAGAGAGGTCGTTACTGCCCGCCGAGATTTCGCCTGCACCGGTGTAGATGGTGTCCGCACCTTCGCGCACCACGCCAACGGTGTTCGCCAGCGATTTTTGCATCTCGTGGACGTTCATCGCCAGCATCGCCATTTCGTTCTGGCCGTGGGCGTTGATCGGCTGCGTCAGGTCGCCTGCAGAGATAGCGCGAATGTGGGCAATCACTTCATGCAGCGGCTGCAGCAGCACCCGCTGCATGGCAATCCAGCTGGCAATAATCACGCCAACCACAATCGCCATGATGGTCGAGAGGATCCACAGGATACGCTGGTAGTCCGCTTCGTTGTCGGTCACGCCGACGCTGGCTAGCTTCGTCTGGACTTCACGCCACTCGCGATAGACCGCCTGCATGGCAACCTGCTTCTGCTCGGCATTCTGCTTGAACATCCCGTCCAGGTTACCCTGCGCCAGCAGCTCGTTCATTTTGGTCAGCGTTGCGGAATAGGTGTGGTACTGCTCTTCCAGGCGATCCGCCAGCTTCTCGTCCAGGCCTGGAGTTTCCGGCAGGGCATAGTATTTATCAAAATGGCCCTGCGCCTCGGCCAGCAGGTTTTTCCCTGCCGTCACCAGCTCACCCAGCTGGGTGCCGTTAATCTCCGTTGCGGTGGTGTTTTGCAGGCGCAGCATGCCGCGGTTCAGGGTGACACGCGCCTGGTTAAGGCTGATCCAGGCGTCGGTAAACTCCGCTACGTTCTGGCTGGAAACCTGGGAGACGTTGAAATTGTCCTTATCGTTATTCAGGGCATTGATAAAGACCGTCGCCGCAATGATTTGCATCGCACCGAGGACCAACAGCACCGAGATTAACAGGGTGATTACTTTAATACGTTTAAACATTCTTAGCCTTATGTTGCAGGATATTGTCTGATAAGGCATATCGGCAGGATGCGCATGTTATTTAACATTTCGTGGTCTAACCACCGCAGTTTTTGGAAATTATTAAACCCATTCAGCAAGTTAAAACTTAAGAAATTTTTGTGAATCCCCCTCCTTTTTGCTCCGTGCTCCCAAAGGGGTATAGCTTCACCTTAAAGATGCATTTAAAATGCACCTTATCAAATGACGATGAGGTAATTGCAATGGCCTACCGCGACCAACCATTAGGCGAGCTGGCGCTCTCCATTCCACGCGCATCTGCGCTGTTCCGTAAATACGATATGGATTACTGCTGCGGCGGTAAACAAACCTTGGCGCGTGCTGCATCGCGCAAGGAACTGGATCTGGACCTCATCGAAGCAGAACTGGCGACACTGGCCGAGCAGCCGCTGGAAAAAGACTGGCGCCGCGTGCCGCTGGCTGAAATCATCGATCACATCATCGTGCGCTATCACGATCGTCACCGCGAACAGCTGCCAGAGCTGATTCTGCAGGCCACCAAAGTTGAGCGTGTCCATGCCGAGAAGGCCTCTGTCCCGCGCGGCCTGGCGAAGAACCTGACCATGCTGCATCAGGAACTGTCCAGCCATATGATGAAAGAAGAGCAGATCCTGTTCCCGATGATCAAACAGGGAATGGGCAGCCAGGCGATGGGGCCGATCAGCGTGATGGAAAGTGAGCATGACGACGCGGGTGAACTGGTGGAAGTGATCAAACACATCACCGATAACGTGACTCCACCGGCGGATGCCTGCACCACCTGGCGTGCCATGTATAACGGGATTAACGAGATGATCGACGATCTGATGGAACACATCAGCCTTGAGAATAACGTGCTGTTCCCACGGGCGCTGTCCGGGGAATAAAAAAGCCCGGTGGCGGCTTCGCCTTACCGGGCCTACAGCGACAGTGAAACGTAGGCCGGGTAAGCGCTAGCGCCACCCGGCACACAGCCGCACCAATGCTTAACGCACCCCTGCCATACGTTTCTTACCGATAAATATCCAGCCCAGCCCCAGTGCAATAAACCACAGCGGCGTGACGATCAGCGCCTGACGGGTATCCTCTTCCAGGGTCAGCAGTACCAGCACGAACGCGAAGAATGCCATGCACACCCAGCACATCACCTTGCCCCACGGCATTTTGTAGATGGACTTCTCATGCAGCTGCGGACGCTGTTTGCGGTACACCAGATACGAGCACAGGATGATGGTCCAGACGAACATAAACAGGATCGCCGACACGGTGGTGATCATGGTGAAAGCGCCAATCACGCTCGGGTTCACATAGAGCATCACCACGCCGCCCAGCAGGCAGATACAGGAGAAGGTCAACCCTTTCGCCGGAACGGCACGCTTAGAGAGCTTGGCAAACGCGCTCGGCGCTACACCTTCCTGCGCCAGACCAAACAACATGCGGCTGGTGGAGAACACGCCACTATTGGCGGATGAAGCCGCAGACGTCAGCACCACGAAGTTAATCAGGCTCGCCGCAGCAGGCAGACCCACCAGCACAAACAGCTCCACGAACGGGCTCTTGGTCGGCACGACCGAACTCCACGGCGTGACCGACATAATGACGATCAGCGCGAAGACGTAGAACATAATGATGCGGATTGGAATGGAGTTAATCGCGCGCGGCAGGGATTTCTCCGGATCTTTCGTTTCTGCAGCCGTTGTCCCGACCAGCTCAATCCCCACAAAGGCAAACACCGCAATCTGGAAACCGGCAAAGAAGCCGCTCAGCCCTTTCGGGAACCAGCCGCCGTCATTCCACAGATGGGTCACCGAGGCCTGAACGCCGCTCGGCGAGGTGAAGTGCGTCAGCACCATTACCAGACCGACCACAATCAGCCCGACAATAGCGACGATTTTGATCATCGCGAACCAGAACTCCATCTCACCGAACATCTTCACGGTGGCGAGGTTAAGGCTCAGCAGCAAGGCAATCACCGCCAGCGATGCGACCCAGTCAGAGAGTCCAGGGAACCAGAACTGCGCATAGGCCGTAATGGCGACGACGTCGGCCATCCCGGTGACCACCCAGCAGAACCAGTAGGTCCAGCCGGTGAAATAACCGGCCCACGGCCCTAACAGGTCGGAGGCAAAGTCGCTAAAGGATTTATATTCGAGATTCGAGAGCAGCAGCTCTCCCATTGCACGCATCACGAAAAAGAGCATAAAGCCGATGATCATATAGACGAATATGATTGACGGCCCGGCCAGACTGATGGTTTTGCCTGACCCCATAAACAGCCCGGTGCCAATAGCACCGCCGATGGCAATAAGCTGAATATGACGGTTTGTGAGATTACGCCGTAGTGACTGTTCAGACGGTGCCTCTTCGTCGGCAACGACTTTTACCTGATCTACCATGTGATTTATTCCTGTTGTAACTGCCTGTGTTGTTTAGGCTCTTCTGGCCCTTTATAACGTCGAAAAGCAACGGCCCTGATTTCAGGACTCATCGATATTAGGTAAGAATCGGCGGGATGAATACTATGATTTAAATATTATGTTAATAATATGTTTAAAGTGAGTGTCATATCACTCATACAGCGCGAAACAGCTCACAAAAATACACTCACCGGCTACATTTGCAAGATAATCTGTTGATTAGCGCGTAACTATAGGTTTTTTAACTCTTTTCCCCTCCCCGAACGAGGAGAGGAAAAAGAAAGCTCGCTTACAGAATTTCCAGCAGCTCGACTTCAAACACCAGGGTGCTGAATGGCGGGATGGACGCGCCAGCGCCACGCTCGCCGTAGGCCAGGTTCTGCGGGATAGTCAGTTCCCATTTGGAGCCGACTGGCATCAGGGTCAGCGCTTCAATCCAGCCTGGGATTACGCCGTTGACCGGGAATTCTGCCGGTTCGCCGCGCGCGACGGAGCTGTCGAACACAGTGCCGTCGATCAGTTTACCGGTGTAGTGCACGCGAACGTGGTCAGTACGTGCCGGGATAGTGCCTTCGCCCTGGTTAATGACGCGGAACTGCAGGCCGGTTTCGGTGCTGTTCACGCCTTCGCGCTCGCGGTTTTCTTCCAGGAATTTAACGCCTTCTGCCGCCATCTCTTCAAAACGCGCACGACGCACAACGTCAGCACGTTCGTGAATTTCGCGCAGCGCGCGGTGAACCACATCCACCGGAACCGCCGGGTGCTTACCTTCCAGCGCATCGGCGATACCCGCCACCAGCGCTTCAGGTAACAGACCCTGCAGGCCTGATTCGCTCAGCTGCTGGCCTACCTGCAAGCCGATACCGTAGCTTGCCTGCGCTTCGATTGTGTCAAAAGTCGGGGTGGTCATGGGTTTTCCTTCCATCACATTTAAAGTAGCGGGCAGCATAACAGCCACCCTCCATCCGGTAAAACTTTGTCTTATTGAAAGATGACAAATTGCGACGAAACAGAAACAATAGAGACTATCTGGATTATTCCCGAATATGTCACGGAAGCCGGCTTTGCTACGCCCATCAGTCAGTTAGCAAACTATACTTCTCGGGACAGGATAAAAGCGACGCGGAGCAGGAGGAAAGCCATGCCCGGGCCATTTGAATTAAAACCTACCCTGACGAAAATCTGGCATGCGCCAGACAACTTTCGCTTTATGGATCCGCTGCCGCCCCTGCACCGCAGAGGCATTATCATTGGGATGCTGCTGGTCATCATTGGTTTCTTGCTTCCGGGTGCTGACGAAAGCGAGACCTCGCCCGCGCGCCGGGATGCCGAGCTGGATATCCGCTCGCAATCGCAGCCGCAGTCAGACTCACAGCTGATGCCGACGCAGCTGGTTGCGCCGTCAAACGATCCGGGCCAGATGGCCCCCGTCGAACCGGAGCCTATCCAGGAGGAACAACCGCAGGAGCAGCAGGCTGCCGCCCCGGTACAATCCCAGCAGCAACCGCCGGGTATCGAGCAGCAGTGGCGTACCTATCGCGTAGAGCCGGGCAAAACGATGGCCCAGCTGTTCCGCGACCATAGCCTGCCGCCTACCGATGTCTACGCGATGGCGCAGGTCGAAGGCGCTGGCAAGCCGTTGAGCAATCTGCAAAACGGCCAGATGGTGCAAATCCGCCAGAACGCGAGCGGCGTGGTGACGGGCCTGACGATTGACAGCGGTAATGGCCAGCAGGTGCTGTTTACCCGCCAGTCTGACGGCAGTTTCTTACGGGTTAAGTAGTCCGCTCACCGGGATGACAAGGCGGGCTTTTTGCTCTCCTTGTTAACCCACCAAATTCCGGAACAGACCAGTACCAGCGCAATCGCGTATTTGATATCCAGTATATTTTCCCCGAGGAAGATCGCGGACAGCACCGTTCCGGCCACCGGGACGACAAAGTTAAACGGCGCGATCATGCTGACGCGGTTGTACTTCAGCAGCAAACTCCACAGCGCAAAGGCCACCGAAGAGAGCAGCGTCAGATAGCCCAGCACCGCCGCCGCTTTAACGCTGTGTACTTCCAGCGTACCGCCTGTCACATAGCCCCCTACGACCAGCATCACACCGCCAATCGCCAGCTGCCAGCCTGTCATCACCATCGGGTCGACCGTCTGGGAAATGCGTTTCCCGTACAGCGTGGCGGCAGAGAGAATAAAGGCCGCCAGCACCACAAAACCATCGCCGTTCCAGACAAAATGGAAGTCCTGCAAGCCGCTGTTAAAGTTCACAAGCATCACCCCCGCAAAGCCGAGGATGCAGCCGAGGGCTTTGTTGTAGCTGATCCTGTCGTTCTGATAGATGAAGTGCGCCAGCATCACGCTAAAGAAGGTGGCGGTTGCGTTCATGATCGACCCTTTCGCACCCGTGGTATAGGCGAGGCCGATATAAAAGAAAGTGTACTGGATTGCCGTCTGCGTCAGGCCAAGCACCGTCAGCTGGCCAAACTGGCGCGAGGTGAGTCTGGCGATAGGTTTGCGCTGGGCGAGGGCAAACAGCAGCAACAGCAGGCCTGCAAAGACAAAGCGGTAACCGGCAAAAACGACCTTTGAGGGAATATCGTCGGTGGCAATTTGAAACAGTTCATAGCCGCTTTTGATCGCCGGATAGGAGCTGCCCCAGAGCAGGCAACAGAGCGTCGCGCTGGCATAGGCGATTTTTTTACGGGCAAAAACGGGTGTGGGCAGAACGGAGTCCATAGCAAATCTCAGAGATAAAATGGCGTTTCATTTTATTATCAGAGAATGCGACAGGAATAGCTACCATACAAGCTAAAAAGGCGAGGCGGGTCGCGTTAAAAAGCAAAACGCCGGCACAAGGCCGGCGCTTCGACGTGGTGACGAGTAATTACTTACTCAGCAACAACGTTAACAACCAGTTTCGCGAAGACTTCGCTGTGAACCTGGAAGTCCACTTCGTGCTCACCGGTGGTACGCAGAACGCCGTTCGGCAGACGAACTTCGCTCTTAGCCACTTCAACGCCAGCTGCAGTTACAGCGTCAGCGATGTCGCGGGTACCGATGGAACCGAACAGTTTACCTTCGTCGCCTGATTTAGACGCGATGGTAACGGTGCCCAGTGCGTTGATTGACTCAGCGCGAGCGTTAGCAGCAGTCAGAACGTCAGCCAGTTTGGCTTCCAGTTCAGCACGGCGTGCTTCGAAAAACTCTACGTTTTTCTTAGTAGCTGGAACAGCTTTACCCTGTGGTACCAGGAAGTTACGTGCGTAACCCGCTTTAACGTTAACCTGATCACCCAGGCTGCCCAGGTTTGCTACTTTATCAAGCAGAATAACTTGCATTACCTTATCCTCTTAAAGTCGTTAATAGACGGCGGCCGATTACTGATGACGATCGGTATACGGCAGCAGGGACAGGTAGCGAGCGCGCTTGATGCAGCGAGCCAGCTGACGCTGGTATTTTGCACGAGTACCGGTAATACGGCTCGGGACAATTTTACCGCTTTCGGTAATGTAGTTTTTCAACGTTGCGATATCTTTGTAATCAATCTCAACAACGCCTTCCGCGGTGAAACGGCAGAACTTGCGACGACGGAAATAACGTGCCATTTGGCTAGTCTCCAGAATCTATCAATTCAATCTGCTCGGCATGCAGAACCATTTTGCTCAGACCGTTCTTTGCCTTGTGGCAAGAAATGAACCCCTGAACGATTACTGCACTGCCGACCGTTATACTGTGAGTAATGGCCTGGTTTTCGTGTCCGCTAATAATAACGGGCATTTGGCACCACGCCTGCCGGTGAAACCCGGCTTCCTCCTGCACTGAACGATGCTCAAGCACGAACTGGCAGTGAGGAATTCCTGATGGGCTGACCTTACGAAGGGGGGTCCTGCACACAGTGCCAGACAACACCAGACGGTTGGTCATCAGAAATTACTCTTCAGAATCCCCAGCATCAGCATCATCTGCGGTTTCGCTAGCGAAGTCATCGCGACGCTCACGGCGCTCGTCTTTCGCTTTAACCATCGGAGATGCTTCAGTAACTGCGTTCTTAGTACGCATTACCATGCTGCGGATAACGGCGTCGTTGAAGCGGAAGTTAGTTTCCAGCTCATCGATCGCTTCCTGCGGAGCTTCAACGTTCAGCAGAACGTAGTGAGCTTTGTGCAGTTTGTTGATCGGGTAAGCCAGCTGACGGCGGCCCCAGTCTTCCAGACGATGAATCGTGCCTTCTGCTGCAGTGATTGCAGTAGTGTAACGTTCGATCATACCCGGAACCTGTTCGCTCTGGTCAGGATGGACCATAAAAACGATTTCGTAATGACGCATCGAATTGCTCCTTACGGATTATTCAGCCTCCTGTCTGGGTCAGCCGCGGCCCATGGAGGCAAGGAACGTGATTAAAGGGCGGCTGAAAAATTGACGCGCCATAATACTTGCCCCCCCCTGGAAACTCAAGCTGATTGCACAAATAATTCGCACAAAGCGCAAAGCCCGTCTAAGTGGGTGATTTACCATTAGTCACAGGCGATCGCGGCGTTTTTTTGAACAACAGCATCAGAAATGGTCGCGATAGCCCACCAGATTAGTGATTACACTTTAACCAGCAGAAGTGAATATCGTCGCACCGTAGGTTGTCGTGGAGCGCATATCATGAAAAAGATCACCCTTGCCATTCTGGCTGCGCTATTGCTCAGTGCAAACGCGACAGCGGCCATAAAGGTTGATAGCCGCCAGGCCAGAAATATGGATGATGTGCAAAGTCTGGGCGTCATTTATATCAACCATAACTTCGCCACGGAAAGTGAAGCCACAGAAGCGATTAACGCAGAAGCCGATGCGCGGGATGCCCGCTACTATCACGTCATGCTCACCCGTGAACCGGGCAGCAACGGCAATATGCACGTCAGCGCAGATATCTATCGGTAATGCTTTGACGCTAGCACCAGGAAAGCCAACAACGAGAATATTGTCATAGTGAGATTAGCCCCCTGCCCGGGGGCTTTTTTTATTTTTGCCCGTAATAGGCATTCGGACCATGCTTGCGCATAAAGTGCTTGTTCATCAGATAGCGGTCGACAGGCTGCAGCTGCGGATTGATGCCTTGGGCAATCCACGCCATTCGTGCCACCTCTTCCAGCACCACGGCGTTATGCACCGCTTCGTGGGCGTCTTTTCCCCAGGCAAAAGGACCGTGCTGCCAGACAACAATTCCCGGATTGTGCAGCGGTTCAACATCACCCAGCGTTTCAATGATCACCTTACCGGTGTTGAGCTCATACTCGCCCTGCACCTCCTCTTCGGTTAATCCCCGTGTACAAGGGATATCGCCAAAGAAGTAGTCCGCATGGGTGGTCCCCAGCGCGGGGATCGCCCGCCCGGCCTGCGCCCAGGCGGTCGCGTGCGTCGAGTGGGTATGCACCACCCCGCCAATGGAGGGGTAACGTTGATAGAGCGCCAGATGGGTCGCGGTATCGGAAGAGGGTCGCCATTTCCCCTCGACGACCTTGCCGCTGAGATCCACCACCACGATATCGTCCACGCCCATGCTGTCATAGGCCACGCCGCTGGGCTTGATGGCTACCCACCCGCGCGCGCGGTCAATGGCGCTGACGTTGCCCCAGGTAAAGGTGACGAGACCGTAACGCGGTAAATCCATGTTCGCCTCATACACCTGCTGTTTAAGCTGCTGCATGTTCGCCTCCTACCAGCCCGGCACGCGCCATCTGCTCAAGCACCCAGTCGCGCGCTTTTGCGACTTCACGCTCTGGGTTGTCAGCAGTTTCGCTCCACATCTCAATCAGATACGGTCCGCAATAGCCGCTCTGTTTGAGCGTGGTAAAGCACTGTTCAAAATCCACTACCCCGCTGCCAAAGGGGACGTTTTTAAACACGCCCGGTCGCGTGTCTTTGACGTGTACCGCCACGATGTGCCCTGTCCCGGCCTGCAGCTCCATCTGCACGTCGTTATCCCACGCGGAAAGATTGCCAATATCGGGATAGAGCTGGAACCACGGGTTATTCAGGTAGTGGGCATAGCCCAGCGCTTTGCTGATGGAGTTCATCAGCGGGTAGTCCATGATCTCCATCGCCAGCGTCACCTGCGCGCGGCTGGCCATCTCGACGCTCTCTTTCAGCCCTTCGCGAAAGCGGCGGCGCGTTTCATCGTTCGCTTCCTGATAGTAAACGTCATAGCCCGCGAGCTGGATAACGCGGATCCCCACGTCCTGAGCCAGACGAATCGCCTTAGCCATGATCTCCAGCCCCTGGCGACGCACCGCATTATCTTCGCTGCCGAGCGGGAAACGACGGTGGGCGCTGAGGCACATCGACGGCACACGCACGCCGGTTTCAGCGATAGCGGACACCAGTGCCAGCCGCTGCTCACGCGACCAGTCCAGACGCGACAAGCGCGCATCGGTTTCATCCACCGACATTTCGACAAAATCAAAGCCCAGCTTTTTGGCGAGCTGGAGTCGCTCAAGCCAGCCCTCCCCGGCAGGGAGGGCCTTTTCATAGATCCCGAGCGGAACCTGTTTGCTTAACATAGCCGCTCCTTATCCCCACAGCTGGGCGATGGAACGTTTAAACTGACGTGCGGCTTCAACCGGCGAGGCGGCATCGCGAATGCTGCGACCGGCGATAAAGACGTGGATCGGAATACCGGCGAACAGCGGCAGATCCTCGAGCGCCAGGCCGCCCGTCACGGTGACTTTAAAGCCCATGTCGGCCAGACGCTTAACGGCGCTGATATCCGCCTCGCCCCAGGCAACACCCGCCGCCTGCGCATCACGACTGCGGTGATACACCACCTGCTGGATACCGGCATCGTGCCATTCTTTCGCCTGTTCCCAGGTCCAGAAACCGGTCAGCTCGATCTGCACGTCGCCGTTAAACTCTTTGGCGACGTCCAGCGCCCCTTTGGCGGTGTTGATGTCTGCGCAGCAGATCACCGTGACCCAGTCGGCGTTGGCTTCAAAACACATCCGCGACAGGATTTTTCCCGCATCGGCAATTTTGGCGTCCGCCAGCACAATTTTGTGCGGATACAGGGCCTTCAGATCGCGTACGGCGCGCACGCCCTCCCCCACGCAGAGGATGGTGCCCACTTCAATAATGTCGACCTCATCGGCGATAAGGCGTGTCGTTTCATAAGCGTGAGACAAGGTCTGGTTATCCAGCGCAACCTGGAGCATTGGTAACTGTGACATAGATATTCCCTCTTAGACGGCGGCCGCATCGGCGCGGTCGATTAAATCCAGCACGTCCTGCTCGCTGCGGCAGGCGCGTAAACGGTCGAAATTGGCTTCATCTTCAAACAGATTGACGATCTGCATGATCCCCACTTCCTGATGGGTATTGGCATCCACCGCCGCCATAGTGATCAGGATATCGACCGGGTCATTGTCGTCATGGTTAAACACCAGCGGCGTTTTGAGCGTCACCAGCGCGAAGCCCGTTTTCTTCACTCCCTCTTCCGGGCGGCCATGCGGCATAGCCAGCCCTGGGGCAATCACAAAGTACGGGCCAAACTGCTCAACGCCATCGAGGATGGCCTGGTAATAACGCGGCTCAACCACGTCGGCCGCGACCAGTAAATCGACACCGATTTTTACCGCTTCCTGCCAGCTGCTGGCGTCTGCCTGCAGCGTGATGGAGTGGTTCTCGGCCAGTGAATCACGTAATTTCATGGCGCAACCTTATTTCACATCTGCTGGAAAGTGCGCAGCGATCACTTCCATCAGTTTTGGGCCAAAATCTGCGGGGGAGAGCATATTGCGCACGCCCACCACGTATTTATTGCCTGACACCGTGATTTCGCCGGCGATATGGGTCGAGGCAATGATCACGTCCGCCCCACTGAGTTCGCTTTTGTACTCACCGACGGCGCAGCTGTTCACCGTGTGATTTACACCCTGCTCGGTGAGGAACTGATCCACTTTCATTTTCATGATCATGGAGCTGCCTTGTCCGTTGCCACATACAGCCAGAATACGTACGGTCATAATCAGAACTCCTTATTAAGCAGAGTGCTCTGCCAGTTGTTTTTCGGCGTCTTCTTCAGCGCGTAAAGCTCGCCCGGCGAAGACCATATAAGCCAGTGCAATCAGGATAATGACGGCCATAAACACGATGCCGACCGAGGCAAATCCTTGCATCATTGGCGGGGCCAGAATCGACCAGTCCGCCATCCCCATCCAGGCACTCATCCCGGTGAGTTTTACCGCCCAGACGCAGCCGAAGATTTCAATCATGCCCATCACCAGGCAAATCTTGAGCGCCGCACGCCAGCCGCCGAAGTGGTTAGCGAACACGCCGATGGTGGCATTGGAGAAGAACATCGGGATAAAGCCAGGAATGATCAGAATGGAGGAGCCGCAGCCCACGAGGATGCCAACCGCAATCAGCTGGCCGATGGTGCCCCACATAAAGCCCCACACCACGGCATTGGGCGCAAAGCTATAGATAGCCGCACAGTCGATGGCAAGCACGGCGCCGGGAATCAGGCGTTGAGAGATGCCGTTGAAGGCTTCTGACAGTTCGGCGACGAACATACGCACGCCCTGGGTGATGATGAAAATCGCCACGGCGAACGAGAAGCCCGTTTGCAGGATGTAGATTGTCCAGTGGGTTTTACCGGCCATCGCCTGTACAACGTCAATGCCGAAGGAAAGCAGGATGGCACCAAAGAACACCGTCATTACAATCGCCGTGGAGACGATATTGTCATGGAAAATGTTCAGCCAGCCGGGCAGCTTAAGGTCTTCAACGCTCTCTTCTTTCTTGCCGAGGAACGGTGCCACTTTGTAGGCAATCCAGGACGCAAACTGCTGCTGATGGCCGATTGAGAAACCGCAGCCGTCAGTCACTTCCTGGGTGGGTTTGTACATCATGTTGGAGGTGATCCCCCAGTAAAGCGACACCAGCACTGCGGTACAGATAATGGTGGTCCACATGGGGTAGCCGAAGATGTAGAAGGAGACGGCTATTAACCCGGCCTGCTGGAACATGATGTGGCCGGTGAGCATGATGGTGCGGATGCCGGTAATCCGGCGCAGCAGGACATAAATAATATTCAACGCCAGCGCCAGCAGCACCGCGTAGCCCACCCAACTGTAGGCGTCGCCCATCCGTTCGATGGTGGCCATCATCGAGGCATAGGTGTCTGATATAGCACCGTTAATGCCGTACACCTCCGACATTTTGGCGACCACCGGCTTAAAGGTGCTGGTTAAAATGCCCGAACCCGCCTGAAGCAGCATAAAGCCAATGATGGTTTTGATGGTGCCTTTGACTATCACGCTCACGCTTTTGCGCAGCAGGATGTAGCCCAGACACGTCACAATACCCAGCAGCAGCGGGGCGTTAGTCATTACCTGATTAAAAAACACGGTAAAGACGCTGTAGAGGATCTCCATAACACTCTCCGGTAAAGGAAGCACGGTGCGCGAGGCTTGTGCGAAAGTGCCCCCACTCTAGTAATCACAAATAATCACCACAAGATTGCATTTGATTATTTGTGATGTATCACGCAAATTATTTCCACACGCCGCGCAGTGGCTTTATTCCCCACAACTTACCTCTCTACAAAATGTAGTAATTCAATTAATTAATGAAATTGATTGTAACAACGGATAGGGAAAGCAACGTCTGGAACGCACTTCGCACAGGAATTGCATCTGGCAAAATGCCGTTGCAATGTTGATTCGCTGATGCCAATATAAATCAAAATACGTCACCAATTGATTACTTATGAGAGAAAAGGGAGTCCGGCAAATGAGTAAAGTGAACACCATCACCCGTGAATCATGGATCCTGAGTACGTTCCCGGAGTGGGGGAGCTGGCTGAATGAGGAGATCGAACAGGAGCAGGTCGCTGCAGGCACCTTTGCCATGTGGTGGCTGGGCTGCACGGGGATCTGGCTGAAATCAGAAGGCGGGGCGAACGTCTGCGTCGATTTTTGGTGCGGAACCGGTAAGCAAAGCCACGGCAACCCGCTGATGAAAAAAGGGCACCAGATGCAGCGTATGGCTGGGGTACAAAAGCTGCAGCCTAACCTGCGTACCACCCCGTTTGTGCTCGATCCGTTTGCCATACGCCAGATCGACGCCGTGCTGGCCACGCACGACCATAACGATCACATCGATGTGAACGTTGCGGCAGCCGTTATGCAAAATTGCGGTGACGATGTGCCTTTTATCGGCCCGCAAACCTGCGTGGATATCTGGATCGGTTGGGGCGTACCGCCGTCACGCTGCATCGTGGTGAAACCGGGCGATGTGGTGAAGGTCAAAGACATTGAAATTCATGCCCTTGACGCGTTCGATCGGACGGCCTTGATCACCCTGCCCGTCGAACAAAAAGCGGCGGGCGTGTTGCCGGACGGCATGGACCAGCGCGCGGTGAACTACCTGTTCAAAACCCCCGGCGGCACGCTGTACCACAGCGGTGATTCGCACTACTCCAACTACTATGCAAAACACGGCAATGAGCATCATATCGACGTGGCGCTGGGCTCGTATGGCGAGAATCCGCGCGGGATCACCGATAAAATGACCAGCGCCGATATGCTGCGCATGGCGGAAGCGCTGAACACGAAAGTGGTGATCCCGTTCCACCATGATATCTGGTCGAACTTCCAGGCCGATCCGCAGGAGATCCGTGTGCTGTGGGAGATGAAAAAAGACCGGCTGAAATATGGCTTTAAGCCGTTTATCTGGCAGGTGGGCGGCAAATTTACCTGGCCGCTGGATAAAGATAATTTTGAGTACCATTATCCGCGCGGCTTTGACGACTGCTTTACCATTGAGCCGGATTTACCGTTCAAATCGTTCCTGTAGTGACCACCCTATCGCCGGGCAATACGCCCGGCAATTCCATCTTTTGCTTAGTATTTTCAGGCTATTTCAAATATCATCTTTTGAAATCAATTTATTTCGGAATAGCTCATGACAGAAGCACAGCGACACCAAATATTACTGGAACTCCTGGCACAGACGGGGTTTGTCACCGTTGAACAGGTGATTGCCAGACTGGGCGTTTCACCCGCTACCGCACGCCGGGACATCAATAAGCTGGATGAAAGCGGCAAGCTGAAGAAAGTACGCAACGGTGCAGAAGGCATCAGCCAGCAGCGCCCGCGCTGGTCGCCGATGAATATTCATCAGGCGCAGAATCATGACGAGAAAGTCCGCATCGCCCGCGCGGCATCCCAGCTGGTCAATCCGGGCGAAAGCGTGGTGATCAACTGCGGCTCAACCGCCTTTTTGCTGGGCCGCGAGATGTGCGGAAAACCGGTGCAGATCATCACTAACTATCTGCCGCTGGCTAACTACCTTATCGATCAGGAACACGAGAGCGTGGTGATCATGGGGGGTCAGTACAACAAGAGCCAGTCCATCACCTTAAGTCCGCAGGACAGCGAGAACACGCTGTACGCCGGACACTGGATGTTCACCAGCGGTAAGGGGCTGACCGCCGAAGGGTTGTATAAGACCGATATGCTGACGGCGATGGCCGAGCAGAACATGCTGAACGTGGTCGGCAAACTGGTGGTGCTGGTCGACAGCAGCAAGGTCGGCGAGCGGGCCGGGATGTTATTCAGCCGCGCCGAGCAGATAGACCTGGTCATTACCGGTAAAAGCGCTAACCCCCAGATCCTCCAGAAGCTGGAAGATCTGGGTGTGAAGGTTCTGCGCGTTTAGAGATGCTGGCGGAAAAACGCCACCGTAGCATCAAGGGCGGTCGGCGTGATGCGATGCTTCACCCCCGCTTCCCATAAGCAGGTGAGCTGTTTATCCAGCCCTTCCCGCTGCAACGCCTGCTGTAAACGGAACGTCTCTGCGGCAGGCACCACATCATCTTCTTCACCGTGCCAGAGCAGCAGCGGGCGATCGCCCAGACGCGGCAGCGCCGTGGTCACGTCCCACTCCACAAGCGGTGCCACGGTGGCGTCGAACGCCTCAGGCTGCAGCGGCGGAAACAGCGTCCGGGCCAGGGTTGTGAAATAGCCAGAGCCCATCAGGCTCGCCACGCACGTCACCTCCGGATGACGCGCCATGATCCCCAGCGCAGTCATGCCCCCCATCGACGCGCCAGCCACCGCCAGCCGTTCGTCCTGTATCAGTCCAGCCTGATACAACGCCTCCCGCAGTCCGGCGAACTCGCTGAGATTCCCGTGCAGAATCGGCCAGAACTGCCCGAGTCGCGCCTGCTCATCGCCCGCAAAGCGCGCGCCGTGATCCGGGGCATCCGGCATCACCACCCGAAAACCGGCCTGCGCCAGAGCGACCGCAAAATAACTGTAGACCAGCTTAGAGGAGGTAAACCCGTGATAAAAAATAACCACCGGTAAGGGTTGCGCCCCCCTTCCCGCCGGAACGGCGTGTACAATCTCACGATCGCCAAACTGCCGTATTTCAAGTTCAATCATTGTTGAGCCTCATGCGAAAGGGTGATTCATAATGTTGAGAACTGGCTTACGCTTTCGCGAAATTTTCATTCGAAAATTACGCCGCAGATAACAGTTTGGGAACATTCCCCCAAAATCAAATTAACAGAGATCTACACTATGGCTATCAGGAAACGAGATTGGGCTATGCGAAGGTTTGCTGCTTTAATGCTGATGCTGCTGTTAGGCGGGTGTAGCGCACTGCAAGGTACGCCGCAACCCGCACCGCCAGTGGCCGATCATCCACAAGAGATTCGTCGTAATCAAACGGAAGGATTACAGCGAATGGCCACGGTCACCGCACTTGAGCGGGGCTCGCCAGCGGATGTGGAAGATGCGATTAAAGCAAAAGCCCTCGCTGCAAAAGCAGATTACTACGTCATTATCCTTATCGATGAAACTATCGTAACAGGACAATGGTACTCGCAGGCCATTTTGTACCGTAAGTAATGGTCGGAATTTAAACGACATTTACACTGCTTTGCGTCCATAGACGTTTTCCTGTCCACAATAAACTCCGTGCCTATGACAATGGAAGTGAGTTTATTTGCGAAGGATTGCCCGGCGGGTACCGGGGACACGTAAAATGGAGCTGACGATGAAACGATCTCTTGCTTTGACCACACTGTTGCTCTCAGCCGGTCTGGTGAGTACGGCCGCGCAGTCAGCGGAATTTGCCAGTGCTGATTGCGTAACAGGTTTAAATGAAATTGGACTGATTTCCGTGAGTGATATCTCAGGGAGTCCCCAGGATGTAGAGCGCATGGTTGCGCTTAAAGCTGACGAGCAAGGTGCCTCGTGGTATCGCATCATTAAAATGCAGGAAGACAGCCATGTTGATCGCTGGCGGGTACAAGCCATACTTTATGCCTGAAAAGCAACCATAAAAAGCCACTCATTTTTAGTGGCTTTTTAATATTTACAATTCTATTATCCTTGTCGTTACTACCCCATGACCTTCCTGCAACATTTCGTTACACAAACCCAATAAATGTTATCCCCGCTCTGCCGTTGAAAAGCGATACCTTTTTAGCAATGAGCAATTTATGATCAATTTTTTTCGCCGTGCAGGTCTGGGCACTAAGCTATCGCTGCTTACCGGCTTGAGTGTTGCCACACTCTTTCTGCTTTTCACTTTTCTTCTTAGCTATAACACCAGTCAAAAACTCGAATCTTTGGCCATAGAAGATCTGCATAACCAGTCCACCGGCGTGGTGGATATGGTGCAGATGTTCAATACCAGTCTCACCGAAGAGGTGGAGAGCTATACCCGCCTGTTCACCACCTTTTTGCCGCAGCCGCTGAGCCTTGATGCCAGCCAGACCCGCACCATCAACGGTCAGAACGTCCCGTTGCTGAAAGGCGGTGAGACGGACCTCCATGAGAACAACACCACGCCCGATGATTTTCTCAATCGCACCAGTGCCATCTCGACGCTGTTTGTCCGCAGCGGCGACGACTTTGTCCGCGTGGCGACCTCGCTGCGTAAAGAGAACGGCGACCGCGCCATCGGTACGGTACTGGATCATGCCAGCCCGGCCTGGGCGGTGGTCACCAAAGGCGAGGTGTATCGCGGCCTTGCTCTGCTGTTCGGCAAACGCTACATCACCCAGTATCAACCGGTAAAAGACGCGGGTGGACAGGTGATCGCCATTATTTTCGTTGGGGTCGACATTACCCAGTCATGGAACGTCATGCGCGAGAAGATCCTCAGCCGTCGTCTGGGCGAGAGCGGCCACTTCTTCGTGCTGGATCGCAGTCATGGCAAAAATCACGGCCAGTACCTGTTCCATAGCGCAGAAGAGGGACAACTGCCGAAGTGGGAGAAGGACGTTCAGCAACAGCTGCTGGGGGATCGCTCCGGCACGCTGGAGCGCCAGAGCACCGAGGGTCGCACGCTGATTATGGCCTGGACACCGCTCCCGGGCTGGAACTGGACGATAGTGGGCCAGGTAGATAAAACCGTCCTGCTGGCCGATGTCACCAGCCTGCGCGATCGCTTCCTGCTGGCTGGCGTGGTGCTGTCTGCACTCTTCGCCATGCTGTTCGTGTTTATTATCCGCCGCTGGCTTACGCGCCCGCTGCGCGATGTGATTGGTCTTGCACAACAGTATGCCGCAGGCGATCTGCGCGCCACCCTTCCCGGCACCCGTCAGGATGAGGTTGGCCAACTGATCAATGCCATCAACGGCATTGGCGGCGGGCTGCAAAAAATCGTGCTGCAGGTGCGTGAAGCGGCGGGAGATATCCATCTGGGAACCAACGCCCTGGCGGCGGATACCGGCGAGATCTCAGCGCAAATCAATAAGCAGGCCAGCAGCGTGGAAGAGACCTCCGCCAGTATGGAGCAACTGGCGGCTACCGTGCAGCAGAATGCGGCCAATATGGAGCAGACCCAGCAGCTGGTCGGCGAAACCTCCCGGGCGGTACATCAGGGCGGGGAGACCGTCAGCCATGCTGTCGCTACCATGGATGATATTCGCGAAGCATCGAAACGTATCGAAGCCATCACGCGGGTGATTGAGGGTATCGCTTTCCAGACCAATATTCTGGCCCTGAACGCCGCCGTAGAAGCCGCCCGGGCAGGTGAGCACGGTAAGGGCTTCGCCGTGGTGGCCCAGGAAGTTCGTGCCCTGGCGGCGCGCAGCGCCAATGCGGTGAAGGAGATTGAACTGCTGATTGGCGATACGCTCAGTAAAGTGAGCGAGGGCCACGCCCTTTCGGAGCAGACCCGTCAGGCGATGGAGAGCATCACCGGGCACATCGACAATATCAACCAACTGGTTACGGAGATTAACCATGCCTCCCGCGAGCAGTCGGCAGGCATCGGTCAGGTTAACCTGGCGATGGCGCATATCGGCGAAGCGTCGCATATCAACGCCGACCGCGTCTCGCGCAGTGAACAGACGGCGCAGGCCCTGCGGGGGAAAGGGTCGCACCTGACCGATCTGGTCAGCCTGTTCCGCCTGTAAGGCTCAGGCAACGCCGCCCGTGGCGCGCAGGAGCAGGTCGTCCTGGACCTGCGCGCTGAGCAGAGAACCCCCACGGGCGTCGAGCATTTCACGGCACCAGGCCTGCGCCATCGGCGGTGACGAATGGCGCAACATCTGCGCCCCCGCGCCCAGCAGATAAATCTGCCGGGCGATCTCCCTGCCCTGCGCCTCCTGGGGCTTACGCAGTTTTTGCTGCAGTTGCCGCCAGCTGCGGTCGAAATGGCGATCCTGCCCTTTCACTTCGGCAAAATCTGCCACCAGCATATCGACAATACCGGGCTGCTTCGCCAGCACCCGCAGCACGTCCAGCCCCATGATATTCCCCGATCCTTCCCAGATGCTGTTGACCGGCATCTCACGATACAGGCGCGGCAGCTCGCTCTCTTCGCAGTAGCCGATCCCGCCCAGGACCTCCATCGCCTCGGCAACAAACGGGATCCCCGCTTTGCAGATCGCAAATTTTGCCGCCGGGGTGAACAGCCGCGCCCACAGTGCCTCCTGTTCGTCAGCACGGCGATCCCAGGCCCGCGCCAGACGGAACAGCA
This sequence comes from Leclercia sp., assembly GCA_049284415.1. GTDB lineage: Bacteria > Pseudomonadota > Gammaproteobacteria > Enterobacterales > Enterobacteriaceae > Enterobacter. The sequence continues at coordinate 435,342 of JBAPXW010000024.1, forward strand.
GCGCGGTTTGCCCCTCCAGCTGCAGCGCCATCCGGCTTAGCACGTCGCGCATCAGCGGCTGGTCGATAAGATTTTTACCGAAGGTCTGGCGCTGGTGGGCGTGATACAGCGCCACCGAGAGCGCACGGCGCATCTGTCCGTGGCTGCCGAGGGCGCAGTCAAAGCGGGTTAATCCGCCCATTTTGAGGATCTGGCGCACGCCTTCGCCCTCTTCGCCCAGCAGCCAGCCGGTGGCGTCGAGAAATTCGGCCTCACTACTGGCGTTCGACCGGTTGCCCAGCTTGTCTTTGAGACGCTCCAGCTGCACGGCATTGCGCAGTCCGTCGGGCAGAAAGCGCGGAACGAAGAAGCACGACAGCCCGCCTTTGGCCTGCGCCAGTACCAGGTGCGCATCGCTTTGTGGTACCGAGAAAAACCACTTATGCCCCACCAGCCGGTAGCTGCCGTCGCTGCAGCGCTCCGCCCGGGTGGTGTTGCTCAGGACGTCTGAACCGCCCTGCTTTTCCGTCATCCCCATGCCAATCAGCAGGCCGCGCTTTTGGTTGCCCGGTGCCAGGTGTGAGTCGTACCGGTCGCTAAGCAGCGGCGGTAGCCAGTCGTGGAAGGCGCGCGGCAGTGCCTGCTGCAGCAGCGGCGTGGCGGCAAAGGTCATGGTGATGGGGCACAACGTCCCCGCCTCCACCTGTGCATGCAGGACAAAGCGCGCCGCCCGGGCCACAAAGGTGCCTTTGCGCGCATCCTCTTCCCACGCCAGGTTATGCACCCGGTTGGCGCACAGCCCTTGCATCAGCAGATGCCACGCGGGGTGAAAGCGCACGTCGTCCAGCCGCGTGCCGCTGGCATCATAGCGCAGCAGTTCAGGCGGATTGACGTTGGCCAGCCGGCCCAGTTCCAGTGATTCTGCGGTACCCAGCTGCTGACCGATACTGGCGAGCAGTTCGGCGTCCCACTCGGCACCTTCGCGGTTGACCGCTTCACACAGGGCGCGGTCAGAAAGGAAAAGATTGCTGTTAGTCAGGGGTGAAGGCTGATTGAAAACCGTATGCGTTTGCCAGTGCATGGTGTGTCCCTCCTTCAATGGCAATGAAGGTAAGTATGGACGCTACGGGAGGAGGTATTACGTAATCCAGGCGTGAAACAGCTCACACAATCTAAGAATAATAAATTTCTCCGCCAGCTTATGGTGAATAATTTATTCTCATTTCACAGGGAGAATCACGATGCAATCTACTCAACTTGCGCCAGAGGCCCACAAGCGCGCGTTAATTGCAGGCTCGATTGGCAACTTCATCGAATGGTATGAGTTTGCGGTGTACGGTTTTATGGCCACCGTCATTGCGAAAAACTTTTTTCAGCTGGACGGTGAAACGGGGCTGACCAGCCTGATCCTCACCTACGCCTCCTTCGCCGTTGCCTTCTTCTTTCGCCCGCTCGGCGCTATCGTCTTTGGGCGGATAGGCGATCGGATCGGGCGTAAACCCACGTTGATTATCGTCCTGGTGATGATGACCCTGGCGACAGCCGCAATTGGGCTGGTGCCGGTGTATGCCAGTATCGGCATTGCCGCGCCGCTTATCATCACCGGCCTGCGCATCCTGCAGGGATTGTTCGCCGGTGGCGAGTACGGTGGCGCAGTGTCGTTGATGACCGAGTTCGCTCCGCGCGGCAAGCGTGGGTTGTACGGTGCCTGGCAGTCTTTTACCGTGGCGCTGGGCCTGCTGGCCGGAGCGGGCATTGTAGCGCTGCTCTCGGTGCTGCTGACGCCAGAGGCGCTGCATGACTGGGGCTGGCGTATTCCGTTCTTCATTGCCCTGCCGCTGGGGGCCGTTGCCCTGTGGCTGCGGGTAAGCATGGAAGAGACCCCGAGCTTCGTGAAGCAACAGGCAAAACCGGTGGTGGTGAAAGCGCAGACCGCGGCAACGCTGAAAGCGATTGTGATGGGCATCGGTCGGGTAATGGTGTGGTCTGCCGCCGGGTATACCTATCTGGTGATCATGCCCGCCTACCTGCAATCGGCCCTGCATACCGGTTTTAATCAGGCGCTGCTGATTGCGGTGATCTCCAATATTGGCTTTGCCCTGACCATTATCCCGTCGGGAATGCTGAGCGATCGCATCGGGCGTCGCACGGTGATGGTGATCGCCGCCGCGCTGCTGCTGATCCTCGCCCTGCCGCTGCTGAAAATATTGCAGGCGGAGTCCAGCACCCTGGCGGTGAAAGCGATAGTGGTGCTGATTGCAGGCGGTCTGGTGGGGATGCTGGCAGGTCCAGGACCGGCGATGCTGTCAGAGATGTTCCCGACGCGGGTACGTTATACCGGGCTGGGTCTGGCCTATTCCCTGTCGAACGCTATTTTCTCGGGCTGTGCGGGATTGATCATTACCGGGCTTATCAAAGAGACGGGCAATCTGGATATTCCGGCCTATTACGTGATGGCAACGGCGGTGGTGAGCATCGTGGCGCTGATGACGCTGAATAAAGACGACCATTTGCGATCGCTGGAGGAGTGAGGAATTGCCCGGTGGCGCTGCGCTTACCGGGCCTACGGGATGGTGCTTTTTTGTAGGCCGGGTAAGGCGTAGCCGCCACCCGGCAAAACCACAAAGACTTACCCGCGCTGACGGACCGCTTCGAACAGGCAGATGCCGGTGGCTACGGAAACGTTCAGGGATGACACGCTGCCCGCCATCGGAATGCTGATCAGCTCGTCACAGTGTTCACGCGTCAGACGACGCATACCTTCGCCTTCTGCGCCCATCACCAACGCCATGCGGCCGGTCATTTTACTCTGGAACAGGGTATGGTCGGCTTCGCCAGCGGTGCCCACGATCCAGATGTTCTCTTCCTGCAGCTGGCGCATGGTGCGCGCCAGATTGGTCACGCGGATCAGCGGAACGTTTTCTGCTGCGCCGCAGGCCACTTTCTTCGCCGTGGCGTTCAGCTGCGCAGAGCGATCTTTTGGTACGATCACCGCATGCACGCCCGCCGCATCGGCGCTACGCAGGCAGGCGCCGAGGTTGTGCGGATCGGTCACGCCGTCGAGGATCAGGAAGAACGGTTTTTCCAGGGTGGCGATCAGATCCGGCAGATCGTTTTCCTGATACTGACGACCCGGTTTCGCGCGGGCAATGATCCCCTGGTGAACCGCACCCTCGCTTTTCTCATCGAGGAACTGGCGGCTGGCCAGCTGGATCACCACGCCCTGGGCTTCAAGGGCGTGGATCAGCGGCAGCAGACGTTTGTCTTCACGCCCTTTCAGAATAAATACTTCCTGAAAACGCTCCGGAGCGCGCTCCAGCAGGGCCTGCACCGCATGGATGCCGTAAATCATATCACTCATTAAACTTACTCGTTTTAGGCGGGGTGCGCCGGGTTAACTTGGGCCGTGAAACAGGTCACTTGCGCCTAGTATAACCGACACTGCGCCCAAATCGACCCTTGTCGGCGTTAGCCGTTCACCACCGCTTGCCCCGCGCCTGCCGGGAGCGGGTGCGCAGGCAAAATAGCGTTGAGTAAATAACGGGTATAGTCATGCTGCGGATGCGTAAAAATGCGTTGTGTTTCACCCTGTTCCACCAGCCTTCCCCGGTGCATCACCCCTACGCGATCGGCAATATGGCGTACGACATTCAGGTCATGAGAGATAAACAGATAGGCCAGCCCGTACTCGCGCTGCAGCCTCATCAGCAGATTGAGGATCTGCGACTGAATCGACACGTCCAACGCCGAGACCGGCTCGTCGCAGATAATCAGCTTTGGCTTGAGGATCAGCGCCCGGGCAATCCCGATGCGCTGGCGCTGGCCGCCGGAAAACTCATGCGGATAGCGCGCGGCATCCTGCGGGCGCAGGCCCACCTGCTCCAGCATTCCGGCGACCTGCGTTTTACGGTTGCCGATGCCGTGGATAATCAGCGGCTCTTCCAGGCTGTAACCGACGGTACGTTTTGGGTCAAGCGAGGAGAGCGGATCCTGAAAAATCATCTGCATATCGCGGCGCACCCGCTTCCACCCACTGGGGTTTAAATCTGCCAGCGAGCGCCCTTCAAACTGAATATCACCCCCGCTTGCCGGGGTGAGCCCCAGCACCAGCCGTCCGGTGGTGCTTTTGCCGCTGCCAGACTCGCCCACCAGCGCCCAGGTTTCACCGGCGTTGAGGGTAAAGCTCACCCGATCCACCGCAGGCACTGACTGCCCGCGGCGCTGGAAGGTTTTCGATAGCTGATGCACGTTCAGTAATGGGGTGGTCATGTTATGGATCCTGTCTCGTCAGCTCGCCAGCAGCGAACCCGGTGCGTGTCACGCCCAACGGTGCGCAGCTCGGGTGCCTGCCCCCGGCAGCGCGGCTGCGCCAGCGGGCAGCGATCGGCATAGGTACAACCCAACGGCAGCGCGTGCAATGACGGCACTTGCCCGCCAATTTCTGCCAGCGGCGTTTTTGGGGGGTGATCTGCTGAGGGTCGAGCCGCCAACAACGCGCGGGTGTAAGGGTGGCGCGGGCGCTCAAACAGCGAATAAACATCGGTTTCCTCCACCACCTGACCGGCATACAACACCACCACGCGCTGGCACAATCTGGCCACCACGCTCAGATCGTGGGTGATAATCACGATCCCCATCCCGGTCTCTTCTTTCAGCGCGTCGAGCAGATCGAGGATTTGCGCCTGAATAGTTGCATCAAGCGCGGTGGTAGGTTCATCGGCAATCAGCAGTAACGGCGAGGTGGCGACAGCCATCGCAATCATCACCCTTTGGCGCATCCCGCCGGAGAGCTCATGCGGCCAGGCGCTGGCGCAGCGCGAGGGGTCGGGAATGCCCACCTGATCGAGCAGCGCGAGGATTTTCGCCTGCCGCTGCGGGCGCGTCAGAGACGTGTGTAGCCGCAGGCTTTCGTCAATCTGCTCGCCAATGGTCATCACCGGGTTCAGGCTGGCCAGCGGGTCCTGAAAAATCATCGCCATGTCGCGCCCGCTCATCTGTCGACGGGCGCTTGCTGACAAGGTATGCAGCGCATTGCCCGCCAGAAACACTTCCCCCTCAACCCGGCTGGTGCGCGGCGAAAGCAGCCCCATCAGCGCCTGCGCCGTGACGCTTTTACCGCAGCCTGACTCGCCAATAATACCCAGCGTTTCATGGGCGTTAACCTGAAACGTGACGCCGCGCACCGGGGAAATAATGCCCTGCCGGGTGGCGAAATCGACCGCCAGCTCGTTGACCTGAAGCAGCGCCTCAGCCATGGCGTCCCCCTTGTTTTAACAGCCGTAAGACGTGGCGCGGGAGTGGTTTAAGCCCGGGATCGGCGCTGTCGCGCAGGTCATCGCCAATGATATTGAGTCCCAGAATCAGCAGCACGATGGCGATGCCGGGGAAGAAGGTCATCCACCAGGCGGTGAAGATCACCGCTTTTCCCTCCAGCAGTAAATTGCCGAGGCTGGGCATCGGAGCCGGGACGCCGGAGCCGAGGAAACTGAGCGCTGCTTCGGTGAGAATAGCCACCGAAAAGACCCAACTGACCTGTACGATAAACGGCGAAATGACATTGGGCAGCAGATGCAGCCAGATGATGCGCGAGGAAGTCGCTCCTTGCGCCCGCAGTGCTTCGATAAAGTTTTTCTCTTTGATCACCATCGCCGCCCCGCGGATCACCCGGGCAATCGACGGGACATACACCAGCGACAGAGCCAGCACCACGTTGGCAATATTGGGCCCCAGCACGCCGACAATGGCGATGGCCAGCAGCAGCGATGGAAAGGCAAACAGACCGTCGCAGATGCGCATAAGCACCCGGTCAACCGGGCGATACCAGGCGCACAGCAGGCCGACCACCATCCCCGTGACGCCTGCAATCGCCGCCACCGCGGCCCCCACCGAGAACGACACTCTCACCGCCAACGCCACCCGCACAAACAGATCCCGACCAAAGTTGTCGGTGCCAAACCAGTGTGCGGCAGAAGGCGCTTTCAGGCGACTGAGCGGATCAATGCTGTAAGGATCGTAAGGGCTTATCCCGCTGGCAAAAAACGACAGCAGGACAATCGCTGCCAGCACCGCGGGCCAGATCAGCAGAGAAGGATGACGAGTCGGGATCATTTTTCCCCTCCGTCGACAGACAGCCGCGGATCGGCAAGATAGCTCAGCAGATCCACCGCCAGATTGATCAGCACGTAGCAGACGGTGATCAACAGCACCACGCCCTGGATCACCGTCACGTCGCGGCGCTCGATCGAATCCACAATCAGCGATCCGATGCCGGGAATTCCAAACACGCTTTCGATAACGATCGTGCCCGTCACCAGCGAGGCAAAGGATTCACCGCAGATGGTGAGGATCGGGATCAGGCTGTTTTTCAGCGTATGCTGCAGCAGTACCCACCGCTCCGGCACCCCTTTGGCTCTGGCGGTGCTGATAAACGGCTCCTGCATCACATCCAGCATTACCGCCCGGGTCATGCGCGCAATCAGCGCCGCAATGCGTAATCCCAGCGCAATGGCCGGCAGGGTCAGATACCAGACGTTGAGCCAGAAGGCATCGCTGGTTGAGCGATACCCCACCACCGGAAACCAGCGCAGCTGCACGGCAAAAAAGAAGATCAGAAACAGGCCGAGCAGAAAACCCGGCACTGACATCCCGAACGTTGCCAGCATGCGGATGATGCGATCCGTCAGCCTGCCGTGCTGCCAGGCGCTGAGCACGCCGCCCGTCAGACCCAGCACCAGCGCGATGGCTTGTGCATACAGCGCCAGGGCCAGCGTGGGGGTCAGATGCTGCAAAAACAGGGTCATCACGCTGGTATCCAGAAACAGGGAATGCCCCAAATTGCCGGTCAGGATGTCAGCAAACCAGCTGGCAAACTGAACCAACATCGGCCGATCCAGCCCCATTTGCTGGCGCATCGCCGCAACGTCCTGCGGGCTGGCATCGTTACCGAGAATAACCAGTGCCGGATCGCCCGGCGCCAGGTGAACCAGACAAAACACCACTACCGACACCACCAGCAGCACCGGTAGCAGTGCCAGCAGGCGGTGAAACAGATATCTTTTCATCGCCTTCTCCGGTCAGGGTTGCGTCACGCTGACATTCCACAGAATCGGGCCAATCAGATCCTGGAAGCCCTTCACGTTGTTTTTGATCGCCACCGCATCCGGCGTGGTGCGTCCCAGCACGATCACCGGCAGATATTGCCAGCTGAGCACGTTGAGTTTATCCACCAGCGGTTTTGCCTCCTGCAGCGACGGGGCCTGTTTAATCGCATCCAGCACGCTGTCGATCTCCGGGCTGTTGCTCAGGCCGGGAAATTTGGCGCGGGAGTCGAGGAACGGATACTGATGCAGAACCTGACGCATGGAGAACTCCAGCGCACAGAGATCGAAGTTTTTCGGATCCTGGCGGCGCTGGAGCACGGTCGGCCAGTCGTACACATCCAGCCGGGATTTGACGCCAATCTGCTTCAGTACCTGCTGGGCAACAATCGCCAGGTTATACAGCTCGGCATACTCTTTGGTGGCGATGATCACTACCTCTTCGCCGTTGTAGCCTGAGGTTTTAACCAGCGCGCGCGCCTCATCCAGCTTGTGCTGGTTCCAGAAAGGTTTGCCCGCTTCGCTGTACCAGTCCACCTGATCCGGGAAGCCCAGCGACGGATCTTCTTTGAAGAAGCGCGGATCGCTGTAGCCTGCCAGCAGCGTCTGATGCACGTCGAGCGCCAGGTTAAACGCCTGCCGCAGCTTCACGTTGGCAAACGGCCCCTGGTTTTTGTTGAACAGATAGGTGATCAACGATCCCCCTCCCTGCGGCTGGAACAGAGACAGATCCGGGGCGCTGCTCAGGGTATCGATATTGTCCTTTGGCAGCTGGAAGACGAGGTCATATTCCCCGGTCATCGCCCCGGCGAGGCGGGTTGATTCGTCGGTGATGTAGCGGAACCAGATGTCCTTCACGTCCGCTTTTTTCTGCCCGGAGAGCCCGCTCGCAGGCTCGGTGCGCGACTGATACTGGTCATAACGGGTTAAGTGCAGGTAGTCGCCAGGCTTAAACTCGGCCAGCTTGTAAGGGCCGGTGCCAACGAGATCGGTCACCGGCTTCTTGCTGCTGTTGGCCACATCAATAATACGTTTTGGCATGATGGCGGCGATGTTCTTCACATCGGCCAGCACGTTCAGGGTGATAAGCGACGGCGCCGCCAGAGTGAAGGTGACGGTTTTGTCATCCACTTTGCTGAACTGTACGCCCGGCAGGTTGGCTTTGCCCTGAGTAGAAACCGCCAGCCAGCGATTCATCGAGGCCACCACGTCATCGGCGGTCAGCAGTTGGCCATCGTGAAAATGGACCCCGTCGCGCAGCACAAAGGTGTAGGTTTTGCGATCTTCGCTCAGGGTGTAGCTTTGCACCAGCTCCGGGACCGGCTCGAATTTCGCATTGATAGTAAACAGCGTTTCGAAGATATGCCGGTCCACGTCCGAGGTGGCATTGTTGGTGGTCAGATAGGGATCCAGCGTGCCCGGACGGTTGCCGTAGGCAATGTTCAAAGTCGCATTACGATCCACGCTCTGCGCCTGTGCGCTTCCCAGGGGTAAAACCGCCGCCAGCAGTAACGTGGCAGCAGAAAACAGCATTTTCATTTTTATATCGCTCCGGTCAACGTTAAGCGGCCTGGGTCGCGGCGGTGCGCCCGGCAAATTCGTCTTTTGCTGCCTGCAGCAATGCGGCATCCGTCAGCAGGCGCAATCCAGTGCGGGCCAGCACCTGCGCCCCGGTCACCAGCGCGTCGTATCCCTGCGTGGAGTTGGCCGCTTCGCGGAACGCCACCGTATGGCCGATCAAATCGTCCGGGCCAATCTTGATGTACGGATGTGCCGTGGGTACGGCGTGACTGATGTCGCCGGCGTCGGTCGAGCCCAGCCCCTCTTTCTCCTTCAGCTCTACCTGCTCGCCTGCAGCGGTGAACTCTTCCAGCAGGGCGCCATTGAGGGTGTGGTTGATGTTGAAATCGCGTGGGCCCACCTGGTGTTCTATTTTCACGGTGGTGCCGGTGGCCAGCGCAACGCCGTCAGCAATCGCCCGAATGCGTGGCTCCAGCGCCAGCACCGCTTCCCGGGTGTGGGCGCGGATGTAGTAGTGGGCGGAAGCGTATTCCGGGATCACGTTTGGCGCTTGCCCGCCGTTAGTGATGATGCCGTGCACGCGGATCCCGTCCGGCAACTGCTGACGCAGCACGCTGATGCCGTTGTACAGCAGCACCAACGCATCCAGCGCATTTACCCCTTTATGCGGCGAGCTGCCCGCATGGGAGGGTTTGCCATAGAAGTGGAAGTAGAGATGATTGTTCGCCAGCGACGGGCCGGAGAGGCGCGTTTTGCCCGCCGGGTGAACCATCAGCGCCACGTCGACATCCTTCAGGAAGCCGTGCTCCACGAAGCGAGCCTTCACGTTGCCGTTTGGTCCACCTTTACCGCGCAGCCCGCCCTCTTCCGCAGGCGTCCCCAGCACCACCACTTTGCCCCCGGTGCGATCCAGCGTGTCGGCAAGCGCAATCGCCGCCGCTATGCTGGTGACGCCGATGATGTTATGCCCGCAGGCGTGACCGATATCGATCAGCGCATCGTATTCCGCCAGATAGGCGATGGTCGGGCCAGGCTTGCCGCTCTCCTTGACCGCGTAAAAGGCCGTCTCGTGCCCGGCAACGTTGACGGTGACGCTAAAGCCATGTTTTTCCAGCAGCTGCGTCAGCAGCCCGCTGGCATAATATTCGTTATTGCCGGTTTCAGGATGGGCATGAATATCTTTGGCTATCGCCACATACGCCTCCCGGTGCTGCTGAATACTGGTTTCAAGACGGTCTCGTAATTCGCTGCTGCTCATTGCTTCCACCTCATTCATGACAGTTGATTCATTCCCGGCATCGGGAATGGCGTTTACCCTAGGTGCCGTTTCGCCTCCTGGCGCACCCGATGCAGAACGTGATGCTTGATCTCGCTGTAGCGCGGGTGTTCGGCAAGGGTTTCGATGTCGCGCTCGCGCCCAAACGGCAGCGCAATCTCTTCGACGATTCTTCCGGGTTTTGCCGACATGATCAGGATGCGATCGGCGAGAAACAGCGCCTCTTCCACATCGTGAGTGACGAACAGCAGCGTGGTGCCGGTGGACAGCCAGGCTTCACGCAGCAGCTCCTGCATCATCAGGCGGGTTTGCGCATCCAGCGCACCGAACGGCTCATCCAGCAGCAGCACCTCAGGCTCCGGCAGCCAGGCGCGGGCCAGCGCCACACGCTGCTTCATGCCACCGGACAGTTGCCAGGGGGCGTGATGTTCAAACCCTTTCAACCCCACGCGTGCCAGCCAGTCATGCGCCAGCGCGTTGGTTTCATCTTTACGGTGTTTACCGAGCCGCGGGCCAAAGGTGACGTTGTCCAGCACCGACAGCCACGGGAACAGATTCGGCTGCTGGAAGATCATCCCGCGGTCCGGTCCCGGCTGACGCACCGTTTTTCCACCTGCAGCCACGCGACCGCGATCCGGCTGCGTAAACCCGGCCACCAGGTTCAGAATGGTGGATTTGCCGCAGCCTGACGGCCCCAGCAGCACCACAAATTCCCCCTTGCTCAGGGAGAGGTTGATATCATCCAGCACCGTGAAGGGCTGCGGTTTCGCCGCAAACGCGAGTGAGACATTTTCCAGCGTGATAGCACTCATTATTCTTTCCCCGCCCAGGGTACAACCAGCCGCTGCAAGCCCAGCAGCAGCAGATCCAGCAGATAGCCAATGCCGCCCAGCAGTAAAATGCCGAGCATCACGATATCGGTGCGCAAATAGGAACTGGCGTTGATGACCATCCAGCCGAGGCCAGAGCTGGCCGCGACCATCTCCGCCGCAATCAGCGACGTCCAGCCGATGCCAATCGACAGCCTGACGGTGGTGAACAGATCCGGCAGCGCATCCGGCAGCACCACACGCAGGAAAATCTGCTGACGCGATGCGCCCAGCGTTTGCGCCACGCGGATCCGCGCCCGGCCAATGCGATCCACCGCCGCAGAGGCGCCGACCACCACGCTCAGAAAAGTGGCGATAAAGATCAGGAAGAATTTGGAGGCCTCACCAATCCCCAGCCAGACGACGGCCAGCGGGATCAGCGCAATTTTGGGCAGCGGACGCAGGAACTGCACAAACGGGTTGAGCACCGCCGCCAGGCCATCCGACAGCCCCATCAGCAGGCCCAGCGGAATACCGATAATAATCGCCACGGCAAACGCGCCGAGGGCACGCGCCAGGCTGACGGCAATGTGTTCCCAGAGCGGCACCTGACGATAGCCATCGGCCAGCAGCTCTTCGGTGGTGAGACCAATATCGGTGAGCGACGGCAGCAGGAGGGGATCGACCCACTGCCGCGTGGCCGCCACCTGCCAGACGATAAAGAACACCGCCACCGACAGGATGCTGATGGCGATATGCTGACTCAATCTCATTGCGCGGTTACCGCCGCTTCGCGGATGTAGCGCGACTCGATCGCTGAATCCCAGTTGGCGGGAATATCACGCTGGCGGATCTCACCGATGCCCGCCAGGAAGCTGGAGGTTTTGCTCAGCGCCTTGCCGATGCCGCTGTCGGTGGTATGCGTGCCGTTACCCAGCCACTCGGCGGTGCCCTGCTGGGCAAGCGTTGGGTATTCCAGCCCACCCAAGGTATTGGCGGCGGTGGTCACCGGCGCACCCACCTCTTTGGCGACAATCGCGGCGGCGCGTTCCGGGTCTTTCTTGAACTCATCCACTTTTTGCTGGTGGACGCGCAGGAAAGCACTTACTGCCTGCGGATACTGCTCGGCAAAGGCTTTGCGCACCACGTAGTTGTTGTAGATCAGGTAGCCCTCTTTTTGCAGGTCTTTAGTAGCAAACACCTGATGCCCGCCAGAGGACTCCAGCTCCTGAGCAAAGGGTGCCCAGACGTAGCCCGCATCAATATCGCCACGCTTCCAGGCGGCGACCATCTCTGCCGGGCGCAGCGGCAGCAGGGTGATTTTGCTGCGGTCGAGTTTATTGACGCTGATCGCCGCCTCCAGCGCGTACTGCGCGGTTGAGTTTGGCGGGTACGCCACGCGTTTACCTTCGATATCCTTGATGCTGGCAATGCCCTCTTTGCCAATCAGGCGCTCATAGCTGGCAATTACGCCGGAAACGCCAATTATTTCGACCGGCAATTTTCTGACAATACCCGCCGTTGCCGGGCTGGATCCAAAGTTGGCAATATCAATCGCGTTGCTGGCGAAATAATTTAATGCATCGGCCCCGGAGGCAAATTGCACCCACTTCACCTTGCTGTGTAACGCTTTATCCAGCGAGCCATCGGCTTTAGCCAGCATTAATACCTGGGAGCCGCCGCTAAATGCCACGCGCACTTCAGCGGGGTTTTCTGCATAGCTGAAATTTGCCCATAACCCACCCGCTGCCAGTAATAAGCAGAGACTTTTCTTCATTTTATTTATCCTGTTAAAAATACGATTTAAAGGGGGTAATTAATTGCCTTGCCATAATTGCGAACATCGCTCTGCCAATGCCTGCGCCGGATCAAACGTCAGATGCTGAAACGGCGCGTTAATTGCTTCAAGCCCAATGGGTACTTCGGTACAGGCCAGAATCAGCTTCTGCGCCCCCCGTTCAAACAGCGCCTGAGCCTGCCTGACCAGCAGCGCGCCCCCTTCCTCCCGTGCCCCGCGTTTGACCGCGTAGCAGCCCGGTACAAACCAGTCCGCCAGCTCCTGCGCCGTCGGTTCAATGACCTCGACGCCCTGAGCGGCCAGCTTTTGCTGATACCAGCCTGCTGCAAGCGTGCCGTGGGTAGCGATGATGCCTACTCGCTGTGGCTTGTCCGCCGCCTGATTCAACGCGGCAAGGGTGGCATCCACAATGTGCAAAATGGGGGCATCACTCGCCTCGCTGAGCGCGTCATACCAGTGATGCGCAGTGTTGCACGGAATAGCGATATGGCTTGCCCCTGCCTGGTTAAGTCGGGTAATACCGTGAATTAGCTGCGGGAGTGGTGAAGGTCCAGTGCCTGCCAGCGCCTGCTGCCGGTCCGCAATTTGCGGCACGTTCCAGACCACCGAAGGCAACTGCTGCTGATCGCGCTGCGCGGGTGTGGCTTCGAACAGCCTGCGCTGAAAATCCAGCGTGGCCAGCGGCCCCATCCCGCCCAGCACCCCAAGCAAAAACGGCTCAGACATGTTCCAGCACCTGACGGTAGCCAAACAGCCCGGCCGCGCCGCCGGTGTGAATAAAGACCACGTTCTCATCCTGACGGAAATGGCCTTTACGGATCAGATCGATAAGCCCTGCCATCCCTTTTGCAGAATAGACCGGGTCAAGCAGGATGCCTTCATGGCGGGCCAGCAGCGACAGCGCTTCCAGCGTGCCCTCGGTCGGTAATCCGTAGCCATCGCCCACGTAATCGCTGTTCGCTACCACCGCATAGCGGGACAACTCGCCCGGCACGCCAAGCAAATCAAGCGTGCGGGAAGCCAGATTCCAGACGTTCTCTTCCTGCTTCGCCTTCGGCGCCCGCACGCTGATGCCGAGTACCGGCACATGGCTGTTGGTGGCGGTGAAGCCTGCCACTAAACCCGCCTGCGTCCCTGTGCTGCCCGTGGCGTGAACCACGTGGTCGATGCGCAGGCGACGTTCAGAAGACTGATACAACAGCTCTTCGGCACAGGCCACGTAGCCCAGTGCACCAATCGGGTTGGAGCCGCCGCCGGGGATCACATACGGGTTGTGGCCCTGCTCGCGCAGGGTTGCTGCATATTCTTCCATCGCCTGCTGCATGTCAGTTCCGGCGGGCAGATGGGCAACGATTTCACCCCCAAGCACTTTATCGAGCAGGACATTGCCCGAGCGTTGGTAATCTTCGCCAAAATCGGTGACGCGCTGTTCGAGCAGGGCTTTGGCCTGAAGCCCCAGACGGGCGGCACCGGCGATGGTCTGGCGCACGTGGTTTGACTGCGTTGCGCCCTGGGTAATAATGACATCTGCATTTTTCGCCTGAGCGTCCGCAAGCAGGAATTCGAGTTTACGGGTTTTATTTCCCCCCGTTGCCAGACCGGTGGCATCGTCTCGTTTAATCCATATTTTTGGTCCACCTAATAAGCGGGATATATTTTCCAGCGGTTCAAGTGGCGTCGGGAAATGACCGAGAGAGACACGAGGAAAACGAGCCAGATGCATATATGCTCCTTGCAAAGCAGAAAATGAATTTAATAATTAAAATTCACTATACACATCGTGATGAGATGGCTAATAAAAATTAATCAATAACGTTTTCTATAAAATAACTAAGCAGGAAATATCAGGTCGTCAGGGATTTATCTATTCTGTTCTGGAATGACTTACGGCTAAAAAGAATAACCCCTTCCGGCTGGAAGGGGTCAGAGGGGAAACATTATTCTGCGGTTTTCTTCTTCGCGGCCCGTTTCGCTTTGGTTGCAGCGGCGATTTTTTGCGTCTTAGCTGACGGCTTCTTCGCACCTGGCTCCTTCTTCGCGCCAGATTCTTTCTTCGCTTTAGGCGGTTTCGGTGATTTTGGCTTGCCGTTATCACCGCGGAACGCGCTGTCCGGCTCGAAGTTCACCTTCTTACCGGTCTGACGACGTTTGCCCGATTTGCCTGCCGGCCCTTTCTTCGCATTGTCGCGCGCGGTTTTACCCACGTTGCGCGGCGCACGTTCACTGGAGATCAGGCTGAAATCAATTTTGCGCTCATCCATGTTCACCGCTTCGACCTTCACTTCCACGCGGTCGCCCAGACGGTAAGTCTGGCCGCTGGATTCGCCGGTCAGACGTTGCCCAACCTGATCGTAGCGGTAGTAGTCGTTGTCCAGCGAGGAAACATGAACCAGCCCATCGATAAACAGTTCATCAAGGCGAACAAAGAAGCCAAAACCGGTAACGCTGGCGATGACGCCCTTAAACACGTTGCCGACCTGATCCAACATGAAGTCACACTTCAGCCAGTCGGCGACATCGCGCGTCGCTTCGTCCGCGCGGCGTTCGGCCATCGAACAGTGCTGACCCAGCTGCAGCATCTCTTCCATCGAATAGTGGTAGCCACCGGTTTCAGTGGTGTTGCCCTTCAGCCCCTGCTCTTGCGCCAGCAGATACTTGATCGCACGGTGCAGGGAGAGGTCCGGGTAACGACGGATAGGCGAGGTAAAGTGGGCATACGACTGCAACGCCAGACCAAAGTGACCGCGGTTCTCGGGATCGTAAATCGCCTGCTTCATGGAGCGCAGCAGCATAGTCTGCAGCATTTCCGCATCAGGACGATCGCTGATAGATTCCAGCAGTTCCGCGTAGTCACGCGGTTCCGGCTTGTTGCCACCCGGCAGTTCCAGACCCAGCTCGGCCAGCACGGTGCGGAAGGCGGTGATGGCTTCGGTGGTCGGCTTATCGTGAATACGGAACAGCGCAGGCTCTTTCGCTTTCTCAACGAAGCGAGCGGCGGAGATGTTCGCCAGGATCATGCACTCTTCAATCAGCTTATGCGCATCGTTACGCTGCGTCTGCTCAATACGCTCAATGCGGCGTTCAGCGTTGAAGATGAACTTGGCTTCTTCACTCTCAAATGAGATACCGCCGCGCTCTTCACGCGCCTGATCCAGCACCTTATAGAGGCTATGCAGCTCTTCGACGTGCTTCACCAGCGGCGCATACTGTTCGCGCAGCTCCTGATCACCCTGCAGCATATGCCACACTTTGGTGTAGGTCAGGCGAGCATGTGAACTCATTACCGCTTCATAGAATTTATAGCCGGTTAAACGCCCTTTGGTGGAGATGGTCATTTCACAGACCATACACAGACGATCAACCTGCGGGTTCAGCGAGCACAGGCCGTTGGAGAGCACTTCCGGCAGCATGGGCACTACCTGCGACGGGAAATACACCGAGGTACCGCGGTTACGCGCTTCACCGTCCAGCGGGGTGTGGGTGCGCACGTAATAGCTCACGTCCGCAATAGCGACCCACAGACGCCAGCCACCACCGCGTTTTTTCTCGCAGTACACCGCGTCATCAAAGTCGCGGGCATCTTCGCCATCAATGGTCACCAGCGGCAGATCGCGCAGATCGACACGGCCCACTTTTGCCGATTCCGGCACTTGTTCTTTCAGCCCGGCAACCTGATCTTCAACTTCTTTTGGCCAGACGTACGGGATTTCATGGGTGCGCAGCGCCATATCAACGGCCATACCGGTACCCATGTTATCGCCCAGCACTTCGACGATTTTGCCGACAGCTTTCGTGCGGCGGGTCGGACGCTGGCTCAGCTCAACGACGACGACAAAGCCCATCCGCGCGCCCATCACCTCTTCCGGTGGAATAAGGATGTCAAAGCTCAGGCGGCTATCGTCCGGCACCACAAAGCCAACACCGGCATCGGTGAAGTAACGGCCGACAATCTGGCTGGTTTTTGGCACCAGCACGCGTACAACGCGCGCCTCACGGCGGCCTTTACGATCGGCACCCAGCGGCTGGGCCAGGATCTGGTCACCGTGGATACACATCTTCATCTGTTCAGACGAGAGATACAGGTCGTCTTTGCGGCCTTCGACGCGCAGGAAACCGAAGCCATCACGGTGGCCGATAACCATGCCTTTCAGCAGATCGAGACGTTCGGGCAGGGCATAGCACTGACGGCGGGTAAAGACTAACTGTCCGTCGCGCTCCATGGCGCGCAGGCGACGACGAAGGCCTTCAATTTGCTCTTCGCCTTCAATGTTCAGTTCAACGGCGAGTTCTTCTCGATTGGCGGGTTTTTCACGTTTTGATAAGTGATCGAGGATGAACTCACGGCTTGGGATAGGGTTTGCGTATTTTTCGGCTTCGCGTTCCTGGAAAGGATCTTGTGACATAGCGGTTCCTCCGTTGTCAGCTCCAGTGGAAATTTGCTTCATTCCACCAGCAATAATTTATATAGCGGTTGATTCTCTTCAACCAAATCGGCCAGCGTGTAGTTATCCAGTTCCTTGAGAAAACCGAGCACGGCCTTAGACAGTGCCTGCTTCAGGCGACAGGCGGGGGTAATGTGGCAGAAGTCGCTGCTGCAGTTCACCAGCGTCAACGGTTCCAGATCGCGTACCACATCCCCAACGCGAATACTCTGCGCCGGTTTACCGAGGCGAATGCCGCCGTTTTTCCCGCGGATGGCTGTAACGTATCCGGCACGGCTAAGTTGGTTGATAATTTTGACCATATGATTACGGGAGACACCGTACACCTCTGTCACCTCAGAGATACTGGTCATTCGTCCATCGGGTAACGACGCCATGTAAATCAGCGCTCGCAATCCGTAATCGGTGAAACTTGTTAACTGCACATCAACCTCAGGAAAAGGGTAAAACGCGGCATATCCGCGGAGATATTCACTACTGATGATAAACCAGCCAGATAGTTAACGGCGAATTTATTTGAACTGAAAGGGATAAAAGCGGGAAAGAGAGGGCGATCGTCGGATGGCACTACGTTTATCCGGCCTACGGGTTTCCCCGCAGGCCAGCATTAACAAGGATTAAGCGTCGAACGGGTCGCGCAGAATCATTGTTTCAGTACGGTCTGGGCCGGTAGAGATAATATCAATCGGCACGCCGGTCAGTTCTTCAATACGCTTGATGTAGTCCAGCGCTGCCTGTGGCAGACCGCTGTGCTCTTTCACGCCGAAAGTGGTTTCAGACCAGCCAGGCATAGTTTCGTAGATTGGCTCAATACCCTGCCAGTCATCAGCCGCCAGCGGCGTGGTGGTCACTTCGCGGCCATCAGGCATACGGTAAGCCACGCAGATTTTCACTTCTTTCAGGCCGTCCAGCACGTCCAGCTTGGTCAGGCAGAAGCCAGACAGGGAGTTGATCTGCACCGCACGGCGCACAGCAACGGCGTCCAGCCAGCCGGTACGACGACGACGACCGGTAGTCGCGCCAAACTCGTTACCTTGCTTGCACAGGAACTCGCCGGTTTCATCAAACAGCTCAGTCGGGAACGGACCTGCACCCACGCGAGTGGAGTAAGCTTTGATGATACCCAGAACGTAATCCACATAACGCGGGCCCAGGCCAGAGCCGGTTGCCACGCCACCAGCGGTGGTGTTTGAGGAGGTTACGTACGGATAGGTACCGTGGTCGATATCCAGCAGCGTACCCTGCGCACCTTCAAACATGACGAAATCGCCACGCTTGCGCGCCTGGTCCAGCAGGTCGGAGACATCCACCACCATACCGGTCAGAATGTCGGCAATCGCCATCACATCGTCCAGCACTTTCTGGTAGTCAACCGCATCAGTTTTGTAGTAGTTGACCAGCTGGAAGTTGTGATATTCCATCACTTCTTTCAGTTTTTCAGCAAAGGTGGCTTTGTCGAACAGGTCGCCAACGCGCAGACCGCGACGGGCAACTTTATCTTCGTAGGCCGGGCCGATACCACGACCGGTGGTGCCGATCGCTTTCGCGCCGCGCGCTTTTTCACGCGCCAGATCCAGTGCTACGTGGTAGTCGAGGATCAGCGGGCAGGCTTCGGAGAGCAGCAGACGTTCACGAACCGGGATCCCACGGTCTTCCAGGCCTTTCATCTCTTTCATCAGCGCAGCAGGAGACAGCACAACACCGTTACCGATGATGCTGGTCACATTGTCGCGAAGAATACCTGATGGAATAAGATGGAGGACGGTTTTTTCACCGTTGATTACGAGAGTATGGCCTGCGTTGTGACCACCCTGATAGCGTACAACAAATTTAGCACGTTCAGTCAGAAGATCGACGATCTTCCCTTTACCTTCGTCACCCCATTGGGTGCCCAGTACGACGACGTTGTTACCCATTTTCAAAATCACCGATTGCTTAAAAATGGATTCTACCATCGGTTTTGATGATGTTCAGCTTTTTTTGTATACAAATTTCGGCGAACTTGCCGGGTTCCTCGGCCATTCACTGACAATCGCAATATCTTGTGTGGCACAGCGATTTTTATCACAAGCGGTGCGGTACTGGCGATATTTTGCCATGCTGAAATGATAACCGCTTTTATTTCATCTTCAGATATTACTCCTTCCTGTTATTCGCCAATGTGAACCTGATTAATGAATTAAAATTCATAAGCACCTGGTATTGCTGAATATTTCAAAGGTTGTCAGGATCTTTTTGCGCGCCAAGAGGGTGCGCTGTAAAACACAATAATTAGGATGATTAATATGAAAGAATTAACGGCTTTAGAAATTGAATATGTGAGCGGTGCGGGCTGGCTGCAGGACGGTCTGGCAAGCCTCGGCAGCAAAATCGGTGCTGCGGCATGGGGCATGGGTAGTGACGTGCTGAGCATTGATTTACCCCTGATTGGCACCATTAACCTCGCCACCATCGCACCGGACATGGGTGCAAACATCGGTAACGCGATTGGCAGTTCCGTTGGCGGCTCTATCGAATCAACGCTGGGCGGTTTGCCGCTTATTGGTGGCCTGCTGAATAAGCTGTTAGGCAACTAATCGGCGCTTTGTAGCCATAAAAAATGGCGCCTCGGTGAGGCGCCATGATGACATTCAAAGCCGTAAAGAATTAGCGGTTGCTGACCGGAGACTTCATGTAGCGGAAGAAATCGCTATCCGGGCTCAACACCATCACATCCTGATTGCTCTGGAAGCTGTTTTCGTAAGCACGCAGGCTACGGATAAAGGCATAGAAATCCGGATCCTGGCTGAATGCATCAGCAAACAGTTTCGCGGCTTCTGCGTCGCCTTCACCGCGCATAATGCGGCCCTGACGTTCAGATTCCGCCAGCGTCTTGGTCACTTCATAGTCCGCCGTTGCACGCAGTTTCTCAGCTTCTTCCTGACCTTGTGAACGATGACGACGGGCGACCGCTTCACGCTCGGCGCGCATACGGTTGTAGATCGCTTCGGACACTTCGGTCGGCAGGTTGATCTGCTTAATGCGCACGTCAACCACTTCGATACCCAAGGCTGCCATACTGTTCGGGTTGATCACCGGCACTTTACCGTTGGTCTCAGCCTGAACGCGCTCAGCCGCTTTGGCAATCGCATCGTCAGCCGCTGGTGTAGTCACTTCGTCTTCGGTGCCTGCAGAGCCTGAGTTCAGCGCATCGCGGACTTCCAGGGTCAGACGACCGCGGGAGTCAGTCACGATGTCTTTCACATCCAGACGACCGATTTCGGAACGCAGACGGTCAGAGAACTTACGTTTCAGCAGCACTTCTGCCTGAGAGACGTCGCCGCCGCCGGTAGCCAGATAGTAACGGCTGAAATCGCTGATACGCCATTTGATGTAGGAATCGACGATCAGGTCTTTCTTCTCTTTGGTCACAAAGCGATCGGCCTGGTTATCCATGGTCTGGATACGGGCATCGAGCGTTTTAACCGATTCGATCATTGGGATCTTGAAGTGCAGACCCGGTTCGTAGACCAGCGGTTTGTTTTCGCTGTCACGCAGAACTTTACCAAAACGCAGGGTAATGCCGCGCTCGCCCTCTTTAACAACAAAAATAGAGGTAAAGATCACGACCAGCACGATGATGATAATCGCTATAACTGACTTACGCATCGTTATTCCCCCTGACGCTGGTTGTCGTTACGCTGCGCGTTGGCGCGGCGTTGGTCCATGATGTCACCATCGTTCGAAGAAGAGGTGTTGCTGGCGTTGGATTTACCGGTCGATGATGGCGGCAGACGCAACAGATTGTTCGCCCCGCTGTTATCGCCCTTTGCTCCGCCCGCATTTCCGCCTTTCAGCATCTGATCCAGCGGCAGAACCATCAGGTTGCCATTTTTGCTGTCATTAACCAGCACCTTACGGGTGTGGCTCAGCACTTTCTCCATGGTCTCGATATACAGACGCTCACGGGTAATTTCCGGTGCGGCTTTATATTCCGGCAGCAGTCGCGCAAAACGCGACACTTCACCCTGAGCTTCCAGGACGGTCTGCGTTTTATAGGCGCGCGCTTCTTCAAGAATACGCTGTGCCTGACCGTTCGCACGCGGCTGAACTTCGTTGATGTACGCTTCTGCTTCACGGATGTACTGCTGTTCGTTTTCACGGGCAGCAATCGCATCGTCAAATGCCGCTTTCACCTCTTCCGGCGGACGCGCAGCCTGGAAGTTGACGTCCAGCAGGGTGATCCCCATGTTGTACGGGCGAATGGTCTCTTCCAGCTCGCGCTGGGTATCGCTACGAATAACGGTACGACCTTCGGTCAGAATGCGATCCATGGTGTATTTGCCGATCACGCCACGCAGGGCGCTGTCAGTCGCCTGACGCAGACTGTCATCCGCGCTGGTTACACTAAACAGATAGTGCTGTGGATCGGTGACACGGTACTGCACGTTCATCTCAACGCGAACGACGTTTTCATCGGACGTCAGCATCACGCCGGACGCTGCCAGCTCGCGCACCGATTCAACGTTCACGGCCTGCACGTTATCCACGAAGGTCGGCTTCCAGTTCAGGCCCGGCTCAACCAGATGGCTGAATTTGCCAAAACGGGTCACAACACCGCGTTCTGCTTCTTTGATGGTGTAGAACCCGCTTGCAGCCCAGATGATCACCGCTGCGGCGGCCACAATGCCCACCACGCGACCACCGATATGAGGACGCGGCCCCTGGCCAGAACTGCCGCCAGTGCCTTTACCACCGCCAAGTCCGCCCAGCTTTTTACTTAGCTTGCGGAAGATATCATCCAGATCGGGTGGCCCCTGCTCGCGACCACCTTTGTTGCCATTTCCCCCGGAGTTGCCGCCTTGATTATTGCTGCTCCCCCACGGGTCGCGGTCTTGTCCGTTATTACCGGGCTGATTCCACGCCATGTATGTGCTCCATATTTGTTATGCGGTGATATACCGTCCTTCGCCAGGCATGCCGGAGCATACACAGCGCTTTCGGGTATCCCAAAGGGCAAAAACCTTCAGGCTCTCCTATCCGGTCAGACGACGTAGTCGACCAGCGCAGGTTCTTGTTTACAGAGGCGACGCCAGTCAACGATCGGCATACGTACTTGCAACCCCACGCTGCCGTCCTCCTCCATCCACTCTTTTTCTATCGCCTGAAGCTGATAAAATCGGCTGCGCAGTCGGCCTTCCTGGGGCGGTAGACGCAGCGTGTGCTGTGCCACTTCACCAGAGAGTCGTTCTGTTAAAGCCTGGAAAAGCAGTGGTACACCGACACCGGTCTGGGCAGAAAGCCAGACCCGAATCGGTATGTTCTCTTCATCCCTGTCGATACGCGGCTCAAAATCATCCAGCATATCGATCTTGTTCATCACCAGCAGCGTTGGGATCTCGTGCGCGTCTATCTCTTCCAGCACGATATTCACTGCGTCGATATTTTCCTGCACGCGTACATCGGCGGCATCAATGATGTGTAACAGCAACGTCGCCTGACGCGTTTCCTGCAAGGTGGCTTTAAAGGCAGCCACCAGATCGTGCGGCAGATGACGGATAAACCCTACGGTATCCGCCAGCACGGTTTCGCCTACGTCCGTCACGTTAATGCGGCGCAGCGTCGGGTCCAGGGTCGCAAACAGCTGGTCTGCGGCATAGACCTGGGCCTCGGTTATCAGGTTAAACAGGGTGGATTTACCGGCGTTGGTATAACCGACCAGCGACACCGTTGGGATGTCCGCTTTCTGTCGGGAACGACGTCCCTGCTCACGTTGTTTCGCCACTCTTTCCAGCCGTGAGAGGATCTGGGTAATACGCCCACGCAGTAAGCGACGGTCGGTTTCGAGCTGGGTTTCACCCGGGCCACGCAAACCAATCCCGCCTTTCTGTCTTTCAAGGTGAGTCCAGCCGCGCACCAGGCGCGTCGCCAGATGGCGCAACTGCGCCAGCTCAACCTGCAGTTTCCCCTCGTGGGTACGGGCACGTTGAGCAAAAATATCTAATATCAAACCCGTGCGATCGATAACACGACATTCGCACAGCGCTTCAAGGTTACGTTCCTGAGCAGGAGAGAGCGCATGATCAAACAGCACGACTGACGCGCCGGTTGCTTTTACGGCCTCCGCAATTTCTACTGCTTTACCTTCACCAACAAAATACTTCGGGTGCGGTGCTTTACGGCTACCAGTAATCACCTGCAATGCTTCGACGCCAGCGGAAGAGACCAGAGCTTCAAACTCCTGGAGGTCTTCCATATCTTTGTCTTGCGTAAAATAGATGTGTACCAGCACCGCGTGTTCACCGGCATCATAGCGGTCAAACAAGCGTATAATCCTCAAAATAAATCAGCGGGGAACGCAGGAAACCTGGCTCCCCGTGTGGATAAACAGCCCGTAACCTTATTCGGTTTCTTCGCTGTCCTGCGCAGGTGCAGAAGAACCCTGTGCGTTGCTGCCATGATGATAGTTACTACCGGTGCCGCCGCCAGCGTTATTGCTGTGATGGGATACTGGGCGAGACGGAACAACAGTAGAAATCGCGTGCTTGTAGACCATCTGGCTGACCGTGTTTTTCAACAGGATCACGAACTGATCGAAAGACTCAATCTGACCTTGCAGCTTAATACCATTCACCAAATAAATAGAAACTGGAACACGTTCACGACGCAGTGCGTTCAAGAACGGATCTTGTAAAGATTGCCCCTTAGCCATTCTATCTTTTCCTTATATGCTTGTTTTGTACTTAGAACCTTGCGATTCTGAAAAATTGCGCACGATACGGCTTAATTGTACACATTCAGTCTGCGATATCACCAACAACCTGTAATACATCGTTGAACGCCTGCTGCGGCTTTTCACTGTCTAACCAATGAATTCCGTCCCAACCGCGCAACCAGGTAATCTGGCGCTTCGCCAACTGTCTCGTGGCGCAAATACCTCGATAAACCATTTCATCATATGAAATCTCGCCTTCAATGTATGACCACATCTGGCGATAACCCACACAACGAATGGAAGGCATATCCGTATGCAAATCTCCACGGGCAAAAAGCGCCCGCACTTCTGCTTCAAAATCTGAAGCTAACATCTGATGAAAACGCTGCTCAATTCGCTGATGGAGCAGTTCACGGCTCGCCGGGGCGATGGCGAACTGATGCACCTGATACGGCAGAGCCTCTCCTGACGTTTGCGTCAGTTCCGTTAAAGTTTTACCCGAAATGAAAAAAACTTCCAGTGCTCGGGAAAGCCTTTGCGGATCATTTGGATGAATCCGGGCTGCTGCAACCGGATCGACGTCGGCCAGCTGCTGATGCAGCGCGCCCCATCCCTGCTCTGCCGCCTGTTGCTCAATCTTTGCTCTTACCGCGGGATCCGCCGAGGGCAACGGCGATAACCCTTCCAGTAAAGCCTTGAAATACAGCATTGTTCCGCCGACCAGAAGGGGTATGCGGCCTGCGGCTGTGATCTCGGCCATTTGCGCCAGCGCGTCGCGACGGAAATCTGCCGCCGAGTACGCTTGCGCCGGATCGAGAATATCCAACAGCCGGTGCGGAGCCGCGCGTAATTCTTCTGCGTCTGGCTTCGCCGTACCGATATCCATCCCCTGATAAATAAGGGCGGAATCAACGCTAATCAACTCTACTGGCAAAACTTTACGTAGCTCAATGGCTAACGCAGTCTTACCCGAGGCCGTTGGCCCCATCAAAAAAATCGCCTTTGGCAGGCTGGTGTTACTGATGTCACTCATTTTTCAGGGCGTTCTTAGCCGTTTGTAAATCGACAAGTTGTAATAAACCACCCGGCGGCGCTTTCACCAGCTGCGGACAAAGGCGTTCAACCTCTGCCAGCACGGTGATGGCCTGTGCCATGCTCCACGCAGGATGATCGCTGGCCAGATGGCGGGCGATCCACTGCGCAGTATCGGCGGCATCAAACGTCGTTTGCTGCGCCAGGTAGCCTATCAGTTCAGGAATCAAGTTTTGTAAATTTTGTTGGCGTAAGGGTAAAGGCACCGCACGAAGCGTGACGTGCTGGGCCTCGACCACGACTTCAATGCCCATTTCAGCAAGCGAAGCCTGATTACGCTGTAAAACCTGGGTTTCTTCCGGCGTGATTTTTATCCGCACCGGGATCAGCAGCGGCTGCGCACAGGCCTGATGGCTGCCGGGCGTCAGGAGAGCCTGCTTTAACCAGCGTTCAGCCACCGGCAGAGACAGCAAGGTCAGTTGACCATCGCGCTCCAGCAGCGCGGCATCCGGCGCCACGATCGTCAACACCCGACCAAAGCTCTGGCTGTGTCCGGCCAACGTTTCCGTGGCCGGGGTGACATCGTCCGCACGATGATCGGTGGTCGGGGTATCCAGCAGTTTGCGATACACCGCCCCCTGCTGCTTTTGATAGCCCGGCTGCGCATGCGGATAGTTAGCGCCCGTAGGCCGGGGTGCACTGCCACCGCTCGTGTAGTGCGGGGCAGAAGGTTCACGCGCGGCAGCCGGTTCAGCAAACTGGTTGCGCCCGGCTGCAACGCGATTCTCCGGGATCGGACGAGGAGCGCTATTCTCCTCACTCAACGGCAGGGCGGGATCGTCCTGCTGTTGCAGAACGCTCAGCACGCCCTGGTAGATAAAATCATGCACCAGCCGCGACTGATGAAAACGGACTTCATGCTTGGCCGGATGAACGTTGACATCAACCTGATGCGGGTCGATCTCCAGATAGAGCACAAAGGCGGGCTGCTGCCCGACGCCCAGCTTGTCTTCGCAGGCCTGGCGAATCGCATGGTTGATCAGGCGATCGCGCATCATGCGCCCGTTGACGTAGCAGTACTGGATCTCAGCAAAGGCGGTGCTGCTGACTTTTGGATCGGCAACCCAGCCGCGCAGGGCCAGATCGCCATGCTGCCACTCAATCGCCAGCGCCTGCTCAAGAAAGGGGGTGCCGCAGATGGCGCCCAGTCGACGCTCTTTCTGCCCGTCCTGCGCCACGGCCCGGTACTGACGCATCACCTTGCCGTTATGGCTCAGGTTGATGGTGACATCGAAGCGCGCCAGCGCGATACGGCGAATAATCTCGTCGATATGGCCGAATTCGGTTTTTTCAGTGCGCATAAACTTGCGTCGCGCGGGCGTGTTGTAGAACAGATCCAACACTTCGAGCGTGGTGCCGACTGGATGCGCGGCGGGTTTGACCGTCACGTCCATGTCCCGACCTTCGGCGTAAGCCTGCCATGCTTCCGCCTGTTCAGCGGTGCGGGAGGTAAGCGTTAAGCGGGAGACGGAGCTGATACTGGCCAGCGCTTCGCCGCGAAAACCGAGGCTGATAATGGCTTCCAGATCGTCAAGGGAGGCAATTTTACTGGTGGCGTGACGCGCCAGCGCCAGCGCCAGCTCGTCTTTTTTGATGCCGCAGCCGTTATCGCGAATGCGGATAAGCTTCGCGCCACCGCGTTCAATATCAATTTCGATGCGGGTCGCACCCGCATCGAGACTATTTTCCACCAGCTCTTTCACCACCGACGCAGGACGTTCTACCACCTCGCCGGCGGCGATTTGGTTCGCAAGCTGCGGCGGCAGAACCTGAATCGGCATGTGATCTCCTTAGTTGGTCGAGGTTGACTCGCCCGGTAATACTGCGCTGGCGGTCTGCCCCGCGCCACCCTGCGGTGCCGACTGGAGCGGATGCGCATCAAAATACTGACGCAGCCCCTTGTAGATCGCTTCGGCAAGCTGCTGCTGATAGCGGTCGCTGCCCAGCAGTCGCTCTTCACCGTTATTACTGATAAAGCCCGTTTCCACCAGAATGGACGGGATATCCGGCGAACGCAGCACGCCCAGGCTGGCATGTTCCGGGCGACGCTTGTGCAGAGAGCCTACGCTTTGCAGCTGATTCAATACGTTAGTCGCCACATCATACCCGACGCGCTGAGAATGGCCGAACTGTAAATCCAGTACCGCCTGGCTCAGGTAGGGGTCGGACTGACTGTTCGCCAGCACATCACCCGCTCCGCCCAGCAGCTCTGACTGCTTCTCGTGCTGTTCCAGCCAGCTGGCCATTTCGCTGTTGGCACGACGGTTAGAGAGCACCCAGACGGATGCGCCAGTGGCGTCGCGATTCGGCGCGGCATCGGCATGCACAGAGACCAGGAAATTAGCATTCTGCTGGCGCGCTACGTCAGAGCGGCCCATCACGGACAGGAAATAATCGCCGTCGCGGGTCAGGACGCCTTTAAACATCGGATCGTCATTCAGCAACGTCCGCAGCTTGCGGGCAATCGCGATGGTGACGTTTTTCTCACGCGTGCCGCCAGGGCCGATCGCACCGGGATCGTCACCGCCATGTCCGGCGTCGATAGCAATAATCACTTTCTCGCCGTTCACTGTGCGCGCCTGCGCCGCCGGGCGCGTCACCGTGTTGCTGCTGGTAACGCTGGTAATGCGATCGCTTCCGGATTTAAACGGGTTACGCGCCGGCTCGCTCGGGCGCGGCGTCATAACCGGTGCCTCTACTCGCTTAGCCACCACCGGTGGTGGAGGCGGCGGGGCATCGGCGTTAATGGTAAAAATCACCATGTAATTCGCGCCATTTTGTTGCTTCACCGCCCGGGTTTTGCCGTTCTGCGTCAGGTCGACCACCAGCCTCAGAGACTGATCGTCTTTTGGCGTGCCGGAACGAATGCTGCGCACCA
The DNA here is from genome assembly GCA_049284415.1 of Leclercia sp. Lineage (GTDB taxonomy): Bacteria > Pseudomonadota > Gammaproteobacteria > Enterobacterales > Enterobacteriaceae > Enterobacter. The sequence continues at coordinate 462,928 of JBAPXW010000024.1, forward strand.
GGTTATTGCCGCTGAACTGGAGCGGCAGTCCCTTGATGACGCCCGTCTGTTTGATATCCAGCGCCACGCTGCGCTTATCGTCCTGCGAAAACGCGTATTCCGGATCGCCCATAAAGCTAAAGGTGATGCGGGCCTGATTGTCCCCATTCGACACCTGGATATCGGACAAACTTGCCGCCCCGGCCTGCGAGCAAAACAGCACCGTTGCAGCTATCAACCAACTTTTAACGCGATTAATCATCCCGTTTTCTCTTAGCTTAACCGGCTAAACGTGCCAGTATGGAATGTCCTGATGAGGAGACGGCAGTGACGCGGGCCTCACGCCCTTGCGCCTGATACTCCAGATGAATTTCAACATCAGGTTCAGGCAGAACGCCTGTCCCTTGTTGTGGCCACTCAACCAGGCAAATGGCATCGTTGGCAAAATAATCGCGGATCCCCATAAACTCCAGCTCCTCAGGATCCGCCAGGCGGTAGAGGTCGAAGTGGTACACCATCAGGTTATCCAGGGTATAGGGCTCAACCAGCGTATAGGTTGGGCTTTTCACATTTCCCTGGTGACCCAGCGCCTGCAGGAAGCCCCGGCTAAAGGTGGTTTTACCCGCGCCAAGATCGCCATACAGGTAAATAACGGTCGCGCCCTCGCAGGCTTGCGCCATGCGCTGGCCGAGATCTAACGTTGCCTGTTCGTCGGGTAGAGGAATCACTCGATTAATCATTTTTTAGGTCAATTACTTCCGGGTTAACGACACGCCGCAGCGTGTCAAAAAGATCGGTTGCCAGCATCCCGCGCGTACCGTAGCGCGCGGCCAGGTGGTCAGCTGCGGCGCCATGCGCTACACAGCCTGCGCAGGCGGCATCATAAAGGGCCAGCTTCTGGCCGAGTAATGCGCCGATAATACCCGAAAGCACATCACCCATTCCGCCGCTCGCCATACCCGCATTGCCCGCATCCACGATGCCAAGCCCGCCGGTTTCACTGGCGACGACAGTGCCCGCCCCTTTCAAAACCGCAACACCACCGTAACGTTTTACCAGACGCTGAGCAGAATGTAAGCGATCGCTCTCAATTTCTGCAACGCTGCAGTTAAGCAGCCGCGCGGCCTCGCCGGGGTGCGGCGTCAGGATGCGATTGTGACGTTTATCCGGATTGATTGCCAGAAGGTTCAGCGCGTCGGCATCCCACAGCATCGGTTTGCGGAACTGTTCGACCTTCAGCAAGGCTTGCTTGCCCCACGGCGTCTGACCCAGACCCGGTCCAATCACCACCACATCCGCCCATTGCAGACTGTCGTCCAGCGCCTGCGGCGTGAGCGTGTGCACCATCAGCTCAGGCCTGGCAGTGACGATCGGGGTAATATTTTCGCTGCGCGTGAGAACCCGCACCAGCCCCGCGCCCGCCCGCAGCGCCGCTTCGCCGGTCATGCGAATGGCACCGGCAGTACCGTGGTCGCCACCGATAATCACCAGCCTGCCGTGATCGCCCTTATGCGATGTCGGGCGACGCGGGGGGAACCACTCCGGCAGCTGCGATGCATCAAACCGCGTTATCGCCGTTGTCTGCCCCGCCAGCCAACCCTCCAGCCCCAGCGCGTGATGGTGCAACCGGCCAACCACATCGCGCGCTTTACCGGTCAGTAGACCGGGTTTTAGCCCGATAAAGGTCACCGTCTGGTCAGCGTGAATCACCGCCCCCGGAGTGGTGCCCGTCTGGGCCATCAGCCCCGACGGAATATCCAGCGCCACAACCGGCGCCGGATGATGGTTAGCGTGCGTAATGAGGTTGCTGACCGTCTCGCGCGGGGCGCTATGTAGTCCGGTGCCGAGCAGGCCGTCGACGATCAAATCTACCCCTTCGGGCCAGGGGATATCGGCGGCATGAATAGTTCCTGCTGCCTCCAGCCAGGCGTCTCGTGCCCTGGCGGCCTCTTCGGGCAGCGGCTTGTCGCTCTCCAGCGCCAGCAGCGTCACGTGGATACCTGCCGCCACCGCCCGTCTGGCGACGACATAGCCATCCCCGCCATTGTTGCCGTGCCCGCAGAGGATCAACCAGTGGCGAGCCTGCGGATAAGCCGCGCGGGCCACCGAGAATGCCGCATCGCCGGCACGCAGCATCAGTTCGTAAAGGGTGAGCCCAAGACTATCCGCCGCCTCTTTTTCCGCGCGACGCAGCGCCTCCGCAGGCCAGATGGAATGTGGTATACTTGCGGGGTTTTTCTTCACAGTATGGTCCGTCATGTCACAGCCCCTCGATCTCAATCAGTTAGCGCAAAACATTAAACAATGGGGCGCCGAGCTAGGCTTTCAGCACGTGGGTATCACCGATACCGACCTCTCTGCCAGCGAGCCGAAACTGCAGGCCTGGCTGGATAATCAATATCACGGCGAAATGGAGTGGATGGCACGGCACGGCATGATGCGTGCCCGTCCGCATGAACTGCTGCCGGGTACCTTACGCGTCATCAGCGTGCGCATGAACTATCTCCCCGCCGGTGCGGCATTTGCCAGCACGCTGAAAAATCCGTCTCTCGGCTACGTCAGCCGCTACGCGCTGGGCCGTGATTATCACAAGCTACTGCGTAACCGACTCAAAAAGCTGGGGGAGATGATTCAGCAGCATTGCACCACGCTGAATTTTAGACCCTTTGTCGACTCCGCGCCTGTTCTTGAGCGCCCGCTGGCAGCAAAAGCGGGGCTTGGCTGGACAGGTAAGCACTCACTTATCCTCAGCCGCGACGCAGGCTCGTTCTTTTTCCTCGGCGAACTGCTGGTTGATATCCCGCTGCCGGTGGATGGCCCGGTTGAAGATGGCTGCGGACGCTGCGTGGCGTGCATGACTATCTGCCCTACCGGGGCAATTGTCGAACCGTACACCGTCGATGCCCGCCGCTGTATTTCGTATCTCACCATCGAACTTGAAGGGGCGATCCCGGAAGAGTTCCGCCCACTGATAGGCAACCGCATTTACGGCTGTGATGATTGCCAGCTGATTTGCCCGTGGAACCGCTACTCACAGCTCACGGAAGAGGATGATTTCAGCCCGCGCAAGGCGTTGCATGCCCCACCGCTTACCGAACTGTTTGCCTGGAGCGAAGCCTGGTTCCTTAAAGTGACCGAGGGATCGGCGATTCGCCGCATCGGACATCTGCGCTGGCTGCGTAATATTGCCGTCGCGCTGGGAAATGCCCCCTGGGATGAAGCCCATTTGCAGGCACTGGAAAGTCGCCGAGGTGAGCACCCACTTCTTGATGAACACATAGAGTGGGCGATTGCGCAGCAGATTGAGAAGCGAAACGCCTGCGCGGTGGACGTACAATTACCCCAGAAAAACAGGCTAGTACGCGTCATTGAAAAAGGCCTTCCCCGGGACGCATGATATTTCCACAGGCTGTGAATAAAATTACAGAGGCAGGAAGCATCAAGCCTGGCCGGAAGGTCAAGTGATCAACTTAACAGTTTTAAATCAAATTTAATCTATTACTTTCAAACAGTTACGAAGATACTATTCATCATGCGAAGTTTTGGGATAGAACAAGGGCAGGTGCACACCTGTGGATAAGTCTGTTAAGAAGAGTTTGTCAGAAATGAAATAATTCGTCCCCAGCGAGGCTTTCCGCTGTGGATATCTGTTTAGGGGAGAAAAAATTTGGAGCGGGAAACGAGACTCGAACTCGCGACCCCGACCTTGGCAAGGTCGTGCTCTACCAACTGAGCTATTCCCGCTTGGGTGGTGCGTATCTTGCGATACCTTTCAAATTTTGGAGCGGGAAACGAGACTCGAACTCGCGACCCCGACCTTGGCAAGGTCGTGCTCTACCAACTGAGCTATTCCCGCTTGGGTGGTCTTACTGCTTAGCATATTCAAATTTGGAGCGGGAAACGAGACTCGAACTCGCGACCCCGACCTTGGCAAGGTCGTGCTCTACCAACTGAGCTATTCCCGCAAAAATCTGTGCTGTCGTAACGTGTAATTCTCTGTCGTTACGGGAGGCGCATTATACGAGAAATTCGACCTGCTGCAACCCCCCCGAAAGCGATTTTTTAGAAATTTAATTCAATCGCTTGAATATTGATCACATTGCGCACTTTTACACCGATTTCACCCGTATACCCCGGCAGACAGCGTGCTGCCGGGCACTTTTCTTATAACTTAATAAAGTGTTCACGGTAGTAAGCCAGCTCCGCCACCGACTCACGGATATCATCCATGGCCTGGTGGGTGCCCTGCTTTTTAAGCCCGTCCAGCATCTCTGGCTTCCAGCGGCGTGCCAGCTCTTTCAGCGTGCTCACGTCGAGATAGCGATAGTGGAAGTACGACTCCAGCTCCGGCATGTACTTAAACAGGAAGCGACGATCCTGGCCGATGCTGTTACCACAAATCGGCGATTTGCCCTGCGGTACCCACTGCTTGAGGAATTCCAGCGTGGCAAGCTCGGCTTCACGATCGCCCTGGGTGCTGGCTTTGACGCGTTCCACCAGCCCACTGCCGGTATGGGTACGCACGTTCCATTCATCCATCAGCCCCAGCTGCTCGTCAGACTGATGAACGGCAATCGTCGGCCCTTCTGCCAGGATATTCAGGTTCGCATCGGTCACCAGCGTGGCGATCTCAATAATGCGATCGCGCTCGGGATCCAGTCCGGTCATCTCCAGATCGATCCAAATCAGGTTGTTTTCATCTGCGCTCATGTTATTTTCCACCCTTCTCGCTTAACCGGCCGTGGCAGGTTAACTAGTATTAATTAGTGTGTATCATAGAGGTTTTGCCCGATATGGGCGACCAGGAGCCAGCCCGATTGAGTAAAAATAAACTCTCCAAAGGTCAACAGCGCCGCGTTAACGCCAACCACGAGCGCCGTCTTAAAACCACCAGGGAGAAACCCGATTATGACGACAACCTGTTTGGCGAAGCCACTGAGGGCGTCGTGATTAGCCGTTTCGGTATGCATGCCGACGTGGAGGCCGCCGATGGTGGTGTTCACCGCTGCAATATTCGCCGCACTATCCGCTCGCTGGTGACCGGCGACCGCGTCGTATGGCGTCCGGGTAAAGCTGCCGCCGAAGGCGTAAAAGTCAAAGGGATCGTTGAAGCCGTCCACGAACGCACCTCCGTTCTGACACGCCCGGACTTCTATGATGGCGTCAAGCCAATCGCCGCCAATATCAACCAGATCATTATCGTTTCCGCGATTTTACCGGAACTTTCGCTCAATATTATCGACCGTTATCTTGTCGCCTGTGAAACACTGGACGTCGAGCCGCTGATTGTTCTCAACAAAATCGACCTGCTGGATGATGACGGCATGGCCTTTGTGAACGAGCAAATGGATATCTATCGCAAGATTGGTTATCGCGTATTGATGGTATCCAGCCATAAGAAAGATGGCCTGCAGCCGCTCGAAGAGGCGCTCACCGACCGTATCAGCATCTTTGCAGGACAATCCGGCGTAGGTAAATCCAGCCTGCTGAATAATCTCCTTGGGCTTCAGCAAGAGATCCTGACCAACGAAGTTTCCGATAACTCCGGTCTGGGCCAGCACACCACTACCGCCTCTCGTTTGTACCATTTCCCCCACGGCGGCGATGTGATCGACTCCCCCGGCGTGCGCGAATTTGGTCTTTGGCACCTGGAGCCGGAACAAATCTTTAACGGATTTGTCGAATTCCATGAGTATTTAGGTGCTTGCAAATACCGCGACTGTAAACATGATAACGACCCAGGCTGCGCCATTCGGGAAGCGGTTCAGAACGGTGAGATTGCACAGACCCGCTTTGAGAACTATCACCGCATTCTTGAAAGCATGGAAGACGTAAAGACGCGTAAAAACTTTTCTGATTCGGATAACTGACAACTAAGCTAAGCGTCGCTAAAATCGTCCCCTTTTTTCAGGTTCCGGCGGCTCACAGCCGGATCAGGAACGACAAAACAATGGCCTGGAGGCTACCTTGTTAAACTCATTTAAACTTTCGCTTCAATACATTCTGCCAAAACTGTGGCTCACTCGCCTGGCGGGCTGGGGCGCGAGCAAACGAGCGGGCTGGCTGACAAAGCTGGTTATCGACCTGTTCGTGAAGTACTACAAGGTTGACATGAAAGAAGCGCAGAAGCCGGATACCGCCAGCTACCGCACTTTTAATGATTTCTTTGTCCGTCCACTGCGCGATGAAGTGCGCCCGCTGGATACCGACCCGAACGTGCTGGTGATGCCTGCCGATGGCGTTATCAGCCAGCTGGGAAAAATCGAAAACGATAAGATTTTGCAGGCCAAAGGCCATAACTACAGCCTGGAAGCCCTGCTGGCCGGTAACTACTTGATGGCGGACCTGTTCCGCAACGGCTCTTTTGCCACCACCTACCTGTCGCCGCGCGACTACCACCGCGTGCATATGCCGTGCAACGGCATTCTGCGCGAAATGATCTACGTACCGGGCGATCTGTTCTCGGTAAACCACCTGACCGCGCAGAACGTGCCTAACCTGTTTGCCCGTAACGAGCGCGTGATCTGCCTGTTTGATACCGAGTTTGGCCCGATGGCACAGATTCTGGTGGGTGCTACGATTGTGGGCAGCATTGAGACCGTCTGGGCTGGCACCATTACCCCGCCGCGCGAAGGCGTGATCAAACGCTGGACCTGGCCTGCTGGCGAGAGCGAAGGTTCTATCGCTCTGCTGAAAGGTCAGGAAATGGGCCGCTTCAAGCTGGGCTCGACCGTTATCAACCTGTTTGCGCCAAATTCAGTGAAGCTGGTTGAGCAACTCGAAAGCCTGTCGGTGACCAAACTTGGCCAACCGCTGGCGGTGTCGACGGAGCCGTTTGTGACCGTGGATGCAGAGCCCGCCCCGCTGCCGGCAGAAGAGATCGCCGCAGAACTCGACGCCAGTCCGCTGGTTGACGACAAAAAAGACCAAGGCTAACCAAAAGGTATACTGACGTGCGCCTGATTATCACTTTACTGATGGCCTGGTGCCTCAGTATGGGGGCGTACGCAGCGACCGCCCCCAATGCAAAACAAATCTCGCAAGAACTGGAGCAGGCAAAGGCGGCAAAACCCGCCCAGCCCGAAACCGTAGAGGTGCTCCAGGCTGCGCTGAACGCGCTTGAGGAGCGTAAAGGCTCCCTTGAACGTGCTACGCAGTATCAGCAGGTTATCGATAACTTCCCTAAACTCTCGCAAACCCTCCGCGCGCAGCTCAACGATCTGCGCGAAGAGCCGCGTCAGGTGCCTCCGGGCATGACCTCTGACGCGATCAATCAGGAGATCCTGCAGGTCAGCAGCCAGCTGCTGGAAAAAACCCGCCAGGCCCAGCAGGAGCAGGAGCGCGCCCGTGAAATCGCCGACTCGCTGAATCAGCTTCCCCAGCAGCAAACCGATGCCCGCCGTCAGTTGAATGACGTTGAGCGACGCGCCGGGGCACAAACCGGCAATACCTCGCTCAACCAGGCGCAAAATCTCGGTATGCAGGCTGAATCCGCCAGGCTGAAAGCGCTGGTCGATGAGCTGGAACTGGCGCAACTCTCTGCCAACAACCGCCAGGAGCTGGCGCGTATGCGCTCTGAGCTGGCGAAGAAACAGGGCGAACAGCTGGATGCGTATCTGCAGGCTCTGCGCAATCAGCTCAACAGCCAGCGCCAGCGTGAAGCCGAAAAGGCGCTGGAAAGCACCGAGCTGCTGGCTGAAAACAGCGAGAACTTACCTTCCGGCATCGTTGATCAGTTCAAGATTAACCGCGAACTGTCTGCCGCGCTCAACCAGCAGGCGCAGCGCATGGATCTGGTCGCCTCGCAGCAGCGTCAGGCCACCAATCAAACCCTGCAGGTACGCCAGGCGCTGAATACGCTGCGCGAGCAGTCGCAGTGGCTGGGATCGTCCAACCTGCTTGGCGAGGCCCTGCGCGCCCAGGTGGCACGCCTGCCCGAGATGCCAAAACCGCAGCAGCTTGATACCGAAATGGCGCAGCTGCGCGTGCAGCGTCTGCGCTTTGAAGATCTGCTGAACAAGCAGCCACAGCTGCGTCAGATCCACCAGCCGGACGGCAAAGCGCTCACCGCCGAGCAAAACCGGATTCTGGAAGCCCAACTGCGCACCCAGCGTGAACTGCTCAATTCGCTGCTGCAGGGTGGCGATACGCTGCTGCTCGAACTGACCAAACTGAAAGTCTCCAACAGCCAGCTGGAAGATGCGTTAAAAGAGGTCAATGAAGCGACTCACCGCTATCTGTTCTGGACCTCAGACGTGCGCCCGGTCTCTATTTCCTGGCCGATTGATATCGTGCAGGATCTGCGCCGGTTGATTTCGCTGGATACCTTCAGCCAGTTAGGCAAAGCCAGCGTGATGATGCTCACCAACAAAGAGACTATTTTCCCGCTGCTGGGGGCACTGATCCTGGTCGGGTTTAGCATCTACTCGCGTCGGCATTTCACCCGCTTCCTCGACCGTTCCAGCGCCCGCGTGGGCAAAGTGACCCAGGACCATTTCTGGCTCACGCTGCGCACGGTCTTCTGGTCAATCCTGGTCGCTTCGCCGCTGCCGGTGCTGTGGATGACGCTGGGCTACGGCCTGCGCGAAGCCTGGCCTTATCCGCTGGCGGTCGCCATTGGCGCAGGGGTTACAGCCACCGTGCCGCTGCTGTGGGTGGTGATGATCTGTGCGACCTTTGCCCGTCCGAACGGCCTGTTTGTTGCCCACTTCGGCTGGCCGCGTAACCGCGTGGCCCGGGCTATGCGCTATTACCTGATGAGCATCGGGCTTATCGTGCCGCTGATCATGGCGCTGATCATGTTTGATAACCTGAACGATCGGGAGTTTTCCGGATCGCTTGGCCGCCTGTGCTTTATGCTGATTTGCGGCGCGCTGGCGGTAGTGACCCTGAGCCTGAAAAAAGCCGGGATCCCGCTGTATCTCGATAAAGAAGGCAGCGGCGATAACATGGCCAACCGCATGCTGTGGAATTTACTGCTGAGCGCCCCGCTGGCGGGGATTCTGGCGGCCGCCGTCGGGTATCTGGCTACCGCACAGGCGCTGCTGGCGCGACTCGAAACCTCGGTGGCGATCTGGTTCCTGCTGCTGGTGGTGTACCACGTGATTCGGCGCTGGATGCTGATTCAGCGTCGTCGGCTGGCCTTTGATCGGGCGAAAAACCGCCGGGCAGAAATCCTCGCGCAGCGTGCACGCGGTGAGGAAGAACCGCCGCATTCACTCAGCACGGAAGGCATGGTGGATGTCGATGATACCGAGCTGGATCTGGATGCCATCAGTACCCAGTCCCTGCGTCTGGTTCGCTCTATTCTGATGCTGATCGCCCTGCTGTCGGTGATTGTGCTGTGGTCTGAGATTCACTCGGCGTTTGGCTTCCTGGAAAATATCACCCTCTGGGACGTGACCTCGACGGTACAGGGCGTAGAGAGCCTGGAGCCGATCACGCTCGGGGCGGTGCTGATTGCTATTCTGGTGTTTATCATCACCACGCAGCTGATCCGCAACTTCCCGGCGCTGCTGGAGCTGGCCGTGTTGCAGCATCTGGATTTAACACCGGGTACCGGGTACGCCATTACGACTATCACCAAATACCTGCTGCTGCTGCTTGGCGGGCTGGTGGGCTTCTCGATGATCGGGATTGAGTGGTCGAAATTGCAGTGGCTGGTTGCCGCTCTCGGTGTCGGGCTTGGGTTTGGTTTGCAGGAGATCTTCGCCAACTTTATCTCTGGCCTGATCATCCTGTTTGAAAAACCGATTCGTATTGGCGATACCGTGACAATTCGCGATCTGACCGGAAGCATCACCAAAATCAATACCCGAGCCACCACCATCAGCGACTGGGATCGCAAAGAGATCATCGTTCCCAACAAGGCCTTTATCACCGAGCAGTTTATTAACTGGTCGCTGTCGGATTCCGTTACGCGTGTGGTGTTAACCGTACCTGCGCCGTCTGATGCCAACAGCGAGGAGGTGACGCAGATCCTGTATACGGCGGCCGAGCGCTGCTCGCTGGTGATTAACACCCCAGAGCCGGAAGTGTTCCTGGTGGATCTCCAGCAGGGGATCCAGATTTTCGAGCTGCGTATTTATGCGGCCGAAATGGGCCATCGCATGCCGCTGCGCCACGAAATCCACCAGCTGATCCTGGCGGGCTTCCGTGAACACGGTATCGATCTGCCATTCCCACCGTTCCAGATGCGTCTGGAAACACTGGATGGGCGTAAGACGGGAAGAACGTTAACGTCAGGGGCGAAGAAGCGCCCGGCGGGAAGTTTGTAAGTCGGCATGCCCGGCGGCGCTTCGCTTGCACGGGTCTACGCTTTTTGTAGGCCGGGTAAGCGCAGCGCCACCCGGCAAATCCTCAGGCGCGATCGACAGTAAACGCAATCACGTCGCCCAGCTGCTCAGCGCCCAGCGCCAGCATTACCAGACGATCAACCCCCAGCGCCACGCCGGAGCAATCGGGCAGACCGGCTTTTAACGCGCCCAGCAGATTATGGTCAACGGGCTGCTGCGGCAGGCCGCGGGCAGCACGCTTGCGGTTATCCTGCTCAAAACGCTGCTGCTGTTCACGGGCATCGGTCAGCTCGTGGAAACCATTCGCCAGCTCAATACCTTTAAAGTAAACCTCGAAGCGTTCCGCCACGCGGTGATCTTCCGTGCTGATCTGCGCCAGTGACGCCTGGCTTGCCGGGAAGTGGTACACAAAGGTCGGACGGTCTTTACCGATATGCGGCTCGACGCCCATCGCAAAGAGCAGCTGCAGCAAGGTGTCACGGTCTTCTTCGGTATCGGCAATATTGCTGAGATCCAGCTTTGCCGCCGCTTCGCGCAGCTGAGTTTTGTCCGCAGAGAGCGGATCAATTTCCAGATGACGCTGGAAAACCTGCTGGTACGAGAGCGTTTCAGCTCCCGGGCACTCAAGTACCTGCTGCAGGAGATCGTCCACCTCATTCATCAGGCGATACATATCATAGTGCGGGCGATACCACTCCAGCATGGTGAATTCCGGGTTATGGTGGCGGCCCATCTCTTCATTGCGAAAGCTTCGGCAAAGCTGGTAAACCGGCCCACAGCCCGCGGCCAGCAGACGCTTCATGTGGTATTCCGGGCTGGTCATCAGGTAGAGATTCATCCCCTGGGAGTGACCAGGGCCGACAAAACGGGTTTCAAACGGGAACAGATGAATATCCGTTACCGTCGCCTGACTCATGCAGGGCGTTTCCACCTCAAGCACACCGCGATCGGCAAAAAAGCGGCGAATTTCCGCCATAATTGCTGCGCGTTTTAACAGATTGGGGATGGATGCGCTCGGCTGCCAGGTGGCCGTTTCGCTCATGTGAATTTCTCCGATTTCAGACAAGGGGACGAAGTCTACGCGTAACCCCGGACGGAGACAAATTTTGCGCAGGTAATTTCGTGGCTTTTATAACCTCTAATAATTTCACGAGGCAATTCATCAATTGTGATGATAATCACCACCAAATAACCGCAAAAAAATCGAACACGTCAAATTTCCCTAAGCTCCCTACGGCTATACTGCGTTACCCATAAAGGAGCAGTGGAACCCCTTTCGCATTTGGCCTCCCAGGCGGTGAACGACCTATGAGTGTCGGGATGCGAAATATCAAAAATCTGGAGGAATGTCGTGCAAACCTTTCAAGCCGATCTTGCCATAATTGGCGCTGGCGGAGCGGGATTACGCGCAGCAATTGCTGCCGCTCAGGCTAATCCAAACGCTAAAATCGCCCTGATTTCAAAAGTCTATCCTATGCGCAGCCATACGGTTGCCGCGGAGGGGGGATCCGCTGCCGTTGCGCAGGATCATGACAGCTTTGATTACCACTTTCACGACACCGTCGCCGGTGGCGACTGGCTGTGCGAACAGGATGTCGTCGATTATTTCGTCCATCATTGCCCGACGGAAATGACCCAGCTGGAGCAGTGGGGTTGCCCGTGGAGCCGCCGTGAAGACGGCAGCGTGAACGTGCGTCGTTTCGGCGGCATGAAAATTGAGCGCACCTGGTTTGCTGCCGATAAGACCGGCTTCCATATGCTCCACACCCTGTTCCAGACCTCGCTGCAGTTCCCGCAAATCCAACGCTTTGACGAGCACTTCGTGCTGGATATCCTGGTGGATGACGGCCAGGCGCGCGGTCTGGTGGCGATGAACATGATGGAAGGTTCGCTGGTTCAGATCCGCGCTAACTCGGTGGTGATGGCCACCGGCGGTGCCGGGCGTGTTTACCGCTATAACACCAACGGCGGGATTGTCACCGGCGACGGGATGGGCATGGCGCTGCAGCACGGGATCCCGCTGCGCGATATGGAGTTCGTCCAGTATCACCCAACCGGTCTGCCGGGTTCCGGCATCCTGATGACCGAAGGCTGCCGCGGTGAAGGCGGGATTCTGGTCAATAAAGATGGCTATCGCTATCTGCAGGATTACGGCATGGGCCCGGAAACCCCGCTGGGCGAGCCGAAGAACAAATACATGGAACTTGGCCCGCGCGACAAAGTATCTCAGGCCTTCTGGCATGAGTGGCGCAAAGGTAACACTGTCCCTACCCCACGCGGCGATGTGGTTTATCTCGACCTGCGTCATCTGGGTGAGAAGAAACTGCTGGAGCGCCTGCCGTTTATCTGCGAGCTGTCCAAAGCCTATGTCGGCGTGGATCCGGTAAAAGAGCCGATTCCTGTACGCCCAACCGCGCACTACACCATGGGCGGAATAGAAACCGATCAGCAGTGTGAAACCCGTATTAAAGGCCTGTTTGCGGTCGGTGAGTGCTCCTCCGTCGGCCTGCATGGCGCTAACCGTCTGGGCTCGAACTCACTGGCTGAGCTGGTGGTGTTTGGTCGTCTGGCCGGTGAACAAGCCATGGCGCGCGCCGCTACTGCTGGCACGGCCAACGGCGCCGCGCTGGATGCGCAGGTTGCCGATGTTGAACAGCGCCTGAAGACGCTGGTCAATCAGGAAGGCAATGAGAAGTGGTCGGCGATCCGTGACGAAATGGGGCTGTCCATGGAGGAAGGTTGCGGCATTTACCGTACGCCGGAGCTGATGCAGAAGACCATCGACAAGCTGGCCGAGCTGCAGGAACGCTTCAAACGCGTGCGCATTACCGACACCTCCAGCGTGTTCAACACCGACCTGCTCTACACCATTGAGCTGGGTCATGGCCTGAACGTGGCCGAATGTATGGCGCACTCCGCTCTGGCGCGTAAAGAGTCGCGCGGCGCGCATCAGCGACTGGACGAAGGCTGCACGGAGCGCGATGACGTCAACTTCCTCAAGCATACCCTCGCGTATCGCGACGCGGATGGTTCCACTCGTCTGGACTACAGCGACGTGAAAATCACCACGCTGGCACCGGCTAAACGCGTATACGGTGCAGAAGCGGAAGCAGCCGAGAAGAAGGAGACGACCCATGGCTGAGATGCAAAACCTGAAAGTAGAAGTGGTGCGCTACAACCCGGAAGTCGACAGCGCACCGCACAGCACTTTCTATGATGTGCCTTATGATGAGCAAACCTCCTTGCTGGATGCGCTCGGCTACATCAAAGACAATCTGGCACCGGACCTGAGCTACCGCTGGTCCTGCCGGATGGCAATCTGCGGTTCCTGCGGCATGATGGTCAATAAGGTGCCTAAACTGGCCTGTAAAACCTTCCTGCGCGAGTACCCGAAAGGGATGAAGGTCGAAGCCCTGGCGAACTTCCCGATTGAGCGCGATCTGGTGGTCGATATGACCCACTTTATCGAAAGCCTCGAAGCCATTAAGCCGTACATTATTGGCAACCCGCGCACGCCGGATCAGGGGCCGAACACGCAAACCCCGGCGCAGATGGCCAAATACCACCAGTTCTCTGGCTGCATTAACTGCGGTCTGTGCTATTCCGCCTGCCCGCAGTTTGGTCTGAATCCGGAATTTATTGGACCGGCAGCAATTACCCTGGCGCATCGTTATAACGAAGACAGTCGCGACCAGGGTAAAAAAGAGCGTATGGCTCAGCTTAACGGCCAGAACGGCGTCTGGACCTGTACCTTCGTCGGCTACTGCTCGGAAGTGTGTCCGAAGCATGTTGATCCGGCCGCCGCGATCCAACAGGGCAAAGTAGAAAGTTCGAAAGACTTTCTTATCGCCACCCTGAAACCACGCTAAGGAGTGCATGATGACGACTAAACGCAAAGCCTATGTCCGGCCGATGCCATCCACCTGGTGGAAGAATCTGCCGTTTTATCGCTTCTATATGCTGCGTGAAGGCACGGCGGTGCCGGCGGTATGGTTCAGTATCGAACTGATGTATGGTCTGTTTGCACTTAAACACGGCCCGGAAACCTGGACGAGCTTCGTCGGATTTCTGCAAAATCCGGTCGTGGTGATCCTCAATATCATCGTGCTGGCGGCAGCATTGCTGCACACCAAAACGTGGTTTGAGCTGGCACCAAAAGCGGCAAATATTATCGTGAAAGGCGAAAAACTGGGGCCAGAGCCGATTATTAAAGGACTCTGGGTGGTAACTGCGGTCGTGACCGTGGTGATTCTTGGCATAGCCCTGTTCTGGTAAGGAAACCACGATGATTAATCCAAATCCAAAACGTTCTGACGAACCGGTTTTCTGGGGACTCTTTGGCGCAGGCGGCATGTGGTGCGCCATTATCGCACCGGTCATTATTCTGCTGGTGGGCATTATGCTGCCGCTGGGTCTGTATCCTGGCGATGCGCTGAGCTACGAGCGGGTGCTGGCTTTCGCCCATAGCTTTATTGGCCGGGTATTCATCTTCCTGATGATTGTGCTGCCGCTATGGTGTGGTTTGCACCGTATGCATCACGCGATGCATGACCTGAAAATCCACGTTCCAAACGGTAAATGGGTGTTCTACGGCCTGGCTGCCATTCTCAGCGTGGTCACGCTGGTTGCCGTCGTCTTTATGTAATAACACTCGCTCTCCTGCTCATCGGCGGGAGAGCAAAATTCCTCGCAGGCTCTACACTTAACAAAAATCCTGTAAGGAAACTCCTATGCGCATCCTGCCTGTCATCGCCGCTGTTGCCGCTGCGTTTCTGGTTGTTGCCTGTAGCTCCCCGACGCCTCCCCAGGGCGTAACCGTCGTCACCCCTTTTGATGCCCAAAAATTCCTCGGGAGCTGGTATGAAATTGCCCGCTTCGATCATCGCTTTGAGCGCGGTTTACAGAAGGTAACGGCAAACTACAGCCCCATGAGCGATGGCGGCATTCAGGTCATCAACCGGGGCTACAACCCGGAGCGTGGTATGTGGCAAAAGGTCACTGGAAAAGCGTACTTTACGGGTAGCCCTAATACCGCCGCGCTGAAAGTCTCTTTCTTTGGTCCTTTCTATGGCGGGTATAACGTGATCGCCCTCGACAGCGCCTATCGACACGCGCTGGTGTGCGGGCCAGACCATGATTATCTGTGGATCCTCTCCCGCACACCGACGATTTCAGATGACGTCAAACAGCAGCTACTGAGTGCTGCGACCCGTCAGGGATTTGATGTCAACAAGTTCATCTGGATTGAGCAACCTCATTAATGGGCGCTGAGCTTCAGCCCAATAATCCCGGCGACAATCAGTGCGAGGCTAGCAATACGCGCCAGGCTCGCCGACTCACCCAGCAATAAAATGCCGGTAATCGCAGCGCCGACTGCGCCAATCCCCGTCCACACGGCATAAGCCGTGCCCACCGGCAGCGATCGCATTGCCCATGAGAGCAGGACAATACTGACGATCATCGCGGTAACGGTGATGATACTTGGCGTTAGACGGGTAAACCCGTGAGTATATTTCAGGCCGATGGCCCATACCACTTCAAGCAAACCGGCAATAAAAAGAATAATCCAGGGCATCGTGGCTCCTTAACTTAAATAGCAGTCTGGGGCCGTCCCCGATGAGAGAAGCGCTTACGGGTCGTCCTGTAAGGCGGGTGAACTTCACATTGTGAAGAGCATGAAGTCTTTTATCAACGAGTTTCTTTTAGTTCACAGTTGGCCGATTAAAAGCAAGAAATAGGCGCAGATCGCAGTGAAGTTCAGGCATTTGTAACTCATCCGACTTCCTTATTATGTGATGCTTCCTGAATGCAGGAAGTGACCCCCCTTTGCCAACTGCGAAAAAAATATGTTCAAAATTCTGTTGATTGACCGATGTAATTACACCCGGGTGGGTTTAGAAGCATGGCTCAATCATTCCGGGCTGTTCCCTTGCGCATTACGGGTGACGAGCCTGAATAATCTTTACCTTGCCAGAGAGCATATCCTGCAATGGAAACCCGCACTGGTGATCGCAGATTTGCAGGGCTTCATGTCTGAAATGCAGCACCGTGCACCTGTTACGTCACTGGTGAACGCCAGTGAAAACGTCCCTTTTATTTCACTGCATTCTGTTGAAACGCCGGAGATGTCGGCGCTAAGGGATAAATTTCCGGTTTGGGCATCGTTATTTAAAAACACCCCGCTGATGGATCTCGCGCAGATAATAAATGACGCATTAATATCCCAGCCAACCTGCGAGCCCGCGCACAGCGTGGCACCTTTATTGACCCGGCAGGAAGAGAAAGTGTTGTCACTCTGGATGGAGGGAGCCAGCAATCAGAAGATTGCCAGCAAGCTGAGTATTCACGGGAAAACGGTGTATACCTACAAGCGTAATATCCGCAAGAAACTGCACATGGATACGCGATACTCGCCGTTTCTGTCACGGCCAGAGTCAGTAAACTGAGGGTACGGCGACTGATTCAGCCCCGTACCGCCCATTGTCACGACTAATTCTGCGCTTTCGTCGCCGCGCCGGAGATTGCGCTACCGCCATCAGAGATATCCTGACCAACGCCACGGGTGGTATTACAGGCAGTTAACACTGATGAAAGCACGAGGACAGAAAAGATCGCTGCAATTGTTTTCTTAATCATAATTTCTTCCTTTTTTAGCCAAAATTATGGGTGTATAGCCACATAAGCATAGCCAGGATTCAGGCTAGTGACGGAAAAGAAAGCGTTTTTAAGAAAACAGGAAGTATCAGGAGGCGGCGTGAGAAATGGCATGGCCCAGGTCTTTAATGTCTTCCCCGACACCGCGTGCGGTGTTGCAACCCGCAAGCAAAGAACCGGTTAGTACAACCATCAGCATAATTTTGAGTGTTCGCTTTATCATCCATGACCCCAATGCGTATCGAGAAGGCGCAGCAAACGGCTGCGCCTTTCCTCCGGTCGTGAATTACTTCACGCGGGAGACGTATTCGCCAGAGCGGGTATCAACTTTGATAACTTCGCCGGTCTGAACGAACAGCGGAACTTTAACCACTGCACCGGTAGACAGCTTAGCGGGCTTACCGCCCGTACCTGCGGTATCACCTTTCAGACCTGGATCGGTTTCAACGATTTCCAGCTCAACGAAGTTCGGTGGGGTAACGGTGATAGGCTGGCCGTTCCACAGGGTCACGATGCACTCGGCCTGATCCAGCAGCCATTTAGCACTCTCACCAACCGCTTTCTCATCAGCTGACAGCTGTTCGAAAGTGGAGTTGTTCATGAAATGGTAGAACTCGCCGTCGTTATAGAGATAAGTCAGGTTCATATCTACAACGTCTGCGCCTTCAGCGGAGTCGGTGGATTTGAAGGTTTTCTCTACACGGGTACCGGTCAGCAGGCGGCGCAGCTTAACGCGTGCAAAAGCCTGACCTTTCCCTGGTTTCACGAATTCACTGGCTTCAACCGCGTACGGTTCGCCATCCATCATGATTTTAAGACCGGCACGAAAATCGTTGCTATAGTAAGTCGCCATAAGGCCCTCTGAAATTGTTAACTGGTAGCTAAGCCACAAAATGGCGCATATTGTAACCCTAAACACCCCATCCAGAGAAGATTGGTTATTGCAACTTGCAGATGTAATAACCAGCCCGGATGAACTGCTTCGTCTGTTAAATGTAGACGCTGATGAAAAGCTCCTTGCCGGACGTGACGCCAAACGCCTGTTTGCGCTACGTGTACCGCGTGCGTTCGTGGCACGCATGGAGAAAGGCAACCCTGACGATCCGCTCCTAAAACAGGTGCTTACCGCGCAGGATGAGTTTATCACTGCCCCCGGCTACAGCACCGATCCGCTCGAAGAGCAAAATAGCGTCGTACCCGGTTTACTGCATAAATACCGCAATCGCGCGCTGCTGCTGGTAAAGGGCGGCTGTGCGGTGAATTGCCGTTACTGCTTCCGTCGTCATTTCCCTTATGCAGATAACCAGGGGAATAAACGCAACTGGCAGGCCGCGCTGGACTACGTTTTAGCCCATCCTGAGCTGGATGAGATTATTTTCTCCGGCGGCGATCCGCTGATGGCAAAGGACCACGAGCTGGACTGGCTTATCACGCAGCTTGAGGCCATCCCGCATATTAAGCGCTTACGGATCCACAGCCGTTTGCCGATTGTCATCCCGGCGCGCATCACCGACACGCTGGTTTCTCGCTTTGCACGCTCTTCACTGCAAATATTACTGGTTAATCATATCAATCACGCCAATGAGATTGACGATGCGTTCCGTGTAGCCATGTCGTCTTTACGCACAGCGGGTGTTACGTTGCTCAACCAGAGCGTACTGCTGCGCGGAGTAAATGATAATGCCCGCACGTTAGCCAATCTGAGTAATGCGCTTTTTGATGCCGGCGTGATGCCTTATTACCTGCATGTTCTGGATCGCGTTCAAGGCGCGGCACATTTCATGGTGAGTGATGAAGAAGCGCGTCAGCTTATGCGGGAATTATTAACCCTGGTTTCTGGCTATATGGTGCCAAAACTGGCGCGTGAGATTGGTGGCCAGCCGAGTAAAACACCGCTGGATTTGGGGCTGCAGCAGCGTTGATACGCAATCTGCCAGGGCTCTGGCAGATTGTTGACAAACACGACGTTTAAAACCGTTACGCCTGATAGAGAGTACGGCTCTAAATAAAAACAATGACTATTAATGAGTTATATCAGGTGAGTAATAACCAATGAGATTAAATTAACGACAATAAGGATAACCAACGCAAGTAAAACCCAGAAAGGCAGTTTCATATTAGTTATGCGTTTACTTTCCACATGACGCTGAACGTTATCGTTTTCGTTGATTACCAATAAACTCTGATTAACAGATTCATTGAATCCGTTATCGGACTCTTGTTCCGAACGACTTCCTTCTGCCGTCACCAATACGTTTTGCGCCAGAATAAATCCTTTACGCCGTACGGTAACGATAATATCTAACGTCAGCCCTGCCCTTTGCAGGGATTTCCTGAGCAAGGAGATGTTTTGATAGAATGTGTTTTGTGAAACGACCACGCCTCGCGTCCGCCACACCGCCTCCAGGAATTCATCTCGTGAAATGACCTGTTCCTGATTCTCCAGTAGCAACTGTAGACAGCGCGCAGTGGGTGCATTGAGGATCACACGCTCACCTTTATCCGTTAAAGGATGAAGTTCATTTAAGCTTACCTTAAAAACTATTTCATCATTAATTATATAGTTATTTAATATCATAATGACCTCAGCATTCCCTGACTGAATAATAAAAAACAAACTAAGATACAGTTCATGTGCATGCGAAAAAAATATCCTTATATCGCAATGAGTTACAAACCAGACGCTAATCATCAACAATCTTTACTTCATGTTTAAAAAACAGACTATCACATTGATTTAGATTAATGAAAGGTATTTAGCATAGTCAGAACGCTCATTCCAAAAAAGCAGATAACTCCCTAAAACTGTATGAAATCAAAATTCAGTAAAAACAATCAAATTTCACATGCACTTTAAACCCGACTTATTTAAATTACGCTCAGTTTGTTTCCGGCATGGTTTATCGACTACATGCATAAGCCATACGTAAATGGGCTAGAGGGAAGTAGAGCCAGGACGGCGGAGTGTGAGTAGGTGTAATAGCTATATTCACAGCATTAATGACTATTTAGCATTAGCAGCCGAAACTGGTATCTATTCAGGATGAAAGTGAATTTTACTTTAATATGGATTTAGAAAATGAAAAAAACTATTTTAGCTGTAATGGTGGCTGCATCAGCCGTTCTGAGCGCTCAGGCTCTGGCAATTAACACCGCTGAAGTGACTATTCTGGGTGAAGTTTCTGATGCTGCTAACTCTTGCGAAGTGACTCCTACTGGTACCATGAACAACGGTATTGTTCGTCTGAGCACCGTAACAACTTCTGAAGCCAATGCTAAAGCTGTTAACACCCTGTTCAAAACATCTGAATTCGGTTACGACGTTGCCAACTGTGCCGATGGCGCAGCAAACGTGAATGGCCTGACTGTATCCGTAATGGGCACAACCAGCACTGACACCACCATCCTGGATAACACTGCAGAAGATGGCGCTGCTGGTATTGGTATCGGCATCATGAAAAAAGCTAACTCTGCACGCATCGCGTTTGATGGCAGCTCAATGGCTGAAGCCTATAGCCCAACTAAAACTACCCAGCTGAAATATGTTGCTGGCTACGTAAAAGTTGACAGCACTACCGCAGTTACCGAAGGTGCAGTTAAAGGTGTTGCAACCTTTACTATCGATTACACCACTACTCCTTCTGCGTAATCTTTAGAGTCAGGGCCTGCTATTACAACAGGCCCTTATTTTAAGATTATATCGAGAAATGACTATGCTTAAATGTTTTTTAAATGTTACGGTCGCTTGCCTGACTGCATTGAGCGTCACTGCGCATGCCGGTGTCGTGATTGAATCAACGCGTTATCTTTATAAAGAAGGCTCGCGCGAGATTTCTGCACAAATAGAAAACAAAGATGATATTCCTTATCTTGTTAAATCATGGATCGAAGCACCATCAGGTCAACCACCTTATTTTATGGCGACGCCCCCACTTTTTCGCCTTGAAGCTAAGCAAAAAAATACCGTGCGTTTGTTTGCCACGGCAGATCTTAAAGCGCCAGCAGATAGGGAATCCACGTACTTCTTTAACATGATGGCGATTCCACCTTCTGATAGCACTTACGTTAATAATAATACCGTGCAGCTGGCGGTCAGACATCGCATGCGTCTGGTATATAGACCCAAAGCATTACAGGACAAATCGGTCAACGTGGAGGCCAACAGCCTAGAGTGGAAACAAGTTGGGAATAAGCTGGTCATTAAAAACCCGACCCCTTTCTTCTTCTACTTTAACTCAGTCAAAGTGAATGACAAAGAGATCAAATCGGAGATTAACTCAATCTCACCGTTTTCCAATAAAGAAGTGACATTACAGTCACCAATAAAAATATCCAAAGTAACCTGGAAAATTGTTAATGATTATGGCGGAGCAGGAACTCTCTATTCCGCATCATTGTAATAGGGACATAATATTGATAGGGATGCATATATGTCAAGAAAAATAAAAGGCCTATTTAAATTATCTACATTGTTTATTGCAATGATGCCTGGATTATTTTCTGGTTTAAATAATAAAGCCTATGGTCGTGATTTCTTTGACCCATCATTCATTAATGTTGCGAATGGTGGCGATGCGTCCCCCGTCACTGACTTATCAATTTATCAAACTAAAAACGCCCAGGCCCCTGGGGAATATCGCGTGGACATCGTTTTTAATGGAAATTATCTGGAAACAAAAAACGTCCGCTTTATTGTAAAAAATAAAGCAGGAGAAGAAGGGAGTGAAAGCCAGCTTCTCCCTTGCTTTACGATGAAGGCCCTTGCAGAGTACGGCGTTCGTGTTTCCGCTTTTCCTGATTTAAAAGAAGATGCCCTGGGATGTGCGAATATAGAGATAATTCCTGACTCAACGATATTGTTTAACTTCAGCTCACAGCGACTGGATATCTCTATCCCACAGGCCGCACTTTCTCCTGTGGCGCAGGGCTATATATCGCCTGATGAATTTGATGAAGGCATCAATGCACTCTTTATGAACTATCAGTTCAGCGGTGCAGAAGATCAAAAGGCCGACAACGAAAACTACAGCCTTAACCTGCAGTCCGGGCTTAACATTGGCCCATGGCGCCTACGCAATCTAAGCACCTGGAACAAATCCAATGATTCGGGCAGCGAGTGGGATTCAGCCTATTTGTATGCGCAACGTAGCATTCGTACCTTAAAAAGTAACCTCGTTTTAGGGGAGAGTTCTTCTCTTTCCAGCGTTTTTGACAGCGTACCTTTTACCGGGATTCAGCTTGCGACAGACACCGCGATGATTCCGGAAAGCTTACGTGGCTACGCCCCCGTTGTTCGCGGCATCGCCAAAACCAATGCCCGTGTAGTGATCAAACAGAATGGTTATCAGGTTTATCAGACGTTTGTCGCACCCGGTGCCTTTGAAATCACCGATATGTACCCAAGTGGCGGCAGCGGTGACCTGTATGTAAGCGTCGAAGAATCTGATGGGTCGGTGCAAACCTTCATCGTGCCTTTCGCCACGCTCCCTGTCATGGTCAGGGAAGGCCAGCTGGATTATGAACTGACCTCAGGCCGCTATCGTTCCTATGATGACGGTGTCGATGAAACGGCCTTCTCGCAGATTACAGCAACATATGGTTTCTCCAGTAACTCTACCGTGTATGGCGGTTTTCAAGGGGCGTCAAAGTATCAGGCGCTTTCACTCGGTCTGGGACATAACCTCGGTGATTTTGGTGCAACGTCAGTGGACGTCACTCAGGCATGGTCTAAGAAACGCGACACGGATAAAACCTCGGGTCAGTCATGGCGTATCCGCTACGGTAAAAACATCCTGCAAACAGGTACCAATATAACTATCGCAGGTTACCGTTATTCAACGCGCGGCTTTAACACGCTGACTGAAGTACTTGATACCTACAATGACGATAATGGTTACGCTTCATCGCGCTCCCTGAAAAACCGAACCAACTTAACTGTAAACCAGAGCCTTGGCGCCGATTTGGGGAGCTTATCAATAAGCGGGATTTTTGAAGATTACTGGGGCAACAATAGAACCAATAAATCCTTGAGCGTGGGCTATAACGGTGGCTGGAGAAGTATCAACTACTATCTCGGCTACAGCTATAACCGTTATACCTGGAAAAGCAGCAGTTCCGATCGTGAAGCTCAGGACGATCATCGTTTCACCATGACCATTACCGTTCCATTAAGCAACTGGCTGCCGGGCACTTACACCAGCTATCAGATGACCGATAGCCGGCCGGGTTCAACCGATCAGTATGTCTCACTGGGCGGCGTCGCACTGGAAGACAATAACCTCGACTGGAGTATCCAGCAGGGCTACAGCAACCGCGAGTATGGCAATGGCGATCTCCGCGGGAATTATCGTGGTTCAAAAGGCAGCGTCAATGCAGGGTACAGTTACAACCGGGACAGCAGCCGCTTTGACTATGGCATGAGTGGTAGCATTCTTGCGCATTCCGATGGTATTACGCTTGGCCAGGAAATCAGTGATGCGGCGGTACTTATAAAAGCGCCAAATCTGGATAACGTGCGGGTCACGAACGATTCGACGGTTTATACCGACTACCGCGGCTATGCCGTTCTGCCTTATGTGACGCCATATCGCCGTACTGATATTGCACTGGATAGCACGACGCTGGGAGATGATATGGAACTGCCGAATACCAACCATCCGGTTGTCCCGACACGCGGGGCGATTGTACGTGCCGACTATGCTGGTAGCATTGGGCAGAGAGCCCTCATCCACCTGAAGACAATAACCGGCAAAGATGTCCCGTTTGGTGCCATGGTTGTTTCTGCCAATGCACCTGAAGCACAAGCCAGTATTGTCAGTGATGCAGGCCTTGTCTATTTAACAGGTTTAAAAGCCACCGGTGAATTACAGGTCAAATGGGGTGCCGATTCAAAACAGCAATGTAAAGCAGCTTACACATTACCTGTCAGGGAAAAAGACGCCAGTACGGTGAATCAAACAGAAGCTGTTTGTCGCTAACTGACATAAGGATTTGGATGATGAGAAATTTTTTATTTTTTATGGTCGCATTCTTGTTTTGCTTCGATGCGGCAGCAAAGTGTGAATACAGTGGTAATCGGGGTTTAAAAGCATTTAATATCTCAGCAAAAGTGTTGTCCGATCCATCAATCCCTGTCGGAACCATTTTATATAGCAAGGGTTACGGCGTAGGAACCTACAAAACCTTCGAGTGTAATAAAATATTTGATGATCAGTACATTATTGATGTAGGAGCCAATGAGGTATCAGGCGTCACGGGTATTCGCGGTTATCCCGTTTATGAAACAGGGATCGAGGGTCTGGGTTTTCAGGTTTCAGATCTCGTGTTAAGTAAGGCCGGGAATGTCATTCCAGCAAAAGAAGGGTCCACCGTCGTTCCGGTTGATGACTATGACGGTAGCAATAAGTTAATAACGGTATGGCTTGTCAAAACTGCTGCAGTAATTGGCACTGGATCAGCAAACTCTCCCGTAGTGAGTTTTTCTGCGGGTAACCTTGCAACTAACCCAAGCGCAGCCGAGCGCTTACTGCTCAGCATAACGTTAAACTTTAGCAAAATTACTTACAAATCAACGTCATGCGATCTTTCTGTTGCGGGTTCGAGTCAGGTAACGCTGAAAACGATTGATAAAAAAGAGTTGATGAATGTAACCCAAGGAGGCACGACGTCTGCAAAGAGGGATATAACCATGAATTTAACGTGTCCGTCTGAATCAGTCGGAAACACAGTTAGATATTGGTTTAACCCGGTAGGTGGGACCAGCGACTCGGGGAACGGAATCGTAGACAACATGATAACGGGCGCGACGGCAGCAAATAATGTGGATGTCATTTTCAAAATCGGTAATAAGCCAATCGAATTCTTTGACAGTGAGAGCTATGGTTTTAATAAAGTGACAGAATCGGAAACGTTTACCTTCTCTGCCGATTACTATCGTTCCAGCTCAAGTAGCGCTGATGTGACCGCAGGTAAAGTAAAAGCAATGATTGAAGTTATCATTCAGGAAGAATGATAAACTCAAGGAATAGACACTGGCAATCCTTTACCCTGCAAAAGGATTGCCTTTATTAATGAACGATAAATACAACGCGCAATCGCTTCATTGGCGGGGCGAATAACTCTCTATATAGACATATGCACTATATATATTTATATACAACAAAACACAATGTAAGTAAATCTAATTTATATCCACGTTGCAAATTCCAAAAAATAATAATATATTACGCCTCGTCGCAGTTAAGCGACATTCTATTAAACACAAGGAAAGTACAATGAAACAATTAACTGTTTTCGAGATGGAAGCCATTTCTGGTGGTTATAACTGGGATTTCTC
The DNA here is from genome assembly GCA_049284415.1 of Leclercia sp. Lineage (GTDB taxonomy): Bacteria > Pseudomonadota > Gammaproteobacteria > Enterobacterales > Enterobacteriaceae > Enterobacter. The sequence goes on from JBAPXW010000024.1 coordinate 488,191, forward strand.
TTCCGTTGGTGCAGGGTTACAAACGCTGGTGAGCAACTCTGTTGAAGCAATTGGTTCAGCAGTTGTTGGTGGCATTATTACTGGCGCGATTGGTACGCTGATCGGTGGTACTCAATCTGGCGCAAACGGCGGTATTCTCGGCTTCGGTATGTTTGGTAACCTGGTCGGGATGTTCTGGGGTCTTGGTATGGGTGCCATCGGTGGTGCTGTGGGCGCTGCAGCTGTAGGCTGGGATACCACAATTACCACCGCTGTCGAAATGGCGCAAAGTGCTATCGCCGGAACCTTCGTTCCGTGGAGCCATTAATTTTATAAAAATCAGTGAGCCGAGTTCCCCTCGAGCTCACTGAATTGCTTTAATGAATGCGTAATAGGCTATCGTATATAAGATGCCTTTGGTCACCTATATTGATAGTCATCTAGGTGAGATCCATTCATAACTCACCTTATACACAACCACGTAAATATTCTGACATACAACATTAAGAAAATCTAAGTATCTTAATATTGTAATTAGGGGATATTATCAATACGTTACTGGCGGGCACAGCTCGACTCCAATCAGTAATTTCAAGGAAATGAAATGAAACAATTAAACACCTTCGAAATGGAATCTATTTCTGGCGGCTATTCATGGGATTTCTCATCATTTTCATCTGCTGCATTAAGCCTGGTAAGTAATTCAGTTGAAGCCGTTGCTTCAGCTACTGTTTTAGGTGTCCTGATAGGTGCTACGGGTACCTTGATTGGCGGGACCCAATCAGGTGCAAATGGCGGTATTATCGGCTTCGGTATGCTTGGTAACCTGGTAGGGATGTTTTGGGGCCTTGCAGTAGGTGCAACCATGGGTGTGGTTATGGGGGCAGCAATTGGTTGGGAAGACACTATCCAATTAGGTCTCGATGGCGTACAAGGCGCTATTGCAGGAACTTTTGTTCCTTGGGGCCACTAATCCATTCATTGCTGCATCATAATGAATTACAAATAAAGGTCCGGTTTCGGACCTTTTTACTCATCGACTAAAAAGTTAACAACATGGCCAATAATATTTATCGCAAGGAAGCGATAGAATATAAGAAGTTTCATTGGAAGGGAAAGGCGTTATTGCTGGCAGGTATGCCGGCATGGCTTGTTACTTCTTTGTCACTCCTTTTTCTGCTCGCTCTTGTATTATCATTGATTTATTGCACATTCACTCAACGGATTAACGTTCGCGGAGAAGTTATCACTCTTCCACACTCTGTTAACGTTTTTGCACCTCAGCAAGGGTTTATTGTCAAACAGCACGTTAAGGTGGGCGATGCCGTCACAAAAGGCCAGACGCTGTATGAAATTGACGTTTCCAGGAATACCACCAGCGGCAACGTAAGCGTAGCGCAAGCAGAAGTCATCAACGAAAAAATAGTCAATGCCAACAAGATCATTAGTAAGTTGGCCAACAGTAAGACTGAAACGCTCAGCGCCTTAAAATTACAGCTAAAAAATGCCGCCGACTCATTGCAGGAGACGGGCCGCATGCTGTCCAACACGCAGACCGGTTTGAAAAAGATGCGTGAAAACCTGTCCAGCTATGATAAGTACCTTACTGATGGCTTGATTACTAAAGATCAGTACAACTATCAGCACTCATTGTATTTCCAGCAGCAAAGTGCATATCAGTCTCTTATTAGCCAGAAAATGCAGCTGGAAGGTCAGATCACGCAGCTAAATAGCGATAAAGTCACTAAGGCGGCCGATTTTGACAACCAAATATCTGCACAAAATAACCAGATAAACGACTATAAAAATCAGCTAGTTGAATCTGATGCAAATGGCAATGCCATTATAAAAGCAACCACTGACGGCAGAATAGAATCACTTGCGGTAACAAAAGGTCAGATGATTGACAAAGGCAGTAGCCTGGCACAGATAAAGCCAACGGGTAATGTTGAGTATTTTCTTATCCTATGGTTACCGAATAACAGCGTGCCGTATGTTAAGCCTGGCGACACCATTAATATCCGTTACGATGCCTTCCCGGCGGACAAATTTGGTCAGTTCCCGGGGGAAGTGCTGTCAATATCGTCGGTCCCAGCATCACGGCAGGAGATGTCTGAATATACTAACGTCACTAATGGTACCAACCAGCAGGAACTGGCGCTTTATAAAGCGATCGTAAAAATAAATCATAAGTCTTTCAACTATAAAGATAAGACCCTCACGTTGTCTAATGGGTTAAAAGCCGAGGCCGTTGTGTTCCTCGAAAATCGTCCACTTTATATGTGGATGTTTACACCTTTTTATAAGATTTCGCAGAGTGTGAGTGGTCCTGTTCATGAATAAAGCAATATTTGAAACCATAATCTCAAAGGTTAATTTTTCATTACGTAAGAAAACGCCCGTTATTCTACAGTCTGAAGCGGCAGAGTGCGGTATTGCCTGCCTGGCGATGGTGTGTGGTTTTTACGGCCTTGATATCGACCTGTTTAATTTTCGCCAGCGCTATGGCAGCCCAACACAGGGAGTATCACTGCTCTCGCTAAGTAAAACCGCTGAGAATGCCGGGCTGAAGAGCCGCGCACTCTCCCTTGATCTGGACGAAATTAAGCAGCTCAAATTACCCTGCGTGCTCCACTGGGGGATGAATCACTATGTCGTTTTAACCAAGATCCGCCGCGCCAGTTTTGTTGTTCACGACCCTGCCTTAGGTAAGCGCATTATTGGCATGCAGGAGATGTCCAACAACTTTACGGGGGTCGCGCTTGAGCTTTGGCCAGAGCATAATTTCCAACAGGAAAAAGCAAAATCGCGCTTACGCCTGTTAGATTTGATGCGCAACATTGTTGGCCTGAAAAGCGTTCTGCTTAAGATCTTCGCCTTTTCCGTAGTGGTCGAAGCCATCGGCCTGTTGCTGCCGGTGGGTACGCAGCTGGTAACGGACCATGTCATCATGGCGCACGATCAAAGCCTGTTATCCGTTATTTGCATCGGGCTTGTCTTCTTTACGTTATTCAAAACCTTCATCAGTATGCTGCGCGCGTGGACATCACTCACGCTCAATACGCTGACGAATATTCAATGGAAAACCACCCTCTTTGACCATCTGACGAGCCTGCCGCTGTCATTTTTTGAAAAACGTCATTTGGGGGATATCCAGTCTCGCTTCTCGTCTCTGGACACCATTCGTTCAACCTTTACGAACAGCATCGTCTCGGGCGTGATCGACTCGATTATGACCGTCGGCTTGCTCGTCATGTTGACGCTATATGGCGGCTGGTTAGTCTGGGTCGTTGTTGGCTTTACGCTGTGCTACGCCATCATGCGTCTCGCCACCTATAGCTTCTATCGCCGGGTATCCGAAGAGCAGGTGATCAAAGGGGCGCGTTCCAGCTCGCATTTTATGGAGTCGTTATATGGGATCTCCACGATCAAGGCGCTTAATTTAAAAGAACGCCGTTCACAGCATTGGCTGAACATTAATATTGAAGCCTGTAATGCTGGTATCAAGCAGTCGCGATTCGACATGATGTTCGGTGGGATTAATACATTTATATCCTCGATCGATCAGGTTGTCGTCCTGTGGCTTGGCGCAATTATGGTTATCGATAACAATATGACGCTGGGTATGTTTATGGCCTTCAACGCCTACCGGGGGCAGTTCTCCCAGCGTGCCTCCAGCCTGATTGACTTAGTGATGCAGCTGCGCATGCTCTCCTTACATAACGAGCGTCTGTCTGAGATCGTCTTTAGCGAACCAGAAAAAGAGATGCCTGCCCGCAGACTGTTTGAAGAGAATAAAGGCGTTACCCTTGAGGTAAAAAATCTGACCTATCAGTACGACCCCTTTGTTCAACCTATTTTATCCAATTTCAATCTTACCGTTGAGCCCGGAGAGTCCGTTGCGCTGGTTGGCCCTTCCGGGGTAGGTAAGACGACCCTGCTAAAAATCATGTGCGGATTACTGTCGCCAACCAGCGGGGATGTCCTGGCGGACAATCTGGATATTACCAAAATCGGCTTAAATAATTACCGTATGAGCACCGCCTGCGTATTGCAGGAAGACCGACTCTTCTCGGGCTCTATTGCAGATAACATCAGCGGTTTTGAAGACAATGCCGATCAGGACTTTATTATTGAATGTTCGAAGCATTGCAACATTCATGATGAAATCATGAAAATGCCGATGGGTTATGAAACCATTGTTGGCGAATTAGGATTAGGTATTTCAGGTGGGCAAAAACAGCGTTTACTTATCGCCCGTGCGCTTTACCGTAAACCCAGCATTCTGTTTATGGATGAGGCGACCAGCCATCTGGATTTAAATAATGAGTCTTATATTAACCAGTCAATTTCAGATTTGAGCATTACTCGTATCATCGTTGCGCATCGTCCATCGACAATCGCCTCGGCCGATCGGGTTATTGATTTATCTAAACTTCACGCACGCGTTTAAGTCACTGACAACAGGAAAGGAGCTCCGAATGTCCAAAGCAATCATAGGGTTTAATACCGCCGCTATAAAATATGAAGAGCGTTTTATGGCGTTAGCACTGAAAGTAGAAACACCGGACCATCAGTTTGAAACCTATTATCTTCAGGCCCCGATCGTTTTAGATCTGCTTATGGCTTTACAAAATCGGATGGGTATCGTTGCTCATCGTGTTGCCGAACAGGGTGACAGCTATAAGGAACAACTGGTCGCGGCTAATGAAGCACTGGTCAAAAATGTTCCACAATTTGAGATGGCCGAAGTTAACCAGCCGGATCCCAATAAGCGAATTATGACGCTGGTCTTAAAGGCAAAAGAGGGTAACTTTGCGCTTACCGCCATCCAGCAAGATGAACAGGTCGCCAACCTGCATATCGATGACATGCACGCTGAGTTTTTGATGACGGCAGTCCTCCAGTCGCTTAAAGCCACAGGGGATGAAGAGGCATTCCAGCAAGTTGCTGCGCTTCTCGATTTTATCGTGCTGTATAACGTCGACCTTTCCGATCTCAATAAAATGGATTACCAGCAGATATTGCATGAGGGTTGGAAGCAACGCTTATTCTCCCACCATCTTGGGGTGCTTTACTGTTTCGAAACGGAAGAAGGTAAAAAGGTGCTGTCCGGGATCATCGTTAAAACCAATGCCGCACATCATTCCGAAGAAGAGAAGAACATCGTCCAGAAGATTGCCTTGTTGAACACCGGGCTGAAAACGCTGCGGGAAAAATACACACTGTGCCAGATATTCAGTACGGTGATCCCGGCCCAGCCCGATAAAATACTGACCATGGAAGAGTGTCTCCGCCCGCTTCATGCTTTTTGCGTTGATATTCAGGCGAAGCTGAACGCGCAGTGATTTGGGCATCTACAAGGATGTAGAAAAAACGGTAATCCCTCTTCTAACCGTTTGCCCGGGTTCCCCTCTCCAGATGGAGAGGGATAACCCGCAGCAACATCAATTAGGACATTTATAAACCTGGCCAATCATTTCGCTGGCCGTCGGCACAAAGCTCGACAACATTCCCTGCGTCGGGCTACTTACGCCATAAATCACATTACCGCCCATTTCAGCGGCCTGGTTACGAAGCGCATTCGCCGCACCACGCATTGAGCCGCCCTCTTCGCCATGCTGGCCAGACAGCCAGTTGCTTTGCTTACCCGTTGCTGTCCCCACCAGCTGACACTCGCTCCCCGGCTTATCGTCCACAAAGCGAACACTTTGCCCACCAGCGGACAGCTCATTGCTGGAGCTACAACCCGCCAGCAGCAATGCTGCCCCTACAATCCCTGCACAGACCTTTACGCGCATGTTATTCCTCGTTTTCAATAAGCTGGGCAACTGCTGCCCCTGTGTAAACCTTATACTAAAAAGATGACCAAAAGAAAAACCCCCGATCATTTCTGACCGGGGGTTTGTTCATTTCTGCGAGGTGCAGAACAACATGATTACATCATGCCGCCCATTCCACCCATACCGCCCATGCCGCCTGCGCCTAAATCAGGAGCATCGCCTTTAGGCAGGTCGGTTACCATGCACTCGGTGGTGATCATCAGACCAGCAACAGATGCCGCGTACTGCAGAGCAGAACGGGTCACTTTAGTTGGGTCCAGGATACCCATATCGATCATGTTGCCGTATTCTTCGGTTGCTGCGTTGTAACCGTAGTTGCCGTCGCCCGCTTTAACGGTGTTAGCGACTACAGACGGTTCTTCACCGCAGTTCAGAACGATCTGACGCAGTGGAGCTTCCATTGCGCGCAGCGCAACTTTGATACCCACGTTCTGATCTTCGTTCTGGCCACGCAGTTCGCTCAGTTTAGATGCCACGCGAATCAGCGCGACGCCACCACCTGCAACCACACCTTCTTCTACTGCTGCACGGGTCGCGTGCAGAGCATCGTCAACGCGTGCTTTCTTCTCTTTCATTTCAACTTCGGTAGCCGCACCGACTTTGATAACTGCAACGCCGCCAGCCAGTTTCGCTACGCGTTCCTGCAGTTTTTCGCGGTCGTAATCAGAGGTCGCTTCTTCGATCTGCTTACGGATCTGAGTGACACGGCCCTGAATGGCCACTTCTTCACCCACGCCATCAATGATGGTGGTGGTGTCTTTGTTGATGAGAACGCGCTTCGCCTGACCCATATCTTCCAGCGTCGCTTTTTCCAGCTCCATACCGATCTCTTCAGAGATAACGGTACCGCCAGTCAGGGTTGCGATGTCCTGCAGCATGGCTTTACGACGATCGCCGAAGCCAGGTGCTTTAACCGCAGCCACTTTCACGATGCCGCGCATGGTGTTAACCACCAGGGTCGCCAGCGCTTCGCCTTCAACATCTTCAGCGATGATAACCAGTGGTTTGCCTGCTTTCGCCACGGCTTCCAGAACAGGCAGCATTTCGCGGATGTTGGAGATTTTTTTGTCAGCCAGCAGGATGAACGGGCTTTCCAGCTCAACAGCGCCAGTTTCTGGCTTGTTGATGAAGTACGGGGACAGGTAGCCACGGTCGAACTGCATACCTTCAACCACGTCCAGCTCGTCTTCCAGGCCGGTACCGTCTTCAACGGTGATTACGCCTTCTTTACCTACTTTGTCCATCGCTTCTGCGATCAGTTTACCCACGGTCTCGTCGGAGTTCGCAGAGATGGTACCAACCTGAGCAATGGCTTTAGAGTCAGAGCACGGTACGGACAGCGCTTTCAGCTCTTCAACAGCCGCGATAACCGCTTTGTCGATGCCGCGTTTCAGATCCATTGGGTTCATACCCGCAGCAACCGCTTTCAGGCCTTCAGCGATAATCGCCTGCGCCAGTACAGTTGCAGTGGTGGTGCCGTCGCCTGCAGCGTCGTTCGCTTTAGAGGCAACTTCTTTCACCATCTGGGCACCCATGTTTTCGAACTTGTCTTCCAGCTCGATTTCACGCGCTACAGAAACGCCATCTTTGGTGATGGTTGGCGCGCCGAAGGATTTGTCCAGAACCACGTTGCGGCCTTTCGGGCCCAGGGTCACTTTAACTGCGTCTGCCAGTACGTTTACGCCGCGCAGCATTTTCACACGAGCGTCGTTACCGAATTTTACGTCTTTAGCTGCCATTTTAATCTTTCCCTTAAATTCGTATGTTCAGTGTCGTTCGCGGATTACGCTTCAACAATTGCCAGAATGTCGCTTTCGGACATGATCAACACTTCTTCATTGTCGATCTTCTCGGACTTCACACCGTAACCATCGTTGAAAATCACGATGTCGCCCACTTTAACGTCCAGCGGCTGCACATTTCCGTTTTCCAGAATGCGACCCTTACCGACAGCGATGATTTCGCCACGAGTTGATTTAGCTGCTGCAGAACCGGTCAGAACAATGCCGCCAGCAGATTTGGTTTCAACTTCTTTACGTTTGACGATCACACGATCATGTAACGGACGAATACTCATTGATAGCTCTCCTTTGAGAAAGTCATTATCAGTTATGGGTGACGCCGGGCCGTAAGCGGTTTTCCGGCTAGTGCCCTGAGAGATGGGGATGGGCACATACCCCTTCAAGGGGTAGTCGAAAAAAAATTTGCGAAAGTGTTACCATCGCCCCTCTTTTAGTGGCGGCAGGACGATGGAATGAGTGGACTGAAACAGGAACTTGGACTCGCGCAGGGCGTTGGCTTACTTTCAACCTCGTTGTTAGGCACGGGGGTGTTTGCCGTACCGGCGCTGGCCGCCCTGGTCGCGGGAGACAACAGTCTGTGGGCCTGGCCGGTGCTCATTCTGCTGGTGTTTCCGGTCGCAATTGTGTTTGCCGTTCTCGGGCGACATTTCCCCAGCGCAGGCGGTGTGGCGCATTTCGTCGGGATGGCGTTTGGGCCCCGCCTGGAGCGCGTCACCGGCTGGTTATTCCTGTCGGTCATCCCTGTGGGCTTACCTGCGGCGTTGCATATCGCCACCGGCTTCGGGCAGGCGCTGTTTGGCTGGCACGACGCGCAGCTGCTGTTTGCTGAACTGGGTACGCTGGCGATTGTCTGGTGGGTTGGCTCACGTGGGGCAAGCTCAAGCGCCAACCTGCAAACCCTGGTGGCGGTACTGATTGTGGCGCTGATCGCGGCCATCTGGTGGGCCGGGGATATTGAAATCGCTGCGATCCCCTTCCCCGCGATTGACGATATCGACAGTTCGCAGCTTTTTTCTGCCCTTTCGGTTATGTTCTGGTGTTTTGTCGGTCTTGAAGCCTTTGCCCATCTGGCCTCGGAGTTTAAACAGCCGGAGCGGGATTTCCCCCGGGCGCTGATGATCGGTCTGCTGCTGGCAGGGACAGTCTACTGGGCCTGTACCGTTCTGGTACTGCACTTCACCGCTTACGGTGCGGATATGGCGGCTGCGGCCTCGCTGCCGGGCATTGTGGTGCAGCTCTTTGGCGTGAAGGCGCTGTGGGTTGCCTGCGTCATTGGCTACCTCGCCTGCTTCGCCAGCCTCAACATCTATATTCAGAGTTTCGCCCGGTTAGTGTGGTCCCAGGCGCAATACAAGCCGCAGAGCCGCTTAGCACGGCTTTCAGCACGCCAGCTGCCGCTCAACGCACTGAATCTGGTGCTGGGTTGCTGCGTACTCAGCACGCTGGCGATCTACTGGCTGGAGATCAATCTCGACGCGCTGATCGTCTATGCCAATGGCATCTTCATCATGATTTATCTGCTCTGCATGCTGGCGGGTTGTCGCCTGCTGAAAGGCCGCTACAAAACGCTGGCGATGATCGGCGGGGTACTCTGTTTGTTGCTGCTGGCGATGGTGGGATGGAAGAGTGTGTACGCGATTGCCATGCTGGCGGGATTGTGGCTGTTTTTGCCGAAGCGTAGCGCGGTATAAGAAAAGCCCGGTAGCAATACGCTTACCGGGCAAATTCCATTAACGATCGTCTTTATGATCCAGACGGTTACGATCGTCATCCTTACGCTGATATTCCCCGTCAAAGGTCTCTCCGCCGCCGGTTCCGGCGCTAAATCCACCGCCCGGCATCCGGTTAAAACGCAAATGCGGCATCAGCTTGAGGGTCAACAGTTTTTGCACCGGCGGCAACAGCAGCAGCAGGCCGAGAAAATCGGTTACAAATCCGGGAATAATCAGCAGGATGCCGGCAATAATCAGCGACACGCTTTTGATCATCTCCGCCGCCGGGCTTTCGCCTGCGGCCATCTTCTGCTGCATTAACAGGAAATTTTTAAAACCCTGATTACGCACCAGCGACATACCAATGACCGAGGTGAAAATCACCATCAGCAGCGTCAGCAGGACGCCAAACACATGGGCGACCTGGATAAAAACAGAAATCTCTATGTAAACATAGAGAAACACGGCAATTAACGGTATCCAGCGCACTGGCTTCTCCTCTGTGGCAGACGCCCTGTGGCCTCTGTCGGGTGTAATTTTGCGACTCGCATCAGTCAGAAATGGAGGCAGTTAGCCAAAATTCAATCGGTTTGCACGGATATTTTTTCTGGAAATATTAAAGCGGTGATTCATTTCACAGATTAATAATTATCATGAAATCGGGTCGATAATAAGTGATCCAGATTACGGCATTTCGCTATCATCAGCATATGATCTCGGGTATCTGGCCGATTCAGGGGATAATCGTCGGTTAGAAAATAGACATAACCACAGATGTACTGTGTGTTTAGTACATTCATTCTGCAGCTTGAAAAGAAGGTTCACATGTTAAACAACATTCGTATCGAAGAAGATTTGTTGGGTACCAGGGAAGTTCCAGCGGATGCCTACTATGGTGTTCACACTCTGAGAGCGATTGAAAACTTCTACATCAGCAACAGCAAAATCAGCGACATCCCTGAGTTTGTGCGTGGCATGGTGATGGTAAAGAAAGCCGCAGCGATGGCCAACAAAGAGCTGCAAACCATTCCTAAAAGCGTAGCAAACACAATCATTGCCGCCTGCGATGAAGTACTGAATAACGGCAAGTGCATGGATCAATTCCCGGTTGACGTTTATCAGGGCGGCGCGGGTACATCGGTGAACATGAATACCAACGAGGTGCTGGCAAACATCGGCCTGGAGCTGATGGGCCACCAGAAAGGTGAGTACCAATACCTGAACCCGAACGACCACGTGAATAAATGTCAGTCTACCAACGATGCCTACCCGACCGGTTTCCGCATCGCGGTGTACGCGTCGGTGGTGAAACTGGTTGATGCCATTAACCAGCTGGGTGAAGGCTTCCAGAATAAAGCCGTCGAATTCCAGGACATTCTGAAAATGGGCCGTACCCAGCTGCAGGATGCCGTGCCGATGACCCTCGGCCAGGAATTCCACGCATTCAACGTCCTGCTGAATGAAGAAACCCGCAACCTGATGCGTACTTCTGAACTGCTGCTGGAGGTTAACCTCGGCGCAACGGCGATCGGTACGCGCCTGAACACCCCGGATGGCTATCAGCAGCTGGCGGTGCAGAAGCTGGCAGAAGTTTCCAATCTGGCCGTCGTTCCCGCAGAAGACCTGATCGAAGCGACCTCCGACTGCGGCGCATACGTTATGGTGCACAGCGCGCTGAAGCGTCTGGCGGTGAAACTGTCCAAAATCTGTAACGACCTGCGCCTGCTCTCTTCCGGCCCGCGTTCAGGTCTGAACGAAATTAACCTGCCAGAACTGCAGGCAGGCTCCTCGATCATGCCAGCCAAAGTGAACCCGGTGGTCCCTGAAGTGGTAAACCAGGTGTGCTTCAAAGTGATTGGTAACGACATCACGGTCACCATGGCCTCTGAAGCCGGTCAGCTGCAGCTGAACGTCATGGAGCCGGTGATTGGCCAGGCGATGTTTGAATCCATTCACATTCTGACCAACGCCTGCTACAACCTGCTGGAAAAATGCATCAACGGCATTACCGCCAATAAAGCGGTATGTGAAAGCTACGTCTACAACTCCATCGGTATCGTCACCTATCTCAACCCGTTCATCGGCCACCACAACGGCGATATCGTCGGTAAGATCTGTGCTGAAACCGGTAAGAGCGTGCGTGAAGTGGTCCTCGAGCGAGGACTGCTGACAGAAGCTGAACTGGATGATATCTTCTCGGCGCAAAACTTGATGCACCCGGCCTATAAAGCGAAAAGATATACGGATGAAAGTGAACAATAACAGTTCAGGTTAAATTCATGAAGGCACGTCACTTGTGACGTGCCTTTTTTCTTTTTAGGCGTTACCAAAACACAACAATTCAATATCAACTTGTTAATAAGCAAGGTAGGCACTTATGTTTGGAGCAGAACTCGTCGTCGTGCTGTTGGCGATATACTTAGGCGCAAGGCTCGGGGGGATCGGTATCGGTTTTGCCGGTGGTCTCGGCGTGCTTGTCCTTACCCTCATTTTTCAAATTAAACCTGGCGCTATCCCGTTCGACGTTATTGAAATCATCATGGCGGTTATCGCCGCTATCGCTGCCATGCAGGTGGCGGGCGGGATGGACTACCTGGTAAGCCTGGCGGAGCGTATGCTGCGCCGTCATCCCAAATACATTACCTTCCTGGCTCCGCTGGTCACCTGGTTTATGACCATTCTTGCCGGTACCGGTCATACGGCGTTCTCTACCCTGCCGGTGATTACTGAAGTGGCGAAAGAGCAGGGTATTCGTCCATCCCGTCCGCTCTCTATCGCCGTTGTCGCCTCGCAGATTGCGATCACCGCTTCACCCATCTCTGCGGCGGTGGTGTTTTTTGCCGGTATTCTCGAGCCGATGGGTGTGAGCTACCTGACACTGCTGTCGATCTGTATTCCGGTCACGCTGATTGCGGTCATGATTACAGCGGTATTCTGTAACTTCCTCGGTGCTGAGCTGAAAGACGATCCGGTGTATCAGGAACGTCTCGCCAAAGGCGAAGTGAAGCTGCGCGGTAGCCAGGCATTTACGCTGAAACCGCACGCGAAACGCTCCGTGCTGCTGTTCCTGATCGGTATCATCGCCGTGATGTTCTATGCCACCGCCATCAGCGATACCGTCGGACTGATCCAGAACCCGGTGCTGCCGCGTAACGAAGCGATTGTGGTGTTCATGCTGACCATCGCCGCGTTGATTAGCATCACCTGTAAAATCGACACCAGCGAAGTGCTGAACGCCAGCACCTTCAAATCCGGTATGAGCGCCTGCGTGTGCGTCCTGGGTGTGGCCTGGTTGGGTGACACCTTTGTGAAAGCACACATCACCGATATCCAGACCATCGCGGGCGATCTGCTGCACAACTATCCGTGGCTGCTGGCTGTGGTGTTGTTCTTCGCTGCTACCCTGCTCTACTCCCAGGCCGCCACCACCAAAGCGCTGATGCCTGCGGCACTGATGCTGGGCGTCACCCCGCTGACCGCGATTGCCTCTTTTGCTGCCGTTTCTGCACTGTTCGTCCTGCCGACCTATCCCACCCTGCTGGCCGCGGTGGAAATGGACGACACCGGCTCTACCCGCATTGGAAAATACGTGTTTAACCACGCCTTCCTGATCCCGGGCGTAATTGCCATCACCCTGTGTGTGATCCTCGGATTCATCATCGGCGGTGTGGTGCTGTAAAACGCTTTTGGTTGTAAAAAGAGTTAAAGTCGGGCCGCTCTGCGGCCCGATTCATTAATGAGCACCGGTCCGCCATGATATAGTGATTTTTTACGCTGAGACGAGGTCGACTTGTGAACACACATGACGCTGTTGTTGTACTCTGTACCGCCCCCGATGAAGCCACCGCCCAGGATCTTGCCGCCAAAGTGCTGGCAGAAAAGCTCGCCGCCTGCGTGACCCTTCTTCCCGGCGCCACCTCCCTTTATTACTGGGAAGGCAAGCTGGAACAGGAGTACGAGGTGCAGATGCTGCTGAAATCCAGCGTGGCGAATCAGCAGGCGCTCCTCGACTGTCTCAAATCCCATCATCCTTACCAAACCCCGGAACTGCTGGTTCTGCCAGTGCTCCACGGCGATAACGACTATCTCTCATGGCTCAACGCTTCCTTACGCTGATCCTGCTGCTGTGCAGCACGTCAGTCTTTGCCGGGTTGTTTGACGCACCCGGCCGCGCTAACTTTACGCCTGCCGACCAGGCTTTTGTTTTCGATTTTCAGCAAAACCAACATGAACTGAACCTCAACTGGCAGGTGAAGGAGGGTTACTACCTCTATCGCAAGCAGATCAGCATCACGCCCGCTCAGGCGCAGGTGGGCGACCCCCAACTGCCCAAGGGCGAGTGGCACGAAGATGAGTTCTACGGCAAAAGTGAAATCTACCGCGGTCAGTTAACGGTTCCGGTTACGCTTCAGCAGGCCGCGAAAGGCGCTACGCTGACAGTCACTTACCAGGGCTGCGCCGATGCCGGGCTATGCTATCCGCCAGAAACCAAAATCGTCCCTCTGAGCGAAGTGACAGCAGCCGCTGAGCCTGCCGCTACGCCTCTCCCTGCCGTGCAGCCAGACATCACACCTGAAGCGGCTGAGCGCCCGTTCTCGCCGCTCTGGGCGCTGCTGATTGGGATAGGTATCGCCTTCACGCCGTGCGTGTTGCCGATGTACCCGCTGATCTCCGGCATCGTGCTTGGTGGTAAGCAGCGCCTCTCGACGGCCCGTGCGCTGCTGCTGGCGTTTATCTACGTTCAGGGGATGGCGCTCACCTATACCGCGCTCGGGCTGGTTGTCGCAGCGGCCGGGCTGCAGTTCCAGGCGGCGCTCCAGCATCCGTACGTCCTGATCGGCCTGTCGGTGGCCTTTATCCTGCTGGCGCTGTCGATGTTTGGCCTGTTCAGCCTGCAGCTGCCCTCCTCCCTGCAAACGCGCTTAACCTTGATGAGCAATCGCCAGCAGGGCGGCTCGCCAGGCGGGGTATTTGCGATGGGCGCCATTGCCGGGCTAATCTGCTCCCCTTGCACTACCGCGCCGCTCAGCGCGATCCTGCTGTATATCGCCCAGAGTGGAAACGTGTGGCTCGGCGGCGGCACGCTCTACCTCTACGCGCTGGGCATGGGCCTGCCGCTGATCCTGGTGACGGTGTTCGGCAACCGGCTGCTGCCGAAAAGCGGCCCATGGATGGCGCAGGTCAAAACCGCGTTTGGCTTTGTGATCCTCGCCCTGCCGGTCTTTCTGCTGGAACGCATCATCGGGGATGTCTGGGGTCTGCGCCTGTGGGCGATGCTGGGCGTGGCGTTCTTCAGCTGGGCATTTATCAGCAGCTTAAGCGCCAGCAAACCGTGGATGCGCATTATCCAAATCATACTGTTAGCGGCAGCGCTGGTCAGCGTACGTCCCCTGCAGGACTGGGCGTTTGGTGCGCCCGCAGCACAACGCCAGGCGCACCTGAACTTCATTCCGGTAGAGAGCGTCGAGGCGTTAAATCGCGCGCTGGCGCAGGCCAAGGGTCAACCGGTGATGCTCGACCTGTATGCCGACTGGTGCGTGGCCTGTAAAGAGTTTGAGAAATACACCTTTAGCGATCCGCAGGTCCAGCAGGCGCTGAAAAATACAGTGCTGTTGCAGGCCAACGTCACGGCGAACAACACGCAGGATAAAGCCTTGCTCACGCAGCTCAAGGTGCTCGGCCTGCCTACCATTCTGTTTTTTAACGAGCAGGGTGAAGAGCAACCAGCACAGCGCGTAACGGGCTTTATGGATGCGGCAACGTTCAGCGCACATTTGCGCGATCGCCAACCGTAAACGACACTTTATGCGGGAAAGCGCAACAGCATACGGAGGAGAAAACCGTGCAACGTGAAGATATTCTGGGAGCCACCCTGCAGTTACTTGAAATTCAAGGGATAGCCAGTACCTCACTGGAGAGGGTTGCCGAGCGCGTGAATTACCCTGTGGATGAGCTCAGCCTGTTCTGGCCGGATAAAGAGGCGCTGCTGTATGACGCTCTGCGCTATCTCAGCCAGCAGATCGACATCTGGCGCAGACAGCTGATGTTGAACAGCGAGCTCACCGCACAACAAAAACTGATGGAGCGTTATAAGGCTCTGACCGAATGTGTACGAAATCACCGTTACCCGGGCTGCCTGTTTATTGCCGCCTGCACCTTTTTCCCGGATCCTGGCCATCCGATTCACCAGCTCGCCGACCAGCAAAAGCGCGCCTCCCATGACTTCACTCATGAACTGCTGACGACTCTGGACGTGGACGATCCCGCTATGGTCGCGAAGCAAATGGATCTGGTGCTGGAGGGCTGTCTCAGCCGGCTGCTGGTGAACCGTAGCCAGGCCGATGTCGATACCGCACACCGGCTGGCAGAGGATATCCTGCACTTCGCTCAATGCCGCAAGGGTGGCGCACTCACCTAAGCCAGCACCCCCGCCCAGGCAGACGTGAACAGACACAGCGCCATCAGGCGCTGAAAACGCACCATCGCCGCGGATGTGCGAAACAGCCTGTTCACCGCCTGCCCCAGCCATGCCCAGCACGCCAGACAAGCTACCGAGATCAGCAGGAACCACAGCGCCATCAGGGCGATATCCCGCAACGCATGCTCCCCCGCAGGCGCAAACAGGCTGACGACGGCCAGCGCCATCATCCAGGTTTTGGGATTGATCACCTGCAACAGCGCTGCCGCACGTGCGGTAAAGCGGGTATGCGTCTCGCGGGCCAGATTTGCCGCCGGCGCACGAAACAGCTGCCAGCTCATCCAGCTTAACCACAGCACGCCTGCCCAGCTCATCAGCTGGCGGATCAGCGGATACTTCTGTAATAACTCCCCCGCCCCGGCCCCTGAAATCAGCACAATGGCGCTGGCTGCGGCACAGGCACTCACCAGCGCAGGCAATGTTGCCCTGACGCCATAATGCTGGCTATTGGTCAGAATGAGGATGTTGGTTGGCCCCGGCGTGATGGAAGCAACGAAAGCAAATAACAGAAACGGCATCAGACTCACAGGTGACTCCTTATTATCAGAGCCCTGACAGTGCCGTTATTTTCTGAAAACGTCTGGAAGGTTTGTGCACAACCGTCGGTAATGGGCGGGCGTAATGCGATAAGCCCGCTGGAACCAGCGCCCAAGGTGGCTTTGATCGGCAAAACCCAGCGTTGCCGCGACATCAACGGGCTGCTCCCCTCGTGCCAGCAGCTGCCGCGCTTTGGCCAGCCGTAGCTGGATAAGCCAGGCATGAGGGGCCAGATGGAACTCGCGCTTGAAGCAGCGCGTGAGCGTGAAGCGATCGGTGCCGGTCTCCCGGGCGAGGTCGGAGAGACCAATATTGTCGCCCAGATGGGCATACAGATAATCCCGCGCCCGATGAGCCACCGCCGCGCTCTGCAGCTGTGAAGGTAATCTTTTACGCCAGTGGCAATGTGACGTCAGCTGGGCCAGCAGATTATCCATCGTGCTCTGCTGGACGATCTTCATCTCGTCATTGTGCAGGGTGGCAAAGGTCTCGCCAATGGTGCGCACCAGCTGCGGCTCGCGGGTCAGGGTCTGAGCAAAATGCAGCGAGTAGCTGCCGGGTGTGGACTCATACAGGCCATGCAGGGTGTGGGTAAGCCAGCGCTCATCGAGGTAAAACGTCAGATAGGTAAAGCCCCCGGCCACCGGGGCGTCACCGTCGTGGATCTCACCCGGTTCGAGCAGAAAGGCATCGCCAGGATGGCTCTGATGGCGCTCGCGACGACAGTGAAACTGCTGGGTTCCGCTGAGGGTGATGCCCACCAGATAGCTGTCGTGCCAGTGTGGATCATAGGCGTGCCCTTCGAAGTGCGCCTTGATCGTTTCAATCCCCGTATCGGCATGCTGCCGCAGCTCAAGCCAGTCATTCACTGTACCGCCCCCTTTGTCGCTGTCAGCATTGCCTGAGCTTACCTGCGTGTCTGGAAGATTTGTGCACAATCGACGCGCAAACCGACAGATTGCCGCAATCTTAAACAGTTGAACAGCTTTTCCCGAAATAAGGTTGACGACCGAGCGTGATTGCGGTTTAATGCGCCCCGTTGCCCGGATAGCTCAGTCGGTAGAGCAGGGGATTGAAAATCCCCGTGTCCTTGGTTCGATTCCGAGTCCGGGCACCACTATTTAGAAAAACCAGCCTTAGGGCTGGTTTTTTGCTTTTGGGGTTCCGCCAGACCGCAAATGTGACCAACCTCCCTTCTCCGTCATTCGGATAAAAGCATCCGCTTATTCGCACCCTTCCTGAAAATAGTCATCAGACACAACATTAATCCAGCTATGCAATCTCAATACAGATAATTGTTACCGGTATCACGAAAAGGGATTTCCATAATCCCGTTGCCAGATATTGTAATTGTTAAGATTCAACTCATGGTTAACCATCAATGCCAGAACATCTTCGAAAATAAACCTTACACTGGCAAGGTGA
Organism: Leclercia sp.; assembly: GCA_049284415.1. GTDB lineage: Bacteria > Pseudomonadota > Gammaproteobacteria > Enterobacterales > Enterobacteriaceae > Enterobacter. The sequence goes on from JBAPXW010000024.1 coordinate 505,967, forward strand.
ATACAATGACCGAGAAGATCACCCGTAAAGAAAAAATCAGCTATGGATTAGGCGATATGGCGAGCCATATTGGGCTGGATAACGTCATTATCTTTCTGACCTTTTATTATACCGATGTGGTGGGCCTTCCTGCCGCATTTGTCGGGACGATGTTCCTGCTGGCGCGAACTGCCGATGCCATTATCGACCCCGCGATGGGATATATCGCTGACCGTACAAAGACGCGTTGGGGTAAATTCCGCCCATGGATGCTATGGCTGGCGCTGCCGTTCGGTGCCAGTTGTCTGCTGACGTATGCCGTACCTGAGTCACTGGATTTGCACGGGAAAATGATCTTCGCCACGGTGAGTTACACCCTGATGATGTTAATGTACACCGCCATTAATATTCCATACTGCTCTATGGGTGCCGTGATTACGCCGGATAACGATGCGCGCATTTCCCTTCAATCCTATCGTTTCTTTTTAGCCACGCTCGGCGGCGCATTATCCACTTTCTTTATGATGCCTTTAGCCGAGTTTTTAGGCGGTGCGGATAAATTACTCGGCTATCGCTGGGCGATGGGAATTATGGCTAGCGTGGCGGTAATTATGTTCTGGTTGTGTTTCGCCAATACCCGCGAGCGCATTAACGCCCCAGCCACGCACAATAATTACCTGTCGGAACTACGTGATTTATTCCGTAACGATCAGTGGCGCATTGTCGCAATTCTGGTATTAACCAACATTGGCTTTGGGGTTATTCGTCTCGGTGCCATGATGTATTTCGTCACCTATTATCTCGGGAGTGCCAGCTATTTCATGTGGATGCTCGGAGCACACATTTTGGGTAAAGCCGCGGGCAGCGCGCTGGCAAAATGCCTGACCCAGAACTACAGCAAAGTCCAGATGTTTGGCTACTGTGCCGTGCTGGCAGGCGTGCTGAGTATTGCGCTGTTCTTTGCCCCGAAATCCGTTTTCATCCTGGTGCCGATGACGTTTGTTATCTCTACGCTTTACCAGGCCACAACAACGCTGATGTGGGTGATGATGGCTGACGTGGCAGATTATGCCGAATGGAAACAAGGCAAACGCATGGACGGGGTAATTTTCTCCACCTTCCTCGCGGTACTCAAACTGGGGATGGCCATCAGCGGCGCTATCGTAGGCTGGACGCTGGGTTTCAGCGGCTACGTCCCGAATGCCGCCGCGCAAACCTCCACCGCCATGTATTGCATTATCGCCCTCTTCACCGTCGTGCCGGGCCTGCTTTCACTGGCCGCATTTGCCACGCTGCGCTGGTATAAGCTCGACGACAGCACCATGAAATCTATCAACCTTGCCCGACACTCTATTTCGTAAAAGGACATGTTATCCATGAGTGAGCTCATTTCGCATTCCAACAGCATCGAGTGGCGCTTTGAACGCCAAATCCTGCGCATCGAAACCTGGGGACGCAATAGTCTTCGCGTCAGAGCCACCTGTGCACCCGATTTCACTGACGAGTTACAGGCGCTGCTTCCACTTCCTGCCGAGCCGTGTGACGCAGAGATTACTACCGGTGCAGAAAGCCTGACGCTGCGTAACGGCAACATTACCGCCACGCTTAATCTGAAGGGCCAACTGGCATTCTATAATCAGCGCGGCGAACTCCTGCTCGAAGAGATGTGGCGTCAGCGTTCTACCGTCGGGATTGGCTCCAGCGAAAAAGGCCAGGACAAATACATCAGCGCTTTAAAGCTCGATGGCCGCGAATTTAAGCCGCTTGCGGGCGGTAAATATCAATTGACCGTTCGCTTTGAATCGCGCCCGGAAGAGCGGCTATACGGTATGGGCCAGTATCAACAGCCGTGGCTGGATCTCAAAGGCTGCACGCTGGAACTCGCCCAGCGTAACTCTCAGGCCAGCGTACCGTTTATGCAGTCGAGCCTCGGCTACGGCCTGTTATGGAATAATCCGGCAATAGGCGAAGTGAGCTTTGCCAAAAATCAGACCGAATGGCGCGCTCGCGTTACCGGTGAAATGGACTACTGGATAACCGCCGCCGACAGTATCGTCGACATCACACGCCAGTATGCGAAAGCTACCGGTACGCCACCACCCGCCCCTGAGTTCATCAGCGGTTTATGGCAGTGTAAATTGCGCTATCGCACCCAACAGGAAGTACTCGACGTGGCCCGCGAGTACCGCCGCCGCAACCTGCCGCTGGCGGTAATGGTGATAGATTTCTTCCACTGGCCGAATCAGGGCACCTGGTGTTTTGACCCGATTGACTGGCCCGATCCAAAAGCGATGGTAGAAGAACTCAGCGCGATGGGTATTGAGTTGATGGTATCAGTCTGGCCGACTGTGGAAGCACGCAGCCCGCTGTATCCGAAAATGAAGGCTAAAGGCTGGCTGGTCAGTAGCGAGCGCGGCGTACAGGTCAACCTCGATTTTATGGGCAACACGACGTTCTTCGATGCCACACATCCCCAGGCACGGGAGTTTGTCTGGGGAACGGTAAAAGAAAACTACTACGATCTGGGCATCAAATTATTCTGGCTGGACGAAGCCGAGCCGGAATACCGCGCCTATGATTTTGACAATTATCGCTACCATGCCGGTCCGGTTCTGGAAGTGGGGAACCGCTATCCACGCGATTTCGCTCAGGGCTTTTATGATGGTCTGAAGGCCAATGGTGAGAAGGATATCGTTAACCTGGTGCGCTGTTCCTGGGCAGGCAGTCAGCGTTACGGCGTGCTGGCCTGGTCCGGCGACGTTCATTCCTCATTCCATGCGTTTCGTAACCAGATCGCCGCCGGGCTGAATATGGGGTTGGCAGGCATTCCGTGGTGGACCACCGACATCGGTGGCTTCCAGGGTGGCAACGTCAATGACCCGGCGTTCCATGAGCTCCTGATCCGCTGGTTCCAGTGGGCGGTCTTCTGTCCGGTATTGCGCATGCACGGTTATCGCGAGCCGCAAATTCAGCCACCGGAACGCTACCGGGAGGGTATTCCACAGTGTAATAGCGGTTCTCCCAACGAGCTGTGGAGCTACGGCGAGGCGAATTTCGAGATCATGCAGCGCTGGCTGACGGTGCGTGAAAAATTACGTCCCTATATCGATGCCTTGTATGACAGCGCCCATAAGCACGGCGATCCGCTGATGCGCCCGCTGTTCTGGCACTATCCTCATGAAAAACAGAGCTGGGAAATTGAAGATCAGTACCTGTTCGGCGAGGATGTGCTGGTCGCGCCGGTTATCCATGCAGGGCAACGCCAGCGCGATGTCTGGCTCCCGGCGGGCGCTAACTGGGTTGATATGAACGGCGAGCGCTATCGCGGTGGAGAATGCATCACTGTAGATGCTCCGCTGGAGACCATTCCGGTATTTATCCGTCAAGGTAGTGCACTGGTGAGCGTTATGACGAACTGACAATATAGGCCGGGCAAGGCGAAGCCGCCGCCCGGTCGTTTTCCCGCCACAACGCAAAAAGCCCTGTACGTCAGTACAGGGCTTTTTACTTGTTTGATGCCTGGCAGTTCCCTACTCTCGCATGGGGAGACCCCACACTACCATCGGCGCTACGGCG